>DASVQF010000039.1:0-228330 GCA_036389315.1 Pyrinomonadaceae bacterium
AGTGGAGGGAGTGGGGATTGAGGACAACTTTTTCGAGCTAGGAGGGCACAGTTTGCTGGCGACGCAAGTGATGTCGCGGGTGCGGAAAGTATTCCAGAGAGAGATGGAGTTGCGTACCTTCTTTGAATTCCCGACGATTGCCAAATTTTCTGAAGAGTTAGATAGAGCTAAGACTTCAGGCCCTACGACTTTGAAAAGAACGATAGTAGCAATCCCGCGAGAAGCACACCGCATGAAATTGTCCTCACTTAATGAAGAGAAGCTCATGCGTGATTCTTTTTGAAATCTCCATTTAACGAAGTTGCCACCTCGACAATGGATTGCCAGGCTCGCCATCGCTGTTACTTTATTAGTTCTTCTATCTGGTTTCCGACTCAAAAGCGAGATTCGGGCATTTGATATGATAAGGAGCGAGACCGGCTCGAACCGTCAGTTTATCTTTCGATTTGAATAATTTGGAGTATCACTCTGGTCTCCATGATTTCAGAGAAATATTTATGGCTTCCGGCACCGGCGCGTCCCCTTCTTGACGCTCAAGACATACATGTGTGGCGTGCTGATTTGAACCAGGCGCTTTCGATAGTCCAGGCTCTTTCAGAGACCCTAACGCCGGACGAGCGGCAGAGGGCAGGCAAATATCATTTCCAGAAAGATCGTGACCACTTTATTGTTGCTCGTGGTGTGCTCAGAGAAATCCTGAGCCGCTATCTGAACGTTTCACCCGACCGGATACGCTTTTCTTACAGTCAATATGGCAAGCCTGCGTTGAAGGCCGAGACGGGCGATAATCCATTGCGCTTTAATGTGTCTCACTCGCATGGCGTTGCGCTCTATACCCTCACGCGAGAGCGTGAGGTCGGCATCGACATAGAATTTATGCGTGAAGATTTTGCCAGCCTGGAGATCGCCGAGCATTTTTTCTCGCCCGTCGAAGTGCAAATGCTGCGTGCGCTCCCATTGAGTCTGCAAACTGCTGGATTCTTTAATTGTTGGACACGCAAGGAAGCATACGTCAAAGCTCGTGGAGAAGGGCTTTCGCATCCCTTGGACCAATTTGCGGTGTCGCTCAGTCCGGGCGAGCCAGTGGCGCTGTTAAGTACAGACAATGATCTACAAGAAGGCTCCCGCTGGTCGTTGATGGGGTTATCTCCCGCTCCGGGTTATGTGGCCGCTATCGCAGTGGAAGGACATGCGACGGCTCATAAGTGCTGGCAATGGCTCAGTGATTCAAAATCAAGTTGACGGGCGCTAAAGCGTTTGACCATTTTGCCGTCACACTACCTTGCATAGCAACTGTCGGCGCTCCTCGCCACAATTGGGCCAACGTGCGACGCTTACTTTAAGGATCGGCCCCTACTGATTCACCGTGGCCGTCTCCTGGCTTAGACGGAGATGTCTTTCTAGATGAGTGGAGTGTTCCGATGGTTGAGAAAAATGTGTCCGCCAGAGCAAGTTCTGCCACACCGGCGAGAAGCATCGAGCTGGTGCAAGGCATAGGCTTAATATTATTCCTTGCCCTCATGGCTTGGCTGGCGATTTACCGATTACGTCCACCGGACGTGATCCCCGCCGATGCTCCACCGCCTCTATTTTCTGCCAGTCGCGCGATGGAACACCTTAAAGTCATTGCCCGCGCCCCGCACCCGATAGGCTCAATCGAACATGAATCGGTACGCGACTACATTGTCAAAGAGCTGGCAGCTCAGGGATTGGAATGGGAAATTCAAACGACCACAGCCCTCGGCCTCGCACAAGCTGATCTTTTCCGCCTGGGAACGGTACAAAATATCGTCGGAAGACTGCGCGGCACAGATAATAGTACGGCCATTCTACTGGTCGGGCATTACGATTCGGTGCCGACCAGCCTGGGAGCCAGTGATGACGGGGCTGCTGTGGCGGCCATACTGGAAACTGCACGCGCGTTGAAAGCGAGTCCGCCTTTAAAAAACGATGTGATCTTTTTGTTCACCGACGGGGAAGAATTCGGCTTACTGGGGGCGAAAGCTTTCGTGGATGAACATCCCTGGTCGAGAGGTGTCGGAGTCGTCTTTAATTTCGAGGCGCGCGGCAGTAGCGGGCCGTCTTTGATGTTTGAAACAAGCAATGAGAATGGGAGGCTCATTCAGGAGTTCGCCAATGCTTCTGCGGTTCCCATGGCGAATTCTTTCGCTTATGAGATTTACAAACGTCTGCCTAACGATACAGATTTTACTGTTTTCAAACATGCCGGCTTGGCCGGGCTCAATTTTGCTTACATCAATGACTTTCCCCGTTACCATACAATGGCCGATAACCTTCAAAACATCGATCAAGCCAGCCTGCAACATCATGGTGCGAACGCCTTGGCGCTGGCACGGCATTTTGGCAATTTGAATATTAATGGAATGAGAGCAGGCAATGCCGTTTACTTCAACCCACTGGGTTCTGTCTTTGTCTATTATCCTGGATGGCTGGTGATTCCTTTAGCTTTGCTCGCGCTGCTCGTCTTTGCTTGCGTCGTCATACTTGGGTTTAAGAAGAATTTATTGACCGTCGCCGGTATTGGCTTTGGCTTTCTTGCGTTGCTCCTGAGCGCCATAGCAACGGCAGTCGTGGTCACATTGGCCTTGATATTGGTAAGAGCGCTGCATCCGAGTATAAAATTCATTCCCTGGGGCGAGACTTATAATAGCCAGTATTACAGCTTGGGCTTTGTGTTCCTTTCCTGCACCGTCGTCTGTTCTCTCTATAACTGGTTTCGTAAAAAAACGGGCGTCTCTAACCTGGCGGTGGGAGGATTGTTATGGTGGTTGATTCTGGCGCTCCTGGTGAGCGTACTCATACCTGGAGGGAGTTATCTACTGATCTGGCCGC
This sequence comes from Pyrinomonadaceae bacterium, assembly GCA_036389315.1. Taxonomy (GTDB): domain Bacteria; phylum Acidobacteriota; class Blastocatellia; order Pyrinomonadales; family Pyrinomonadaceae; genus DASQYE01. The sequence goes on from DASVQF010000039.1 coordinate 2,854, forward strand.
TGCTGTTCGCACTCGTGGGCTTAGGCATCCTTTTCGCTTGGGAAGGTCAATCGCGGGTGCAGCAAATTATCGTGCTTGCGCTCTGCGCCATTCCTGGCATCTTTCTGTTCACTCAAATTATTTACCAAATTCTCATCGCCATGACTTTCAATGTCGCAAGCATAGTATTGCTCATGCTGGTGCTCCTCTTCGGTCTGCTGATCCCTCATCTCGACTTGATTGCCAGGCCCGGAAAGTGGTTATTTCCCGCGACGGCAATAGTGATTTGTTTGGGACTCGTGATGACGGGTTTTTTAACTGCCGGATTCGATGAGAATCATCCGAAAGTGAACGACGTTTTTTATGGATTGAATGCCGATACGGGAAAGGCTGTATGGGCAAGTTCTGATTCCCAACCGGATGAGTGGACAGCACAATTCTTTCCGACGCCGAAGCGTGGCACGTTAACAGAACTAATTCCGACCTCGGCCCTCACATATCTCCAGAGCGAAGCGCCGGTCGCATCACTATCGCCCCCTGAGCTGGTAGTGCTTGGTGAGGATATGCGCGGCGATGTCCGAACCCTGCATGTGCGCATTACCTCGCCGCGCAACGCAGCCGTCGTCTCGCTCTACCCGGATACGAACGTCGAAGTCATCGGGGCTTCAGTGAACGGCAAAATGATTAACTTCGAAGATGTCAGGATGAGTTCAATACGAAAAGGCCAGAGGGGATTGCAATATTCTGCCTTTCCCAAAGGAGGCGTGGAATTAATTCTGAAGCTGAAGCCGTCTGGGCCCGCCAAAATACAGGTCACTGATCGCTCCCTTGGTCTTCCCGAACTTCCGGGCCTGTCTCTTAAACCACGACCGAACTACATGATGCCGCTTCCATCATCGTTCAGCGACGTAACCCTCGTGAGCAAAACCTTTAACTTTTAAGGGTTTTATATAGAGCCTGTTCCGGACGGCAAGCCGATGCGATGGATATTCTCAAAGATTACCGGGCAATCTTTTCACTGGCGGCGCATCGTCTCTTCTGATGGCGGAAAGACCTGGCGGCTTCATAAGGAAATGCGCGTCCGGCGCGAAGGCACATTTACGGGTTGCACATACCATAGGAAAGGCGCAGATAAAAGTAACTCATAAAGCGAACCTGGCATTGAGCAATGCATGTCGTCTAGCAGAGCCCATGTTTCGCTAAATGCTGCGTTATTCTATGGTCAAACAAACCCGTCACCGGGTAATTTTGGACACACGCCCTTCACGCCAACTTCGCGCCAAGTCACAAACAACGAAGCGGGCCGAAGCCTGTGCTTCAAGCCCGCCAGTTGTTGAAATAGAACGGAGAGGGTGGGATTCGAACCCACGGTGGGCTTTCACCCACTCCGGTTTTCGAGACCGGTGCACTAATCCACTATGCGACCTCTCCGAGAGGTGATCTTAGATGTCGGGTTCCGGATGTTGGTAACTGATACCCGGCATCCGGTCGCTGACATCTGCGTTCCGGCGCGCGCGAAAGAACTCTTGCATGAGCGCGCGGCACTCTGCTTCGAGCACGCCGGAGGTGATTTCTATCTGATGATTCAATGAGCTTGTCGTGCAGATGCGGAACTGTGATTCGACCGCGCCTGCGCGCTCGTCCCGTGCTCCGTAGACGAGGCGTCCCGTCTTGGCCTGAACCAAGGCCCCGGCGCACATCGCGCACGGCTCGATGGTCGAATACAAGACCGTGCCCGTGAGCCTGTAATTGCCAAAGGCGCGGGCTGCTTCACGAAGCGCCACTATTTCGGCGTGGGCCGTCGGGTCGCAATCCGTGCGCGTCCGGTTGCCTGCCGCCGCGAGCATCTGGCCGTCGCCCGTGATGACGACCGCGCCGACGGGGACTTCGCCGCGCTCACGCGCTTCCAGTGCTGCTTCCAGCGCCCGGCGCATCCAGCGTGTGTCCTGCTCCCGGCCTGCGCCTTCTGCTGTCATAGTGTCTATAGCGTCTCGGTCAGGCAAAGCTCAAATATAGGGGGCCATGAGTAGCGTGTCAAGCAATGCTCTCTTTAGAGGCGCTGACATGTTATTATCAGGTTCGGGCCAACCGAGGCGGCGCGCTCCGTGAGCGAGGCCGCCCGGTGCTTAGAGGAGAAGCGAAAGGCGCGAGAGCGGACAAAGATGAGCATCGAGTCGCGCACAAGAGGGAGCGGTTCCCTGACAGGCAGCGAACGCGTTTCGGGCCAGTTGCACACCACCACGACGCCCGACAGATTGCACGCAACAGTCACGCCGGAGCGAGCGCCCGTTGACCGAACCGACGGCGCGGCGCGCCAGTTCATCCCGACACGCAAGCTCTCGACGGCCGAGTTCAATACCGCGATGGTTCATTTCTATCGCGGCGAGGTGCAGCGCTCAAACACCTGGCGCAACCGGCTCGACACGACGACGAACTGGGCCGTGCTGACGGCCGGGGCGACGCTCTCCTTCGTCTTCAGCTCGCCCAGCAATCCGCACTTCGTCATCCCGATCAACTCCATCCTCGTAGCCATCTTCCTGTTGATGGAAGCGCGGCGCTATCGTTACTACGAGATATGGTCTAGCCGCGTGCGGGTGATGGAGACGGGCTATTTCGCGCAGATGCTCGCGCCCGACGGGGTGGTTGACCAGGAGTGGGCCGATCACCTGGCGGCAGACCTTTTGACGCCGCACTTTACCATCAGCGAGTGGGAGGCCATCGGACGCCGCCTGCGTCGCAACTACCTCTGGATATTCGCGCTCCTGGCCCTGAGCTGGAATCTGAAAGTCTACCTTCACCCGCTTCCGGCCTATAGCTTCAATGTCTTTATCGAGCGGGCGACCGTCGGGCTCGTGCCCGGCTGGATAGTATTCTTCGTCGGCGTCGTTTTTAACGTGTCGGTCATCGTCTTCGCCATCGCGACCGTGCGGCTGAGAGAGGCGACGGGCGAGGTGTTGCCGCGTCACAAGTTTTCGCTGCGCCCGCTTCAGCGGATGACGGATTGGACGCGTGGTGCGGCCGCCAGCGCGCGCAACGTCTCAAGCCGCCGCGCCAAACGCGCCCGCCAGCGCACGCGCACAGCCACCGGCGAATTCAGAAAACTGGACATCTCCGAAGTACCAAACAAAGAGCCGATGACAAAATAGCAGTGACGAGTGATGAGTGACGAGTGACAAGCTGAAAGCATTGCTTTTATTCTTGTTCTTACTCGTCACTCGTCACTTGTCACTCATCACTGCCTTTATGCTTGAGTTGAACGGACAGGCTTTGACGCTGGAAGAGGTTTACGGGGCGGCGTGTGGGGCGTTGCGGGTCGGGCTGGCGCAATCGGCGCGCGGGCGCGTCGAGGGAGCGCGGCGCGTGATCGAAAAGATACTGAAAGAAGACCGTGTTGTGTATGGCGTCAACACAGGCTTCGGCAAGCTCTCGGACGTGAGGATCGCGCCTTCGGAGTTGCGCGAGCTGCAACTGAACCTGGTGCGCAGCCACGCCTGCGGCCTGGGCCAACCGCTCTCCGCAGAGGAGACGCGCGCGATGATGCTCTTGAGAGCGAACGTGCTGGCGCTCGGCTACAGCGGCGCGCGCGCTCTCGTCATAGACACTCTGCTCCTGATGATTGAGCGCGGCCTCTGCCCTGTAGTTCCCGAAAAGGGCTCGGTCGGAGCGAGCGGCGATCTGGCCCCGCTCGCACACCTGGCGCTCGCGTGCATAGGCGAGGGCGAAGCCTTTTATCGAGGCGAGAGGATGACGAGCGCCGAGGCGCTGCGACGCGCCGAGATAGAGCCTTTGCAGCTCGAAGCCAAAGAAGGTCTGGCGCTGCTCAACGGGACGCAGGCGATGGGGGCCGTGGGCTGCCTGGCTGTGCGGCGCGCTGTGCGGCTCGCCCATGTGGCAGACGTGGCGGGCGCTATGACTTTGGAAGCTCTGCGCGGAACGCCGGCCGCTTTTGACGAGCGCATACACAGCGCGCGTCCTCATGCGGGCCAAGTAGAAGTGGCCGCGCACCTGCGCGAGCTGCTGCGCGAGAGCGAGATCAGGCAGTCGCATCTTGAGAACGACCCGCGCGTGCAGGACGCCTACTCCCTGCGCTGCATGCCGCAGGTTCACGGCGCTGTGCGCGGCGCGCTCTCGCATGCGCGCGAGATTTTGGAGACCGAGACGGGCAGCGCCACCGACAACCCGCTGGTCTTCACCGACGGGGAAGAGGTTTTGTCGGGCGGTAATTTTCACGGCGCGCCGCTCGCGCTCTGCCTCGACTATGCCGCCGTGGCGCTCACAGACCTGGCGAGCATCAGCGAGCGGCGCATAGAGCGGCTCGTCAACCCAGACCTCAACGAAGGGCTTCCGCCTTTTCTGACGACGCATCCGGGAACCTCTTCCGGCTTCATGATCGCGCAGGTCACGGCCGTCGCCCTCCTTGCCGAAGCCAAAGTCCTCTCGCACCCGGCGAGCGTGGATAACCTTCCGACCTCCGGCGGCAAAGAGGATCACGTCTCGATGGGTATGACGGCGGCGACGAAGCTGCGCGCGGTGGTCGAGAACGCCGAGCAACTGATCGCCATCGAGCTGTTGGCCGCCGCCGAAGGGCTCGAACACCGCGCGCCGCTGCGGCCAGGTCGCGGCGTCCAGCGTGCCTACGAAGCCGTGCGCGCCCTCTCACCGCGACTTGTGCGCGACCGCTCGCTCTCCGCAGACATCTCACGGATCGCCGCTGGCATTCGTCGCGGCGAGTTCGACTTTTAAGTTGCCACGCCCCGCGCCGCACTTCACGCTTGGCCCTCTTTTCTGTTATTACATTACTGTTCAAAAACAATCGTTACGATAGAGGAAACATGCTTTATGCCTAACCCTTTGGATGATCGTAAGAAGGCGCTGGAGGAAGACTATTTTCGGCGCAAGGAGCAAGAGGCCATAGAGAAGATGCGCGCCCGAATGGCCGCCGAAGAGCAGGCGCGTGCCACAGAAGCCGCACGCATCAAGTGCCCCAAATGCGACGGAACACTTCAGGAGACGACCGTCGAAGGTGTCACAATCGACCGCTGCGACACGTGCCAGGGCGTGTGGCTAGACGCGGGCGAGTTGGAGACGCTGACGAAGAGAGAGAGCGGCGGCTGGCTGAACCGTTTGTGGGGAAGCGAAAAGCAATGAGGAAGGCGGAAGGCGGCAGTGATGAATAAAAAGCAGTTTGTCTTTCATTCATCCTTCCGCCTTCCTCATTCATCCTTTATTTCAGTTCGACTCTTATGACTTCAAGAATCGTGCGCGCGCCGCGCGGGCCCGTGCTCAGTTGCAAGGGATGGCATCAGGAGGCGGCCATGCGCTGCCTGATGAATAATCTCGACCCGGAAGTGGCGGAGCGTCCCGGCGATCTGGTGGTGTATGGCGGCGCTGGGCGTGCCGCGCGCAACTGGGCCTCGTTCGACGCCATCGTGCGCGAGCTGCAAGCTCTGGAAATGGACGAGACTTTATTAGTCCAGTCGGGCAAGCCCGTCGCAGTCTTTCGCACACACGAGTACGCGCCGCGCGTGCTCATAGCCAATTCCAATCTGGTCGGCGCTTGGGCCAACTGGGAGCATTTCCACGAGCTTGAGCGGCGCGGGTTGATGATGTACGGGCAGATGACTGCGGGCAGTTGGATTTACATCGGCACGCAGGGCATCGTGCAGGGCACTTTTGAGACCTTTGCCGCGATGGCCGACAAACATTTCGGCGGAAGCCTTGAAGGGAAGCTCTTGGTGTCGGGCGGCATGGGCGGCATGGGCGGCGCGCAGCCCCTCGCCGCGACCATGAACGGCGCGATCTTTCTCGGCATAGACGTTGACCAAGCGCGCATTGAGCGTCGCGTTCGCACGGGCTACTGCGACCGCCTTGCGCTCTCCTTAGACGACGCCTTGCAGATGTGCGAGGACGCGCGCGAGCAGGGGCGTCCACTGTCTGTCGGCCTGGTCGGCAACTGCGCCGAAGTCCTGCCGGAGCTGGTCAGGCGCGGCGTCACAATTGACGCCGTGACAGACCAGACGAGCGCGCACGATGCTTTGAACGGCTACGTCCCCGCAGGACTCAGCCTTGAGGAAGCAGATGACTTGCGCCGCTCGGACGAGCGCGCCTACATCGAGCGCTCGATGCAATCCATGGCGCGGCACGTAGAGGCCATGCTTGAGTTGCAGCGCGCGGGCGCAATCGCCTTCGACTACGGCAACAACATACGCAAGCAGGCTTTCGACGCCGGATGCACGGACGCTTTCCAGATTCCGGGCTTCGTGCCCGAATACATTCGCCCGCTCTTCTGCGAGGGCAAGGGCCCTTTCCGCTGGGTCGCACTTTCGGGCAGCAGCGAAGACATACGCAAGACCGATGACCTCGCGCTTGAGCTTTTCCCCGAAGACAGGACTCTGAATCGCTGGCTGCGCCTCGCGCGCGAGCGCGTGCCGTTTCAGGGTCTTCCGGCGCGCATCTGCTGGCTGGGCTATGGCGAGCGGGCCGAGATGGGCGAGAGGATCAACGACCTGGTGAGGCGCGGAGACCTGGCCGCGCCCATAGCGATTGGCCGCGATCACCTGGACACTGGCTCCGTCGCCTCGCCCTTCCGCGAGACGGAAGGGATGCTCGACGGCTCGGACGCGGTCGCCGATTGGCCCATCCTCAACGCGCTCTTGAACACCGCGAGCGGCGCGAGCTGGGTCTCGTTTCATCACGGCGGAGGCGTAGGGATAGGCTACTCCTTGCACGCCGGGCAGGTCTCTGTCGCCGACGGCACAGTTGAAGCCGAGGGCCGCCTCAACCGCGTCCTCACCAACGACCCCGGCCTCGGCGTCGCGCGCCACGTCGATGCAGGTTATGAGGAGGCTAAAGAGACTGCTCTCGGTAAAGGCGTTAAGATTCCGATGCTGCCCGCCAAAGAAGAGGGCGAACAGTAAAGGACGAGAAACTCAAGCCGGATTCAAACAGGATGGACAGGATTGTCAGGAAAAGCAATGGCTCCTGCTTTTATCCTGTCTATCCTGTCCATCCTGTTAATTTCTCTCTTGGAGATAGCATTGCTTAACTTCGCCATTCAAGCTGCGCGCGATGCCGGGCGTATCCTGCAAGAGCGCATGGGCCGCGCGATTCAGGTCAGCAATAAGGGGGACATAGACCTCGTCACCGAAGTTGACCTCGCGGCCGAAACGCTCATCATCGAGCGCATCAAATCTTACTACCCGCGCCACGCCGTCCTCGCAGAAGAATCGGGCGCTTCCGACCTGGAAGGCGCGGAGCGGAGCGAGTATCGTTGGATCATTGACCCTTTGGACGGCACGACCAACTACGCGCACGGCTACCCCTGCTTCTGCGTCTCCATCGCGCTTGAGCGAGCGGGCCGTCTTGAGCTGGGCGTCATTTACGACCCGACCCGCGACGAGACGTTCTCGGCCGAGCGCGGAGAGGGCGCAACCTTGAACGGGCGTCGCATACGCGTCTCGGAAGTGGACGACCTGAACCGCGCGATGCTCTGCACGGGCTTTCCTTATGACGTGCGTGATCGCGGCGACTTCGCCCGCCACTTCGCCAACTTCATCATGCACGCGCAGGCCGTCAGGCGAGACGGCTCGGCGGCTTTAGATTTGGCCTACGTGGCGTGCGGGAGGTTTGACGGATTCTGGGAGGAAGGCTTGAGGCCGTGGGATGTCGCCGCAGGAGTCATCCTGATCGAAGAGGCCGGCGGGCGCGTCTCGCGCTACGACGGCACGCCCTTCGACATCTACACGCCGCCCATCGTCGTCAGCAACGCCCTCATCCACGAAGCCATGATGCGAGTCCTGCAAAAGCAGTGACGAGTGACAAGTGAAGAGTGACGAGAGAAAAGCTGTTGCTGTTGCTGTTGCTGTTGCTCTTGCTCTTGCTCTTGCTCGTCACTTGTCACTTGTCCCTCGTCACTGTAGTTTCGAGCCGATGATTTCGGCGAGGCGTTCTGTTTCGCGGCGGGCGCAGGCGCGCGTGTCTTCGCCTTCGCGCTGCGTGACGTGGTGTAACGGGTGGTAGATGACCTGGACTTTGGCCAGGTGCGGCAGGCGGTAGCCCTTGGGCCAGACGCGATGCCCGCCGCGAATTGTCGCAGGCAATATCGGCACATTGGCTTCCAGGGCCATCCGCACCGCGCCGTTTTTGAACCTCATCAAAGCGCCGTCGGGCAGGCAGCGCCCGCCTTCCGGGAAGATGACGACCGCGCCGCCGCCGCGCAGCCATTGCAGAGAGCGGCGAATGGCGGTCGGGTCGCTGCGCTCTATCTCAAGGGGCCAGGCTCCGAGCCAGCCGAGCAGAGAGCCGACGATGGGCCAATCAAAACTCTCGCTCCATGCCAGGAAGCGCAAGGGACGCTTGATCGGCACCCCTACCCAGAACGGGTCTATGTAGCTCTGGTGATTGGCGGCGACGATCACGCCGCCCGTGAGCGGAATGTTCTCAAGCCCCTCGTAATCTATCTGCCAGAGTAGGCGAGACAGCGCATGCGTCGCGGGGCGTACCATCTCCAGCACCCACTGCGGAAACATCTGCGGCTCTCGCAACGCTCCGTTCCTCTGCTGGCGGCCCACAATGCCTGTGCTCGTTTCACTCAAAACAGATAACCCCTAAGAGAAAATGATGAAGGACGGATGATGAAAGCCAAGCTGCTTGTCCTTCATTCTTCATCCTTGCTTTTCATTCTTCTGTAATCGTCGCTCAGGCGCGAGACAATTTCGCCCGGCTCTTCCCCGCGAGGCGTAAGCTGTGGGCGGACGGCGTGCAAGTCCGTGATCGCCAGCTCTTCCCACCACTCCGGCACGTCGCGCTCGTGCAGGCTATCGGGCGTCCACTGCTTGCACTGCTCGCATTCAAAGCCTGTGTAGAGGCGCGCTTCATCTTTTGTCAGCCCGATGCGTGCCCTTGCGTTGCATTGCGGGTCTGCGCAGCGTCGCTCGATCTCGACGAGCAGCACGCGCCGCTCGGTGCTGATACGTTGTCTCAACCTTTTATTCACAGCCTCTTCAGACCTATTCGATTCCTTCGAGCGGCCAGGCTTGATCTACGAATTGCAGATGTAGGCGGGCTACGCCGCCCGCCCCCTTGCTTCGCCCACGCACCGCCGCCATGACAGAGATTTGATACTGCCTGCTCGTGAGGCGGACAAAACGGCCGCGCTCGACGCTCAGGGTGGTAAAGACTGCCGCGCCGTGCTGGCTGATATTCTCCGTCACGGTCGTCTCTGTGGCAGCGACTTTTCCCTCTTCGTCGAAGACCTCGACCGTCACTTCAATCGGGATATTGTGACGCGTTTCGGGGCGGTCAACACGCACGCGCCCCTCTGAGGTCACCGTGCTCTGGGCCAGCTCGCGCAAGCTCCACAGCCCCGTCTCGGACTGCGCCGCCACATCATAAAGCCTGGTCGGCTCCTGTTCGGCGTTCGGCGGCAGCCGCTTGCCGACGAAGGCGACGCCCACTTCCAGGCGCAGCGTCTCGTCTTCCTTCGCCGACGGAACGGGCTTGATGTGGCGCACCAGCGCCCAGATGCGATACTGGTCTTCGACGTGATCGTAACAGCGAAGCTGGCGCGGCATGGGCAGCGTCAGGTGGAGCAAGCGCCCGCGCTCGGTCGATCTGCCGAGGGTAAAACGCGCGCCGAAGGGCGTCACGTCCAGCAGGCGCGTCACCTCCACCCACTCCTCCGCGTCTGCGCTCTCGCGGCAGCGCACCCGCACCGGCAGAGAGAGCTTCAAACGATCCCGTATGCGCCGCGATTTCCCTTCAAATGTCATGGCACGCTCACCCCCTGGTTAACTACCGCTTCCGAGCGCAAGATATGGGGCTTCGGGAAGCCCCCGAAAGGGGCCCGTAAAATGGCGCTAAACCTCTCAGTTTCAAGGGACTTTCAGTCGGGCCGGGGTTTGCCAAAAACGCTCTTTCCGGCTACAATATATCGTACTTCAAAGGGGGCGTGTCGGCACGCTTCCGAGACGAGTACCGGAAAGCCTCTAATTCACGCTATACAACGTGCGCCGCCGGGGGTCTAAAAAGGTTTTCGGGGGCGCTCTTGCCGCAGTGATTGGCGCAACCGACGGCGAGCCTCGGCCTCGGAGAAGAGTCCGGGCGCGCAGATTGTACTTGAAAGGTCTATTTGATGGAAACCATTACGGAACGTAATTACATAAATATCGAAGACGAGATGCGGCGTTCCTACCTGGATTACGCCATGTCCGTCATCATCGGTCGCGCCCTTCCGGACGTGCGCGACGGATTGAAGCCCGTGCATCGCAGAGTCCTGTGGGCCATGCACGAGCTGGGCAACCAGTACAACAAGGCATACAAGAAGAGCGCGCGCGTCGTCGGCGACGTGATCGGTAAATATCACCCGCACGGCGACACGGCCGTCTACGACACGATAGTCCGCCTGGCGCAGGATTTCTCCATGCGCTACCCGCTGGTGGACGGGCAGGGCAACTTCGGCTCGGTGGACGGCGACGCGGCGGCGGCGATGCGCTATACGGAAGTCCGCATGGCGCGCCTGACGACCGAAATCCTCACCGACATCGAAAAAGAGACGGTCGATTTCAACCCTAACTATGACGAGTCGCTGAGCGAGCCCTCGGTGCTTCCGACGCGCATCCCGAATCTGCTGGTCAACGGCTCGGACGGCATAGCCGTCGGCATGGCGACCAAGATTCCGCCGCACAACCTGACCGAGATCATAGACGCTACGGTCGCGCTGCTGCGTAAGCCCGAGATGAAGATTCAGGAGCTTTTGAAGATCGTCACTGGCCCCGATTTTCCGACCGGTGGCTTCATCTACGGCCGCGAGGAGATCAGGAAATCTTATCTGGAAGGGCGTGGCGTGCTGCAACTGAGAGCCCGCGCCGGCATTGACCGCATAGGTCGCGGGGCGCACGAGCGCGACGCCATAGTCATCACGGAGATTCCCTTCCAGGTCAACAAGGCGCGACTGATCGAGCGCATAGCCGAGCTGGTCAACGAGAAGAAGCTGGAAGGCATAGCAGACCTGCGCGACGAATCAGACCGCGACGGCATGCGTATCGTCGTCGAACTCAAGCGCGACGCCGTGCCGCAGGTCATCCTCAACAAGCTCTATAAGCTGACGCCCATGCAGTCCTCCTTCGGCGTCATCAATCTGGCTATCGTCAACGGCCAGCCGCGCATCCTGAACCTCAAGCAGATGCTCGAAGCCTTCGTCGATTTCCGGCGCGAGGTCGTCCGCCGTCGCAGCGAATACGAGCTGCGCAAGGCCAAGGCTCGCGCGCATATCCTCGAAGGGCTGACGAAGGCGATTGACGCGCTCGACTACATCGTGACCACCATTCGCAACGCGCGCTCGGTGGACGAGGCGCGACAATGGTTGACGGGCAACACGGCGACGATGGCGGAGGTGAAGGCCTGGAAGGGCACGCCGTCCGATCTGACGCTCGCCGGATACCTGACGAAATTACAGAAGGCGCTGCGTCGGCTCGAATTCTCCGAAGCGCAGGCGCAGGCCATCCTCGACCTGCAACTCAGGCGGCTCTCGGCCCTTGAGCGGCAGAAGATCATAGACGAGTACGAAGGCATCATCCGCCTGATAGCCGAGCTGGAAGAGATTCTCGCCAACGAGAACGCTCTGCGCCGCGTCATTATCAAGGAACTTGAGGACGTGAAGAAGGAGTTCGGCGACAAGCGCCGCACGGAGATCGTGGACGAAGGCGTCGAGCTTTCCATCGAAGACCTGATCGCGGACGAAGACGTGGCGATTACGGTCACCAACAGCGGCTACATCAAGCGGACTCCTGTGACCGTCTACCAGCGACAGGGACGCGGCGGCAAGGGGCGCTTCGGCGCGGCCGCCAAGAACGGCGATTTCGTCGAGCACCTTTTTATCGCCTCCACGCACGCCTACATCATGATCTTTACGGATGACGGGCAGGTCTACAAGCTCAAGGTGCACGAAGTCCCGGACGCTGCGGCCTCTGCGCGCGGCAAGGCTGTCGTCAATCTCATCAACATTCCGTCCTCGCGTAAGCTGGCGGGCGTCGTGCCTGTCAGAGAGTTCTCGGAAGGGCGCTACGTCGTGATGGTCACGCGCAAGGGCGTGATTAAGAAGACCTCGCTCGCCGACTTTCAGAACATACGGGCCAACGGCATCAACGCCATCAACATCGACGACGGCGACGAGCTGCTCGACGTTGTCCTGACTGACGGAACCAAGCGCATCTTCATCGCGACGCACAACGGGCTGGCGATTCGCTTCGATGAATCGGATGTGCGCCCGATGGGGCGTGCCACGCGCGGCGTGCGCGGCATAGACCTGCGCAAGGATGATTTCGTAGTCTCTCTGTGCGCCGTCTCGGCGGACGATAACGAGCGTATGCTCTCCGTCTCGGAGCAGGGTTTCGGCAAGCAGACCAAGATCACTGACTATCGCTTTCAATCGCGCGGCGGCAAAGGCGTCATCAACATGAAGACGACCGAGAAGACCGGCAAAGTGGTCGCCGTCTTTCCCGTCGAAGACGAATCGGAGATCATGATTATCACGCAGCAGGGCAAGCTGATTCGCATCGAGGCGGCCGACATTCGCAAGACCGGGCGCTCCGCTTCGGGCGTTCGTCTGATTAAGACGGACGGCGGTGATCGTGTGACCAGCGCCTCGCTCGTGGAGGCTTCGGCCGAGGAGACGGAAGAGGTCGCGGCCGGTTAAGCAACATCCTACTCGCATCACCTTCGAGCCCCGCTCTGCTTTTTGACGGCAGAGCGGGGCTCTCTTTTTCATCTAAATTTTTAGCCCTATGCTTGTCGCACGATATAAGCTAAGATAACTCTTGTATCGGAAATTTTGATATTTCCCGCGAGTGTTGCGATCATGCCCATCACGTGATTGTCCTCACTGCCGACCCGGTAGGTAAAAGATGGGCCCTAAAATATCGCTCTTCTACCTGGACGACGAAGTCGCCCAACTCGACCTTTTCGAGCAGATGTTTGCTGACGATTACGACGTGCGGACGGCCGAGACGGCCAGAGATGCGCGCCATATGCTCGCGGAGCGCGCGGCCGACATAGTCATCAGCGACCAGCGCATGCCAGACGTGAATGGCAGCGAGTTTCTGCGCGAAGTGGCGGCCCGTTATCCGTCCAGTTACCGCATACTGCTGACGGGCAACTCAAAGCTCGTCGAGGTGATGCAGGAGATAAGCTCCGGCATCATACATCTCTTCCTGACCAAGCCCTGGACTGAAGAGCACATGCGGCAGGCTTTGGAGCGCGCCAGCGCCGCCTCCGAAATACGCAGTAAGCGTGCGCGCCGACACCCGAAGCGGTAAGCTCAAGGGGAGGAGCGGGACGGTCGTGGCAGGAGTTGGCCCATAATATTTTCCAGTTGCGGAAAATCGAAAGGCTTGGTCAGGTATTCGTCGCAGCCTGCGGCGAGCGCCGCGTCACGCAAACCCTTGTCCTTGCCCGAGACGGCGACTATCGGAACCTGACACAGCTCGTCTATCTCACGTATGCGGCGCGCGGCGGCAAATCCGTCAAGGCGCGGCATGCTTAAATCCATAATAATCAGATCGGGACATTCGCGCCGCGCCAGCTCGACAGCTTGCTCTCCGTCCTCGGCCTCGACAACGACGTAGCCGCGTATCTCAAGCCACGTCCGGCACAACTGGCGTATGACCTCGTAATCATCCGCGACCATGATGACGCTCGGGCGCACGGCAATGGATTCTGAAGCTTCTTCAGTCATAGGGGATTACCGCGCTCATTCAGCTTCGCTCTCATGGTCTGGTGCGCCTTCGCCTTCGACCCACACTTCGCCATCTTCATAGAACTCTTTCTTCCAGATGGGCACACGCTGCTTCAGCTCTTTGATGGCCCACTCGCAGGCTTCAAAGGCTGCGCGACGATGGGGCGCGCTGACGCAGATGCAGACGCTCGTCTCGCCTATTTCCAGACGGCCCGTGCGATGGACTATGCCTATGTGCGCGATCTCGAACAGCGTATGAGCTTTGCGCCCCAAGCGTCTCAGCTCGCTCAAGGCCATCGGCGCGTAAGCTTCGTAGACCAGGTAGAGAGTCCGTTTGCGGCCGCGCGTCCATTCGCGCACGTAGCCGTCGAGCGTGACGGTCGCGCCGCATTGGGGCAGCACCAGGCGACGAGCCACCTCGCCCACGTCTATCGGCGCGGTCGTCAGCTCAAAGAAATCCCTCTCCTCAAGCGCCGCCTTTTCTTCCCCCAGAGCTTCCGCTCCGCCGCTCACGGGTGGGAAGAGGGCCAGCTCATCGCCTTCGCGCACTTCCCTATCTGCTTCGCGCGCGTACTCCTGATTGACGGCCAGAAGCAGGGAGCGGCCGAAGCGGCGCAAGCCGGGATAGCGCACGAGTATCTCTTCGAGGGCGGAAGCGGCGCTCGCCGGCGCGCGCAGCTCAAGCTCTGCCTCGGCGCTTCCCGTAGTCTCTCGCGCCGCCCCGAAGAAGAGAACGCGCACGCGCACGCGCTCGCCCCGTTGCCCTTCTGCCGCCTCGCTCTGTTCCGAAGCCTTGTTCATCCGAGGTCTATCTTTGTTCGGCTGTGACCATTGTTTTTGGCAATCGCGTGAACGCGCGCACGCTCTTCGTAGCCGCCGACGGCGCGCATCAGCAGGTCGCGCAACCGCTCTAATCGCTCTGCCGTTGAGCGCAGCTCAAGAAGCTCCTGCTTGACCTGCGCCTCCAAATCCACCGCCGCCGCGATCAGAAAAGAGAGGCGCTCGGGCTCAGTCTCGGGCAGCTCAGGCAAGGCCGCGCGCTCGTCATTCAGGATGCGAACGGCGCGCGCGATGCGCAGGAAAATCTCCGTCACCTCCTCGGCCCGGCGCTTAAGCAGCTCTTCCGCTTCCTCCTCGTCTTCAAAAAAAGAGACCTGGGCCAACAGGTACGGGTCGCCCCGCTCAACGTAAGCATCTATCCTGTAGCGTACCAAGCCTATGGTCAGGATGTTGAAGCGGCCGTCGGGAAGCGGCTGGACTTCGGTCACTTCTGCGACGCAGCCGACATGGCCTACACTCGGGCGCTCCTCCACGGCAGGCGTGCCGGGGTCAAAGTAAGAGAGGCCGAACAGGTTATCGCGCACGCGTATGTCGGCGATCATCTGGCGATAGCGCGGCTCGAAGATGTGCAGCGGCAGCGGGACACCCGGAAACAGGACGACCGGCAGCGGAAACAAAGGTAGCTCGCGCCCACCCCGCAGTCTGTCTATAGCATCACTCATTCTAAAGCAGTGACGAGTGACGAGTGACAAGTGACGAGAGAAAAGCTTTTCAAGAGCTTGTCACTTGTCACTTGCCACTCATCACTGCATTCGTGGCGTTGCGCTCGATGGCGTTCAGGGCTGTGGCGGTCGGAGCCGTGGGCTCGCGCTCTGCGCTCTCTTCCGCCGCTGTTGCTGCGAGGGGCTCAGCGCCGTCTTCCAGCTTGCGCTCGATCAATTCCAGAATCTTGTCGGGCGATTCGTTGCTGAGGGCCTGCCGCTTGGCCTCTATCACAAGCTCGGCCATGTCGCGCGCGCGCGCCTTGTACAAGTTATTGCGGGCGATCAAATCTTCTATGATGCGGCGCTCGCGCTCATGTCGCGGCGCTTGGGCATCCATGCCGGCGGCGATGGCATATTCGACGGGGACGCTCTGATTGCGCAGGATGACGTGCAGAGCGCCCGTGCGCTCGCGCGCCTCTTCGCGCATGCGGTTGATCTCAAGCAGCGAATTCTTGAATCCCAACTGCCCGCGCAGAGTAATCTCTATGATCGGCGCGGGCCCACCCGAGCGAGAGTCATACGCGCGCGCCTCATGCTCGACCTTCTCCATCACGCCGGCAAAGACTTCCTCCGGCTCTTTCGCGCCCGACACGTCGAAGGAGAGGCGCTGGAAGGGGCGCTGCGTGTAATCGCGCAGGTGGCTGGCCGTGACCTTGTGCTCCGCGTCCACTTCGACCAGGTAAGCGCCGCGCTCTTCCCTGTACTCGTCAATGGAAGTGGCTTCCAGCGAGCCCGGATTGAAAGCCCAGTTGTCCACGTCAAACCGCTTGTGCGTATGGCCCAGGGCGACGTAGCCGGTCAGTTGTTTCAGCTCTTGCAGCTTGGCAATGGTGAGCGCCGGAATGGGCCGGTTGATCTGGCCTTCGACATCCGTATGGAGCATGAGGATATTGAACAGGCCCCGCTCGCTCGCCCTGCGGAGCGCGTCCGAGAGCACTGGGATAGCGGCGTTGGCGCTCGCGCCGTACCAGTGCGAGCCGAAGATGCGCGCTCCCGCGATGTCCACGTAAGAGCCCGCGCGCTCCTCTTCATCCCAGGGCATAAGGGTCACGCGCCCCTCCTCGTCCCGCGTCGGCTCAAGCAGCTTGAGGAAGCCCCATTGCGAGAGCGAGCGCAGCCAGCTAAAGTCCGAGACGGCGTCGCGCTGGTCATGATTGCCTTCGATGGCGGCCACAGGAATATGAGCCTCTCGCAGCAGCTCAAGCCCCGCCATCGCGTGATTCATCGCCTGCGGGTCTATGTTGCGCCGGTCGAAGAAGTCGCCGACGATGAGCACGAAATCCACTTTATTGCCGATGGCATGATTAGTGATGACATCATACCAGGCGCGAAAAAAGTCTTTCGTGCGTTCTTCCAGATTATAGCGGCGGCAGCCCAAGTGTATGTCAGCCAGGTGAAGGAATTTCATTGTAGACACATTATACGATATTCGAGATGGATTAACAGAATAGCGTGAGTGGCAGGAATTTTTGTGAGAGAGAAAAAAAGAAGCCCCCGCGACACTGGGCAGGTGTCATTTTAGGTGCGGGGGCTTCGCGGCTCCGTGCGACGGGAGGGGATTCCGTACAGCGCGGGGCACTGACGGCCTCTCAAGTGGGGCGAGTGGCCGGAGCTTGATCTTGAGAAAGAACTGTTCGAGCGCGCTGGCTCAAGCGATGCTGGTCGCCGCCCGGTCGCGCCGCTCCATCTCCGGAGCTACTACAGGAGCCAGGGGTGCGCGCCACACTGCGCGCGTCCAGGCCCGGTCTCGCGCCGTGCTGGCCTCACGGCGCGAGACCATCTTGATCTTTGGCGGGGTGGGCCGCCAGGCCCTTATCATCTCCACCAGGGCTCTCGTTACCAGGTACGCAAAGAGCAGTATGTAAAACCCTATGACCGTCGCCAGTAAAGTGTATTCCGCTTTGCTCATATCCGAATTGACGCGAGTGATCGATGGCTTTTGCTCTTCCGCGTCAATTAAATTCCGCGCTCGGTCAGACGGCGTCGAGGCGGTATTCGGGCGCGTGACGGCGCACGGCGGCCAGCAGGTGCTCCACGTCAAACGGCTTACCTAAGAAGCCGTCCGCGCCCTCTTTGAAACAGGCTTTCTGCATCTCCATGTCGGAGGCCGAGCTGACCACCAAGACCTTCGAGTCGGGGAAGCGATCTTTAATGAAGCCGAGTATCCGCATCCCGATCTCGGGCGAGTCTGCGACGGGCGGCAGATGCAGGTCGAGGATCGAGACGGCCGGTTCGTAACTGAGCGCGCGACGCAGGGCCGACTGTAGATCGTTGGCCGTCATCACTTCATAATCGTCGCATAGCGTCCAGAAGAGCTGCTGCGTGATCGCTACGTCGTCGTCAACTATTAAGACTTTAGGCTTCATTCAACTCTTTCTTTCTTGGCTCAAGCTGACCGGCTTACCTGCAACGCTTGTACCATGTGTCTGAGAGCGATGCTTGTGATGGATTTACTGCGGAAATCGGCGAAGCCTGAGAGTTGCAAAAAAATTACCTGTGCACGGAAGGCGACAGCGGGCGCGGGCGTGTGTCTACATTCGTAGACATGAAGAGAACCGTTCTTTGTCAGGATTGATCCTGTGGCGGAGAGTCTTCCGACTCGAACTCGCTGATGAGCCTGTGTAGATAGGAGCGGCTGATGCCTAGACGGCGGGCCGCAGCCACTTTGTTGCCGCCCTCGCTCTGCAAGGCTGCGGCGATCATGCGGCGGCGCAGGGCCGTGACGGCCCCTTCGAGCGTCGTCTCGTCCGTGGGCTCTGTGCCGGGCAGGGTGCGCAGCATGTTTTCCGGCAGGAACTCGACCCCGAGCTTGGGCCCAACGCTCAGGACGACCAGGCGCTCGATGACATTCTCAAGCTCGCGCACGTTGCCGGGCCAATCATATTCGAGCAACGCTTCGATCAGGGCAGGCTCAAGCTCGGGCAGCGAGCGCCCGTGCTTTTCAGAGACCTTGGCGGCAAAGTGCGCGGCCAGGAGCGGGATGTCTTCGACGCGCTCGCGCAAGGGGGGCAAGACCA
This sequence comes from Pyrinomonadaceae bacterium, assembly GCA_036389315.1. Taxonomy (GTDB): domain Bacteria; phylum Acidobacteriota; class Blastocatellia; order Pyrinomonadales; family Pyrinomonadaceae; genus DASQYE01. The sequence continues at coordinate 21,126 of DASVQF010000039.1, forward strand.
GCGGCACGACGTTGAGGCGGTAAAATAGGTCTCGACGGAAGCGTCCGGCCTCGACCTCCTGTTGCAGGTCGCGATTGCTGGCGGCGATGAGGCGAATGTCTACGGTCAGTGTCTTTGTCGCTCCGACGCGCTCGAAGGCGCGCTCCTGCAAGACCCGGAGCAGCTTGACCTGCACGGCGGGCGTCAGCTCGCCGATCTCGTCCAGAAAGAGCGTGCCGCCGTCGGCCAGCTCGAAGCGCCCTTTCTTAGCGGCCGTCGCGCCCGTAAAGGCTCCCTTCTCGTGACCGAACAGCTCCGACTCGATCAGGGTTTCAGGGAGCGCCGCACAGCTCACGGCGACGAAGGGAGCCGCAGAGCGCGGGCTCTCTTCATGAATGGCGCGGGCCAAGACCTCCTTGCCCGTCCCGTTCTCGCCCGTCAAGAGGACTGTGGCCGAAGTCTGCGCGACGGAGCGCGCCTGCTTGAGAATCTTCTCGAAGGCGGGGCTTGCGCCGACCAGGTGATCGAACCCCTTGCGGCCGCTCAGGGCGGAGCGCAGGCGCAGTATCTCCTGCTCAAGACGATGCGTGCGCGCCGCCTGGCGAACGATGTGCAGGACTTCGTCCGCGTCGAAAGGCTTTTCAAAGAAGCCGTAGGCTCCGCGCTTGATCGCTTCAAGCGCGGCCTGCTTGTAGTTGCTGCCGGTGATGACTATGACGGGCACGGGCGGGCGCAAGGCACGCGCGGCTCCGACCACTGCGAGCCCTTCCGAAATATCGCCGGGTGAGGGAGGCAGTCGCAGGTCGCTCAAGACCACGTCTATCTTTTCGCGCGCGAGCAGCTCGCAAGCCTTGTCGCGCGTCGCGGCTTCAAGCACGCGATACTCCTCCTCATCGAGCGCCCAGTAGAGCCCGCGACGCAGCGGTTCTTCGTCTTCGACAACCAGCACAGTGACCTTCGGCTCTGTTTGTTCGCTCATAAAAGGTTCCCACTAACACCGGCCCGGCGCGCTCTTTTGTTGTGAAGCGGCAGCGCCTCGGGCGGCGACCTTTTGAGTAGTACGATGAGGGAATCGCCACAGGCCCCTTTGACCGGCGGCGGCTTCGGCTCGTTCAACTATAGCTGGAAAAACTGAAAGGAGATCGGCGCGGCCGGTCGCAAATGGAATGGATGCTTAGTTTTTTGCATCCCCCGTTAAGCCGCCTGATCCGGCGCAGATGGTAACACGACGCGAAAGCAAGTGCCAGAGCCCGGTTGTGACTGCACGTCTATGCGGCCGCCGTGGGCGCGCACCACTTCGCGACAGGTATAGAGGCCGAGGCCGACTCCCTTATTCTTGGTCGTGGCGAAGGGGCGAAACAGTCGCTCGCGGATAAACTCCTCGCTCATGCCGGGGCCCGTATCGGCGACGCTGAAAAAGACGTGGGCATCGTCGGCGCGCCCGGCCTCTATGGTCAGGCGGCCGCTCTGCGCGCCCATCGCTTCGAGGGCGTTGATGATGAGGTTCTCGACGACGCGCTCCATCCGCTCTGCGTCCAGGGGGGCTATGAGCGAAGGGGGCAGGCGCGTCTCGACCTGATGCAGAGAGGCGTGCGTGGCTGTTTGCGAGATGACGCGTTGGATGATGGGGACGAGGTCGGCCGGGCGCGGCCGCTTGAACTCGCCGCTGAGGCTCTCGACGGGGCCGCTCAGCTTGGCGACGAGCGCGCGCAGCTTATCGGTCGCAAGCGTGAGCGATTGCATGGCGTCGGCGCGAAACTCTTCACGATGAAAGCGGCGCTCCATGTTGCGGACGATCAGCGAAAGCGCGGCGATAGCATTCTTCAGGTCGTGCGTCATCATCGCCGAGAGGCGCAGGAATGCCTGGAACTGGCGCATCTCTGCCTCGCGCGCCATCTGTGCGCGCAACTTGTCGCTCATCTTATTGAAGCTCTCGGCCAGGAGGCGCGTCTCGTCGTTAGAGCGCACCTCTATGCGCTGGTCTAGCCGGCCTCCGGCGATGGCGACAGCGCCTTCCGTGACGCGCTCTATCTGGCTCGCCGTGCGGCCCACGACCCAGGTGAGCGCGACGGCCGTCGCCACTCCGATCAAGGCCGACAGCAGGAGCCTGATCCAGCGTCTTCGCTCTAAGCCTGCGGTGGCCAGAGAGTAGTTACCGGCGACGGCGAGCGAGCTATCGAGCGGCGCGACCCTCAGATAGCTTGCCAGCCAACGGCTGCCGCCCGTCCAATCGAAGAACATAGCGCCCCGCTCGCTCGCCATCATCTGATCGGCGACGGGCTTGAAGGTGGGCATGGCGTTGTCTACGCTCTGGTAGCGGAGCGTCTCGTTGGTGTGGTAGACGATCTCGCCCCTGTGGCCGAGCGCGACTATGGTGCGCTGCGCCGTTGCTCCGGAAGAAGAGGCGGCGGCAAGCTCGCCCACGGCACGCGCGAACAGCGTCTCTGCTCTGAGGTCTGCGACGAGAGCGCCGCGTGCGCCGCCCGCGCTCGCTTCATCAGTAAAGACCGGCACGGTGTAGCGCAGGATCATGCCCTTCGGCTCGTGGGCGAGAGGACGGCGCAGCGGCCTCTGCTCCGAAGTCGTCCAGACGCGCTCGTCCGCGTTCGCGCTCGTGACGAAACCTTTGGTTTGATAACGCAGGGCAGCCTCGTCTGCGGCGCTTGCTTCCGGCTCGACGCGAAAGAGCACGCGACGCCCACCGCTCACACAAGTCACGGCCGAGTAATGCCTGTTGGCGAGCAGGAAGGCGTTGAGCATCCCGCGCACGTCCTCCGGCACGGGCTCTTCGCGCTCTTGCGAAGCGGTCGTGGTGAAAGAGAGGCTGCCGGGCGGCGCTTCAGTCGCCTCCCCTGAGCCCTGCACGTAGGTGCGCAGCGACTTGCTGCGCGCGAGCGCCATGAGCCCGGCCTCCTGCTCACGCTGCCTCTCCTCGACATTGCGCGCGATCATCAGCATCTCGCGCTCGACATCGCCGCGCAGCAACGATTCGACGGCCTCAAGGCTACTCAGGTAGTGGAAGTAGTTGAGCACAAGCATCGGCACGATGCCGAAGGCAAGGAAGATGAGGAAGATTTTTGATCGAAGGCCCATGAGAAGAATGACAGATGACAGATGTTAGACGTTAGATGCTGCCGCCCGGCTGACATCCGGCATCCGACATCTAGCCTTAAACTTCTACTCTTTCGCGCCCGAACTCTCTCAAAAGCGGCGCGAGCCGCGAGATGACGCTCGCGTGGGCCGCGCCGTTGCTGGCGACGATGCCGTTGCGATTCTGCACGTCGGGCGAGTTGTAGCTGAGCGGATAGCCGAAGAGGTCTGTCAGCCTTCCGCCCGCTTCCGTCAGTATGACCTCCGGCGCGCAGGTGTCCCACTGCTTGGTGCGCGGCGACAGGTGCACGTAAAGATCGCACTGGCGCTCTATGATGAGGCCGACCTTGACGCCTACGGAGCCGCGCTGCACTTCGTCGCGCACGCCGAGCGCGCGCACGACCTTGTCCAGGCGCGGGCTTCTGTGCGAGCGGCTGGCCGCAAGCATCATCTGTGTCAGCTCACGCTGGTCTGAGACGCGCGCTCGCTCGCGCCCCAGCCCGGGGCGCTCGATCCACGTGCCGGAGCCGTCGGCCGCGAAGTAGAGCACGTCTGCGAGCGGCTGGTAGACGACGCCGACTCGCGCCAGGCCACGGACGGCGAGGCCGATCTGGACGGCGAAATCTCCGTTGCGCGCGATGAAGCCGTTGGTTCCGTCGAGCGGGTCTATCATCCAGACGCGGCTCTTGTCCAAGCGCCGCGCGGTGTCAATTGACTCTTCTGCGAGGATGCCGTCCTCGGGGAATTCGTGACGTATGCGGCCGACGATCAGGGCGTTGGCCGCGCGGTCTGCTTCTGTCACGGGCTCTTCATCGTCGGCGCTCGTCTTCTGCTCGACGTGCAGCGGACGGTCATAATATTCGAGCGCCAGCGCCCCGGCCTCACGCGCCAGCAGGCGCGCGACCTCAAGCTCGCGCTCGTACCCGTTCTCTTCTCGTTCCACTTTTGAAGACACGATATTTGATACCCGCTTCCCTCTGCCACTAATTCCCGCCGAGCGTGCGCGCTGCGTCGCGCACTATCTCCAGGGTTTGATCTATGTCGGCGCGCGTCGTGCGGAAATTGACGATGCAGGCCCGCAGGCCGTAGACCCCCTTGAGCGTGACGTTTGAAAGATAAGCGCGCCCGCCGCGCTGGACAGTGAGCATGATCGCGGCGTTCAAACGGTCAAGCTCCGCGTCGAGGCGTGCGCGCTCTTCACCTTCACTGCTGCCCAGTCTTTCGCGCACGCTTCGCGTCACGTAGCGAAAGCAGCAGATGCTCAGCTCCGTGGGAGCGAGCAGCTCGAAATCTTCCGACTCACGAACGCGCGCGGCGAAATAGCTTGCCAGCTCATTATCTTCGCTGATCGCCGCGCGCACACGGCGCTCGCCGTAATAGCTGAGCATCATCCAGACTTTCAAGGCGCGGAAGCGTCTGGACAACTCCACGCCGTAATCCCAGAAAGCGAAGCTCTCGGCCGTCGTCTCCTCATGCACTTTAATATAATCGGCGTCCGATGAGAGAAAGGCTCGGCGCGCTGCCGCCGCGTCGCGAAAGAGCAGGCAGCCGCAATCGACCGGCGCGTAGAGCCACTTGTGCGGGTCTAGCGAGATGGAGTCTGCGCGCTCCATGCCTTCAAACAGGGCGCGCTTGCTTTCGTCCAGAGCGCCCAAAGCGCCGTACGCGCCGTCAACATGAAACCAGAGGCCGAGGCTGCTGGCGAGGCCGGCTATCTCGGCGAGCGGATCGACCGCGCCCGTGTTGACCGTGCCCGCGCTCGCCACTACGCAGAAGGGCCTGAGGCCGCGCGCCGTGTCGGCTTCGACGGCCGCGCGCAAGTCTCGCACGTCCAGGCGAAACCGCTCGTCCGTCCTGACGAGCCGCACCTGATCGCGCCCGAGCCCGAGTATGTCTGCGGCCTTCGGGATGGACATGTGCACCTGCTCGGAAGCGTAGAGGGTAACGGGAGGCCCTGCGCTCCACAGGCCGCGCCGTGCCACCTCTGCTTCCGGCGAGAGAGCGCGATGCGCCACGAGCAGCGCGTTCAGATTGGCCATAGAGCCGCCGCTCGTCAGCAGCCCGTGCGCCTCCTGCCCTTCCTCGCCGTAGCCGATCATCTTCGAGAGCCAGCCCAACACCATCTTCTCCAACACGGTCGCAGCCGGAGCCGAGCGCCAGGAGGTCACGTTCACGTTGAGCGCCGAGGCCAACAGGTCTGCGAACGCTCCGACCGGCGTCGAGGGCGAGGCGACGTAGCCGAAGAACCTGGGATGCCCGTTATGGCGGCTGCCCGCAATGATCGCGCGGCAATCGTCGAGTATCTGTTCGAGCGAAGAGCCTTCTTCGCTCAGCTCGCGCGAGAGGCGCTCTGTCAGCGCAGCGCCGGAGGCCGAGGGGAAAACCGGAAGTTCCGGGAGATGCGCGAAATATTCCTCGACGAGCCGCAGCGTCGCTTCGGACAGCTCGCCCAGTTCCCTCCCGTCCATCTCAAGCCTGGAGGCGCGCTGCTGCTCCGGCGCGCTCGGCCCCGTAGCATTGCTTTCATGCTCTTGGTCTCTCTCGCTCACTTCGGTTGCTCTTTCGGCTCCCGCTGCTTTTTAACACACTAGCACGGCTTCGACGAAACGATGCTTGCGGCATCGCGCCCCTCGCGCGTATAGTCTCGGGGCACACTCCACGCTGGCTTGAGGACGGGCTTATGTCTATTGAAGGTTACGCGACGTTGAAGGGAACGGAGCACTACCGTGCGCGTTTCGAGGGCACGGCGGCCGAGAACCACTTTCGGCTGGAACAGAACCTCTGGCTCTCGTCCATAGGCATCGGAACTTATCTCGGTAAATGGGACGAAGCGACAGACCAGCGATACACTGAGGCCGTCACGCGCGCCGTCGAGCTGGGCGTCAACGTCATAGACTCTGCGGCCAACTACCGTTTTCAACGCAGCGAAAGAAGTATCGGCCGGGCGCTCTCGTATCTGACCAGAGAGCTTGCTTTCGCGCGCGACGAGCTGGTCATCTGCACAAAGGGGGGCTTCCTGCCCTTTGACGGCGCGCCGCCTGCGAACGCGCGCCGCTACGTCGAAGAGACCTTCGTCCGCCGGGGCGTCATCGAATTCTCGGACATAGTCGGCGGCAGCCATTGCATGACGCCCCGCTACCTTGAGCACCAGTTGGCCCAATCGCTTGCGAACATGGGGCTCGGCGCGGTGGACATCTACTACATACATAATCCGGAATCACAGCTCGGCGAAATCTCGCGCGCGGACTTCGACGAGCGCCTGCGCGCGGCCTTCGAGATGCTTGAGCGCGAGCGCATGAGCGGGCGTCTGCGTCATTACGGCGTGGCGACCTGGAACGGCTTTCGCGTCTCGCCAGAGGCGCGCGAATACCTCTCGCTCGAACGCATCGTCAAGTTGGCGCACAAGGCCGGTGGGACTGAGCACGGCTTTCGCTTCGTCCAGCTTCCCTTCAACCTGGCGATGCCGGAAGCCCTCGTCCTCAACAATCAGACGCTTGAGGGCGAGCCGGTCTCGATGCTCGAAGCGGCGAGCGCGCTCGCCGTCACCGTCATCGCCAGCTCTTCGACTTTGCAGGGCAAGGCGTCGCGCTCGCTCCCCGCGCACATCCGCGAGCCTCTGGGCTCACTCGCCACCGACACACAGACGGCCATTCAATTCGTCCGCTCGACGCCCGGCATCACGACCGCGCTGATAGGCATGAGCCGCCGCGAACACGTCGAGGAGAATCTGAGCCTGGTACGCGTCGCGCCCACGATGGCCGAAGACTACCAGCGCCTATTCGCCCAACAGTGATGGACATGAAAGAGTATCAGAGCTTCGCTGACTTCTATCCCTTCTACTTATCCGAGCACTCTGACCGCACCTGCCGGCGGCTGCACTTCGCAGGCACGATACTGGCCGTCTCCTTCCTCCTCTTTTTTCTCTTCACGCTGAACTGGAAGGCGCTTCTGGCGATGCTCGTGTGCGGTTACGGTTTCGCCTGGGTCGGCCACTTCTTCTTCGAGAAGAACCGGCCCGCGACCTTTCACTACCCGCTCTACAGCCTGCGCGGGGATTTCGTGATGGCGAAAGACATCCTGACGGGAAAGATCAAGCTGTAAGCCTCGTCATCCGCCTCGGTCAAAAAATTTTCTCGGCCCGCGCTGATTCAACTCGCCGCAATTTCCCGCGTTAGTGTGTGGAGCCTCATTACGGCCCGTAAATACTCACTTGCAGGAGAGAGCAGAATGAGAGCAGTGCTGGCAGCTATCGCGGAGAGGAAGCAGGCGTTTGCGAGACTACCGTTCTTCGCTTTTCTGAGGGACGAAAGCCTTGAGCCCGAAGAGCGTCTGGCCTTCCTGCCGTGCATGGCCCATTGGTGCATGAGCTTCGCAGACCTCAACAGATATTTCCTCCGCTCGGACGACGCAGGGGACGAATACCAGCAAAGAGTTAACGTCTACAGCCACGAAGATGACGATCACTGGCGCTTGTACCTGGAAGATTTCCGCAAGCTGGGCTTCGAGCGGCTCTATGCCGGAACCGATTGGGTCAGCTTCCTCTGGGGCGAAGAGACGCGCGCCAACCGCATGTTGTCGTACCGCATAGCCCATCTGGTCATGGGCGCAACCAGCCTTGAGCGCCTAGCCATCGTCGAGGCGATGGAAGAGGCGGCCGACGCTTTCTTTCCGCTCACCGTGCAACTGGCCGAACAGGTACGCGCGCGCCGTGGCATAGAGCTGCGCTACCTGGGCCATTTCCACATGAGCCTTGAGGCCGAACACACCGGGGCGGGCGACCATGAATCGCTGGCCCGCATTGAACTGGACGACGAGACCAGGCGGAGAGCCATCGGGATGGTCGAGGAAATCTTCCGACTTTTCGAGGATTGGGCCGAGGAAGTTTTGCGCTTCGCTCTGGCTCGGATAGGCGACGAGCCAAGCATTCCTAGACGGCTGCAAGCTGCCGCCTAAAGGTGAGGGTTGCGGCTCAGGTTCTACGGAGCAGGTTGTAGGGAAAGGCCGGGCCCGGTGGCGGCGGAACCTTTGCCGCCTCCTCGGGCGTGCGGGCGCGACGCCGCGCCAGCTCAAGCCTGAGGCTCTCTTCGCCGCGCCGCATCGTCCAGTGATGATTGGACGCGAAGATCGGCTTCAAGAGGAATGAGAAGGCGCGGATGACAGGCTTGTTGGCTTGAATCTTCCAGTCGTAGGTGATGTTGACTGTGGGCCCATCCTGCTCGAATCGCCAAGTGCCTACGCCTTCCAGGTCGCCCGTCGCGTGCATCGTGAAGCCGTGCGGCGAGCGCGACTCGACCGTCAGAAAATTGATTCGCAGCGTGTAGGGCAGCCACCCGCGCGCCCGCAAAGAGATCAATTTGCCGACGCCGCCCTCTCCACCCGGCTCTCGCTCTTCCACCTCCATGTAGACTGAGGGCCACCACCGCGCCAGCTCCTTAGCGTCCTCGATCACCGCCGAGACTTCTTCGACAGTGCCTTCCACTCGCCAGCGATCAATGAAGTGATATTCGTTGTTCGCCATCATGGAGCTAGAAAGCCATGCACCTCCGGCCTAGATATTTAATTCATCACGGGCGAGCGCGTCCAGCAGGCGGGCGTTCTCTTCCGGCCGCAGAGAAGTGATGCGTATGTGCCGGGGCATGTCCGGGCGGCTGCGTACGTGCATCCGGCGAGCGGCCAGTCCTTCTTTCAAGCGCACGGGGTCGAGCGAGTCCAGGCGGACGAGGAAAAAGTTGGCCGCGCTTTCGTAAACCTTGATGCCCGGTATCCGTTCGAGCGCCGCGTGGAACCGGGCGCAGTCATCCAGTATTCGTGCAACCGTCTCTCGCAAGTAATCCTGATCGCGCAGCGCCGCGAGAGCCGCGACGAGAGACATGGAATTGACAGACCAGGGCAGGCGAGAGCGCGCCAGCTCCCCGGCGACGCTCTGGTGCGCGACAGCGCACCCGACGCGCAGGCCCGCCAGCCCGTAGGCTTTCGAGAACGTGCGCAGCACGACCAGGTTGGGCCAATCGCGCACCCAGCGTGCGAAGCTCCGCCCCGTGTAATCAGCATAGGCTTCATCCACGATCCACAAACACTCCGGCATCTCTTCGAGCAGGCGGGCGAGCCCCGCTTCGTCCAGCAGCACATTGCCCGTCGGGTTGTTCGGGCTGCTGATGAGCCCCACGCTTGCGCGCCTTCTCTGTCCCTCTTCGATCAACCGCTCGACGGGGAGCGAAAAATCCTGCTCGTCGAGTGGGACTTCGATGACTTCTGCGGCGCAGCGTTTCCCGGCCTCGACGAATCGCTCGTAGGACGGATAAGGCACGACGAGCCTTCCCCGGCGCATCAGGAGGTTGAAGACGAAAAGCCATGCGAGCGCCTCGCCCGCTCCGTTGTAGACGACGAAGTTATCGGGCGAAAGCTCGTGGCGCGCGGCCAGCTCTTCGCGCAGGTCGCGGGCCGTCGGCTCGCCATAAGCGCGGAACTCCTTCGTCCGCGCGAACGCTTCCAGAGCTTCCACCACGAGCGGCGAGCACCCGTACGGATTGACTGCCGCCTCGAAGTGCAGCGCCTCGCTCCCCGCGTCCGAACTCTTTTTCATCTCGTCAAGCATATATGACCCTGCTTTCCGCCGCCGCCTCTTCTGCGCACCACAGCCTGTCCAGGTCTGGGCTCCGGCCTTCGACCTCGGCGCGCAGGGCCAGATCGGTTCTGCGCTCAGCGAAATCCTGCGCACAGGTCGCCATCTCGTAACGCATCGAGAAGATTGCTTCGGCAAGAATGAAGGGCAGCGGCGGCGCAACTGGCTCCAGCCAGGCGGGCTCTTCGGCCAAAAGGTCTGCGACGAGCAGAGCACGGCTTCCGTAAGTATCGAGCAGATGCGCAACAGTGTTCGGCCCCGCGCCGGATTCTCGGAGCTTCCCTGCCACAGCCTCGGGCCCACCCCTGGGCCAAAGCGCGCCGGGCAACCCTCGCACGACTGAACGGTCACGGCGCGGGGCGGCGTCCGTGGGCCCAAAGCTGCACGCCAGCACGCTCAAAGTCTCTTTGGCCGCGTGGGCGTGCAGCGTCAGCTTGCCGCCGAGGACTGACAGAAGCCCTTCGCGCTGCCACTCTATGTGATAGGCGCGGCTGACCTCTCCGGGGGGCTTGCCCGTTTGATCGTAGAGGGGGCGCAGGCCCGCGCGCGCCTGGACATCTGCGGGCGAGAGCGGAAAACCTGGAAAGAAGCTGGCGAGCGCGTCGAGCAGGTATTCGATGTCTTGCGGCTCCGGCTCGGCACGCCCCGGCTCGCCCTCGTATTCCGTCTCCGTTGGGCCAACGACGACCAGGTTATCGGAAGGAAGGGCGACGAGCGGGCGTTTGTCTGCGCGCGAGAAAAAGATTACGCCATGCGTGAGTGGAAGCAGGCGGCGCGGCAGGATGACGTGCACGCCTTTGGTCAGGCGCAGCCGCCGCGAGCCATTCTCTATTCGGCTCGTCAGGCGATCAGACCACGGGCCCGTCGTATTGACCACCACCCTGGCCCGAACCTCCAGAGTCCGATCCGTAAATTCGTCACAAACCACGCCGCCCGCGACGCGCCCACGGGCGAAGAGAAATTCCAGCAGGCGCACATAGTTGAGCGTGCACGCGCCGCTCAGAGAAGCTGCGAGCACTGTCTCCCAGACGAGCCGCGCGTCATGCGTCAGATACTCGCGGCACAGGTATCCGCCCTCCAACCCTGCGCGCGGAAGCAGCGGCTCTTCGGCCAGGAGCGCGCCGCTCGCGAGATGCTCGTGCAACAGCTCGGAGCCTTTGGGCTGAAGCGCGCGATAGAGCGCCATGCCGCCGCGATGGGCCCAGAGCCGCGCACGCGACGGACTGTAGAGCGGAAGCAGGAGCGAGAGCGGGCGCACCAGATGGGGCGCGGCCTGGGCCAATCGCTGCTGCTCTTGCAGACAGCGGCGAACCAATCGCACCTGCCCTTGCTTGAGGTATCGGAGGCCGCCGTGAATCAAGCGGGACGAGCGGCTGCTGGTTCCGCTCGCAAAGTCCTGCTGTTCGACGAGTGCCACCCGGTAGCCCTCAAGAGAGGCCGCGTGTGCGACCGCAGCGCCCGTGATGCCTCCGCCGACGACGAGCAGATCAAAACGCTCTCGCTCAAGGCGGGCGAGCGCCCGTTCGCGCTCATCACTACGGGGACGAGCGATGAGGGATGAGGTGTGGAGCCGTAGTCGCTCAATTTGAGTACTCATTTTTTCGTCCCTCACCTTCGGGCCCTGAGGATAAAACCGGCTGCCGGAGGACGGCCACGGTAGATGTGCTACTTCGGCGACTGTCACACGGGGCCCGTCTTTAGCGCCTGTTGAGAAACCCCTTGACGTACTCGCGCAGCTCCGTGAGTGAGGAGTCTGCGATGATGCGAAAGATGCGCTTCGGAACGTCCGGGCCCATGCGCGAGGCCGTCAGAGCGTCCGTGATGACGAAGGCGCTGGAGCGTAAGCCCTTCTGCCACCCTTCCCGGCGCGCGTCGCGAAAGCTGAGCGAGTCGGGGTCAACCTGCGCGGCGAGCAGCATCGTACGCGACCAGCGCAGGAAGTCCGGCCAGCGAGAGGCGACCGCAATCAGCGCGCTGGCGCGGGGCCGCTCCTGCCCCTCAAGCGATTCCTGCACAGAGCGCGAGTGAAGCAGCAGGCAGGATGAGCCGGGGGGCAGCACCTCCTTGACGCGCTCGGCCTGACCGTAGAGCGCGACGGGAGCCGCGCCCATGAGCACTTCCGCCTCAGAGCACCTTTCGGGGCTCGCCCCGACGACAGGGAAGCCCGTCGCCTCGCCGATCTCGGCGATGAGTATGCGGCGCAGCTCCTCGTCCGGCTCTATGACCAGAAAACGGCGGGGCGGCTGTAGGCCCAGCCAGTGCTTGATACGAGCGCGAATCTCTTCCAGGGAGAAGCCACGGTCGCGCGCCAGTTGCAGGAAGGTCTGGATCAACTCATCCAGCTCAAGACCATCTTCGAGCGGGTCAAGGCCGCTGCGGCCGCGCACGTAAACGCCGCTCCCCTTGCGAAACTCCACCCAGCCGCGACGGGCCAGCTCGCGATAGGCCGCGCTCACAGTGTTCGAGTGAATCGAGAAGCGGCGCGCCAGCTCGCGCGTGCTCGGCAGCCGCTCGCCCGCAGCCAGATCGCCGCTCGTAATGCCCAGCATGATCTGCGTCGCGAGCTGTTCACGCAACGGAACCTCACTATTTTTCGCCAGCCATAGACGCATAAGAGCAGTGATGAGTGACAAGTGATGAGTGACGAGTGGGAAAAGCTTCTTCAGCTTGTCACTTGTCACCCGTCGCTTGCCACTGCCTTTGAGATGTGTGCGAGCGAGCGGTCGTAGCGATAGCTGATATTGAAATGGCCGTCGTCGAACTCTTCGTGTATGAAGGCGACCTGCATCTCCGAGAGTCGCGCGGCGAGCGTGCGCGCGCCCAGGTCTAGCCAGAACTCGTCACGGGTGCCCGCGTCCAGATAGAGCAGCTTGAGACTCTTCAACTGCTCGCTGTAGAGCGGGGCCACACGCACGGGGTCGTGTTCGAGCCAGCGCGCCCAGGTGGCCGGGTGAATCTTTCCGGTCGAGAGGTCGAACGGCAGCCTGAAACCAAGCGGCACACCGGGGTCAGGAGAATAACAGGCGCTCATCGCCAGGATGTTGAGCGCCGCGATGTCGTCCTTGCCTTTACGCTCCTCGCGCCAGAACTTTTCCAGGAAAGCCCTCGGGTCTCCGCGCAACGTACGCACGGTCTTGGGAAAGTCCGGCAGGTAGCAATACTCGAAATAACAGTCGCCGCTATGTGAAGCCACGGCCGCGAAAGTGTCTGCGTGGCGCATCCCGCAGACGAGCGCGCCGTAACCGCCAGAGGATTTGCCCAGGACTGCGCGGTGCTCCCTGCTCGCCAGCGTGCGAAAGCGCGCGTCTACAAAAGGCACTACCTCTCCTATCAGGTAATCTTCATAGCGCCCCGTCGCAGTCGAATTGATGTACTGCGAGCCGCCCAGGCGCGTGAAGCAGTCCGGCATGACGACGATCATCTCTTTGATTTGCCCGCGCGCCAGCAGTGAGTCCATGCGCTCGGCCAGATTCGGCGTGAAGGGCTGCGAGTTGAGAAGCATCTGCCCGCGCCCGGTAAAGCCCGTCAGGCAATAGACGACCGGAAAGCGACGCTCGCGCTCGCGGTCGTAGCTCGGCAGCAGGTAAAGGAAAAGCTCGCGCGCAGCAGGGTCGCCGAGAGGATTTCCGACGAGCACGCGGCTCTCAATGCGCTCGACTGCGATGCGTCCCTGAGCTTCCAAAGTCTTTAACCTTCCCCTGCCTCGGCTCTAAGCAAAGAGGTCGCCTCCCCCTTGCGACGTTAGAAGCGACCTCCCCTCTATTTTTCTAAGTGTGGTCTTAGCCGGAGCGACGCCGGCCGCCTCCGGTCAGCGACTCAAGGGCGTTGGCGACGACCGCTGCTCCTCTACCGATGACCTCGGCCACCCTGCTTGCTGCTCCCTTCGTCTGGCCTGTACTAGCCTCCTCCTTTTCTGCCGCCGCCTTTACCGCCGCCGCCGCCCTTCGAGCCGCCACGACCGCCGCCGCCACCGCCAGCGCCGCCGCCTCTCTTACCGGCACCGACCTTCTTTGTGCCGCCTTTGGAGCCGCCGCCCTTCGTGCCGCCGCCGCCACGGCCTCCGGCTGCGCCCTTCTTAGAGCCGCCGCCGCCCTGACCGCCGCGCGTACCGCCGCCACCACCTTTACTGCCGCCAGCGCCGCCCTTCTTCGTGCCGCCGCGCGAGCCGCCTCCACCCTTCGAGCCGCCGCCGCCAGCGCCACTCTTCGAGCCTGTGCGACCGCCGCCGCTACCGCGACCGCCGCCCGTCAGAGGACGAGTCGCCAGGCCGCGACCGCCAGCGCCGCCGGCGCTTCCGCCTTTACGTGCGCCGCCTTTGGCAGAGCCTTTGGTTCCGGCTTTAGAGGCTCTCTTCTGACCGCCTCCGCCCGTACTGCCGCGTCCGCCTCCGGCGTTGCCGCCGGTCTTGGAGCCGCCCTTACGAGCGCCCGCGCCGGCTCCCTTTGTGCCGCCTTTCGAGCCGCCTCCACCCTTCGAGCCGCCGCCGCCACCGCCACCCTTCGTGCCGCCAGCGCCGCCGCCCTTCGAGCCACCGGCCTGGCCGCCACCTTTACCACCGCCGGCTTTCGAGCCTCCGCCGCCTGCTCCCTTCTTGCTTCCACCCTTCGAGCCGCCGCCGCCCTTCTTCGTGCCGCCGCGCAAGCCGCCGCTGCCAGCACCACCGCCGCTGCCGGCAGCAGCACCACCGCCGCCGCCGCCTCTGCCTGTGCCGCCGCCGCCCGCGCCCGGCACTTCAGCGCCGCCGCCCGTCTCGCCACCGCCAGCAGACGCGCCCGCTCCGCCGCCGCCACCTCCTGCGTCGGTCGGGCCTGCGCCGATTCCGGTCGCGCGCCCGATAGCCTGGCCGCCACGGCCCTGCGTCTCGGCCTCGTCGCCCTCTCCGGTGTCGCTCACGCCATAATCTCCGCCCGTGGAAGCTCCGCCCGGCTCATCACCCGACTGGCCTTCGTCGCGTTCCAAACGATCATCTCCTTGTTCAGCCATCTTGTCCTTCTCCTTTTCAGTAAGGTAAAACCCCTATGAGAGGTTGAATGAGACGTATAGTAAGTCGCGTCTGCTTGGGCGCGTACCATATCACAATTTCCGCTCTCGTGATTCTTACTTTTTCCTTCGGGGCGCAAAAAATTTTCCGCTCACATGAGCAGCGGTTGCTCTCGCGTGCGGACAGAAGCTATAAATAGGATCAAACTGTTCGCGGTTGAAGATGGAAGGCATCTCATCAGCGCTGGCCGTTCTGACGGCCATGATTACTCCCGCCGTGCTGATCTCGGCCTGCGGGACGATGATCCTTTCGACCTCGACGCGTTTGGGGCGCGTGGTAGATCGTGTGCGCCAGCTCTCAGACAAGCTGGAAGAGCTGGCCCGCTCCCATCCCGAGATAGAGCTTTACGAAGAGCGCCGGGCAGTGATCTTCAGCCAACTGGACAAGCTGACGAGCCGCGCACGCCTGCTTCAGCGTTGCATGACAGTCTTCTACATGGCGCTCGGCATCTTCGTCTCGACCTCCGTCGCGATCGGGGCAGTGGCCGTCTCCGCCGCGCCGCGCTATAACTGGATACCAGTGGTGACGGGCCTGATCGGGGCCTGCTTCCTCTTTTACGGCAGCGTGCTTCTCATATTCGAGGCGCGGCTGGCTCTTTCGACCATTCACACGGAGATGGATTTCATCTGGCGCTTGACGAAGCAGTACGCTCCGGCCGAGCTGGTCGAACGCCATAAGCCCCATTTCATACATTTCAGACGCCATGACTAGAGAGCCTTCATACCTGCGGTCGGAGAGTTGCAAGCTTTCCTCTTCTTCCCTCGAAAGCGACAAGTGGCCAGATAAGTGAGCTATTGACAAGCCACTTACAATGGAGATAGATTTCCCGCAGCTTAAGCCTTACTGCTGTTTCACGATAATTCCTTAGCTGTATCCCTGATTAATTTGTACCTTAGCTTCAATTCTCAGGCCGAACCAGTTAAATCAGGCTCCCATTCTCAAAGGAAGGTTGGCACGTTATGGCAGAGCAACACAAAGTAGTTATTAAAGGAAATGAGTTCCGACCTAATACGCTGCACCTTCACGCCGGAGACACTGTCGTCTGGGAGAACCAGGACGGTCATCCCCACACGGCGACTTGCATCGGAACGCGGTTTCCCTTTGATACGGGTATCATTCAGCCCAATGCAACCTCTACGCCCGTACTTTTCGGCAAGCCGACCCAACAGTCCGGCCTTGGCTACTTCTGCCAACTTCATGACTTTATGGTGGGACGCCTCTTCGTACTACCGGCCGAGTTTGAGGCACAATTAGATGGTGCGAAATCGAAAGCTGCTTTTGTTGAACCGCCCACCTATTCAGTAGATGTTTGGAAGAGGATAGCGCGCATCGTCGCGGTTCATTGGGTCTATGACATGTCAGACAACTTCGCGTTTGCCAAACGGGTTCAAGTGGGTGATGCGCTCGACCGGATCAACACGGAATGGGCTACCATCGAGACGTGGTGGCAGCAACAGATCGGGACGAACAAAACCATCATTGGCAGCGATGGCAATTTAGACCCGACAGCCTTCGAGTCTGAGTCACGCGACAATCTGGAGGCGCTCGGACGCCGCATTCGGGCCGCTAACAGGAGACTTCTGCCTACGGTTTTTCGCTACCCGGCACCTATACGCCCGGACGACGTGCTTAGCTTCGGAGAGCTTTACGAAGGGCAGAGCGATGACCCCTTTGGCGAAGCCATTACTGTGAACTTCATCCCCAAGCCCCTTCAGGACGCGGAAGTGCGCCATGAGGCATACGCTGGCGCTCTGGCATCAATCGAAATCACACTGGACACGGGCGGTCAGATGTCGGAAGCCCAGAAGAAGCTCTATAAAGAGAACCGGGAAGCGATGCTGCCCGAAGATTTTCTCCGGCTGGCCGGGCATCAATACTTCGGCCTGTCCAAGCTTTTCAACTCGGGCGATTTTCAGGAGGAGCAATTCAAGGCAGGGATACGCCGTATGACAGTGCGGGGCGAGTGGGATGGTTCCACTTTCCCTATGTGGCACTGGATGAGGTGGATTGACGGCTACATCACTGTCAAGGAGACGGGGCAACTGCCGAACCCCCTGGGCTTATAGCAAACCTCAAGCGCAGCTAAGCTCAAGCGGAAAACGAGAGGGGCCCGGCAATATTGTCAGCTCTGGATATTGACCTTTATCATCATCCCCAAATCTTCGTGATCCAGGATATGACAATGAAGAACGGTCTCACCCGCCCATCTAGCGTACTTTGTTCGTAGGCGCACGGGAACAGGCGGCTTTGTTTTATCACCTCTCTCGATCAGCAACGTGTCCCCCCAGACTTTTTCTCCTTTTTTGGGGTCAGGAGAAGCACCGTTGATGCTCATAATCTGAAATGGATTGACGTGTATGTGAAAGGGGTGATGTGGCGGCTTGGGAACTGTATTGCATGTCGCAACAAGCCACTCGTCCACAGTATTCAGCTTGACGTTTATCGTTCTGTTATCGAAGACGTGGCATTTGGACTTATCCCCGCAATCTATCTTCTCTTCCATCTTGTCCACCGGCCAGCAAATTTGAAACGCCGGCCCGGTATGGAATACCAGCCCTATCTTCTGATTAGTCGTTTCCTGACTCAAATCCTGGAGGGGGAAAAGCTTTGCCAGGGCGCTTTCGTCCGGCAATTTCATATCCTTTTCCTCGCCCGTGACGATTACCCGTGCCAGATGGTGAAGTCTCTCTTTTTCCTCACGCAAGCCCTCTGATTTAAAATCCTTCCCCTCCGATTCCAAATCCCTCAGGACGAAAGTTTCCGGTTTATTCGGGTCATCCAGCTTTTTCGCCTTCACCAGCACGTCTGTCCGGTAGCCTGGATTTAGCTCGACTCTTTCCACAGGGGCCAGATGCCCGGTCGTGATTCCATCATGAGCAATCACGTAAAGCTCGTGGCCGTCCAGTTTGATTGTCAACTTTTCTTTAATGCCCGCGTGGATGAAGCGCCAGCGTTGAACTTCGCCGGGCTTCAGGACGATGGTCGGCTCGACAGCTCCATTAATGGTCGTCTCTCTCTCGAAAGCAGTCTGAATATCCGCACATTCGACGGTTCCGGGCGTTTTCTTATTGAAGGGAATCTGCTGAAACACAAAAATGCGCTCGACGGCGGCTGCAATCTCAGGAACTTTATCTATGTCTCCCTCGATGATGAGAGCGCCCGCCATGCCGTTTGCTACCTGAAGACCAACCGAGCCGTGTTTGTGTGGGTGATACCAGAAGGTTCCCGGATAATGATCTTCTGGTATCTCATACCTTAAAGTCTCTGTTTCTCCGGGCTCGACGATCTTCTTCAAAACATCATCCCCGTCCGTCGGGTCTACGTGCAGGCCGTGAGTATGTAGATTGGTGGCATGCATCTTGTCATGGCAGACTCCACCCTGATCGGCCACATCGGGCAATTTATTGACCAAGGTAATATATAAAGTATCTCCCGGACTGGCTCTCAGGGTCGGGCCAGTCAATTTACCCTCATAACACCGAAGCCTGACAGGCATCTTGTCTATCTCAAGATCAGCGTAATCGATTACAAGCTGCGTCCTCAGCTCTTTTTTGGCAGGGTCTGACTTTCTGACTTCCGGATCGATCCAGCCGACATCGGAAACGACGAGTACAGGCGCAGGCGGCGGCGAGCTTCCGGGAGACGCTGTTGTCGTCGGCCCTTTATTATCATTGTCAGTCGCTCTATGGTCTCTGAAATAATCGATGGCTCCATAAGCAGTGGCTCCGGCGACAACGCCACTGACTGCTCCGAGGATGAACTCGCGGCGTGATAGTTTACTAATCCAACTCTGCGAATCACTTTTTGACGGCTCGCTTGTTGACGGATCGCTCGGTGGCCAATCATCCCCCGATTGTTGCGAATCATCTGTTGTTGGATCTGGTTCCTGATTCACGACCTTACTCCTTTTGCTTACCTTTCTTGTATCTTTATTTAGCATCAGGCTGAGGTATAGAGCATCTAGTCTTACATGCAGACAGCACTGTAATGATCTGCTATCTCGGTCAACACCTGATGTCTGATCCTCTTACCTTGATAAGGAATCAAGCCGGGTTGTTAAGATTCAGGAGGCGATTCTCCGCGCAGGCACAGTGGTACTGAGCATTAAGGTGGCTTCAGTGACCGACCTGTGACTGCGTGCTCTCAGGTCGAGATCAGGGCTGGAACCCGCCATCTTTCCAAGCCACGAAATCTTTGAGGAACTGGCTTCTTGTATGATCGTCCCATACACCTTCAGGACATCCCTCCATCGGCATAAATTGAGCCTCTACTGCGTCGTGGATTTGTTGCCAGGTACCTGCGTCCCTGACCGTGTCATAGTCCCAAAGATCTATTCTTGGCCCCATTTTAATCATATGGGCCCTGTAGCAGGGCGTGAAATACGGCTTGATGGTTTTTTCAAAGCCAATCGGATTTGCCATAACATTTCTCCTACTCTTAGGGATAACAGTCCTCCTGTTATAGAGGCATAAAGCTTAAGCAGAGTTACACGAAGTCTTGTCAACTCCGAAGAGCTACCACAGACTCGGATTGAGAGGCGACAGCCTATGCAAAAGGTCGCGAAACCAATGACCTTTGAAATCCTCAACAACCTACTTAATACTGATTATTAAGGGCGAAACATTTCATATAGATTACGGCTGTGAAGAAGGCAAAACAGAGCGGTCTCAGATGGCTCGTAGGCGAACACGCAAAATACGCGCCGGCTCCTGGGTTTCGCCTTTTGTCATCGTTCGGGCATAACAATATGACCACCTGCACCAGCCTGTTAATATTGCCAGGAACCTGACCGCTTATCACTTTTGCGGAACAATGCGGGCTGGTAAGTAGGGCCGGGCTTGATTCCCGTCCTAATCTCTGAGCCAGTGAGGCTCTGTTGCAGGAATTGCTTCTCTGACTATAATACGCCTTGCAGTTCGTTCAACACTCTCTCTTGGAATCATACGCTTGAAACAAAATAGCTCCTTATTTAAGTAGCGCCATACGGGGGCTGGCGATAGTAAACGCCCGTCATCACTAGCCGTGAAGGTTGTTTTAGATAAGAGCAGGGAGTAGTTATGGCAGCAGAGTATCAACCGAGTTACCTGGCTTTATACGAATCAGGGGAGCTGGCCGAGAGGGTTCAAGCCCTTGAGAGGCTATTACTTTGCTGTCGCGTCTGCCCGCTCGATTGCGGTAATAACAGAATGGAGGACGAGCTTGCCCGCTGCTATTCGGGCCGCCTCCCCATAGTCTCTTCCTACACGGCGCACTTCGGCGAAGAGCCGGCGCTTGTGGGCACTCGCGGCGCAGGGAACATCTTTTTCGGCAACTGCAACCTGCGCTGCGTCTACTGCCAGAACTACCAGATTTCGCAGATGCACAAGGAGCAGCTCAAGAACCAGGTCACGCATGAGCGGCTCGCCGAGATAATGCTTGAGCTACAGGAGCGCGGCTGTCATAACATCAACTTCGTCTCGCCGACCCATTTCGCGCCGCAGATGGCGCGCTCAATTCTGCTGGCCGCCCGGCGCGGCCTTCGGCTGCCTATTGTCTACAACACCAACGCCTACGACTCCGTGGAAGTCCTGCGGCTGCTTGAAGGCTTGGTGGACGTTTACCTGCCCGACTTGAAATACGCGGGCTCGGAAGAAGGCTACGAATACTCCAGGGTCAGAGACTACGCGGAGCACGCGCGGCGGGCCGTCGCGGAGATGTACAGGCAGACGGGGCATGAGCTGGTCTTCGGAGAAGGCGGGCTGCTCAAGCGGGGCCTGGTCATTCGCCTGCTCGTATTGCCGAATGATCTGGCGGGAGTGCGTGAATCTTTGGAATGGATCAGGGACGCTTTAGATGCGCGCGTCGCCGTCTCGATGATGGCGCAGTACTATGCGACGAACCGCGCGGCCACGGACGAGCGCTACACGCTGCTCTCGCGGCGCATCACGGAGTCGGAATGGCTGCGGGCTCTGTCGGCCCTGGATGAGCTGGGAATGGCCGAAGGCTGGATGCAGGAGTATGACGGCGCATCGCATTATTACCGGCCGGACTTTACAGACCGCGAAGTGCCGTTCAAAGATATACGCGACTTCAAATAGAGAGTAGAGAGCAAAACCTTTGGGCCGACAAACGGGCGCACAGACGGGAGAGCCTGCGCCGGACTTTACCCTCAAAGATACGGACGGAGTGGAGTGGCGGCTCTCAGACCAGCGCGGCCGGATAGTCGTGCTGCTCTTTTATCCGGGCGACGAGACGCCCGTGTGTACCAAGCAGTTGTGCTCGGTGCGCGATAACTGGGAAGAGTACGCCGCGACCGGCGCTGAGGTCATAGGCATCTCGACAGACACGGTGGAATCGCACAAGAGCTTCACGGAGCATCACTCTCTGCCGCTGCGTCTGCTTTCGGACGCGGGCGGTGAGGTGAGCAAAGCCTACGGCGCTCAATCCTGGCTGCCGAACCGCTCTGCCCGCGCAGTCGTCGTCATTGACGCCGAAGGCCGAGTGCGTTACCGCAAGGTGCAGGCGCTCTCGCTGTTTCGTCCGAAAGATGACGACATCATCACAGCCATTCGCGCAGCGCGCGCCGAGCCCTTTGACGAGAAGGGTGCAACCGGGGCAATATAATTTTTCCAAGGAGCATTACTTTTATGTCTGACAAGATCAAGTGCGCGCGGTGCGGCGAGAAGCGACCGCCCCTCGGATACGCGCCGATTCCGACCGAGCTGGGCCAACGCATAGGGGCAGAGGTCTGCCAGCCTTGCTGGGCCGCCTGGCTACAGAAACAGAACCAGCTCATCAACCATTACGGGCTAGACCTTGCCAACCCGGACACGCACGAATTCCTCTTCGACAATATGAAGATTTTCTTCTTCCAGGAAGGCGTCCAGCTTGCGCAGATAGACGAATCGAAGGAAGGCACGATCAAGTGGTAAGCTGAAAGGCGAAAGGCTGGGCTCAGGCCCGGCTTTACTTCCAGCTTTTCCTTCAGGCCCGTGCTCTGCTTGCGTCGTGGGCCGGAGGGCGGCCGCCCGGTAATTTTTCACTTGCGCGGGGGGCACGACTCAATGTACTATCCGCCATCCCGAGGGATGCTCTAGTCGGATTCAATTGCGATTTCATTTTCTCTTCTCGCCGCGACTGGATGAGAGGCCGCCGAGCCCTTCATCTCATCAATCAAGACCAGAGGCGAGCGCAGGCATCATAAGATCACCGCCCAGGCTTTGAGAGCTTAATCAAATTCAGAGCGGGCGGTCATCAACGGCTTATCCCGGCAAAACAGGAGACCACTTATGAAGATCAAATTAGTAGCGCTGCTGGCATTCGTCATGCTGGTGCTGGCGGGTTGCAGTGGCGGAGCGAACTCGAACACAGGCAACGCGGGCAACGGCAACCGTCCGGCCAACAACTCCAACCGGTCTGCGACCGAGACGAAGGACGCCAATACGGTCGTCGCGAGCGCCAATCCGACCAGCACGACGGGCGGAACGACGGAAGGCTGCAAGTGCTCTGCGGCCGGCATGGAATGCAACACGGCGGAGGGCGGCAAGGGATGCTGCGGCGGCAAGGACGGCTCCTGCTCGACGATGGCCGCCGGCAAATCCGAGTGCTGCAAGTCACAGGGCGGCTCGGGCTCAAGCTGCTGCTCGACCGCAGGCAAGACCGCCTCTGCGGCCGGCTGCGGGCCCGCAGCCAAACCGGCCGCATCACCCAAGACCTAAAGACTCGTCCCGAACTTTCACCCCCCCTGTGGACGCAACAGCGGCGGGCCCCGTTCCCTTCCCAGGGAGAGGAGCCCGCCGCTGTTGCGTCTGCACAAAGCTCTGCACTAATATTGCGCCGTATTTAGAACCTCCTCCAAACTTCCAGGTTGTTCGTCGAGCCTCTGTGAGGCGGGCTGGCGCGTCCTTCGCCCGTAGGCGCTCGCAAGGTTTCGACGAAGGTAGAGATACTGGCCTTATTCCATGACTCTAGACAGTAGGAGGCGTCTAAAAACCATGAAGAGATTTGCAGCACTGGTCGCAAGTCTACTGCTGGCCGCCCTCGCCATCGGCTGTAGCGATACGACCAATTCCAACAACGGCAACACGGCCGTCCATAACACGAACGCCAACACGGCCAACCACAACGCCGCCGGGAACGCCAACGCAGCTAACAGCAACAGGACTGGCGTAACGACGCGCGAAGAGTACGAGAAGAACAAGGAGACCATAGCCAAGCAGGCCAAAGACCTGGGCAGCAAGATCGGCACGGGGGCCGAAGACCTCTGGCTCTGGACTAAGGTGCGCGCCGCGCTCGCAGAGGTTAATGACCTTCGCGACAGCACCATCAATGTCGATGTGGACAACGCCACAGTGACCTTGAAGGGAACCGTCGCCACGCAGGATCAGGTGAAAAAGGCTGACGCGGCGGCCAAAGGCGTCGAGGGCGTTAAGAGCGTCAGCAACCAGCTCAAGGTCGGCGCTGCGACGGGCAACTCGAACACGGCGAACGCGAACAGAGCTAAGTAGCACCCGTCCCCTTTCTTTGAAGACCCGTAGACGAAGAGACACGGGGAGGCGGAGAGGCTTCCCCCTGCTGCCCGTGTGCCTCGCGCCGCAAAACTTTTCGCCCCCCGGCTACGTACCACTGCGACCGAAGCCGAAATCCGCCGTTCCCCCGCTTGTACAGGCTGGGCAATTAAGGGCAGAAGACATCCATGCTAACTCTTCATCTGCGGCGCTTCGCCGCGCTGACGGCTCTCGCCGCGTTTTTGGCGGCGGCGCACCCCGTCTCCTTCGTCGCGAGCGCATCACAGCAGGGCGCAGGCATTGACACCTACGCCATCACGAACGCGCGCATAGTCACCGTCAGTGGGCCCACCATCGAGCGCGGTACGGTCGTCATACGCGACGGATTGATCGCGGCCGTGGGCCCAAACGTCCCGGCTCCGCCCGACGCCCGCATCATTGACGGCGCGGGATTGACGGTCTATCCGGGACTGATAGACTCGAACACCAGCCTCGCGATAGCGCAGCCTACGCCCACGGGTCGCGGCGCGTCGCCGGGCTCCCCGGCCGCGCCGGAGGCCGCAAATTTCAGCTCGCCCAATTCGACACAGCCGCCCGGCCTGCAACCCGAGCTGCTCGCCTCAGACCTGATCCGCGCGGGCGGCGAGACGCTTGAGTCGGCCAGGAGCGCAGGCATCACGGCGGCGCTCACAGCCCCGCGCGAAGGCATCCTCGCGGGGCAATCGGCGCTCATCAATCTCGCGGGCGACACTCCGCAGCAGATGATCGTCCGCTCGCCCGTGGCCCTTCACATAGGCTTTACGCCCCTTCGCACAGGCGTCTATCCGGCTTCGCTGATGGGCGTCTTTTCCGCTCTCCGCCAAATGTTTCTGGACGCCGGCCGCTACGTGGAAGCGCAGGCCGCTTATGAGCGCGCGCCGCGCGGGCGTCGGCGGCCTGAGCAGGACAAGTCGCTGGCCGCGCTCATCCCTGCGCTTCGGCGCGAAATGCCGGTAGTGATGTACGCCAACACCGAGCGCGAGATAGAACGCGCGCTCGATCTAGCCAGGGAGTTCAACCTGCGCGCCATCATCGCCGGGGGCGAGGAGGCTTGGCGCGTCACAGCTCGTCTGAAGGAGAGCGGCGCGCCCGTCCTGCTCTCGCTCAATTTCCCGCGTCGTACGAGCGCCATTGTGCCGGAAGCAGACCCAGACCCCTTGCGCGTCCTGCGCGCTCGCGCCGATGCGCCAAAGACCGCCGGTCGCCTGGCGGCCGCGCGCGTGCCCTTCGCTTTTCAATCCGGCTCGATGTCGAGCATGGCGGACTTTCTCTCTAATGCCGCGAAGACGGTCGAGCAAGGCTTGTCGCGCGAAGAGGCTGTGCGCGCGCTGACCCTGCGCCCGGCCGAGATACTCGGCGTCGCAGACCGCCTCGGCTCAATCGAAGTGGGCAAGATAGCCAACCTGACCATCACGCGTGGCGACCTCTTCGACCGCCAGATGCGCGTCAGCCAGGTCTTCATAGACGGCCGGCCCGTCGAGCTGAAGAGCGTCACGAGAACGGCCGGAGCAGCCATCGCTTCAGGAACCTGGACGCTGAGCGTGGACTTGGGCGAAGGGCCGCAGGCCGTCACGCTCACGCTGCAACAGGAGGGCGAGCGCCTGCGCGGCTCGCTTCAGGGCGCTCTGGGCTCTGCGCAGATCGCCAACGCTTCCATCGGAGCGGGAGGCGACATACGCTTCACGGCTCCCGTCAATGTCAGCGGCCTGACAACCGAAGCCAACTTCACCGGCACGATCATCGGCAACGAGATGCGCGGACAGGTCGCCGTCGTCGGCCGCGCGCCCGGCTCTTTCACAGGCACGCGTCCGGGCGGTGGGCCCACTGCTCCGCCTCAGCGCGCAACGCCGCCGCAACCCGACGCCGTTTCGTCGCGCTCAACGGGCGAGGCAGGGGCCAACAATCTGACGGGCACGTGGACGATCACCTACGATGTCGGGGGCCAGGCTGTGCCGGGCACGCTCACGCTTCGTCAACAGGGCAACACGCTGACCGGCACGATTCAAAGCTCTTTCGGCAGCTCCGAGATAGCCAATGGCTCCGCCGGCCCCGAAGGCTTTCGCTTCACCACCACCGAGACCGTACAGGGCCGCACGGTCGAAATCACTATTACGGGGACAGCCAGCGGCAACACTCTGCGCGGGACGGCCACCTCGCAGCTCGGCACTATGGCTTTCACAGGAACAAGACCACCAGAACAGTGATGAGAAAACTTCTTGCGCTCATACTCTTGATTTCGCTCTCGGGCCTGGCGCTGCCCGGCGCTGTGGCGAATGCGCAGCAGCAGCGGCGGACTCCCGCGCAGGCTGAGACGCTCATTCGCAACGCTACTATCCTGACCGTCTCGCACGGCACGCTTCAGAACTCGGACATTCTCATTCGCGGCGGAAAGATCGCGGCCGTCGGCGCAAACCTCTCTGTGCCAGCGGGCGCGCGCGTGATAGACGCGACGGGCAAGTACGTGATGCCGGGCATCATAGACTGCCACTCGCACACGATGATTGATGCCGTCAACGAGTTCAGCTATTCCGTCACCTCTATGGTGCGCGTCCGAGACGTGCTGAATCCGACGGACGTGGACATCTACCGCGAGCTTGCGGGCGGAACGACCGTAGCCAATCTGTTGCACGGCTCGGCCAACGCCATCGGCGGCCAGAACACGGTCGTCAAGCTCAAGTACGGACGCCCGGCCGAAGATTTCGTCTTTCCGGGCGCGCCTCCGGGCATCAAGTTCGCGCTCGGCGAAAACCCCAAGCGCTCGCACTTTCCGCCCGTCGCGGGACAGCCACGCCGTTATCCTTCGACCCGTATGGGAGTCGAGGAGGTGATCCGCGACGCCTTCGTGAGGGCGCGCGATTACAAGCGCACCTGGGATGAGTATCGCGCCGCGCTCGCTCGCGGCGAAAAGAGCTTGATCGCGCCGCGCCGAGACTTGCAGCTTGAGCCGCTGGTGGAAGTCCTCGAAGGCAAGCGATTGGTGCACGCTCATTCTTATCGCGCGGACGAGATTCTGATGCTCATCAACCTGGCCGAAGAGTTCGGCTTCAAGGTGAGGACTTTCCAGCACGCCCTGGAAGCCTACAAGGTCGCGCCCGAGATTGCCCGCCACGGCGCGGGCGCTTCGATCTTTGCGGATAGCTGGGGCTACAAGATCGAAGCCTTCGATGCGATTCCTTATAACGGAGCCATCCTGACGCGCGCGGGCGTCAACGTCTCCGTCAACTCGGACTCGAACGAGAGAGCGCGCCGCCTTAACATAGACGCCGCCAAGCTGATGAAGTACGGCGACCTCTCGGAAGAGGAGGCGCTCAAGACCATTACTCTCAACCCTGCCTGGCAGCTTGGCATAGACAACCGGGTCGGCTCCGTTGATGTGGGCAAGGACGCAGACCTGGTCGTCTGGAACGGCCATCCCTTCAGCGTCTACTCACGCGTCGAGACGACTTTGATCGACGGCGAGGTCTTCTTCGACCGCCAGCAAGACCTGGCGCGACGCGAA
The DNA here is from genome assembly GCA_036389315.1 of Pyrinomonadaceae bacterium. Classification (GTDB taxonomy): domain Bacteria; phylum Acidobacteriota; class Blastocatellia; order Pyrinomonadales; family Pyrinomonadaceae; genus DASQYE01. Next base: position 47,882 of record DASVQF010000039.1, read on the forward strand.
GAGCTTGAGAGAGAGCGAGCGCGCCTTGAGCGTGACGAAGCGAACCGCCCGCCCGCCACGGGTGCGACTACGCCTTCAGCGCCGCGCCTGCGCGGCAGGGCCCAAGACCGGGACGATGCGGAAAGGCTCGGGGGGGATAATCACTGATGCTGACGGGAAAGAGAATCAAGAAAATTCTGTGCCTCCTGGCCTGCTGCTGCTGCGGCGCTTCTCTGTTCGCCGCTCAGAACGTATGGGCCCAGCGGGCGGGCGCAGCCACTAACGAGACTTACGTTATACGCAACGCGCGCATAGTAACAGTCACCGGCCCCGAAATTGAGAACGGCACGCTCGTCATCCGCGACGGCCGTATAGAGGCTGTCGGCGCAAACGTCTCCGCTGCGCCGGGCGCGCAGGAGATAGACGCGCGTGGGCTCACCGTCTATCCGGGGATGATTGACGCCGGGACGGCGCTCGGTCTTTCGGAGATAGAGCTGGGCGCGCCCGGCTCAGTGGACATCTCCGAAGTGGGCGAGATGAACCCGAACGCCTCCGCCTACAACGCCATCAATCCGCACAGCGCACACGTCAACGTCACTCGCGTCAACGGCATCACGAGCGTCGTTGCGCTGCCCCGTGGCGGCCTCATCTCGGGCCAGGCCGCGCTCATCAACCTGGACGGCACGACGCCCGCCGAGATGGCCGTCTTGCGCCAGGCGGCGCTGGTCATAAACTTTCCCCGCGCGGCCGCCACGGAAGGCGGCAGCTATTTCGTCCCGCCGACGGATGTTCCGATCACCGAGGCGCTGACGACGCGCGAGCGGCAGATAGAGCGGTTGCGCAAGCTCCTGCGCGACGCCGAAGCCTACGGCCGTGCGCAGGAGGCCTACGCTCGCGACCCTAAGCTTCCCCGCCCGGCGCAATCCGTAGTCCTCGCCGCGCTCGTCCCCTTCGTGCACGGCGAGCGCCCGGTGATCTTTCGCGCCGAGCGCGAATCGGAGATACGCGCGGCCGTGCGCTTTGCGGACGAGTTGCGCCTGAAGGCCATCATCCTCGGCGGCGGCGAAGCCTGGAAAGCAGCGGCGCTTTTGAAAGAGCGCAACGTGCCGGTGATCGTGACGAGCGTGCGCGACCTGCCGCCGCTCGAAGACGACTATTACGACGTGCTCTACACGAACCCGGCCAAGCTGCAACAGGCTGGCGTGCGCTTCTGCATCTCTTCGGGCGACACAGGGCCGGAGGTGCGCGACCTTCCCTACCACGCCGGGATGGCCGCCAGCTTCGGACTGCCGCGTGACGAAGCCTTAAAGTCAGTCACACTTTACCCGGCGCAGATCATGGGCGTCGCAGACCGCCTCGGCTCAATCGAAGCGGGCAAGACTGCCAACCTGGTCATCACAGACGGCGATCTGCTGGACGCGCGCACCCACGTCCGCCACCTTTTCATACAGGGCCGCAAGCTTCCCCTCACCAGCCGCCACACGGAGCTTTACGAACAGTTCAAGGATAGAAGATAAGAGAAATGATGAAGGCCGCAAGGCGGAATGATGAATGAAAGACCATCGGCTTTTCATTCATCCTTGCGGCCTTCATCATTTCATTGGACGGAGTTCGCTATCAACTGGTAATAGAACCGGACGCACTGCGCGTAGTCCTCGACGGAGATTCTCTCGTCCGTGCCGTGAATCCTCTTTAAATCTTCCGCGTTGACGATGAAGGGAGCGAAGCGATAGATGTTGTTGCCGAGCGCGGCGTAATGTCTTGAGTCCGTGGCGGCGATGACTTGGGAGGGCGCGACCAGAGCGCCCTGAAACGTCTGGCGTATGGAGCGTTCGAGCAGAAGGTATCCGGCCGAGTCTGTGCCCGCGACGGCCGACGGCTCGTTTGCAGTCTCGCCGTAGCGCGAGACTTTGACGCGCCCGTCGTTAATCGCTCGAACCGTGTGGTCGATGACGCTTTGAATCGTGTCGCCCGGCAGGATGCGAAAGTTGACGACGGCGCTGGCCCTCGCGGGCAGCACGTTCTCCTTCACCCCGCCCTCGATCATCGTCGCAGCAGTAGTCGTACGCAAAGCAGCATTGGTCGAAGGAGCGGCGGCCAACTGGCGCTCGACCAGGGGGCGAAAGAGCCAGAGGTTGGCAAAGACCATTCTCTTGGCAAAGGGCATCTCCGGCCCCACGTACTCGAAGGTGCGGCCGATGACGCCGCGACTACTGCCTGGCATCTGGTTCTCCTCAAGCCTGCTGATGGCCGCGCTCAGGATGCCTATGGCCGTGTGCTGCGGAGGTGAAGAGGAGTGGCCGCCTTCGCCTTCGACGCTCAGCTCAAGACTGACGATGCCCTTCTCGGCAACGCCGATGAGTGCGACAGGGCTCCCGACGCCCGGCAGTATGCCGCTCGTCACAGCACTGCCTTCGTCAAGAATATAGTCCGGCCTCACGCCCCGGCTCTGCAACAGCGAGGCGATCTTCGCCGCGCCTTTCGGGCCACCCACCTCTTCGTCGTGCCCGAAGGCCAGATAGACGGTGCGCCTCGGCTGAACCCCCTGGGCCAACAGCAGCTCTACGGCTTCCAGCAGGCCCATCACGCCGACCTTATCGTCCAGGGCCCCGCGCCCCCAGATAAATCCGTCCTGTATGTTTCCCCCGAAGGGAGGCTGCGTCCAGTTGCCTTCCGTTCCGGGCTCGACCGGCACAACGTCTTGGTGCGACATGAGCACTATGGGCCCAGGCCCTTCCTCCCGCCCCTTCCAGGTGTAGAGCAGGCTGTAATCACCCACCACCTCTTTCGTGAGCGTCGCGTGTACGCGCGGGAAGCTGGCTTCCAGAAACTTATGGAAGGCCGCGAACTCCTCGCCCCGAAACTGTTTGGCGTCCGCGTACGAGACCGTCTGAAAGCGCAACGCCTGGGCCAACCGCCCCGCCACCGCCTCCCTGTCAACGACACTCCCCACGCCCGGCTCGACCTGCACCTGGCGGGAGGTAAAGCGAAGCGTCCTGACCACAAGCACCGCCGCCAACGCGATCAGGCATAACAGAAGCAGTAGACCTATTTTCTTCATCCAGCCTCCTTCTCCGTACGGAAGCTCAAAAGGAAGAGGAGCCCGGCGCGCCCTGAAGTCTCGATCACAAGTGCCGGGACAGTCCGATCCCGAGCGCGCGAGTAAATTATTCTCGCCCCGCATGGCTGTCAATTCCACAGCGCCAGCCTTCGCCGGATTCCCCGGCGCGGCCGCTCGGAGCCCTTCCTCTTATCCTTTCACGACCAGCTTATCCGGTGGCAGCATCGCCGGCATTCCCTTGTGCTGCCAGCAGCGGCCCGTGCCACGCACGCGGCGCTGGCAGGGAGTGCCCCTCTGCGTGCGCGCCCCGCAGATTGAGATCGTCTCGTGAGGGTCGGTCGGGCGCTCGCCAGCCGTGCCGTCCGGGCCATAGCCGGGCTCGGAGCCGCCAGACTGCGCGGCGCTCGCCCCGGCCCCGCCGTTAGATTGCGTGCCGGCTTTTGGGGTCGCGGCAGGGATAACGCTCGGTTGCTGCGCGCGCTCGATTATCAGCGGCGGAGGGCCCGGCCGTTTGAAGCGCCCTGCGGCCAGGCCAAGCCCGAAGAGAGCCAGGCCGACGACGGCCGACAAGAGGATTTGCCTGCTCTGAAAACGCCTGGCGCAGAGGGGACAAAAGCTGCGGCTCGTCCACGGACGCCAGCGCTCGCGCTCAACGCGCGTTCCACATTCGGCACAGAAATTTGGTCTATACATCGTGAGGTTCTCCTGTAGAGTCTGTGAGGGACGCTCCCGGCCGCGACGCTGACCGTGAGGAGAAACGAAAGAGCGTCCGTGGCCGCGCATTATAGCCCTAAAACATCTCGCCTTCGCAACCCCTCCCTGTCGTTGCGCGCGCGGCACATGTTGCACGCGTAAAACAAGCGTGCTATAGTCCAGGGTACTCCCGAAAAGACAAGATCGTCCGCCGTAGCTGTGTGTTCGCGCTCAAGAGCGGCGGGCGGAAGGCGGGAGGCGAGTCCGATGGGCCTGAGGCTTTACTGCAATCGCTACACGCATTTCAAAGACCCGCTGGTGTGCTCTGTGGTCTGTCCGTATCGCACACGCTGCCAGGACTTCGCCCTTTTTTATGACGCGCATCGCAGCGACATAGACGCGCTCGTCGAAGGCTATTACGCAGCGCAAGCAGTCATCCCTGCGCTCAAGCGCAATCGCACGCTTGTCTCTGCTGCTGCGCCGACCGAGATGCGCGCGCTTATCAAACTGGAGGTCAAAAGAGAGATGCCGGAAACAACATATATCTGGATTGGAAAAGACGATCAGGCCGAGCTGCTCAACCTGGAAGAGATCATCCGCCGGGCCGAGCGCGGCGCGAAGGCCAAGAATATTTACAAGATCGCGCAGGAGATGGAGCTGCGCTTTCAGCTTGTGCCACGCAAGCGAATCGAGAAGGCCAAGCGGACTGTCGCGGCCGAAGCCGAGCGCGCAGCCGCACGCCGCTCCTCACGCCTGCGCGCAGTCTCTTCTTCCGCGCCGGCAGAGACGCCCGTCCCCCAACCGCTCAACGCAGCTTCAGCGAGCGGCGCTCAGGCCACGCAGACTTCTCCAGCGCGCCGCACACGCACGCGCGCCGCAAAGGCCGCCGGAGAGAGATAAGGGCCAAGCGGTTTTCCAAGCCTCTTCAAAGCAACTCGCCAGCCCCTTCGCGGCGTCCGACAAGGGCGACCCCTCGGAGGGCGCTCGCGCCCGGCTTCGCCCGGCTTGCCAAAGCCACGCGTCGCCGTGCATACTCAGTGATCTAAGAGTTTCGCTTGATGTGGCCCTGAGCAATGATCTATTCACGTTTACTTTCTACGTTCTCCATCCGAAATCTTACCCGCTTTGTTCTGACGCTCCTGCTTCTCTGCGTCTCTTCGGCGACCTCTGTACAGCCTCCGGTCAGGGCGCAGCAGGAAGACCCGGATGTGGTCAAGGTCGAGACCAACCTGGTGCAGCTCAACGTCGGCGTAGTGGATCGACAGGGGCGGGCCGTGACCAATCTTTCGCGCAACGATTTCATCGTCTACGAGGACGACGTGCGCCAGCCGATAGTCAACTTCGAGCCGGCGACGGCCCCCTTCAGCCTCGTCCTCTTGCTCGACATGTCCGGCTCGACGCTCAATTTCCGGATGTCGCTCAAGCAGGCCGCGCTGCGCTTCATAGACGCGCTCTCGCCCGCAGACCGCGTCTCGGTCATAGCCTTCAACGCCAAGGTCGAGACGCTACAGAAATTCACCGCCGACCGGCGCAAGATCGCCAACGCCATCTCCTACGCCGAGGGCAAGGGCGAGACACACTTTTACCAGGCGCTCCGTCAATCGCTTCAGGAATTGGCCAAGGAAGGAGAGCGGCGCAAAGCCATCGTCGTCCTAAGCGACGGGCTCGACACAGAGATGCGCAACATGGATCGCACCTCTGCCGCGAGCGCCAAGACCAACGAGGAGGCCATCGCCTCTATCAAACCCGACGCGAGCCCGTCGCTAAACGCAGTCCTCAACGCGGCTGACCGCCAGGGCGTCACGATCTACCCGCTCGCGCTGCCCTCGGGCGACCCTCAGCGCCTGCCCTTCCCAGACCCGAAGCTGATAGCCATCTACACCGCCGCCCGCTCGCGCCTGCAAACCTTAGCAGACCGCACGGGCGGCCGTCTCAACGAGATCAAGCGCCTCGAAGACCTGGGCTTTCTCTATGCCGAGGTGGCCGCAGACCTGCGCACGCTCTACAGCGTCGGCTACCAGCCCGCAGGCCAGCGCGCACGCGACGGGCGCTGGCGCAAGATACGCATCGAAGTCGCCCGCCCCGAACTCATAGCCCGCACCCGCCCCGGCTACTTCGCCCGCTAAGCCGTGGGCTACAAAAGCGCGCCTGCTTGACACGCTTAAAAGCGGTACGTATCATTCCTCATACAAAGCGCACCCGTAGCTCAGTTGGATAGAGTACTTGACTACGAATCAAGGGGTCGGAAGTTCGAGTCTTCCCGGGTGCATTATTAAAATCAAACAGTTACGGGCAGCCGATTGGCTGCCCGTTTCTACTTTGTGTGCCTATAGTGTGCCAACTTCAAAATAGCAGTTTACAGTAAAGCAGTCTGATAGCTTGTTCAGATGGATAGGCGCAGAGTGTCATAAGATGGAAAGCGTTAAAATTTCACACTTGAACCTTTTGGTGGAGTTCTATCATAACCAAATTCTCATTGAATTTTGTTGTGGTTAGTAAAAAGCGCTGTTGTGAGACCGCAGTATGGGAATACAACAATTAATATCTCTTACATGCAGAACTTGCTCTTTACATATAATTTACCATATGTTAGCATATTCATGCTTATGCATATTTGTGACTACGCACACAAGCGCATTAAGGAGTTTTAAGATAAATTATGAGTTCTCAAAGGAAATCTGGTAGCACTAAGGCTCGGGGCCGTGAGCGTATCTTTAATGAAGGCACTGCTGCGGAAACAACACGTACAACTATTGTGTTGCCTATTGCGCTTGACGAGAACCTAGCAATATATGCTATGCAAGAGAGGCTCACCAAAAATGAAATTATTAAGACAGCTATGTCGGAATATCTTAAAAATAAAGGATTGCAGCCTGATAGGAGGCCAAAGCTAGAAGTATCCTATAAGTCCTAACAACCTAATTAATAGCACTTAAGGGTTTAATTATGGGGAAGACAAAAAGTAAAAATCAGCACGTTGTTCCTCACGATGGCGCATGGGCCGTAAAGGGAGAAGGTAACAGTAGGGTTACTTCCGTACATAGTACCCAGCGTGAGGCTATTAATACAGCACGTGACATTGCCCGTAACCAACGGAGTGAGATTTTAATTCATGGTCGAGATGGCCAGATCCGTGAAAGAGACAGTGCGGGTCATGATCCATTTCCACCCCGAGACAGGGGAACAAGCGGAAGCAGATCTTCTAACCAGTCTCACCTGAGTGCTTTAAGGGGGGAATCAGGAAGTAGGCGTCAATCAGGCGAGTCCCGGCGAATACTATTTCCAGTAACACCTAGCACCACTGGTGAGGAAGCTATCAAAAGAGCTGTAAGTGAGGTTGTTTATGCCTCTCAGGATAGTTCAAGAAGTGAATCGAGGGGCTAATTTACTAGATACACATAGTTAGCCCTTCATCAGAAAGGATGCTTGGAACCTCACATGCCCAGTGTTAGGTTTTACGCCCAGAACGTTTTCATTAATTGCCCTTTTGACTCAAAGTATTCTCCACTTTTTCGGGTAATAGTATTTACAATTCATGACGCTGGGTTTAGACCTAGATGCGCTCTTGAGGCAAGCAATGCAGGACAATTCAGACTCGAAAAGATAATGGGTATCATCGCTGATTGTAAGTATGGCATTCATGATATATCACGTACACAGCTTGATAGTAAGAATAAACTCCCTCGCTTTAATATGCCACTAGAGCTTGGTATAGACTTGGGTTGCAGAAAATTTGGCACGGGCCAAAATAAATCAAAAATACATCTGGTCATGGATACACAACCTTTTAGGTATCAGAAATTTATCTCTGATATAGCAGGACAAGATGTATATGCGCATCAAGGCCAAAGAGAAAAAGTGGTAAACATAGTGCGAGATTGGCTAAGAGCAGGGTCGGGACGAACTACAATACCAAGTGGTACAAAAATCTATCAAAGATATAGGGATTTTCAAAAAGCACTTCCTCAAATTTGTGCTCGCTTAAACTGGGATGTAAGAAATCTTTCATTTATTGACTTCTCTTACGCCGTAGCTACATGGCTGAGCGTAAATCAACTATAAGCTGAGTTCTTCCATGTACTATTAAAAGCGCTGATTTGGGATAACGCTTTTGTTATTACAACAATAATAATTTAGAATTCCGCAAAATAACTCTTCTGTTGAATTACAAGACAAGATAATTCAAACAACCTTGATTTAACCTGCTGTAAAAAGGATGGTTTAGCTCTCTTCATATTGGGATTTTATAAGCCATTTTCAACTGTAATGTGGAATATTGATTACCTGCTATAAAGTATTTTCTCCAACCTCTCCGCAGCCGCCTGCTGCATGGTAGGTAAAACATGGCTGTATACGTCAAGTGTGAGCGTTACGGAGGCATGTCCAAGCCGTTCGCTGACTACCTTTGGATTCTCTCCGGCAGCAAGTAGAAGCGTTGCGCATGAGTGCCGCAAATCATAGAGGCGAAAATCACCGGGCAGTTTGGCAGTTTTTAGAATTGGCCGAAAGTGACGCCGCTTCAGGTTGCGTGGCATAAGCGGACTGCCTTCGGACGTGGCGAATACTAGATCGTGCTGTTGATAGCTCGCTCCCGCCTTTAGTCTTTCTTCTGCCTGTATTCGCCTGTGCTCTTTAAGCGCCTGTAGAGTAGAAACAGGCAATGGGATTGAGCGACGGCTCCGCGCCGTCTTAGGTTCGCCAAAGTGCCAGCCGCCGCCTATGGCTCGCCAGATGATTGCCCGCCGCACCATCACAAAACCTTTATCAAGATCAAGGTCTTTCCATTGCAAGCCTAGATACTCTTCAGGGCGCATCCCTGTGGCAAGAGCAAAAGCGAACAATACGCCCCATCGGTCTTTAGCAGCAGACTTAAGAAACTCTGTCGCTTCTTTTGGTGAAAGCGCCTTCATTTCTTTGCGCACTTGGCGTGGCAGGTTAACCAACTCAGCCGGATTGCGCGAGAGCATCCCCCAGCGCACAGCTTGTTTTAGCGCCGACGATAAGATCGCGTGTAAGTAGCGCACCGTGCGCGCCGATAATCCGCGCTCTTGCATCTCGGCATACAACTTCTGAATATGAAGCGGACGAAGGTCGGAAAGTTTACGATTGCCCAATTCCTCATCCACATAACGGCTGATAAGGTCGCTGTAACTGTCGAAGGTACGTTCTGCGACACGCGGGCGGGCAGCAGTATCTAACCACTTACTGAGGTAGTCGTTTACTGTTATCGGAGACGGCTCAACAAAAGTGCCCGTACTAATAGCCGTTACCGTCGTACTCAGATACGTGTCCGCATCCTTTTTTGAGCCCTTGATAGTCTTGTTAAGATAGCGACGTTTGCCGTTGGCATCACGCCCCATAAAGATGCGAACAACCCAAGTCTTATCTCCGCGTTTTATAATTTGTCCGGCCATGTTAGCTGAACCTCCTGGCCGCCTGTGCGTCTTGCTTTCTTTTCTGTGCTAATCTTTTCATCGCTCTAACCTTTCTCTGCTGTGAAGGGATGGAGTGAAGGGATAGGGAGCGTTCGCGCGCTCACCTATCCCATTTCGCTTTAGTGCGAAGTTTCGTTGTATCGCTTGACCAGTCTCGCCGCCGCTCGATGCCAACAAGGCTGACCGCTCTTATATGCCTTGCACTGGCATGTGCCATTCACGTTATAGATTTCACCCGATGGCGAGAGAATCAAAAGCGACTTACCATCGAAGTGCATGTATGGGTTTTCCTCAAACTGCTGCTTTGCTTTCACGATGGCGGTCTGCCACCGGAGAGAGTTAGGAACTTTGTCGAATGCCTCTTGAACCACTTGCTGCAACTTGCTTTGATCTATGTTCATCTCTGGTTTCCTCTCTTATGGGATGCCCAATTGATGAACCTGATTATACTTTAAGTATAGCACCTTGTCAATACTTTAAGTATAGTTTATTATCTCTGTACAGTCTCGCATCTGCATACTTATGGTATAGTGCGGGAACATGAAAGGAGATGAATTGAAAGAGAAACGAATCGCTCTAGGACTAACGCAGGCGCAACTCGCAGAAATTCTTGCCGTGAAGCCTAATACGGTTGCGCGCTGGGAGCGTGGACTGCTCGCCGTACCTCGAACAGTCGAACTTGCTATGGAAACCGTTGAGCGCATGTACAAGAAAAGCGGCAAGAAGTGAGTTCTATAAAGTCTCACAGCAGGCTTGCAAAACCTTTCATCCTAGCGCATCCATTCATCGGTTAACCACACGCCCGTCTGCCGCCAATGAGCTAGCTTTTGCTGATAGCGAATAGTTCCATCATCGGGCGGGGGCTTTGACTCTGGCTCTGGCGGGATGTAGGGAAGCTCAATCCTTCTGCGCCCCTGCGCGTCCGTTGAGCGGTTATTACTCGCCAGACCTTGAGCTTCCCTCTGATGAGGGCTTGCTTTATCAGCTTGGCTTCGTAACGGTGCATTTCTTCGCTCAGTTCACTACCCGAAGGCTGCCCCTGTTGTTCTACAAGTTTTTCATCAACCTTCCTTAGTTCGGCCTCTGCCTCTACACACGGCGCTCCCATGATTTGAGCTAGTTCTATAGCGCGTTGAAAGACGCGCCGCGCTTGCTCGTAATAGCCAAGATGCGCTAATGCTGCGCCGTGTGTAGTCAGAGCTTCGGCTAGTAGTGATTGCCTCCCGCCTTTTTCCAGGGCATAGACTGCCGTTCTCGCTACTCTTTCAGCTTCCTTATAGTTTCCCTGTGCGAGAAAGACGCGGGCGCGTGTATCATCAATTTGGGCTAATGTGCCTTTGTCTTTAAGTCTAACGAGTAGATGACGCGCGCGATCTAAGTGTCTATGCGCCTCTTTATATCTTCCGGCTTTGAAGTGAAGAAACCCGAGATTGTTTTCAACATTCGCGCTGTAGCACTTATGGTGTGCTTCTTCAAAGTGAAAGCCTGCCGCCGTGTATTCCATAAAAGCACGGTCAATATAATCGCCCCGATTCTCTCTAGTGCCTAGATTTCGGAGCACGATAGCCAGTTCGTTGTGATAGCTGCCCCTCAAAGTATGATTGCTGATCTTGTCGAACAAAGCGGAGGCTTGCGTAAGGATGCAGAAAGCTTCTTTATATTGAGTAGCGGCGCGTTCGACAATGGCACTGCGGAGCACGGCCTTTGCTTTTAGCTCATCATCTGTTTTGAGGTGTGCAATTACTTCTTTCAGGATGATTCGGGCTTCGTCATAACTACCATCCCGCCAATAGCACACAGAGATTTCCGTCTGCGCCTCTAAGATTTTGTGTCTATTATCAAGAGACTCAAAGATATTACTCGCTTCACTAAGGAGATTCTTGGCTCTCTCCTGAGCGTTTTCGATCTGGTAACGGTCTGCGAGATGGCCCGTCAAGACTCCCGCACGCATGAGCACTTCTGCTGCTGTCGCAGGCTCTAGCTTCTCAACATTCGGACGCTCGTCCACACGTTGCCATAACTCGCCCATTACCTCGCGTGCTTCTTCATAGTCGCCCCTATTTTCCAACTCTCTAGCCAGTTGGCAGCGAAGCAAAGCACGGCTATTGCGGTTCAAGTCTGGATTTTCCAGTTGTCGCAATAGTGAGGTTCGTAAGGCCATGTGAGATGTACCTTTCTGCTTGGATGCAATGGATTTTGCCAAACGCCCACATCTTATGCACTAGCCTTCACGCTTGCAAGAATTTGTTAAAGCTGGTCTAGTTTGAGGCTGCATGCAGACAGGTTTGCATGAATATCTAACTCTAATGCTTACCTCTATTACTTCAAGGAGAGATGAATGAGACACCTGAGAAAATTTTGTGCGGCTGTCGTACTAACTTGCGCCTTTGCGCTCTCGATACATGCGGGTGAAGTATCTTGCCCCGGCGTTACTTCACAGCCAACGGTAGCGGGCGAGATTCCATATCCAGGCATAACCGATGTGCTCTTGATAATGCTGGCGCTTATCTAAGAGGGATACTTGATCTAAGTCTTTTCGGACTGCTTTAAGCGCAGCATAGGTGTAGTGTGCCCGCTCATCTTGGAGAAGAGAGAAAAAGCGCGGCGAGTTTCACGGCTCGCCGCTCTCCTGATAAATTAACCGCCTACTCGCCGTCTGAATCAGGGAATGCTCATCTAGCCTTCTCTATTCCCTTTTCTCGTCACGTTCATTCTTGTGTGCCGGGAGTGTGCCAACTCAGCCGAAGAGAGCAATATTCAGCCATACGCAGCCATCATAGTAAGATGCGCAAGAGTAACTAACATATACTCTTTCGCACTCAGCCAAACTGCCCTCAACAAGCCATTTAAGACTACGAATCAAGGGGTCGGAAGTTCGAGTCTTCCCGGGTGCATTATCAAATTGATAAGAGAGGCTGCGGCGCAGCCTCTCTTCATTTAGCTTCCTCTTCCATTGAACTAATCAGAAGGCAAGGCCGCCGCGACTCCCAAGCACGGCGGCCTCTGCTGCACAGCCCGCTCCTCTGTTCTGGCCTTAGAGCGGACGTGCAGAAGAATAGTGATCTTGCGTTACGCGCGCGCTGCTAATGTCAGCACGGATTTTTTGATTGACGACGAGCTTGACTTGCCCGCCAGATTGCCGGAAAAGGCGAAGAGACCGGGCCGTTGAATGGCCGAGCAGCCTGTTTTCCCCGATTTCGCTCGCAAAAGCCTGATTTTCAGCCAAAACAGCGCCGATTGCAGGCTCCGCAGCGCCGATTGCACGCGTAAAACCCCCATCTGCACGCACACAAGTCTCGTCTGCACGTAGATAAGTCCCATCTACACGCGCACAACTGTCATCTTGACCGACACAAGTGCCGTCTGCACGGACACAACTCCCATCTGCACACGCAGAAGTCCCATCTGCATGGACATAAGTGCCATCTACACTTACACAAGTGTTATCTGCATGAACATAAGTCTCATCTGCAAGCGTGTTAGTGCCGAATGCGTGGGCGGAAGTGTGGAATGCAGGTGCGTGTGGGCGAGGCGCGGCTCTTCGGGTGTGGGCTGCCGGGTTTGAGAAAAGGGTTGCGGGCGGTCGGAAAAGAGATATAATCCGCGCGCTCAACACAGACGGTGCGTGGCGGCGCTCAACTCCAGCAAAGATGCGGCGCGCACGCCCGTTTCCTTCAACCCACCGGAAGGAAATCCCCTCGCTCCTTCCTTAACCTCAAAATCGGAGGAAAGAAAAATGAACGATCAGCAGAGACGCAATCAGGAACGTCTGGTGCGCGTGCGCGATTACGTCGAGAGCCTGGCGGAGCCGTTTCCGGCAGCGAGCAGGGGCGCGCAAGCCCTCGCGGCCATTAAGAGCGCCATCGAAGAGGCCGAAAGCCTGGACGCCGAGCGCGTCAGCAATACTACTACTGCGCGAGAGGGCACGAGCCAGCGCAGGGAGGCGCGTGCCTCCCTGCGCTCACAAATCAACGTCATCAACGAGACGGCCCGCGCCATAAGCATTGACCACCCGGAGATCAAAGGTAAGTTCCGGAGCGCGGCCAGTCGCCTCAACGACCAGGACTTGCTCGCCCTCGCGCGCTCTGTCATAGCCGAAGCCACGCCCTTCAAACAGCTCTTCCTGGAATACGACATGCCGGCGGACTTTCTTGAGGCGCTCTCCGCCGCCATAGAGAGATTTGAGGAGGGCGTCAATCGTCAAAACATAGGCGCGGGCGGGCGCAGCCAGACGCGTAGAGGCGTAGACGACGCCCATCGCCGTGCCGAAGACGAACTCGACAAGCTCAACGTGGCGATGCGCAACAGGTATCACAAAGACCCCGCGACGCTCGCCGCCTGGGACAATGCACGCAGCAAAGAAGCTCAGCCTAGCTCCCGGCGCAACGCCGGACAGAACAAAGCGCCAACCACGCCGCAAACTTAAAGCCTGTGCGGTAGTGGTTCAGTTTAAAAAGAGAAGCAATAAACAGGGATGGACAGGATAAAGAAGAAGCTATGAAGCAGTCATACCTTCTCTTTTATCCTGTTCATCCTGTTTAATTCCTTTCTTCGACTTACACTGACCCATTACTTATTTGAGGAGTGCGGCCGTGAGGGCCATGAGTCCTTGTGATTGTTGGGGCTCGTTTTTGAGTTTGAGGACTTCGGCAAGCGTGGCTTCGATGTCGAGCGCGGCCAGTTTTGGCATTGAGGCGTTGAAGCCGAATTCGAGCCCCCTGGTTTTGACGTTGAAGTCACGATGGCGATAGCGGTCAATAGCCACGCGCTGCCGCCAGTTGACGCGGGCCAGAGCTTCGGGCGTCTGCGCGTTGAACTCGCGCACGGCTTCTGCGAGAGTTGCGATGGCCTGCGCGCGGTCAACGCGTGTGTATTGAGTGGCGGCGTTGAGCAGAAGGAATGGAAGGCGCGCGTCTTCGACGCTGCGCGCAGCCTTAGTGGCTGCACGCAGCGCATCCTCCGCGCGCTCCGTGTCGCCCGCTTCTATGCTGGCGTAGGCGATGCCTAGCCAGAGCATTGTGCTTTCGATGCCGGGCGTCAGCCGAGCGGCTCTCTTTTCCACTTCGGCCACAGCCGTTGCGCCTTTGTCGAGCATGCGGGCCGCTTCTCCGAAGTCGATCAGGGTTTGTAGCTGCGCGCCCGTATTCAAGTCCTGAATCCTGGATGCGACCGTGCGCGCCCGGGCGAAGTCGCCCTTCTGCCAGAGGTCGTAGGTGTAGAAGAGATAGGCAGCCTCGCGCGTGCCTTGATCTGCGATGTTCTCTATGGACTCAAGCCTGTCGCCGCCGGGCTGCACCGTGGCGGACTTGAAATTCGCGTAGGCGGATTCCTCCGTCAGCGCCCGTGGCACGTTCTGGGCCAACGTTGACATGGCTCCCGCTATTAGAGAGACCTGATCGGGAGCGAACTTTTCGGCCTTCGGCGTCATGAAATAGCCGAGGACGTAGTAGAGCTGTCGCTGCTTGAGGTCTGTGATGGGGCGCAGCATCAGCTTGGTGACGGTATTGAGGAAGGCGCGCACCAGAGCGGGCGGCACGCCCGGACGGTCTGCCGTCAGGTCTGGCACGCCGAGGCCCACATTGCGGAGGCCGACGAAGGCCAACGTGGTCGGGTTCTCGGAGCCTTCCAGCTTCGGTGAAGTGAAGAGGTATGCGCCGAGTCTGAACAGAAGGTCGGCATCAACGGTGGGCTGGTTGAGCAAGTGATCGAGCGTCTTCAGGAAGAGAGCGTTGGCCGCCGGTTCGCTCTTCGTGCGGAGCTGTATGAGCAACGCGTACATGAAGGGGCTGACGCCGCCGCGCAAGCTGCGCTCGGCAAACTCAGTGGCCTGCTCAGGACTGTCCTGTGCGAGGGCTGAGGCAATGTTGAAATCCGTCTCTAAGCGTGCGGAGGAGCCCTCGGCCACGCCCTCGGAAGTGAGCCGGGCGTCTGTCAAGCGCCTGGCCCAGGCGGGGTCTCGGCGGGCGATCAGCATCACGACGCGCCGCCAAGCAGTATCCCTCGGCTTCACATCGGAGGTCGAGACGGCCGTGTTGTAGAAGTCCAGGGCCCTGGTGAAGAGCTGGCGGGCGTAAGGCTCGTCGTCTTTCCAGAGCAGGTTCGCCAGGTGGGCCAACGTCGTCGCCTTCAGCGAGACATCGTTGAAGGCGAAGACCCGCTCGGCGAAACCGTGAACGCGCAGGACTGCCAGGACGCGTCGCTGCCTGGCCTCTTCGTCTTTTGAATTGGACGCGGGATTGGCTGCGGCGGGGCGAGAGCGCCGAGCCGGCGGCGGCTGCTGACAAAGAGCCGTCCCTGCCAGGGAAAGGAGCAGGGCGAGGCAGAAGACGCTTTGAAGCTGTTTCATAAGACCTCCGGACGGGCACGCTAATTGTTCGTAGTATACACGACGGGGAAGCTGCGAAGTTGCATTGGATTTACCTTGCACCACTTGCAGCTTAGACCAACGGGCATGATTTATGAGTAGTCGAGGACGCCCGTGTGCATGGTCATCTTCCACTCGCCGCCGACCTTTGAATAGACCTTACAGACGCGCCCCTTCCAGTGGTTGCGCTCGCCCTCGCGGTTAATCCAGAGCGTGTCTATGTCTACGACGGCGAAGGCTCCGTCGCCCTCTTTGGAGAGGACGATTCGTTTGATCTCCCGGCGATTGTGCAAGAGCCTGTGCGTATCGAATAGCTCCTGCCAGCCTCTTGTCCAACGCTCGTAATCGTAACGGCCCCACACCAGCACCCATTCGAGCGGATCGTGCGCGTCGGGCGCGGGCGGCCACGGCCAAACCATGTCCGGGTGAAAGACGCTGATGAGGAGCCGCACGTCCTGCGTGTCCCAGGCCCTCGTCTCGCGGTTGACGATCTCTTCGATCTCTTCGGTGATGTTGTCCATAAAGATGATGAGAGCCTCGCGTCTCTTGATACGCGAGGCTCTGCTCTGGGCCCAAAGACGCGCGGGTCGCCTCTTTAGAAGTTGAACTTCAGTGCTAGCTGAAGCTGGCGCGGGTCGCCTACGCCCTGGCGCAGGAAGCCGTCGAAGTTGAAGAGCGGCGAGCCGATGGTCGGGTCGATGTTGTTATTGGTGTTGAAGGTATTGAACATCTCGACGATGGGGATGAGCGCGTAGCGTTCGCCGAAGCGGAAGGGGCGCTGCAAGCGCCAGTCCAGAGAGAAGTACTCGTTATTCTTGCGCAGCGTGTTGCGATTGGCGCAGCCGAAGGCGCACCCGCCCGGCGACTTGGGCTGCGCCGTGTGCGCCTGTATGCGCGCGTTCCCTTCGAGCCCTGCCGGAAGCTCCGCGTTCATGTAGAAGTTGAAGCGGTGGCGAATGTCGCGGTCAGCGAGCGCGTAGTCGAGTTGCAGGTTGTTGATGTCGAAGGAGCGGTCTGTGAACGGGTCGCGCTCGTTCGAGTCGTCGTCCAGGTCTTTCGCGAAGACGTAGTTCCACTCGAACTGATAGCCGCGACTGAAGCGCTTGCGCATCCCGACCGTCAGTCCGCGATAGAGAGATTTCCCGACGGCGCTGGCGACCATCACTTCGCCCAACTGCGGCGCGAAAAAGCCTAACCGGCCGTAGTTGAGGAAGCGCGTCAGGTGAACGCCTTTAGCGTGCGTGAAATCGAAATAGATCGAAAGATTATCGGCCACCTCCTGCTCGAAGGCGATGTTGGTGGTGTAGACGCGCGGGTTGGCGTAGTCGCGGCTGAAGACCCTGACGCCCGAGAAACAGGGAAAAGGATTCGTGCCGCAACTGCTCGCCGTGGGCGTCACCAGGCCCGGCCACACGGGCCTGATCGTCGGATTGGCGAAGAGCCCTCCGGCGATGGTCTGCTGCTGCACGCCGTTGGTCGTGATCGAGCCGACCTGCGAGAGCATGTTCTGCCGCGCGTTGTAAATACCGTAGCTTCCGCGCAACACCGACTTGCCCCGCTTCGAGATGTCCCAGGCGAAGCCTACGCGCGGCTGGAACATCTTCTTCTGGCTATGGAGCGTGCCGTCGGAAGGAAAGCGCGGATCGTTCAGAAACATCCCGTAGGCCGTCTGCTCCGGAGCGACCACCACGTCGGGAAAAATCTGCGCCTCCCAGCGCAGGCCGTAGTTCAGGTTGAAGTTGGGCCTGATCTGCCACTTGTCCTGTATGAAGAGGCCGAGGTCTTCGTTCTTGATGTCCGAAGCTCCGGCGGCGTCTGTCGCGGGCCCATTGGGCCCAGCGCCTTGCAGGAAGAGCAGGAGCGGCGTCGCCGGACTCCCCGTCGGGCAAGAGCCGGTCACAATGTCCGTGAAAGTGCCGTTCGGACAGAGGCCCGCGTTGGGCCCAAACCCCGGGCCCAGGGAGGCGGGCGAGGCGTAGCGCAGGAATCCAGTCACGCTGTCGAAGATGTAGCGTCCCTGGAAGAAGCCGCGAAAGATTTGCGAGTTGCGCGTGTGAATCCACTCGCCGCCGAACTTCACAGTATGGTTGCCGGTGACGATGGAGAAGCTGTCGCGGGCCTGCGTGCGCCAGATCAGCTCGTCAACGTTGGGCCCCAGGAAGAAGGGATGACCGAAGCGGAAGGTGGTCGCAAATCCCATCGCCGTATCGGCCGGGATGTTCGACTCGACGGCCAAGCGCGGCCGCGATTCGCGCGAATAGGTAAAGTGCGCTTCGTTGACACGGGTCGGCGAAACCGTGCTGAAGAGGTTCAGGTTGAGGACGTGAATCTTTGACGGCCCTTCGATGCCGTTGGCGGAGTTGCCGTAGGTCGCCACGTCGAACGTCTGGTTGGTGTTCTTCGAGTAGTCGAAATTATAAGAGACGGCCAGCTTGTTTGCCCCCGTCACGTTCCAGTCCGTCTTCCAGAGAAAAGCCGAGTTGCGTATGGGGCGCTCGACAGGCAGGCCCTCTTCCTGCCCACGGGTCGTGCGGAAGAAATTCAGGAGCGCGAGGCGCTGGCAGTCCGTGTTGGCGTTGATCAGAGCCTCGTTGGCGGTAATGGTCGGCGTCTGAAGGGGACAGGCCGTTGGGCCAACCTGCTCGCTCAGGTTGGCGCGCGTCAGATTCTCCCTGATCTGCTCGTACGCGCCGAAGAAGAAGGCTCTGTCTCTCTTGATGGGCCCACCGATGGTTCCGCCGAACTGCTCGCGGTGAAAGCCTGTGAGCGAGCGACCGTCAGAGGTGTTTGAAGTCAGAGCTTCCAGTCTTTGAAAGTGAAAGAGATTGCCGTGGAGGTCGTTCGTGCCAGACTTCGTGATGACGTTGATGACGCCGCCGGCCGTGCGCCCGAACTCTGCGCTTGCGCCGGTGGCGACGACCTGGAATTCCTGCACGGCTTCGAGCGGGATGTCTATGGCTGCGCGCTGGCCTCCGGCCTGCTCGCCGAAGAATCCGTTGTTGTAGTCGCCGCCGTCGAGGCTGATGTTGTTGAAGACGCCGCGCTGCCCGGCGAAGGTGATCTCGTCGCCGTCCGGCCCCTGCACTATGCTCACGCCGGGCGTTAAGGTCAGCAAGTCCTCGAACTTGCGCCCCAAGACCGGAAGGTTGTTGATAGACCTGTCGTTGAGCGTCGTGCTCGATTCCGTTTTGACGGTGTCGATGGTCGGGATGGCGTCAACGGTAACGCGCTCCTCCAGGACGGACACGGTCATGTCCAGGTTCAGAGAGATGGCTTGGCCCACCGTCAGGGGAAAGCTCTCCTGCACAAGCGTGGTGAAGCCCGGCTTGGAGACGGTCAGCGTGTAACGGCCCGGCGGAAGCTGTAAGAAGACGAAGCGCCCGTCGTCGGCCGTCGTCAAGGTCTTGGTGAAATTGGTCTCGACGTTTTTGACTTCGACGCTCGCCCCCGCGAGCAGAGCGCCCGCCGGGTCTGTCACAGTGCCCTCGATGACGCCCGTGGTGATCTGCGTTTGGCCGACAGCGGTCAGGGGCAGGAGCGCCCACAGGGCCAGCAGACAGAGATAGGTTTTCGTCCACGCCGGGACGCTGCGAAGTAGGCTGCTGCGCATAGTCTTCTCCTGGTGAGTTGCTCAGAGTAAAACCGATTTCCGCCTGGATATAATTTGATTGCTGTATGTCAAGAAAGCTTCTGGAAAGCAAACAGAACGCGATGGGCCATCTTAGAAAGAGACAAGCATTTGTGTCAACATCAGTTTCAAAACGAGAGGCCGGATGCCTTCCTTCCCTCTCTCAAAAATTGTTCTTCCCGCACGGCAGCGCGTCGAAGCGCCCGCGGACTCGCTCGTAGAGCGCATCGCAGACTTCCGGTAGCTGTGGGCCAATCCAAACCGGAACGCCTGCGGCCCCGCCCTTGTAATAGTCCGGCAAGTGCTTGAAGAGCGTCCCGGCTCCGCCCTCGGTGTCGGTCGTGCCGAAGACGACGCGCCCGACGCCGTGCAGCAGCAGCGCCCCGGCACACATCACGCACGGCTCAAGCGTCGTGTAGCAGGTCATCTCGCGGCTGCGGGCCCAGAGTTCTACGGGCACGCCACGAATGGCCTCCATCTCGGCGTGCCGGCCCGGATGATAGTGCGGGACGAGGACTGCGTTTCCGGCTTCGGCGATCACTTCCCGGCCGAGCGTGATGACGGCCCCGATGGGCAGATTGCCGCGACGTTCCGCTTCCAGGGCCAGGTGGACTGCGCGCCGCAGGTGGGCCATCTCCCGCGGCGAAACGTTGTCGGCTGCTGTGCTCATCTCTGATACCTGGCTGTTCGGCTCGTCCGGCCCTCTCAATATAGCAGAGCAGCCATTGACATGCCCTCAAGGTTTGGCATAGAACAGTCCGCCTTATCTTAGGCTGTAGAGGGGAAGGGCGGCGGACGTTTGTGGCGGGCCTCACTGTGATGGTGATCGTGGACGGCGAAGAGACTTACTCAGGCATAGGTCTCTTGCTGGAAAAGCGCGGCCATCGAGTGATCGAAGCGGTCAACGACTCTCAGGCGCTCGAAGCAGTCAAAAGAGAGCGCCCCGAAGTGATCCTGATGGACACAGACCTGCCGCCGGCGAGGAGCCTGGTGGTTGCGCGCGGCTTGAGGGAACGCTCAAGGCTGAACGGGGCGGCGGTGGTGGTCGTCGTCACGCCGCACAGGCTGGCGCGCACGGAAGGCGAATCGCTGCGGGTCGCGCCCGATGACTACGTCGTCCGGCAAGGCGATTTCGAGCAACTGAAGAATATTCTCGACAGCCTCTCGGCGGAAGCGGCCGCGCTGGTGGCAAACGGGGCGGGCGGTAAGTAAAAGCGGTCTGGATTTACGGGAAGAGAAAAGCCCGGAGGCTCGGGGGCCCACGGGCTTCTTCGATGAAGGGTTAGTGTCTAGATTCTATTGCCGCGAAAACTCTGCGATGATGCGCTCGCGTATCTGCGCCGGGCTGAGCCCCTGCTCTTTTTGCAGGCGATAAGCGAGCAGCGCCTCGTTGACGCACGTCGCGCACTGGGCCGAGTGGTCGCTCTCGTAACAGGTGTGCAGGCTCTTGTGCCCGAACGTCTCGTCGCAGTAGCAATAGCACGGAAGCTGGGCCAGGGTTTGCGGAATCTCGCGCGCCACCTGATAAGCGAGGCGCGCCTGGCCGAAGAATCTTTCGGGCGGAAGCGTCGGCGGCAGCGCGCTCAGGCTCGGAGCCTCTTTCTCATGCGCTGGCACGCGGGCAGGCGCGGAGCTTGTCGCAACTGTTTCCGTGCGGGTCGGCCTGGCGGGTCTACTGTTGTTGCGCTGGCCGAGGATCATCATCAAGAGCGCGGCCCCGACGACGAGCGATACGATCAAGACCTTTTTCATCAAAGCTTAAATCTCCTCTTGAGCTGGTTTCTCAAGATTCCGGCTCTCAAAATTTTCAGCCGTCTAGGGGCGGGCGGCTCCCTCTGATTTTAGCGCCTGGGCCGGAGCTTTGGCGAGCAGCGATTGATAGAGAAGTCCGGCGGCCGCCCCCTCCCGGCATTGCGTTTATTCTTCGCCTTCGTCGGGAAGGGCGGACGAGGGGGCGGAAGCGCCATTGCTGCGCGCGCGCGGGTGAAAGCGGTCGTAGGTCTCGCGCATGTGCCGGTCTGTGATGTGCGTGTAAATCTGTGTGGTCGAGATGTCGCTATGGCCGAGCATGGCTTGCACGGAGCGCGAGTCCGCGCCACGCTGCAAGAGGTGCGTGGCGAAGCTGTGGCGCAAGGTGTGCGGCGAGATATTGCTCAGGCCGGAGCGTGCGGCGTAACGCTTAATCATGGCCCAGGCCACCTGTCGCGTGAGCGCCGCGCCCGCACTGTTGACGAACAGGCGCGGGCTCGCCCCCTTTCCTGCGCGCGCGCGCACAGCTATATAACGCTCAAGCCAGTGCGTCGCGCTCTTGCCGAGGGGCACGCGCCGCTCCTTGCTCCCCTTGCCGTGACAGTTGATGAGACCTGCGTCCAGGTCTAAGTCTGCGAGCTTGACGGAGACCAGCTCGGAGACGCGCAGGCCCGTCGCATACATCAGCTCAAGCATGGCCCGGTCGCGCAGGCCCTCGGCCGTCTCTATGTCGGGCACGCGCAGCAGGCGATCCATCTCCTCTTCGGTGAGGAAGCGGGGCAGGTGCGAGCCCTTTTGCGGCGTCGAGAGGTCTTCGGCCGGATGGCTTTTGATGTGGCCGTCGAGCATCAGGAAGCGGAAGAGGCCGCGCGCCGCGCTGACCGCGCGAGAGACCGTCGAAGGAGCCAGGCCCGAGCGTGAAAGCTCCGCTATCCAGCTTCTCAAATCGCCGCGCGCCAGCTCCTCCACGGGCTTTCCCTGTTTCTCGGCCCAGGACGTGAGCCGCCCGAGGTCTCGCCTGTAGGCTTCCAGCGAATTCTGCGAGAGCCCCTTCTCGACCTGTATATAAGCCAGGTACTCGCGCAGCAGATCGCGCCTGTGCTGTCTTGACACTTCTCTCCTTCACCGAAGCGTTAAGAGATGAATGGCCCAACCCTTCAAGAAGCGTACTGCCGACCCTGGCGCTCCGCGCTTTCAAAGCGCGCGGCCTCCTGCCGGCTGCGACGGTAGAGCGTGTAGCCGAACCAGAGCCCGTAGAAGAAAAGGAGCATGACGATTGCGCTCACGACCGCGGCCACTGTCGATTCCGTGATCTTGCGAACGACGACGAAGAGGTCTCCGGACATGCCCAAAGCGAGCGGAATCATCGCGAGCAGGAGCAGGCGGCTGGCGAAGCGATGAAAATGCTCTGTCTGTTCGCCCTTCTCGACGATGCGATGGTAGGCCGCAGGCGTCATCAGCAGCACGACGCTCAGAGCGATCAAGGCGAGGCTCAAGAGATGCACGTATCTTGAGGAGAGGGGCAGTTTCTCGAAGGCTTCCATTAACGTTGTGACGAACTGGAACCCGAGCAAAGCCTGCGCGCCCGGCAGCACGACCCTGATCTCCGTCAAAGCCTGATTGATCTTATCCTTCGTCTGCGTGCCCTCTGAGGACTCCCGCTCTTTCTTCTCGGATTTCATCTGCTCCTCCTTGATCTCCGGCTCGCGCTTAGACTTGCTCAGAGCCTCCAGGCCGTACCAGAAAAAGAGCGCCACGAGCGTCATCATCAGACCGCCGGCGATGGCCGCCCCGCGCCCGAACAGTTGGCCCACGGCGACGTAGAGGTCTATGCCGAAGGCCAGCGCGAAAGGCATCAGCGCCAGCCCCAGGATGTTTGACGTGAAGCTGTGAACGTCGTGCGTATCCTCGCCGTCCCGCACGATGCGGTGATAGGAGCCCGTCGCCATAATCAGCGCGATGGCGATGAGCATCAGGTAGAGCCCGCACAGCTTCAGATATTGCGAGGAGGGGGGAAGCTTCTCGAAGCCCGGCTCGAAGAAGGAGCGATACTGAAAGCCCAGCAGTACTTGAGCGCCGAGGATGAGCATGCGGCCCTCGTCGAGCGCAGTCTTGATCTTGTCCTTGAGCTTGGCCATCTCACGCCCCCCTCTGTTCTGATGCCATCTCTGCCAGCTTCGACCCCGATTATACGCTCGCTCGCAGCCTGCACAAACATAATTTAGAGCCGTCGCCGTGACGGTGGCAGCTAATCATTTGTATCGAAGCCGCGCCCCGTGCCGCTCTGCTCGAACGGAGACGGGTAAAGCTGCGGGCACGCGACGGCTCGCATTTCGGGCGTGCGCTCCTCTATCAGCTTGAGCGCCACGGCGCGCGAGCGATTCCAGGATCGCCAGTCCTGGCGTCCCAACTCGTCGTATCGCCTGAGCAAGCCGGTCGTCACCATGCACTGATCGTAATGGTTCATGGCGGGCAGCGCCTCTACGAGCGCGGGCACGGCGTCCGCGCTCAGGCTGGAGACGTAGAGCGAATCGAAGCTGCGGCCCGCGCGCGCCTGTGCGATGTTGGTGCGAACGATCAGCGCATCGGGGTTGATGACGTGCAGCGCGGCCGTCATCAGAAATGCTGTGATGAGCGCGCCGTACATGAACCTTTCGCGCTCTCCGCGCAGGACAGTCAACACGAACCAGACGAAGACCAGCGCCAGCCAAGCCATGAAAGCCGTCGTATAGACGCGCAGCTCCGTCAGGCCATACTCGCTCTGGTAGAGACGCATGCGCCCCACGGCCGAAGCCATGATGACGAACAGGAGCAGGATTTTGCAGCCCGCCAGCGCGCGAAAGATTCGCTCGTGCAGCGGATTATCTTTGCGCAGCAGCCAGTGCGCGGCCAGCAGCAGAGGCAGCACCAGGGCCGCCACCGTCACTAGCTCGAAGAATCCGCGCCGCGCGTACTCGGCATAGGTCAGGCCCGTGGAGGCTTGCACCCATGCCGCGCCGCCGAAAAAGTAGCGCACCTGCACGACGACGAATGAGAGAAAGAGCAGGTTCAAGAGGCCGAGCACGACGCCTATCTCGACAATCCCCATCCGCAGCCGAGCAGCAACAGCAGCGCCCGGCGAAGCCTGCGACACCGCGCCCTCCGTAACATAGCCGCTCGCCCCTGTCACACCTTGCGCGTCCTGGCCCACGTTGAGGGGCATGACGGGCATGTGCTCGGCCACCAGCCAGCTCTCTTCCCCCAAGATCATGCCGCGCAAGTACCCCCCGACAACCCAGACGAAGAAGAGCACCATGAATGTGTGCGTGAACAGGTTGTTCACATTCAGATGCAAGCTGTTGTTGACCAGGCCCTCGAAGACTGCGTCGGCCGCCATGAAGAGCAGGCCGAAGACCAAGAGAAGCGGGGCGGCTATGATGAGTCCGCGCACGACCGCCAGCACGTGCCGCGACCAGCGTCCACGCGGTATCTCTTTCCAGCGCACGTCCACCAGCACCAGGGGAAAGAAACCGAAGAGCGCGTTGACCGCGGCAAACCCGACTCCGAGGACGTAGTCCAACAGGCCCGCCAGGCGTATCCTCTTCGCGCCCGCGCGCCAGGACAGCAGGGAGAGCGCCAGGAGCAGCGCCAGGAAATCGAGCGACTTCAAAGTCATCGAATCTCGCCAGGCGAAAGCAGCCGCGAAGAAGAGCACAGACAAGACGAGCCACCGCCCCTCTTCTTTGAAGAATGGGCCAGCGTCGCCGCTGCTGCTACTGCTCCTGCGCCAGCGCGCTCTCAAAGCGACGACGGCAGCCGCCAGAGCGCCTGCCCACAGCAGGACGTTTATGCCCCACGGCACGGCACGCAAGAGCAGGTCTGCCAGCAGCCCCAGCACCACCGCCGCCTCCAAACAATCGAGCCCCTTCTTCGTTCTTTCATTCATGATTGCACCTCTCCCTCGGCGCTTGCGAGACGAGGAGTCTTAAAGCGATTTGCATTGCAAAGCAGCCGGGCAAAAAAAGCGCGCAGCCCTTCAGCGCGCGCGCATAGTCTGAATCAGAGCCTCCATGTGATCCAGGTAGCGTTCGAGCGCGCGACGCCCCGCAGCCGTCAAGCGATACTCTGTCTTGGGCATGCGCCCCTCGAAAGACTTGGTGCAGGTGATGTACTCTGCCTCCTCAAGCTTGCGGGCGTGGACGCTCAAATTCCCGTCCGTGGTCTTCAACAGCTCCTTCAGGTCTATGAACGTGAGCGAGTCGTTGACGGCCAGCGCGCTCACTATCCCGAGGCGCAGCCGCTCGTGAATGAGCCGGTCAAAGGCCGGCGGCCCCGCCTCTTCTTCCCGTGCCTGCACGCCCCTCAGGAGGCGCGCCTCTCCTCGTTTCTTCTGCTGATCCTGTTTTCTCAGCGCGTTTTGTTTAGCCACCATGCCTCCTCGCGATAATGATGCCGAAGACGATGTGCAGAACGCCGAACCCGGCGGCCATCCAGTAGTTGGCCCAGGACGCCGGACTGAAAAGGGCCAGCGCCCCGAACAGCATAAAACAGAGCCCCATCACCGGAACTATTCTGACTGAGAAGGCCCCGCCCGTGACGATCCCAGTCCCGTAGAGCAGGAGCCACATCCCCGGAATGGCGTCCGTCAGATGCGCCCTGTAGAGCGGAACCGTCAGCAAAGCTCCGGCGAAGAGCGGCGGGGCCAGGCCCATAACCACTTTCCGGCCCGGCGCTGAAAGCAGCGGCGTCTCTAAAGCATGAGCTTTGCGACGCATGGCCCAGCCCGAGATGATGAGCGACAGCAATGCTTCCGTGAACCAGACGGCGAGCCAGGACAGCGCGCTTCTTTGTCTTGCCGCCAGCAGGCTCGCCACAATCGCCGTCGCCCCCGTGGCGACCTGGGCCCACCCCGACACGGCCGTAAAAGCAGAGGCGCGCTCCATCGTCTCGCGTATGAAGCGCAGGTTGTCCATCGCCCGCTCATGCAAAGCCGGCGGCTGCTCCTTACTATCCGGAACGGGACGCAGATGATGAATGGTCGCCACGAGCGCCAATATCACACCCGGCACGATATTTGTCAAGTACTTTGATCGGCAAAGCGAACGGGCCCATGAAAGGGGCGCATTGCGCTCGCCCTTTCAAGGCTTCCGCCTTGCTGCTCAGGTTTGAGGCGGTGTGATCGTGCCGTCGTCCGCGATGCGCGGGGCGTTCGGGCCGAAGTCGTCCAGGGAGAGCTGGCGGATGACGGGGATGACCGTGCGGTACCTATCGAGGCGCGGGCCGCCCGGCTTGGTCTGCAAGGCCGGATGAATCTTGCCGCCGAGAAACTCTCCGTTCGGTGCGATGCTCACTTCCAGGATGAGCGAGAGGCTGGTGGGCCCAACGAGCTGGAATTTCCCGTACGTGGCGAAGTTGCCGAGCGAGTAGGCGATCAGCCGGTCACGATAGAGTTCCAGGCCGCGTACGACGTGCGGCCCGTGGCCGATGACTATGTCCGCGCCCGCGTCTATGACGGCGTGAGTGAACTTGCGCAGGTCGCCGCGCGCTTCGCCCAGATAGACTTCGGGCCCATTGGGCACATGCTGGTTAGTGGGCCCTTCGGCCCCGCCGTGGAAGGAGACGATCACCAGGTCAGCGCGGGCAGCAGCGTTTGCGACGGCTCTCCTGGCGGTTTCGACATCGTTCAGATTATAAGAGACGTTATTGGTGGCGAAGGCGACGACGGCGACACGGCGGCCCTTGACGTTGAGGTAGGCTGTGTCTGTGGTGTCCGCGCCTGCGTGAGCAATCCCGAGGCTATCGAGCACGCGCTTGGAGCTTTCGCGCCCTTCCGAGCCGAAATCCGAGGCGTGATTATTTGCCAGGCTCATGATGTCGAAGCCTGCGTCCTTGAGATGCTTGCCGTAGCGCGTCGGCACGCGAAAAGAGAAGCAGCGCGTAGAGCGCGGCCCGCACTTGGCCGTCGTGCCGCCTTCGAGCATCGGCCCTTCGAGGTTTCCGAAGGCAAGGTCTGCGGCCGAGAGAATCGGCGTCACTTCCTTGAGCAGCGTCGCGCCGTCTTCGGGCGGAAGCGAGCTTGCGTCCGGGTAGGTTGACCCGAGCATGATGTCGCCGACGGCTGCGATGGAGATGCTACGAGCGGCGGCGGGCGGCGCGGGTGAGACCTGCACGACGGGCGCGGGCGCGGCCGAATAGACGCGCTCCGGCTGGGCTTTGCTGCTGGTGCAGCCCAGGGGGATCAGAAGAGCGACTATAGATAAGAGGACAGAAATAACGGTCAGCGATTGACGAACAAACATGCTATGAAGTCTCCGGACTACTCTGTTGATCCTGACGGGTAGCGACCTTGAAAAGTGCATCAGGGATGAGAGCGGCGATGGCGGCGGAAGCGCCTTTGGCCCGCCGCCCAGGGATTATACATGCATTCGGCGGGTTTACGCGAGAAGGCATCAACGCAAAGATCTCAACTCAAACGTTCGGCGACGCGCGCGGGGATTTCGGCTCCTCTTTTGGCGGCGGCCATCAACTGTTGATAAGTCTTGTAATGCGACCTGGCTTCCGCTTTTCTGTTCAGGGCCCAGAGCGAATCCGCTAGGTTAAGGTGGGCGACGGCACGCGCGGGCTCGGCTGCGAGGACGGCCGAGAAGACGTTGACGGCCTCCTGGTTCTCTCCCGACTGTTGCAGGAAGTAGCCGTAATCGTTGAGCGCATAAACATAGTCGCCCGCGCTCAGCTCACGTTCTTTCCATGCCTGTATCCACGCGTCGGGCCTTTTCCGCAGAGGCTCGTCGGCGCTCACTATGCGGTTGAGCTGAACCGTTACGTCGAACATTAATGAGAGGCGCAGGGCTGCATCGCGCGAGCGCCCGAGCTTGAAGAGGCGCGTGGCGGCCGTGTGCCCGCGCTTGATGGCTCGGGCGAACAGCTCGCTGTCAATGTAGGCGTAAGGGTACATGACATAGACTTCGCCTTCGGCCGGATCGTTGCTCAGGAAGCGAGAGAGAGCCTTTGTGCCTCCCTCTTCCGCCGCGCGGATCATCCTTTCTATAACCTCTGCCGAAGGGTCTTCGTGTCGCGTGCGCCTGTAGGTGAGCCTGCGGCCGTCCCACGAAAAAGTTTGAATGACCTCGGCGGCCGAGAAAGGCAACTGCGAATGAAGCTCTACCGTGCGCCCTTTGCACTCGACGTAGGTCTTGGCCTTGTTGACATCCTCGCGCAGCGGAAAGCTCTTCTTCCAAACAACTGCGCGCCCCTTCGTCCCGACCAGTTGAACATCGTCATTTTCCCTGACGACGACGAAGACCTGAGAGGCTCCCGCGAGCGGCGCATTCACGCAAAGCTCCGCCGACTCGCCGCCGAGAGCAGAAGCAGCAGCCGCCTCGTCGTCCTGCGCCCGAACCACAGCGGCCAGCAGCATGACTGTCATGCTGGCACAGATGAAGAGCCTGTTGATTCTTCTCATATAAAGACGGTCGCAAAGAGACAATCTCATCCATGATGGCGGAGCTTAATTGCTCCGCCATCATGGATGAGATTGACGCCTTCGCTCGCGCGATTTTGCCGAGAGACAGGACGGCTGCGGCGACTCTCTCAGGACGAAGCGGGCGCGGCGTTCTCCTTAGTGCTTGCGCCGGAGATGAAGGCCGCGTCCGATTCCGTCAGGGCTTGATCGACGAGGTGTCGCTGTTCAAGCTCGTGTATGGTGTAAGAGCCGGTCGAGGGGCTGGCCGAGGCGGCGCGCCCGACGTAGTAGGGACGGGCGCAACCCGGCAGCAGGTTCATCAGGCGCGGCTCGACGAACGTCCAGCCGCCCATGTTACGGGGCTCTTCCTGGGCCCACACAAGCTGCGTGGCGTTCGGGTAGGAGCTGAAAATCTCTCGCAAAGCGGATTCGGGAAACGGGTAGAACTGTTCGAGTCGCACAATCGCCACATGCTCGTCGCCGGACTTCTTACGCCCGGCGTTAAGGTCGTAATAGACCTTGCCGCTACAGAGCACTATGCGCCGCACGTTCTCGCGCGAGCCCGTGAGCTGCGCATCGTCTATGACGGGACGAAAGCCGCCCGTCGTCAGCTCCTCAACGCTTGAGGTCGCGGCCGGGAGCCTGAGCAGGCTCTTTGGCGTCATGATGACGAGCGGGCGACGGGTCTCCTGTTTGACCTGGCGGCGCAGGAGATGAAAGTACTGCGCGGGCGTGGTCGGGTAACAGACCTGTAGATTGTTCTCGGCGCAGAGATCCAGGTAACGCTCAAGGCGTGCGCTCGAATGCTCCGGCCCCTGCCCCTCGTAGCCATGCGGCAGGAGCATCGTGAGACGAGATTTCTGTTGCCACTTATCTTCCGAGGCGGCGATGTACTGGTCTATGATGACCTGCGCGCCGTTGGCGAAATCCCCGAACTGCGCCTCCCACATCACCAGGCCCTCCTGCTCTATGACGGAGTAGCCGTACTCGAACCCGAGCACGCCCTGCTCTGACAGGGAGCTATCGAAGACCTCGAAGACGGCGTGCGCGTTCACCTCGCTTCGCAGTTGAGAGAGCGGCGTCCAGGGCTCGCCGGTCTGCGTGTCGTACATGACGGCGTGGCGCTGGCTGAAGGTTCCGCGACCCGAGTCCTGGCCGCTCAGGCGCACGCGCTTGCCTTCCAGCACCAGCGAGCCGAAGGCTATGGCCTCGGCAAAAGCCCAGTCCAGAGGCGCAGCGCCTTCGCCCATCTTGGCCCGCCGCGCGAGTTGGCCGACCATCTTCGGATTGATATGGAATCCTTCGGGCACGACGGAGATTTTATGAGCGATGGAGCGCACCAGCTCGGCGTCCAGGCCCGTCTCCAACACGACGGAGCCGTCCTCTTCCTTGACGGGCGGCGGCAACTGCGTGACGGGGGCTTTCTGCGCGACGATCTGCTTGGCGCGCTCAAGCGTCGCCTCGTAACTTTCAACGCGCTGTTTGATGAGCCCGTTGACCTCCTCTTCCGTCAAGACGCCTTCGCGTATGAGACGGTCGGCGTACTTGGCCCGCACGCCCGGATGCGCCTTGACGCGCGCGTACATCAAAGGCTGCGTGTAGCTCGGCTCGTCGCCCTCGTTATGTCCGAGGCGGCGGAAGCCCACCACGTCGAGCACCACGTCCTTGTTGAACTCCTGGCGATAATCTAGAGCGATTTGAAGCACGCGGTAGGCCGCCTCGGGGTCGTCGCCGTTGATGTGGAAGATGGGCAGTTGCGTCATCCGCGCCACGTCCGTCGAGTAGATGGTCGAGCGTCCCTTCTCAGGCGAAGTGGTGAAGCCTATCTGGTTGTTGATGATGATATGAATGGTTCCGCCTGTGCGGTAGCCGTGAAGCTCCGCCAGGTTCAGGGTCTCCATCACTATGCCCTGCCCGGCGAAGGCCGCGTCGCCGTGCAGGAGTACAGGCAGCACGCGATCAATCGTCTCTTCGCGCGGCGCGTCGCGCGCGTCCTGCTTGGCCCTGACCATGCCTTCGACGACGGGGTCAACGAATTCGAGGTGGCTCGGATTGGGCGAAAGCGTGAGTCGTACTTTGCGCCCGCTCTTGGTCTCGCGCTCGCTCATAGCGCCCTGGTGATACTTCACGTCGCCTTCGTCTGCGGGGAAGTTCGGATGCACAGAGCCCTCGAAGGAGGTGAAGATGCGCTCGGCCATGAACTCGCCGATGATGTTGGTCAAGACGTTCAAGCGGCCGCGATGGGCCATCCCCATCGTGATGTCTTCGACGCCGCGCTCGCCCGCGCCTTCGATCAGTTGATCGAGAAGCGGAATGATCGTTTCCATCCCTTCGATGGAGAATCTCTTCTGGCCCAAATATTTCGTGTGCAGGAAACGCTCGAACTGCTCGGCGCAGATGAGCTTCCACAAGAGCTGTTTCTTGACTTCGGCGGGGATGGGCTGGGGCTCGACGAACTGCCAGCGAATGGCGTCTCTGATCCAGAGTTTCTGCTCCTTGCTCTGGATGTGGCGGTACTCTATGCCGACCTTGCCGCAGTAGGCGCGGTGCAGGATGTCCAGAATCTCGCGCAGCGTGGCGCTCTCTTTGCCCGCCAGGCCGCCCGTGATAAAGACGCGATCCAAATCCCAGATCGTCAGCCCGTAACTCTCCATGTCCAGCTCCGGATGATACAGCAGGGGCATGGCGTGCAAGGGGTCTATGTCTGCCATCAGGTGGCCGCGCACGCGATAGGCGTTGATGAGTTCCAGGACGCGCGCCTGCTTGATGACCTGAGAGCGCGCATGATCGCCGCCCAAAAGCGCCGGGTTGCGGTCAATAGACCAGCGCATCGGCGGATAAGCAATATCCAGGTCGCGGAATATCTCGTCGTAGAAGTCGTGTTGGCCCAGGAGCAGCTCGTGTACGCGCGCCAGAAAAGCGCCCGACTCCGCGCCCTGTATGACGCGGTGATCGTAAGTGCTGCTGATGGTCATGGCCTTGCTGATGCCGAGCTGCGAGAGGGCCTCCGGGGCCATCGCCTGATATTCGGCCGGATACTCAATCGCGCCGGTGGCGACGATCAAGCTCTGCCCGGCCATCAAGCGCGGCATGGAGGCCACCGTGCCGATAGTTCCGGGATTGGTCAAAGAGACGGTCGTGCCCTGAAAGTCCGGCACGCCGAGCTTACCCGTGCGCGCGCGTTTCACCACGTCGTCGTAGGCGCTCAGGAACTCTGCGAACGTCATCTGGTTTGCGCCCTTGACGTTGGGCACAAGCAGCGTGCGCGAGCCATCCTTCTTGGCGAGGTCTATGGCGAGACCGAGGTTGATGCTCTCGCGCTTGAGGCGCACGGGCTGGCCGTCCGCCATCTCGAAGCCGTCGTTGAGCTGCGGGAACTCCGCGAGCGCGCGGATGATGGCCCAGGCGACCAGGTGCGTGTAAGAAGCCTTGCCCGTGCGGCCGTGCTCTTGCAGATACTCGTTGATGATGCGGCGGTTCTCGTCCAGGACTTTGACGGGCACGCGACGCTGCGATGTGGCGGTCGGGACGGAGAGGCTCGCCTCCATGTTCTCGACGATCTTGAGCGCGCCGCCGCGAATGGGCGTGGCCTCAACCTCCGTGGCGGCGGCCTTCCGGGTCTCGGCGGGCGCTGCCTTGCGCTCGGTCGCGGGTGCTGCGGCAGTGCTGCCTGCGGCGGCAGGCGCAGCTTGAGTGGCAGGCGCAGGCGTTTCGGCCGCCGACGCGTCCGCGCCCTTGCCGACAGCAGCCGGAGCAGCAGCAGCGCGCCCGTTATCCTGCGCTTCCGTCGCGCGGGCGGCGGAAGCTGAAGAAGCGGCGGCCCCGCCTTCGTGGCCGAGCAGCTCCGCGAAGTAGGCGCGCCAGGACTCGTCCACCAGGGAAGGGTCGCGGCGAAAGCGGCTGAGCAAGCCTTCGACGTAGGTGGCGTTGGCCCCAAAGTTTTCCGCGATCAACTGCGAGAGGTCTATGTTGGTTTGACGTTCGCTCACGGCTTTATCACCTCTTGACCGGAAAGGCCGAAAGCCGCGACTCGTGCATGCGCGCGAAAGCGACGGGCGAGTCTCTCGGCCATGTCCTGTTTTGATTGAAAGTAATAGCCTATCATCTTACGCTTTCTATTGCATCCGGCAAGTGGCCGGGGTGGCCGGTCGCGCCGCGAGGCCGTATAATCACGGCTCGGTCACAGCTCTCAGCGACTATTTTTCACGGAGAAGAGATAGACAGAGATGGCTAACCGGCGTGCCTGGCTCAGGCTGTGGCCCTTGTATCTTTCGGC
The DNA here is from genome assembly GCA_036389315.1 of Pyrinomonadaceae bacterium. Classification (GTDB taxonomy): domain Bacteria; phylum Acidobacteriota; class Blastocatellia; order Pyrinomonadales; family Pyrinomonadaceae; genus DASQYE01. The sequence goes on from DASVQF010000039.1 coordinate 80,508, forward strand.
GCTGCTGCTGGCGGCGGCCCTGGTGGTTGCTTACCTCTCCCTTTACTCTCCCGTGACGACCGTCGTGCTGGTGCGCCACGCCGAGAAGGGCGCGACGCCGCCCGACAACCCCGAACTGAGCGACGCTGGCCGCAAGCGCGCGCAGGCCCTTGCACACATCCTTGAAGGCGCAAACGTGAAGGCGCTTTACGCGACCGAATTCGCGCGCACGCAGCAGACGGTCGCGCCCCTCGCGGCTCAGCTCAGCATTCCCGTCACGCCCATCAACGCCGGAGACGCAGACGCTTTGGTCAAAGACATCCTCGCGAACCATCGCGGCGAGACGGTGCTGGTCGCAGGCCACAGCAACACCGTGCCCGTCATCATCGAAAAGCTCCGTGGCGGCCAGGTTCAGCCGATCAGCGATGCGGAATACGACAAGCTCTTCGTCGTCACGGTCTACCGTTTCGGCAGAGCGAAAGTCGTCCAGCTCAGGTACTCCGCCGGAGGATGAGAGCGCGCGGGGAAAAGCTTTTGACCGGCGCTTTCGTTTTATCGCGCGCCCGTCGTATAAGTAGAGTATAAGTAGCGTATAAGTATCGAAGGATAAAATCATGAGAACTCGCGGACAAGCAGACGAACAGGGACAGGCTTCGCGGCGCAGGTTCACGAAGAGCGTGGCGACGGCCATTGCGACAGCGCCGCTCGCCGTCTTGATGACGAAAGCACAGACGCCTCCCGCCGGAAAGCCCACGGAGGCTGTGGCCCCACCCAATCCGAGCCCTTCGCCGCAACAGCCGCCGAAACCTTCGCCCGTCGCGGAAGCCTACGCGCAGGTGGTGCGTGCCCGCTTCGGCGAGCAGTTCACGCCGGAACAGCTTGAGCAGATCAGAAAAGACCTCGAAGGCAACGTCCGCATAGCTGATCGCCTGCGCGCCGCGAAGCTCGATAACGCAGACGAGCCGGACTTTACTTTCATCGCTTGATTCAAGGCATCCAGCTTTCGCTTATGATCTCTGACGACACACTTTTCTCATCCATCACGGAGTTGGCCGGGGAGGTGCGCGCGCGCCGTCTGTCGCCGGTCGAGCTGACGAAGGCTTATCTTGAGCGGCTCGAAACTTTGGGCGGGGCGCTCGGCGCGGTGGCGGCCGTGATGCGCGACCCGGCGATGAAGGAGGCGCGAGAGGCCGAGCGCGAAATAGGGCGCGGGCGCTACCGTGGCCCGCTGCACGGCATTCCGTACGGCGCGAAAGATTTGCTGGCGACCAAAGAGGCGCGCACGACCTGGGGCGCTGCGCCCTACCGCGAGCAGCAGTTCAAAGAGGACGCGACCATCGTGCGCCGCCTGCGCGAGGCCGGAGCAATACTTATATCGAAGCTGGCGATGATCGAGCTGGCGGGTGGCATGGGCTACAACGAGGCGCACGCTTCCTGGACGGGCGCTTGCCGGACGCCGTGGAATAAGGAGTTTTGGAGCGGCGGCTCCTCCTCTGGGCCGGGCGCTGCGACGGCGGCCGCGCTCGTCGGTTTCAGCATCGGCTCGGAGACTTCCGGCTCGATCATTACGCCAGCGGCCTTCTGCGGCGTGTCGGGACTGCGGCCCACTTACGGCGCTGTCTCGCGCCACGGCGCGATGGCGCTCGCGTGGACGCTGGACAAGCTTGGGCCCATGTGCCGCACGGCTTCGGACTGCGGGCTGGTCTTCGACGCCATCGCCGGGCGCGACCCGCTCGACCCGACATCCAAAGATAGACCAGCAGCGCGCGAGACAGCAGGGCGAGGACGCGGCGGCAGGCGCGGCAGCCAGCGCCCGGTGCTGGCCGTCCTCAAAGATTCTTACGAGAAGGCGCAAACCTCGGTGCGCGAGAATTTCCTGCGCTCGCTCGAAGTGCTCAAAGGCTTTGCGAGGGTCGAGATGGATGTCAAGCTGCCTGACTTTCCCTATGGGCCAGTGGTCGGAACGATTGTCGATGCGGAAGGGGCGAGCGCCTTTCGCGAGCTGATCGAAACGGGGCGCGTCAAAGAGCTGGCCTCGCCAACGGGGCGGGTGGGCGGCTACTCTGCGTCGTTAGTCACGGCCGTGGATTACCTGCACGCGATGCGCCTGCGCGCTCCGATGCGAAGGGCCTGGGCCCAGCTCTTCACAAAGTACACGATGCTCGTCGCCCCCTCGCGCTCGACCGTCGCTTATCCCGTAAATAAAACGTTCGACCAGGCGTACCCGGATGTCTTAGCCTCCTCTCCCATCGCCGCCAGCAACCTCGTCGGCGTGCCAGCCATCTCCGTCCCCAACGGTTTCGGCGAGCACAATCTTCCGACCGGCATCCAATTCGTCGGCCCGGCGTGGAGCGAAACCGCCCTCGTAGAGATCGCAGACAAGTACCAGCAGGCGACCGCCTGGCACAAACGTCGCCCCACGCTCTGATCGCGCGCCTTTTCGCGGAAAAACCGGCGGATTTATGGCAAAAGCATGAGAAATAAGGCTTTAGACTGAAACAGAGCCTCTTCATACAGCCGCAAACTCTCTTCATACACGCGCAAACCCTCTTCATACAGGCGCAAAGCTCGCTCATACACGCGCAGAGGCCCTTCAGACAGCGGCAAAGATGACAAATACAGGCGCAAAGCTTCCTCAAACGGCGGCAAAGACTGCTTGAACAGAGTGTGCGGAGGCTCAGACAGGCGCAGAGACGGCTCCGGCAGAGTGAAAAACTGTTCAGACAGAATCAAAAAGGGCTCGGACGGAGGCGCTCCGAGAGAGATCTGAGTGCAGCGGCTTTAGGGAGTCGTAGCCGGGGCTTCCTGCTTGATGGCCGGGTCTGAGGGCTCGGTCTGCTTATTCTTGAGCGGATTGGGCAGCGTGGCGTTCAGCTCTACGGGGACGACGCGCTTGAAGGTGAAGCCGAGGAATTTCTTGAAATGGCCGAAGACGTAGACGCGGCCCGTCACGGGCCAGACCTCCTTAGAGCTGTTCCACTCGCCCAGCGCGCCCAAGAGTGCGCGCGGCGTGCTGATGAAGACGCGCACGGGCTCAGGCAGTAGCACGGGGCTTTTATTCGGCAGCTTGAAGGAGCGCATGTAGTCTTCGATTGTGACAGGCGTGCCGTTGACTACCATGTCCTCGAAAGAGAGAAAGTCTACGCGCCCGCCCTGCTTGACGGCGGCGACCGTGACGGGCACTTCCAGGGTGATGCCGAGGGGCGTCATGCCGGCTATGCGCGGCTCTCCGAATTGAATGAGGGCGTCGGCGTCTGTGCCCGCCTGCCCCGGCCCATCCTTGGACTTCTTAATCTCGACTTTGGCGCGCGCCAGCTTGTAGCCGCGTATCTCTTTCGGATAAGCGCGCGGCGTAGTCGCAGCCACGGGCTGCACCAGCGGAGGAGAAGACTGCTGCTGCTGGCCCCGCAGCGAGAGGCCGTTTAAGAAGAGCGCGGCGAGCGCAACGGCCAGCGCGAGGCGCTTCAAGGCCGGCCTCCGGTCAAATCTTAAAGACCTTTCTGTGGCGGGAATCATCAGGCAGAAATGGTATGCGGATCGTCGTCCTCTCGCTCTTCCGAGTCCTCGTCGGTCGAGACGTTCTGCTGCGGGTGCTGCTCATCCAGGTCGCGCTTGATGGCATCCAGGATGCCGTTGATGAATTGGGTCGCCTCGTAGGTCGAGAAGCGACGGGCTATTTCCAGCGCCTCGTTGATGGCGACGGTGCGCGGCGTCGGCTCGTGCAGGAACTCGTAGACGGCCAGGCGCAGAATGTTGCGATCCACGACGGCCATGCGCGAGATACGCCAGTGCTCGGCGCGCGATTTGATGCGCTCGTCCAGCTCCGCGAGGTGCGCGAGCGTGCCGACGGCCAGCCGCGTAGCAAAATCGCGCGCCGCCGGTTCCGTCTCCTCGTCGCTCAGCTCGGCCCAATACAAGCGCACCAGCTCGTCCGCACGGGCCTCGGAAATATCAGCCGCAAAGAGCATTTGCAAGGCGCACTCACGCGCCTTACGTCTAGACCCCATATAACACCAGTGCTAAGTGATGAGTGATAAGTGGTGAGGCAAAGCATCTAAGGCTCGCTCACTCGTCACTTATCGCTCGTCACCGTCTTGTAAAGATTTACCAACTCGACGGCCGACATCGCGGCCTCGAACCCCTTGTTGCCTGCTTTCACCCCGGCTCTGTCAATCGCCTGCTCTAAGGTGTCGGCCGTGACGATACCGTAAACGACGGGGACGCCCGTCTCCATCCCCGCCTGCGCAATCCCCTTCGTGACCTCGCCGGCGATGTATTCAAAGTGCGGCGTCTGCCCGCGAATGATCGTCCCCAGGCAGACCACAGCGTCGTAGTTGCCCGTCGCCGCCAGCTTGCGCGCCAAAAGCGGAATCTCGAAAGAGCCCGGCACTCTGAAGAGCGCCACCAGCCCTTCGTCCGCGCCGAGACGCTCCAGGGCATCACACGCGCCTTCGATCAGCCGCGCAGTCAGAAAATCGTTCCACCGACTGGCGACGAGCGCGAAGCGAAAGCCTTCAGCCTTCAAGTGTCCTTGATGCGTGCGGGGCTGCAAGAGTTTTCCGAAAGACGACTCCGATCAATGAAAAGTGAAAGCACTTGCCGAAGTATAGTGAAGGCAGTGGCGAGTGACAAGTGATGAGTGGCGAGTTTTCCTGCGGGCAGAACTCAACCGCTCATCACAGCGCCCGGCGCTCCCAAATTTTCGATGAGCTTTCGTGAGCCGTCAGGAACTCTGTTTCTCTAGCCCGCGCACGCGGTCGTAAATGTCACGATAGTCAGTCTGCATCTCAGCCAGAGTATCGTTGAAGAGGCTGAGCCTGCGGTTCATATCGCGCCAGTGCGTATTTGCCTCGCGGACATCTTTGCGCAGAGCCTCCTGACCTTCTTGCAGAATTAGCTGCCCTTCCTGCAAGCTCCGTTGCCCTTCCTGCAACGTGGCGATGTCGGCCTGCACCTTCTCCCAGATCGGACGAGTGTCGTATAAACGCTCTTCGACCTTTTGTTCCAGGACGCCGATGCGCTGCTCAAGACTTCCAACCTTCTGCTCAAGGCTATCGAATCGGCGTTCCAGACCATCGACCTTCTGTTCCAGACGCGTGAACCTCTGTTCCAGGCTTCCTAGCCGCTGATCTATGTTTTCTATCTTGACGCTGAGATTCTGAACCGTGGTGAGAATCTGAGCGAGCATGCCGTCTTGTGAGGATGGCAGCCTTTGGGTGAGATCGTCGCTCATCTGTATTACCTCCTTGAGCGCGATTCTAACATGCTCCGGCGGCGGCGCAAATTGAAATCACTTTCCTTTGAAGACGGGCGCGCGTTTCTCCATAAAGGCGCGTGTGCCTTCGCGCACATCCTCCGTGGAGAAGAGCCCGCTGAAGAGTTTCGCTTCGAGGTCGAGCCCTTCTTCGAGCGGCAGCTCGAAGCCGCGCGTCACGGCTTCAAGGCAGGCGCGTATGGCTAAGGGCGCGAGCCCCGCTATGGTGCGCGCGAGGGAGTGTGCCTCCGCTAAGAGTTGGTCGGGCGCGGCGAGGCGGCAGACCAGCCCGGCCCCGAGCGCCTCCTCCGCCGAGATGACCGCGCCTGCCGTCCGTATCGCGTGCGCCCGCTCGCGTCCCAACAAGCGCGCGAGGCGCTCGGTGCTTCCGAAGTGCGCTCGCGTCGAAGCTATGCGCAGATGACAGGCGAGCGCCAGTTCGCAGCCGCACCCTGCGGCCGGGCCCTCCACTGCGGCGATCACAGGCACGGGACAACGCTCTATCCGGTCACAAACCTCCTGGCAGCGCACAGCCTCTTCCAGCGCCCCGCCTTCATCCACCGCGGACGACTCGTACTTATCCGCCCCCAACAGGACGCAAGCGCGCACATCCACCTCACGCGAGACGCGCACGAACGCTTCGTCTAGCCCGTCGAGGACAACGCTCGACCCGGCATCTATCCCCTCGGGCCGCTTGACCCTGATGAACGTCACACCATCGCTCAACTCAAAATCAACCATCAGAAAACAGTGACGAGTGACGAGTTAAAACCCTGTCTTTACTCGTCACCCGTCACTCTCTTTAGAACAGGTTCATCGGCGTCGGGTTCTTGGGGTCTGTGGTGTAGTCGTAGAAGCCGCGACCCGTCTTGCGGCCGTAGAGACCGGCGAGCACCATGCGCTTCAAGAGGGGCGGCGGCGCGAACCGCTTCTCGCGGAACTCGTTGAACATGATCTCGGCGATGTAGTAAGTGGTGTCGAGGCCGACGAAGTCGCCCAGCGTGAACGGGCCCATCGGGTAGCCGCAGCCGAGCTTCATGGCGTTGTCAATGTCCACGATTGAGCCGACGCCCTCTTCGAGCGCCCGTATCGCGTCGAGCATGTAGGGGACGAGCAGGCGATTGACTATAAAGCCCGTCTTGTCGCCAGCCCTGACAGGCACTTTCCCGAGCCGTTTGCCGAACTCTATGGCCTGTTCATAAACGCTCTCGTCCGTGAGGATGGTGCGGACGACCTCGACCAGCTTCATGATCGGCACGGGGTTGAAGAAATGCATGCCGATGAAGCGCGCTTGGCGCTCCGCACGCGTCGCCGTCATCATCTCCGTGATCGAGATCGAAGAGGTGTTGGAGGCGAAGACGGTCTCCGGCTTGCAAATCTCGTCCAGTTGGCGGTAGGTGTCGCGCTTGGCGTCCAGGTTCTCGATGATCGCTTCGATGATGATGTCGCAATCGGCGAGGTCTGCGAAAGAGGTCGTCCCGGAAAGACGCGCGCGCGTCTCTCGCTGCTGGTCTGTGGTGATCGTGCCCTTCTCGGCGAAGCGGGCGAGCGATTTTTCTATCCCGGCGAAACCCTTCTCGATCAGCTCGTCCGATACTTCACGCACGACGGTCTGAAATCCTGCGGCCGCAGCGGTCTGCGCAATGCCTGAACCCATCAGGCCGCAGCCGAGCACGCCGACTTTTTTAATCTCCATCTCGCTTATCTCCTGCTATCTTGTTTTTAAGAGCCGAGCTATTTTCCCTTTGATGAATTGTCGTTGGATGAGTTGTTGTTGTCGTTAGCGGGCGCGACCTCTTTGAGCCGCGCGCCATATTTCTTACTCGTGGTCTCGGCCCACGTCTCATACTTTTTCTGCCAGGCGACGAAATCCACGGTCAGCTTCTTCTGCTCCTCGGCGCGCGCCGTCCGCTGCTGGCGTGTGGGCCGCTCGGGCTGGGCCCTGGCGTTGAACTCTTTGACGCGCACCAGCAGAGACTTCAGCTCGTTTCTGAGCGCCTCCGTCTCGTCATCCAGGCGGGGCGCGCTGTCTAAGCCCTCGATGGCGCGCTCCACGTCGCCTGAGTCTCCGTCGTTCACAGCCTTGACGAAAGCTGTCTGCGCGGCGTTGACGGCGTTGAGGTTGGCGGCGAAATCGTTCGCGCCCGTTCCCGGCACAAGCTGCGGCATGGCGACGCTACCCAAATCGAGCGGCGGCCCAGTGTAGGTGCGCCAGACCATAAAGAAGCTGACGACGACCAGAAGGAGCGCGCCCGCTTGCAGGATGTGCCAGAAGACGGCTACGCCTGCGCGCTCGTGCGGCCGCTTGTAGCCGACGAAGAGCGCGAGCAGCGCGCCAGCCACCAGGCCGCCCATGTGCGCCGCGTTGTCTATGAACGGGAAGACGTAGCCGATGAAGATGTTGAGCAGGATGGTCGGCAGCATCCCCGTGCCGAAGGCGCGCTTGAAGCCGTCGGGCAGCTCGTGCCGGAACTTGATGCCGAACACAAAGAGCACGCCGATCAATCCGAAGAGCGCGCCCGATGCTCCGACCGACGCCGCGTCCTCGGCCTTGAAGAGAAAGCGGCCGATGGGCCCACCGGCATGTAGCTCCGGCCTCACGGTCAGGTAACTGGCGACGACGCCCGCCACTCCCGTCAAGACCCAGAAGACGACGAACTTCGCAGAGCCGTAGAGGCGCTCGACATAAGGGCCGAGAATCCAGAGCCCGTACATGTTCATCAACAGGTGGGGAAAGCCGCCGTGCAGAAAGACCGGCGTCACGAAGCGCCACCACTGCCCCTGCTGTATGAGGTAGTTGACCTTTGCGCCGTAGGCGATCAGGACGGCGTTGAATCTCAGGTCGTCGCTTGCGCCGCCCGCCGCCAGCCACGTCAGAAGATAAAGGAAGACGTTGGCGATGATAAAGATGAAGGTGAAGGTGGCGGGCCGCGTCAGGACGGCCCTGGCAAAGCGCATCGCGTCACGGTCATGGCGTGACCCGTAAGTGTCTGCGCCCGCAGCCGTGGCAGCCAGCGGCGCACCGCACTGCGCGCACACTTGCTCGCCTGCGCCGACCAGTGCGCCGCAATTGCGACACACGTTCGGGCGTCCGGGATAGGCTCTATCACTCGATTCGCTCACGGAAAAAACCTGAGAAGCGATTCTACACTGAGAGAAGAAAAACAGTAAGCGAAGGCAATGCAGAAGGCCGCAAGGCGGAATGATGAAGGAAAAGCTCAAACAGCTTCTCTTTCATTCATCCATCATTCCGCCTTCTGCATTGTTTTCACTCCACGCTGGCCTGCGCTTTGATCTCGCGTGGCGACTGGGTGTCGGCTGTGATTTCGACGGGCGCGCGCCAGATGAGCGTCTTGATCTGGCAAGTGCCGGTGTTATCTTCGCGGCAATAGAAGAGCGTGAGCTGTGCGCGCAGCTCGGCCGTGCCCACCGACAGGGCGCGCAGCGGAATGCGCAGAGGCAGTTGTAAATCCTTGACGACGCGGGCGGCCACCGACGGCGAATCGCCTGCGAGGGCGAGGTGCTCCGTCCCGTTTGTGATCGCTACGCGGTAACGTTGCGGGGCCGACGGGTTGAGGTGATAACCACGGGGCAGCGCCACCTCGACGAGGAGCGCGCCCGCGTCCGTGACCGTGAGACGCTGCGGCGCAAGCCTGATCTCTTCCGCATTCGGAAAGGCAGCGTCGCTCGTGTCTGCGCCCGTCGTCGAGGACGCGGCCGGCGGCGGCTGCAAGCCCTTGATGACGAGCGTCGTCGCCTGCCTGGTCTTCAGGTCAACGACGCGCACGGCATGGTTGTTAGTGTCTGCGACGTAGAGCTTGCCGAGTGCTCCGGTCAAACCGCCGGGCTCATAAAAGGAGGGCGCGGAGCCGTCCGCCTGTCCGGGCTTGCCTGTGCCGAGGAAGCTCTTGACCGTTCTCGCTTCCGGGTCTAGCTGCTTGATCTTGTGATTGTAGGTGTCGGCTATGTAGACCTTGCCTTCATGGGCCCACAGGCCGAGCGGATGCTGCAAGCGCACGTCGTCGCCGCGACCGTCACGGTCTCCGAACTCGAAGAGGTCTCCGCCCGCCAGCGTGCGAACCGCGCTCGACTCACCGCCGAGTCCTATGGCGCGAATGATGTTGGCTTCGCTGTCGGCGACGTACAGAACCTTCCCGTCCGAGGCGAGCCCGGAAGGCTGAGCGAAGGCGGACTCATCGAGTGGCCCATCGAGGCGCGCCTCGCGCCCCGTTCCGGCGAAGACAGAGACCTGCCGCCCGTCCAGGTCTAGCTTCCAGATTTGATGCGGCCCGGCCATCGCCACGTAGAGCGTGCGACCCACCAACTGCAAATCCCAGGGCGAGTTCAAGGCGACGCTCAAAGCCGCCCCTGCCCTCTCTTCGCGCTCCGATTGCTTGCCCGTCCCGGCCACGGTCTCGACCACCCGCGTCTTCAGATTGACGCGGCGAATCAAGTGATTCTCGGTATCGGCGACGTAGAGCGTGTCGCCGTCAAGGGCCATCCCCTGCGGGCGGTAGAAGCTGGCGCGCGCCGCTGGCCCATCTTGAGAGCCGCGCTCGCCCGTGCCGATGGTTTCCAAGAGCGTCCCCGAAAGGCGCACGACCACTATGCGATTGTGGTTCGAGTCGGCGATGAAGAGGCGGTCGCTTCCTGGGTCGGCCAGGACTTTGCCGGGAAATGAGAGCGGAAGGTCAGCCACTTTGGCTCGCTCAAGCACCAGGCGGAGCGGCTGCTCCTTCAGCTCGCCGCGCTTGCGCGCCTCTTCGATTGTCTGCCCTATCGCACGCTCGATCACTTCGTAATTGCCTTCGCCCGAAACCTGGCCCACGATGTAGCCCGCCGGGTCGATCAAGACCTGCGTGGGCCAGGCGCGCACGCCGTAGCTCCGCCAGATTTTGAAGTCCGCGTCGTTGACTACCGGGTGCTCCAACTCGTAGCGCAGGATGATGCGGCGTATATTGTCCGTCTCTTTTTCGTTGTCGAACTTGGCCGAATGGACTCCTATGACGACCAGTTGATTGGCATACTTCTCTTCGAGCCTCTTCAAATCCGGGATGATGTGAATGCAGTTGATGCATCCGTACGTCCAGAAATCCAGAAGCACTGCTTTGCCTTTGAGCGCGGCGAGAGACAGTGGCCGCTCAGTATTGAGCCAGCCGCGTGCTCCCTCAAGCTCGGGCGCGCGCACGCGCCCTCTCTGCGACAATGACATCTCGGAAAAACCTTTCGCGGAAACGGGTCGCGGGCTCTGCGCGCCGACGAGCGCCATGAGCAGAACCATGAGGACTAATTCTATGCCGAAACATCTTCTTTTCACGATCATCGTTCCTTCTCGCCCTAAAGCCTGAAGCACTTGATATACGTGTGCACCCGCGCGGCGGATTTCCTATTGCCGGTCGCTCGCAAAATCTCCAAAGCGTTGACACACCCGTTTCCTCATGTTAGAACCGCTTTACGGATGTACTATGAAGCGTTGCGAAACGTGCCACATCTTGGTCGATGACGGGCAGACGGCGTGCCCTAACGACGCTCAGCCGCTCGTAGAAGATACGCTTGCCACCAAACTACAGGAAGCCCTCGGCGCAAAATATACCCTCACGAAGCTGATCGGCAAAGGAGCTATGGGCGCGGTCTATCGTGCGCGCCATCGCGACCTGGACGACGTAGCCATCAAGGTCATGCTGGGCCCACCCGGCGACACCAAGCTCTCGGAACGCTTCCTGCGTGAAGCGCGCGCCCTGCGACGCTTACGCCATCAACACACCGTCACGGTCTACGACCTTGACCGCTCCGTCCCGGGACTGACCTACATGGTCATGGAGATGGTCGAAGGGCGCAACCTGCGCGAAGACCTCAGGCGGCGCGGCCGCCTCTCGCTCGAAGAGGTGATCGACATAGCCGAGGCCGTCTGCGATGCGCTTCAGGCTGCGCACGAGCGCGGCATCATCCACCGCGACCTCAAGCCCGACAACATCCTGCGCGCAGAAGAAGAGACCGTCAGCGGCCACACGCTGCGCACGATCAAGATCGCGGACTTCGGCATAGTCAAGCTCAAGGGCAGCCAGCAGGGCGGCGACGCCTCCATGCAGTTGACCCAATACGGCGCGCCCATCGGCACGCCCTTTTACATGTCGCCCGAACAGTGGTTCGGCGAGGGCACAGGCATTCGCGGACTCGACGGGCGCACGGACATCTACGCCCTGGGCTGCACTCTTTACGAGCTTTTGGCCGGGCGCACGCCCTTCGTCGGGCGCACCACCTCCGAGATGCGCCGCCAGCACCTTGAGGCCGTGCCGCCGCCCCTCACCTTCTTCGCGCCGGACGTACCCGAAGGCGTCAGCCGCGCCATCCTGCGCGCCCTCGAAAAAGATCGCGACGACCGCCCGCAGACGGCCGCAGAGTTCGCGGCAGAGATTCGCCGCGCCTACAACGAAAGCTATCTCCTGACGGCCCGCTCCACGCACGACGGCTTTCGCCAGACGCAGGAGATGCTCGCGGGCGAACTGGAAGAGAACAAGGAGACTCCGCGCCAGCAGCGCAGCACCGCCGAGGCTATGGCCGCAGCCCTTGAGGCCAAACGAGCCGAAGAGGCCCGCCGCGCTGAAGAAGCACGAAAGGCCGACGAGGCACGACGGGCCGCAGAAGCGAGCCGCGCCGCCTCCGCCCTGGACGCGCAGGCTATCGAAGCCGCACGACGCACAACGGAAGAAGTCCGCCTCGATACGGTGGTAAGCCAGACCGAAGAAGTTCGACTGGCTGAAGAAGCGAGAGTTGCCGAAGCCTCAAGAGTTGCCGAAGCAACCCGTTTGGCACAGGCAGCGCGCGAAGAGGAGCAGGCACGCATCGCTTCAGAGCAGGCGCGTATCGCACCGGACGAAGCCCGCATCGCTTTGAACGATGCGCTCTCTTCTTCGGAGCGCGCGCGTCTTCCTACGGAGCAGGCGCGTATTCCAACAGAGGAAGCGCCCGTCCTCGCCGAGGCGCAGCCTAAGACCGAAGAACTGCTGCATGAAAGCATCATCGGCTACACGGCGGCAGACCTTTCGCACTCCTGGGTCATGCCGGCGCAGGAGGACGAGCCGACCGAGACTGAAGAGGATATTGCGGACGGCGAGATAACGCTCGTTCCAGGCTCGCGGCAGGCCATGCGCAGCCTGCACGACGAGGAGCCCGCCCGCGAACAACCGCAGCCGGAACAGGCCGCTGTCTCCGTCCGGCCCGCTAAGCGGCGAGGCATACCCGGCTGGGTTCGCCTCGCCATAATCAGCCTGCTCCTTGTAGCCATCGGCGGCGCAGTCGCATACCTGGGCGTCTCGCTCTACCATCACTATGCTGGCGCTGAGCAGGAAGAGGCGCAGGCTCCGCCGGGCGCTCTGCCGCCGGTCGCTAAGGATGCTGTGGCCGTCAATTTCACGACGGGCACGCTGCGCCTGACCGCTCCGGCCGGAAGCGAGGTATTCATAGACGACGAAAGGGCCGGAACCGTCGGCGCGAATAAGCAGTTCACGGCGCAGGCTCCCGTGGGCCAACGCAACGTCCGCGTAGTGGCAAATGGCTATCGTCAGTGGTACAGGGACGTGTCCGTCTCGTCCAACTGGACTCAGCCGGTCGTGGTCGAGCCGAGGCGTGCGCTGGCTCCCGTGGATGCGGCTCCGGAAGAGAGGGCCAGGCGTGCCGCGGCACTCCTGCGCAGCAAGAAGCTGGACGAGGCCGAGGTGGAGTATCGCGAGTTGTTGAAGGCTAACCCGGACGACCGCGACGCGCATCTCAAGCTGGCCTCGGTCTATCGTGAGCAGAAGCGATACGCGGAAGCGATCACGGAATATGACACGGCCTCGCGCCTAGACCCGAGGGACGTTGACACGCTGCTCATACTCGGCACGCTCTACGCCATCAAGGAGCACGACGACGCTGCCGAGGCGATCTTGCGCTCGGCCCTCAAGCTCGCGCCGGGCAACCCGGCCGCGCATCAGGCGCTCGCCAGAGTCCTGCTGCGCCGCGAGGGCAGGCTCGATGACGCCCTCGCCGAGATCGAACAGGCTCTCAAGCTCAAGGCCGAAGACCCTTCGTTTCTGGACACGCGGGCGATGATCCTGCTTGCGCGCAACTCCCTCGGCGAAGCTCTCAAGACCGAGCAGCGCGCAGCGCAACTCAACAAGAGCCGCGACCTCAAATACAAGGCCGGGACGGCGGCCATACTTTACCGGATGGGCCAACAGGACGAGGCGGCGCAAATCTACAAACAGATTCGGCAGACGGACGTGAACGACGAATGGGATGACCTGAAACGTCTAGGGATGCTGCGCGGCTACAACAAAGCCACGCTCGAAATCTTCTCCGCTCTCATCTCAAAAACAAACTGAAGAATCTTTCCGAAGAGGTCTCTGCCGCCGCGAGAGCAGTCTTGACGGCCCTGCTGTTTTCGCAAGCCGTGTCGCGGGTGTTAAGATAGCCGGCGGAGGAACTCTTTCAAGGTTTTAATTGTGATGGACGATCAGGCGTTCAGGACGCTGGAATATATGGAGCTGCGCGCTCTGGTCAGGCGCGGCGCGCAGACGCCCGTGGGCCGTGCGCGACTGGACGCGCTCGCGCCCGCAGACGACCCGGAAGGGTTGCGGCGTGACTTGCGCGCCGTCTCCGAAGCCGTCGAGCTGAAGCAGCGCGGGGCATCCTGGTCTTTCAGCGAGATGAGTGATCCAGCGGATGCGCTTGCGCGGCTGCACATCGAAGGGACTACGCTTGAGCCGCTCGCGATGCTTGAGCTGGCGCGGCTCTGTGAGCAGGCTTTGGCGGCGCGCGCCGCGATTCTGGCCGAGAGAGAGCGCGCGCCCGTGCTGTGGGAAGCGGTCGAGGCGCTGCCGCGCGAGCTGCACAGTCTGGCCGCGCGCGTCTCTTCAAAGATTCTGCCGAGCGGCGAGCTGGATGATCGCGCGAGCCCTGAGCTGGCGCGCATCCGTCAAGAGATCGCGCGCCTGCGCTCTACCATCACGCGCTCCCTGGAAAGCTTGATGCGCCGGAGCGAGGCCGCCATTCAGGACGAGCTGGTGACGGTCAGAAACGACCGCTTCGTGATTCCGGTCAAGTCCGATCATCGCGGGCGCGTCTCAGGCGTCGCGCACGGCTTCTCCTCTTCGGGCGCGACCGTCTTCATAGAGCCGCTGGAAACGATTGACTCAAACAACGAGCTGCAAGCCCTGCGCGAGACAGAGGAGCGCGAGATACATCGCATCCTTTCGACCCTGACGGAAGAGCTGCGCGCAGAGCTGTGGGCCCTTGAGTTGGCCGCGCGCTCGGTCGCCGAGCTGGACTTTGTCGGCGCGAAGGCGGCCTTCCTCGCGCGCTTCGATTGCGTCGTCCCTGAAGTCAACGAGCGCGGTCGGCTTCAATTGACCGAAGCGCGCCACCCGCTGCTGGAAGAGAACCTGCGCGCACGGGGCGGCCGGGTCGTTCCGGTCTCTTTCTCTTTGGACGCGGAGCATCCTGTGATGGTCATCTCGGGCGCGAACGCGGGCGGGAAGACCGTTGTGCTGAAGACGACGGGCCTGCTGGCTTTGATGGCTTTGTCGGGGCTGCCCGTGCCTGCGCGCGCGGCAAGCATCCCCTTCTACAGGTCTGTGCTCGCGGACATAGGCGATCATCAATCGCTCGCCGCCAACCTCTCCACCTTCACCTCGCACGTAGCCAACATCAGCCGCATGATCGGCCTCTGCCGCCGGCCCGCGCTCGTGCTCCTGGACGAAGTCGGCACGGGGACTGACCCCGAGGAAGGCTCGGCTCTGGGCGTAGCCGTCGTCGATCACTTTCGTCGCGCTTGCGGCGCGCACGTCATTGCGACCACGCACTACAGCGGCTTGAAGATGTACGCCGCGAACGAAGAGCAGGTCATCAACGCCAGCGTCGAGTTCGACGAAAAGAGCTTGCAGCCGACCTACCGCCTGCTCGTCGGGCTGGCCGGCTCATCCTCCGGTCTTGAGATCGCGCGCCGCTTCGGTTTCCCCGAAGATTTAGTGCGCGCCGCCTCCGAACATGTAGAGAGTTCGGCGCGCGACGCTGCGCAGTACCTTCGCCGCATCAAGCGCGAGTCGGAAGAGGCCGAAGCCTTGCGCCGCGCGCTGGAAGAGGAACGCGCGGCGGTCGCCGAAAAATATGCTTCGCTCGACGTGCAGGCGGCGCGGCGCGAGCGCGAGCGGCAAGAGGCTTTCGAGCGCGAGCTGTTGACCGCCGTCGAAGAGTTCGAGCGCCGCTCGCGCGAGCTGGTCTCTAAGATCGAAGACCGGGCGGAGCGGGCGCGCGTCGAGCGTGAGCGACAGAAACAGGCTGCCGAGCTGAAGAGCCAGGCGAAGAGCGCCGCGCGCGCAGCCACGGCCGGCTCGGCCACCGCGCAGGAAGCCGCGCGCGCAAGAGCGCCACGCGTAGTGCGCGACGGCCGCGTTATAGAGTTCGATTCGCATCGAGATACGAACGCGGCTGCTCCGGTTGAGCGCGCGGCTCCCTCTCGCCCGCTCAAGGTCGGCGACCGCGTACGGCTCCTCTCCTTCGGCTCCGTCGGCATCGTGGATAAGCTCAATGGCGATGATGCGGAAGTGCGCGTCAAGAGCCTGCGCTTCAGAGAAAAGGTCTCGAACCTTGAGCTGGTCGAGGCCGCCGCAACCCAGCCCGAGACAGGACGCGGAGCACGACTGCGGGTCTCGCGCGGCACGGAGGTTCGCCTGAGCACGCCGCCCCGTGAGACGGAAGCGCGCGCAGAACTCAACGTCATCGGCCGCACGACGGACGAGGCCGTGGACGAGGCAGACAAGTTTCTGGACGAAGCCTTTCTCAACAGCCTGAGCCAGGTACGCATCGTCCACGGCCACGGCACAGGCGCACTGCGTCGCGCCATCGCCCGCCTGCTCGACGACCACCCGCACGTCGCGCGCTTCATGCAGGCCCCGCCCGACCAGGGCGGCGCAGGCGCGACGCTGGTCGAGCTCAGGCAATAATCGCGCCTCATCCGAAAGAGCGGCGCACTCTCTCGATACTAAACGATGCGATTCCCGCAAACATTCATTGACGATCTGAGGCGGCAGGCGGACATCGTGCGTGTCATACAGGATTACGTCTCTTTGAAGAAGAAGGGGGCGAACTGGATGGCCTGTTGCCCGTTTCATCAGGAGAAGACGCCGTCGTTTTCCGTCAACCCCTCGAAGGACATCTTCTACTGCTTCGGGTGCGCGAAGGGAGGCTCGGTCTTCAACTTCGTGATGGAGATCGAGCGCGTGTCGTTTCCCGAAGCCGTCAAGATCGTCGCAGAGAAAGCGCATGTGCCGCTGCCCGCGATGGTCGAGGATAAGAAGTTCGAGACGCGGCGCAAGGAGGCGGACGAAATTATAGAGCTGAACACGTGGGCGCTTGAGTGGTGGGAGGCGCAGTTATCGGAGACGGGCGCGGAGGCTCGCGCGGCGCGCGACTATCTTGAGGGGCGCGGTATTTCGGATGAGACGCGCATGGCTTTCCGCCTCGGCTATGCGCCGGACAGGTGGGACGCGCTCAGCTCTCACTTGAAGGAGCGCGGAGCGACGCAGGCGCAGATAGAGCGCAGCGGCCTCGTCGTCAAAAAGGATGCGGGGGGCTCTTATGACCGCTTTCGCGGGCGCGTCATCTTCCCCGTGCTCGATGCGCAGGGCCGAGCGGTGGCTTTCGGCGGGCGAACGATGTCGGCGGAAGGTGAGCCCAAGTACTTGAACTCGCCGGAGACGGCCGCCTACACGAAGGGACGCCACCTCTACGGATTGCACCAGACTCGGGACGAGATCAGGCGGCGCAAGTTCGTCATCTTAGTCGAAGGCTACTTAGACCTGATTATCCCTTACCAGGCCGGCGTGCGTAACATGGCGGCGAGTTTGGGGACAGCCCTGACGCCGGAGCAGGCGAAGCTCTTAGGAAGGTTTGCGCGCAAAGTGGTCATCAACTATGATGGTGACAGGGCAGGCGTGCAGGCGGCCAAAAGAGCCATCGAAACCCTCCTCGCAGAAGACTTCGAGATCAAGGTGCTGGTGCTGCCAGAGGGCGCTGACCCTGACGAATTCATCAGGCAGAGCGGCGTCGAGGCGTATCACGAGCGGCGAGGCAAGGCGCTCCCCCACATCCAATTCGTGCTCGATCAAGCAGTGCGGGATCGAAACCTTCACCGCCCGGCCGAGAAGGCCGCCGCGGTCGAAGAAGTGCTCCCGTACGTTCGCGCCGTCCGCAATGCCGTCCAGAAGCGCGAGTACTTTGACATCAGCATGGACGCTCTGCGCATAGAAGAAGCGACGCTGCGGAAAGAGCTGTGGCAGGCGGTCAAGGCGGGCGCAAACACGGACGCCGCGACCGTCAAACAGCGCGTCGTGCGCGCGGCGGGCGCACAGCCGACAGTCGCCGAGCAGAAATTGCTCGAACTGCTCATTCACGATGAGGATTTACGCCGCATCATTTTGCCGCGTCTCGACGCGTCCGTTTACGAACTGCTGCCGACGGCCAGGATATTTGGCGCACTCATAGAGCTGGCGGCTGCGGGCGAGCCCCTCAGCTTCGACCGATTGAATGCGGCGCTCGAAGGCGACGAAGAGATGACGAAACTGCTGGCGCTTCTCTGGTGGAGCGAGCCGGAGCGCGAGGAGGGCGAAGCCATAGATGACGTGCAGGCGGTGGCCGAAAGTTGTCTCAACGCTCTCCAACTGATGGCCGTAGACCATCAGCTTAAAGAACTCGGCACGGAGCTTGCTGAAGCGGAACGCGCCGGCGACTCGGAGCGCAGCATGCGCCTCGTCATGGAAAGACTCGAACTAGCACGTCGCAGGAGCAATTTTGGATTTTAGATTTTGGATTTTGGATTGGCGCTTCACACTGGCTGCAAGCTTAATTCCAAGATTCAAGTTCCCCGCATCTTTAATCTAAAATCCAAAATCTAAAATCCAAAATCGTTTTGGGGTGGACATTGAGCATCGAAGAAAAAGATCGTGATGATGTAATGCAGCGGCTGCTGGAACTCGGCGGTGATAAGAAGTATCTGACCTTCGATGACCTGAACCGGGAGCTGCCCGATACGGTCGTTTCGCCCGACGACATAGAGGACGTGCTGCAAAAGCTGGAAGGCTCGAACATCCCCGTTGCCGATTCCGACGAGCGCCTGATCGAGCAGGCGGCCCAGATCGCCACAGACGACGACGAAGACGATACGCTTGACGAAGACATAGAGCTTGATCTTTCGGCGGGCGCGCTTGAGAAGACGAACGACCCCGTCCGCCTCTACCTGCGGGAGATGGGCGTCGTGCCGCTCCTGACGCGCGAAGGCGAAGTCGCCATCGCCAAGCGCATCGAGCGCGGCCAGCGCAAGACGCAGAAGGCCATTGCGCGCTCGCCCATCGCCGTCGAAGAGTTGCTGCGCATCGGCGACGGCCTTGAGTCGGGCCAGGTCAACATCCGCGACATAGTGACCTTCTCGGAACAGGCCGAGCTGACGGGCGACGAGGACAAGGCCGACGAATATCTGAAGTGGACTATCGAAGGCATTCAGAACATACGGAAGATTTACCGCGCAGGCATCAAAGAGTGGGAAAGGTTGCGCGCCGAGCAGAAGTTGACGCGCGGTAAAAAGAGCCGGAAGCTGCTGCGCTTGCGGCGCAAGGTCGCGCGCATGCGCCTTGAGATCGCACAGGAGATCGGACGCCTGAACCTGACGGAGAGAGCGCGCCAGCGCCTCATCAATGCGATTCGCAATGTGCAGAAAGAGATTCGCGTCGCCGAGCGCGAAGTGGACAGCCTCAACGAGAAGCTCAACAAGAAAAAGATCAAGCCCGAGGATGAACGCGAATACAAGCGGCGTCTCTCGGCTGCAAAGAAGCGAGTGCAACAGATCGAGGCCGAATACATGGTCGGGCCCGTCGAGATCAAACGCTCGCTTCAGGCGATCATCGCGGGCGAGCAGCAGACGGGCCAGGCCAAGCGCGAGCTGGTCGAAGCCAATCTGCGCCTTGTGGTCTCCATCGCCAAGAAATACACCAATCGCGGATTGCAATTCCTCGACCTCATCCAGGAAGGCAACATCGGTTTGATGAAGGCCGTTGACAAGTTCGAGTGGAGGCGCGGCTACAAGTTCTCGACCTATGCGACGTGGTGGATACGTCAGGCCATCACGCGTGCGATAGCCGATCAGGCCCGCACGATTCGCATCCCTGTGCACATGATCGAGACGATCAACAAGCTGATTCGCACCAGTCGAGCCTTAGTGCAGGAGCTTGGTCGTGAGCCTACGAGCGAGGAGATTGCCCGTAAGATGGACATTCCCGTCTCAAAGGTGCGCAAGGTCTTGAAGATCGCGCAGGAGCCCATCTCTTTGGAGACGCCCATCGGCGAAGAGGACGATTCGCACCTCGGCGACTTCATCGAAGACAAGTCCATCATGAACCCTGCGGATGCCGTCGTCGCCTCTAACCTGCGCGAGATCACGGACGAGGTGCTGGCGACGCTGACGCCGCGCGAAGAGAAGGTCATCAAGATGCGCTTCGGACTGGGCACTTCCGGCTCCGAGCACACGCTCGAAGAGGTCGGACAGCATTTCGCCGTCACGCGCGAGCGCATCCGCCAGATCGAAGCCAAGGCGCTCAGAAAGCTGCGCCATCCCTCGCGCTCAAGAAAGCTGAAGGCGTTTTTGGAGAGCGCGCAAAGATGAGAGAGATGCTACGATGCCAGATATCAGGTATTAGCTATTTAGCACACAACCGTCATCGGTCGGCCGGCATCTAAGCTCTCCGCTGTTTTATGAAGAAAATCGTCGAAAGTTACAGGCACAAGCTCGCCGCCGAAGAGGGTTGGACTCTGAAGCGGGGCGCACGCTTGCGCATCGCCTTGTGTTACCCGAATGTCTATTCGATAGGGATGGCGAACCTCGGTTTCCAGGCGATGTACGAGCTGTTCAACCGGATTCCGGATGTCTCGTGCGAGCGCGTCTTTCTGCCGGACGAGCGCGAGCTGCGGGAATACGAGCGACAGCGCACGCCTCTGCTCTCGCTGGAATCGCAGACGCCCGTGCGCGACTTCGACGTGATAGCCTTCTCCATCTCCTTCGAGACCGATTACCTGCACATGGCGCAGATGCTACGGCTCGGCGGCGTCCCTCTTTGGGCCCGCGACCGCACGAGCCATGACCCGCTAGTCCTGATGGGCGGCGCTGCCTCTTTTCTCAACCCCGAGCCGATTGCCGATTTCACAGATGTCATAGGCGTCGGCGAGGGCGAAATCCTTGGGCCCAAATTTGTCGACGCAGTCTTCGAGCACGAGACGAAGGAAGAGATACTGCTGGCCCTGGCGCGGACGGGGCGCGGATTCTACGTGCCTTCGCTCTACGATGTCAGCTACAACGCGGACGGCACGGTCGCGGCTTACGCGCCTCTCGAAGAGGGCGTGCCTGCGCGAGTGGGGCGGGCCGTCGCGGCTGAGAATCCCAAGGAAGGAAGCCTGCGGCGGGCCCTGCGTCGCGGCGAGACTGAGGTGGCCGAGCAGTTGCGCAGCGCCGACGTGTTTGCGCCTTCGACTACCATCTGGGCCCCGGCGGCCGAGATGGGCGAGCGTTTTTTGATCGAGATTTCGCGCGGCTGCTCGCAGGGCTGTCGTTTCTGCTGGGCCGGGTTCAATTACTGGCCGCCGCGCGTCGTCCCGGCCCGTGACATTTTGGCTAAGGCGCGCGAGTGGCGCGCGAGGACAGATAAGATCGGGCTGGTTTCCACAGCCGTCTGCGATCACCCTGAGATCAGCGAGATACTTCAGGGCTTGCGCGCGATGGATTATCGCATCTCTGTCTCGTCGCTGCGCCTTGACCAGATTTCGGATGAGCTGCTGGATGCGCTCGTCGAATCGCGCGACCAGCAGATCGCCGTCGCGCCCGAGACGGGCTCAGACCGCCTGCGCAAGGTCATCAACAAGAACCTCACGAACGACGAGATAGTGGACATCTGCGGCGCTGTCTTTGATCGCGGCATGCTGACCGTCAAGCTCTACCTGATGGTCGGACTCCCGACCGAAACCGACGAAGACCTGGAAGAGATGATCGTGCTCGTCGAGCGCATCAAGGACAGGATGCTCGAAGCGGGTAAGCATTTCGGGCGCGCGGGCAAGATCATTCCGTCCTTGAACGGTTTTGTCCCGAAGCCCAACACGCCCTTGCAGTGGGACGCGATCTGCGATGAAAGAGAACTGAAGCGCCGGTTGAAATGGGCCTCGAAGAACCTGGCGCGGATTCCGAACGTAGAGGTGCGGGCCATGTCCGCGCGCATAGCGCACGAGCAGGCGCTCTTCTCCAACGGCGACCGCCGAATCGCGCGCGTCATCGAACGGGCCGCCCGCACGGGAGGCAATCTGCAAGAGGCGCTGCGCGAGACTGCTGTTGACCCGGCTTTCTATACGAGCCGCGACCGCAGCTACGACGAGCGTCTGCCGTGGGAAATAGTCGATGCCGGGCTCTCGCGCGACTTCATGCAGCAAGAGCACGAGCGCGCGCACATAGCCCGCTCGACAGCGCCTTGCCCGTCCGTCTCGCAATGCACGCGTTGCGGCGTGTGCCCTACGACCTGGCTCGCGGCAGCCCCGCCCGCGCTCGTCCAGCTCCAATCAACAGGCGCGGCCACGCGCGCCCTCGCCGTCGGTTAAAGATACCTGCCTGCGCTTGGCCACTTAATTTAATCGAGTAAGGGATAGCGTCAGGGCGTCGTCTTTGGGGTGAAGAGGCTGCTGCTCTTGACTGTGTTGTCAAACTCGTACTGGTAGGTATAGACGACGAGGCTGATGGGGCGTGTGAATCTGACTCTGGCTTCCATGCGCCCGTCGCGCTGCATGGCTTCGACTTCGGCATCGGGCGGCACGTTGTACTCTTTACTGACGGCTTTCAGTTGCGTCTCGACCCAGTCGGCCGTTTGGCCCGTCACGGCCGCCTTGTCCACGTTCTGCTGCATGTAGTCTTTGAACTGGTAGGCTTGATAAGCGATAGGGATGAACTGGTAGCCGACGTAGGCTATGGTGGCGAGGATGGCGATAACGATCAGGAATTTGAGGCGCGCCTCGCCGCGCTCGCCCCTTCTTCTCTCATGCCGTGCCGGCAGTGCGGCGCTCTGTGCTTGCATGTTTGATCTACTCCTCGCTCTCTCCGAGTCTCAGGAAACAGTCTTGCCGAGAGCTGCGCGGAGTGAGGCGCTGAGGAGGCGGGGCGCAATCTCTCTTTCGTCCACTATCGTCGCGCGGCCGAGTCGCTCCAGGAGAATCCACTTAAGGTGTCCGCCGACACGTTTTTTATCGTGCGCGAGCGTGCGTCGTATGACGGCTCGATCCAGGTCGTCGGCGCGCGGTAGCCTTCCGCAGGCTCGGACGGCTGCGCGCAGTAATTCTAACTCCGAAGCGGCGAGTAAGCCTAACCTGACGGAAAGCTCGCCCGCGACCAGCAGCCCGTAGCCGACGGCCTCGCCGTGCCGGAAACGGCGGTATCGCGTGACAGTCTCAAGCGCATGCGCGGTCGTGTGCCCGAGGTTCAGTATCTTGCGCGAACGAGCGTCCGTGCGCGCCAGCTCTTCGCGCTCGTCGTCGCTGACAATCCCGGCCTTGAAGGCGCACTGCGCGGCGATCAGCTTCGCCAGCGAGTCGTCGGGTTGTGACTCTGCTTGGCGCTGAAGAAAGGCGTAGGTTTGATCGAAGAGGTGGCGGCTCCCGGCAGCGCCCTGCTTGACCGCTTCGCACCATCCGGCCGTGAGCTCCCGGCGCGGTAGAGACTGAAGCGTGCGGGTGTCTATGAGTACGGCGCGGGGCTGGTGAAAAGCTCCGACCAGGTTTTTCCCTGCGCCGAGGTTGACGCCAGTCTTGCCGCCAACTGATGAGTCTATCTGCGAAAGGAGCGTCGTCGGGACTTGCAGGAAAGGGATGCCGCGCAGGTAAACGGCGGCCGCAAAGCCGGCCAGGTCGCCCACCACTCCGCCGCCTAAAGCCACCACGCCGTCGCTTCTTTCCAAGCCTTCCTCGGAGAGAAACTCAAGCGCGCGCTCAAGGGTG
Source organism: Pyrinomonadaceae bacterium (assembly GCA_036389315.1). Taxonomy (GTDB): domain Bacteria; phylum Acidobacteriota; class Blastocatellia; order Pyrinomonadales; family Pyrinomonadaceae; genus DASQYE01. The sequence continues at coordinate 103,792 of DASVQF010000039.1, forward strand.
CGCAGGCTCTTGAAGCGTTCGCCCTCGCCCATCAGCCAGGTCTGCGGCGCTAGTTCGGCCTCACGCAAACTCCTCTCAGCCTCCCGGCCGTAGAGGCCGAACACCTTCTCATTCGAGACGAGGGCGACGCGGCGCGCAGACTGCGGCAGACGCCTTCGCGCCTCCTGGCCCAGGGCCGCGAGCATGCCTTCGCCGATTAGAATCTCGTACTCAGCGGCCCGCGCCCGCAGGCGTACCCTCACGCGTTGCACTCTCTCTAGTCCTCGCTCATCGCCGCGATCAACGTGTCGGCGAGAAAGTCGAAACTGATCTCGCCGAAGCCGATCAGGCGGGCCAGCTCTTCGACAGTGTAGCGTGAGGCAGTGTTCCACAGATCAATCAGCTCGTCGCCGGCCTTGCGCTGGGCCCACCAGCGGCTTCCCCAACGCGTGCGCAGGTGCTCGCGCAAGCCCGCTTCAAAGCCCCAGGCCCGCAGGTAAGCCGCAGCATAAAAGCCGTCGTCCACATCCCACAGGTGAAGCGCCGGGTCACGACGAAAGCCTGTCGCCTCCGTCTGCATCGTCGCGTAGAGCGCGGCTAAGTGTTCGGAGCGAACCTCGCGGCTCTCGTAGAGGGCGATCTCGTAATTGAGCTTCGCGCAGGCGCGCCTGACCGTGTGCGTGGTCAGGAGCGCCAGCTCTCGACTGATCTCGCGCGCCTGCGACGGGCTCACGCCCGCCCGGTGCTCCTCCAGCCATCCAGTGTCCTGAAACAGGTGCGTGAACAGAAAAGCATATCCTTCCGTGGTCGCATTGTCGGGCGCATAGACGAACTCCGGGTAACGCCCGGCCAGCTCGCGCGAAGTCCAGCCGAAGTGCTGCGCGTGTCCCGTCTCGTGAAAGAGGGTTGTGTAATCGTATGCGCCGCCGATTGGACAGAGCAGCAGGCGCACGTCATCCGGCACTTGTATGCGAAAGCAGGCGGCGCGCGCGTTCTTCAAGGGGCGCACCTCGTCGTCTATGTGTATGTTCTGCTGCTCGTCGACGGGAATGCCGAGCGCCTTCATCGCGGCCGTGTAAGTAGCGAGCGACTCGCCTGCGGGAAAGAAGCGGTCGAGTCGCGGCATGCGCTGGAAGAAGAGGAAGTCTGCGTGCTGCAAGTCTGCGCGGCTCAAGCCGGGCAGGTCACGCGCGACGGCCCTCTCAAGAGCAGACATGTAAGGCGTTTCTGTGCGTTCCAGAAAAGCGCGGGCGGTGGCGGCCAGTCGCTCGTAATCCGTGCCCGTGATCTCAGTAAAGAGTGTGCTGTAAGACTGAAAGCCGAGCGCGAGCGCAGACTCCTGGAACGACTCGAAGCGGGCCGCGCGCAGATCGTTGCAAGCCCTGACAGCTTCGAGCCACCGTCGCATCAGCTCTCGCCGCCGCGTCGCCACAGCCTCATTGCCGATCCGCTTCGGGACGCTGTGCGCCGGAACTTGCGCGCCTTCCCACTCGACCTGGGCCAAAGACTCGCAGCGCGCACGCTCGTCCGTCACCTCCTTCGCGCGGGCTTCCAGGTAGCCTATGCGCGCCGCGCCCGTGAGCGCGCGCAAAGCTGCGCGTTCCGTCTCCTGGCCCGAGGGCGTCTCTTCGAGGGCGCGTTCCAGGTCTTTGATCGCATCACGGGTGAAAAGGTCGCCGTAACGTTCGTAGACGGCTTCCATGTGAAGCTCGGCGTCTAGTCCGGCGCGATGCCTGTACTGCACAAGCTCAAGGGCTGAGCTGTAGGCGGCAAACTCGCTGCGGTACTGGCTCGTATCCATGACGAGAGGGGCAATCGAAATAGAGAATTCAACCTTAAAACCTCGGGGGCATGGGCAAAGCTGCGAAGGATTCTAACACGAAGCGGCCGTGGCGGAAGGATTAGTCTGACTGGATGCTTGTAAAAAAGCGAATGGGCGCGACAACGTGGGAGTGTGTCGCGCCCATTCATATTCGTGGTCACTGTCCTCACCCCAGCAACCACTTGAGACGGAGGATCCACCAACCGTCTCTCTTGCCCCACAATATACATCGCAATGGCTATGCCATGTCAAGCGATAAAATAATTATCGGCAGAGAACCGTTTTTGCAGGGCTTTTGTCGCCCGAGGGCTTTTAAGGGGCCGACGCATCGGTCTGTAAAAACGGGCCGCCGTGTAAGTCTTACACCGCAGGCAGGGCAAAATTTTCCTACTCCGTTCGCTTTGCTGCCAGAGGCTCAGGCCGCCCCGAGTGACTGCTGAATGACCGAGGCGAGGGCTTCGGCCTGCTGCTCTATAACGTCCTGCTGCTCGCCCTCGATCATGACGCGCGCTAAAGGTTCTGTCCCCGAATAGCGCAGCAGCAAGCGGCCGCGATCACCGAGTTGGGCGCGCGTCTCTTCGGCGGCGCGCGCAACGTCTGCGACCTCGTCGAAGGGGAGCTTCTCTCTGACCCTCACGTTGACAAGCACCTGCGGGTAGCGCGTAAAGCCTCGCGCCAGCTCGTCCAGTCTGAGCCCGGCGTCGTGCATCGCGCGTAGCAGCGCGAGCGCAGTCACCTGGCCGTCGCCCGCAAGGCTCAGGCGCGGGAAGATGATGTGGCCCGACTGCTCGCCGCCGACGCTGGCCTCTGTACGCAGCAGCTCTTCGAGCACGTACTTGTCGCCGACATCCGTTCGCCGTAGCGTCCAGCCACGCGAGCGCAGGGCTATCTCAAGGCCGATGTTGCTCATCACAGTGGCGACGACCAGGCCGTCCTTCAACTCTTCACGCGAGGCCAGGTATTGGGCCATGATCCAGAGCGTAGCATCGCCGTCCACGAACTCACCTTGAGCGTCTACGAAGAGCGCGCGGTCGGCATCGCCGTCGAAGGCTACGCCCATTCCAGCGCCCTGTTCGAGGACTGCGCGGCGCAGGCCATCTATGTGCAGCGAGCCGCAGTCCTCGTTGATATTGTGGCCGTCGGGCGCGCAATTGATCGAGATCGTGCGCGCACCCAGACGCGCGAAGAGCGCGGGCGCCGAACGGTAAGCCGCGCCGTTGGCGCAATCGACGACGAGCGTCAAGCCCTCAAGCGACAGGCCGCCCCCGACCTCCTGGGCCAGATAATCAAGATAACGCTCCTGTAAAGCGGCGCTCTCTTCCGCGACGCCTTCTTCAAACGCGCACGGGCTCTGCTGCGTTGTAGCAGCGTCTCCCCCCCTCTTTGCGGCCATGATGTCGGCTTCGATCAAACGTTCGGTCGCATCATCGAGCTTGCGCCCCGAAGGCGAGAAAATCTTGATCCCGTTGTCGTGATAAGGATTGTGCGAGGCGCTAACGACTACTCCGGCGTCGGCCGGAAGCGTGCGCGTCAGAAAGGCCACGCCGGGCGTAGTGATGATGCCTGCGGACTGGCACTCTGCGCCGGACGAGCGCGCGCCCTCCGTAAACGCCTGCTCGATCCAGGAGCCTGATTCGCGCGTGTCGCGCCCCGTGACGATGCGCGGAGCTTGGCCTGGCGTCGGGCTGCGCTCGGCCAAGTGCCGCGCCAGTGAGCTACCGACCGTGCGTACTGTCTCGCCGTCGAGCGGGAACTGCCCGGCCTCGCCGCGCATCCCGTCTGTTCCGAAAAGTTTTTTCATAAATTAAGAAGTCAGCTTTCAGCTAGACGAGGAACGCCAGAGTGATGACGGCTGAAAGCTTGAGCGATTCACCTAATGATGGAAAAGCCTGTTGGTTTGATAGAGCGTAGCTGGACGCGCCCCTCTATTTCGGGTGGCAGCACTAGGCGCGGCGTGATCGCGCCGTCCGCGCCTTCGTCCAGCAGGATTTGCATGTTCTCGGGCCGCAACTGATCGAGGATGGAGCGCGGGCCGTAAAGCGTGATGGTAGCAGTATCGGGCCGCGCCATCGCGCCTGAGTTTTCGCGAACCGGGAGCCCGACGAAACTCTTTTCGATGCGTTGCTCTCCGATCTCTACGCGGACGTTCACTACGGTGTCGAGCACGTTGACTCTCTGGTCGGAGATTTCTATGGCGGCCTGCTGCACGTTGAAGCTCTCTTTGCGCCCGGCGAGCGAGATCAGCTCGGTCGGCGCTTTCTGCAAGGCGTTGACGTGAGAAGAAGGGCCGCGCACGCGCACCCTGTCGGGCGTGACCTGCACGCCGTAGAGCTCGTAGCCTTCGGCGGGCGTGCCGTCGAGGCGGGCTTCGACGGCGACCTGCGCCTCGACTCTCGGCTCAAGCCGTAGGGGCACGACGCTCGGCTCGATCTCATCTATCCTCACGCCTTCGGGCAAATCCATCGTGACGGTCTCGGGCGTGAGCTGCACGACGCGCTCGCCCGGCACGTACTGGCTAATATCAACGTAGGCCACAAGGTCGTTGCGGCGTATTCGATCAAGCTCGCGCTTATTGCCTGTGAGGACGACCTCGACGTTGACGCGCGGCTCGTTGCTGATGTCCATGGCTTCCGGCAGACGGAATTGCAGTTGAACGCTCTGACGACTCTTGAAGGGCGTGCGCTGGCCCGTCACCGCATACCAGAGGCCGAGCGTGATGGCGAGCGCCAGCAGCTTCAGGTTCCAGTCCTCGACGAAGAGCGCGCGCAGCCATGCGACGGCCTCGCGCTGCCACTGGGCCCGTGGGCGCGCCACCTCCACCTCATCTTCTGCCTCGCGAAAAGCCATGAGTAGCTCTCAGCCGCTCAGCTCTCAGCAGTCAACTTCAGATCAATGGCTGATCGCTGAATGCTGATCGCCGACGGCTCAGGTTGAGATCGCTCGTTCGGTCTCCGCGTCTGTTTCCTTGAGCGACGGTTCCTGCTCGCGCCTGTGGGCCGGGGCTTCGAGCGAATGAAAGATCGCTGCGCGCAGCTTCGTCGCGTCCAGGCCGCGCCTGATCTGCCCGCCCTGGACGAAAGAGATGAGCCCGGTCTCTTCCGAGACGACGACGGCCACGGCGTCCGAATCCTCGGTGATGCCGATGGCCGCGCGGTGGCGCGTGCCGAGGTCTTTCGACAGTCGCGGGTTGAGCGTGAGCGGCAGGAAGCAGGCGGCCGCAGCCACACGATGACGACGCACGACGACAGCGCCGTCATGCAGAGGCGTCGCCGGATTAAAGATCGTGACCAGCAGGTCGTAGCTCAGCTCTGCGTCGAGCTTGACGCCGCCGTCGGTCACGTTCTTGAGGCCCACGGCGCGCTCTATGACAACGAGCGCGCCCGTCTTGGTCGAGGCCAGAGTGGTCGCCGCCAGGACTATCTCGTCGTAGACGCCCTCGCCGAACTGCCCCGCCTGGCGGCGCGTAAACGGCAGGCGGAAACGGTTGCCGAAAGAGATCAGGGCTTGGCGTATCTCGGATTGAAAGAGCACGATGATGGCGACGCCGATGTAGAGCAGCCCGCCGCGCAGGACGAATTCCAGCGTCGCTAAATCCTGGCGCACGGCCAGCCAGTAGAGCAGCGCGAAGGCAGCTATGCCGGCGGCCATCGGCGCGGCACGCGTTCCGCGCACCAGCTTCAGTACCGTATACACGATCAGAAAGACCAGCGCGATGTCCACCAGGTTGCGTGGCTCGCCCAGCCTTCCCAAATACTCGCGATATGGTAACAGTAAAAGCATTTTAGATTTTGGATTGAGCTTCCCTCACTCCCTGGTAAATGGCGACGGCGATTGACGCCCCTTCCAACACGAAGGAGATGGCGAGCACCCAGTAGGCCCACTTCAAATTCTCGGCCGTGTGCGGGTGGCGCAGCTTGTCGTAGCCTTCATGCAGCGCGTAGGTCGCGCCCACTCCGAAGATGAAGATCGCCGCGATGAAAGACCAGAAGAAGCGCTCCATGCCGTAGCCGAACGGATGCTTCTCCGAGGCCGGGCGCTTATAAAAGCGCAGGCCGAGCAGCAGAAAGATTTGATTGGTCGTGTCGGCGAGCGAGTGCAAGGCTTCGGCCATCATGCCTGATGAACCCGTTATCACCGCCGCGCCGAACTTCAAAATCGTAATCAGACCGTTGGCAAAGAGCGCGCCGAGCACTGCCACCATTCACAGTCTCCTCCCCAGGGAAATGATGGCTCCGCATGGATTATGAGGGAAAAAAGAGCGAACGGCAAGGAAAGGCAAGACGGAAGGCGGAAGGTGAAAGGATGAATGAAAGAGAAGCTGCTTTCAGCTTTTCCCTCACCCTTCATCCTTTCTTTCGTCCGCGTTGGATGAAGCCGACGAGTTGGCCCGTGCCGTCAACGACGGCGAGCGAGCCCGTGCCGTTGGTCTGCATCATCTCGTCGGCGCGGGTCATGCTCATGGAGGGCTCGACGAAAAGCTGGGGCGCGATGGGGCGCATCACGTCGCGGGCCCTCAACACACGCCAGCGCTCGGGCGGCTGCGCCTTCAAATCTTCCAGCGTGAGAATGCCGTAGAGCCTGCGCTCGTGCGCGACGGGAAAGCTGGTCTGCGGGTTAAGCCGCGTCTGAAGCTGCGGCAGTACTGTATCGACGAAGCGGCTCATCAACAGGTCGGGCTCGACGACGATGGGCATGCTGCTCATGGCTTCGCTGACAGTGCCGGTCTTAGAGCCACGCGCCTGCTTGACCACCTTGTTCGCAGCGTCGAAGAGAAAGACCCCCACGAGCACAGACCACAGTCCCATCAAGAGCGCGGGCCAGGTCATCATGTAGAAGCCGAAGATGATGAGCGCGCCCGCGATGAGCATCCCGCAGAAGCCCGCCATGCGCGTCGCTTCGGCGATGTTGCCGCTGCTGTGCCACATGATGGCGCGAAGGACGCGCCCGCCGTCGAGCGGGTAGCCCGGGAACAGGTTGAAGACGGCGAGCAGCAGATTGCCCGACCCGATGATGAAGAAGACCAGGGCTGCCGTCATCAAATTGCTCTTGGCTGCGAAGAGCATCGCGGCCAGGGACATGACGGCGAAGAGGAAGCTGGCGGCCGGGCCCGCAATCGCTATCCGAAACTCCGCGCGCGGGCTATCGGGCTCGCGCTTGAAACGCGTCAGCCCGCCAAAAGGGTGAAGCACTATATCTTCGATCTCGATGCCTTCGGCGCGCACCATCAAGGCGTGCGAAAGCTCGTGGCCGAAGACTGAGAGAAAGAGCGCGAGCGTCGTCACGGCGCTGTAGAACCAGGCGGCCAAGCCCTCTACGGGCGGCAGCGCGCCCGGCCCCTTCTGCACAGGCAGCCGCATCCCGCCGTGCTGCAAGTTGTAGGCGATCAGCCACAGACAGAGCGCGAAGACCAGGAACCATCGGTAATCTATCCGCACCGGTATCCCGTACACGCGCGCCACAGTAATCTGCCGATGAAAAAAGCTACTAATGCTCATAACTAAATGATGAATGATGAATGCGGCAGTGTGAAGGATGAATTAAAGGCAACTGCTTTTTCATTCATCATTCCGCCTTGCGGCCTTCATCCTTTTATTCAAATCCGCTGTCGCCTGCGTCCAGGAGCGGGTGCGGCTCGTTGCGTGCGACGCGGCGCAGCAGGAGCGGTTCGTCGAACAGTTGCGCCAGGCCGCGCACAATGGCGAAGCGCGGCTCCTCGGCCATACGCACCAGCAGGCCCGTCTCGGCATGCAGGTATTGTTGCAGCCCTGCGAGCAGCGCCCCTCCGCCCGTCAGGATAATGCCGCGATCAAAGATGTCCGCGGCCACTTCCGGCTGTAGCGCGGCCAGAGTGAGGCGCACCTCTTCTGCGATCTTGTTAACGATGGGGAGTGTGACGGCGTGGATTTCGCCGGCCGTCACGTCTATCGCGCCGGGATTACCCGTCTGCACGTCGCGCCCCTTGACGGTCTGTCGCCTGTCAGGGTCTTCGGGCAGGACGGCCGAGCCCAGCTCCACCTTCAAACGCTCTGCCGTCGCCGGGCCAATCGTCAATCCGCGATGGCGGCGCAAGCGGTCAATGATCGCCGCGTCTATGTCGGAGCTGCCGATGCGCTCGGCGCGCGCGTGCAGGATAGTGCCGTGTGCGACGACGGCGACGTTGGTAGTGCCGCCGCCGATGTCTACGACGGCCGAAGCGTGCGGGTCGTCGACGGCGACGCCCGAGCCGATGGCCGCCGCCAACCCTTCCTCAACCATGTAGACGCGACCGATGTGAGCGTTTTCGGCGGCGCTCAAGAGCGCACGCTGCTCGACCTGCGTGACGCCGGAGAGGACGCCCATCACTGCGCGTCGGCTGAAATGAGAGATACCGCTACGAGCGTCGCGGACGAAGCGGTCGAGCATCGCCTGCGTGCGCTCGAAGTCTGCGACGACGCCGTCGATGAGCGGCGCGATCACGCTGATGTCGCGCGCCTCGCGTCCCTGCATCTGCTGGGCCGCGCGCCCGCACGCGACCACTTCGCCCGTCAGCTTGTTGACGGCCACCACCGAAGGCTCGTCCACGACGACGCCACGCCCGCGAACACTAATGATCGTGCTCGCCGATCCCATGTCTATGGCCATCGAATCCGAGACCAGATTGCGCAGCGCGTTAAAGCGAATGAGCGCGCGCGTCCTGCCCATGAATGAACGTGACATATAAAAACAGTGACGAGTGACAAGTGACGAGTGACGAGATGAGAAAGAGCTTTTCTGATCTCGTCACTCGTCACTTGTCACTGCCCTCAGTACTCCTGCGCCGAGGCTTGTTGCCATTCGACCTCGAAGAGGGGAACGGGTTGCGCGCGATTCTTGACCGCGATGGGCTCGCGCGGCGTCAGCGGATAGCGATTGCCGGCAGCTCTGGCCGTCTCGGCGCTCAACAAGATTTGCCCCGCCTTGGAGTTGGATTCCAGGCGCGAGGCAGTGTTGACGGTGTCGCCGATGGCCGTATACTCGGAGCGCCGCTCGGAGCCTATGTAGCCGACAGTGGCTTCGCCCGTGTGCAGGCCGATGCCGACGCCTATCTCGTTGAAGCCTTCGGCGCGAAGCTCGTCGTTGATGCCGAGGATGCGGCGCTGCATGGCGACGGCTGCGTTCAAGGCGTTCTTGGCATCGTCGGGCGTCGCGGTCGGCGCGCCGAAGAGCGCCATCAACCCGTCACCAAGATACTTATCAAGCGTCCCGCCGTGCGCGAAGATGATGTCGGTCATCGCCGAGAAATATTTATTGAGGAGCTGCACGACCTTCTCCGGCTTGGCGTGCTCGGAGAGACGGGTGAAGCCGCGAATGTCTGCGAAGAGCACGGTGATCGTCTGGTTGACGCCGCCGAGCTTGAATGACTCGGGGTTTTCAAGCATTTGCCGGACGACGTATTCGGGCAGGAAGCGGCTGTAGTTGGCCCGTGCCACTTCCTCTCGGGCGAGCCGCTCGTGCGCGCGCGCATTCTCGACGGCGACGGCCGTCTGCGCGGCCACGGCCGTAATCAATTCCAGATCGTCCGGCTTGAAGGCCGCGAAAGGGTCTAGACGGTCGGCGTAGAGCGCGCCGTGCACGCCGGATTCCGCTATGAGCGGCGCGCAGATGGTCGAGCGCACGCCCTGCGAGACGATTGATTCGACGCCCGCGAACTGCTCCTCGGCCGCAGCGTCCTGCGACAGCAGCGCCACGCGCTCGCGAATCACCTTGCGCGTGATGGTGCGCCCGATGGTCAGCTTCTTGGCGTGCGCTTCCAGTTTCTCGTCGCGCGCGCGTGTCGCGACGGGGATGAGGTTGACCTCGGAGCCGTCGGCGCTGCCCATCACCGTCTCGTCGGCGATGAGGGCGACGACGCGGTCGGCCGGGGTCGAGCGAAAGATGATGTCTGTAGCCTTGGTGAAGATGGCGTTGAGATCGAAGACCGAGCCGAGCGTCTTGCTCATCTCGTACATCGCGGCCAGGATGTCAGCCTTGCGCTGCAAAGCCTCTATCTCCTTGTCGCGCGAAGGCGCTGTCGGCTTGGCGCGCAAGACCGTGGACATCACGTCGTTGGCCGAGATGAGGAGCTGCGTGTGGCCGAGCGGCTTGTCGTCGTAGCGCATGTCGGTCGTGCGCTCTTCGACCTTCTGCTCGAAGCGCAAGGTGCTTGCGCCGATGGTCACGCGGTCGCCGTTCGAGAGCTGGTGCTCGTAGCGCTGCTCGCCGTTGACGAACAGCTTATTGGCGCTGCGTCGGAGTTGCCCGCCCTCGAAGACGCCGTCTACAATCGTAAACGTACCGTCTTCGGCCTTGATGTGCGCGTGATGGCGCGAGGCGCGCGGGTCGTCCAGCACCACGCAGTTGTCTGGCGCGCGGCCGATTGTGCAGGGAGCCTGCGCAGACAGATTATATTGCCACTCACGACCGCTCGCATCAGTGATTCTCAGGAAAGCCATGACGATTTTCTGAAAGCTTCGGGGGAGCGCGAACCTGCGCGCCCCTGAAAGGAACTGAAAAGAGACGCGCCTGCCGTAGGCGCTTAATTCTACAGGGAAACGCCTGTTGAATCCTAACAGCAGTGGGCGAAGGCTGACAACTCCCGAAGGGATGAAGGTAAATCGTGCGCTTACAACTCGAAAAAGGTGGGTTCGTTAACCGCGGCGTAACGTCCGGTTCATATCATCTTCAGCTCACAGGCTGCGGCCGCTTCTTCAATCAGCTAATCAAAAATGTTCTTTACAGCGGAAGGGGTTTCCAGATTATGTCTCATAAAACACGCGCGCGCGCTCTGCTTCTCTCCGCCGTCTGCGTCGTTTCGTCCCTCAAAGCATCTGCGCAAACGCCTGCGGCGGCGGCGACTGTGAATGCTGCTGTAAATAATGAGGCCCCGGCCGCTGCGGCGACCACTGCTGCCTCTGCGGAGATGGAAGAGGTGCTCAGGCAGTTGCGCGAGCAGCGCGCGGAGCTTGAGCGCATGCGCGCGCTCATCAGCGAGCAGTCGAGCCTCATAGAGGGCTTGCGCCAGAGAGTCGAGCAGAACGAACGACAACAGCAAGCGGCAGCCGCGCCCGGCACGGTTCGCACGAGCGACATGGCGCTGAGCGACGCGACACTCGCGCGCACCACAGGCGACGCGGCGCAAGCTCCTTCGGCCAGACCACAGCAGGAGCAGGGCACGGATGCGCGCCTGGGCCGTGTCGAAGAGCAGGTGAAGAAGACCGGCGAAGCTTTGACGCGCCAGCTCGGCTCGATCAGCTTTAGCGGCGACCTGCGTTTCCGCTATGAAGCCTTCTACGGGCAATTGAACGCGCTCGCAAACGGCGCTAACCCGGCCATCCTCGGCAACGAGCTTTCGACGCGCCAGCGTTTTCGCTTCCGCGCCCGCCTGAATATGCGGGGTCAGATCGGCAAAGAATTCGACTGGGGAGTGCGCCTCACCACCGGCAGCCTGGCCGACGCGATCTCCGGGAATCAAACCATGACGGACTTCTTCAATCGCAAGCCTTTCGCCCTCGATAACGCTTTTATCGCCTGGACGCCGCAGCGCGTGCCGGGCCTGCGCATCCAGGCCGGTAAGTTCGACGTGCCCTGGCTACGTACAGAGCTGACCATTGATAACGATCTGACGCCGGAGGGCGTATCCGAAATCTACTCGCGCGCCTTCAAAGGTTCGAGCCTGAAGAATCTCACGTTCGTCGCCTGGCAGTTGCCCTTCCTTGAGCGCGCCTCGGGCTTCGTGCGCAACTCGAACGGCACGGTCAACCTTGAAGAGTCCGGACGCGCGGGCCGTGACCTGGCTCTCTACGGCGCACAGTTGCGCGCCCGCTTCGAGCCCTCGCAGACCTTAGCCCTGACGCTTTCGGCCGCAGACCTCTTCTATTCCGGCACGCAGTTCATCTCGCCCGTACAGGTCTTCGGCAATCAACTGCAACTGCCCGTGACCTTCACGATTCCGGCGACCGCTAACGCTGCGGCGCAGACCGTCACGACACAGGTTTTAATCCCGCGCGACCTGCTCGTCTCAGGCAACGGCAACCTGGGCCTCTCGGTCGCCAACAACAACGCGGTCAATCGCGATGGGCGGCTCGCTTCCGGCTTTAACCTGATCGACTTGATCGGCCGCCTGGACTTGACCGGCAGCAAGCGCTGGCCCATCGCGCTGATCTTTGACTTCGTGCATAACACGCAGACGCGCGATGTCTCGGTGGCGGGGCCGGGAGGGACGACCCTGTTTCTCCATAACGGCGAGAACAACGGCTATTGGGCGGAGCTTCAGGTGGGCCGCGCCAGAGATCGCGGCGACATGTTGTTGGGCTACACTTTCGTCCGTATCGAAAAGGATGCGGTGCTGACGCCCTTTAATGCCTCAGACATATTTCAGCAGTCCGATATGCTCACGCATCGTTTGACCTTCAACTACACGGCCGACCCGCGCGTCACGCTGACCTTCACAGCCTTCATCGGCCAGCGCCCGAACGGTTTGCTCGGAGTCTTCGGCGCAACGCCCCAGGGCTCTCTGAACGGCGCGACGACACGATTGCAGTTCGATACCACCTTCAGATTCTAAAGAAAGGGATGAAGGCGGAATGAAAGCCAGGCTGCTTTTCATTCCGCCCTCATCCTTGCTTTTCGTCGTTCACCTTTCGTTATTCCCCGTCCGCCTTTTCCTTGACGCTCTCGCTGAGGGCTTGTTACACTTTTGTGAGATTTCGAGCGAACCCGACGCTTGCTGCGTCGCCCGCAACCCTGACGGGCATCCCTTATGACCCGCGCGTGCGGCGCAGGCTGATTTTTGTAATTCGATGGAGGTGCTATGGTGGGCTTTAAAGTCGGCCAGAAAGTTGTTTATCCGAATCACGGGATCGGAACCATCGAGCAGATAGAGCAGAAGCAAATAGGTCAGACCTCCCTTCCCTTCTACACGCTTCGTCTTGCTGCTACCAATTCACTGGTTCTCGTTCCAGTCGCCAACGCCGTAGAAGTTGGCCTTCGCGCCCCGATCAGTTCCGGCGAGTGCGAATTGCTCTTCAAGAATCTCGCAGATGATTTCACTTCCCCCCCCAACGATTGGAAAGACCGCTTCAAAGACTTTACGGAAAAGATGCGCACGGGCGACATTTTCGAGGTCGCCGACGTGCTCAAGAACCTGACATACCTGAGCCATCTCAAACCGCTCTCTTTCCGCGAGCAACGCATGCTTGAACGCGCCCGCTACCTTGTCATCTCGGAATTGGCGGCCGTCTGCCGCCAGCCTGAATGCAACATCGAGCCGCGCGTCGAACAGGCCCTCGGACGCTCCTGCGCCAAGCACGAACGCCGCCCCGCGCGCGCACGCGTGGCAGGCGCGGCCGCCGGTCACTGACCGGAAAAGCTTTTTCACCCTCGTCACAGTCGAAGCCCGCAAGGCTCCCGGCCAAAAGGTTCCGGACGGCGAAGGCCCGGAAGGGCCCAGGGCTGCCTCCGTTTTCCGGCTGGCCCCTGGTTGCTTGCCCGCTCGCTTCCCTGCACTTCGCGGCTCAGCGGCGGCGGCGCGTCCATGCTATACTCTTCCCCTCAAGTTCTACTGATAACAGTTTGCGGAGACCTGTCCCCTCTCTTTTTTAGACGATGGACGAACCTGCGAGTTATCTTCTGAGTCTCTTTCAGGCCGAGGGTGAGCTACATGAATCCATCACGCTGACGGCCGCCCTCGTCAAGCTTTCAGCCGTCATCCTCCTGGTGCTCGCCAACGGCTTTTTCGTCGGCGGCGAGTTCGCGCTGGTCTCCGTGCGTCGCCCGAAGATAGAGGCGCGCGCCGCAGCCGGAAGCAAGGCGGCGAAGTCCGCACTGCGATTGCTGAATGCGCCGACGATCTTCATCTCGGCCACGCAGCTCGGGATCACGCTCGCCTCTTTGGCCCTCGGTTGGATCGGCGAGCCGACCGTCGCAGCCCTTCTCATGCCCGTCGCCTCGCGCATCGCCACGGAAGGCTGGGCGGGCTACATAGCGCATGGCACGGCCATCGTCATAGCCTTCTCGCTCATCACCTTCATGCACATCGTCATCGGCGAGCTGATGCCCAAGATGATCGCGCTTGAGCGTGCCGAGACTCTGGCGCTCATCGCCGCGCGCCCCCTCGAACTGTTCGCCAAAGTGTTTCGTTGGCCCATCTGGGTCTTCAACAAGACGGGCACGACGCTCGGCCGGCTGCTGGGGCTGAAATCTTCGCTCGAACACACGGCCGTCTACACTGAGCAGGAGCTTCGCCAGCTCGTAGACATCTCGCAGGAGAGCGGCCACCTGCGCCCCTCGGAGCAGCGCCTTATTCATCGCGTCTTCGAGTTCTCCGATACCTTGGTGCGCGAGGCGATGGTGCCGCGCACAGCGATGGCGGCCATTTCGAGCGACTGCTCTCTGGAAGAGATCGCCAAGGCTTTCAGCCAGCACGGCTACTCACGCCTTCCCGTCTATCGCGAATCCTTAGACGATGTCATCGGCTTCATTCACAGCAAGGACGTGATGCCCTACCTCCTGCATCCCGAGAGCTTTCGCCTCGAAAAGGTCTTGCAAGCGCCGCTCTACGTCGTCGACACAGCCCGGCTCGAAGACGTGCTCAAGCAGATGCAGAAGGCCAAGTCGCATTTTGGCTTCGTCGTAGACGAGCACGGCGGAGTCGAAGGCGTCATCACCCTGGAAGACTTGCTCGAAGAGATCGTCGGCGACATCTCGGACGAGCACGACGTTGAAGTGGACGACCAGATCAGCGAAGAGCCAGACGGCACGTACGTCCTCGACGGCGGCCTGGCCGTGCGCGACCTCAACCGCCGCCTCTCGCTCAACGTGCCCGAGTCCGAAACCTACACCACCATCGCAGGCTTCCTGATGACCGCCGCCGGCCACGTCCTCCAACCCGGCGAAGTCGTCCAGCACGACGGCCTCCGATTCCACGTCGAGCGCGTCGAGCGCCGCCGCGTCATGCGCGTCCGCCTGGAAAAAACCGAGCCCGCCAGCGAAGAATCAGAAGAAACTCCCGCCAAAGACGCCCACGCCGCGAGTTGATTAAAGATCAAATCTCTCGGCCTTCGCCACAGCGCGAGACAAGTGGTAAAGTTAGCGAAACCGAGCTGTGCGGCAAGATTTTGTAGGTTAACGGGGAGGCGTGCTTCTCAAGATGAGCATGATTGAATATATCAACGCGCGCGAGATTCTGGACTCGCGCGGCAATCCGACGGTCGAGGCCGAGGTGACTTTGATCGGCGGCGAGACAGGACGCGCGGCCGTGCCTTCGGGCGCTTCCACGGGCGAGCACGAGGCTATAGAACTCAGAGACGGCGATAAGAAGCGTTACGGCGGCAAGGGTGTCTTGAAGGCCGTGCAGAATATCAACGATGTGATTGCGGACGAGATCGAAGGGATGGACGCGCTCGACCAGGCGGAGATTGACCTGGCCCTGATCGAGCTTGACGGGACGGAGACGAAATCCAAGTTGGGCGCGAACGCCCTGCTCGCCGTCTCTTTGGCGACGGCGCGGGCCGCCGCGACCTATCTTGAGATTCCGCTCTACAGATACCTGGGTGGGGCAGGCGCGCGCACGCTGCCCGTGCCGCTCATGAATATCCTGAACGGCGGCGCACACGCAGACAATAACGTGGACTTTCAGGAGTTCATGATCGTCCCCGTCGGCGCTCAGAGTTTTCGTGATGCGCTTCGCATGGGCGCGGAGATTTTCCACGCGCTCAAGGCCGTGTTGAAGAAGCGCGGGCTGGCGACGAGCGTCGGCGACGAGGGCGGCTTTGCCCCCAACCTGAAGTCTAACGAAGAGGCTGTCGAGACCATCCTCGAAGCGGTCGCGCAGGCCGGCTACGCGGCGGGCAGAGAGATCATGCTCGCCTTAGACCCTGCCGCGAGCGAGTTCTATGACGGGCGCTCCTACGTCTTTAAGAAGTCGGATGGCCGCAAGCTCTCAAGCGACGAGATGGTCGCTTACTGGCGAGCCTGGACGGAGAACTATCCGATCATCTCTATAGAGGACGGGATGGCCGAAGGCGACTGGGACGGGTGGAAGCGCCTGACCGAGGAGGTGGGGCGCACGGTGCAGCTCGTCGGCGACGACCTCTTCGTCACCAACACCAGCTTCCTTCAGAAAGGCATAGACCTCGGCGTAGCCAATTCGATTCTCATCAAGGTCAACCAGATCGGCACGCTCACAGAGACCCTGGACTGCATCGAGCTGGCGCGCACGCACGCGCGCACGGCCATCATCTCGCACCGCTCCGGCGAGACCGAAGACTCCTTCATCGCAGACCTCGCCGTCGCCACCAACGCCGGCCAGATCAAGACCGGCAGCCTCTCGCGCACAGACCGCATGGCCAAGTACAACCAGCTCCTTCGCATCGAAGAAGACCTGCGCGCGGCCGCTCGCTATCCCGGCCTTCGCGCCTTCGACCAGATCGAGCGACCGTCCCGGACGGAAAAGGCTTCCGCCAACGCGAAGCAGAAGCGCGCCCGCGCTGCGAAAAAGTAGACCGGGAGGACGAGGCCGTGCTCTTTTTCTTCTTCATCATCGGGACACACTATTTTACCTGGGGCAGCCAGAGCACGCCGCAGCAGATGCGCTGCGGGCAGTGCGGAACAGTCTCCACCTTTACGATCAAGAAGGGCATGCGTTTCCTCACGCTCTTCTTTATCATCCCGGTGATTCCTTTGAGCGGCGTCAATCAACTGGTGGAGTGCCCGGTTTGCAAGGCGCGCTATCAGGCGAGCTGATGAGAGTTCCGGATTCAAGGAGGAAAGTTTTGACGGATAAGAAAGGGCCGCTCGCGCTCATCATCATAGACGGCTGGGGCTATAGCCCGGAGCGCGAAGGCAACGCGATTGCTCTCGCCCAGACACCTTTTTATGACGAGCTGACAGAAGCGTACCCGTACACGCTCCTGGAAGCTTCTGGCTCGCGCGTCGGTTTGCCCGCCGGAATCATGGGCAACTCGGAGGTGGGCCACCTCAACATGGGCTCCGGCCGCGTGATACGCATGGACGTGTCGCGCATAGACCATGACATAGAGACGGGCGAGTTTCTTCGGAACGAAGTGCTGGTCGAGGCGATGGACGGCGCGAAAACCAGAGGCACTGCGCTGCACCTGATGGGCCTGGTCTCGGACGGGCAGGTGCATTCCTCGCAGGAGCATCTCTACGCGCTGCTGCGCATGGCTAAGGAGCGCGGCCTACAGCGCGTCTACGTCCACTGCTTCCTCGACGGGCGAGATGTTCCGCCAGCCTCGGCTTACGGCTACGTAGAGGCTTTGCAGGTCAAGTGCGGCGAGATCGGCGCGGGTCGCATAGCGTCGGTGGTCGGCCGCTACTACGCTATGGACAGGGACAAGCGCTGGGAGAGAACCGAGCGCGCTTACAATCTTCTGGTCAACGCCGAAGGTGAGCGCACGGTTGACCCCGTCGCAGCCATCAAGGCTTCCTACGAGCGCGGCGTGACGGACGAGTTCGTCGAGCCCATCGTCTGCTTACGCGAAACGGGCGAACCCGTCGCCACCATCGATGAAGGCGACTCTTGTATCTTCTTCAACTTTCGACCAGACCGCGCCCGCCAGATCACCAACGCTCTGGCCGTGCCCGGCTTCGGCGGCTTCCCCACGCCCCGGCGGCCCCACATTCATTTCGTCTGCTTCACCAAGTACGACGCGACCTTCCCCCTCCCCATAGCCTTTGGCCCACAGGAGCACCCGAACGTCCTGGCCGAAGTCTTCGGCCGCATAGGCGTGCGCAATTACCGCCTGGCCGAGACTGAGAAGTACGCGCACGTCACCTACTTCTTCAACGGCGGAGTCGAGAAGGAGTACCCTTGCGAGCGACGCCTGCTTGTCCCTTCGCCGAAGATCGCCACTTACGACCTTGAGCCGGAGATGTCTGCCTTCAAAGTCACGGACAAGGTCTTGCGCGCCATAGACGAGGGCGAGACGGATGTCTTCATCATTAACTTCGCGAACCCCGATATGGTCGGCCACACGGGCAAGCTCAAAGAGACGATTGAAGCCGTGCAGTACGTAGACACCTGCCTCGGCTGGATTACGAAAGGCATCCGCACGGCGCGCGGGCGCACGCTCATCACAGCCGACCACGGCAACTGCGAGCAGATGATCGACCGCACGACGGGCCAACCGCACACGGCGCACACCACCAACCCTGTCCCCTTTCACCTCATTGACGAGGGCTGCGTCGGCCTGAAGCTGCGCGAAGGCGCGGCCCTCGAAGACGTTGCGCCGACGATTCTCGGACTGCTCGGAGTTGAAAAGCCCGCCGAGATGACCGGACGCGACCTGCGCGAGATATAATAGACCCGGCTGTTATGAGTTTCGATCCGCGCAACATTCTCGTCATAGACTTCGGCCAGTTGGGCGATGTCGTCCTGAGCCTGCCCGCCTTGCGTGCCATCCGCGAGCGTTTTCCGCAGGCGCGCATCACTATTGCCGTCGGAAAGCCCGGCGCTGGCGTAGTGGAGTTGTCCGGCTACGCCGACGCGACGCTGATAGTTGATCGCGTAGGGTTGCGCGATGGGCCCAAGCCGCTCTCCATCATGCGTATCATGGGGCTCGTCAAAGAGGTACGGCGCGCGCAGTTCGATTTCATCATCGACCTGCACAGCCTCTATGAGACGAACCTGCTGGGCTTTCTTTCGGGCGCGCCGAAGCGGCTCTACGCGCGCCGTCCGAATCGTTCCCTCGACTTCCTGGCTAACTTCACGCCGCGCCCGCCCGTCGAGGACACGCGTCCCACCAAGCACGCCGTTGATCGTTACCTGGACGTGCTCATCCCGCTCGGCATCAAGGACGCTCCGCGAGTGCCGCGACTGCGCACGCGCCCGGAAGACGACGCGGCCGTCGAGCAGATGTTGAAGAAAGCAAAGGCCGACGCGGGCTCTCCGCTCGTCGGTCTTTTCCCCGGCGCGGGCCATCCTGCGCGCCGCTGGCCGCTCGCGCGCTTCGTCGAGCTGGCCGACTGCCTTGTGCGTAACGACGGCGTCCGCATAGTCCTCTTCGCCGGGCCCGAAGAGCGCGCCTTTGTCAAAGAGATGCGCGCAAGCTTTCCGCGCTCGGCGCTTCTTTTCGACCGTTTGACGACGGGGCAGCTTGCGTCTGCTCTGGCGCGCCTGGCAGTTTTCGTCTCTAACGATACCGGGCCCATGCACATCGCCACGGCCGTCGGCGCGAGCGTCGTCGCGCTGCTCGACCGCCCGACTCCCCACAGCTTCATCCCCATAGAGCCGCGCCACCGTATCATCTACAGCCGACGAATCAGCGAGATGACGACCGACGAGGTCTACGGTGCTGCGCGCGAGTTGCTGGCCGCAGGCCGCACGGCCTCTCTCTTCGCCAGCTAGGACTTGCCTGAATAACAATCAAATGAGAGATAAAAGCTACACCGGCCGGAGCGTTTTGGTCTTCGCGCTTTGCTCCATGCTCATAGTCGTCCTCTCGCTCGGCGTCTTGGGCCCATTGACCGAAGGGAGCGCGCAGCGCCGGTCTGCGGCTCTGGCGCGCGCTAAGGGTAAAGAGAGGCCGAAGGATGAAGCGCGCGCTCGGGACAGAGACGAACGCGTAGAGAAAGAGGAGAGCCCGAAGAAGGCTGAGACGAAGGTCGAGACGCCCGGCCCGCAGACGGACGAGCGGATTACCCGCTCGCCGGGCACAGAAGAGCTTGGCGCACGGATTGACCGCGCGATTGACGAGAGTGCTTTCGCCTCTGCGCGCTGGGGCATCTACGTCAGCAGTCTTCGCGACGGGCGCGTGCTCTACGCGCGCAATGCTCAGAAGCCGATCACGCCCGCCTCTAACATGAAGGTTTACACGACGGCCGTCGCGCTCGACCTCCTCGGCGCAGACTATCGCTGGCGCACTTCGGTCTATGGCGCAGCAGCGCCCGACGCACAGGGCACAGTCACGGGCGACCTGGTGCTGTACGGGCGCGGCGCTCCCGACTTAGCATCGGAAACCAAGCGCGGGCGCGCGGCCTCCCTGGGCCAACTGGCGGACGATCTCTACGCGCGCGGTGTGCGTCGCGTGCGCGGAGGCGTGGTCGGCGACGAGAGCTATTTTCGCGGCGAGGCTCTGGGCGACGGCTGGCTCTGGAACGACGTGCAGTGGTACTTCGGCGCTGAAATAAGCGCCCTCTCGATTAACGGCAACGAGACTACGCTGACGGTCACGCCGGCCGCTAAGGCAGGTGACAAGGTGGATGTCAGGTTCGATGTCCCGACAGACTATTTCCACGTCCGCAACGACGCCGACACCCTTGAGCGCGGCACGCCCACCACCATAGGCATCACGCGCGGCCTCTCCGACAACGAGTTCCGCATCTGGGGCCAGTTCCCGGCCGGAGGGCGGGGCTTCAGCGCACGCCTGGCCGCTCACCAGCCTGCGCTCTGGGCCGCAAAACTTTTCCGCGATGCATTGAAAGCGCGCGGCATTCAGGTCGAAGGCGACGCGCGCCTGCGTGACGCACGCATGAGTCAGGATGATCGCTTCGATCCTCAAGCGGCAGTCGAGCTTGCTTCCATTAGAAGCAAGCCGCTCTCCGAAATAGTTCGCTCGACTAATAAAGAGAGCATCAATCTTTTCGCCGAGTTGATCCTGCGAACTTTAGGGAAAGAGCGAGGGGATATGGCCCCGGACGCAGACCCACACAGAATGCGCGTGCGCGGCGACGACGAGGCCGGGACGGCCGTCATACGCCTCTGGCTTGAGCGCAATGGTGTTTCGACCCCTGGGCTCTCCCTGCACGACGGCTCGGGGCTCTCGCGCCTGGACTTGGTGACGCCGGAAGCGACGGCCCGATTGCTCGCGGCCATAGCCAAAACCTCTTCGGCTACAGTCTTTCGCGACTCGCTGCCGGTGGCGGGGCGAGACGGCACGCTGGCGGGCCGCCTCCGAAGCGTCGCCGGGCGCATACAGGCCAAAACTGGCACCTTGACCTACAACAACTCTCTTTCCGGCTATCTTTCCACAGCCGGGGACGAGCCCTTAGTCTTCTCCATTATCTGTAATAACGAGACGGCCGAAGGCAGCAGCACGCAGGTGATTGACGAGATCGCGCGCCTCGTAGCCTCCTATCGCGAGCCACGACCATAAGATTTCGGGCCGCTAAAGTATTGTACAGGTTAGAAGTTTCAATGTTGGCTATAGACAAACTCTGTTTTGTCGGGCTAATATTGAGATGACGCGGCGGCCCGGTCGCCTGCGCGTTTTATAAAGCTTCGGACGGGGATCGGCCGATGCTGGCCTTTTGCTCCGATCTCACCTGCCCCTTTTGCACACTCACTCAACTTTCGCAAGCACAAGGATTTATTGGAGGGAAAGCGATGTCCTACAGAATCGAGGGGGGCTTTCTGCTGACTGCTCTCCTGCTGACGGCCTTTAGTCTCTCTGCCAGGGCGCAGGGCAGTTCGGTCGCGTCCTCTTCTGCGCCGTCAAAGCCGCAAGCCGTTTCGGAGGCCACGGCCGACAGCGACCGCCTCCGTGACGGGCTCGCCGGGCCAGTGCGCAGAGTTCGCACGGAAGTCGCCAAGCTCTCAAGCAAAGGCGGGAAGACGAGCGAAAGTGCGCGCGCGCTCCTTGAGACTGCCTCTTACGACATCAAGGGAAACAAGAGCGAGAACGCATACTACCCTGTGGCCGGAGAGACGTTGACGGGGCGCGAGGTCTACAAGTACGACGAGCGCGGCAACATCAGCGAGATGACGCTGCACGCCTCGGACGGCTCGCTCGTCAGCAAAGAGACCTACACCTACGAGTTCGATTTCGTCGGCAACTGGACGAAGATGACCACCTCCATCGCAGTCGTAGAGGGCGGCAAGCTCACCTTCGAGCCGACCGAAGTCACCTACCGCACGATCAGCTACTACCTGGACGAGAACATGGCCCGCATGGTTCAGCCCGCAACAGGGGCGGCGGCCACGTCCGCGCCAGCCCCTTCAATGTCAGCGCCCGCTGCCGCTCATGCCAATGTTAAGCCTGAGCCCACGGCGGCAACCGTCGCCGCGACTCAGAAGACAGGTGCAAGTTCCGCGACGCCGAAGGGCCCTGCGCTTCCCGCCGCCAACACGCTCGACAAGATCAACATGGCTCCGGCAGGGAACCTCGGCGGGAGCGTAGCCGACAGCGGCGCGCAAGCGACGACTGGCAGCATGGTCGTCAAAGTTGACGGGGCCGGAGAGCCGCCCATCAGGCCGAAGCCGTTGACGAAGCCCGTCTCGGGCGGCGTGCTGAACGGCTCGGCCATAGAGATGCCCAAGCCCGAGTATCCTGAGATAGCCCGTCGCGCTCGTGTCACAGGCACTATCAGCGTCGAGATCGTCATAGACGAGACGGGCAAGGTCATCTCGGCGCACGCCGCGAGCGGCCCGCCGCTGCTCAGAGAAGCTGCGATCAAGGCGGCCGTGCGCGCTCGCTTCACCCCCACCAAACTCTCTGGGCAGCCCGTCAAGATCACGGGCACACTCAACTACAGGTTCAGCTACGACAACTGACCGGGCCCCGCTTGGGCTCGACCAGGAGCAAAGGAACCGGAGGAATGTTCCTCCTTTCTACAGACAACACGGACGCCTCACCGGCAGGGAGCACACAATGGCACTGAGCGGCGAATTAAGCGATCTCTCGCTTGCGGAGTTGATCGAGTTCTTCTGCAATCAACGAAAGACCGGAAGATTAAAAGTTATCTACCCGCATCTTCCAGGCTACTTCTACATACAGGCGGGCGCGCTCGTAGATGCGCGGGTCGGCTCTCTGTCAGGCGTTGACGCCGTTTACTACGCGCTGACGCTGCCGAACGCTTCCTTCAAGTTCGATACGGAACACGAGGCCGAGCAGCGCACGATTCACCAGCCCTGGACGCAAGTCATCCTCGAAGGCTTGCGCCGAATGGACGAAGGCATAGCCCCCGAGTCTCCTATCAACAAGGAAGAGCTGCCGGACGAGAATGATCTGGAACAGGCTTTCGAGAGCGTCATACACGAGACAGAGCACGGAAGCTCCGCTCCGCTGCCCATGTCCATGACGGTAGACCAAGTGGCTCGCGGCGGCGCTGGGAAGAGGCGCAAGCTGCTGGTCGCAGCAGCGGCGGCAGCTTTGATTGTCGCCGTCATGGCAACTATCGTATTCGCCAAAGGCTTGGCCGAAACGGAGGTCACAGCTTCTATTCCGCCAGTCGCCCTGCACGACATGGAGGAGAACACGCCCAATCAACCGGCGGCCGACGACCCGTCACAGGAGATAGCGGCAGACCCGTCATCCGTTCAGGGCGCGGGCGCTCAGTCAACGGACGCTTCGGCGCTGGGCTTGCGGCGAGAGCACGAAGCCAGGGAGCGACGCCGCGCGGAAGAGATGAACAGCGCATGGCCCGCGATGAAGACCGAGCAGCCTCCGGCCGCTACTACTACAGCTTCTTCGTCTGCGCCCGCGCCATCGGCTTCGCCTGCGGCCGCCGCCGTCAAAAAGCCTGACGCGGCGAAGCCTGGGCCCAAGACGGCGACCGTACAAGTCACCTATGACGAAGCCGGGCGCGTCACGCAGGCTTCGGGCAGCGACCCGACGGCCCTGCGCATAGCACGCCAGAAGCGCTTCCCCTCCGGCAAGCCCGGCACGACGACGATCACGATTCCGATCAATTAAAAAGCGCCGCAGGTTTGTAAAGTGAAAAGCCCCGCAAGGGGCTTTCTCTTTATCATCATCTTATCTAATCCCGACGATGCCGAGCAGGATCAGGAGGGCACGTTTGAGGCCGATGTCGCGTCCGCGCGGGTCGTACCATTCGTCCAGGGTGTGAGAGTTGCCCGAAGAACCGCCCGCGCCGATGGTGATGGCCGGAATGCCTATAGAGATGGCGACGTTGGAATCTGTGGACGAGCGGTCTAGACGCGGCTGGTAGCCCAGTGCCCGCGTAGCCTCTTCCGCCAGGCGAACTATCGGGGCATCGGTCGGGGTCTCGCCGCTCGGGCGGTCGCCGATCAATTTCAGCTCAAGCTCAAGCGGAGGGTCGCCCGCGCGCCGCCCGGCATTCTCGTCGTCGGTGGCCTCGCGCACCGCACGACGGAAGAAGGCGTCAAGGCGTTGTAGCTCCGTGGCCGAAGCCGAGCGCAGGTCAACATCCATCATCGCCTCGCGCGGGATGACGTTGACGCTCGCGCCGCCCGCTATGCGACCGACGTTGAAGGTGGTGCGCGGCTCCAAAGGGGCCGGATAGGTGGCCAGGCGCGCGACCGCACGGCCAAGAGCATGCACCGGATTGGCCACCCCGAAATCGCCCCATGAATGGCCGCCGGGCCCGCGCAAGCTTACGCGGTAACGGCGCGAGCCGAGCGCAGCGTGCGTGATGCGCTCGACGCCTGGGCCATCGAAGCTGATGAATGCGTCCACGCTCTTGGCCCAGCGTCCTGCCGTCAGCAAGTGACGCGCGCCGCGCAGGTTCCCTTCTCCCTCTTCGCCCACCGTGCCGACGAAAAGAATGGAGCCTTCGGTCTCGATGACAGAGGCTTCGAGGGCGCGCAGCAGGGCAAGCAGCGCCGCCAGCCCGCAGCCGTCATCGCTGATGCCCGGCGCGAGCAGCTTGTGCCGAACGCGCTTGACCGTGAAATCCGTTTCAGCCGGAAAGACCGTATCGAGATGGGCGCTCAAGACCAGCAGCGGCGAGCGCGAGCGGCCCGCGCGCAGGGCTACGCAGTTGCCCTCCTCGTCAATGTAGGCTTCCGTCAAGCCGTGCTCGCGAAATCTCTCTCTGAGATATGTGGCGCGCTCGGCTTCGCCGAACGGAGGGGCTGGGATTGAACAGAGGCGGATGTGCTCTTCGGTAATCTCTGCGGCATGCAGTTCGAAGAAACGGAAGGCGCTCAGCACGGGCTCTGCGCCGAGCAACTCCTGCACTCTCTTTTCGGGCGCGAGCGTAATGGTCGGGCTGGCCATAAATTCAGTGACAAGTGATCTGGTGACAAGCTGAAGGACGAGGATTTCAACTCGTCACTCGTCACCCGTCGCTAATTTCATTACTTCATCTTCGCTGAGCACTGAAGAGGATTGCTTGGCGCGAGAGAGGATACGCTCGACGCGCTCTTCGCTGGGCTCTATGCCGCGCTTTTCGAGCCAGTAGATGACGTTGGACTTGCCGCTCATGTAGCCGATCTCGATCTGCTGCTGCATGCCGAAGAGGCCGGCGGGCACGCCCGAATAGACCAGATCGGCCAGAGCCGGATCGCCCTTCTTATAGCTCTTGATGACGGCGGCGGCATGCACGCCCGTCGCCGTTCGGAAAGCATCGCGCCCGAAGACGGGATAGTTGACCGGAATCTTCCACCCGCAGGAGGACTCGGCCACCTCGCAATACTCGCGCAGGCGCGAGAGGTCTTTGTCAATCCAACCCATCAGCTTCAGATTGACGAGCAGTTGATCCATCGGAGTATTGCCGACGCGCTCGCCGACGCCGAGCGCCGAGCCGTGTACCTGGTCTGCGCCGCCTTCGATGGCCGCGATGGAGTTGATGACGCCCAGGCCCCTGTCCTGGTGGCCGTGCCAGTCCAGGCGCACCGTCTCGCCCTGCTCTTCGATGATGCTTTTCACGAAGCGGATTACCGCGCGCGCGCCGTCCGGCGTCGAGTGGCCCACAGTGTCGCACACACAGACGGCACGCGCGCCCGCTCTGATGGCCGTCGTATAGAGGGCGCGAATCGTCTCGGGCGCGGCGCGCGAAGTGTCCTCCGTGACGTACATCACGCTGAGGCCCTCTTTGACGGCGAACGTGACGGCCTCCTCGGTCAGCCGTAAGAGCTTGTCGAGCGTCCAGTCTTCCGCATAAAAGCGGACTGGCGAAGAGCCTATGAAGGTGCAGGCTTCGATAGGGATGCCTGCGCGCTGCGAGATTTCGACGATGGGGCGGATGTCTGCCTCGTGCGTGCGCGCGGCGCAGTTGGGACGAATGCGCAGGCGCTTGTCGGCTATCTCTCGCGCGAGCCGTTCGACTCCCTCGCGGTGCGTGCCGCCCGCGCCCGGCAATCCTATGTCGGCCGTCTCTATCTGAAGCGCCTCCATCAGGTGCAGCAGCTCGATCTTCTTCTCAATCGGCGGGTCACACACCGATGGCGATTGCAGCCCGTCACGCAGCGTCTCGTCATCGAAGCTGATGTGACGGCCGGGAGCCTTGGCCGTCGGCTCGACCTTGTTCCAATCATAGATCAGTTCTTCGGCAGGCAATTCGGACACCTCTCTCGGCTTAAAAATCTGGGACGCGCCTCGGGTTCGACAAGGGAAACTTGATTACAACAAGCGCCGCATGGAATGTCAAGCAAGCCCTCTCGCGGCCATTCGCGCATGTAAAAAAGAGTAAAAGCTGTTACCGGCTTGTAAAATGAGCGTCCGGCCATCTGTCACGCCGCCGTATGGTCTATGTATCTTAGCCTAAGAGAGAAGGAGGACGAATATGCTGCGAGCCACCGGAGCCGTCTGCCTGCTGATGCTGTTTTCGTCGAGCGCCGTGATGGCCCAGACACAATGGTACAGGGGCAACACGCACGTCCACACCATCAACTCTGACGGCGATTCCGCGCCCGACGTGGTGGTGCGCTGGTATCGCGAGCATCGCTATCACTTCGTCGTTCTCACAGATCACGATTACCTCACGCCCGTCGATGGCCTCAACGCAGTCTTCGGCGCTCCCGGCAAGTTCATAGTCATTCCCGGTGTCGAAGTCACAGACCGCTTCAATCGTCAGCCGGTTCACACCAACGGCCTCAACGTTGAGCGCGTAGTCTTGCCGCAGGGCGGGACGGGCGTCGCAGACATACTCAACCGTGACGCGCGCGCCATCAGAGAGGCAGGCGGCGTAGCGCAGATCAATCATCCGAACGGCGCGGCCACGCTCGGAGCCAGGGCGCTGGCCGAGGCCACGGAGGCGAAGCTCTTTGAGGTCTGCTGCGCGGACGAGCGCGGCGGCGGCGACGCTCCGTCCACGGAAGAGATGTGGGATCAAGTCCTCTCGTCGGGTCGCCGTCTCTACGCTGTCGCCGGAGATGACGCGCACTCGTTCCGCGCGGGCTCAACAGAGCCCGGCGCAGCCTGGATTATGGTCAGGGCCCGCACTCTGACTGCCGCGAGCCTCCTGGCCGCCATTGAAGCAGGCGACTTTTACGCGACGACCGGCGTCGAGTTCAAAGACTACCAGGCCAGCGGGCAAGAGATACGAATTGCGCTCGATGATCGTCAGGGGGCGCGCTACCGAACATACTTCATCGGTCGAGACGGCGAGCTGTTGAAGAGAGATGACACACCAACACCGACCTACCGTTTCACAGGCCGCGAGCAATACGTTCGCGCCCGCGTCGAGCGCGCCGACGGCAAGACAGCCTGGACTCAACCCGTCTTCCTCAGATAAAGCTGTAAGGTTTGATGACAACTCAACACAGGCTCCGGCAAGGGGGCCGCCAGCACCGATGGCGATCCTTAGCTTAACGCGCAGCCCTTCCCCGTCGGCTTATCCGCATCCTCTTTGACGGGTGGCGGGGCTTTGTTATAGCCTCACGGCGGTCTCGAAGGGTCTGGGAAGTCCGAAAAGCTTCTGCTGTTACCGCCGTGATGATATGAAGATTGCTGTTGGCTCGGAGCGGGCCGCTAAGGTTGAGGCTGTGCGGGCGTGTGTGGCGCGGATTGCCGGCGTTGATGTGGCCTGGCGCGGGGCGGAGGTGTTGGCGCGCGGGGTGGAGACGGGCGTGCCGGCGATGCCTCTGTCGGAGGAGTTGTTGATGCGGGGGGCTCGGACGCGGGCCGAAGGGGTGCGGGCGACGCTGTTGACGGAAGGAATGAGCGCGGAGCTTTACGTGGGGCTCGAAGGCGGGTTCCATTCGGTGAGGATTGAGGGCGGGTGGCATACGTTTCTGTCGGGTTGGGCCTATGTGACGGATGGCGTGAGGGGGAGCTTTGGCGCGGCTCCTTCGATCAGCGTGCCGGACTTCATTGCGCGCAGCGTGATTGACGGCAGGCGCGAGCTGAGCGAGGTGATTGACGAGGTGACGGGGAAGCAAGATGTGCGCAGCCGCGAAGGGGCCTGGGGCGTGCTCTCTAAGGATTTGCTGACGCGCTCCGACAGTTTTGAAGCGGCGCTCGTCGCGGCCTTCGCGCCGTTCTATAATCAGAGGCTTTATACCTGAAAAATTTTAGATTTGAAGGATTCAAACGGGATGGACGAACTGACCGCACAGGGTAATGACGAGCATATCAGTCATCTGAGGACGACGCCGGGCTGGATAGAGGTGATCGCGGGCTCTATGTTTTCGGGCAAGTCCGAGGAGCTGATTCGCCGCCTGCGCCGCGCCAAGATCGCGCGCCAGAAGGTGCAGGTCTTCAAGCCTGTGATTGACAAGCGCTATTCACAAGACCACATCGTCTCGCATTCGGAGATGCGGCACGAGTCTTCGACCGTGGAGACGGCGGCCGAGCTGCGCGCGAGGGTCGAGCCGGGCACGGAGGTCGTCGGGATTGACGAAGGGCAGTTCTTCGATAACGAGCTGGTGGCGGTCGCCAACGAGCTGGCAGACCGTGGCCTACGGGTGATAATTGCCGGGCTCGATCAGGACTACACGGGCAAGCCTTTCGAGCCCATGCCGCAGCTTTTAGCCATCGCCGAGTACATCACCAAGACGCACGCCATCTGTGTGCGATGCGGCCAGCCAGCCAACTATTCACAGCGCACCTTCGAGTCGGAAGAGCGCGTCGCCGTCGGCGCGGGCGGCATGTACGAAGCGCGCTGCCGCCGCTGCTTTGTCCCGCACGCCGACGCTCCCACCTCCTACATCACGGGCGCGACGGACTGAGGAGAAGGGACGAAGGATGAATAAAAGCCAAGCTGCTTTGCATTCATCCTTAATTTCTTCTGAGCCGCGTGGCAACTCTCGCCAGCCGTGCCGGCAACCAAGCATCAGTCTCTCCGGCGTTTCCTTGCAAGACAACCTCGCTCGACTCGTTCTCTATACGAAGCAGCAAACTCCGTGGCGTCTCCCCTTCTTCCTTTTCGATTGCTACTGAGGAGGTGCAACCATGAGCAGGCGACCCCTTTTGAGAGGCATCGTGCTTCTCTCGATGGCATTGGTTCCCTTTGCGCTTTGTGTCAAAGCGCAGGAGGCAGGCTTTAGGCTTTCGGGCCCATACACACACGAAAACCTCACAGTCTTTCTGATCCACGGCCGGGACACGATCAACAGCCGCAAGATACTGACGCTTCAGGAGGCTTTGGAGCGCAAGAAGGTCATCGTCTACGAGACGAAGGATGTCAACGAGCTGGCGATTGAAAACGTCTCGCGCGACGAGGATGTCTTTGTGCAGTCGGGCGACATAGTCAAGGGCGGCGAGCAAGACCGCATGCTCTCGACAGACCTGATCGTGCCGCCGCGCTCGGGCCGCGTCAAGATCGCAGCCTTCTGTGTCGAGCAGGGGCGTTGGAGCAGGCGCGGCACAGAGGCGGCCCGGAACTTCGAGACTTCGGAAGAGCGCATCGTGACGAAGGACTTGAAGGTCGCCGCCAACGTCACGAACTCGCAGGGCGAGGTCTGGAACAAGGTGGCCGAGGCGCAGGACAAGCTGAGCCGCAACGTCCAGGCCACGGTCAACGCACAAAGCTCTGCGACCAGCCTTCAGCTCAGCCTCGAAAACAGGAAGTTGCAGCAGGTGCGCGAAGCTTATATCCGCAAGCTGGTCAAGATCGTCGAGGGCCAGCCGGACGTGATAGGCTACGCCTTCGCCATCAACGGCAAGGTCAACAGCGCCGATGTCTATGCTTCGAGCCTGCTTTTCAAGAAGCTTTGGCCCAAGCTGCTGCGCGCGACGGCCGTCGAAGCCATCGCCGAGCTGCAAAATGGCCAGACCTTCGACGCCGTGAGTCGCGGGGCCGTCGAAACCTTTCTCACGGAAGCCGAGAGGGGGCGGGCCTCTGAGAGAGGCGTGACGGCGCGCGTCAAGGTCATCACGCGCGAGACGGAGCAGGGCGTGCTCTTCGAGACGATTGACGCCAAGCACGCCGAAGCCTGGATTCACAGGAGCTACGTGACACGTTGAGGAGATAACAGGCAGGTCAGTACCGCCTACGGCAGCGGGCGGTACTGACCTCTCTAATCCGCTCGCCTTCCATTCAGTGCACCAGCTTGGTCGAGTAGAGGATGGCGTAGAGCTCGTCTTGGCGTGCGGGGAAATTCTTTCCGCTCGAAGAGAGAATGAGGTTGACCATCTGCACCTGCCCGGCGAACTTGCGATAGGCTATCCATTGCAGACGCCTGATGCCGTCCGGCGTTTCGGGGTTCGCTTCACGGAACTGCACGCCCTTGACGCCGTCTATCTCAAGATAGCGCAGCTCGTCCACTTCGCCGTTCTTCTTGCGCGTCACGGCCCCGTCGTAGAAAGCTTTGGTGCTGATGTCTACGGGGAAATCCTCGCCCATCGGCGAGATGCTGGCGATCAGAAAGGCCGTGTTGCCCGGCGCGCCGTAGGTCAGCGTCTTGGTCTCGACCGTCTGCTTGTTCCAGCCTGCGGGCAGCGTCCAGGTGATGCCCTGCTGATCCCATTTCACTTCTTGCCCACCTTCGAGCGCCTTGGTCTGCGCGGCGGTCGGCTCCGGATGATCGACGGGCTCGCCGCCGGTCGCGGCCGAGCCTCCGCCCGCCGTCGAGGCTCCGCCCGTACCGGAGTTAGATTGATTGCTGCTCTTGCTTGAGAACTTCTCCGTGATGTTGCACAGCGAGAGGGCCAGGGCCAGGGCTATAAGCAGGGGGATTTGTTTCATCTTCGTTGACTCTTGACGGATATGAATTGGAAGAGCACACAGCTTCTACTTTAATTCCGCGCGCGAGTCAACATTTCAGAGAGCGAAGCTGTCGCTTCGGCCCTGCGCCGCCCGCAAAAGTATTCGACCAATGGGCGAAGCGCGTGCTATATTCTCGGCCACTACTAGCCCCTTGATTAAGTTCCGAACCCCGGCGGCATCCCGAACGCCGCCAATAGAGCGAAGGAGTCTATCTTATGCGCAGCTTTGCCCTCGGAAGGTCTTCCCTGCACGGGCGGCTCATACACTTTGTCCTACTGCTTGCTCTACTCGTCGGCACGAGCGCTTGCCAGCAGGCGAGCGTGAGCAACACCGGCTCGAACGTGAACAACTCGAACACCGCGACGACCAACACCAACACGAGCCAGGTCACGACGGCCGTGCCTGCCAGCTCCGTCATCAACACGCGCGAGCCCGAGAAGTACAGCGCGACGCTCGTCTTAACGGCCAAAACGGAAGGCGGCGACAACGCCATAGCCATCCCGCAGGTCTCGGCCGACGTGGCCCGCAACGGCCAGCAGCAGCGCATAGCCTTCAAGCTTCCCAACAACGAACAGCTCATCTACATTGACGGGCCCAACCAGCACTTCGTCATCTCGCCGACTCGCAAACAATATGCTGAGCTGACGCCCGAGGCCACGGGCTTCGAGATTCAGCGATTGATGTCGCCGGGCCAGATCGTCAAGTTCCTGGAGAACCAGAAGAACTATGAGCGCGCGGGCGAGGAACAGATAGACGGCCGCACGGCGGAGAAGTATCGCTACACGAAGACGACTGCGACGACGACGCAGGCGGGCAATGTCCAATCCGAAGCCTTCGTCTACGTTGACAAGGAGACGGGACTGCCGCTGCGCGCGACGCTTGCGAGCGAGGCGACGGGCAACGTCCAGGGCGTCAAGGGCGTCCAGGTCGTCGCCGAGCTGCGCAACCTCAAGACCGATGTTGACCCGGCACAGTTTGAAGTGCCGAGCGATTACGCTAAGGTCACGCCGCAACAGGTGCGCCAGCAGATAGACGCGTTGACCAGCACAGTGGCCGCAGTCATCCGGGCCCTTCTGACCAACATGAATACTGCGGGCAGCAGCACGACGACCGTGACGACTACGACGACCACGACGGCGTCGCCTTCGCCTACGGCGAGCCCGTCACCGGCCGGGCGCTAACAGAGAAGTGCGGGGGAAGCTGAGATGAAATACGTTCTCGTCTTACTGCTAGGGCTCGTCCTGGGCGGAGTGCTCGTCTTCTTTCTTTTCGTCGGCGCGCCGCGCGCTGGCTCTCTGCCGGGCGCTCCCTTGAAGCCTCCCGATCAGGGCGGCGATCCGCCGGGCACGGCCATCGTCACGCTCGACGAAAAGTTTTTCGACTCGGTGCTCGTCACGATCTTTCGCGACATGAACGCGCCATCGTTCCCGCTGCAATTCAACGCGATCAGGATGGACGCACCCGTGGCCGAGAACGAGCCGAGATACGCGCTGGCCCTCTTCCAGAGCGATTGCCCGAGCGCCGTCACGCTCGTCCCCGAAAACGGAAACGTCCGCACGAGCGTCCATCTCGCAGACGGCAAGATAGTTGCGCCGCTGGCCTTCTCGGGCAGCTACAACGCTCCCTTCTTCGGCTGCATGCGTTTTAAGGGATGGGCCCAGACGAGCATCCAGCTCTCTTTCGATCAATCGAAGCAGACGGTCTACGGGCGCATCAACGTCGAAGGCGTCAATCTGGAGAACACTCCGGCGGGCGTCGGCGATGTCGTCACGGCCCTCGTGCAGCGCGCCATTAACGAGCGCGTCAACCCGCTGGAGATTCTGCAATCACACCAGCTCATGCTGAGCCTGCCCGTCAAAGCGAGCAACAGCACGCTCAAGGCCCAGGTCAAAGACGTGCGCGAAGAGGTTCAAAACGGAAAGCTGAGCCTGCACATCACCTACGACTTCACAGGCCAGAAGCAGGGAGGATAAGAGAAGGGATGAGGGATGAAGAAAAAGCATTCAAGCGATTGAAGCTTTCCTTTCATCCCTCATCCCTTGCTTTTTAGTGGATGACGATACCGGCTCCGATGCGGAAGTTGTGCTGGGTCTGGCCCGTGAAGGTCTGGCCCTGAATGGTCTGGTCTCCGCTGAAGACCGGGTTGTAGTCGAACTGCACGGCGCGAATATCGACGCGCGGGTGAACGCGAATGTCCACGCCGCCGCCGAGCCCCAGCGCGAAGCTCGTGTCGTCAGCCTCGAAGCTGTTGACGCCGATCAGAGTGTTGAGACCCGTGCTGTCAACGTTGAGGCGCTGATGCGCGACGCCCGCCAGGAAATGCGCGAACGGGCGAACCGTGCCGCCTTCCTTGCGATTGTCCTTGAGCTGCACACCGCCCAGGATGTTGTAGATGCTCGAATCGACGTTGCCGGTAAAGCCGCCGACAGAGAAGTCGTCCGAGCGGTAAGCGCCCGAGAAATCGAACTTCAGACCGACGTACTTGTGCACGTTGCCGGTCACGGAAGTCTCGAAGCCGTTGAAGCCTTCGCGCTCCTTGACGATGTCGCTGAAATCGGGATCGTCGTCGCTCAGGCCGGTGTCCACGCGGTTGTGCGTGTAGCCGCCGTAGACCTCGACCTTGTTGTAGTCATCCGAAGCGGTCTGCGCGAAGCTCAGGGGCGCGCAGGCCAGGATGAAGCTTGCCAAAAGCAATAGTTTACGCATAGCAGGTAAATTTCCCTTTCCTTGTTGTTCCTATGATAGTTTTTGAGCGCACACCTCCATTGATGTCGCTCTTTCCATTTCCAACCGTGGATTTGTGAGGGCAAAGGCAGTGCCAGAGAATAGGCTTTGGTTAGACCCCCTTGAACCCCCTCGTAAAAGCACGAATTCAGTCAAACGAACCGTCTGCTCGAAAAGTTCCATGCCATAAAAATCCGACAGTTGTCTCGCTCCTCAAGCCCACACGGCCACGCGACCTGGACGCGGGCTTTTGGAACTCTTCTAGATGAGGCGGGGACAGCCAGAGGTTGCAGGACGAAGATGTTGCTTTTCTGTAAAGAATGTAAGGAGCGCGTAGAGTTTTGTAACTTGATTTCAACGAAGATGAGAAGGCTGCTATTGTGCGCCTTCGCCTTCATCCTCCGATGGGCCCACCTTTTCGCGCCTGATGCTGTGAGGGTTGGTGGATCGCTCGCCGCGCTTGCGGGTGCGGCGACGGGGCTCAAGCAGTTGGCCCAGGTGGTCTACCGAGCGAAGGGGTTGCAGGTCTGCTGCGTCGCCTTCGGGGTCGTCGAGGCGAGTCTCGATCACTTCGGGCCCTTCCACATGAGCCGCACCGGGCGAGCCCTCAGCCTTCTCCTGGCCGTCGCTTTCCGCGCCGCCTTCTGCAAGGGCGCGCTGGCGGGCAAAGTGCTCGACGATCTCTTCGGCCGTCTTGCGTCCGACGAAGGGCGAAAGGTCTGCGACAGAGGCGGTCGCGACTCTCTGTATCGAGCCGAGGTTGCGAAGCAGGCGCGTCTTCCGTTTCTCGCCGACGCCGGGGATGGCCGTCAACTCCGAAGTGAAATCGCGCAGCTCACGTCGCTTGCGATGATATGAGACGGCCGTGCGGTGCGTCTCGTCGCGAATCATCTGTATGAAGCGAAGCACAGGCGAATGTGAATCGAGAAAGACAGGCTCGTGCTCACGCCCCTTGACCAGCAGGTGCGAGATGTCGTTGTGGCGACGCGGCGGCTTGACGACGCCGATCATCGGAATGGCTTCCAGCTCAAGCTCGCGCATGGCTGCTGCGGCCGCGCCCAGTTGGCCCTTGCCGCCGTCTATCATCACCAGGTCGGGCAGCGGCTTCTGCTCTTCGAGCTGACGGCGATAGCGACGGAAGACCGCCTCGTGCATCGAGGCCGTATCGTTTGAGCCTTCCACTGTCTTGATACGAAAGCGGCGATACTCGGCCCGGTTCATCTTGCCGTTTTCGCACACGACCATCCCGGCGACGTTCTCCGCGCCCTGAATGTTCGAGATGTCGAAGGACTCTATGCGCGCGGGGAAGCGTGGCAGCTCAAGCGTCTCCTGCAACTCTTCCAGGACGCGCTCCATGTCAGGCTTGAGCACTCGGAAGCGTTGCTCGAAGGCCAGCTTGGCGTTTTTTTCGACCAACGAGATGAGGTCGCGCTTCTCGCCGCGCTGCGGGTCAAGGATGTGTACGCGGCGGCCGCGCCTCTCGCTCAAGGCTTTTTCCAGCAGCTCGCGATCCTCGAAATCTGTGGAGACGTAAATCTCGCGCGGCACGTAATCGGTCGAATAATATTGCGTCAGCACCTCGCTCAAAAACTGTGAAGGGTCGAAGCCCTCTTCCGAGAGGTCTTCCCAGAAGAATTCGCGGCGGCCGACGATCTTGCCTTCGCGCATCGTGAAGAGTTGCAGGGCGAGGCGCGCGCCTTCGTGGTAATAGCCGAAGATGTCCACGTCGCGCTCGGGCGAGGTAGCCATCTTCTGTTGCTCTGCGAGGGCCATGACGGTCTTGCGCATGTCGCGGTACTTGGCCGCCATCTCGAAGCGCATCTCGTCCGATGCCTGCATCATGCGTGCTTCCAGGGTGTCGGCCAGCTCGCGGTTCTTTCCTTCCAGCAGGAGGCGCACGTCGCGCACGGCCTCAGTGTATTCGGCGGGCGTGCACAATCCCTTGACGCATGGGCCCAGGCAGCGTTTGATATGGTATTCGAGACAGGGACGCGGCAGGCGGCCGTCTATCTCTATGTCGCAGGTGCGCAATTGAAAGGTGCGGTTGATGAGGTCTATGGTGCGACGCGCCAGGGCTGCGGGCAGAAAGGGGCCGAAGTAGAGCGCGCCGTCCCTTTGTATGCGGCGCGTAATCATGACGCGCGGGAAAGGCTCGTTGATCGTCAGCTTCAAGTGCGGGTACTGCTTGTCGTCCTTGAGCAGAATATTGTAGCGCGGCTTGTGCTGCTTGATGAGGTTCGATTCCAGCACGAGTGCTTCGACTTCCGTGTCCGTGACGATGAATTCCAGGTCGCGTATGCGCCTGACAAGCTCCCGCGTCTTTCGGTCATGGCCCCGGCCCGACTGGAAGTAGGAGCGCACTCGGTTGCGCAAGTTTTTAGCCTTGCCGATGTAGATGATCTTGCCTGCGTCGTCCTTGTGCAGGTAGACGCCGGGCGACGCGGGAAGGTTCTGAAGTTTCTCGTCTAAGGTCACGGTCGTTACGGACTGCTCTCGCTTGATCTTGAGAAGAATTCTCTTTTGCTATGATAGCTTATAGTCGATAGAGAGGAAACAAGAGCGTGCATTTCCCTTTCCACTTGTCCGGTGACAGAGAGTTCGACGCCGTGGGCTTCGGCCTCAACGCCGTAGACCATCTCGTAGTCGTGCCACAGTATCCGGCCTTCGATACCAAGACGCGGCTCACGGAGCACGTGCAGGCCGCTGGCGGGCAGACCGCAACGGCTATGGTCGCGCTCAGGCGATTGGGCCTGCGCACGGCTTACGCTGGCCGCTTCGGCTCGGACATGGAGGGCCGCTTCGGACTCTCGACGGTCAGGGAAGAGGGCGTTGACGTGAGCCTCGCCGAGGTAGTCGAAGGAGCGAGCACGCAGATCGCTTTCATCATCATTGACGCGCGTAACGGCGAGCGCACTGTGATCTGGGATCGTGACGATAGGCTCGCATACCGGCCGGAGGAAGCGCCCGCAGAGTTGGCCCGGCGCGGGCGCGTGCTGCACCTGGACGCGCACGACCCTCCGGCCTGCGCGCAGATGGCACGCGCGGCTCGCGCAACAGGCACAATCGTTTCGGCGGACATCGACAACATCTACGACGGGTTGCCGGAGCTTCTGCCCTTCATAGACATTCTCATCTCATCTAAGGAGTTTCCACGCCGCCTGACGGGCATCACTGATTTTCACGCGGCGCTGCTGGAAATCAAGGCGCGCTACGGCTGCCCCGTGGTCGGCATGACGCTCGGCACGGAGGGCGCTCTGCTCTACGCAAACGGGGTCTTTCTCGAATCCCCTGCTCTGTCAGTACCGGGCGGGTGTCGCGATACGACGGGAGCGGGCGATGCTTTTCACGCCGGATTCCTCTACGGGCTGCTGCGGGGCGAAGAGATCGAGACCAGCTTGATGTGGGCCAACGCTACGGCCGCGCTCAAATGCCGCTCGCTCGGCGCGCGCACATCTTTGCCGACAGAGGCCGAGCTGAGCGAATTCATCGAGCGCAACCCGTCGCCGCTGCTTCGATGACCGGGCCAGGGCAGGCTTATAAGTTTCGACGACCATCAGCCGCTCGAAGCGCCCAGCCTTCGCTTTACATAATTCTCGAATACATTCACGCGAATATACAGATGACCTACGAGCGTCATTAAGAGGACGAAGAGGGCGGCCGCGAGACGATAGATTTCCAATCTTGCTGCGCCTTTATTGTCATAATCTAAGAGACAGTCCAGGTAAAGCAGAATGGCGAACAGAATGGCATAACCCCCACTGTACAAACTGTAGAAATCCGTACCCAGGTGATCGATGAACCATTGATATTCTCCTCTCCTTTCGAGTTGTTCCTGGCTTGCCGCCTCAATCCATCCCAGCCATATCAGGATTGGACGTTTCGGTTGCGGCACAGGCGTCGTGATCTCTGTCTGAATCTTATCAATGGTCTCGCGGTAGCCGTCGTAGCTTTTCCTGAGCTGCCAGTCACCTAACATATCTAATATCCAGAAAAGAAGGCTCGCCAGAAGAAATGGCCGGAACTCGTATGACCTGGCAAATTCCAGAATGGCAGCAAGGGTGGTGATCATGAGAATCGCTCCGAGCAACCTGCTGCGTCCCAGGTGGACGCCCTCGCCAGGCGTTCCTTCCGTGGTTGCCAGCTTCTTATTGAAGCTTACCTGACGATCAATAGACTGGCGCACTTCGAGCCAATAGAAAGTGATCATGACGAGCGCGGAGGTGGTGAGCAGAAACGGCGTCATCGTATGATACAGAGCGGTCTGGTCAAGAGGCCGACGGTAGAGCACCGCCACCAGATTAAACGTCATCCTGACCAGCCCCGGCAGCGGCAGACTGATAATCACGCCCAGGACTATATCTAGAAACGATTTGGCGTGGTCAAGCTCTATGGGCTGCCTCTGCCTGACCTGAACGGGGTTATTTGCGCCGGTCGTTTCTTGTGCAGGTGTATTCATAAGTCTCCTCCCGTCTGTTCCTCGCACGACCTCATAGCTGGCTTCCGGGACGCAGAAAAGGCTTTGGGCCAAGCAGGTGAGGCTTTGGCTATTGGACTACTGCTGATGCGGCAAAGCATCACGTTCATTGAAATCGGCCCTGGAGAGTATTCGACCGCGCCGGGTGTCGAGGATATTGAAGGGCCCGGCGCGAGTGCACACGCTGGTTGCCCGACGGCACTCACTTCGGACGAGCGGACATTACCGTCCGCGAGGCGCATAACATCTCTTTGCCATCGCCTGCAAAGAGATGTTATGCGCGCTCTCACAAAGAGCACTGAAGACGGCTCTCTTCCGCATCCGTCAGGAGAGGCCGGTCGAGAAATCTATCCTTGTAAACGCTCGCGGAACAGTTTGAGCACGCGCTGCCAGGCGTCTGCGGCCGCTTCCGGGTTGTAGACCTCTGGGCGCGTGTCGTTGAAGAAGGCATGGTCGGCGTCGTAGCTGACGACCTCTACGGGCAGGTCGTACTTGCGCGCCGCTTCCTTGAGCCCTTCCACTTTCTGCGGCGTGATCCAGTTGTCGCGCGCGCCCGCAATGAAGAGGGTCGGGACTTTCAACTGTGAGAGCGTCGACTCTTCGGGTATGTCGCCGTAGAAGGCAGCGGCCGCGCCGAGCGCCGGTATCTCGCAGGCAGCGCGCAGAGCGAACGTGCCTCCCATGCAGTAGCCCGTGATGCCGAGCCTCGTTACACCATAACGCTCGGTCGTCTCTTCTATCGCGTGGTTGATGGTGTTGATGCCGTCGTCCAAATCCAGGTCGTGCATCAGCCTCGAAGCTTCTTCAGCATCCTCGGTAATCTTCCCGCGATAGAGGTCTGGCGCGACGCAGAGAAAACCTTCGCGCGCGTAGCGCCCCGCCAGGTCGCGAATGTGATCGTTGATGCCCCACCATTCCTGAACGAGTATGACGGCGGGCGCAGCCGCGTCCCCTTCTGTTTCGGGGCGCGCGACGAAGGCTGTGGTCGCGCCGTTCTTCGTCTCGAAATTGATCGTTTCTGTACTCATAATGGACTTTCTCCTGTAGCCAAGAATCTATGACTTGTTCTTTTGAATGGCCCTGGATTATACAGAAGCAGAACAGAAGGATGAAAGGAACCGAAGCGGTTATGAGAATCATCGCAGTCGTACTGTTAAGCGTCCTTATGCTCGGGCCCGTCGCGGGCCAGCAGGCAAGCCAGACGGCCGACACAGTCTTTAAGAACGCCAACATCTACACGGTCAACGAGCGCCAGCCGCGCGCCGAAGCCATCGCCGTCAAAGGCGACCGGATCATCTTCGTCGGCTCGAACCGCGACGCGAAGAGATACGAGGGGCGCGCGACGCGCGTCGTAGACCTTCGCGGCGCGACCGTCGTGCCCGGCATGACTGACTCGCACTATCACCTGATCGGCGTCGGGCAGCGCGAGATGACTTTGAACCTTGAGGGCACGACGAGTCTGGAAGACCTGCTCTCAAGAGTGCGGGCGCGTGTCGAGCGGGCCCGGCCCGGCGAATGGATCACGGGCCGAGGCTGGATAGAGACGCACTGGACGCCGCCCCGTTTCCCCACGCGCGCAGAGTTGGACAGGGTAGCGCCAAGCAATCCGGTCTTCCTGCGCCGCGCCGACGGCCACGGCGCAGTCGCCAACAGCTTGGCTCTCAAAATCGCCCAGGTTGATCGCAACACGCAGAATCCTTTCGGCGGCGAAATCTCGAAAGACAAAGAGACGGGCGAGCCCACGGGGATGCTCCTCGATAACGCGCAAGGATTGGTCACGCGCCATATTCCGGCGACGACTGCGGCCGAAGCCGAGCAGGCCATACTGCTCGCCGTCAAGCGCAGCATAGAGTTGGGCTGGTGCGAGATTCAGGACGCTGGTGGTAGCTACGACGACGTGGCGCTCTATCGCAAGCTCTACGGCGAAGGCAAGATCAAGCTGCGCATCTACAAGGCCGTCTATGGGCCCACAGCGGATTCGCAAAGGCTTCTCGGCGAAGGCGCGCGCATAGGGGATTACGACAATCGCTTTACGCTTCGCACGATCAAGGTCGTGATGGACGGCGCGCTCGGCTCACGGGGCGCGGCCCTGCTTGCGCCCTACGCGGACGCCCCAGACACATCCGGCTTTCTCACGGCCAAGCCCGAAGAGTTGCTCCCGATGTTCATCGAAGCCCTGCGACGCGGCATACAGGTCGAGACGCACGCCATCGGCGACCGCGCCAATCGCCTGACGCTCGACCTCTACGAAAAGGCTTTCGCCGCAGTGCCCGCCTCTGAGAGGCTCGTGCGCGAGCCGCGATGGAGAATCGAGCACGCGCAGATCATTACGCCTGCGGACATCCCTCGCTTCGCACGCCTCGGCGTCATCCCCTCCATGCAGCCTTCGCACGCCATCGGCGACCTTTTCTTCGCCCCGAGCCGCCTGGGCCTCGCGCGCCTCGAAGGCGCTTACGCCTGGCAGAGCCTCTTGAAGACGGGCGCACAGATTGCCGCAGGCTCAGACGCTCCGGTCGAGCGCGGCGAGCCGATGATAGAGTTCTACGCGGCCGTCGCGCGGCGCGATCAGAAAGGGTTCACGGGCGAAGGCTGGCATCCGGAGCAGGCCGTCTCGCGCGAGCAGGCGCTACGCATGTTCACGCTCTGGGCCGCGCGCGCCGCGTTCGAGGAAAAGACGAAAGGCTCAATCGAAGTGGGAAAGCTGGCAGACCTGACAGTGCTCTCGGCAGACATCATGAAAATCCCCGCGCCCGAAATTCTCAAGACGCGCTGCCTGATGACGGTCATCGGCGGCGAGATCGTCTACCAGAAAGGATGAATGCAGAAGGCGGAATGATGAATGAAAAACAGCTTCTCTTTTATTCATCATTCATCCTTTCTTTTGAGTATCACGACTTCGCCGTCAACGACGCGGGCGAGGTACTCGCCGTCCCTGAGCACCCAGGCGATGCGGTGGCCCTCTCTGGCGAGCTTGGCCCACTCGCTGCGCGTCTTCGGATTCTGCTCGACGAGCACGGCCCCTTCCTTGAGATTGACGTAGCGCAGGCCGGAGCGCGCGAAGCGGCGCACGCCCCGGCCGCCGCCGAACAGCTTCTCGAAGGCGACGAGAATCACGCCCGCCTCCTGCGGCTCATCGCTCTTCGCGCCCTGTTTACCGGCTGGCATAACTTAGTGCGGCTTAATTGCCGGCCCTGTCCGCCTCAAGCAGTCGTGCGACGATGTCGAGCAGCTCCCGCTTGCGGAAAGGTTTCGAGAGGTAGTCGTTGAAGCCCCTTGCGAGCGCAGACGCGCGCCCGGCCGTGGCCGAAGCGGAGACGGCGACGCACGGGATGTGCCGGGTGCGCTCGTCGGCCCTGAGCGCGCTCAGCACGCTCCACCCGTCAAGCTCCGGCATCGAGAGGTCAACCAGGATCAGGTCTGGTGGCTCCTCCTGGGCCATCTCGACGCACTCGCGCCCGTCGCGCGCCTCGCGTATCTCATGGCCATCCGTCATGAGCATCAGACGCAGCAGCTCACGATTGTCCTCGTAGTCGTCGGCGATAAGAATCCTGGCCATATCCAAAATCTCGAATCCGAAATGGGTATAGCCCAGCGCGCCCGTGAGTGTCAAACTTTCAACTGCTCTTAATTAAAGAGTTTCTTGACACCATCTGACATGCCCGTCCATAATTCATGCGGGAAGCTTGCGGACATACCGGGGCGGCCCGCAGCTTCGGGCAGGGGTTTACGGACTTAATCTAGGACAGACGGCCCGCCATTCGGATTTCCGGCAAAGGATGCGAAGGAGGATACAAGGTGGTCAGTGAGGAACTGGAAAAGAGCTTGCGCGCCGAGCTTAACGATCACATCAACACGCGCATGAGCGGCATACAGGAAGAGGTCGCGCGCCTTCAGAGCCAGGTCAACGAAGCATTCACGCGCATTCTTGAGCGCTCGACCAGCCAGGGCGAGACAGACACCTCGCTGGCCGTCTCCATCGCCGAGCACATCAGGGCCGCGCACGAGCGCGGCATCGAAGAGGCCGCCGCCGAATCTGCCCGCACGAAGGCTTCGAGCGATCTGGCCATCCTCAAAGCCGCCGTCGAAGAGATAGACGACCAGCGCACGCAGGCGGGCATTCTCGACTCGCTCGTCAATCGCGCGGCCTCCTTCGCCCCGCGCGTGGCCTTCTTCGTCATCAAGAACGAGCAGGCGACGGGCTGGCGCGGGCGCGGGTTTGAGGGCACTGTGGGCGACGAGCGGATTCGCGAGATCAGCCTGGCGCTCGCGGCCGATACGCTGGTCGGCGACGTGGCCCGCTCGCGCACGACCTGGAGCGGCTCGCCGGGCGCGAACGCCGAAGACCACACGCTGCTCAATCAACTCGGCTCGGAGCCGCCGCAGCGCATGATCGCCATCCCGCTCGTCGTGCGCGACAAGGCGGTCGCTGTGCTCTACGCCGATTCGGCCGCGCTCGAAGCGGACGCCGTGAATCTCGAAGCCCTGGAAACGCTCGTGCGCGTCGCAGGGATGGCCGTCGAGCTGCTCTCGCTCTCGCGCAACGCGGCCCGCCCGCAGCGCACAAGGGCGCAGCAGCAAGCCCCCGCAGCGGAAGTGACGCAAGCAACCGAAGCAGCCGCAGAGCCGCAGCCGGCGGAGATGGATGCTTCGATGGCGATGGCCGAGACTCTACCCACGGAAGAGCCTCAAGTGGAGGAGGCTCCGCAGGCAATCGAAGCCGAAGCAGTGCCCGAAGCGGTTGAAAGTGAAAGCGAGCAGCCCGGCGTCGCCGCAGTCGCAGAAGAGGAGCCGCAGGCCGAAGAGGCTGCTCCCGTCGAAGCCGCGCCCGTCGAAGAAGAGACGCCGACCATTGAAGCCGCGCCGCTCGCGA
Source organism: Pyrinomonadaceae bacterium (assembly GCA_036389315.1). Lineage (GTDB taxonomy): Bacteria > Acidobacteriota > Blastocatellia > Pyrinomonadales > Pyrinomonadaceae > DASQYE01. Next base: position 146,467 of record DASVQF010000039.1, read on the forward strand.
TAGATGAGAAAGGCGTCGCCCCCTATATCCCGGCGGCCCCGGCCTGGGCCGATACGGGCGCTGCGACCGAGGCGGCTCATCAGCCGGCGGCCGAACCCGCGCCTGCCGCCCCGGCCGAGCAGTACGGTGCGCGCCTCGGCTCTTCGCGCCGCTACGGCAGCACCGATGCGGAGCTTCCGATAGATGTGAGCGACGACGAAAGACGCCTGCACAACGACGCGCGCCGCTTCGCACGCCTGCTCGTCTCGGAGATCAAGCTCTACAACGAGCAGAAGGTCAAGGAGGGGCGCACGCAGGGCAACATCTACGAGCGCCTGCGCGAAGACATAGACCGCTCAAGGCAGATGTATGACAAGAGGGTCGCGCCGCCCGTCGCGGCCCGTTACGACTACTTTCATCAAGAGCTTGTCAACACGCTCGCCGAAGGCGACCCGGCCAAGCTCGGCGACGCCTATCCCGGCGCAGCCGTCTCGGCCTAGAGGGCAGTGAAGAGTGACAAGTGGCGAGTGACAAGCGGTAAGCATAAGGGGCAGTGAAGAGTGGCAAGTGACGAGTGACAAGCTGGAGTGGCTTTTCTCTCGTCACTTGCCACTTGTCACTTCTCACTGTTTTTAGGAGGCGTTTTGAGTCTTAATTTTCGCCAGCATCGCATCACCTTCATCATCATCGGACTCATAGTCGTGATCGGGGCAGCAAGCGCGCCCTTCATGAGCGCGAGCTGTAGCACGCGCCAGCAGCAGGGCACGCCCGGCGAGCTGAAAGCTTTGGAGACGCTGCGCGCAATGACCAACGGCGGCGTGCTGCCCTCGGAGGATGCGGTCGCGCGCATCGAGGCGGAGTTCCCCGGCACGAAGGCCGCGGGCCTAGCGCGCATGGTTCGCGCCCGCATCAAGCTCAAGGCCAACGACTATGCCGGGGCCGCTTCGCTTCTCGAAGCCGGTGTCATACGAGAGCGGACTGCGCTCGGAGATTACGCGCTGCTCTTGCGCGCACGCGCTCTTGAGCAGACGGGCCGCAGAGTGGAAGCGCGCGCCGCCTACGAACAGCTCGCGCGCGATTACCCTTCGAGCATGAGAGCGCGTGAAGCCACGTTGCGCTCGGCGGAGATGGTCATGCAGGACGGGCAAGGTCAGGGCGTCCCCCTGCTCTTGAAAGAATTAACGGAGAAGAATGACCCGGCGGCGCTCTCGCTTGCGGCAAAGGCTTCCGAGCAGGCCGGCGATACGACGCAGGCGCTTGCGGCCTATCGCCGCCTCTATTTCTACGCGCCCGCCGCAACCGAGAGCGCGGACGCCGCGACGGCCATCGCGCGCCTGGGCTCGACGACCGCGCCCGCTTCCGCCGAAGAGGCCACTGCGCGCGCCGAGCGTCTCTACGAGGCCAAGCGATACTCGGACGCCTTCAATGCTTACACGGAAGCCTTCGCGCGTTACCCGCAGGCTGCGAGCCCGCAGGCGCAACTGCGGCGGGGAACGAGCGCCATGTATGCCAGGCGCACGACCGACGCCGTGACGGCTCTCAGCGGCTTGCCGACCTCTGCGGGCGAGCTTCGCGCCGAGGCGCTCTACTACCTTGTGCAGACCTACGCGGGCGCGCGCCAGTGGGATCAGGTCAGGGCGACTTTGGAAGAGCTGCGCCGCGCCTTTCCGCAGAGCGCCTGGACGCCGCGCGCCCTGGTCAATGCGGGACGGATGGCCGAAGACGCCAGGAACGCCACGGACGCCAGCTTCTTCTTCCGCACGGCGGTCAGCGCCTATCCGGGCGCGGCCGAGGTGGCCCAGGCCCAGTTTGAAATCGCCTGGGCCGCGCACGAGGCGAAGAACTATCAGGAGTCCTCGCGCCTGCTCACAGAGCACCTTGCGCTCTATGCAGACAAGAATACTGACAATCGCGGGCGGGCAGCCTACTGGGCCGGCCGGGACAGCGAGCGCGCCGGAAAGCTTGCGGAAGCGCGCGCCATATATGAAGGCTTGCAGGCGCGCTACGGCGCGAACTGGTACGGCTACCTCGCCAAGCAGAGGCTCGACACGATGGAGCGCAACCGCGTCGCGGCTGCCGGCAACTTCGCTCCCGATTCGATGATCGGTCGCGCCGTCGCCAACCTGCAAACCGTGACCGTCGCCGAAGAGACCGCCACGGACGCGGAAAATGAAAGAGTCACGAAGGCAGACCAGTTGACCAACATCGGCGCGGACGACTTCGCGCTCGAAGAGCTGGCCCTCAGCGCGCAGGCCGCTCCCGCAAGCCCGCGCGTGAACCTGGCGCTCGCGCGCATCTATCGCGCGCGCGAAGACAACGTGCGCGCCTTCAACATACTGAAGACCAGCTATCCCGATTACGCGCAGATGAAGCCCGAGGAGTTGACGCGCGAAGAGTGGGATGTCTTTTACCCCCTGGCCTACTGGGACATCATCGTGCAGGAGTCGCGCGCCCGCCGCCTAGACCCGCACCAGGTCGCCGGTCTCATCCGCCAGGAGTCCGTCTTTAATCCGCGCGCGCGCTCGACGGCGAAGGCTTACGGGCTGATGCAGTTGCTTGTGCCGACGGGTTCGCTCGTGGCGAAGAAGTACGGAGTCGAGCGTGCTGTGACGGCCGACTCGCTCTACGAGCCGCGCCTGAACATTCAGCTCGGGACGGCTTACCTGCGCGACCAGATGGACAAGTACGGGCGCATAGAGTATGTCGCCGCCGCCTACAATGCCGGGCCGGGCCGTGTCGTGCAATGGCGTGCGACGCTCCCCTTAGAGATTGACGAGTGGGCCGAGGCGATTCCCTTCAAGGAGACGCGCGGCTACGTGCAGGGCGTGGTGCGCAACACGCTTCAATACGAACGTCTCTACGACGACAACGGCCAGTTTCGGCCCGAGGTCGGCTCGCGCGCAGGCTCGCGCACGGACTCGACCATTCGCGTGCGTCGCGTGAGCGGCGATGAGGATGATGAATAAAGTGTTGGCCCACGACAGTCGCGCTCTCGTGCTCTTCGTCCTGGCCTCTCTCTTTGTCTTACTGCCCGCGACGCCAGATGTATGGGCCCAGCGGAAGAAGAGCAGTGCGGCGACGGCTTCGACCTCCGTCAAATCCGTCACGGTACAGACCGAAGCCGGGGCCGCCGTCTGGCTCGACGAGGTGCGGCGCGGCACGACGGACGCCGAAGGCAGGCTTGAGATCAAAAACGTCTCGGCGGGCCGCCACACCTTGCGCGTGCGCGCCGCCGGATTCAAAGAGAAGCTCTTAACGCTTCTTCCCACCCAGCGCGGGCAGTTGAAAGTCCCGCTCCTTCCAACGACAGATCGAGCGGAGCTACTGTTCCAGCAGGCCGAGGCGGCGCGCGAGACGGCTCGGGACGACGAAGCGCGCAAGGCCGCAGCCGAGTTGTACCGGAGCGCGCTCAAGGCACGGCCCGCCTATGCTGCGGCTCGCGTCGGCTTGGCGCGCGTCCTGCTTGACCTGAACGACTACACGGCCGCGCTCGAACAGATCGGACAGGCGCGGCGCGCGCGCCCCGTCTATCCGGAAGCCTCCGCCGTCGAAGGGCGCATCCTTCGCGCCTCGGCCTTCACCGACGAAGCCGTCGAAGCGTTCCGCCGCTCCATACGCGAAGCGCGCGGCTTTCAGCCGGAAGCGCACACCGGCCTCGCTCTAGTGCTCGAAGATAAGGGGATGAACGAGGAGGCCGCAGAGGAGTTTCGCGCGGCCATCAGTCAGCTCTCCGACACCGAGCCTGTCCTCTATCAACTGCTCGGCGCAGTCTACGAGAAGATGGAGCGTTACAAAGAGGCCGTCGAAGCCTACGAAAAATATTTGCAGCTCGCGCCGGAAGGCAACCTCGCCCCGGCCGTGCGCTCGATCATAGACCAACTGCGCCGCCAGGCCGCCGAACAGGACGCGCCGCCCGCAGGCTAAGACAGTGGGCCCAAAGAAGAGTTGGCCCAACGACACCGAACAGCTTATCTCTTAAACCTCTCCGAAGCTGCACGCCGACGACGACTCGGCGCTTGATGGGCCCGGCTTTCCGCAGACGGCTTCTGGAAAAACTGGCTGGTTAATAGTCTCTCTTCTTCGGCAACAAGGCGAGAAAGACCCAGGTGTGGGAAGCAGTTCGCGGGCCGAGGGCACGGATGCGCCCGCTCGGGTTGACAAGACTGTGCTGCCGAGTCTACGCTGTGCGCGATCAACTTGGCTCTGAAGAGAGCGCTGGTCTCTTATACTCCCAAGGCACCCGGCAAAATTTTATCGGAATTTGAGTTGACGCCTTCACCGGGCGGCTTTCGGCATCTTTGCGTAAGCCGCGCCGCAGTGGCTCTCAGATGCTCGGATAACGGTCTTGACTGTGGGACGTGCCCTCGAAGCCTCGGGCGGCGCTTCTCTCCTGTCCCGGCCATGACCCAGTAACCCACGCGCCGTAGAGTTTGCCGACGGCGGCGCTTTCCCCCTTCTGAGGAGATTTAGCATGAAAAGAAGTGTGACGAGCCTTTCAATATTCTTTCTGTTCGCGCTGGCGATGACGCTGCCCGGCTTGATGCTGCCCACGCCCGCCCACGCCGAAGACCCGGAGCCGGCCTTCGATCAGAATCTCATAATCCCTTTTGACTTCAGCGATGTTAACCCCTGCACCGGAGAGATCATCTACGTGAGCGGTGATCTGCATGTGAGGGCTAAACTCTCATACGACGCTCGCGGCGGACAGCATTTTCAGTTGGCCGCCAATTACCAGGGCATGACCGGCATCGGCCAAACGACCGGCATCAAGTACACGGCCGTCAGCAACCAGCCGATCATCTCCAACACGATTACCCCGCAAGAGGAAGAGACGCTCCTCCTGACCCAGAGATTCGTCAGCGCGGGCAAGACGGAGAATTATCTTCTGGACATGAGATACCACCTCGTCACGAACGCTAACGGCGAGATGACGGTCACCGTGGACGAGTTCAAGATTCGCTGCAAGGGATAAGATCAAGCCGAAGCGGCCGCAAGGCCCGGCAATGCGGCTTAAAGCAAATAGCCCACGGCGCGTGTCCGTGGGCTATTTGCTTTAAGCCTCTTCACGAGGCTTCTCACCAATGACGCGCTCTGGCTAGTTTGTCTTCTCCTGCTGCTGCGCGATCAGCGCGGGCCCGCCCGTGCGGCTCCTGTATTTCGTGTAGCCGTCGTAGAGCGCCTCGTAGATGAGTCGGCCGACGATCTCAGCGCCTTCGGCCGTCGGGTGCGTGAGGTCGCTTCTGACCAGACGCTTCGGCCCGGCGGCCCACTTGGCCATCGTGCCCTCGCCGCCCATCGCCGCGTAGGTGTTGAAGAAGGCGCAGTTCGTCTCCTGCGCGACGCGTCGCTGTAAGTCTACGATCAGAGGGATGGAAGGCTTGGTGATGATCTTGCCGCCCGGTGCCATCTGGCCGCGATCCATCGGCGAGACGATCAGGATGGCGATGCCCGGCAAGGCCAGGCGCACCCTTCGCACAACCTCGCGCAGGTCTCTGTCGTAGCGCCCTAACTGTTCGGGCGTCGCGTACTGGCTCTCGTTCGTGCCGTAGTTAAGGATCACCAGGTTCGGCTTGCGATGCTGTAACTGCTCCATCCAGTGCGCCTCGTTCATGGCGGTGGCGAGCAGGCCGGCATAAGCGCCGTTCACGCCCAGGCTGTCGTAGACGACGCCGGGCCCATCGTTCTCAAGCACAGCGCCGAACAATCTGACCTCGCCGCTCACCGTGCGCACGTCGAAATTGTTCGCGCCCGCCTGCGGCGCTTTGACCTCGAAGAAGCCTGAGCGCACAGCGTCGCCGCGCGTCGAGACTGTTTGAGAGTCGCGGTCGTTCACGTCAACGCTGAACTCTCCGCCGCCCGGTTGCTGCAAGTAGTAGACATCCATGCGCGAGAAGTTCTTGCCCGTTTCACCCTGGCTCGCCGGGCCGAAGCGCGTGTACTTGCCCGGGCCCGTCGCGCGAAACGTCACGCCGCCCAGGCCGAACTCGCCGTCCTGCACCTTCGGATTCATCATCGGGTCGGAACTCCACCCACCGCCCGGCGTAAAGCTGATCGCATCATGCCCGTACCAGGCCCAGGGCTTGTCCATCAGGATAAAGCCGTGCCCGGCATCTCCGAAGCGCGTCTGCATCAGGCGGCGGACGGTGCTCGTGATGCCGTCGTTGGTGATGGGCGAATCGCCGTAGTGCGTGACGCGCGTGATCGCGCCGGGCGCGCGCGCGTCCGTGCGCGTCAAAGTCGCGTAGAAAGAGTCCAGGGCGTTTGCGGGGTCTTCGACGGGGTGGTCTGCGCCGACGATGACGGGAGTCGGCGCGGCCGTCGCGGCAAAGGTCGAGTCGGCGCTGGATTGTCCGCCGCCCGGAATGTCTGTGCTGGGCGCGGGCGCTTCGCTTCCCTTGAAGGAGACCAGCTCTCTGGGGTCGGGCAGCATCTCGCGAAAGCGGCCGAGACGCGGGACGAAGAGCGGCAGCGAAGCGAAGATGAAGATGAAGATGATGGTCTGAGCCGGCTTCGTCAGCAGGATGTGCCGCCGCCTTTGGCCTTCGGCGGTGGGCCCATCCTGAGCCGCATCTTGAGTGCCGTCCGTTTTCACATCCTGTAAACCAAGGCGCAACATAAACTCTATAGACTTCTTTCTCGGAAAGGGGCTTTCCCTGCTTAAAAATTACCGTAGATGAATTGGACTTCGACGCTCGACAGGTAATAGAGGCCGACGCCTAACGTCAGAATCAAAGCTGCCTGAACGGGCGCGGGCAGCCACATCCAACCCGTACGCACCCTGTCCAGCGCGTCTTTCGGAAACCAGTGCGACAGATAGCCGACACCTAAGACCGCCAGCACGGGCCAGGCCAGATTGGCCGTCTCGAACTTCAAAGCGCCGAGGCGCGCCAGGACTTCCCAAGCCTGCTGAAGACTGGCCGCGCGGAAGAAGACCCACGTCAGGCAGACAAAATGGAAGGTGGCGAAGATGCAGATGGCTTTTATCCACCACTGCTGGCGCGGGCGCTGTTTACGAGCGCGCCGACGATTCTCCCACCAGCGATTGACGGCCAAACCGAGCCCGTGCATTCCGCCCCAGATGACGAACGTCCACGCAGCGCCGTGCCACAATCCTCCGACGAGCATCGTCAGCACGACGTTGCGATAGAGATTGAAGGGGCGCTTGCGCAATCCGCCGATGGAAAAGTAGACGTAATCGGTCAGCCAGTTGGAGAGCGTGATGTGCCAGCGCCTCCAGAAGTCCGGAAGATTCTGCGCCCTGTAGGGCGAGTTGAAATTCAATGGAAGCCGAAAGCCCAACAGAAGGGCCGAGCCGATGGCTATGTCGCTGTAGCCTGAGAAATCGCAGTAGATTTGCAGAGCGTAGCCGTAAATGCCCGCGAGCGTTTCCACAGAAGAATAGAGTTGCGGCTGATCGAAGACGCGCCCGACCAGGTTGTTGGCCAGGTAATCCGCGATGGCTATCTTCTTGACCAGGCCGAGCATGATAAGGAAGATCGCCTGTCCAGCCTCTTCGCTCGTCAGGGCCGGGCGCTCGCGAAACTGCGGCAGCAGCTCCTTGGCCCGCACCACGGGCCCGGCGACAATCGTCGGAAAGAAGGAGACGAACGCCAGATAGTCCAGGTAGCTTCCGGTCGGCTTCATCGTCCTGCGGTACACGTCTATCACGTAGCTCAGGGAGCGGAACGTGAAGAACGAGAGACCGAGCGGCCAGACGACGTTCAAGAGCACCGGAGAAGCCTGCCAGCCGAACCTGGCCAAAAGCTCTGTCAGCGAGCTTGAGAAGAAGTTGAAATACTTGAAGGTGAAGAGCGCGCCGATGTCGGCCGCGATGCTCACACAGAGCAGCAGCTTGCGCCGCCTCTGGCTCTCGCTCGCGCCGATCCAGCGCGCCGTCAGAAAATCCACGGTCGAGATCAGGACGATGAGCGCCAGAAAGCGCGGATTCCAGAGCGCGTAGAAATAGTAGCTCGCGGCAAGCAGAAAGAGGACAGGCACACGACGCCGCCCGGTCGCCAGCAGCCAGTAGGCGAAGAAGACGACCGCCAGAAAGATCATGTACTTGCCGCTAGTAAAGAACATCCCTCGGTTTACTCCCTGATGATACTTACAATTATCTGTTACCTTCCCGCAGGCGCGAGAGGCGGAAGTCTTCGCCGCCAGCGTGGGCCCACCACCTTCGCTCTTGTGTGGATAGCCACACCTCTCCTAAAAAAAGCTTCGCTCAGGCTCAGTTTGAACAAGAGGCTCACTACTGATTTTGTGCGGTGACAGAGGCGGCGCTGGTTCGAGCTTAGATGGTTGCTGGAAGTGAAAGCCGCCGGGGACGGCTTGGGGCAACACTTCTCTTTCGAGGCCGCCTGATTACGAAATCGCCTTAAAGTTGATTCGGACGCCGAAGCTGGCCGAAGAAGCCTCCCTCGCTCCGAGGGCGAAGATGGGCCCAAAGCTTCACGTCCGGCATCCGCTTCGGACTATACAAAAGCCGCTCGTGCGGCGTCAACTTGATAGGACGAGGAGGGTTAAACTCTTTGCCGCGTGCTACGGAAGTCTTGAACAGACTTTTCCACAGGTGGAAATCACTGGCCGCGTCTTTGCACGCTCTGGCGGCGCGGGCGCGTGAGCGACTGCTTATAAGCCTCCATCAGGTCTGAGTAGAACATGTCGCCCATCCTGATATAACCCTCTTTGGTGAGATGCACGCGGTCTCCCTGGCCCAAACCTTGCGCGGCCCAGGCGTCCATAGAGCCCGCCCCTCCCATCGCCGCGTAGGAGTTCCAGAAGGCTGCGCCGACCTCTATGGCCGCGCGCCTTTGGGCCTCGATCATGGCGGGCATCTTCGAGACGGCCAAGTCGTTATCGGCGCGGTCGGGCGGCCCGTAAACCAGTATTGAAGCCTGCGGCGCGGCCCGGCGAAAGCGGCGCAGGATGCTGGCGAACATGCGCTGGTAAGACTCTATGCTCCAATCGCTGTCGGTGACTTCGTTCGTCCCGTAGGCGACGATGATCAGGTCTGGCTTGCGCTGCACGATGTTGTCCACGAAGGCCGTGTCGTTCCAGCTCAGCAGCCGCGTAGCCCGCGCGCCGTTGATGCCCAGCACGTCATAAGTCACGCCCGGCGCGATGTGCTCCGTGACGATGCCGAGCAAGCGGACTTTGCCGGGCCCGAGCGTTCGCACCTCTATGCGCTGCACGCGGTCGGCCGGCGAATCAAAGGTGTAGTAATCGGGCGAAGGAGCATCACTTGCGAGCGAGAGCGGCTGCTCAAGAACGCTCGTGCCGTTGACGGAGATGTCTATGCGGCCGCCGCCCGGCTGGCGCAGGAAGTATATCTCGAAGTGGTTGCAGGCCGTCTCAATCCAGGCGCGTTCGTCTGCACGGTCTGTCGAAAGGCTGAAACCGGCGAGTCCGTAGATGCCGTCGGTCGCGCCGCCCTTGCCCACGCCGTCTATCCACCAGCCGGAGGTTGCGCCCGATTGCACTCCGCGTCGAGGAGTGCTGAAAGGATTGCGCGCGGACATGTAACCGGCCCCGCCGTCACCGAAGTCACGCTGAAGGCTGCGGCGAATCTGCGCGGTCAGGATGTCTGCCGCCGTGTGCGAGTCACCGTAATGCATGACGCGCACGGGCTCCATGCGGCGGCGCGACTTGGTGGCGGCGAGCGCGCGGAAGAAGGGGTCTAGGGCCTGTGCGTTCTCGATGCCACGCACCTTTGGGGCGGCGGCAGTCTGCGCCTGCGCTTCGGGGCACAAGAGAGTGCTCGTGATAAAGACGAGGCAGAGCGCGAGGGCTTCAAGCTTTCTGATTACATCCTCGATCATTCTTCGGGGAACATCCCTCCCAGCTCAAACGCTTTGTCGAATGGCCGCCCACCGAGCGCGGCCGCCAGGGCCATTATACTCCAACTCGCGAAAGATTTATCGTCTGCGTCCGACGTAGCTAAAGCTGGCGGCGTTGTTGGGCGGGGTGAAGCCTAAGTCTCCGCTGAAGCTCAGGCAGACGGCGTTGACCAGACGGTCGAAGCCTTCGGGCGCTCCGCCGCCCCCGCTCAGGGGCGTGTAATCACAATGCTCGCCCTCATCTTTTGAATAGCCGACGGTGACGCTGAGGCCCGTCGTGCCCAGGTCATATTTGACACTGCCGAGCTTGAAGTCCGTGCGATCTTGGAGAGGGTCAATGATGGTCAGGTTATGAGAGGGCGCTGTGCCCTTGTTGCTGAAGGAGGTGGTGTAGGTGATTTCAGCGCCGACGGGCTCGATGTTGTCCGGCGGAAGCTCCTTGCCGCCGATGGACATGATCTTCTCCATCTGCACGTCAGACCTCGGAGCTTCGACGCGATAGGCGCGCGGCGGCTGCGTGTTGGAGTTGGACTGCTGTCCCTCCCCCGTCGTCGCTCCCTGCTGCCCTGACTGCCGCCCCCCCGCTTGATCTCCCTTCGGCGTGACTCTCTTGGGTCGTCTTGGACTCTGCTGATTGGAATTCTCCTGTCCGGCGAGCGCGTAAAGGTCTGGCAGGAGCAGGAGCGCGCAGAGCGTCATGAGCGCGGCCAAGATCAGGCCCGAGCTTTTGAGTGCGCCGCTGCTTTCTCTTCTTTTCATCAGCCACCTCCAGGACGGCCCAGCCGCTAAGGACGAGAGAGATATTCTCAAGCGAAGGCTCCGGGCAGACTGAAGAGAGATGCCTTCGGGGCCGGGGCGGTTGCCATGCGCGCGCAGTCTGTGAGAGCATCTCGTTTCGAGAGAGAATCACACTTCCCCTGCTCTTGAAAGATGCTAAGCCTATGACATCACCCGCACACGAAGCGCGACGCTACGTCTCGCACAAAGCGAGCCTGTTCACCGAATCTGTCATCCGCGAGATGACGCGCGAAGCCCTCAAGCACGGAGCCGTTAACCTCTCGCAGGGCTTCCCGGACTTCGCCGCGCCCGAAGAGATCAAGCGCGCCGCCCAGAAGGCCATCTCAGACGACATCAATCAATACGCCATTACCTGGGGCGCGCGTGATTTCCGCCACGCGATTGCCAAGAAGACCCGCTGGTATCTCGGCCTCGACATAGACCCCGAAACGGAGATCACAGTCACCTGCGGCTCGACCGAAGGCATGATCGCGGCCATGATGGCGACCGTAGACCCGGGCGAAGAGGTAATTCTGTTCGAGCCCTTTTACGAGAACTACGCGCCCGACGCTATCCTCTCGGACGCCCGCCCGCGCTACGTGCCGCTGCGCGCGCCCCGCTGGACGTTCGACCCAGATGAGCTGCGCGCAGCCTTCAACGAGCGCACTAAAGCAATCATCGTCTGTAATCCCAACAACCCGACGGGGAAGGTTTTCACGCGCGAAGAGATGGAGCTGATCGCCGCGCTCTGCCGCGAGCATGATGCGCTCTGCTTCACGGACGAAATCTACGAGCACATACTCTACCCGCGCGCAGCAGAAGAAGCGGCGGGAGAAGAGGGCCGCGAGCCCATTCAACATATCTGCATGGCCCAGCTCGAAGGGATGCGCGAGCGGACTGTGGTCGTCAACTCGATGTCTAAGACCTATTCGGTGACGGGCTGGCGTGTCGGTTACGTGCTGGCTCCGCCCGAGATCACAAACGCGATTCGCAAGGTTCACGACTTTCTGACCGTCGGCGCGGCCGCCCCGCTGCAAGCTGCGGGCGCGTATGCGCTCTCGCTGCCCCCAGGCTATTACGAACAGCTTCAGGCCGATTACCTCGCGCGGCGCGACCTGCTTTTGCCCGCCCTGGAAGCTGCGGGCTTTCGCACCTTCAGACCGGATGGTGCATACTACATCATGACGGACATCACAGACTTCGGCTTCCCTTCCGACGTAGAATTCACGCGCCACCTGATACGCGAGATAGGCGTCGCCTGCGTTCCGGGCTCAAGCTTCTACAGCCGCAGCGAGCTGGGCGCTCAACAGGTGCGCTTCTGTTTCTGTAAAAAGGATGAGACGCTCAAACTGGCGGCAGAACGCCTGATGAAGCTGCAAAGGCCGAGGTGAGGCCGCTCGCGCGTGTGGGATACCAAACGTCAAATCATCTGGCTCGCGGTCGGCCTCGGTGTCGGCACATTCTTCGTCTACTCCGCAGCCTATGATGACGACAGAAGATTCGACCGCGACCTCTTCTTCTTCATGGAGATGATGCTCATCATCATCATCGCGGTCATGTTCTACATCTACTCGCGTAAGAAGAAGTAGCCAGCCATCAAAAGCTTGACGGCCGATTACTGAATGGGCGGCTGGCTCGTTTTAAAGCGGATGTCTATGCCGGAGTCCGCGACGACGAGCAGGCGGCGCGGCTCGCCGTAGGCTGCGCCCGTCGGCACGTACGAGATCATGTAGCGATTCTTGCGCAGCTCGTCGCAGATGGCCTTGGCTGCCTCCTGCGGCTTGTTGGCCGGAAAGACGCGCCCGCCCGTAGCTTCCGCCAACTGCTCTATGACGCGCACGGGTTTGGGCTGGTCGCGCCTGAGCGCCCCGCCCGTGCGATCAGGAATCTGCAAGGCGTAGACTGTGATGTTCTGTTTTTGGAGCAGGGCCAGAATCTCTTCAAACTTGGTCTTGCTGACCCGGTCAAGGCCGTCGCCGATGACGATGATGGCGCGCTTCTGCGTCTTGTTCGTGAAGGCCGACAAGCCCTGCTCGGCAGCCGCCTTCAGCGCGTCGAACAGATGCGGCTCCCCCTTCTTGCGAAAGCCTTTCAGAGAAGCCTCGATCTTCTTCGCATCGTCAGTCCAATCCGAGACAATCTCGGCCTGCTCGTCGTAGCCAATAATCAGCAGTTGATCGCCCTCGTAAATTTCGTAAGCGAACTCGCGCGCGGCGGCTTCCAGTTTCTCGACATCTGCCCGCAGCGTCAGAGAGTTGTCAACCAGCAGGACTATGCGCGCGGGCGACGGGTCTGGCGAGAAGCTTTTAATAGGCTGCTCGATGCCGTTCTCGAAGACTGCGACCTCATGGGCCGTGATCGGCGCTTCCGGATTGCTCTGGCGCGCGGCGACGATGTTGAGAATGGTGCCGCGCGCCTCGGAATATGACGGACGCCGGCCTGCCTGGCCCGCCGCCATCATTGCCAGAGCGAGTAGTAGAAGACAGGTTGTGACAGGTATGGTCGCTCGAACACGCATCTTTTTTGTCCGGTGAGGAGAGATTCTCTGTTCAGTCGCCGCTGGTATTACTGGACGAGCTGGCTTTAGCCGGAGCCGCCGCCTTGCCCTCCTTCGCCTTGCTCTCTTTAGCAGTCGAATCCTTATCGCTTGAAGCCGAAGCGCCCGCCTCTTTGGCAGAACTCTTCTCTTCCCTGCCTTCCGTCTTCTTCCCGGCGTAATCGGTCACGTACCAGCCGGAGCCGACGAATTGAAAGCCCGTCGCAGACCATTGCTTTTCGAGGCGGCCGCCGCACCTGCGACATTTCGTGAGCGGCTTGTCATTCATCTTCTGCAAGACTTCTATATGCGCTTTGCACTTTTTACATTCGTACTCGTAGATGGGCATAAGAGTTCAAGTCTCTCCTGCAACTTTGATTTTCCGGGTCAAATTATATGTATGGCTTAAATTGCCTGCAACTGCGGCAAACATGAGATGCGCCTTCTCCGGAAACGTTTGTGTCACATTACAAGTCAGCGAAATTTTTTTCCCAAAACGCAATGATTTTTGTAGCCATTCAATACGCCCGGGGGCGCGAAAAGGGTCGAATTTGCCTTTCAGATTGAACGGTCGGGAGGGGAAAGTCTGCTATTAGAGAGCTTACGGTCGGTCGAATTAAATACATACAGAAAAAGGACTTATTTGCACAATTTCCATGCGCCGGAAGCAACCGCCGCAACACAATCACCATCTTAGTCTCGGTTCCGATGATCTGCTCTTTGTAGGTTGTCTTCGCCATGCGTAGCCCCCATAACCTGCGTCGCTGGATATGCAGATTAGATGGCTTCTCTGCAAGCCATCGCTCACATGGAGAATACAGAATGACATTGACCCCGTTCGCCGCCCGTTTGCGCTCTTTCAAATTCGCCCCCTTTGCAATCATAGCCCTTTTCCTTTTTACTAACGTTACCGGCATTCTCTTTAATATAGCTTTTGCGCCGTCCGTTCGCGCTAGTGCGATGGCCGAGACTGCGACCGTCGCCGTCGACGAAAATTACATTCCCTCGGACGTGCCGACTTCCGGCGACCGTGATTTAGACCTGATTATCCTCCGCGCAGGCAAACAGTATGGCGTTGACCCCCGGCTGCTGCATGCGGTCATCTGGCAGGAGTCGAAGTACAAAGTCCAGGCCCGCTCGCATGCCGGAGCGCAAGGCTTGATGCAGATGATCCCGGCGACGGCGCGTCGCTTCGGCTGCTCCAACGTCAACGACCCCCAGGACAACGTGCAGGCCGGTACTCGTTACCTGCGCTTCCTTCTCAAGAGATTCAACGGTAACGTCTCGCTGGCGCTCGCGGGTTACAATGCTGGCGAGGGCTCCGTGGACAAGTACAACGGCATTCCGCCCTACAACGAGACGCAGAACTACGTCCGCATCATCACGGGCCGCTACGGCAAGACTTTTCACCCGCTGCTCACGCCCGAAGAGGCCGTCAACGAATTCGGTCTGGTGCGACAGATCGCACAGATACCTTCGGAAGCGGCGCAGCAGTAAACGACCCGAGCCGGAAACCCTCACACGAACCGTTCCCTTTCTAAAACTAAGAGCGCGCCTTGAGTATTTGCTATTCAAGGCGCGCTCTCGGCTTTTAGAGCAAAAGGGAGCGACCGCGTTTTCGGGCCTATTGACGGGAGAGAGCCTTAAAGCTTACTATCTAAATGGCTCCTCGCCTGACCGCGAATCAAGGCGAGGATTTTTGATGATCTATCATTTCCAGTGAGTCCAATCAGGGTTCCTCAAATCTAAAGACCTTCCTTTTCCCCGACCATATTGAACAAGCACAGGGTAGTCGCACTCAAGCTGCAAGGCGATCATGAGAGATCAGCGACAGGGGCCTGCCGCTCTGTGCATGGGCCCACTTTACTCGCGCAATTCGAGCGCAAAGCTTTTGCGTATTCCGCTCTTCAGGAATCTAAATGAGAAAACATCTTCGTTACCTCTTCATTATATCCGTCATATTGGTCTTATCCGTTCTTATGCTTCCGGGCATCAGTGCGACTCGCAGGCCCGTCGCGCCCGGCAGGACTAACCCGCCAGCATCATCTAATCATGAGCCCATGCGTCTCGGGCGCTTTCTGGTGGCAAGCCTGCTGATGGCCGACGAGGGATTCGCAGACATGGGTGTCATCAAGACTGCCAGCGCCGAACAGGTCTTCGCCGGGTCTGACGTGACCTACAAGATAGAGGTGCTGAATGGCGGGCCGGAGATCGCCGTGGACGCCACTTTGACAGACGAGCTTCCGGCGGGCATGACTTTCGTCTCGCTGTCAAAGCCGGACAGTTGGCAATGCACGACCCCTGATGTGGGCGACAACGGAACGGTCTCCTGCACGAACCTGACCCTCCCGGCCGGCAGCGACGATTTCTTCACTCTGGTCGTGCACATCCCCGCACAGACGCAGCCGGGCACGTTCTTCAACAACACGGCGGTAGTCAGCACCGTTACGCCCGACGCTAACGACGAGAACAACAGCTATCCGGCGGGGACTGCTGTGGCGACATTGGAGACAGACATGGGCGTGGCAAAGACTGCCAGCGCCGAACAGATCTCTCCGGGGGCCAATCTGACCTACACGATAGAGGTGCGTAACGCCGGGCGAGAGGCGGCTGCCGACGGCGAATTGACAGACACGCTGCCGGGAAATTCGACCTTCGTCTCGCTCTCAGGGCCCGGCACCTGGAGTTGCACGACTCCCGCCGTGGGCGATGAAGGCACGGTCTCGTGCAAAAGAGCGAGCGTCCCGAGCGGCAGCGTAGAGACGTTTACCCTGGTCGTTAATATTCCTTCGGGAAGCGCGGCCGGGACGACTTATACCAACACGGCCACGGTCACGACCAGTTCTACGGACATCAATACTGAGAACGATAGCTCGACCGTCTCGACGGACGTAGCCTCGGCAGACATCTCCGTGAGCAAAGCGGGCACGCCCGATCCGGTGATAACGGGCAACAATCTGACTTACACGATCACAGTCAACAATGCCGGGCCTAGCCCGTCAAGCTCGGTCTTGATGACGGACACGCTTCCGGCGGGGACGGCTTTCGTCTCGTTATCAGCGCCGGGCGGCTGGAATTGCTCGACCCCTGCCGTAGGCTCTGGCGGCTCGGTCTCCTGCTCCACCCCGATTATAGACCCGGGCAGCTCAGTCTTCACGCTGGTCGCGCAGGTCTCCTCGTCCGTCCCCGGCGGCACAGTGCTCTCCAATACGGCCACTGTCCTCTCTTCCACGCCCGACCCCGTAACGGGCAACGAGAGCAGCACGGCGACGACCACCGTGCTCTCTCCCGCAACGCTCTCCGGCACTAAGACTGTTTCGGGGCAGTTTGCGCCCGGCGGCTCCGTGACCTACAACGTGGTGCTCAACAACACAGGCATCCGAACGCAAGGCGATAATCCGGGCAACGAATTCGTGGACGTTCTGCCGACAGGCTTAACGCTCGTCTCGGCCAGCGCATCGAGCGGCGCGGCCACGGCCAACCCCGCCACCAATACCGTCACCTGGAACGGCACTATCGAGAGCGGCCGCTCCGTCGCCATCACCATTCAAGCGACAGTCAAGACGGGGACGGCCGGCACAACCATCTCCAACCAGGGCAACATCAGTTATGATGCGGACGGGAACGGCACTAACGAGTCATCTTCCCTGACTGACGACCCGAGCGTCGCTGGCGGCAATAATCAGACCAGCTTCACAGTACAGAATGCTCCGACGATCTCCGCCGTCTCCGTCACGCGCACGGCCGGGAGCGCGCCTTCCAACTCGACTATAGCCAACGTCAACGACGCGGAAGATGCCGAGAACACTCTGAGCGTCACGGTCAACAACAGCTCAAGCGCCACGACGAATGGTGTGACCATCTCCAACCTCGCCGTCAACGCTGCCGGCGTAGTAACGGCAGACGTAGCGGCCGCCTGCGACGCGACCAACGCAAACTTCACCTTGAAGGTCACGGACAGCAGCGGGCTGAGCAACACAGCGCCTCTGAGCGTGACGGTCAACACGAATCCCGCTCCGGCGCTCACCTATTCGAGCCCGCAGAAGGTCACACCGGGCGGCTCGCTCACTCTCAACCCGGCGACGGGCCCAAGCGACAACAGTTCCGTCAGCAGCATAGTCGTGCAGAGCCAGGGAACCTACACGGGCACGATCTCTGTCAACAACTCGACGGGCGTGGTCTCGCTGAGCAATGCAGCGCCGACTGGGACGCACACGATCACGATTCGCGTCACGGACAACTGCGGCACGACGACCGATGCATCCTTCACCCTTTCGGTCGGCTCAGGTCTACAACTGAACAGTCAGAGCTACAGCGTAGGCGAGGAAGAGGGCCGCGCCACCATCACCGTCACGCGCAGCGGCGACACGTCGGGAGCAGCCGCCGTGGATTACAAGACGAGCGACTTGTCGGGGCTGAACAATTGTGACGTTAATACGGGCGACGCTTCGGCACGCTGCGACTATACTGCCGTCGGAGGCACGCTCCTGTTCGCCGCAGGCGAGGCATCACAGACCTTCACCATTCCCGTCATTAACGATGTCTTTGTCGAAGGGCCGGAGACCTTGACCATCACCCTCTCCAATCCTTCCGGCGCTGTCCTCGGCCCGAACACCGCTGCCACCCTCACCATCTCAGATAACGACTCCACTCCGGGGGCCGCTAACCCCATTGACCAGAACTCCTTCTTCATCCGCCAACTCTACCTCGACTTCCTTAACCGCGAGCCTGACCCTCCTGGGCTTTCAGCCTGGCTCCAAATCCTCAATAACTGTCCTGCGGGTGACACTCGCTGCGACCGTGTGGAAGTCGCCTCGGCCTTCTTCCGCTCTCCCGAATCTTTTGATCGCAGCTACTTCCTCTACAAGTTCTACGAAGGCTCGCTGAGTCGGCAGCCGCAGTACGACGAATATCAGAGTGATCTGCGGAGACTGACCGGATTCCTGACGGCAGAGGAGTTGGAGCAGCGGAAGCGAGAGTTTGCCGAGGAGTTCGTCAACCGTGCAGAGTTCCGCTCAATCTATGATTCGTTCGGCAGCGGGCAGCCCTTCGTGGATGCTGTTTTGTCGAGGGCGGGGCAGGCGCGGCCGGGAGTGGGAGCGGCAACGGTAACCACGTCTAACAGAGTGAGCGTGATCAACCGGCTGGGGGCCGGACAGATCACGCGCGGGCAGGCGTTGAGGGAGTTGATGGAATCGGCAGAGATCAGCCAGCGGTTCTACAACAAGGCGTTTGTGGTCGTGGGATACTTCGCGTTTCTGAGGAGGAATCCTGATGCGGCGTACTTGCACTGGATAGAAGTCTTGAACACGACAGGAGACTATCGTGAGATGATTAGAGGGTTCTCGCAATCTCCGGAATTCCGTTCTCGCTTCGGGCCGATGTAAGGCTAACCTGCTTGACAACAGTCCGGACTTGAACGCATAACGAAGGGGCCTCAGCAGCACGCTGCTGAGGCCCTTTCCCTGAATACAGGGCTTACAAAGTGGAACCATAATATGAAAAGCTTAAAGCTCAAGTCCGTCGCCGGATGCGCCTTACTGCTTCTGACCTCGGCCATCTCTGGCGCTCAGCAACAGGCCAGACCCCTGGTTTGCAGGCAGGAGGCGCTGGCGGCCCTTCAACCTCTTCCGCGACTGGAATACGAGTGCAGGACGGATGCAGCCAATGATTACGATGAAGCAAACCTGAGATGGCCCGAGCGGTTGAGGGCGATCAAGAGCTATGTGAAAGTCCTGGAAGGACTCGGCCGCGAGGATTGGTGGAGGGCCCGCGTGGAGGATTTGGACCTCTGTTACTTTCGCGCAAGCGCGGGCGCACTCTCTGCCGAGGAGAAGCAGAGATTTGAAGGCGGGGATTACCCTATCAGCCTCTTCGGCAATGATCGCATTCGGTTGGTGCTCACGTCAGACCCTTGCTACCAGACGGGCTATAACGGCACGAACGCTTTCCTGCTTTACAGGAAGCGTGGGCGCGTCTATGTCACTCAAGCCCTGGACGGATATTTCTCGCGGGCAGACAATTCAATCGGCATTGATTTCGCCAGCTCAGCTTTGGGCCAGGTCATAGAGATCGCCACGGGCACAGGCGGCTTGAACCCTTACCTCACCAACTACTACTTTGTGATAGACGAGAAGAGGAACCGGGCCGTGCCCCTCAAGCTGTTCCGGGAGGGACGAAAGCTGACGAACCATGTGACGACGGCGATGATTATGAGCGAGCTGAAGGAGCTGGGGCTGCCCGCGAGCTACGCCGCGATGGAGGTCATCAAGGGAGGCAGGCTGGCGAGGAGTTTCAATGTCTACGAGGACGATGCGGAAGGAAAGATCGACGATGGCGGCCGCTCCCTGACTCGCAGAGTCTATCGCTGGAACGGCCGCTTCTATGTCAGGGCTAGATGAGTGAAAGCGAAGGTCAGTCGCGCCCGCTTGCGCCACTGGCCTTCGCTTCGTAATTACCTGGCCGAGAATTTATAGATAGTAGTCTGCGTGTATCGCTGTCCGGGCTTGAGCACGGTCGAGGGGAAGTTCGGCTGGTTCGGAGAATCGGGATAGTGTTGTGCTTCGAGGCAGAGGCCGTAGCGCCGCTGGTAGACTTTGCCGCCTTTCCCTGTGATCGTGCCGTCCAGAAAATTGCCCGTATAAAACTGCACGCCCGGCTCCGTCGTGTAGACTTCCATCACGCGCCCAGTCCCAGCCTCGTACACCCTGGCAGCCAACGTCGGCCTGCGGGCGCGACTCTTATTGAGCACCCAGTTGTGGTCATACCCACGACCGAATTGTAGCTGGTCAAAGGGCTGCTCGATGCGCGCGCCGACGGCCGTGAGGCGCGTGAAATCCATCGGCGTTCCTCGAACGCTGCGTAGCTCGCCCGTCGGGATGGCCCCGCTATCAGAGACGGGAGTGAACCTGTCGGCATTAATCATCACTTCATGAGAGAGGATGTCGCCCGAGCCTGCGCCGGCCAGGTTGAAATAGGAGTGATGCGTGAGGTTGACGACCGTCGCCTTGTCTGTGGTCGCGGAGTAATCTATCTTCAGCTCGTTCTGATCGGTCAGCGTGTAGGTGACGGTCACGGACAGATTGCCCGGATAGCCCTCTTCGCCGTCCTTGCTCAAGTAGGTCAGCCTCACGCCTCTGCCGCGCAGAGCCGTCCCCTTCCACACGACCTTGTCGAAGCCACGGATTCCGCCGTGCAGGTGGTTCTCGCCGTTGTTTTGGGCCAACTTGTACTCCGTGCCGTTGAGGCTGAATCTGCCCTTAGCGATGCGGTTGGCGTAGCGGCCTACGAGAGCGCCCATGTAAGGGCCGTTGTCCTTGAGGTAGCCTTCGAGGGTGTCGTAGCCGAGCACCACGTCCTCCATCCTTCCCCGGCGGTCTGCCACCTTGAGCGAAACGACTATGCCGCCGTAGGTCATGATGCGCGCTTCCGTGCCGTGCGAGTTGCGCAGCGTGAACAACTCCACCGTCTCGCCCGCAGCAGTCTTGCCGAAAGGCTCTCGCTTCACGCTGGTCTGTGCTTCTGTCATAATCTGGCCGCCCTGTATTAGTAAGATACTCAAGGCCAGGATAAGCCCGGCCCTGTTGGCCCAACCGACGAGAGTTTTCTTCATTTTTGTCAGTCCGCTCCTTTGAGATATTTAAAAGCGCACGTTGGCCAGGCGGCGAATCAGCTCTTGCCGGTCGCTCTCGGCCTGCTGCTGCTGATCTTCGTTCAACCGTTTGAAGGCCGCGAGCGCCTTCTGCGCCTCCGCCGTCCGTTTGAGTCGCATGTAAAGGCGGCCGAGCTGGTATTGCGCCTCGGCCAGGTCGGGCTTAACGGCCACCAACTGCTCAAGCTGTGCGGCCGCTTCCGTCAGGCGCTCCATGCGCAGGTAGAGTTTCGCCAGCGTCAGACGAGCCGGAGGAAAGGCTGAGTCCAGCTCAAGGGCGCGCTTGAGATGCGCTTCGGCGCGGGCCATGTCCGGCGAAGTCTGCCTGAGCAGCGCGTCGCCCGCGAGGTAGTGCGCGGCGGCGAGCCGGTCGTCTGCCGCGACAGCCCTTTCATAAAGCCCGAGCGCCTCCGCGTATCGTCCAGTCTCGTCGTAGATCATCCCCAGGTAGGCCAGGGCCGGGGCGAATTTCGGATCGACCTCGACGGCGCGCTCGAAAGCCTGGGCCGCGTCCGTGTGCTTGCGATCAAGGTAGAGGGCTACGCCGAGGGCGAACCAGAGTCTAGAGGAGCGAGGGAAATCTGCCAGGGCTTCGCGCAGGCGGATGACTGCGGCCGCCGGGGCTTTCGTGTCGGTCAGGAGCATCCCGTAGCGGAAACGATAAGCCTCATTTTTCGGGTCTCGCTCAATGGCGAGGCGCATGGCCGGGATGGCATTCTCGACGTGGCCCGCGTCCTGATAGACCTCTGCGAGCGCCGCGTAGAGCGGGGCTTCGTCCAAACCGCGCGCCACTGCAAGCTCAAGCGTGCGACCGGCCGAGACCACCTCCTTGCGCGCCAGGTAGGATTGGGCCAACAGGATGATCGCTTTCACGTTCGAGGGCTCGGCGGCCACGACCCTTTCAAGCTCTTCCGAGGCTTCGACGTAGAGGCCGTTCTCGTAAAGGGCTGCCCCCAACTGCGCGCGCGCCTGAGTGGAGGCGACCCGGCCCGCCGCGTTTGCGATGAGCGTCCTGTACTCCTTGTAGTATTGGGCTGCGGTCGCGCGGTCTCCTGCGCGCAGGGCTATGACTATGAGGGCGCTCGCCAGTTCCGCGTCGGGCTCAAGAGACCAGGCGCGCTCGAACAGCTCGCGCGCCTGCCGCAATCCTTCGGGCGTGCCGCTCGCAAAGCGTATCTGGGCCAGGTTGGAGAGCGCGCTCGGCTGCTTAGGGTCTAGCCTGAGCGAGACCTCGAACTGTTTGGCGGCCAGCTCCGTGCGCCCGAGCCGCAGCAATATCGCGCCGTGATTATTTCGCGCCGCAGGCGAAGTGGGCGCGGCGATGGCTGCGGCGGCAAAGTGGCGCTCGGCCCCGGCCAGATCGCCGTCACGGTCTGCGAGCACGCCCAGGTAGGTGTGGGCCAACTCATTATTCGGGTCTGTCTCGATGGCCCTTTGAAAGAGGCTTCGGGCCGCCCGTTCGTCCCCCTTCTCTAAAGCCGCTGCCCCTTCGGCCGCGAGCGCAGCAGCCTGCTCGCGCTTGTCGCCCTGTTGAATCGCCGGGTAGGCTTGCAGGCGCGCGCTGCTGCCGAGAGCGCCTGCGGCGAAGACCAGGGCAGTCGCCGTCAGGGCTAAACGGAGCGCGTTAATCGGCGAGCATCTCATGGCAGGCGTTTCGCTTTACAGAAGCGGTAAAAGGAAGAGCGCGGGAAGAGTTTATCCAACTTTTCCCGCGCCGCGCAAATCTGCATCTGTAACCGGGCCCTAGAAGATCACCTTGGCCCCGACCTGGACAGTCCTCGGTTGTTCATTCAAGACGTTGGAGAATCCGAAGCCGCCCGAGCCGATGTTATTGTCGGGCATGGCGTAGTAGTGGCGGTTGAAGATATTGAAGAACTCCCCGCGTATCTCGAAGATGACGGTCTCGGTGATGTGCGTCCTCTTCAGCAGGCTGAAGTTCTCGCTGCGGAAGGGGAAGGGCCGGATGTCGTCAAAGACGGCCGGAGCATTGCCGAAGAACCGCAGCGGGTCGCTGTAATAGGAGCGATAGGCCGGATTGGTCACGTCCGTCGTCGGCGGAGCCTCGAAGTTCGGAGGCGACGAGAAAGCGGCCGGATTCACCACCGCGAAGCGCAAGCCGCTCGGGTCGTTGCCGGTCGTAAT
Source organism: Pyrinomonadaceae bacterium (assembly GCA_036389315.1). GTDB lineage: Bacteria > Acidobacteriota > Blastocatellia > Pyrinomonadales > Pyrinomonadaceae > DASQYE01. The sequence continues at coordinate 169,391 of DASVQF010000039.1, forward strand.
CGGAGAGCCCGTCAGGTTCGGACGAAAGACCGCGCCACGGAAGCCCGAAAATCCGACCAGGTTCAACCACCCGTTGTTATTGGTCGAGACCACTACGAGCGGCACTCCCGACTGGTAACGGTGAATAGCGCCCACCTGCCAGCCGCCGAACAGCACGTTCGTTATCCCGCCCCCGTTGAGGAATCGTTTGCCCCGCCCGAAGGGAAGCTCAAGGATATAGTTGAAGACCAGTACGTGCGTCGGGTTGTTGGGCGAGACCGTCCGTAAACGCTCGTACGGATTCGGCGGCGCATTGATGGGCGTCCCGCCATAGAGGTCTTCGGCAGCCGTCCCCGTCAGCCTCGACAAAGTGTAGGAGAGATCGAACTGCACGCCCTGCGAAAAGCGGCGGCCGAGCTTGACCTGGAAGGCGTTGTACCAACTCTGCCCCTCGCTCTCCTGAATGTTGTTGATTCTTCCGTACTGCGGGTAGGGCCGAAGGGATTGGGCCACTGTGCCCCTGCCAGGGTCTTCAGAGCCCTGCGCGAAGCCGGGATAGACGGCGTTGAGGCTGGCGGGGATGCTGACGCCGACGCTCTGTGCGTAGGCGCGCTCGGCCGCCGTGACATCGACCAGCCGCTTGTTGAGCAGCGGGAATCCGAGCCGCAGGGCTTCAAAGGGCAGGGCGTTGACGCGGCCGATGTCCGAGCGCAGGCGCGTCCCGCGATTGCCTATGTAGCCGACCGAGAGTGCGAAGTTCTTCGGAAGCTGGCGCTGCACGTCTATGCTCCACTGCTGCGTGCGTCCGGCCTTGTAGTTCTGGTTGATGTAGGAAATATCCTCCGAGCCGATGAACTGGTTGTTCGGGTTTACCGATGGACGATCCGGGTAGGTGCTGAGGAAGAAGTTGGCGTCGGCTCCGAACTGCGGGCGCGCAACCGTAGTGTTGTAGCCTTCCGTTCCTTCGCTCGACGAAAGATCGCCTGCGAACCCGAACAGTATCGGCGCATAGTAGATGCCGTAGCCGCCACGCACGACCGTCTTGTCGTTGATCGAATAGGCAAAGCCTACGCGCGGCCCGATGTTGGACTTATCGGTTGCGACGAGCCCCTCGAATTGCGACCGCACCTGCGCCGCCGGGTCGGCCGAGACCAGGGCCCCGAGTCGTCCGACCACTGGGTTCGTTACCGTCGGGTCAAAGCTGCGATAACGCCCGTGCGATTCGGTGCGCGGGTGGCTGATCTCGTAGCGCACGCCGACGTTTAAGGTCAGCTTCTGCGTCACCTTGATGTCGTCCTGCGCGAAGAATCCGTTGTAGAAGTAGCGCCAGCCGGGATCCATCGTCTTGTTGCTATTGAAAGACCATTCGGTCGCGCCCGTAATCAGGCTCGCCAGCGGCCAGCCCTGGTTGTTGACATCGGCGTTGGCCGTTTGCAGGTGGCGGAAGTTGAACCAGCCGCCCGGCGCGCGCAGCTCCACGGGATTGAACTGCTGCCAGCGCAGGTCGCCGCCGATTCGCAAAGAGTGACGGCCCTTGACCCAGGTGATGAAGTCCGAAGCCTGCGTCAGGTTGTCTGCGAAGGGCGAGTTGTTGACCCAGGTTCCGCCGAACCCTTGCGCGGCCCGCGCGTCGCTCAGTTGATCGTAGCCCGGAAAGTCTATCGAGGGCAGCGCCCCGCCGAGGACTGAGTTTCGCGGGATGCCTAGAAAGAACGGGTCTGTGGCGTTGCCGGTCACGCCGGGACTCTGGTTAAAAGTCTCGTTGCGGCTAAAGCCGAGGCTCAGGTGGTTGAGCAGCGTGGGCGAGAGAGTCCAGTCGTGCTGCACGCGCGCGATGTGCGCGGTGATGATCTGATCGGACGTGCCCCAGGCCGTAAACGGCCTCGCATAACGAGGAAAGCGCGCGCCGATGCTGCCGATGGTGCTGCTCTGGCGATTGGAATAGCTGACCGAAAGGCGCTGCATGCCCGTCAACGCGTGGTCGATCTTGAAGACGTAATTGTCCATGATCGTCGGCACGGTGGAGGTGGCCAGGTAATTACGAAAGACGCCGGGCCGCGTCGGGCGCGGGAAAATCTGCATGAGCTGACGCCCGACGGGGTCTTGTGCCGAAAGCGGGATGATGTTTCCGGCAAACGGCGTGCGGCTGCCCGGAGGGCCCGTGCGCGGATTGTAAACCTGCACCCCGCCCGGAAACTGCCGCAAAACGTCCGGGTCTGTAAAGAGTTCGCCGAAGTCGCCCTCGCGCATCCTCACGGTCGGGACGGTGATAAAGGTGCTCTCCGTCTGCGTGAACCGATAGCCCTCGTAGTTGAAGAACCAGAAGGTACGATCCTTGAGGCTAATCAGGCTGGGCCCACCCTGGCCGAAGCGCGGCAGGTAGACGGGGCCACCGATGTTGAAGCCGAAGTCGTGCTGGCGGTCGATCAGCTTCGGGATGTTGTTCGCGTTGTTGAAAAGAGTATTGGCGTTGAGCGCGTCGTTGCGATGCAGCTCGTATATTTCGCCGTGGAAGTCGTTGGTTCCGGACTTGATCGTAAAGTTGACTATCCCGCCCGAAGAGTTGCCGAACTCGGCCGAGTAGGTGCTGGTCGAGAGCGTAAATTCCTGGAAGGCGTTCGGCCCAGGGGCGACCTCCGTAAAGAACGTGCCGCTTTGCGCGCGCCTTGTCGAGCCGCCGTCCACCAGGATGTCTGTGCCGAGCGCCTGGCCGCCGCTCACGCGGAAGCGATTGGCGCTGGTGCCGCCTTCCTGCCCGCCGATGCGCCCCGAAGAAGAGACGTTGCTGTCGAGGAAGATGAAGGAGAGCGGCGTGCGGCCCGCGCTCTCGACGCTGACCTGTAGGGGCAACTCTCTGACCTGTCGCTCGGTGACGTTGGTCTGACGCACGGGGCTGTCGGTTTGAATGACGGGCGCTGAATCGCTCGACACCGTGACGACATCCGTGACGACGCCAATCTCAAGCTTCACGTCAACGGTGCGCGTCACCTGCACGCCGACCTGCACGTTTTCGACCGTCGCGGACTTAAAGCCGGGCGCTTCGACCGTGACGTTATACGGATCGGCCTTCAACTGAGGGATGGTAAAGCTGCCCTGGTCGCTCGTGGTCGTATCGCGTACCTCGTTCGTGTTGAGATTAGTAACCGTCACCTTGGCGTTGGCGACGACGGCCCCCGTGGGGTCTGTGACGGTTCCGGTGATGCTGCCCCTGTCACTTTGGGCCAGCGCCGCAGGGGCGCACGCCAGAGCGAGCGCCAATAATAGGAACACGATGAGCTTGTAATTCATGAACCCTCCTGATAGCTCGACCTTGATCGGTGGAAAGACCGTGACGAGACTGACGGACGCGGGAGTCTTTAGTTCAAGCGTCGAACGAACCGCTGCCAAAGATCGTGACCGGCGAACGTGGAAACAGGCGGCGGCGGCAAGAGGGCCTCGCATGAGCCTGCCGCCCGCTGAAAATGCTTCTCGACTATCTTGAAAAAAACCGGATTGGGTAAAATAAATGCCTTACGTAACCGCTTAGCTGAATGGCACGGCTTATAGCAGGACTCCGCTTGCCTTGTCAACCTTTTTCCCAAAAGTTGGCCCAAACTGGCGATCTTATTGCGGCGGGTCTATGAGGCGGAAGCGTATGGTCTCCTGTTTCTGCTGCTCGCCCCTCAGCTTATCTGCGGTCGCAAAGCTTGACTGCGCGCGCTCCTTCTCGCCGAGCCGGGCGTAGACCAGGCCCAACTGGTAATGGGCCGTTCCATCTGCGGGCCGTAGCTCCACGGCCCGTTCCAGCTCGGTGCGGGCCGCAGCGTAATCTTTCAGCCGGGCGTGGGCCATCCCGAGCGCCGCGTGCGCCGCCGCGTGATTGGGCTCGGCCTTGATGACGCGCTCGAACCTTTGGATGGCCCCTGCGGCGTCGCCCTCGTTGTAGGCGATCATCCCCAGGTAATATTCGGCGTCCGGGTAAGGAGAGAGGGCGAGGCTCTGTTCCAGGGCCTTGCGCGCCTCGGCGTACTGCTTGACGCTGTAGAGCGTTGCGCCGAGCACATAATAGCCACGGCTGTCTTTGGGCCGCAGCTCTATGAAGCGTTTGAGGAGTTGCTCGGCCCGCGTAGCCTCGCCGTTCTGCAAGCGCGCGATGCCGAGGGCGTAAAGGTAGCCGGGCTCTGCGGGCTGCATGCGATGCAGGCGTTCGAGCGCCTGCAAGGCATCGTAGATCAGGTTCATGTTCAGCGCCGTCCAGCCGAAGTCGTAGAGCACCTGCGCCGAATCGGGAGCAAGCTTTCGGGCACGAACGAGGAAGGCGAGCGCCTTCTCCATCTCACCGCCCGCGCGCGCCACACGCGCTAAGGCCCTCAGGGTCTCCACCTCGTCGGGCTTCAACTTGAGGGCCGCCGTGTAATAGTCTTCGGCGCGCGCCAATTCACCCTTCTGATAATAGCTCGTCCCCAGGTTGAAGAGGATAGGAAAGGAGTCGGGCGACTCTCTGCGGGCCGCTTCGAGCATCTCTATGGCTTCTGCCAACTGTCCGTGCCGGGCGAAAGAGGCTGCGAGCGCAGCCGTCTCTTCGGCCGAGAGCGCGCCGCTCGCGCGCAGCCGCGCGACGATTGAGCGCGCCTCCTCCGTGCGGCCCAGCCCCAGGTAGCATCTGGCGACCAGAGAGAGATGCTCGGGCCCGAGGAGCGGGCGCGGAATCTTTGCCAGATATTCCAGGGCGCGCGCGTAGTCGCGTCGCTCCTCGTAAATCTCGGCGAGGTGATAGTTGACTTCGGGGCGGTCTGGTTCCAGCTTGCCTGCTTCCGTATAGGCCCACAGCGCCCGCTCAGAGTTACGGCCTCCCAGGTAGAGTTGGCCCAGGTTCAGGTAAGCGCCCGTCAGCCTGGGCTCGGCTTCGAGCGCGCGCAGGAAGAGGCGCTCGGCCTCGCTCGTGCGCTTCTGCTCTGCGCGTATCACGCCCAGGAGGTTCAAGGCGTTGGCCTCGCGCGGCTCACGGCGCAGCAGCGCGTTCAGCTCGGCCTCGGCCCGCTCAAGCTGGCCGTCGCGAATCATCGCCGAGGCGCGCTCAAGGCGGTCGTAGCTCTGCCCCGTCTGCTGGGCCGAAGCTTTAAGCCCCGCGCAGAGAAGAATAGAGAGGAGAACGACAACTAAGCTGTATCGGGCCATAGCTGATGAGCGGCGGTTGTCAGAAAGCCTGCCGTCTCGGGCGCTATGCTACACTAATTTCCGTTCATGATTATGAAGAGATGGAACTTTTTTTCAGCGCCGCTCTTTAGCTTGGGCGTCTGCCTGCTCTCGATCTCCTGCGTGTGTCCGGCGTTGGCCCAAAGCAGTGCGCCCGTTACTTTCGAGGAGATAGCGGCCGCCCGGAGCGGCATTACGTGGGTTCATAACAATGCTCGTTCTCCTGAGCGGTACTTGCCCGAAACGGTCGGCGCGGGCTGCGCTTTCTTCGATTACGACAACGACGGCTGGATGGACATCTACCTGGTCAACAGCGGGCGCTCGGATTTCTACACTCCGACGGTGTCGCTCAGGAACGCGCTCTACGTCAATAACCGCGACGGGACTTTCCGGGATGTCACGGAGAAGGCGGGCGTGGCGGGCGGCGGCTTCGGGATGGGCGTGGCGGCTGGCGATTACGACGCGGATGGGTGGCAGGACTTGTACGTCACAAGCTACGGGCGAAATATTCTTTACCATAACAACGGGGACGGGACGTTTACGGACGTGACGGAGCGCGCGGGCGTGGCCGCGCCAGGGTGGTCAACGTGCGCCGTGTGGTTCGATTATGACTCGGACGGCCGTCTTGACCTGTTCGTCTCAAGCTTCGTCGCCTACGACAAGTCGCAGAACATCTTCTGCGGCGACAACCTTCTGAAGCGGCGCTACTACTGCATCCCGCGCGTCTTCAAGCCGACGCCGAGCCGCCTCTTTCGCAACAACGGTAACGGAACCTTCACCGAGACGAGCCGCGAGTCCGGCATAGCCTCTGTCTCGGGCAAGTCGTTCGGCGCTGTAGCAACCGACGTGAGCAACGACGGCCTGATTGATCTTTTCGTCGCCAACGATACGGTCGCCAACTTCCTCTTCGTCAACCGGGGCGGGGGCCGCTTTGAAGAGATGGGCTTGCTGGCGGGCGTCGGTTACGGCGAGGCTGGCAATGCGCGCTCGGGGATGGGCGTGGACGCTGGCGATTACGACGGCGACGGCTGGCAAGACCTCTTCGTCGCCAACATAGACCGCGAGATATTCAGCCTCTACCGTAATCAGAAAGACCTGACCTTCGCGGACGAGCCGGGCGAGATCGGGCCGGCGACTCGCGCCCTGAGCGGCTGGGGATTGAAGTTCTTCGACTACGACAATGACGGCGACCCAGACCTCTTTCTCGCAAACGGCCACCCGGATGATATGATTGAGGCGCAAGCCTCCTACGTGAAGTACAAAGAGCCGCTGCTCATGTTCGAGAATACCGGGCGCGCCTTCCGCAACGTGAGCGCGCAGTCGGGCCCGGTCTTCGCCAGAGACTTTCCGGCGCGCGGCATGGCCGTCGGCGATTATGACAACGATGGTGACGTGGACGTGCTCGTCTCCAATAACGGCGAGCCGCCGCTGCTCTTGCGCAACCAGGGAGGCAACAGGAACAAGTGGCTCGGCCTACAGCTTGTCGCGACCAGGAGTAACGCTTCCGCTGTCGGCGCGCTTATCACCTGGCAGGCCGGTGGAGCGCGTCGCAGTCGTTTGAAGACGGGCGGCGGAAGCTACCTGGCCTCGCATGACCCGCGCGAGATTCTGGGGCTCGGGCGCGCAAGCAGGGTCGAGAGCCTTGAGATTCGCTGGCCGAGCGGCAGGGTTGATCGGCTCGCAAATCTTCCGGTCAATACATATATCAAGGTGACTGAGGGACAGGGCTTGACGCGCTAGCGCCTCGGCCTCAAAAGTGATTGGGCCAGCACGCATCAGAGGGGAACCGTTTATGAGAAGGACAGGGAAGCCGCAGCTCGCTTTGACCAGACTCTTCGCGCTGGCGTGCGCCGTGTGCCTCCTGGCGCAGGCTGCTCCGGCACAGACCAGCACCATCACGGTTCAGGTGGACAGGCCCGGCGCAGCAGTTTCTCCGACCCTCTTCGGGCTCTTCTTCGAGGACATCAACTTCGGCGCAGACGGCGGTCTCTATCCGGAACGTGTGAAGAATCGCTCGTTCGAGTTTCCCGAGCCGCTCATGGGCTGGAAGAAGATCGAAAGTGATGGCGCGGGCGGCTCTGTCTCCGTGCTCGAAGAGAATCCGATCAACGCCAACAACTCGCATTACCTGCGCCTTGTGGCCGAGGGCCCCGGCAAGAGCGCGGGCTTGAGTAACGAAGGCTTTCGCGGAATGGGCCTGGAGAAGGGCGCGGCCTACACTTTCTCCGTCTACGCGCGTCTTCGGGAGGAAGCGCACCGTGAGGGAGATGCTCGGCGCGTCGAGCGCGGGGCCGTCCGGCTGCTCGTCAGGTTGAAGGACGCAGCCGGGCGCGAGCTGGGCAGGGCTACGCTCGGCGGCTTCACTTCCGAGTGGAAGAAGCACACCCTGGTCATTCGTCCCACGGCCACCAGCCTTAAGGCTCATCTCGACGTGTTGGCCGAAGGGCGCGGAACGCTGGATGTGGACATGGTCTCGCTCTTTCCGAAGGGCACGTACAGGAATCGTGAGAACGGCTTGCGCGCCGATCTGGTGCAACTCCTGAAGGAGATGAAGCCGGGGTTCCTGCGCTTTCCCGGCGGCTGCATAGTCGAAGGCCGCGACCTGGATAATCGTTACCAGTGGGAGACGACCATCGGAGACATCACCGACCGGCGGCTCATCATGAATCGCTGGAACGTCGAGTTCAAGCACAAGCCCGCGCCCGATTATTACCAGTCCTTCGGTCTAGGCTTCTATGAATATTTTCAGTTGGCCGAAGATCTCGGCGCAGAGCCGCTGCCCATTCTCAATTGCGGCATGGCCTGCCAGTTCAATTCTAAGGAGCTTGCTCCACTAGACCAGCTAGACTCTTACATACAGGACGCCCTAGACCTGATCGCCTTCGCCAACGATCCCGTCACGACCACCTGGGGACGCCGCCGCGCTGAGCTTGGACACCCGCGCCCCTTCAACCTGAAGATGATCGGCGTCGGAAATGAGCAGTGGGGCCAGCAGTACATTGATCGCTACAAGATATTCGCCAGGGCCCTGAAGGAGAAGCATCCGGAGATTGCTCTGGTCTCGACCGCCGGGCCTGACCCGGACGGGCAGAGGTTCGACTTCGCCTGGGCCAACCTGCGCCAGTTGAACGCAGACATCATAGACGAGCATTACTACCGGCCCCCCGGCTGGTTTCTCTCCAACGTCAATCGCTACGACTCATACTCGCGCACGGGCCCGAAGGTCTTCGCGGGCGAATACGCCGCACAGAGCGCAGGCATAGCCAAGCCGACGAATCGTAATAACTGGGAGTGCGCCCTGGCCGAGGCGGCCTTCATGACCGGCCTTGAGCGCAACTCGGACGTGGTCGTGATGGCTTCCTATGCGCCGCTCCTGGCCCACGTCGACGCCTGGCAGTGGACGCCTGACCTGATCTGGTTCGATAACCTGCGCTCGTACGGGACGCCCAATTACTATGTGCAGAAGATGTTCAGCTCGAACCTGGGGACGACTATCCTGCCGGTGCTCTTGAACGGGCAGGCGAAGAACGGGCAGGACAATCTCTTCGCCAGCGCCACTCTCGATAAGCCCACGGGCGAGGTTGTGCTGAAGGTCGTCAACGCCACGCCGTCGCCAAAAGAGACGCGCATCAACCTGGCCGGAGCCGTCGGCGTCAAGAGGAGCGGCAGGGCTTTCGTCCTCTCAAGCTCAGACCTCAAAGCCGAGAACAGCTTCGAGCAGCCCTTCAGGGTCGCGCCCGTCGAACGGCGGCTCGCTATCGCTGCGGGCGAATTCTCCTACACGTTCGCTCCCAACTCGCTGACAGTCCTGCGCACGGGCGGCAGAGGCAAGGCCAGATGAGGGCTTCGGGGAAAATTCTTGACAGATGCTCGTTTTGGGTTTTATATAGGCATCCCAAGCATTTTATTTCTGAAATAACTTAAGGCGCGTGAAGCTTCGTGAGCTTCAGTGGAGATTTACGTGCGTGCGCCGAGGCCCCGGAGCACCTTCCCCCCTTTGAATAATGCGCGAAGGTAAGTTCGAGACAGATGGGATCAATCGGACGACGAGAGTTTGTGGCCGGGTCTTTACTGGGAAGCGCGGCCTTGTTGACGGCCAATCTTCTGCCGCGCGCGGGCCGGGCCGCAGCCGCCACGGACACGCGCGTTGAAGTCCTCATCGAAGAGCCCATCGGCACAATCTCGCCACACATCTACGGCCATTTCACGGAACACCTGGGCGGCGTCGTCTACGACGGTATCTGGGTCGGAGAGGGCTCGAAAGTACCCAACATAAGGGGCATTCGCGCGGCGCTAGTCGAAGGCATGCAGCGCATCAAGGCTCCCGTCATTCGTTGGCCCGGAGGCTGCTTCGCAGACAGCTATAACTGGCGCGACGGCATTGGGCCCAGGGACAAGCGGCCGCGCCGCACTAACTTCTGGGTGGACGCACCCGAATGGCCCAAGGGTGTGACGGACGGCCCCTGGAAATACGACACAAACCATTTCGGGACTAACGAGTTCGCGCGCTTCTGCAAGCTGACGGGAGCAGAGCCCTACTTTGCAGCCAACCTCCGCAGCCTTCCGGCCAAAGAGACTTACGAGTGGGTGGAGTATTGCAACGCGCCTGCGGGCAGCACAAGCCTGGCGGACTTGCGCGCGGCGGGCGGCGAGCGCGAGCCCTTCCGTGTACGCTTCTGGGGAATCGGAAACGAGTCGTGGGGCTGCGGCGGGAATCTCACGCCCGAAGAGTATGCTATGGAGTTCAAGCGGTTCACGGCCTGGCTCCCGCGCTACGGAGTTGAGCTGGCGCTGATCGGCTCCGGGCCCAACGGCGCGGACTACGAATGGACGCGCCGCTTCTTTGCGAAGCTGGCGGAAAAGGGTTTGGGCTCATTGTGGGGCTGGGGGATGCACAACTATTCCTGGAACCTGAGCCGTGGGCAGACGACCGATTGGTTCCAGGGTAAAGGCGACGGCCTGCGCTTCGACACGGAAGAGTGGTACGAGCTGTTCAGGCAGGGCGACACTATGGAGCCGCTCATCCGCCGTCACTGGGAGACGATGGGCGAGATTGACCGTCGGCATCGCGTCAAGCTCATCGTGGACGAGTGGGGAGCATGGTACAAGCCTGGAACGGAGGCACATCCGACTCACCTGTTGGGCCAGGCTTCGACGCTGAGGGATGCGCTGCTCGCGGGCCTTTCGCTCGACACCTTCAATCGTCACGCCGACAAAGTCATCATGGCCAATGTCGCGCAGCTCATCAACTGCCTGCACGCGCTCTTCATCGCGCATGAAGAGAAATTCGTCTTGACGCCGACCTTTCACGTCTTCGAGATGTACGTGCCGCACCAGGGCGCGCAGGGCTTACGCACGATCTTTTCGGCCCCGGCCATCACTTACACGCGGCTGGGCAAGGCAGCCTCTTTCTGGGGATTGCAGGGCTCGGCTTCGCTGCGCGAGCGGGAGCTGGTCATCACGGCCGTCAATCCTCATGTGAGCGAGGCGAGGGAGGCGGAGATCGTCGTTCATGGGGCGAGCGTGAGAGGGGGCCGCGCCAGGGTCATAACCTCCGGCGACATACATGCTCATAACAGTTTCGAGGAGCCGCGCGCCCTTGAGCCGAAGGATGCGGAGGTCAGCGTTCAAGGCCGAGGGGCGGTCTTTCGTTTTCCACCGGCTTCGGTCGCGCGCCTTCAATTGACGCTCGCGTGACGCTTGAACTCTCAAGAGGGAAGGTTTCGATTGCTATGGCCTGGGAAGAGCGCTGGCATCCTTTGCGCGAGGAATGGGTGATCGTCGCGGCACACCGTCAGGATCGGCCGTGGAGCGGCGGTACGGTCGAGCATGAAGAGGAAGTGCTGCCCGAGTACGTCTCGGACTGCTACCTCTGCCCCGGCAATCGCAGGGTCAGCGGCAAGGTCAACCCTCAGTACACAGAGACCTTCGTCTTCGACAACGATCATCCGAGCGTCTCTATGGACGCGCCCGCCGCCCTGCCCCCACCGACCGGCATCTATCGCAACCGGCCAGCTCGCGGCATAGCGCGCGTAGTCTGCTACAGCCCCAGGCACAACCTCACGCTGGGCGAGCTTGAGAGGGAAGGTATTGAGAGGCTCCTGCGCGTCTGGCAGGAGCAGTACACAGACCTCGGCTCTCGGCCCGAAATCGCGCACGTCCTCATCTTCGAGAACAAGGGCGAGGCCGTCGGAGTCTCCAACCCGCACCCGCATTGCCAGATTTACGCCAACAACTTCATCTTCAAGACCATCGAAACGGAAGCGCGCGTCGGCCAGCGCCATTTGACAGAAACGGGCCGCGTGCTCTTTCAGGATATTCTCGCCGCCGAAAAGCAGGACGAGCGACGCATCATCTGCGAGAACGATTCGGCCATAGCCTTCCTGCCCTACTTCGCGCGCTACGCCTACGAGGTCTTCGTCGCGCCCAAAGAGACGCACCCGAGCATCGCCGCGCTTTCCCGTGCCGAGGTGCGAGACTTCGCAGATATACTCAAGCGCGTGCTCGTCAAGTTCGATAACCTGTGGCAGATGCCTTTCCCCTACGTGATGCCCCTGCACCAGGCTCCTACGGACGGCGGCGACTACTCGGGCTTCCACTTTCACATAGAGTTTCACCCGCCGCTCCGGAAGCCAAACCTGCTGAAGTACCTGGCCGGGCCTGAGATCGGCGGCGGCAACTTTCTCTCGGACACTTCGCCGCAGGAGAAGGCCGCAGAGCTGCGCGCTCAGCCCAGTGTTCACTACAAGCACACGGCCGAGCAGGGGAGGAGCTGATGGCGGACACGCGCGAGCTGCTTGGGCCCATCCGCCGCCTTCATGCTTCGATCAGCGCGGCCGTCGTCGAGGCTTGCGAGAGCGCCACGCAGGACGAGTTGTCCGAGGTGGTCAAGGAGGAAGAGGGCGACACGATCTTCGCCGTCGACCGCGTGAGCGAAGAGCTGCTCGTCGAGTTCTTTGAAAAAGAGATTGCTCCCAGCTCTCCGCTCCTCCTCATCGCTGAAGGCTTGGAGGGCGGGCAGGTGATGCTCCCGCGCGGGCGCTCGCAGTCCGAAGCCGTCTGGCGCATCATCTTTGACCCGATAGACGGCACACGCTGCGTGATGTACCAGAAGCGTAGCGCCTGGATACTGACGGGCGTCGCCAGGAATCTCGGGCCCGAGACAGGCTTGCAGGACATAGAGCTTGCGGTGCAGACCGAAATCCCGCTCGTCAAGCAGCACTTGGCGGACGCTCTCTGGGCCTTTCGGGGCGAGGGCGCGCAGGCCGAGCGGGTAAATCGCTTGACAGGCGAGCGCACTTCCTTCAATCTGCAACCTTCGCGAGCGCAGACAGTGCTTCAAGGCTACGCCATGCTGGCGCGCTTCTTTCCGGGAGCGCGCGATGTGCTGGCCGAGATGGATGAAGAGATCATGAGGGCTGCATTGGGGCCGACGCCTGCGGGCAAGGCGCTCTGCTTCGAGGATCAATACACCTCTTCGGGCGGCCAGCTCTACGAGTTGATGTGTGGGCATGATCGTTTCGTCGCAGACCTGCGCGCGCTCTTGGGCCCCGTGATGCGAGAGCGCGGTCTGCCGCTCGGTCTCTGCTGTCATCCATATGATTTGTGCACGGAGCTGATCGCGCGCGAGCTGGGCGTCATCGTCACGGACGTAAGGGGCGGCCCCCTGCGTGCGCGCCTCGCCGTCGAGCCGGACGTGGCCTGGGCCGGGTACGCCAACCCGCACGTGCGCGCGCAGATCGAGCCGCTCTTGCACGAGGCGCTAGGCAAGCGCGGATTGTTGGGCCAATCGAGCAGGGGTTAACAGCAGCCATGTACGAAATCGCTCATGGCACGACGCACGACCTACCCGACATAGCACTTTTTATAGAGCTTCTGAACCGGCTTGAGCAGGAGCGCGGGGCGCTCGAAGCGGGCAGGCTTTTTGATGAGAACGGCGAGCTATTCGTCACGCGCGCGCCCGGCCGCCTGGACGTGATGGGCGGGATCGCCGATTACTCTGGCTCCTTAGTCCTTGAGATGCCCATCCGCGAGGCGACCATCGTCGCCTTGCAGCGTACGCCGGGGGCCATGCTGAAGATAGTCAGCCTCTCCGCAGACTTGCAGCGTGAGCTGGTCTTTGAAATGGCGCTCGCGGATTTCGCGCCCTCTGGCCGTCCGCTGGATTACGAGGCGGCGCGCGCCTACTTCAAGCGCACGACCCAACAGGCTTGGGCGGCCTACGTGGCAGGGGTCTTTCTGGTACTCATGCGCGAGCGCGAGGTTCGTTTCGCGGGCGGCGCTTCGATACTGATTACTTCCGCCGTGCCCGGAGGCAAAGGCGTCAGCAGTTCGGCGGCGCTTGAAGTCGCCACGATGCAGGCCGTCTCTGCCGCCTTCGACCTTCGGCTTGAGGGGCGCGAGACGGCGCTGCTTTGCCAGATGGTCGAGAACCTTGTGGTCGGAGCGCCGTGCGGGGTGATGGATCAGATGACTTCGGCCTGCGGCGAAGAGGGACGCCTGCTCGCGCTGCTCTGCCAGCCGGCGGAGCTTCAGGGCTTCATCTCCATTCCCGTCGAGCTGTCTTTCTGGGGTTTGGATTCGGGCTTGGCCCATCAGGTGGCGGGCGCGGACTACGCTTCGGTGCGAATAGGCGCTTTCATGGGCTACCGCATCATAGCCGAGCTGGCCGGGCTGAAGGCTGAGCTAAAGTCTGATGAAGTGACTGGGGGCGGGCCCGTCAGGATTGACGACGCGAAGTGGGGCGGATACCTGTCGAACGTGACGCCATCGGAGTTCGAGCAGCAGTATGCGGCTCATCTGCCCTGGCGAATCTCGGGCGCTGAGTTCCTCTCGCGCTACGGTGGGATAACAGACAGCGTGACTTGCATCGTGCCCGAAGCCCTGTATGCCGTGCGCGTCCCTGCCGCTCACGCCGTTTATGAGCACCATCGCGTGCGCCTCTTCGCGGAGCTTCTGCGAGAGCCTGTGAGCGAGCGGCGGCTGGAACTGCTCGGCGAGCTGATGTATCAATCGCACGCCGGTTACGCAGCGTGCGGCTTGAGCGTCGCGGGCACAGACAGACTCGTAGAGCTTGTGCGCGCGGCTGGGCCCGGACGGGGACTCTACGGGGCCAAGATCACGGGCGGCGGCTCGGGCGGCACGGTCGTCGTCCTCGGCCACGGCGATGTCCGGCAGGCCATAGAAGAGATCGCCGGGAAATATTTTGAAGAGACTGGGCGCGAGCCCTACATCTTCTCCGGCTCTTCGCCCGGCGGCGTCGGGTTCGGCCATTTGAGATTGAGTAAAGAGAGAACTGCGTCCTTGAGTTAAAGCAACTGGGCGAAAGATTGCGGAGACTTCATGGCGATACTCGTCACAGGGGGAGCGGGTTACATTGGCAGCGTGACGGCCGAGATGCTGCGCGCGCGCGGCGAGCGCGTCATTGTGCTCGACGACCTGTTTCGCGGCCATCGTCGGGCTGTCCCCGAGGGCGAGCCTTTCTATGAAGGAAAGATCGGAGATCGTGAGCTGCTGGCGCGCATCGCGCACGAGCAGGAGCTTGACGCCTGCATACACTTTGCCGCGCTTGCCTACGTCGGCGAATCTGTCCAAGACCCTTCGCGCTACTACATTAACAACGTCGAGCAGGGCATTGCGCTCCTTGACGCGCTCATGCAAGCGGGCGTTCGCCACGTAGTATTCTCTTCGACCTGCGCGACCTACGGCGAGCCCCAGGAGGTTCCCATCTCCGAAGAGCATCCGCAGCGGCCGACCAACCCGTACGGCTGGTCTAAGCTCTTCATGGAGCGCATCATGGAGAGTTACGACCGCGCCTATGGCTTGAGGTATGTCGCGCTGCGTTACTTCAACGCGGCCGGGGCGAGCGCCGCGCTCGGCGAAGACCATGAGCCGGAGACGCACCTGATCCCGAACGTCTTGCGGGCGGCGCTCGGCGAGATTGCGGCCGTCTCGGTCTTCGGCGACGACTATCCGACGCCCGACGGCACACCCGTACGCGACTACATACACGTCTCAGACCTCGGCTCGGCGCACATCCTCGCTCTGGATTACCTGCGCCGGGGCGGGAGTTCGGATTACATCAACCTGGGCAACGGCCAGGGCTACTCGGTAATGGAGGTGATCGAAACGGCGCGGCAGGTGACGGGCCGCGAGATCGCCGTGCGCGTCGAGCCGCGACGCGCGGGCGACCCTTCGCGCCTCGTCGCCAATTCGGATAAGGCGCGCGCAAGGCTCGCGTGGCGGCCCGCTCATCCGAGTCTCTCGTCGATCATCGAGACGGCCTGGCAGTGGCGGGTGAAACACCCGCGCGGGTATACTTCGCGGTAAAGAATTTTAAGATGAGATTCGGAAGGCAAGAGGAGGCAGCATGAATTTTTTCCGCTCGAAATTTTCCATCGTCGTGCTCACTTGCATGTGTCTGCTGATGACGCTGGCCCTGGCCTGTCAAGGCGGCGGTGGCGGCGCTGGCGGAGGGCAGAACTTCAAACTGGCTTTCGTCACCAACAACGCGTCGGACTTCTGGACGATTGCGCGCAAGGGCGTCGAGGAAGCAGATAAGAACCTCGCCAACGTGACCGTCGAGTTCAAGATTCCGGCCGAGGGGACGGCGGCCGATCAGAAGCGCATCATCGACGACCTGCTCGCCAAGGGCATCAACGGCATGGCCATCAGCCCCGTTGACCCGGACAACCAGACGCAGATGATTAACGACGTGGCCAAGCAGGTCTTGGTCGTGACGCAGGACTCGGACGCGCCGAAGAGCGACCGCGCCTGCTACATCGGCACAAACAATGTGGAGGCCGGACGCCAGGCGGGCCAACTGATTAAAGAGGCCCTGCCGCAGGGCGGCAAGATCATGGTCTTCGTCGGCAAGATCGACGCGCGCAACGCGCAGGAACGCTTTCAGGGAATCAAGGAGGCTTTGCAGGGCTCTAACGTTCAGATCGTAGACGTACGCACGGACGACACTGACCGCGTGCGCGCCAAATCGAACGCTGCGGACACGCTCGTCAAATACCCGGACGTGGTCGCGCTCGTCGGCTTGTGGAGCTACAACGGCCCGGCCATCCTCAACGCCGTCAAGGACGCCAACAAGACCGGGCAGATCAAGATCATCTGCTTCGACGAAGAGGACGAGACGCTGGCCGGAGTCAAAGACGGAGCCATCTATGCGACGGTCGTCCAGCAGCCCTACGAGTTCGGCAAGCAGTCCGTGGAGCTGCTGGCGAAGATTCTCGGCGGCGACAAGTCCTCGGTTCCGGCGAACAAGCAGATTTTCGTGCCGACGCTCGTTATCAAGAAGGATAACGTCGAAGAGTTCACCACCAAGATCAACAAGCTTCGCGGTCGCAGTTAATCTGTAGCGATCAGCTTTCAGCGGTCAGCAAAAGCCCGTGGCTGATAGCTGACCGCTGAGAGCTGATCGCTGACGGCTCTCGCTTATGACTACTCCTATCCTTGAGATGAAGGGGATCGGCAAGCGCTTCCCCGGTGTGGTGGCCCTCGACGCGGTTGACCTTGAGGTCTACGTGGGCGAGGTGGTCGCACTGGCGGGCGAGAACGGCGCGGGCAAATCCACCTTGATGAAAATCCTCGGCGGCGTCTATCAACCGGACGAGGGTCGGGTTCGCATCGACGGAGAGGAGGTCACGATTCGCACCGTCTCGGACGCCATCAATCGGGGCGTGGGCTTTATCCATCAAGAGCTGAACGTGTTCGACAACCTGACGGTCGGCGAGAACGTCTTCCTCGGGCGCGAACCCGTCTGGGCCGGGCCGCTCAAGCTCGTTGACCGCAGCAAGATGCACGCGCAAACGGAAGTCTATCTCAAACAGTTGGGCCTCAGTATCCCGAGCGAGACGCCGCTCAGCCAGCTCTCCATAGCACAGCAGCAGATGGTCGAGATCGCCAAGACCCTTTCGCTCAACGCCCGCATCCTGATTATGGACGAGCCGACTTCGAGCCTCACGCTCACGGAGACCGAGCGCCTCCTGGAAGTCGTCAAGGACTTAAGGTCGCACGGCGTCAGCATCATCTACATCTCGCACCGCCTCGGCGAGATCAAGGAGATAGCCGACCGTGTCGTCGTCCTGCGTGACGGGCGCAACGCCGGGCAGCTTCGGCGCGAAGAGATCAGCCACGACCGGATAGTCAAGCTGATGGTCGGCCGCGACCTGGATAAATTCTACAAGCCGCCCTCGGGCGAAGTGCGCGAGAACTACGTCGAGGCCCAGCACATTCGCACACGCCGCTATCCGCACCACGCAGTCTCTTTCGAGGTTCGCAAGGGCGAGATTCTAGGCTTCGCCGGGCTGGTCGGCGCAGGACGCTCCGAGGTGGCCCAGGCCATCTTCGGCGTCGAAGGCCCCCTGGACGGCCGAGTCCTGATTGACGGCGCGGCCCTCAAGATCAATTCGCCGCGCGACGCCATCGCCCACGGCATCTACCTGATCCCCGAAGACAGGCGCAAGTCCGGCCTCATCCTGGACGTGCCGATCCGTGAGAACATCACGCTCCCGGCGCTGTCGCGTTATGCTTCGGCCGGGCTCATAGTCTATGAAGCGGAGCGCAAGGTGGCCGAAGAGATGAGGGGCAAGCTGAACATCAAAGCGCCCACGGTCGAAGCCAAGGCGAAGAACCTGAGCGGCGGCAATCAACAGAAGGTCGTGCTCGCGAAGTGGCTCTCGCTCGACCCGAAGCTCCTGATCTTTGACGAGCCGACGCGCGGCATAGACGTGGGCGCAAAGGCGGAGATTTACCAGTTGATGCGGCGGCTCGCCGAGCAGGGCGTCGCCATCATGATGATCTCCTCGGACATGGAAGAGATCATCGGCGAGAGCGACCGCATCGCAGTCATGCACGAAGGAGCGATCACAGGCATCCTTGAGCGCGAAGAGTGCAGCGAAGAAGCCATCATGCGATTGGCCGTCGGCAGAAAAAACAGTGACGAGTGACGAGTGGCGAGTGACAAGAGAAAAGCTTTTGCTTTTGTTCTTGCGCGTCACTTGTCACTCATCACTTGCCACTGAGGTAAAGAGATGAGAAAAGAGCTTGGAACCTTTGTATTGCTCGTGGTCTTGTGCATCGTCGTCGCCATACTCAACCCGATCTTTCTGTCGCCGACTAACCTGACGAACATGGCGCGCCTGATCGGCATGTATGGCATCTTCAGCATCGGCATCGGGTTCGTCATCATCACGGGCGGCATAGACCTCTCGGTCGGCTCGGTCTTCGCGCTCCTCGGCGTCCTGCTCTCGATCTTCCTCAACGAGTACCACTGGCCGAGCGCCCTGGCCGTCATCGCCGTGATCGCCATCTCGACCGCGCTCGGCTACATACACGGCCTGCTCGTCACGCGTGTCCTGCTGCCCCCCTTTATCGTCACTCTCTGCGGCCTGCTCTTCTATCGCGGGCTGGCGCGTTTCATCGCCAATGACGAGACGAAGGGGCTGGGCTCACAGGGTTTCGAGACGCTGCGTTACCTGGCGACCGGCAGCGTCTTTCAGGTTCCGATGCCCTTCATCCTGTTGATCATCATCGCGGCGGTCATGTGGGTCATCCTGCACCGGTCTGTCTACGGGCGTTACCTGTATGCCGTCGGGCGCAACGAAGAGGCGGCCCGCTACTCGGGGATCAGCGCGCGCGCGATCATCACCAGTGCTTACGTCCTGTGCCTCTTCCTGACAGGCATCTCGGGCGTGCTGCTCGCCTTTTATACGAATTCGATCTCGCCGTCGTCGCACGGCAACTCTTACGAGCTGTACGGGATTGCGGCGGCCGTGCTCGGCGGGTGCAGCCTGCGCGGCGGCGAAGGCTCGGTCATCGGCGTAGTCATCGGAACAGCCCTGCTACAGGTCTTACAAAATCTCATCAACCTGTTGGGCATCCCGTCGTCGCTCAACTTCGCGGTCATGGGCGCGGTCATCCTCGTCGGAGTCATCGCCGACCAACTCCTGCAACGCAGGTCGCGCGCAAAGTAGAACGGGAGAGTGAGGGCGGCCGACAGAACTTTCTCTTAAACACGTATCGGGGGTCAAAAACGTCATGTTCAGAATACGAAGAAGCGCGCAGGTGCTTGTCGTCCTGCTGCTCGTCTGCCACGTAGCATTTGCCGCTCAGTCCGAGAAGTGGTCTGAGCAGAAAGCCAATGATTGGTACAGCAGGCAGCCGTGGCTCGTCGGCAGCAACTATGTCCCGGCCACGGCCATCAACGAGCTTGAGATGTGGCAGGCCGACACCTTCGACCCGCGCAGAATAGACCTGGAACTGGGCTGGGCCGCAGGGCTCGGGATGAACACCATGCGCGTCTTCCTCCATGACCTGCTCTGGAAGCAAGACCCGGAGGGCTTCAAGCAAAGGCTCAATACCTTTCTCAACATCGCCGCCCGGCACAGAATCAGGCCGATGCTAGTCCTCTTCGACTCGGTCTGGGATCCTAACCCGCAGCTCGGCAAACAGCGCGCGCCCCGGCCCGGCGTACACAACTCCGGCTGGATGCAAAGCCCCGGCGCTCGCGCCCTTCAGGACACTGCGGAGCACGCGCGCCTGGAAGCCTACGTCAAGGGCGTGGTCGGGGCCTTTGCGCGCGACGAGCGCATACTGGCCTGGGACATCTGGAACGAGCCGGACAACATGAACCCCGGAAGCTATGACAAGCTGGAACCGAAGAACAAGGTCGAGCTGGTGCTGGCCCTGCTGCCGAAAGCCTTCGCCTGGGCCCGCGAGGCCGGCCCTCAACAGCCCTTGACCTCCGGCATCTGGAAGGGCGATTGGTCTAGCCCGGAGAAGATGACCGAGATGGATCGCTTGCAGATAGATTTGTCAGACGTGGTCACTTTCCACAACTACGACTCGCCGACAGAGTTCGAGCGGCGCATCAACTTTCTCAAACGCTACAATCGCCCGCTCATCTGCACCGAGTACATGGCGCGCGGCAACGGCAGCTTCTTCATGGGCGCGCTGCCGGTGGCGAAGGTACACAACGTCGGGATGATTAACTGGGGCCTGGTGCAGGGCAAAGCGCAGACGCACCTGCCGTGGGATTCGTGGCAGCGGCCTTACACAGACCGCGAGCCCTCCATCTGGTTCCACGAAGTCTTCCGCACGGACGGAACTCCTTATATCCCTGAAGAGGTCGAGTACATCAAACGCATGACGGGGCAAGGTAGACGTGCCCCGGCCAGAAGAGCCCGCGCCGCCCGGAGAGCCAATCACGCCGCGTCGCCGCGATTACTGACTGTTCGCAGCGCCGGATAGAGGGCGCGGAACATCTCGTACTGACGCTCCATCAACGCGACCGCTTCGACCCTGGGCTCGACGCGCGTGGCGACGCGCACAACCTGTTCGCAGGCGGCGTCCACTGTGGGCCAAACGCCGCCGCCGACTCCGGCCAGCAGCGCCGCGCCGTAAGCGCCGCCCTCTTCGGCTTCGACTATCTCGACGGCGCGGCCGTAAACGTCTGCCTGTATCTGTCGCCAGAGGGGCCCGCGCGCGCCGCCGCCGCCCAAGCGAATAGACTCTACGGGCACGCCCATCTCTTTAAAGAGCGTCAAGGTGTCGCGCAGGCTCATGGCCACGCCTTCGAGGATGGCGCGAATGACATGCGCGCGCGTGTGGCTCGCGGTTAAGCCGACGAGGGCTGCGCGCGCGTACGGGTCTAAGTGCGGCGTGCGCTCGCCCATCAGGTAAGGGGCCCACAGCGCGCCGTCGGAGCCTGGCGGCGCGCTCGCTGCCTCTTCGCACAACCGCTCGTAAGGGTCGCGCCCGTCCGACTCATTCGCTCCAACGCCGAAGCGGTCGCGGAACCAGCGCAGCGAAAGACCGGCCGCCTGCGTCACACCCATGACGTGCCACCGCTCCGGTACAGCGTGGCAGAAAGTATGGACGCGCCCCTCAGTGTCCAGGGATGGCCTCGCCGTAGCAGCAAAGACGACTCCGGAAGTGCCTATGGTGGCGCTGACCATGCCGGGCCGGACGATGCCCATGCCGACCGCGCCGGCAGCCTGGTCGCCTGCGCCCGCGACGACCGGAGTCCCCTGTCGCAAGCCTGTCGCCGCCGCGCCTTCGGCCGACACACGCCCCGTCACTTCCGGCGACTCGTAAACCTCGGGCAGCAACCGCTCGTCCAGCTCCATCGCCGCCAGCATCTCCGCAGACCATCGCCGCCGGGAGACATCGAGCAGCAGCGTGCCCGAAGCGTCCGCCACGTCCGTCGCGCGCTCGCCCGTCAATCGGAATCGCACATAGTCTTTTGGCAGCAGAAAACTTCGCACCTGGGCCCACAGCTCGGGCTCGCGCTCGCGCACCCAGAGCAGCTTCGTGAGCGAAAAGTTTGTGAGCGCGGGATTGAGCGTCAGTTCTATCAAGCGCCCACGGCCGACCCGCTCCGTGATCGCGCGGCACTCTGCGTCTGTGCGCTGGTCGCACCAGATCAGAGCGGGCCGAAGCACCTGCCCGCCTTCGTCCAGAAGGACTGTGCCGTGCATCTGGCCTGTGAGCCCTATGCAGCCGATCTCGTCCGCGCTTATGCCGTCACGCCCGAGCACCGAGCGCACGGCCCCCGTGCATGCGCGCCACCAATCGAGAGGCTCCTGTTCGGCCCAACCCGTCTGAGGCGAAGCAAACGGCGCGTGCTCGTCCGTGGCCGAGGCGATCACGCGCCCCTCTTCATCGACGACGACGGCGCGCGTGCCGCCCGTGCCGACATCAATGCCCAGCAGCTTCATGCGTCTACTACCGTAGAGATAAAGAAGGAATGCGGAAGGAGGAATGAAAAGCAGCCCCGTCTTTCATTCCGCATTGCGGCATTCCTCCTTCCCCCTCTCCTTAGTACGGGCCGCGAATACTGGCGGCCACCTCCGATTCATAAAAGGACTTCAAGGCCGCATGAAGCTCTGGGCTCAAGGGCGGCAGGTCGCTCGCCCGAGCGTTGCCCATAACTTGCGCAGCATTCCTGGCTCCGGCTATGACGACCGTGACGGCCTCGAAGTCCAGAATCCATCTGAGGGCCATCTGCGCCATAGTCATCCCGGCGGGCACAAGCTCCTTGAGCGCGTCGGTCAACTCCACGCCCCTCTCGAAAGGGAGCCCGGCGAAGGTCTCGCCGACGTTGAACTGCTCTCCGTTGCGATTGAAGGTGCGATGGTCTGAGGCAGGAAACTGTGTCTGTTTGGTATAGCGGCCTGACAGCAGCCCGCTCGCCAAAGGCAGGCGCACAATCAAAGCAATCTCACGGGCCCGCGCCCTGTCGAAGAGCGTGGTGATCGGCTTCTGGCGAAAAATATTGAAGATGATCTGTAGAGAACTCAAGCCCGGCTGCTCAAGACTGATGAGCGCCTCCTCCATCGACTCCACGCTCACGCCGAAGTTCTTGATCTTGCCTTCCTCTTTGAGCAGCCGCAGCCACTCGAAGACCTCGCCCCGGCGCAAGACCTCCGTCGGTATGCAGTGAAGCTGTATAAGGTCTAGGGCTTCGACCCGCAGCCTTCTCAGAGAAGCTTCCGTGTGAGCGCGGAAGGCTTCGAGCGAGAAGTTGGCGGGCCAGCCGGGCTCCGGAAACCGTCCCATCTTTGTCGCCACGAAGACCTCACGCGAGCGCCCCTCGAAAAACTTTCCGATCAGCTCTTCGCTTCTCCCCAGGCCGTAGACATCGGCCGTGTCGATAAAGTTGATGCCGTTCTCGACGGCCGCCCGCAGCGTCTCGAAGCCTTGCGTCTCGGAGACCTCTCCCCAATCCGCCCCGCCCAGTTGCCACGCGCCCAACCCTATCTCGGAAACGCTCACGCCCGTGCCGTCAAAGATTCTCTGCCTCATGATAACCTCCAAATGCCTGCCCGCGCTCGATCTAAAAAGGTTGACGAGCGCGTGTCGTCAACGCACGCCGAAGAGAATGTCCATCGTCAGTTGGTCTAGCCGCTCGTACTGCAACCCTGGCGAAGAGAGCGAGGCGCGATCAAACTCCCGCTCCAAGAGGGTCGCGGCCCCTGCCTTCTCGTAACTGGAAAATGACTGCGCGCCCTCGTTCTGCGCGGCCATCTCCGCGAGCAGCCCTTTGATCTCCGGGTCGGCGTTCCACTGCGCGGCCTTCTCCTTCAAGATCAGGTACGTCCGCATGCACCCCTTTGCAAACTCCTTCACTCCTTCATAGTCCTCAGTCCTGTAGGCGTGCGCGTCGAAGGCGCGGGGGCCGTCGTAGCCCACGTCTTCCAGAAACTTCACCAGCCAGAAGGCCGCCTTCGGATTGGCGGAGCCGAAGCGCAAGTCCTGATCGTAGCGGCCCGGCACTTGATCGTTCAGGTCTATGTGGAACAGCTTCCCGGCCTCCCAGGCTTGAGCGACCGCGTGCGTCATGTTGAGGCCAGCCATGTGCTCGTGCGCGACCTCCGGGTTGACGCCGACCAGCTCCGGGTAAGCAAGCGTCGAGATCAATGCCAGGTAAGCGCCCGTCGTCGGCATGTAGATGTCTGCGCGAGGCTCATTCGGCTTCGCTTCCAAAGCAAACCTGTAGTCGTAGCCTTGATCTTTTGAATACTCACACAAGTAGTTCAAGGCTTCCCTCAAACGCTTGACCGCTTCATCAGGACGACGGCAGGCATCCGTCTCGACGCCTTCGCGTCCTCCCCAGAGGACGAATATCTTCGCGCCGAGTTCTGCGCCCAAGTCCATGGCTCTCATCGTCTTCTGTAAAGAATATGCGCGAACCGAGGGGTCGTTGGCCGTAAACGCTCCGTCACGAAAGACCGGATCGTAGAAGAGATTGACGGTCGCCATGGGGACTTTCAAGCCTGCCTCTTCGCAGGCGCTCTTGAACTCTCGGACAATCCGGTCGCGCTCGCTCTGCGAGGCGTCGATGGGAACGAGGTCGTTGTCGTGCAGGCAAGTTCCGTAGGCTCCAATCTCTGCGAGCATGCGGACGGCTTCCGTGGGCGGAAGAGGCGGGCGCACGGCGTCGCCGAAGGGGTCACGACCGCGATTGCCTACAGTCCAGAGGCCGAAGGTGAATTTGTGTTCGGGGCGTGGCTGGTATTTGTCTGTCACCATGTCTGTCATCTCCTGGATTGAATATCTTCGGTCGCTTCTGGCCGCCGACGGACAAGCGCCGAGGCTGCCTCCGGTAAACTCAAGAACAATGCTGAATGGAATAGGCAGGGTTATAGCACACTATCGCCCATATTTTAAGCATTGGCCTTGCGCTCGCGCTCTGTTTGATATAAAAAGCGAGCACCATGACAAACACAAACTTGAGCCCGCTGGCAGGCAAGCCGGCCCCTGCCTCTATGCTCGTCAACGTGTCCCGGCTGATTACTGCTTATTACACAGAGCGGCCAGACCCTTCCCTGCCCACACAGCGCGTAGCCTTCGGCACTTCGGGTCATCGCGGCTCCTCTCTGTCGCACAGCTTTAACGAAGCGCACATTCTGGCGATCAGCCAGGCCATCTGTCTCTATCGCAACGAGCAGCAGATCACAGGCCCACTCTTCTTAGGCATAGACACGCACGCTCTTTCGGAGCCGGCGAAGGCGACTGCGCTTGAAGTGCTGGCGGCCAACGGCGTCCGCGTGATGGTCGATGACAGGGAAGGCTACACGCCGACGCCCGTCATCTCGCACGCGATTCTGACCTACAACCGTGGGCGCGCGAAAGGATTGGCCGACGGCATAGTGATTACGCCGTCGCACAACCCGCCGGAGGATGGCGGCTTCAAGTACAACCCGCCGCACGGTGGGCCCGCCGACACGCTCGTCACGAAATGGATAGAAGAGAAGGCCAACGCGTTTCTCAAGGACGGGCTGCGCGGCGTCTCGCGCATCCCTTACGAGCAGGCCAGGCGAGCGCCGACGACCGAGCGCCACGACTACACGGGCGCTTACGTCTCTGACCTCGCCTCTGTGATAGACATGGAGGCGATTCGTGGCGCAAGGCTCAAGCTGGCCGTAGACCCTCTGGGCGGCGCGGGCGTAGGCTACTGGGAGCCGATCATCGACCGCTATGGCTTAGACCTCACCATAGTCAACCCGTTGGTTGACCCCACCTTCCGCTTCATGTGTGTGGACTGGGACGGGAAGATCCGTATGGACTGCTCTTCGCCTTACGCGATGGCTGGATTGATCGCGCTCAAAGACCAGTTCGACATAGCCTTCGGCAACGATAGCGACAACGACCGGCACGGCATCGTGACGCGCACTGCCGGTCTTCTCAATCCCAATCACTACCTGGCCGTCGCCATCAACTATCTTTTCCGTCATCGCACGGACTGGCCGCAGAGCGCAGGCATAGGCAAGACTCTGGTCAGCAGCAGCATGATCGACCGCGTCGCTTCGAGCATCAATCGTCGCCTGGTCGAAGTCCCCGTGGGATTCAAATGGTTCGTTGACGGCCTGCTCGAAGGCACGCTCGGCTTCGGTGGAGAGGAGAGCGCGGGCGCATCTTTCCTTCGTCGCGACGGGACTGTGTGGACGACAGACAAGGACGGCCTCATCCTAGACCTTCTGGCCGCAGAGATGATGGCGAAGACCGGCAGAGACCCCGGCGAGCTTTACGCTGAGCTGACGAGCCAGTTCGGCTCGCCGGTCTACGAACGCATAGACGCGCCCGCCACGCCCGAGCAGAAAGCCGTCCTCTCAAAGCTCTCGCCCGAACAGGTCGAGGCACAGGAGTTGGCCGGAGAGAAGATCACTGCGAAGCTCACCTCCGCGCCCGGCAACAATGCTGCCATCGGCGGCCTGAAGGTCGTCACCGAGAACGGCTGGTTCGCCGCGCGCCCGTCGGGCACGGAAAACGTCTACAAGATTTACGCCGAGAGCTTTCGCGGCAGAGATCACCTGCGGCTGATACAGCAGGAGGCCCAGGCGCTCATCGCCAGAGTCTTCACCGCCACGGCGAAAGCTTGAGGCGCGAGACGAAACCGGACTCGGAAAAGCTAACAGGCGTGATGGGCCCTGCGCCCGTCACGCCTGTTTCTCTCCTTGACTGCTCTGCTGTGCTTTACAAGCTCATACGCTCGGCCAAAGACTGCATCATCGGCAGTCTCGGCGCGAACATCTCTCCCTCTCCTTTGGAAGGCTTGGAAGAGCGCGGCCGCTGAACATTCTCGAAATAGTCCACGGCTGCGACTCTCAACCCCACGTCGCGCCCCAGCCGCTCGCTCAAAAACCACTTATGCTCCAACACGCGCGGCCAGGCTATCTGCGCCTCCCTCTCCGAAAGCTTCACCCCGGCCGCCCTGCGCAGCGCGCGCTTCTGGTCTCCGGGATGGCGCGACAGCACTTCCTCTATGACATGTTCCAACCTAAACGATATAGGCATAACAACCTCCTTAACAAAACTGCCCCTTGCTTACCTTGATGATACATACTCATTTAGTACTCGTATCATCCGATGAAAATTGTAGACACGCCGATGCACCCGAGTCCAATAGATTCTCTTGATACGCATCATCAAACCCGCTTATACCTCCAACTGCTGTGAGGAGTAGGAATAGCACAGCCCCCTTCAACCATATCTCTCGCCGTGCCAAAAACGTTAACTTTCAACCAAGCGCCCAAAACCAGAGGTGCAAAAAAAATTGGCTTAACATCGAATAGGAGCGAGAGTAGATTCGCCGCGTCCTTGTTCTTTTAGGCAAGAGCCTCACTCCTCATAGAGTCTTGCTCCTGCTAACGCAAGTTAAAAACTCTAAGGTCAATGTGAAGTTTTCTACGGGCCACTATCAGATCAAATGATAGAGTACTCGTGGCTACTTCATCCAAGTTGGTGATTGGCAATATTTACCGCGCAAAAGAATTGAGGGTGAAAGATGAAGGTCAAATCTATCTTATTAGTTTTAACCGGGGCAGTTCTCATCATTGTGGGGACTATTAAAATAAAATCGGGTCAGCCGGGATTGCAACAGCAAGAAGAGAGTAGGCGCGGCACTCTCAAGTGGCACGCGCAACAAGCGAAAGCTAAGGGTGAACAACAGGTCGTTATACCTGCGCCGATTGAAAGAGTTGCTCATGTCACGAACCTGGACGAAGCGCTATCCCGATTCCATTTAACCGCGCTTATCGGAGAGCCAGTCGAGGAGAAGAGCTTTGCGCAAGGCGAAGACAATATCGCGACGTGGTACAAGTTCAGGGTCAAAGAATACCTCTCTCAACAAAGCGTCTCGGAGTGTCGGACATGTTCCTTACCTCCGGACGTTCCGCAAGAATTTCTTCCTCTGAAGGATGACGAGATTTTAGTGCTCAAGGCTGGGGGTGCATTGGCGGTCGATGGAGTCAAAGTCATCAATCAGGAGAGAGATTTCCCCGAATTCTCAAAGTCTCAAGAATATCTACTATTGCTGGACTTAAATCTTTCGACGAAGGTTGGCAGGTTGAGTATAGGGCCTTATGGAGTCTTCACCATTGACTCTAACGGATTACTTAGGTCTGTCAACAAGAAGCCACACCCACTCAAACAAGAGATGCAAATCCGCTACCTCGATTCTGTGGAACGACTGAGGGCGAATCTCAAGGAGCGGCACGAGGCTCCTCGGTAATCTCTTGCCACAGCGCGCCGACAGCTTCGGAGAATAAATTACATGAAGCTCAAATTAGGTTTTATTCTCACTATGGGCTTAATCGCTTTTATCGGGCTTATTCAAGCGCAAACCCCATGCCCTCAATGCTACAGCGATAAGGCCCCGCTCGCCGGACACGGTACGACCGACGGCCGGCGAATCCTCAATTATTTATTGGAGGTGGATGGGATAGTGTAGAGATACAGAATAGAATCACGACCGCCGCCCAGTGTGCCGCCGATCAATAGAACACCAGAACCGACTTCAACGGACAGAGAATTCCATATTTTTTCAGTTGACGACTACTAGCTCTCAGGCGGATATACTGATTCAAAGGGGGCTGACCACATATGGATGCGCTAATAACCAAATCTATTCTACTCCGAATACGATGAACTTGGATACGACTGTTCAAAACAGTTCGGATGCGGATACCTGCGGAACCATCGCACATGAGCTTGGCCATTCAATTGGGCTTGAAGATGATGAAAGCTGTATAAGTATTATGAATGGGTTCTACCCTGGATGCGTCAATCCAGTCAACGATGTCCAGGCGAATGACGTTTTCAGAGTCGCCCAGCACTACTTTACGCGAACAAATTGCACAGCACTCGCTAATCCAGCAGCGACACCAACGCCGACGCCGACAAACAAGCAGCAATGCGAGTCCCTTGGCTGGTACTGGCACTTTAACACTAGCTCTTGCAGTCCCACTCCCTGTGCTTATGGCGGTAGTTGCGGCTATGCTCCGCCGGGAGCCTCATGTTCTTCAGCCGTTAACTATTGCGCCTATCAATCGGGTTGTCCTCCGGGTGTCAGTAATAATGGTTCTTGCTGCTGCACCTATTCACCCATCATCATTGATGTCGCAGGCGACGGCATCAACCTGACAGATGCCGAGAGCGGTGTCCTCTTCGATACCGGGGGCGATGGCATACGCGACCTGATAGCCTGGACTCGCGCCCACTCTGACGATGCGTGGCTCGCACTCAACCGCAATTCAAACGGGCAGATAGATGACGGGAAGATGGAGCTGTTCGGCAACTGGACGCCACAAGCTCCCTCGGATGAAGCGAACGGCTTCCGCGCACTGGCCGAACTCGACAAGGTAGAGGGCGGAGGTAACAGTGACGGGGTGATTGATATTCAAGACACCATCTTCTACAGCTTGCGGCTGTGGCAGGACACCAATCACAACGGTTTTTCAGAACCCGAAGAACTGCACACTCTACCGGAGCTTGGTCTGAAATCCATTGAGCTGGATTACAAGGTATCAAAGGAAACAGACCAGTACGGCAACAAGTTCCGCTTCCGTGCGAAGGTGAAGGACGTGCATGGAGCACAAGTAGGACGGTGGGCCTGGGATGTGTTCCCCGTAGTCAACCCTTGAAGAATGGTCGCGAGCAAGGAATTGTCTGTGCTAAGGGCAGGCTTACGGAGCGCACACGCTCGGGCCTATAGTCAAGCTGTTCTTCCAGGAACTTGTGCCAGAGAGACTCGACTAATCCTTCGTGAGCGTGCCGCGCTCATCAAAGCCGTGCTTGGGCCGTGAGGGTCGTTTATTGCTGCTTGTAGAGGTTGACCTCGCGGGCGCAGTCTTGACAGAGCCAGACGCGGACGTGTGGGGCGTCCGACCAGAAAAAGGCTCCCACCTTGCTCGCCATCTTCATGGCGGCGTCATTGCGCAGGCGTTGCAGCGCCGAAATGTAACTGTTCGCCTGGTAGAACTGGCCCTGGGCTCCCTGTTGTCTATGAATGCACTCTCGTTCGCGCACAGCGTCTTCGCTGATCGACTGCCGTTCCATACTGATTAATCCTTGCTTATCAATCCTTATAATAACAGATAGTAAGAGGCAGCCGACCCTCGCAAATCGCCTGCCTCTCGCCTCAACTTGTCTCACCTGTAACAGGGGGGCAAGTGAGGCGCTCAGTTTAGGTGGCGAAGCGCCAAGTGTCAATGCTAATCCGTCGCCGAGCAGCAAAGAAATGGGTGGCTGAAGAATAGACGTTGAAAAGCAATTGCCGTATAACTAGGGCGTTAGCTATACGGCAAAAATTGTGGAGCCACCTTCCGGACTTGAACCGGAGACCTACTGATTACGAATCAGTCGCTCTACCAACTGAGCTAAGGTGGCTCGGCTTGTGGTGTCAAACGAATATACGAATGCGCGGCGCTGACTGTCAAGCGAGAGGAGCGCCGACGCTGTCGGAGACGAGGAGGAGCTAGAAGGGGATGCCTAAGGATAAGAATCTGGGGAAGCACAAGAGCCGCTTCGAGGTGCGGGGCGGTGTGATTAACGAGTTCGATTTTCATCGCAATCAGGGGGCGCTGGCAGAAGAGGAGCGTGATCGCTTCGCGCGGCAGGAGGAGGAGAGACGGCTGCGCGAAGGCGAGGCGGAGGCGACCTCGGGCGAGCCGCAGACGGAGGCCGAGCGCATACAGGAAGTGGTAGAGGCGGCTCACCAGAAGGTCGAGCAGCGCCGAGAGAAGGAGCAGGGCGCGGCCGCTCAAACGAGTGGGACTGGCGGGGCGAAGAAGGCTCGCGCAGCAGGGAAGGGAGCGGCCGGCGGCACTAAGAAGGCTGGCGCAAAGAAGAGTCCGGCGAAGGCTGGTGCGGGCAGGAAGGGCGCAGGCAAAAAGGGCGCGGCCAGGCCGAGCGCGACCGGAAGAGGCGGAGCTAAAAGGAGCGCCGCCGGGAAAGGTGGCGGTAAGAAAGGGAGTGCTAAGAAGGGGCAGGCGGGCGCTCAGGCGCGCAAGGGAGGGCGGTCGCGCTGAACGTCACTCGGGAAAACCTTTCATCGGAAGTTTGAACGTCGGAAGTTGAACGCATGACTTGGAGCGGAGGTGAGATATGAGCGAAACGGCGCAGGCGCAGACGGGCGAGACCGGCGCTGACGAGAAGCGCGACGAGCAGGAAGAACTTGAGGCCGAACAGGAATCGGCGGCCGCAATGGACGCGGACGTGCCGCAGCCACCCGGCGCAGACCAGACCACTGAAGGCCAGCCCTCCTAAAAGCAGGGCGAAAGGTAAAAGGCAGAAGCGGAGGATGAAAGAGATGCTCTTCATCCTCCGCTTCTGCCCTTTTCTCTTGCCTTCTGCTTGTGAGGGGAATCGGTTAGGATAAGAGCTTCGCGTGTGGTTCTCCCCCTGGGCTTGGCTGCTTCAATCATGGAAACAAACAAATCTTGTGCGCGGCGAGCGTCCGCGATCTGTTCACGGGTCTCTCTTCGCAGCTTGGCTCTGATGTGCGGCGCGGCGCTGTGCCTGGCCCTCTCGTGCGTGCCTCTCTTCGCGCAGGCTAAGACGAGGGATGTTCGTCCCGTAAGGCTTCCTTCGCCGGAGAAGATCGTCGGCGATTATTTAAAAGCGGTCGGCGGCAAGAAGCGGATGCTGGAGATCAGGGATGCGACTTACGTCTGGACTGTAAGGCTCAAGGAACAGGAGTTGGGCCAGGCGCGCATGCAGGTCAAGGCTCCGGCTTCGCTGCGCACGGACATGATCTTCGGCAACGGCGAGATCAACTCGGCGGCCAGCGCCAGCTCCGCCTGGAAGCGCGACCTGGACGGACGACTGCGCACGCTGACCGGCGCGGCTGCGGGCGCGGCCAGGCTTCGCGCGCTGCTGGAAGCGAGCCGGCTGGTCAATTACAAAAAGCTGAACGTGATGGCGCGGACAGTCTCGTTGGACGAGAGCGTTGGTGAGCAGGCTTACGTGGTGGAGTTTTCCATGCGCGACGGGGCGCGGCTGCGCGCCTGGTTCAGCACGGCGAGTAAGCTTCTGCTCAGAGTCGCGAGCGAAGCGCAGGCCGCCAGCTTCGGGGATTATCGCGCCGAGCGAGGCATACAAGAGCCGCACAAGCTAGAGCTTTATCCGGAAGGCGGCGGCGGGGCCCTGACGCTCTCCTTGCAGAGCGCAGCTTATAACACGGGCCTCGGCGACGCTCTCTTCGACCCGCCCAAAAGCGCCGAGGCGCTCAATGTGCCCGCGCTCCTGCGTGAAGTCTCGCGCAACCAGGACGCGATTGACGAGCGGGTCAGCCAGTACACCTTCACACAGAAGATCACCGAGCGCGAGCTGAACAGTCGCGGCGAGACGAAGAAGGAGACCGTCAGTGTCTACGAGGTGTACCCGCTGCCGAATCGCGCGCCGGTCTTTCGCCTCATCAGCGAGGGGGGCGTGCCGCTCTCGCCAGAGCGCGCGGCAAAAGAGGAGAAGCGCGTCACGGAAGAGCTGGTCAAGGCGGAACAGAACCGCGAGCGCGACCGTCAAAAACGCGAGCGGGAGAAACAAAAACGCTCGCTTGAACGGCAGGCGCGAGCCCGTGAGAGCGGCGGCGCAACTCCACAGGAGGAGACGGAAGACGAAGAGCTTGGTATTGCGCAGTTTCTTCGCGCCTGCGAGTTCGTCTCGCCGCGCACGGAGCGTTTTCGTGACCGCGACGCAGTGGTCTTCGACTTTCGCCCGCGCAAAGGTTTCCGTCCCTCTAACCGCA
Organism: Pyrinomonadaceae bacterium; assembly: GCA_036389315.1. GTDB lineage: Bacteria > Acidobacteriota > Blastocatellia > Pyrinomonadales > Pyrinomonadaceae > DASQYE01. Next base: position 201,582 of record DASVQF010000039.1, read on the forward strand.
GCGATGAGATCATCTCGAAGCTGGTCGGAGCCGTCTGGATTGACCCAGTGGATAAGCAGGTGATGCGTTTGGAAGCCCGCCTCTCCGAAGGCTTCAAGGTGGGCGCGGGCCTGCTGCTCAAGCTGAGTCCCGGCGCGGCCTTCGTCATGGAGCAGACGCGCATGGCGGACGGAGTGTGGCTTCCGCGCTACGCGCAGATCAATCTCTCCGTCAGGGTGCTGCTCTTCGCGGGCGGCAGCGTCAACAATACTTACGAGTGGAGCGATTACAAGCGGTTCGACGCCGAAGCGAGCGGCTATAAAATAGAGCAGCCCGGCGCGGGCAACTCGCCTGCGGAGAAACCCGATCAATAAGAACTGAGTGAAGAGCAGGAGAGGCAGGCTTTCAAACAGCCGTCCTCCCTTTCTCGTTCGCGGAAGGAAGAGTTTTGAATGAATGAAGTTGTCGTCATAGGCGGCGGGCTCGCCGGAGTAGAGGCCGCTTGGCAGGCCGCGCTCGCGGGCGCAAGCGTCCGCCTCTACGAGATGCGGCCCGTCAAACAGACGCCAGCGCACCGCACGGACAAGCTCGCCGAGATAGTCTGCTCCAACTCGCTCAAGTCGGACGAGCAGGGAACGGCCCCATATCTCTTGAAAGAGGAGCTGCGGCGCGCCGGCTCGCTCGTCATGGAGGCGGCGACGGCGACGCGCGTTCCGGCCGGAGCGGCCCTCGCCGTTGACCGGCACAGGTTCGCAGACTACATCACAGAGCGCATAGCTTCGCACCCAGGCATTACCCTGGTTCGCGAAGAGGTAACGAGGCTGCCCGAAGATGAGATCACGATCATCGCGACCGGCCCCCTGACCTCAGACGCTTTGACGGCGCAGATCATGCGACTGACGGGCAGCGACCAGCTCTACTTCTACGACGCGATAGCCCCCATTGTCGCCGCCGATTCCGTCAATACCGAGATAGCCTTTCGCGCCGCGCGCTACGGCAAGGGCGGCGACGATTATCTCAACTGCCCATTAGACCGCGAGCAGTACGAGCACTTTTACCGAGAGCTGGTGGAAGCCAAAAGCGTCCCGCTCCATCGCTTTGAAGAGACGCGCTGGTTTGAAGCCTGCCTGCCGATTGAAGAGCTGGCACGACGCGGCGTAGAGACTCTGCGCTATGGGCCCATGAAGCCGGTCGGGCTCCTTGACCCGCGCACGGGCCGCGAGCCCTACGCAGCCGTGCAGCTTAGGCAGGAGAACCTGATGGCCGACGCCTACAGCCTGGTGGGCTTTCAGAACCACTTGCGCTTTGGCGAGCAGGCGCGCGTACTCCGCCTCATCCCCGGCCTTGAGCAGGCAGAAGTTTTACAGTACGGGCAGATTCATCGCAACACTTATATCTGTGGGCCCAGGGTGCTCGCGCCCTCTCTCAACATGAGGGAGCGGCCCCGTACGTTCTTTGCCGGGCAGATCAGCGGCGTCGAAGGATACGTCGAATCGGTGGCGACGGGCTGGCTGGCCGGTCTCAACGCTGCGCGCCTGAGCGCGGGCAAGCCTCTGGTGACTGCGCCTGCTGTGAGCGCGACGGGCGCGCTCGCGCGTTACGTCTCAAGCGCCCGGACGAAGAATTACCAGCCGGTCAATATAACTTTCGCCCTGCTTGAGCCGCTTGCAGAAGACTTGAGGCGGCGCGTGCGGCGCAAGCGCGAGCGCCACCATTTGCAGGTCGAGCTTGCGCTCAAAGAGTGGGACGCCTGGCTTCAGAGCTTGCGCGGCGAGACGGCGCTCACAGCCTCGCCCCAATCCCTCGCGGTCTAAGGCTAGGAGCGCCTGTTGGGCTGGGGCGGAATCCACGGCTGCTGTTGCTGTGCCTGCTGAGATTGATTTTGCAGCCAGGGCGCATTCTGGCGCTGAAGGGCCTGAAACGCCGCCAGGCGATTGCCCATGAATTGCTGATCCATCATCTGCAACTGCATCTGTAATTGCTGTGCGATTGGTGGCGCGACCCGCATCAATTGCTGATACGCGCCGTTGAATTCCTGCCAGCGATTGTTGACCCAATAGATCATGCAGAGCATGTAGTAGGGCAGCGACCGGCTCGGGTTCGACTGCGCCGCTTGCCGGAAATATCTTTCGGCGAGATCGAAGCGATTCAGATTCGAGTAGAGGATGCCCGCGTCGGCGAGGATGCGGCTGTCGTGTGGGCTCAGCCTGAGGGCTTCCTCTATCTCGCGCTGGGCTTCCATGATTCTTCCGAGCGTAAAATAGATTTGGCCGAGCCATCCGCGCGCCTCCGCAGACGTGGGCTCGCTGCGGACGGCGGCCTCTGCGTGCTCCAGCGCCAGGTCTAGCCTCTGCTGCAACGAGTAGAAGTTGACTGCTTGCAGGCGGTAGCTGAGGTTTCGCGGGTCGAGCTGGGTTGCCTGTCTGATTTCCGCAGCGGCCTCATCCAATTTCCCGAGCCGTATTAGAATGTTAGCCAGCGCGAAATGGTACTGGGCATTTCGCGGCTTAAGCTCGGCGGCTCTCCTTATCTCCTGAAGCGCACGGTCAATCAGGCCGCGCTGTTCCAGCACGGCAGCCTTCATGGCATGCAGCTCGTCTGAATTCGGCTGGCGCTCCAGTAGCACGTCAATCTCTCGCAAGGCATCTTCAAACCGGCTGCTTGTGGCGTAGAGCACGATCAGGCTTCGCCGGGAGAGGTGATCTTTGGGCACGCGCTTGAGCAGCTCTTCGAGGACGATGATGCTCTCTGCGTACTTCTGCAAGCGCCAGTAGTGGCGCGCCAGCCTGTAGCGCGGCGCGAGGATGCGCTGGTTCAGTCTGACCGCCTCCCTCCACTTCACAGCAGCCTCTTCCAGGGCCGCTTCGGAGGCTTCCTCTTCGCCCTGGACTGCGAGCGCGTCGCCCCAGGTCATCACTGCGTTGGCATCGTCTGGCCGCCGCTGGCAATACTTGACGATCAGCGTGAGGGCCGTCTTGTAGTCGCGTTGGCCCAGCGCGATCTGAGCCTGCATCAGGTCGAAGGCGTCGAGGTCTGTCTCCTTGGCCCACGGCCTGTTCAACTCTTCTTCGAGTTTCAGCCTGTGCGCGTTAATCATGGGGTCGTTCTGCTGGCCGCCCATCGTGTTCTCTACGAGCCGGTTGAATCTCTCGCGCACGGACTCGTGCGGGTGCAAGACCGTGCGGGGCAGGTCTAGCTTGAGTGCGGAGTGCAGGCGCGACATGAAGAGGTCGAAATCCGGGCACTGGAAGAGATGGAAGTGCTTGGGGTATCTCCGCGCCAGCTCTTGAACGCGCGGGGCCAGCCTCCGTTTGTCATTATCTTGCGGCCGCACTCCCCAGTAGATGCCGTTCGGGAAGGAGTCCTTATCATTTATCATCTCTTCGATGACACGCATGACGGACTGGTCGCGCCCGGCGTAGCCGATGACGACCATGCCGCACTGCTTGCCGAACTCCCTGAACTTGTGATCCATGTTTGGGTCTAGCTGTTTCAGTTCCTCCGGGGTGTTCTTCAAGTGCTGGAACAGGTAGTCGCCGTGCAGCTTGACGATCTTGGCGCGGTCAGAGGTGATAGAGATGTTCTCGACCAACGAATCGGCCGCGCACACCATGGCGTTATAGCCGAGGTACATAGTCAGCGCGTCGTTAATCAGGTCGTCGAAGTTGGTGGTGAAGATGACGTTGAAGTAGCCGGACTTGACTATGTTGGCGAGGTAGAGGTAGCACCAACCGGGGAAGCCCGCTTCGATCTTCGGCTCGACATACTTCTGGCGGGCGCGCGGGTTGGGAAAGAGCATCTCAAAAAGTATGGAGTACTCGTCGTCCTTGTCGTACCAGGGCTGATTTTCGCACCATGACTTGAAATGAACGTCGGGCAGCATGGCGCGGTCTTCAAAGACCATCTTCCGCCACTCGGCGATCATATCCGAAGCCAGCGGCACGCCGGAGCTTTTCGACGCGCCCGCGCCGAGAAAAAGTGTGAATTCGCGCCTGTCGGCTTGGGCGACCAGGCGTATGACCTGTGTAAGCGGAAGCAGGTCGAACCCTTGTGAGGGTTTGGCGCTCTTTGAGTTGGTAACCATTTCTTTGACCCTTCTGTGAACCGCGAGAGTGTAAGGCCGTCCCATTCGCTGTGAGGCGAATGGCTCGATGACGCCTTCAACATATTTCTCTTCGCGCCCCGATGTCAACGTCTTCATCCGCCCGAGGGGGCGAATCCGGCCGGGCAACGATCAGGGGGCTGGCGGCGTCAACCATTTTGAAATTCCGGCTCGACGGGCGCGCGTGTTATCCTTTGCCGAAGAGGACAGGGCTGATACCCGAAGCGGCTCGATCCCGGTTGCTTACCTGATCCGTTCCGGACGGGCGGAAATTCTTACAAGGGAAAGGGCGGAAACTGAGACTCTTGGCTTTACATCATCGCGCGCGGGCGTTGGCCCGCCGTCCCCACACTCTGACACGATTAAGGCAGCGGCCCAAGCTCTTCTCTTTCACTTCGGGCAGCGGGCCCACAAAGCCCCTCTGCTGTGCTCTCGTCTGCCTGGCTCTGATACTCTTGCCTCTCACTTTGGGCGCGCGCCCTTTTGCGCAGTCGGGGCGTCGTAAGACACAGACTTCGCAGCGGCCTTCCACTTCTTCTGCGCGCACGCCTGCGCCGTCGCCCACGCCTACGCGCCCGAGGCGAGTGGCAACAGCACAGCCTTCCGTCTCGCCGGCAAAGACGACCGCCGCCCCGCAGGAGCGCATCCCTTCAGACCCGTCCATGCTCGGCGAGCCTCCGCCCTGGCCCTCGCCTTCGCCCAAGCCTGCGGCTGCGGCGGCAAGCCCTGCTGACGCGGGCGAAGAGGTAGATGCTTCGGATGTCGTACGCATCAACTCCAATCTGGTGACCGTGCCCACTTCTGTCCTGGACGCTTCGGGGCGGCCCGTCACAGACCTCAAGCTGGAAGATTTCGAGCTGCGCGTGGACGGGCAGCCGAAACCGATCAGCGAGCTGGGAAGCAGCGAGACGCCCGTCACGCTCGCGCTCCTCTTTGACAACAGCTCAAGCCTGACGGCTGCGCGCGAGTTTGAGAAGCAGGCTGCCGTACGCTTCTTCCGCAGCGTCCTGAGGCCCGCGACAGACCTCGCGGCCATCTATTCCATCTCGACCTTTCCAGTCCTCGAACAGCCTTTGACCAATGATGTCCGCACCCTCGTTCGCACAATCGAACGCTTCGGCAAGCCCGAAGGCGCAACGGCCCTCTTTGACACAGTGGTACAGGCCGCAGACTACCTGCGCCCCTACCAGCGCGGGCGCAAAGTGATCGTCATCGTCTCGGACGGCGCGGACACGATCAGCGATATAAATTTCGATGCGGCCTTGCAGCGCGTGCAGGCGGCCGACTGCCAGATTTATGCAGTCCAGACCGGGCAGATAGAGAATGCCAACCTGAGAGACCTCGCAGCCGAGCGGCGCTTGCAGGATTTCGCAGGGCAGACGGGCGGCGCAGTCTACGTGCCCAGGGGCACGACCGACCTCGACACGGCCTTCGCCCAAATCTCGGCCGACCTGGCCCAGCAGTATGTCCTCAGCTACTACCCGAACGACGAGCGACGCGACAATCTCTACCGCACGATCAGCGTCCGGATAGTCACGCGCCCGAACCTGCGCGTCAGGGCGCGCAAAGGTTACTACCCGCGCCGCGTGGAAAGGTTCACAGGCACGGCGCAGCCGGCCATCGGCACACCCGTAGTCGCAAGCCTCGATGGGCCCACACAGGTCTCGGCGGATGTTTCGAGAGGGGCTAGAGAGGAGCCGAGCGCGCCAGCGTCGCCCGTGCGCGCAAGCTCTTCGGACGATTCTCTCGGGAGAGGACGGGGCCCGGCCGGGCCGCCAGACCCGGACGCTCCGGCCGCGCGTCGAAGCGTGGTTGCGAACAATGCTGCGAGCAATGCTGCGAGGTCGTCCGGCTCGACCGCGACGACGCCGCCGCAGCAGCCGAGAGCGCCCGGCCCTTCAAAGCCCGCGCCCGCTGCGCCTCCCATCGAAACCCGTCAAACGACCGCGAAGCCGACGCCAGCCCCGGAAGCCGCGCCTTCAACATCAAAAGCTGCTCCCGTTTCGGGCGGCGTGCTCAACGGCAAAGCTCTCAGCCTGCCGCTTCCCATCTATCCGGAAGCCGCGCGCAACGCCCGCGCCTACGGCATGGTCACGGTCGAGGTGACGATTGACGAGCGCGGCGAAGTGATCGCTGCCCGCGCCATCTCGGGCCACCAGGTCTTGCACGCTTCGGCCGTCGCGGCGGCCCGTCGCGCGCGCTTTGCTCCGACCAAACTCTCGGGGCAGCCCGTCAAGGTGACGGGCGTCATCAACTATAATTTCAATCCCGCGCACTGAAAGCTTAGGTTTGCTGCGGCACTAACATCTCTCTCTCGAACGGTCACGGAACGCTTATGATCGAACAACTACTCGGACAGTTTTTCGAGCACCTGCGCTACGAGCGTAACGTCAGCGAGCACACGCTGCGAAATTATGCGAGCGACCTGATGCAGTTCTACGATTACCTTGCGCCCGCAGATGCTAATGGCTCGCGCCGCGAAGTTGACATCCGCCAGATAGACCACATCACCATCCGCGAATGGCTCTCCACCCTGCACGCGGCGCAGAAGAAGAAGACCTCTGTCGCGCGCAAGCTGGCGGCCCTTCGCACCTTCTTTCAATTCCTGGTACGTGAAGGCGTCGTCGAATTGAATCCGGCCAAGCTGGTCTCGACTCCGCGCCTGGAAAAGAAGCTGCCCAACCACCTCTCCATCGAAGACGCCATCCGCTTTATCGAAACGCCGGACACCGAGACAGACCTCGGCAAACGCGACCGCGCCATCCTTGAGCTGCTTTACGGGACGGGCGTCAGAGTCTCCGAGTTGACGAGGCTAGACCTCTCGGACGTGGATTTTCAGAACAAGCTGGTGAGGGTGACGGGCAAGCGGCGCAAGCAGAGAGTCGTGCCCTTCGGAGACCCGGCGCTTCATGCGCTCCTGAACTACCTGACGGTGCGCACCGCCTTCCTTCAGAACGCGCCGCTCGCCGAGCGCGACACGCAGGCGCTTTTTCTCAACTACCAGGGCACTCGCATCACGACGCGCTCCGTGGGCCGGATGGTCGATAAATACATAGACATCTGCGCAGGCATACACAACATCAGCCCGCACTCCTTGCGCCACAGCTTCGCCACGCATCTGCTGGACAGCGGCGCAGACCTGCGCGACATTCAAGAGCTACTGGGACATGCGCGGCTCTCGACCACGCAAATCTACACGCACGTCTCAATGGAAAAGCTGATCGAAGTCTACGACAAATCTCATCCCAAAGCGTGAAAGGCAGTGGCAAGCGACAAGTGACTTGGTGACGAGAGAAAAGCTGTTGCTCTTGCTTTTGCTCGTCACTTGTCACTCTTCACTGCTTTTAGAGCGTCGGAGCGTCTTGCTGTCCTTCGCTGGCTTCGATCTGGGCCTGGCAGGCGGCGTCGTAGCGTGCCGTGGGAAGGGCTTCGAGCCGTCGCTCGTCAATCGGCTTGCCGCAACGCTCGCACACTCCGTACGTGCCTTCTTCGATTCTTCTGAGCGCCTGGTCTATGTCGGCTACCATGCGGGATTCGCGCTCGCCCAAACGCAGGGCAAGCTCCTGATTAACGTCTTGCAGCGACATGTCAACGCTATCTTTCACGCCGTCGTCGGCCGCCGCTTCAAGGGCTGCGGCCTGATCTTCGCGCACGTTCTCCGTGCGTCGCCTCAGCTCTTCCCTCAACACTGTGCGAAAGTGCTCTAGCTTCTGTGCATCCATAAAATCCCCTGTGACCTCTATCTATAAATTTTGATGACCGACAACCGGCTCAAATTCTATTGCTCTGAATAATCTTCGCCGCGAAAACGAGCGCCGATTATACCCTACACTCTCGCCGCGAGCGTAATGCCAAGGGGATAGAAGGAGTTGGGCCAACGGGGATGAAGTGTGAGCGTTGCTCCCCGTTGGCCTTGGTGATCTGCGGCCTCTAAAAGATCAGGCGCGCGCCGAACTGGAACTGGCGTCCGGGGTCTGAGTTGGCGAGGCCGGCGATGGGCGTCAGAAAGGTGCTCGCGGGCGTCTGCGCAGTGCCGTAGATATTATTGAGCTTGATGAAATTGGAGCGGTTGAAGATATTGAACGCCTCGGCGCGCAATTCCAGCCGGACGTTTTCGGTGAGCGACACGCGCTTCGCATAGGAAGCGTCGAAGCTCGCCTGCATGGGCGTGCGGAAAGAGTTACGCGCCAGTCCCGCTGGACGATCTACCCTGTAGCCGTCGCCGTTCGTGTCGTCGCCCGTCAAGGGATTGATGGGCAGGCCCGATGCGAGCGTCGCGATAAAGGAGAGCTGCGATTTGAAAGGCAGCTCGACGAGGCCGTGAGCGACGAAGCGATGGCGCTGGTGAAAGTCGCTGGGCCCACGCTCTAAGTCGTAGCTCGCGCCGAACGTGTTCGGTATCCCTGTGTCCGGCTCGCCGAAAAACATCGCGTAGGTCAGAGCAGAGGAGTAAACATAATGGGCCTCGAACTGGAAGCGGCCGGCGAAGCGACGGATGAGCCCCAGGTCGAGCGCGTCGTAATTGCTCGACGAACTGTTCTCGATGACGGCTATCTTGTTGACGGCGACGCCAGCGTAAGTCTGGAACGGGCGTGTGCGGCGCGACGGGGTAATAGCATTGATGTCGTTAACGCGCATCTGTTTCAAGGTGCGCGAGTGCAGCGCGTCGAACGTCAAAGTCCAGTCGTCGAAGAGCGTGCGCTGTAGGCCGAGCGAGAATTGCACGCTGTAGGGATTGAGCAATTCAGCGCCCGGCAGGTAGATGAAATCACGCTTGACGGGCGTCGCTCCCACGGGCACGGCCGCGAGCGAATTGGGGAAGACCGGAAATCCCGGCTCGCCGAAACGGAACCTGTAAGTCGCCGTCGGCGACTCCACTCCCTGCAAGAGGAAGCGGCGCGTAATGTACATGTAGTATTGATCGTAGAAGACGCCAGCGCCGCCGCGCACGATGGTCTTGCCGTTGCCCGTCACGTCCCAGGCGAACCCGAGGCGCGGCGCGAAGTTGTTACGATCAGTCGTGATCGATTGGTACTCGTAGCGTAGCCCGAGGTTAGCCGTCAGGCGCGGCGTCACTCTCCAATTATCCTGAACGAAGACGGAAGCGAGCGTCTGCCCGTAGCGAACGAACCCGACGCCGAAGGTCTGCGTGTATTCCGTTCTGGGCCCCGGACTGGTCTCGCCTACGCCCAGGCGGTATTCGCCGAACTCCGTCGTGCTAAAGTCACGTACCTTCTGCCGCGCATAGTCGAAGCCGAACTTCAATTCATGACGGCCATGTTGATAGGCAAGCTGGTCTGCGAACTGCCAGGTCTCGGCGCGTATCCAGGAATAAGCGGAGTTGCCTTCCGTGCTGATGTTCGGGCGCGTGATGATGACTTGCGGCGTGAGCGCGGCGCTCGAAGAGGGAATCCAGTTGACGTAGCTCAGGCGCGCTTCGTTCAGGAGCTTTGCTCCCAACATGACCCTGTCCGTTACTTGCGTGCCAGTGGATTGCGTGCGGCTCATCTGCGCCGCGCTCGGCTGCGTGAACCCGCTCACACGGTCGTTAGCGTTGTCGTTCTCTTCGCGGTTGCCGTTGAGCCTCAAAGAGACGGTGTGCGAATCCTTGAAGCTGTAATCGAAGCGCGCGAGCCCGGTGTGGCTACGGAAATGGCCCGTGTAGGTCGAAGGCGTAGGGGATTGGATGAAGGCTCCGCGCTCGGCGCGCGTCGCTTCGTAGCTAACGAAGAAGGTGGCGCGATCACTCAGCAGTGGGCCGCCAAGCGCGCCGCCGAATTGAGCGAACCGATTAGGCACGCGCAAGGAAGAGACGGGCGGCGCAGCCTGTAGACGGCTCGGCCGCAGGAAGAAGAAGGTCTGGCCGTGGAACTCCTTCGACCCGGCCTTCGTCACCGTGCTGATGATGCCTGCGCTTGAGCCGCCGTATTCCGCCGAATACTGGTTCGTCAAGACCTTGAACTCCTGCACGGCAGAGAGCCCGACCTGCTGCTGCGGGGCGTTGGCGTTGATCGAATCGTAGTTGCTATTGCCGTCGAGCTTATAGAAGGTATGACGAAAAGAGTTGGCGTTGATGGAGAGCCGCGCGCTGGTGGAGCCGTCGCCGCCGAGGCCCCCTGTGTTGCGCACGTGCGGGTCTAAGAGCGCGAAGCGGTTGATGCTGCGCCCGTTCGAGGGCAGTTCGTTCACGCGCCGCGCATCTACGACCTGGCTTATCTCCGGCGCGTTCGTCACCACAGCAGGCGTCTCATCCGTGATCGTCACAGACTCCTGAATCGCGCTCAGCTCAAGCCCGAAGTCCAGGTTCAGAGCGTCTCCCGAAACGAGCCTCACGCCGCTCTGGATTGATTGACGAAACCCTTCGGACTCGACTGTGACTTCGTAGGATGTGCCGGGCATGAGCCCGTAGATGGCGAAGCGGCCTTCCCCGTCCGTCAGTGCTTCGCGCTCGACCTGTATCGCTTCATTCCTGACCAGGACGCGAGCGCCAGCGACGGGGCTCTGGTTGCTTGCGGCCGTGACCTGGCCGCGTATGCCTGTCGTCGTTTCCGTTTGAGCCGAGACAGTGACTTGAAAAAAGAGTCCGAGCACAAGCAGAAGCGTCGCGGCGCGAAAATGCGCCACAGCCTTCGGCGCAATATTGTCAGACATGAGAGCGGTCTCCAATTAAAAAATAGCGTATGGACGTGCCTTAAATGCAGGAAGTCTTATCAAAGCTCTGTGTGTCAAAATTGAAATCGGTTTTCAATTTCAACTCTCCGAGTATAGGAGCGGCGGCCTTGCCTGTCAACAGAAATCTCCTCCTAAAGTGGGTCTTCCTGCTCGCCGCACAGAATCGCTGCGGCGAGCAGCGGGATCATCAGCTCGTGATGGCCTGTGAGGTTGTAGCCGCGCCCGGCCCCGTCGGCCGTTGGACGATGCACGACGTTAGTGAGCGGGCGATATTGTTGAATGAAGTCCAGGTTGGCTGTCGTGAAGTCTGCGAGCGGGTGGCCGAGGTTGCGCACGAGCGTCACGGCCTTGAGGAATATTTCCGGCAGAATGACTGCGGAGCCAATGTTCAGGTAGACGCCGCCGCCGTCCATGCGCCGCACCAGCTCCGCCAGCAGGCGAAAGTCCGTGTGCGTCGTCGCGCCGAGCGATGCTCCGTCCACGTTCCTATGAAAGTGGGCGATGTCCGCGCCGATGACCAAGTGCGCGGTGAAGGGCACTCGCATCTCGTAAGCGGCGCAGAGCAGCGAATGATCTTTGTGCGCGGGCCCAAGCGTCAGAAGCTCTCGGCCCATAGCTTCGCCCAAGCCTATCCGGTCACGCGCGCCGCTGCGGGCCGCTTCGTTCAAAAGCCTGCCCGTCTCCTCGGCCGCGCCGAACGCGCCCGCGCCGAGCGTCGCGTCCACGTCCTCCGAAGTCGAGCCGACCATAGCTATCTCTGCGTCATGCACGAGCACGGAGCCGTTGGCGACAATCCCCGACACGTACCCGCGCCGCATAAGGTCAGCGATCACCGGAGCCAATCCTGTTTTGATGACGTGGCCGCCGATGCCCCAGAGGACGGGTTTGCGAAGCGCGCGAGCGCGCCGTATCTGCGCGGCCAGCTCGCGCAAAGAGTTGACGGCCAGGATACCGGGCAGCGAGCGAAGAAAATCTCCGAGCGACGCGTCCGCCTCGACAGGCCGCGCGAAATCACTGACCGTCACCTTGCTCTGGCGCGAGGCGAGCGGATAGGTCTTTACCTCTTCCAGGCTGAGCGGCCTGAGATCATCTTCGTATCTGGACACGACGCCTAAAGCTACCTTCCCTGTCGCTGCCCGGCAAGTGTTAGAACGCCGCGCAGTATATCACGCGATCTTCTTCGGGCTTTCCTAAGCTAGTTATAAAACTCGCTGCGATGGCCGACTCTGATAATGGTCACTTCACGGGACGTGTCGTCTATGATGTAGCCGATGCGCCAGTCGCCGACACGAATGCGCCATACGTGTTCTTCACTTTTGACTTTGATGGCTCCGGCTGGACGTGGATCAGAGCCGAGCGCGAGAATAGCTGTTACGATACGATTCTTGATTGGCCGGTCGAGTCGCTTTAGCTCACGCTCGGCGCGTGAGGTGATGTCAACTCTATACATCTATCTCACCGTCAGAGCGTAATTCCTCCAAGACCTCTGCGAAAGGGCGGCGCGGTTCATGCTGGCTCTCGCGGGCGACGCGACCGAGATGCAAATCTTCCAACATCTCTTCGTATTCTTCAATCGGAAGAATCACGTCTGTCCTGTTGCCCTTGGCGTCGGTGATGAACTTCACTTCTTTGGACATCATTCTTTCTCCCGGGAAGGGTTCTCTGATGTGGATTATATCACGCGATCTTCTTCGGGCGTTCGGGGCGTGGGGCTTGCTGGCCGTTGCGGGGCGCGGCCGTGTGGCCGTTGAGGAGCGGTTTGAGGGCCTGGCCGGTGTGGGATTTGCGGGCGCGGGCGACCTCTTCGGGAGTGCCGCAGGCGACGAGGCGTCCGCCGTGCGCGCCGCCCTCCGGGCCGAGGTCTATGACGTAGTCTGCGCTCTTGATGATGTCCAGGTTGTGCTCGATGATGATGACGGTGTTGCCGAGAGAGACGAGGCGTTGCAGAACATCCAGGAGTTTGTGTACGTCGGCGAAGTGCAGCCCCGTCGTCGGCTCGTCGAGGATATAAATGGTGCGCCCCGTGGCGCGCTTCGATAGCTCCTTGGCGAGCTTAATGCGCTGGGCCTCGCCGCCCGAAAGAGTCGTCGCCGATTGTCCGAGCTTGATGTAGCCCAAGCCTACGTCGAGGAGCGTTTGAAGCTTCTGCTTGATCTGCGGAATGTTTTCCAGCAGTGGCAGCGCCTCTTCGACGGTCGTGTCCAGAAGCTCCGCGATAGATTTGCCCTTGTATTTGACCGAGAGCGTCTCGCGGTTGTAGCGCGCGCCGCGACAGACATCGCAGAGGACATAAACGTCCGGCAGGAAATTCATCTCGATGCGCTTCATCCCGTCGCCCTCGCAGGCTTCGCAGCGCCCGCCCTTGACGTTGAAGGAGAAGCGGCCCGGCTTATAGCCGCGCTCGCGCGACTCCGGCAGCATGGCGTAAAGCTCTCGGATGGGCGTGAAGAGTCCCGTGTAGGTCGCGGGGTTAGAGCGCGGCGTGCGCCCGATTGGCGACTGGTCTATCTCGATCACCTTGTCTATGTGTTCGAGCCCTTCGATGGAGGTGTAAGCGCCCGGTTCCGCGAGCGAGCCGTAGAGGTAGCGGGCCAGCGCATGATAGAGAATGTCGTCCACCAGGGTTGACTTGCCGGAGCCCGACACACCCGTCACGACCGTCAACAGGCCGAGCGGAAAACTAACGTCAATATCTTTCAGGTTATTGTGGCGCGCGCCGCGTATGGTGATCGCTTTGCCGTTCGGCGTACGCCTCTTCTGCGGCACGCTGATCTCTCTTGCGCCGCAAATGTAGAGGCCCGTGATTGAATCTGGATTACAGGAGACTTGATCGGGTGTGCCTGCTGCGACCAGCTCGCCTCCGTGCGCGCCCGCGCCCGGGCCGAGGTCTACGACGTAATCTGCGCGGCGAATAGTCTCCTCGTCATGCTCGACGACGAGCACAGTGTTGCCCAGGTCGCGCAACGCGCAGAGCGTCTCCAAAAGGCGCTGGTTGTCGCGCGGGTGAAGCCCTATGGAGGGCTCGTCCAGGACGTAGAGCACGCCGCGCAGTTGCGAGCCGATCTGAGTGGCGAGGCGTATGCGCTGCCCCTCGCCGCCCGACAGAGTAGCCGAAGAGCGATCAAGCGTGATGTAGCCGAGGCCAACGGTCTCAAGAAAGCGCAGGCGATCCTTGATCTCGCGCAGCACCAGGCCGGCGATCTGCTCTTCGCGCTCGGTGAGCTTGATCCGGTCAAAGGCGGCAATGGCCTCTTCAATCGGCAGCGCCGTGTAGTCTGCTATGCCGCGCCCGCCGAGGCGCACCGAGAGCGATTCGGGCTGCAAGCGACGGCCCTGGCAATCGGGACAGGTGACGGGAGAAACCAGCTCTTCGAGCGCCAGCTTGACCTTCTCCGACGGCGCTTCGTTGATCCTTTCGCGCAGCAAGCGCACAGCGCCCTTCCACTCGCTCTGGTAGATATAATTGCCCTGACGAAAAGTAAGCGCCCCGTCTAGGCCGTAGAAGAAGGCGTTGCGCGCCTCCGCCGGCAGCTCTCCGAAGGGGATGCTTGCGGCCGCGCCAAAGTGCTTGACGACGGCCAGCAGGGCGCTCCGCAAGAGTGCAGAGCCAGCCTTGTCGGCTGGGCCCATGAAAGCGATTTTGTCGGCGGCTTCGGTCGCGTCCGAGATCAGTTTGGCCGGGTCAACTTCGAGAACCGTGCCGAGCCCGTGACAACGCTTACAAGCGCCGTAGGCCGAGTTGAAGGAGAAGGAGCGCGGCTCAAGGGGCGGAATGTTGATGCCGCAATTGACGCAGGCCATGCGCTCGGAATAGAGCTTCTCTTCGCCGTCCACGACCGCGACGAGCACGGCCCCGCCCGTCAGCTTCAAGGCCGTCCGCACGCTCTCGGCCAGCCGCTCGTTGATGCCGGGCTTAATCAGCAGGCGATCAACGACAGCCTCTATGGTGTGATTGCGTCGCTTGTCGAGCCTGATCTCTTCGTCCAGAGAGAGCAGCTCGCCGTCCACGCGCGCGCGCAGGAAGCCGTCCTTCGCCAGCTTCTCAAGCTCCTTCTTGAACTCGCCCTTGCGGCCGCGAACGACGGGCGCAAGGATCATCACGCGCTCGCCCTCGGGCAGGGCCAAGACGCTCTGGACGATCTGTTCGACGCTCTGGCGGGTGATTTGCGCGCCGCAGATATGGCAGTGCGGCTGTCCGATGGAAGAGAAGAGCAGGCGCAGGTAGTCGTAAACTTCCGTCACCGTGCCGACGGTCGAGCGCGGGCTGCGCGAGACTGTCTTCTGCTCTATCGAGATGGCCGGCGAGAGGCCGTCAACGGAATCCACGTCTGGCTTCTCCAACTGGTCTAGGAACTGGCGCGCGTAGGCCGACAGAGACTCGACGTAGCGGCGCTGGCCCTCGGCGTAAATGGTGTCGAAGGCGAGCGAGGATTTCCCAGAGCCCGACAAGCCTGTGATGACGGTCAGGCGGTCGCGCGGTATCTCGACGGTTATGTCCTTGAGATTGTGCTGGCGTGCTCCACGCACTGTGATGCGGTCAATTGCCATGACTTAAATCATCTTGCGCCCATACAGATGATAGTTTGGCGGGGCGCAGAAACCATGATTGTAGCCGAGCGCAGGGCGACGGGCAAGTTGGGCCAAGATTAAATCTTGCTGGCGCGAAAACGCGTGAATTATAGGCGCTTTCCGCAAGCAACCCTTTCGTCCTCGGTTGCCCGACCTCTATCTTGACATGCCTTGTCAGTGAGACCTACACTCGCGGCCGGGAGAAACTTTCATTTTTCATGGCGAGGCCGCGCAAACCCCGAAGGGTCGAAGCTGGGTTTTTCTAGAGGGTGTCTTGAGCTTGAATCTTCCAAACGCGCTGACGCTGTTGCGCATCTTCATAGTGCCGTTCCTCGTCGCGGTGCTGCTCACGCCGATGGCCGAAAACTGGTTCGGCGTCCCGCGCCACATCCTCGGCGTCTCGATCTTTCTGGCCGCCGCGCTGACGGACTTTCTGGACGGCCGCATAGCGCGCCGACGCAACCAGGTCTCGCGCCTGGGCCAACTCCTAGACCCGATAGCGGACAAGCTGCTGATCTCGGCCGCGCTGATCTCGCTGGTCGAAAACCGCCTCGCCCCGGCCTGGGCCGTCGTCATCATCATCGGGCGCGAGTTCGCCGTCTCGGGCCTGCGCTCGATTGCTGCGGGCGACGGTGTGGTGATCGCTGCTTCGCGCATGGGGAAATTCAAGATGGCCGCGCAGGTCGTCTCCGTCGCCCTGCTGATCGTATCGAGCGCCAAGGGCGCGCCGCCCGTGCAGAATTTCGGGCGCGCATTTCCGGCGATTCAATTCTGGACTGTGCCGGAATTGCGTCTCGCTCTCAATCACCTGTTCGGCGTGGGCGCGACCACTCCGACGGACTGGCAGGTGTTGCTCTACACCCTGGGCCGCGCGACGTTGTGGGTCGTCGTGCTCTCGGCCTTCCTCTCGATGTATGAATACTTCCGGGCCTTCTACCTGAGCGAAAAGCAGCGCCGCGCACGGGCCGTAGAGGCATCGCGCACGGGCGCAACAGCGGTCAGTAATCCGAGCCGCGCGACCTGAGCGTCAGGCCGCTTTACTCATTAATAAAGCAGGCTGAAAATTTCAGAGCCGGTCGGGCTCATAGCGCGACCGGCTCTGTTTGTATTGAGGATGAGAGACTCGGCTATTGCAGCTCTACGTAGTCGCCCGTGTGTATCTCTTGCGCAACACGCGTGATGACGGCCGTCGCCGTGCGCCCCTGGACTGTGAGGACGACTATCTCGCCGACGACCTTGCGCGGCATCTCTGGGCGACGCCCCCGTATCTCTTTGGTCGTCAACGGGCGGTTGAAGAAGCCTGCGTCGTTCGGGTCTTTCGGACGCTTGGCCTGGTTGGAGAACTTGCCGCCCTGTCGGCGGTCGCTCTCAAAGCCACGGCTGCTGTTGCGCGCGATCTCTTCGTTCTCGATGTTGGTCAGGAGGTTGCCCGTGCCGACGGGACGATAGACGGTCAGGTAATCGCCCGACTTGATGCGGTCTTCGCTGCCGAGGTCTATGTAGACGATCTGGTTCCTGCTGAGCATCTCCTGGCCGTCGCGCGCGAGCACAATCCGGCCCTGCTGTTTGCCGCTCGGGTTGCTGAAATGATCGAGCGTGACTTCCGTGCGGGCGACGGGAGAGGTGCGGCGCGGCACTGCCCTCAGCAGGTCGCCGAGCATGATCGTCTCGCAGGCGTTCGTCACCTGCGCGACCGAGACGCGCTCCTTCACGTCCGTTACTCGCAGTTGGCCCAACTCCTGTGTGAAGACGCCGAGGCCCCCCTCCTTCTTCGTAAACTTTGAATCGAAGGGGCCGCGCGGCCGCACGACCGAGAAGGTCTGGCCCACGCGCACGCCTTGCTGAGCGCCGGCGTTGATAAAGACGAAATCGCCCCTGCTAAAGATACGCTGCGTGTCCTCATGTTCGCCGCCGACGACCTCCAGGTCGATGACGACGGGCTCGGACTGTATGAAGCCTGCGCAATATAGCTCGGTCTCGCCAGCGGCGAGCGGAGCGCCCCGCTGCTCCTGCGGCAGCATGACGGTCGGCCTCGCGGGCTGTCTTTGCTGCGGCTGCTGTTGCGTGACGCTCTGCGAGAGAGCGGGCTCGGCGGTCTGAGCGCCTGCTCCGCTCGCCCATCCACAGGCGAGAACAAGGAGCGAAGCCCACAGGCTACGGGAAGCAAAGTTGATGGTACGCAAGAGAAGTCTCCTTCGGAATAGTTTGGCGACTGGAAGAGTCAATGTTCGGCAGAAACGTTTCGGTAAGAGCAAGCGGGTGTCGGACTGAAGGGAGCACGAGCCCCGCTTGTGGGCAATATCAATCCTACTGCGCTCGGAGAGAAGGCGTCAACAGATTTCTTCTGTAAGCCTTAAGGGCCCAAACGTGCGGGGCTCAAGCGACGCCTGGGCCAAGGCCAGGCAGCGCGCTTCTTATCATAATTTGCCTTTGCCCGAAGCTGTTTGGTAGTATCGGCCTGCTACCGCGAGAGACAGGTAAGCCACATTCGAGCCGGTGTAGCTCAGGGGTAGAGCGGCAGTTTTGTAAACTGCGGGTCGGGGGTTCAAATCCCTCCACCGGCTCCAACAAAATCAATAAGTTAGGGCATCCACGGTGGATGCCCTTTCGAGCTTTGTGTGCCTATAGTGTGCCAACTTCAGCGCGGAAGATTTAAGAGCGAATTCCACAAAGGAATCTTTCCATAGAATTATGCTCTGCCTCAGAGCAAGCATTGAATTTCGCTGCGGATAGCGGTAAAAGTCGCCTTTGGTGCGATTAGGCCGCACGGAGCGGTAATTTAGATTCTATAGCTTGATTAGACCGCTGGTGGTAGTCTAATAGTAGTTAGAAACCGCCTGGAAGTTGCGACACAATGGCAAGCAGGAAAGCTCTGCTGAGCTATTGTGCCGCAACCGAGAGGCGGTCTAACAAGGGGATCAACCGGACGCGGGTGAGCATACCTGTTATGCAAGACTTGGCTGTGGCGCAGTTGAATGCGCGCCGGTTATCCCCGAGACCTGGACATTCGCTGCATCCGTCTCGTTCCATATCACGATAACGGACGCGTGCTAATAGATGTGCAACAAGTCATTCCCCTTCCTGAAGCAGCAGAGTATCAAATTCAAATCAGGGAAAAAGAACAGAAAGAGCGTCAGGAGCGGGTCGAGCGAACCCCTTTACGCACTTTCTGGACGAACCTTCTCGCTCTAGGCGAGGGGAAAACCACGCTGCATGAAAGGATGACGCCGCACCAGCGCGACTACATGAGCACGAGTGCAGGCGTAAGCGGCCTTTTGTTCGGGTATGTCGTGGCTTGGCACAACAGCCGCGTCGAACTTTATATTGATCGTGGAGAGGTTACAACCAACAAAAGAATCTACGACGAACTGCTCTCGCACAAAGATGAGATCGAAGCCGTCTTTGGAGAGCCTTTATCATGGCAGCGGCTTGAAACTAAGCGAGCATGTAGAATTGCCTACGAATTTTCGCTCGGCGGCTATAAAGATGATGAAGCGAACTGGCAAACAATCCAAACCGCAATGATTGATGCAATGGTTCGTCTTGAAAGAGCACTGTCGCCGTTCATCGCGAAGTTGACGCGCACCAAGTAGTTGAGCCGCGGCTCAGTTGTAATAGTCAGTACTTAATCTGACCATTACATCTGAATATAGCGTAAAATTTTCTTGACTTACTTTAGCGCCCAATATATAAAATCCGCGTCTCATTATTCCCCAATAAGACTCATCCTCTTATTGGCATTCATCAACCGCCACGGATCAATGAGGTATCTAACGGCAGCCTCTCTGTTATGACGTGCTCCAAGCTGAAAAATAACGCTATCACCTTTTCTTTCTGAAGTGTGCTAAGACCAAGGAAGAAACTTTCACCCTCGCTTAACCTCATTTGAATGAAAGGAGCTACCATGAATTCCCCTCTAGCGAAGCTCACAATCAAGCTGCTGTGTCTGATTGCTTTGACTTTTGCGACGGTGGCCGTCAGCACTCCGAAGAGTGAAGCATGTGAGGCGTGTGTCAAGCTTTATACTCAAGATGGTCGAGTATTTTCTGGGTGCGGAGCCTATGGCAATCTGGGCCATACCTCATGTTTCCCTCGCGATTCTTATTGCGATACATCTGGGATTCAATGTGACCCGACGCCTGGAGGTGGCGATGGATGCGAGGGCGGCGGCGGCGTATCATCACCCGACTGTCCTATCAATCCATGATTGCCCCAGGGCCAGGGTCGCTGAATTGAAGGATTTACAGGTAGCTCCATGCTTGGAGCATGTTTGAGATTCTGCTAATAGTTCCTCAATCCCTGCCCTGGGTTCAAACCATTAATAAATGGGTGGCACGTTTCAGGCTGACCGGAGATGTCTATGGTTCGATACGTGGCTTTTCTGGCCGTCGCGCTGCTCCTCGTCCAGAGCGCGCAGGCTCAAGAGCAATCAGAAAAGGTCAATCGTTCTCGGTCAAACTCACAATCAGCTTCCGCCTTAAAAACAGAGGAAGCTGTTTTGCGACGGCAGATGGCGGTCGCTCGCGTGCGAGGTTTTGCTGAACGAATTCTGGCTTTTAATGACACTAAGATAAAGACAATTGCGGTTGCTCGCATAGCCAACCTACTCTGGGTTGATGATGAACCCTATGCGCGCCAACTCTTCTTAAAAGCAGTTGATTTATCCGCTTCACAGAATGAGACATCCTCAACTTCATCAAAGCTAAAGCCAGGAGAATTGGCCTACCTTCGCCGTCAGGTTATTGCACAGATTGCCCGACGGGACGCCGCCTGGGCGAAGCGACTGACAGAGGGTGATTCCTTCTCTAATAGTGCAGTCAATCGCATGCAAACGAATGTTGAGATTGCGCTTGACCATGTTGTCAACGGCGATGTAAAGAGCGGCGCTGCTTTCGCAGAGCGCAGCCTGCAAAGCGGCTTCTCACCCTGGTTAGTTTCAGTCCTGAAAGAGCTGCGCCGCAAGGATGAGCCCGCGGCCAACGCGCTTTTTCCCAAAACTCTTGAGAGGCTGGTCAACGAGCCCGCAGTAGACGCCGAACACCTGCTCTATCTCGGCACCTACGTCTTCACCTCGCCGAAGGCCGATCCCGTGCGTGATAGTGATATTCAGGTAGGCGTGGGCAGGATACTGGTATATGACATCACAGCAGACCGCCCGAACATCCCGCCCGGACTAGTGCGCGCCTATCTTGAGGCCGCCACTCAGATTCTCACCCGCCGAATCTCAAATCCTAAGTATCGGCCACATTATTATGCCGCCTGTTATTTAATGCTGCCTAAAGCTAAAAAGTTTGCCCCGCACCTTGCCCCTTACATTGCGGCAGCAATGCATGCGCTCGCCTCCGATGTGCCGCCTGAGCTGACTCAGGAGTCGGCATATAAAAATCTGGCAGCCACAGCCCCCAAAGATTTCGATGAAACTTTAAAAGAAATAGAGGACATACCGGACGAGGATAGCCGCGACGCGCGATACCTGTCGCTGGTTTTTGATCTCTGGCACGCTGGTAATTACATCAAAGCCCGCTCGGTCGCCAGCAGGCTGAGCGAGCGAGAGGTGCGTGACCGGCTAGCCATATTGATTGACTTTGGAGAGGCTGCAAGATTGCTCGAACGGGGGCAAACGGCTGTGGCCGAGGAAACTGCCGGTAAGCTGCCGATAGGTATCGAACGCGCCGTGCTCTGGCTCGCAGTCTCGCGCAAGCGTGCGGCAGAAGGCGACTCGCGGCGCGCGGCCGAGGCTATTGACAACGCCCTGGCCGCCGCCAATAAAGTTGATGATGCCCATCGTCCGTTTCTTCTTCTGAATGCTTCAAGCCAACTCGCGCACTTTCATAAGACGCTTGCCAGCTCAACACTGGCGGAAGCTGTCCGCGAATTTAATAGACAGCAACCGGAGGCGCTGGCAAAGGTTAAGTGGGAACAACGTGTAGACGCCGGGCCGCTCTGGCGGGACTTTCCGCTCAAGGTCAAAGGCGTCGAGTTCGGATTTGAACAGACGTTACCACCTCTGGTTGCAAACGATGTCGAAGGAGTGGTGGCGGTTGTGAATGACCTGAAAGTCGAAGGGGCGCAGGCGCAGTCGTTGCTTGCGCTCGCTGGCGCGCTGCTGAAGTAAGCGGCTTTGTATATCAATGAGAGAGGCAGCTTATGACTAACAATAGAAAGAATAACATACCGCTCCTGATTGCTCTACTCTTTCTGACGGTAAGCGCGCTGACGACTTCGATTGTTAGTTCGCAATCTTCAAGAGCGATCACTGTCAACGAGAGGTCGCTGCGCAAGATGGCGACGAGAACCGTCATGCCGACTTTCCCGGAAGAGGCGAAGAAGCATGGCGCAAAGGGTGTCGCGGTTGCTGAGCTTGAGTTTGATGATAAAGGGGCTGTGGCACAGGTCGAAGTGCTGGAAGCGCCCGACCCGCTCATCAAACAATCGGTCATCGATGCAGTTAAGCAATGGAAATTCAGCCCCACAACTGCCAATGAAAACCCGGTCAATGTGCGTGGCAAGTTGACCTTCTATTATGTGATAGATGAACGGGGCGAGGGGCGCGTGGAAAATCCAAAGCAGTTTAATTAAATTGCGTGCTCGTCCTGAGCAGGGAAGCGAGCTTGTCATGAACAACCTGAGCAGAAGGGTTGGGCTCTTCGCCAATATTGCTATTATCGTGGTGGCGCTTTTGTTGTGCGTCGTCCTGGTCAAACGTCATCTCATGACAGGGGGCGGCGAGACTGTAGACCATAGCGCTGAGCCCAGTAATGAACTGCGAGTTGGTTCCAAGCTTCCTTTGGCAAATATTGATTGGGCTAAGAACAGTCGGACGCTTCTGCTCGCCCTCTCGAAAGACTGCCACTTTTGTTCGGAAAGCGCATCGTTTTACCAACGACTCGCACAGGCGTCTGCTGAGCGTGGAAATATTCAACTAATTGCCATCCTGCCGGAGACGGTTAACGACGGACAGAAGTACTTGAGCGATCTCGGCGTAACTACCAGCGAAGTTAGACAGGTATCTTTCAATGCCATTGGAGTTAGAAGAGTACCGGCTTTGATTCTGGTTGATAACACCGGGGTTGTAACAGATATATGGCAGGGCAAACTGGTTGACAGCCAGGAATTCGGGGTGTTGAGTAGACTTCAATTAAATAATAGTGCGAGAGACCCTCAGCTAGCCGGAAAAAATACGCAACCTATAATTGACAATAAAGCAGAGACTATTGGCGCAGCAGACCTCAAGCGTCTGCTCGATAGTGGGCAGCGTGTTGTTCTTCTGGATGTGCGAGAACGCTCGGCTTACGCTTCCTCTCATATTCCTGGCGCAAAGAATATTCCCGTAGATGAACTAGAAGCACGAGCTATCAATGAATTGCCGCCATCTGATCTGATTGTGGCCTACTGTCACTGCGCTAATGATAGTCTCAGTCAGCTTGCCCGCAAGCATTTACTCGCGCAGGGGTTCCAGCATGTGGTCGTGCTGCGCGCAGCAGGTTGACGCGGCGCGGGCCTTCAGCCGGGCTCTGTTGTAAGAACAGGTATCCAGAATAAGAGCTTCTCGTTAGTTCCAGAGCTGAGCTAAGATGTGTGCCAGTTGTGTGCCAACTCATCAAAACTAAACAAACTTAGCCATACAGGAAATTGTGGACTTTGTCTATAAACCTTATAAAGACATACTTTAATCAACTCAGGCAAACTCACCGCTAATGGCTATTGAAGATTTGTAAACTGCGGGTCGGGGGTTCAAATCCCTCCACCGGCTCCAATAGAATCAGTAAGAAAGGGCATTCAGCGCGGATGCCCTTTCGAGCTTTGTGCGCCTGTACAAGACAAACACTGGAACAGAGCGTTAGGTGATAATTGAAGAAGCAGCGGCGCTGATTGCCAGGCATTGCCCGCGCCTGGTGGTTGACTCGATTGAACGCCTCGGGGAAGGTGATTTCTGCGTCGCGTATCTGGTCAACAATGAATGGGTCTTTCGCTTCGCCAAGCATGAGCGCGCGGCCGCCAGCTTGCGACGGGAGGCTTGCTTGCTGCCGCTGATTTCCGGCCGCTTCGATCTCCGAATCCCGTCGCCGCAGCTTATGGACGCGGGCCGCTCGTGCGCCTTGATGAGATACCCGCTACTTCCGGGCCCGGCCTTGACGCGAGAGCGATACCTGCGACTTTCCGAAGCCGAGCGCGAACGTTGCGCCGCTCAGGTCGCGGGCTTTCTGGCGCAGTTGCACGCTATTGAGGTAAGCGTGGCGGGCCGGTGCGGCGTCGAGGTCGCGGACTACTCTGCTAAATATGAAGGGCTGCTCGTGCGGGCCCATGAGCAGTTCTTCGAGAAGCTCGCCGGGCCCGAGCAGGCATTTGTGGAGCGGACAGTCGAAGGCTATCTCAATTCTCAAGCTCGCTGCGCCTTTGAGCCTTCTCTCCTGCACGGAGACCTCTCGCCGGATCACGTCCTCTACGACGAGCGCACGCCTCGTGTGACCGCGATCATAGACTTCGGCGACATGGTCATAGGCGACCCGGCATGGGACTTGGTCTTTATTTATGAGGATTATGGATTGGACTTCTTCGCCAGGCTCCTGCGCAGGTACGCGGCTGGTGAATCTGTCGCGCTCATCGAACGCGCTTATCGCTTCTACGTTCTTGCGGCGATTGAGTGGGCCGTGGCGAGCGCCGAAGAGGGGGCGGCTGATTTTGACGAAGCCGTGGCCCAGGTGGGCCAACTCAGGGCTCGCGGCGAGCAGGAGTTTCAGGAATTGCTGCGAGCGTGCTTGAAATAATAATCGTAATACTAATAAGATTCTTCCATGTCCTATCTACGGGCACACATAATGACGAGGAGCCTGGCGCTGATGCTCCTGCTCGCGCTCTGTCCGCTCACCCGAGCGCAAAACCTTAAAACGGGTGGAGAGCACGGGATCGTCGTCCTCAAATACAACTGGACGAGTTACAGGCCGGGCTGGGATCGGCGGCTGACGGGCGGCATGGGCCCAGTGCGCGATTCATCCGGACAAATCAATCCGCCTGTTCTGGCCAAGGGAACGCCGCCGATCAAGCTCGGCTACCTGTACAAGACCAAGTTTGCCAATAAGGGGCAGAAGGAAGTTCGCGTGATTGTCTGGGAGTACAGGTTTACTGATCGGGTGAGTCGTGAATCCACTGCGCACCGCTTCCGCAGCGTGCTGAAGCTGAAGCCTAAGGCGAGCGGCGAGCTAAGGGAGTTCTCCTATAAGCAGCCGGCCAGCGTCACCAACGTCAATGTCGCAGGGAAAGATCCCAGGGAGGCGTTTGAGGAAGAGGTGAGGATTATTCGTGTCGAGTATACGGACGGCAGCGTATGGGCGGCGGAGTAGCCGAGCCCTGCGGGAGAAGCGATTGATTGACGCCGACCAGGAATCCAACTCGCCGGGGCGCGTCCATCTCTCCACACCATTGCTTTCAAGCGCGTCTCTACAAATTCCGCTTGAACGCTTCATGCTTAGCCGCCGGTATGGACAACAGAGAGCTGAAGGCAGAGGCCGATCTGCTGATTCAAAAATGTCATATGGCGGAGCTGCTGGCCGCCTACCCGCGCTGGTTTATCGGCGGCAGTTATGGCTACGACCTGATGTGCTGGCGCGATCTGGATATATATGTCTTCGACCCCGAGCATAATCTGGAACGGTGCTTTGATGTTGCTTGCCGGCTAACCCACCGGCTCGCCGCTCAGAAATCTCGCTTCACTAATAACGTCGGCGGCGAGCCCAACGGCTTCTATTGGGGCATCAAGCTGGGCAACGAGCGGCAGGGCGCCTGGAAACTGGATGTTTGGTTCCTGGACGACGTGAGTTATGACCAGCACGCGGATTACGTCGCAAGGATGCGCGCCAGGCTGACGGCCGAGCATAGATCGTCCATCATTGAGATCAAAGAGGCATACTGGCGGCGGCCAGAGTACAGAGATACCATTACCAGCGATCTCATCTATCGCGCGGTTCTCGATAGCGGCGTGAGAAACCTCAGCGACTTCGAGTCCTTCTTAGCCGGATAAGCCAGGCTGCGCCCGAGCTGTTTATTAAATGGATATGAGTCCGGAAACATATAGCGATGTCTTCGAGCGGCTCGAACGAGACCAGGCTCGCTACGTCGTGGTCGGCGGCGTCGCCGTCGTCCTGCACGGCTACGTCCGCCCCATAGCCGACCTCGACTTGGTTATTGACCGCGCCCCCGAGGAGATCAATCGCGCAATGCGTGCCCTGAGCGGTCTGGGCTTCGTCCCGAGCATTCCACTGCCGCTGAGCGCCCTGACCGTTCTGCGGATGTTCGACCAGCACGAGCGAGAGATTGACGTTTTCGTTCGCTATGCCATCCCGTTCGAGGAGTTGCGGAGGGATTCCGCGCAGGTACACATAGGCCGGAGCACCGTTCGCATCATCTCTCGGGAACATCTGCTGCGGGTGAAGCGAATCAACGGGCGCGCGCACGACCTGATGGATGTTGAAGCCTTGCTCGCGCTTGAAGCTGGCGACAGCAGCCATGCTGCGCCCCCGCCGGCGGGCCAGCAGGATAAATCCGGATAGCCGGCTCAAAGGCGGCCAGCCAGCCCATTTCTACCCATAACTGCCTCCTTAATATAATGTTCACAGGCGGCTTCGGCAGTAACCCGAGGGGCGGGAGCGCGCCGCCGAGCCCCTTCCGGGCGCAAGGCGCGAAGAGTCGCGCCGCACACTTGCAAACTTGATAAAACTCAGTTAAAGTGGCCGTTTTGTAGCTGGTATGAAATTATCGTCCGTACTAATCAGGGGGTTCAGATAATTACCGGCTGCAAGAGAGGGTTTGACAAGACGAGCAGGGGTGGTCGAGTGGTTAATGGCACCGGGCTGTAAACCCGGCGGGCTCACGCCCTACGTAGGTTCGAATCCTACCCCCTGCACCATGAAGATTAGGGATGAGGGCCGCAGGGTGAGGGATGAATAAAGAAACTGTTTCATCCCACATCCCTGGAGCCCTTTGTTGAGCGGGTGTAGCTCAGTTGGTAGAGCATCAGCCTTCCAAGCTGAGGGTCGCGAGTTCGAGTCTCGTCGCCCGCTCCAAAATCTCGATTGCCGAAACAGCAGACGACCCTCGGCCCGCGTAGCTCAGGGGTAGAGCGCCTCCTTGGTAAGGAGGAGGTCATGAGTTCAAATCTCATCGCGGGCTCCATCAAGCGGAAGCTTTCGATTAAGTAATATTTGATCTTGAAAATAAAGAGGCCATCTCGGAATGTCTAAAGAGAAATTTGACCGCAGCAAGCCACACGTCAACATCGGGACAATCGGCCACGTCGATCACGGCAAGACCACTCTGACCGCCGCCATCACCAAAGTCCTGGCCAAACATAACCCCAAGATTCAAGTCCGGGCTTTTGATTCCATCGATAATGCTCCCGAAGAGAAGGCCCGTGGCATCACCATCGCCACC
>DASVQF010000040.1:0-324770 GCA_036389315.1 Pyrinomonadaceae bacterium
CATCTGAAAACCGCCTTTCTGGTTGAACCTGACACCCGTCAACGCGCGCCACCGACAAAGCCTCGGACTAATACTGCGATCTCATCCGCCGCCGTGTCGACCGGGCGAGTTGAAAAGGCGCATCGTCTTATCTCTGTCGGCGAGTTATTGAGCGGATTGCGTTGCCAGCCAAATTCACATCGTCAGAACGACGCGGAACTGTGCATCGCCGCTCATCATTCGCGCGTAAGCCTCGGCCGCTTTTTCGAGCGGATATGTTTCGATCATCGGACGCACGCCCGTTAGCTCTGCGAAGCGCAGCGTGTCCTCTGAATCAATCGGCGTCCCGGAGGCCCAGCCCTGAATCGTTCGACTTCCCGAGATGAGCTGTATCGGCGTGACTTCGATGGGGTCAAAGTCCGCGCCTATGACCATCAGCTTGCCGTTCGGCCCCAGCCCGTCGATCAACTCCGACATAGCTTTCGCGTTTGGAGCCGTCGCCAGAATCACCTGTGCGCCGCCCAGTTTTTGTAGCTCCTCTGCCGCGTTCGTCGCCCGGCTGTCGATGTACACGCTCGCTCCGAGCTTCTTTGCGAGCGCAGCGTTTTCGGAGCCGCGCCCGATAGCCGCCACCCTGTAACCAAACTTGTTCGCGAATTGAACTCCGAGGTGACCCAAGCCCCCTATGCCCTGCACCGCGACAAGATCACCGGGCAACGCGCCGCTGTGCCGCAGGGCGTTAAAGGTGGTAATTCCGGCGCAGAGCAGCGGCGCTGCTTCCGTGTCACTCAGACTTTCCGGCACGGCCACCAGGGCCTCTGCGGGAGCCACCATGTACTGCTGGTATCCGCCGTCGTAGCTGATGCCAGCTAT
This sequence comes from Pyrinomonadaceae bacterium, assembly GCA_036389315.1. Taxonomy (GTDB): domain Bacteria; phylum Acidobacteriota; class Blastocatellia; order Pyrinomonadales; family Pyrinomonadaceae; genus DASQYE01. Next base: position 853 of record DASVQF010000040.1, read on the forward strand.
CTTCATGTTCCGGCAATTGCCAAAATCTCCGCGCCGGCATGCGGTGCATGTGCCGTCGTGACCGCCGTGCCAGCCGACGCCGACGCGCCGTCCCTTTGTCCATTCGGAAACACCGTCGCCTACTTCATCTATACTACCGACGACTTCGTGGCCCGGGACGCGTGGATACTGAATGCCGGGCCAAGAGCCTTCCTTCGTGAGCACGTCGCTGTGGCAAACGCCACAGGCCAGCACCTTGATGCGTACGTGTCCGAAGCCTGGGGCAGGAATCTCGCGCTCGACGATCTGGAAATCCGCTCCCGGCTCGGGAATCTGCGCCGCCTTCATCGGCGCTACTGCGACTTCTGTCATTGCCATAACTCCTCCTTTGAATTTCTAGCCATCGTTGACAAGCACCTCTTGCTACTTTCGCGTCCTTTTTATCTACTGACCCTCGACTCTTTCTTTCGGCTGATCGCGGACATCTCCCGAAGTGGCCACAGACACACCGGGCCGAACGACCCGCGTCACTCTGTCGAGCGATTCCAAATGCTGCCGCGCGACGGCGAGGGCGTTGAGCGCCGCGAGTGGAGCTGCCTTGCGCCCCTCTTCCATATCAAGTTCCGCCGCACCCAGGAACATTGTGAAGGCCGGGCTCATGCCGATGCTCTGCGCGCGGCCCTTCGGGTCTCTGAGGTGGCTCCAGCCGCTAGTGACAAAGATTGCCGCAACCATCAGCCGCAGCAGCAGGAGGCTGAGGTCAGTGAACTGCGCCAGTTGTGGGAACATCAGTATCTCCTCTCTCGCACCTGCGGGTTTCCGGCACTCTCCTTATCTTGGAAGAACATGAAGCACCTCCTCCATATGGTGGTCGGCTGCTGCTGCTGCCTCCTCCGGACTGCTACCCTGCTGACGCGCGCTCAAGTAGGGCGCGTACCAGTCCCACCAGTGATGTTCGGTGTGCGTCCTCTCGTAGTGGCCGTGATGTTCTTCCGTCTCGCGGAGGAGACCTGCAAGGGTTGCGGCGTCCGTGGCTAGTGCCCGCGCCGACTCCCACTCGCGGCCGGGAAGCCGCGTCGTGATCTCCTGTAGGAGCCAGACGTTCCCGTCCAGATCCTCGAACGAGGCAAACGAGAAGTAGGAACGACCCTCAGGGTCGCGCCCGCCGACGCGTGGGTTCTCGACGCCATTGTTGAAGGGGCCGCCGGCATAGTGGAAGACCTCGCTCACCTCGACGCCGCGGGCGACTAGGTCGTCGCGGGCGGCATCGATGTCGTCCACGGCGAGGACTAGGCTCTCTGCCGAGCCGGACTTGGCCGACGTGACTCCCTTGCCGAAGATGATCGAGGCTTCCGAGTTGTGCGGCGTCATCTGCACGGCGCGGAAGTCGTCGCCCTTCGTTAAGTCGATGTCGAGCCGCCAGCCAAGATTCTCGTAGAACGCCTTCGCGCGGTCGACATCGGAAACGCCGAGCAACACGACTTCGAGCTTCATATCGATTTGTACTTTTTCTTGTTCGGTCATTGTGTGTTCTCCTTTCAAGATATAGAACTGCCGCGACAGTCTAGAGAGAAGATATCGAGTCGATGATTTGATTTGTGGTCACAACGGCGCTAGCGTAGTTCGGGATATTGATGTCGAGAGCGGCGTGCGTCTCATTATCTGAGTAATCGGCCGTCCCATCTTTTACCATCGTGACCTCGTAGCCAAGCTCAGCGGCATAACGAACCGCTGCATCCAAAGACGTGTGTGCTACGAGTCCCATCAGGCCGCTTTTGCCGACGCGGTGAATTCGGCCGCATTCTTCCTGACGAAATCCTGCACGCTGAGCGGCCCTTGCCCCGTGAGTCGGTGCACGTCGTCCGACATCCCGGTCGTAGCGGCCCGCGCGGTGCAAGTCGGCCATCGTCGCGAGGTGGTTCACCAGATGCACCGGCAAGCCGCGCTCAAGCAGCCCGTCCCGCCACGGCTCGACCGGAATGTCCTGAAAGGTGATCGTGCGGCCAAGTCCGTTCGAATACTCCTGTGCAAAGAAATGCATGTTCTCGGACTGCGGGCCGGTCAGGTGATAGACCTTGCCGATGTGCGGCTGCGGATCGGCGAGCAGCGCGGCTATCACACGCGCAACGTCTTCGACTGCGACCGGCGAGGTCTTGCCCTACTTTAGTATCAGTCGGTGTGATGAGCGGTCAGCCGCAGAGTTTAATGCCGGTCATCTTCTCGCTGAGACTCCACAGTTGCTCCGCCCGGTCGGGATCAATAGCTCAGGGGAGCACTCTCGTCAGTTGTTCGGTTGACACAGTCACTCCTTCAAGACGTCTCCGGTTGTGGCTGAGAAGAGCGTGTTGCGCTCCAGTGCTGAACGCTTCCACCGATTGCAGACACCTGCGCGACGAGATTGCCGAGGAAGGCATGCACATCCTCGCAATGAGAGAGGCGGGCGCTTTGTCCGGCCCACAGCGGTAGAAGGTCGCGGCGTCCGGCCTTCTCGGCAGGGATAGAAAGATGACGGACGAGCGCCCGTTGAAGCGGATAGGGAAGAATCTCCGCCCCCTTCCTGTTCAGTTCGTCGAGCAATTGATTCTTGATGCCACGGGCGAGCCTTCCGGTAAAGCCTCTGGTCAGGGCGGTCGTGCCTGCCTCGCGGCTGAGAAGAGCCTTGCGATGGCTGGGGCTCGCACCCGACCCCTCACAGGTAAGAAAAACGGTTCCCATCTGCACGCCGGATGCGCCGAGGGCGAGCGCCGCGACGATGCCACGTGCGTCGGCGATGCCTCCGGCGGCCACCACCGGCAGCTTCACAGCATCCACGACCTGAGGCACGAGAGCAATGGAGCCGACAAGGGACTCTTCCGAAGGCCGCAGGAATGAGCCGCGATGTCCTCCCGCTTCAAAGCCCGAAGCGACGACGACATCTACGCCCGCCTCTCCGAGCGTAATCGCCTCGTCCACGGTCGTTGCCGTCCCGATGATCGCAATGCCGCGACGACGGCACTCATCTAAGACCTCTTTGGGAGGGATTCCGTAGATGAAGCTGAAGGCCGCTACGTTCTCTTCAAGCAGAACACGAACCTGATCTTCAAAGCGAACGGGAACGTAAGGCGTGTAGCCGGGGAGAACGCCTCCCACGTCTGCGATGTGCTTGGAGAGGTGGGAGAGGCTGCGACGAAAGGCACTCTCGTCGGACGCGAACGCCCCCTCGTCCTCCATAGACACCCAGAGGTTTACCGCAAAAGGCTTCGAGGTCAGGGAACGAATCTCCCGAATGACCTCCCGGATAGCATCGGGCAGAAGCCCGTGAGCGCCGAACGAGCCGAGACCTCCGAAGTTCGAGACGGCGGCGGTCAGGCGTTGCGATGACAAACCTCCCAGCGGCCCTTGAATGATCGGGTACTCGATACCAAGCCGGGTTGTGAGACCTGTCCTAGTCCAGAATGGAGACTCGAATTGCTCTGTCATGATCAACCTCCCTGAGAAATTAAGCCTGAAAGCGTGAAGGCAAATCTATTGAACGATGGTATCGACCGGCACTAAAGTATCATAGACATTCGCGGGTAAGTGGCGCATCCTAAGTTTCATGGAGGTCTGCCGGGAAATGACCGGAATGCAGAACGAGCTTTGCCGCGTCGTCGATGCGCTTCCGGGATTGGTATGGTCTGCGCTCCCTGACGGGCAGATTGACTTCCTCTGGTTCAACCTCCTCGGCTTGCCCTGGCGAGATACGCAGGGACATATCCTCCGCTGGTTCCACTTGCAAATAGACATTGATGACCGGAAGCGGGCTGAAGCTCAGCGCGACCGCAACATCGAAGAGCTGCGCGCTCAGCAATCAATGCTCAGCGAAAGCGAGCAGCGTTTCAGGGCGATTTTTGACGAGGCGGGCACTGGTATCGCCCTTGCTGATTTGCAGCAGCCCTGTACGCCGATCCAAAACAACCGCGCGCTCCAAACAATGCTCGGCCTCAGTCAGGAAAGACTCGGCCTCTTTGAGACGTACGACGAGATAACCGCCCGTGACGACCGCGAAGCCGATGCCGCCGCATTCCGCGAGCTACGCGAAGGCAAACTTGACAGTCTCCGCCAGGAAAAACATTTCATCCTTCGAGACGGCAGCTTCGACGGAACGTTTCAGGGCCGGAAGAAGCTGATCTACGCGCCAGACTGGCCCGTCCTGCTCAACGCCATCCAGCACGCCATTGAGCGAAGCCGGGCCGCACTTGGTAAAGAGGCGGAGATACAGGCACTCCGCGACTGTTATGCTTCTCTTACCCCTCGCGAACGCGAGGTCATGGCGTTAGTAGTCTCCGGCCTGTTGAATAAACAGGTCGGCTCCAAACTCGGGATCAGCGAGATTACGGTGAAGGCGCACCGGGGCAGGATGATGCAAAAGATGAAGGCCGACTCTCTCGCCGACCTGGTGAAGATGGCCGTGAGACTCCGCCTCGCACCTGCGAGAAATCCGTGGCAGAAGCAATGAGTGGTCAACTCTCAGATAATAAGGAAGTACTTTTATGACGCCTGCACGGGTCGTCTTTCTTTTAGATGTTGATAACACCTTACTCGACAACGACCGGGTCACATTAGACCTCAAGCGGTACTTAGAGAAGGAGGTCGGCGGCGAGCGCAGTGCGCGCTACTGGTCTATCTTCGAGGCTTTGCGCCGTGAACTCGGCTATGCAGATTACCTTGGTGCTTTGCAACGCTACCGGATTGAGTATCCTTACGACTCGCACCTTCTGATGGTTTCAACTTACCTGGTCAATTATCCATTCGCCAATAGGCTTTATCCAAACTCACTGGACGCGATAGAGCATTGCGGGCAATGGGGGCCAGTGGTCATTCTCACGGATGGAGATGTCGTATTTCAGCCCCGAAAGATTGAGCGTTCCGGTCTCTTTGAAGCCGTCGAGGGGAACATTTTAATCTACATTCATAAAGAGCTTGAGCTTGCGGATGTTGAGCGGCGCTATCCTGCTGAACATTATGTGATGGTGGACGATAAGCTGAAGATTTTAACGGCAATCAAGCGGGCTTGGGGTAAACGCGTGACGACCGTATTTCCACGGCAGGGACATTATGCGCTCGATCCGCAAATCATATCGAAATATCCGCCGGCGGACATAAATATCGAGCGCATCGGCGATCTACTGAATTACGATCTATCTACATTACTCGGCTCTACTTCGTCCAGCGCCTAGCGCCCGCATCAGCCGCCGCGCGGGCATTGCCGGGATAATAGCTAACGGATATTGGGATTGTCGGCCCATCTCAATCCTTGGGCCCAAGCCTCTGCGCCGCGACCAACCGCTCATCAACCACTACACATTGCAATCCGGATAGGATAAGAGTACATTGCTGGCGTCCTTGCGGTTCTTAGTGTTTCCTTCACTAATCATGGGCTAACGCAATACCATCTTACAGGTGACGAGCGTACTCGTGTGCATACTCTCGTATTCATAAAAATCAGCCTCGTCTTGACGGCAATGCTGGCAGGCGCTTCAGGTCAAGCGCGAGTGTCTGTCGTCGGCACTGTCACAGACCAGAATGGCGGCACGATTAAAGGCGCAAAGGTCAATGCTCTGAATCTCGCGAGCGGGCAAAGCGTCACGACGCGGACTGATTCCTCGGGCAAGTATGAGCTGAGCGGATTATCAATCGGGATTTATCGAATCGCCGTCGGCGGCGAAGGCTTTGCGACTGCCGCAAGGAACGTCAGGGTACAGATGCCTGGGCCGCTGACGGAAGACTTTCTGCTCGTCCCCGGAGTAATCGAGAACACCGTCACGGTCACGGCCGGGAAAGGCAGCGCACGCCCCGTTGTCCTGACTCCGCAAACCATCACCGTCACGGACGTGTTGGAAATCGAAGCGCGTCGTCCCGCTTCGACGCTGGGGGCGATTGAAAAAGCTCCGAACCTCACGACGATTGGCTCAAATCCTGCGGCCACGCGCCCGCGCCTTCGCGGTCTGGCTTCTAATCGCCTGCTTGTCGTCGTAGACGGCGAGCGGCTCAACAACATGCGCAGCGATCCTCTGTCCGGCGTCTCGCTCAGCGTGATTGACGTGACGCAACTGGATTCCGCAGAGGTTCTGAGCGGGGCCGGGTCGAGCTTGTACGGTTCGGATTCTCTGGCCGGGACTATTAATCTGGTCACGAAAAGCCCTGTGCACCTCGGCGAGGGGGAACACCTGGGCCTGCGCTTTGATGCGGACGGCCAGACGAACGGCGCTTTCCGGCGGGGCTCGACGACGCTTAACTGGAGCAGCCGGCGACTGGCCGCGCGTCTGAGTGGCTCCATGTTTCGCCTCGGCAATTACAGGGCTGGCGACCGAAGTGTGCCGCTCGCCGAAGTCGTGCGCGTGGGTCGCTTCGGTAATGAATTGGGGAATGCCGTTAATAGTAATATTGCGCGCACCTACGCGGTTTGGAGCTTGCCCGCGAGGGCTGAAATCCCGAACGGTCAGGGGCACGGCTTTAATAGTCAGGCCGATCTCTGGGTATTTATTTCGTCAAGGCAGAGCATTCGCTATCGCCAGCTCAACAGTCAGCATAAGGCGCTCGGCTTCGCTTTCATCACGCCGCCCTTCGACCTCAGGAATCAGTTTCAGGGCTTCCGGCGATTAGATAAGAACGGGTTGCGCTACGAGGGTCACGAGCTGACGGGCTGGGTGTCGCACTTCAGCCTGGGATTCTATCGTCAAAAATATTCGTTCCCCGACGACACCATCACTTCGACGATCAATCTCGGCAGCAGTTGGGCCATCGTGCCCGACCCCGATCAACCGGCGGCCACCCTCACTGTCCTGACAGGCAACGCGTCCAGTTTCACTCCGGCGAACTTTACGGACGGTAAAAACTCTGTCACGACTTACGGCGCGGAGGCACAGGCGACGCTCACGCCGTCGAGCCGAGTGACCTGGACGACCGGCATCGGTTACTTGCGCGACTCTTCGCGCGACCAGTTCTCGCGCTTCGACTTTACGCCCGTGACATTGGAGCCGCGCAACGTCCTGAGCGGCAGAGCGACCACGCCCGATTCCGTCTATCGCAACTTCGGCTGGTTCAACCTGCTGGAATACGAGCCCGTCCGTTGGCTAAGGTTAACGGGCGGCCTGCGCGTTGATAACTGGCAGACAGAGGCCCGAGTGACCGAAGGCTTTCCGCTCAGCACAGAGTCGGCGATTCTCGACGCCTCTTTTAATGAACTCGCGGCGCGTCCGGGCGCAATCAACGTCGGCGGGGCAAGCGGTATTATTCAGCTCGTCAGCGGGGCGGGCCGGATCGAGACCAGTAAGACCAGCATCACGGGCAATCTGGGCTTAGTGCTGCGTCTTCCCGGCAGCATCAATCCCTATTTCCGCTGGGGCACGAGCTACCGTGAGCCGGGCGTGACGGAGCGTTACATCCTGCGTGACTTTGGCGACCCGACCTTCAGCGTGTTGTTGGTTCCGAACACGGCCTTGAAGCCGGAGCGGGGCAGCAATTACGAGTTCGGCGTCAAGATCGAGCGCGAGCGCCTGCTCGCCTCGGTCGCTTACTTTCGTAATAATCTCAGAGATTTTATTCGCAACGAGTTCTCCGGCACGCTCTTTGTGCCCGCCGACAGGGCGCGCGGGCTGCTGCCGCTCTCGCCTTTCTTTCCCGTGCATGGCGTGCTCTACGTGCAGCGTGCGAACACTGCGCGGGCGCGCATTCAGGGCATTGAAGCCGCTTACGAGATAGGCTTGCCGCTTGGGCGTGCGGGCAGCCTCACTCCGTATGGAACTATGGGCTGGCTCAAGGGTTCTGACCTGACGCCCGATAGCAATGCGCTCACGCTGATCCGGAATTTTTACAATCGCGCCGATACGCCCGTGCGGCTGCGAGGCTCTGCGAGCGATGCCCCTTTATCGAGTATCTCACCGTTCGGCGCTACCTTCGGCGCGCGTTACGGTGATCGCCAGGGCGTCTGGTCGGGCTTCTATGAGATTCGCTATCAAGCTCGGGCCGAGCGGGTTGATCCGCTCGATCTGACGACGGCGATTTCGACACAGTACGGAAGCTTTGCGAGCCTGAGTCCGTTTACGAAACAAACGTTTCGCGTCGTCTACAACTATCGCCGCGAGAGATACAGGGTGTCGCTGACCTTTGGTGTGGATAATCTGACAGACAGGCTCTACTTCCAGCCTTTTCAGACTGCACCGGCTCCGGGACGCTCCCTGGTCTTCGGAGCGACGATGGAGTTGTTTGATCTGCTTGGACGCTAGGAGAAGATGAAGCGATATTTACTGGTCATGGGCGCAATGCTCGCCTTCTTCCTGGGCCTCTTTTTTCTGGTCGAGGCGCTCGGCATCCCTCTGCTGGTCGAGCCGACTCCGTGGTTGAATCGTGGCGGCGTGCTGGCGGCGATGCTGGGTGTAGGTCTGCTTGTCGCCGATGTGCTGCTGCCGGTTCCGTCTAGCCTAGTAATGGTGGCGCACGGGGCGCTCTTCGGCGTCCTGGGCGGGACGCTCCTCTCGCTCGTCGGAAGCCTCGGCGCATGCATGTTCGGCTTCTGGCTCGGCCGGCGCGGGGGAAGATTGTTGGAGCGACTCGTGCCGCCCGCAGAGCGCGAGCGCGCAGACCACTTGCTCAAGCGATGGGGAATGCTGGCGATCATCGTGACCAGGCCCGTCCCGCTGCTGGCGGAAACAGTCGCGATCATGGCGGGCACTTCCCCTTTGGGCTGGGGAGGCACGGCGCTGGCCGCCGCCCTGGGCTCGCTGCCTCCCTCCCTGCTCTACGCGCTGACGGGAGCGTCGGCCGCCAAATTCCAGAACACGGCGCTCGTGTTTGTCTTCGTCCTCGTCGTTGCCGGGCTCTTCTGGATATTTGGCCGCGCGGCCGCAAACTTGCCGTTCATCACACGACGACTGTTGAGGTGACTCCATTGACGATAGAACTCACCACCCGCGAAGATTTAATCAACACGCTGCACCTGGCGGCCGAGCTTGAGCACAACCTGATGTGCCAGTATTTGTTCGCCGCCTACAGCATGAAACGCTCGACGAGCGAGGGCCTCAGCCAGGTGCAATTGGAGAAGACGCGCGGCTGGGGCGCGCTCATGACACTCGTCGCGCGGCAGGAGATGGAGCACATGGGCCTTGTGCTCAACCTTCTGACGGCCATCGGCGGCACGCCCTACTTCCAGCGCCCGAACTTCCCGCAACGCAAAAGTCGCTATGGCCGCCTGCGAATCAAGTCCGAACTGACGCGTTTTGACAAAGAGACCATCCGGCGCTTTCAAGGCTTCGAGGCCCCGCACCCGGAACCCGGCCCCGAATTCTGCGCCACGCGCGGGCTCGCTCGTGAAGAGATACGCGCGCTCTTGGTCGCGCCGCAAACTTTCACGCAGCGCCCGGCAGCGATGGCGCGTGCAGCCGCGGCAAAGGATGCACCCGCACAGCCGCACGAGATCGAATTCACCTCCATCCAAGACCTCTACCTCAGTCTGGCGGCGGGCTTCAAGACGGTCGCCGAAAGAGTAGGCGAGCAGAATTTGTTCAACGGCGACGTGAAGGCGGAGATTTGGGGCGGGCCCGGCACACCCTACGGCGAAGGCTCTATGGACGACCTCAGCCAGTACGGCTTAGACCTCATACAGGTCGTTGATCTTAAGAGCGCGATTGACGCGATTGTCGAAATCGTCGAGCAGGGCGAGGGCCTGCTTGCTCCGCCCGATTACATAGAGCACACGCATTACTGCATCTACACGGAGATGCTCAAAGAGATGCAGGACGAGAAGCCTGACTTCGACGCCGCGCGCGCGGTCGTGCGCAACCCTTTGACGAGGATGCACCCGGACATCACCGCGCCCAAAGAGGTCAACATCATCACCCGCCCCGAGACACGCGAGATCGCCAGTCTCTTCAACCTCACCTACGAGACGATGCTCCTGATGATGCTCTACCTCTACGGCAGCAGCCCGAAGACGATGACTGAGAGGGTTGACTTCATGAACGCCATCTTCTTCCCCTTGATGACGATGTTCATTCGCCCCTTGAGCGAGACGCTGACACAGCTTCCGGCCTTCAAGGACAAGCGGGGCAATGCCGGGCCGGGGTTCGAGCTTTCCAAAGACGTGCTCGTGCTGCCGCCGCCCGCAGATGTCTGGGGCGAGTTTCAGAAATACTTCGACATCCTCGCGCACCAGTTCGACCACCTTTGGATTTACGAGCTACGGCCGGCCGATGATGAAATAGTCAAGCGCCTGCGCTACATGGCCGAGAACATGAGGCGCTTGCGTGACGACTGGCGCGCGCACTGGAAAAACGTCGGGAGGGGTGAATAAAAATCATGTGGCTCTATCTTTCGTTTGAAGGCTATTTTCAGATGCGGATGGCGACCGACCCAGACCCGGCGGACGAGTTGCGCGGCGTCAGCGGCTACACCTTCGCGCTCGCCGGAGAGCCCGACTTTGACAACCTGGTTCACCTGCAACCCGACGAGGAGGGCGTCTGCGAGCGCCGTTTCGGCTACGGAAAAAACGACACCGGCCCGCGCGTCGGCGTCACAGTCAGGAAGGCCCAGTGGTACGACGACGCAAAGCTCGTCTACAGCGAAGCGCCCGAGTACCTGGACGCGCGCGTCTCCTTCGTCAATGCGCAGTTGACGGAGCGCAACGGCATAGTCATCCGCAACGACCTCTTCGCCATAGACCCCTTGCGCGTTCAGGTGAGAAAAAAGCGCGGCACGCTTGTGCTCGACCGCGAAGACTTCCTTGACCCGAGCAATCCGGAGCTGCCCATCACCGAGGCCACCTCCGAGATGCTTGAGCGCCGTCAGCCGCAGGGCCTCACAGACAACTCCGTCGAGGTCGCCAAGGCCACGGGCCTGCCCGATGCCTCGAACGATTCCTGCATCAACAACCGCCGCATCCGGCAGAGGAATCTCGAAGAGCTGCTCAAGCACACCAGGAACCCGGTCGAGCGCGCGGCACTTCAAACGCGCATCAGCCAGCTCAACATCCTGCGCCGCTGGTGGGAACTGTCGCAGGGCGGCAAGCCCATTGACCGGCGCGCGCACCAATTGACGCTGCAAGCCTACGGCTGGGCCGTCGGTATCAACGGCACGGTGCACGTGAACAAGATCGGCGCTGACGAGAACACCACTTGGCCGCTCAGCTTTTGGATGGGAGGCTGGGACGGCGACGCGCTGTGCGGCTACGTCTCAGGCTATTTGTCGATCCCGTTGGCGAGCAAGGCGTGAAAAATTTTTGTTGTCGAGAGGTCTTGAATGTACGAGAAGAATCAAGCCCAGCAGGAATGGCTGGAATCGTTCATCGCACAGCACAGCGGGATCGCCGGAACCGTGCATGTGCAGCGCGGCGAAGACCTCTACCTGACGGCCGCGCACAATATCCCGTCGCAGGTCGCGGCAATCGTGGCGCGCGTGCCTCGCGGCAAAGGGATGGCGGGCCTGGCCCAGGTGAAGAAGGAGCCTGTGCAAACCTGCAACCTGCAAACGGACGCGACGGGCAACATCAAGCCGGGCGCGAAGGCCGTGGACGCGCAGGCGGCCGTCGCCCTGCCTGTGTTCGACCCTGAAGGCGCTGTGCGCGCGGTCGTCGGAATCGCTTGGAGCAAGGAGGGTGAGATCGGGCCGGCCGAAGAGCAGGCCATGATGAAAGCGGCAGCCTCTTTGCCGCAATAACCGGAACCGAAGGGCAACCACTTATAGACCTACTCAAGGTCAGAAAGAACCTCCAATGAGCGTACTCTCTTTCCCCCGCATCTATTTCAAAGGGTACATGGAATGGGATCCGTGTACTTTCAACAACAACGACTGGCAGGAGTTCCAAACCTATGACCCGACGAACGCTGCCCTCAACTGGAGCTTCCTGGCGACGCAGAACCCGCCCATCACGCCTAACAATTTCACTACCACGTTTCGGCCCTGGGCCATCACTTTGCAGCAAGACACGGTTGACTCGCCGCCCGGCGCACGCGTCCCCGCCGAGTGGAACATGTTCGGCAGTCATGGCGTCTCCTTTGTGCAATACAGCGACTTCACTACCACGATCACGGGCGGCGACCTCGGATACAACCAGCCCGTGACGAGCGACCCCGTCATCGGCGTGCAAGTAGCCCTCAGCGGCGATGGCGGCAGCGGCCCCGGACGCCTGGTCGATACCAACCCCGCCTCGCCCTGGTCGAGCCAGGTCTATTTCGGGCAGTTCGCGCTCGGCATTAACAACCCTGTCCTGAGCGGCCCGCGCGTTTACCGTATGCACTCTCGGTGGCTGAATCCGAGTCGTATCTACAGCACAGACCAATTTCTCACTTCGCCGGCCTCAAGCATCGGCGTCTGTTTCCAGACCTGCATCCCCTTCGATCAGGTGACGTGGGCCAACACGAATAACTCACAGCTCATTGCGGCTCTTCAGCAAGCCGCACAGCAGCCGGGCGCGCTCGGCATCATGGTGCGCTTCACGGCCTACGTGAACCTCTATTTCATGAACGGCATCTTCAACGGCGCGACGGCGCAGCCGCGAACCTACGAGGAGCTTGCGAGCGTTTTGGCGACGGCGTGGGATGCCTGGAACCAGAACGGCGACACTTCGCAATTCTTCTCCAATCCGTGCTACAGCCACGTTGTCGGCGTGGTCGGAGTGTGGAATGAAGGCGAGCTGGCGAGCGTGCCCGGCGGGCGCTGCCTGGCAGCAGAGGTGGCCGTCGCGCCCGTGGGATTGACAGCGACCAAAAGCCTTGCAGCCCCAAGACCGACGCGCGTCATGGGCCATGAACTGAAGTCGAACGCCATTGCCGGGGTGGGCAACCCAGTCCCGCTGGGGCCTGTGGCTGTCAACGTGGACTACGACGCGAGCCTCATCTCGCTCGACCTCAACAGCACCATGCCCGAGCTGGGCGTCCCAGGGGCCTGGCCCTCCGATCTCAGAAAAGCCGATTTCGGCACGCTCGAATTTGGCGTCATGCAGAAGGGCAGCTTCACGCAAATCGCTGCGATTGATTACGATCAATACCAGCGGTCGGCTTACGAGGCGCGCGCCGGTATCATAGACATTCCATTCCCGGACACGGGGACAGGTCAACTGCTGCAAAGCGGCAGGCTAGCCATCCAGGTACAGGGTCAGACGGCGCTCGTCGAACAAGTCTTCACCGCCGAGACAGACACACGCGGCATCTACCTGGACGAGGGCGGGCAGGCCGAATTTCAGATCACGGTTAACCGGATGGGCGTGCCGAGTCCCAATACTAACGTGATGCTGGCGCAATACGACTCCGGTCTCAACCTCGTCCCGAACCCAAACAGCCCGTCGCCGTTCGTCTCGTTCCTGAACGGCAGCGTGATACCCATTGACGCGGGCGGAACCGTCACCAACGTCACGATTCTCACGACCGACGAGCAGGGCACTGCCACGGCCAGCATCGGGGCGCAACAGCCGGGCTTTCCCGTGATCGCCTTTTTCCCTTATTCGGAAGAGGACGACGCGATGCCCCAGCCGCCACCCGCCTTCAGTTTTCTTGATAACGCGTTCTACACAACAGTTCGAGTGCTGCCGTTCGACAACTCTGTGCCGCAATCGTTCGTCGATCTCTGGAACGCCAATCAGGATCAGGCGGCGGCGTGGAATTTCATCTACGGTCAAATTCTTTATGTCTACGACATGCTGTTCAATGTGATGTTAGAGTACGTCAACCTCGGCAGCCAGCAGGCCGTCGAGCAGAACATCAGTAGCATTTGGTCTGCGATCTCCGAGGCAGCGGCAGCCGAAAGCACCTACGCGATGCCGATCACGCGCGACCTGTCGGCCGGCAAGCGCCTCACCTTGCAGCTCTGGATTTACCTCGTCGCCAACAACTACAACGTGCCGAACTTCAATGTGAATTCGATCCCGGCCGGATGGACTCCGAAATAGGAAAGGTGAAGAATGAGTATTTTCGATTACCCGCGCATCAATTTTAAGGGGACGATTCAACTGAACCCCGGCACGGCGAACAACGACGACTATGCGGGAGCTTTCGTGTTGCCGGCGTCGTGGGGGCCGTTCGCGGGCGAAACCCTCGCCCTGATTGATTCCAAGACCGTGCAGGCGAGAACCTATGGAATGTCGGACGAAGCCTTCATGGCCTGGGTACAGAAGGCGCAGACGTTTGACCAGGCGGGCAAGCCCGGCACGACGCGCCAGATCATTCCCGCCGAATGGAATTACTATGGCGGGCTGGAGATGAATATCATCGCGGCGCAAGTGATCGGCGTCACGACCGGCCCGGGCGAGATTTACTCTCAACCGAGCGGCAGCGTGGCGTTGACGAATCTGCTGGGCTCGGCGCTCAGCTTTTCGGGTGGACACATCACCGATGTCAATTCCGAAGGCTCGCCGCCCGCCACCCAGTTCTTCATCGACGGCCTGACCCTGGCCAAAGACGGCACGACGTTTATTAGCGGCAGCCCGTCGAAGGGCGCTTGCCAGTGGTTGAACTTTTACCGGAACGTGAATCTGACGGCTGACGGTGGCGCAGGCGGCTACGTCTATCACGTCATCAGGAAGAGTCAACCGGGAACGACGATCAACATCCCAGGCTTTGAAGACCCGAAAGTTGTCGGCGTTATTCTCCGCTACTATCTCTATCGCCCGATGGAGAGCGCCAACACTAACGAGCAGATCGAAGCCCTTTACGAGCAGCAGCTAACTAACCCGGCCACCCTCGAAATCGCCGGTACGCTCGCGCCCCTATATGAGCATGAACATATCCTGACGACGCCTACGGGCAGGCTCATGATCTCGAATGAAACGCAGATTCCGACGCCTGCGGGCTCTCAGAATAATAGCCCCAATGGCTTGATCGCCCTGGCTCCGGCGGTGTTGCAGCGCAGCGGCAGTATCATCTCGGCAGATTTCGTCGGCACGTTCCCGGACAATTATCAAACGCAGCCGCAGCCTTCCAATCTCAAGTACGATTTTGGCGAAGTGTCGCTGGTCGCGTCCGCCGGACTGAACAGCGCCGTCATCGGCACGGTCGAATATGCGAACACATCCGAGGGAGATTGCCGAGGGTGGGTCTTTGATTTTGACATCTCCGCGAACAAGGCCGCGCAGCAGGTGTTGGAAGACGCGGACGCGACCTTCAAACTCGTCCATTCTTCTTTCGGAACCATCCTGGCGGAAACCGACTATTACTTCGTCTCCAATCAGCAGGCAATCTATGCGGAACAATTTGAGACCGGCTCGGTGTTTCTGAATCAGGGAACCGAAGAGCCCGCGTCGGTGGCGGTCTTTCATCGCGGAGAGGAGCTGTCGGCCGAGCATTGCCCGCCCATCACGATTTGGCAATATCGCTCGATTCCGCTGCAAGACCCGGGCAATGCAGTGCCCATCTCCACGAACCACAAGCCCGGCCAGCCCATCGTCGTCGACACCAGCCAGCCGGGAAACTTTCTGTTTACATTCTCCATCAACAACGAGGCCAACCCGGCCCCGGCGGGCTACCCGCCCAAGAGCTACAGCGACTTCATGAACCCGCCGTTCATCACAAATGCGCCGTCCATCAGCCTGCGCATCCTTCCCAACGACGAGGACTTCAGCAAGTATTACGTAGACCCGAACGCCGAAGAGCCCGTCGCGAACGATCTGCTAACTTTCGAGGTGTTGTACGAGAAGGTTCTGCGAACCTACTATTTACTCTTCCCGGTGATGATCCCGTACGTGAGGCTCAACTCCGAGCAGGATGTCGCTCAGAATGCGAAGGCAATCTTGCAGGTCACGGAGCGGTCGTTATGGATGTCAATTGACTACATGCCGCGCACCCGCGACATGTCCGCCAGCCGCACCAAGCTTCTGCGAGCCTGGTGCCGGAAGATGCTCTAAGCATGTAGCCACCAGATTCCTAACTAAGGAGGACAAAAAGATGACAGTGCAATGGAACACAGACGCCGATGCGGCGCTCACAGAAGCCAAAGCGGCACAGAAGCCGCTGCTGATTGATTTCAGCGCCGCCCCGGCTTGAGGCGCGTGTGTTCGGCTGGAAGCCGAATCCTACGCAGACCCGGAAATCTCTTCCTTCATTAACGAGAAGTTCGTGGCCGTCGAAGCTCACATCAAAGAACACCCGGCCTATTTCCACCGCTTCGATGCGGTGTGGACGCCGACGGTGCTCGTCATGGATTCAGACGGAGTGGAAAGGCTACGCATAGAGGGCTACCTGCCTAAAGAGGAGTTCCGCGCGCAGTTGGAGATGGGCTTAGCCAGAGTCGCCTTCATGCACAAGCGCTGGGCTGATGCAGAGCGCATGTTTGCTCAAGTCCTGGAGCACTACCCCGAAACGAAGGTTGCGCCGGAGGCCGTCTATTGGAGAGGCGTGAGTCACTACAAACGGACGAACGACCACACGGTACTGGGCCAGGTAGCCGACGAGTTCAAACAGAAGTACCAGGACAGCGTGTGGGCGCAGAAGGCTTCAGTCTGGGCCCATTAAATGGTTCTCCCAAGTGCGCGCCTGATGGAGCCTGAGCACAGTTGGAGCGGCAGATGGACTCGGACGCGACGCGAAAGCAACCGGCGAGGGCCGAGAGGGCCATCGAATTGCCGGTGGTCTAGGCAGAGGGCAAGCGAGTGCGACTCATCTGCGGGTCGCTTCACGGTGCGCGCTCGCCTGTCGAGACATTCTCGGAGATGTTCTACGCTGAGGTCGGGCTGGAAGGAGGCGCGCGTCTCTCGGTTCCGATTACGAGGAGCGCGCGGCCTACGTCGTCGAAGGCTCGATCAAACTCCTCACAGAGGATGTCACTTTCAAGGCCGGGCAGCTACTCATCTTCAAGCCGGAAGAGGAACTGACGCTCGGCGCGCAGGCGTCGGTTCCTACCCGCTTGATGCTCCTGGGCGGTGAGCCATTGGACGGGAAGCGCCACATCTGGCGGAACTTCGTCTCCAGTTCACGCGAGCGCATCGAGCAGGCTAAGGATGATTGGAAAATGGGTCGCTTCGCGCCCGTGCCGGAAGAGACGGAATTCATCCCCTTACCGGAGACTGGCCCGGTAGTCGTGCGTTATCCCTGAAGAGCGCAGCCAAGCTCTACGGAGATGACGCGAGCGAGCGGTCATTCAGTCGCTTTGCCTTCGATTATTAACCATGCACTCAACGCGCTCATGAGCGCCAGCACGATAGCGACGGCCATCACACGGCGGAAGCCATAAACGAAGGCTTCGTCAATGACCTGTTCTGTTGATCCCCTTAACGCTGAATCGAGGTTTTCAGGCAGTTCCGCTCCGGCCAACTTGGCGCGCTGCCCGTCGAGCGTTTGCTCGGCTTCGGGCGAGAGATTGAGCGTCGCCAGACGCTTGTCAAGATAGCTGTTGAAAGCGTGCAGCATGACTATGCCGAGCACTGCGACCGAAAGCAACCCGGCCGCGCGCGAGACGGCATTATTGATTCCCGAAGCGATCCCGGCCCGGTTCTCTTTCACCGCGCTCATCACGGTCGTCGTGAGCGGAGCAACGCTCACAGCCATGCCGAGCCCGAGCACGACGACCGCCGGAAAGAAGGTCGTCCAGTAGATACCGCCAACGCTCGGCAACATGAACAGAGCAAACCCGAGGGCGGCTATCATGGGCCCGATGACCAGCGGAATCTTCGCCCCGTAACGCTTGACTAACCCGCCCGACCAGCGAGAGAGAGAAAACATCAAGAGGACGAAGGGAAGCAGGGCGGCCCCGGCGGCCGTCGCCGTGTAGCCCTGCACTTGAATAAGGTTGAGAGGGAAAAAGAAGAGACACCCGCTCAGCGCAGTGTACAGGAAAAGCGTCAGCAGATTAGCCCCGCTGAAATTACGCGAACGAAACAACCTGAGCGGCAGCATGGGCTCTCGCTTGCGGGCTTCGAGAATAAGAAACAGTATTGTTGTCATGACGCCGCAGGCGAGAGCAGTGAGAATCGCCGGATGCTTGAATCCGAGGCGAGACGACTCGATCAGTCCATATACTATTGCGCCGAGACTGATGGTTGCCAGCACGGCTCCCAACCAATCCAGGCCCGCAGTCTCTTTCTCATCGCGGCTCTCCGGCACGTGCAGGAACACCAGCGCCAGCACGATGAGAGCCAGCGGGACGTTGATGAAAAAGATGGCACGCCAGGAGAGGTTTTCTATCAGCCAGCCGCCCGTGACGGGCCCGACCGCAGAGGTGATGGCCGTGAACCCTGACCATGTTCCGATGGCCCGCCCACGCTCTTCAGTCTTAAAAGAAGCACTGATGATCGCCAGACTGCCCGGAACCAGCAGCGCGCCGCCGATTCCCTGGACGGCGCGCGCGATAATCAACTGATTGATGTCAGGCGCGAGTCCGCACCATACGGAAGCCAGAGCGAAGAGCGCGACGCCGATGCCATAAATACGCCTCCGCCCGAAATGATCGCCGAGCGAGCCTCCGGCGAGAAGCAGCGCCGCGAGAAAGAGCGCGTAGGCTTCGACAACCCACTGCACGTCAACGACACTCGCATCGAGGTTATCCTGAAGCGACGGCAGGGCGACGTTGACGACCGTGCCGTCAATAAAGACCATGCTCGACCCGAGAATGGTTGCCGCGAGTATCCAGCGGCCCTCGGCCTTAGCGCACGGTGCAGCCGCAGCACCGGACTCGATGACGCCTTCGTCGCAAGGCGGCCTGATGATGTTCGCCATGATGCATCTTCTTGCTAGTCTTATCAGAACATATCATTAAGAACAGTTTTTCCATACAGAACAGACCCATCTTCTGATAATCTTCAAAGCAACACAGCCCCAGCACCGGAGTAAGGATATAGAGATTGATACGGAAAGGAACTTCTCTCGTGAAAGCGCAGATGGATGACACCGGGATGGTAGGGTTTGATGTAGACCCCGAGATCACTTACCCTTGCTACAAATCTCTCGACGAGTTTCTGGACGTTGCGCGGCTTCAGGCGCTCGACGGCTACATTGCAGAGGGCATCAGGCGGCACATCGGTAGAAGAAGGGAAGACTCCTTCCTGAACCTGCACCGGCTTGATTCCTCCACCCCGGAGACGCCCGGCTCCAGAGAGGTCTGGCTGACGAGGACGAAGCCGGGTGTGCCTTACGACTACCTGGACTTGGACAAGCCTGAACTGTGGGCGCGCACACCCGAGGCCGCCGAATTCTCAGAGCTGATGGACTTCATAGAGACGCTGCCCTTTGAAGCCACGGGGCGGATGCTCATCATCTACGACGACGTGGGCACAATCGTCCCCGCGCACAGAGACCACCTGCACCCGGAACTCTGCCACGAGTTCGTCTGGTTCCGCACGAATCTGAAGAAGCCCTTCTACGTGCTCAATCACAGGACGGGCGAACGGAAGTACGTCGAGTCCTACTCCGCATGGTTCGACACGGTCAACCAGTTTCACGGCAGCGACCCGGCCGCAGGGCTCTCCTTCAGCATCAGGGTAGACGGGCGCTTTACGGAGGAGTTCAGGCGGCCCATCCCGCAGCCAACCCTTAACCCTGCCTCTCGACCCGCGCTCTGGGCATGCGCGCGGGCGACTCGGAGGAGCTGGACGTGAAGCTGAAAATTTGCCAGGCCGGGGAGCCGGTGCTGAGGCGAGCAGCGCGCCCGCTCGCGCCTGAAGAGATCAAGAGCCCTGCGATTCAGCAGCTCATAGAGTTGATGCGCGAGACCATGAGGGATGCTCCGGGGGTGGGCCTGGCCGCGCCGCAGGTCGGCGAGGCAGTGCAGCTCGCCGTCATAGAGGACACAAGCGAGTATCAGAAAATGCTGCCGCCGCACGTCCTCGCCGAACGGGGGCGCAGGAGCGTCCCGTTCCAAGTCATCATCAACCCGGTGATAGAGCTGGACGAGTCCGCGACGGCAACTTTCTTCGAGGGATGTTTGAGCGTTGACGGATACGTTGCCTTAGTGCCACGCGCAACGTCCGTGAAGGTCGAGTGCCTGAATGAACGCGGCGAGGCACACGTCATCGAAGCCCAGGGGTGGTACGCCCGCATCCTTCAGCATGAGATTGACCACCTGCGCGGCACTCTCTACGTCGATAGGATGTATAGCAGGTCTTTCATCAACAAAGACATCTACGCGAAGCTATGGCATGCAAGGTCTGCCGGGGAGGCTGAGCGAGCTTTCCTTGCCGGAGAAGATGAGGACATTTCGGATGAAGAGATTTAGCTCGCGCAGTCTCGGCCTTCGGATAGCGGTGGCGCTCGCCCTGGTTGCGATCACGGGGCTGGCGCTGGGGCTCGCATACTACCTGCGGTCGCGGCGCTTCTCGCCGTCCGCCTCGAAGTTTCAGGGCTCCCTCTCCAATAACCAGCCCATACGTAACGCGAGCGGAGAGGCCGCGACATTCAGCACACAGGGCGCGGTCAATCTCACGGGCCAGTTCTTCCGGGCACAGGGCGCGAACGGCCAGAGCTGCGCGACGTGCCATATCCCGGAGGAGGCTTGGAGCATCACGCCCGCCACGCTGCAACGCCTCTTTGATGAAAGCGATGGTAAGCATCCGGTCTTCAGCGCGCTCGACGCCAACAATCCCGAGATGGATGTCTCGACGGTGGAGGCGCGGCGCGCGGCCTACAGCATGCTTCTGACCCGGGGCCTCTTTCGCAGGGGCGGCCCTCCGCGCGCAGACGCCGAGTGGGAACTCATAGCCGTGGATGACCCGCACGGCTACGCCAACCTCGACCGGCTAGTCCACTGGCGGCGCTCCATGCCGACGATCAACTTCCCGCTGGGCAGCGTGACGGTCAACTGGGACGGCGCGAACACGGCCCTCCCAGACCAGCACGCAGGGCTCACCAACCAGACCGAGCGCCTCGTGACGGGTGCTCTTCAGGGGCCGCCTGCTCCGGCGGAAGTCATCAACGAGATGGTTGATTTTGAAAGCTCGCTCTTCACGGCGCAGCTCACGGTGGAGGGCGTCGGGCCAACGAACGCGGACGGCGCGCAGGGTGGGCCCGAAGCCCTGGCGGGCATGTCTAAGGCTCGCGGCGGATTTAATCTCTTTAGCGCCTGGGCTAACGATGCCAATCCGCTGCGCGCGCAGATCGCCCGAGGCGAGCGGATATTCAACAGCACCAACGTCAGCCATCGCAGTTGCCGCGTCTGCCACAACTCTGCCAACAACGGCACAAACTTCGGCAACGCTCTCTTCGACATCCGCACGGCTTCTGCGGAAGCGCGCACGCCGGATTTGCCGCTCTACACCTTTCGCAACAAACGCACGGGCGAGACCATACAGTTGACCGACGCCGGGCTCGGCAACGTCACGGGGCGATGGGAGGATTTGGGGCTCTTCAAGACGCCGACGCTGAGGGCCCTGGCGGCGCGCGCTCCCTACTTTCATAACGGGATCGCCGCGACGCTCGAAGACGTAGTGCGCCACTACGAGAAGCACTTCGGCTTCGTCTTCACGGACGAGGAGCGGGCCGACCTGGTGGCCTTCTTAAACGCGCTCTGATTATCTCTGTCTCCGAGAGGTTCACATTCAGATGATAACACCGAAAGAATACCCGGCCTGGCAAGCTCTGGCCGCTCATCAAGAGGCGATTGCGCCGCTTCACATGCGCGACCTGTTCGCGCAAGACCCCGAACGCTTCGGCCGTTTCTCGCTGCGCGTGGACGACATCCTGCTCGACTATTCCAAGAACCGCATCACGGAAGAGACCGTCAGATTGCTGCTCGATCTGGCGGAGCAGGCGGAGCTGAAGACCTGGATCGAGCGGATGTTCACGGGCGAGAAGATCAACAGCACGGAGCGCCGCGCAGTCCTGCACACGGCCCTGCGCAACCGCTCGAACAGGCCCGTCTTCGTTGACGGGCGCGACGTGATGCCCGATGTCAACGGCGTGCTCTCGCACATGAGGCAGTTCACCGAAGCCGTCCGCAGCGGAGCCTGGAAGGGCTACACGGGCCGCGCGATCACGGACATCGTCAACATCGGCATCGGCGGCTCAGACCTCGGGCCCGTGATGGTCACGGAAGCTTTGAAGCCTTACGGCCAGCCGGAGCTTCGCGTCCATTTCGTCTCCAACGTGGACGGCACGCACATCGTCGAAACTCTCAAAGCCCTCAGTCCCGAGACGACGCTCTTCATCGTCGCCTCCAAGACCTTTACGACGCAGGAGACAATTACGAACGCGCAGACGGCCAAAGAATGGTTCATGGAAAGGGCCGGTGACGGAGGGGCTGTCGCCAAGCACTTCGTCGCGCTCTCTACAAATGCGGAGGCCGTCGCCGCCTTCGGCATAGATACCGCGAATATGTTCGAGTTCTGGGACTGGGTCGGCGGGCGCTACTCGCTCTGGTCTGCGATAGGATTATCAATCGCCGTCTATATTGGCATGGACAACTTCGAGCAGTTGCTCGAAGGCGCGCACCGGATGGACGAACACTTTCGCAGCGCGCCGTTTACAGAGAACATGCCCGTCATCCTCGCCCTCCTGGGCATCTGGTACAACAACTTCTTCGGCGCTGAGAGCCATGCCATCCTGCCCTACGATCAATACCTGCACCGCTTCCCGGCCTACTTCCAGCAGGGCGACATGGAGAGCAACGGCAAGAGCGTCAACCGCGACGGCGAGCCCACGGGCTGCTCTACGGGCCCCGTCATCTGGGGCGAGCCGGGCACGAACGGCCAGCATGCCTTTTATCAACTGATTCATCAGGGGACGAAACTCATCCCGTGCGATTTCCTCGCGCCCGTCGAGACGCAGAACCCCGTGGGCCAACATCACCAGATACTTCTCTCGAACTTCTTTGCGCAGACCGAAGCCTTGATGAAAGGCAAGACGGCAGAGGAGGTGCGCTCGGAGCTGGAAGCCTCGGGGCTCCGGGGCGAGGAGTTGGAGCGCCTGCTGCCGCACAAAGTATTTGCGGGCAACAGGCCGACGAACTCGATCATGTTCCGGAAGCTCACGCCGCGCACGCTCGGCTCTTTGATCGCGCTCTACGAACACAAGATCTTCGTGCAGGGGATAATCTGGCGCGTCAACTCGTTCGACCAGTGGGGCGTGGAGTTGGGCAAGCAGTTGGCGAAAGCCATACTGCCGGAGCTGAAGCAAGAGGGGCCTGTGACGACGCATGACGCTTCGACCAACGGATTGATTAACCACTACAAGAAATCTCGCCGGAGCGACTAGGCGCGAAGAGGCCCGGCCCTCTTTCTCTGTAAGGAAAGAGAGGGCCGGGCCCTTTTCGGCTCTTAAGAGCTTGCCCCTTAGAAAAGCTGAAGGTTGAGTATCTGTTGCAGGATGGCGCTCAGGATGTTGGCCGTGCCGTTGGAATAGCGGCCATACTGTGAGCGGCTGTAGTAGCCGTCCTCGTAG
Organism: Pyrinomonadaceae bacterium; assembly: GCA_036389315.1. GTDB lineage: Bacteria > Acidobacteriota > Blastocatellia > Pyrinomonadales > Pyrinomonadaceae > DASQYE01. The sequence continues at coordinate 24,138 of DASVQF010000040.1, forward strand.
CCTCTGCGGAAGCCCTCGCGGAAATAGTAGCGGTACTCGTCCAGCGAGACATAGTAGCCGTTATATCCGTAGGTCGCATCCTGGTAGGCATAAGAGTCCTGGTAGCTCGCACCTCTCCAGCCGTCTTCACGGTCGGCGAGCCCTGCGCGATAGCCCTCTTCGTAACCGTAATTGACGGCCTGCCTCAACATCTCCGCGCCGTACTGGCTCGTCTCGTAGTAACGGCCGCCACGCTGGTAGCGATAGTTCGGAGCGTAATCGTAATAGCGCGAGTTCTGTAAGCGAATCTGATCCTGGCGCAGGCGCTCAAGGTATCGCTGCTGGTAGCGATACTGCGCCAGACGGCGCTGCTGCTGTAGTATTCGCTCGCGCTGCTGGGCCAATCGCTGCCGCTCGATCATCTGCTGGCGATACTGAGCTAGGCGCTGTTGCTGTATGAGCGCGGCCTGCTGGTCGGAGCGTGCGTCGCGGCGCTGCTCCCAGACGCGTCTTTGCTGCTGCTGTTGCCAGACGCGCTGCTGCTGGGCCTGTTGACGCTGCTGAATGATCTGCTGCTGCTGTTCGACTCGCTGCCGCTGGCGCTCCTGAGCAGAGCGTATCTGCTCCTGTCGCTGCTGTTGCTCCAGGGCCCTTTGCTGGCGCTCGGCCTGGCGCTGTTGTTCCTGCTGGGTGCGCTGCTGCTGCCGCCACACTTGCTGCTGTTGATCTCTCTGTTGTTGGCGTTGCTGCCATTCGGCCTGGCGCGCCTGCTGCTGGTCTGCGCGCTGTTGCTCACGACTCTGTTGCCTTTGTGCGCGCTCCTGCTGGCGCTGCTCTCGTCTCTCCTGCCCTCGGCCCTGCGCGTAGGTCACGCCGCTTGCCCCAAGCAGTGACAGAGCGCCGATGGCCGACACAAGAGCCATTCGCCTGAAATAACTGACTTTCATTACTTTCTCTCCTCTAATTCCTCAACCCTGGCTCACGAATCCAGACTGATTCCCGCGAACTACACGGCAATATGCGTTCCACACTCGATAATGCTGGATTTTTGGTCTGTCCGTGACGGCCTGAAGGCACTGTTTCCGACATCCATAAACGTTATGGATTGGCACGGGCTTGGCCCACCTCCGAAGGCACAGTTTCGTTGCTCGTTTGACAGATGATTTGGATAGTAGTACGACTATCTTCAATAAAAATTTTTCAGGAGAATCGAGAAGTGTTAAAGACACGCGGGTACGCCACGACGGGGCCGACGGCCAGGCTTGAGCCTTTCAACTTCGAGCGCAGAGAGCCGGGCGAGCATGACGTGCTGATCGAAATACTCTACTGCGGCGTCTGTCACTCGGACATACATCAGGCGCGCAACGAATGGGGCAACTCCGCTTACCCGATGGTTCCGGGCCACGAGATAGTCGGGCGGGTGAAAAGGGTGGGCCCCTCAGTCACACGTTTCAAGGAGGGGGACGTGGCCGGCGTCGGCTGCTTCGTGGACTCTTGCCGGGTCTGCGACAACTGCAAGGACGGAGAGGAGCAGTATTGCGAAAACCATACGGTCGCCACCTACAACGGAACCGAGAAGGACGAAAAGACGCCGACCTACGGGGGCTACTCCTCTCAGATAGTCGTGGATGAGAACTACACTCTCAAGGTCTCTCCCGATCTTCCGCTCGCGGAAGTCGCGCCGCTTCTGTGCGCGGGGATTACTACCTATTCGCCGCTCAGACATTTCAACGTCGGCGCGGGCCAGCGCGTAGGCGTAGTGGGCCTGGGCGGATTGGGCCACATGGGCGTGAAGCTGGCCGCCTCGATGGGCGCGGAGGTCACAGTCTTCAGCACGTCCAGGGCTAAGGAAGCGGACGCCGCTAAACTGGGGGCGCACCATTTCGTCGTCACCAGAGAGGCGCAGAACCTCGCGCCGCTCGCCGCAAAGTTCGATTTCATCCTCGACACGGTGAGCGCACCGCACGACCTGAACATGTATCTGAACCTGCTGCGCAGAGACGCGACGATGGTGCTCGTCGGATTGCCGGACAAGCCGGCAGAGCTTCAAGCCTTCTCCCTGCTTGCGAACAGGCGAAGGCTCGCGGGCTCTTCAATCGGCGGCATCCGCGAGACGCAGGAGATGCTCGATTACTGCGCCGAGAAAGGCATCACCTCGGACGTGGAAGTAATCGCCATCGAGCGTATCGAAGAGGCTTACGAGCGGACGGTGAAAGGCGACGTGCGATACCGCTTCGTGATAGACATGAAGACATTGTGAGGGTCTTTGAGGGAGATGAGTGATGAAAAAACGGCGGCTCGGAAACTCTGAACTGGAAATAGCGACGCTCGCCTTTGGCGGCAACGTCTTCGGATGGACTGCCGACGAGCAGACTTCTTTCAAGCTGCTGGACGCGTTCGTCTCCGCAGGCTTTAACCTCTTAGACACGGCGGACACGTATTCGTCCTGGGCTCCGGGCAATCAGGGCGGCGAATCCGAAACCATCATCGGCCGCTGGCTCAAGCGCAGCGGCAAGCGCAGGGCAGTCATCCTCGCCACGAAAGTCGGGATGGAGATGCGAGGGCAAAAAGGGCTCGCGAAATCTTACATCCTGCGCTCGGCCGAAGACTCTTTGCGCCGCTTGCAGACCGACTACATAGACCTCTACCAGTCGCACCAGGACGATCCCCGGACGCCGCTCGAAGAGACGCTCGAAGCTTACGCCGAGCTTATCCGGCAGGGCAAAGTCAGGGCCATCGGAGCATCGAATTACAGCGCGCAAAGACTCGAAGAAGCTTTGGTCACGAGCGAGCGCAATGGCTTGCCGAGGTATGAGAGCCTGCAACCCTTGTACAACCTCTATGACCGCGAGGCGTTCGAGGCCGAGCTGGAACCTTTGTGCCTGGAAAAGAGGGTCGGCGTCATCAACTACTACTCGCTGGCGAGCGGTTTTCTTTCGGGCAAGTATCGTTCGGAAAGCGATCTGGGTAAGAGCGCGCGCGGGGGCGGCGTCGTGAAAAAGTATCTCAACGACCGCGGCCTGCGCATCCTCGGCGCGCTGGATGCAGTCGCCGGGCGGCAGCAGGCGACACCAGCGCAGGTAGCCCTCGCATGGCTCATCGCGCGCCCCTCCGTCACAGCGCCCATAGCCAGCGCCACCAGCCTTGAGCAACTGGACGATTTGATGAAAGCCACCGAGCTTGAATTGGACGAAACCTCTCTGCGACTGCTCGACGAGGCGAGCGCCTGGAAGGTCGAGGCCCAGGGCGACCAGGCTTTGAAATCCACCGCATGAAAGTTTCATACGAACAGCAGTCCCGCAACGGAGGCGAATCGATGCGTACCAATGGCGAGCCGAGGAAGCGGAAACTTTCAGGGCGCGGAGGCGATGCGAAGATAGGCGCGCTGCTATTCTTAATGTCAGCCCTGTTTCTGATCGTGGGCTGTGCTGCGCCGTCCGCGCAGAACCAGAACGCCGCGCCACAAACATCGCCCGCAGCCTCGCCCGTCGCCTCGCCGCAGGCGCAGACGACCAACACCTCCACAGCGCCGCCCGCCGTTTCAAGGGAAGGCGATCTCACCATCACTCCGATCACGCACGCGAGCTTGCAGATTGAGTTCGGCGGCAAAGTGATTCACGTTGACCCTACGAGCCAGGGCGACTACTCTGCGGCCAAACAGGCAGACCTCATCCTCGTCACGGACATTCATCAGGATCACCTAGACCCTGCGGCAATCGCGCGGCTTCGTAAACAGGGAGCGCCGGTGGTCGCGCCCGCTGCCGCTGCCGAGAAGATCGAGAACGCGACGGTAATGGCTAACGGCGAGACCAAGACTGTGGCTGGCATCTCTATAGAGGCCGTGCCCATGTACAACCTTCAGCGCGGCCCTTCGCCGGGACAGCTCTTCCACACGAAGGGGCGCGGCAACGGCTACATCCTCACGCTCGGCGCGAAGCGCGTCTATATCGCCGGCGATACGGAATGCACGCCGGAGATGCGCGCGCTGAAGAACATAGACATAGCCTTCATCCCGATGAACCTGCCCTATACCATGCCGCCGTCGGAGGCGGCCGAGTGCGTCAAAGCCTTCAGGCCCAGGGTCGTCTACCCGTACCACTACAGAGGACAGAATCCGGAAGAGTTCAAAGCGGCGCTCAAAGGCGAGCCCATAGAGGTGCGCTTGCTCAACTGGTATCCGTCCCAGCCTGCAAGCGGCACTAAGCAGTAGAAGAGCTGTTTGACGTTGAGCTTCGCGCGCGTCGCGGAAAGTTTTGGCCTCACAGGTTTGCGATCTGGCTGATGCGCTCGCGCAAGGCGCGGACGTAAGCTTCGGTCGTCGCCTCGTCGTAGTTCGCCGCGCGGAACGCGCTCCGAAGCTGCTCGTCCGTCAATTGTGCGAGCAGTGAGCCGATCCAGCGCACATGCTCTATCGGCAGCCCGCGCATGACCTTCTCCTTCTTCACCTGGCCACGGTAATAGAAAGGGTGAAGGACGGCCAGGTGGCCGAGGCCGCGCGGGCGCGTGTCGTAATCAAACTCCACCACGCCGTCGTCAACGCCGCGCACGAACCTGGTCGAGAGGAAATCCTCCAGGCTGTTTTTAGTTCGCCTGCCTCCGAGGCCGCCCGCCCGCCCGAGCGTCGCGCCGAGATCGGTGACGTAATAGCGTGCCTCGCGCCCGCCGTCGGGCGAGTCCGCGTAGATGACGCGGTTATTGGCCTCGCGCGCGTCGAAATTGTTGAGCAGGATCATCAGCACCTTGAGCCCGCTCAGCTCCCTGGTCTTCTCGAAAGGGTTCTTGTGCCAGCCCCAGGTGGGCCCACGCTTGAGTTCCTCGCGCTTGGGCTCGAAGCGCGCGCCGCGTACGGTGTTTCCCAGGGTGTACTCGCGCCCGCGTGACAGGCGCTTCATCCCCTCAATCTGCACCTTGTCGAAGTAGTAAGCCTCCTCGGCAAAGTAGCCGACGGCCCAGACGATTCGCGTGGCGACGGTCTCGCTCTGCGCCTCTTCGCCGAGCTTGACCGTCCACTCGACTCCGCGCGCGTCCGCGACCTCGAACTTCGGAGACTCGCCGCCCTTGTCCTCTTCGATGAAGGTGAAGGGGGCTGCCGGCGCAAGCTCGGGCGAGCCCGGCCCGTAGGTCAGGTCGCGCTCGGAGACCTGGCCGGGGTCGCGCCACAGCAGGCGCGGGGCCGACCCGTCTTTTATCTTTCCTTCTTTCTGCCCGAGGGCTTGCGGCTGGGGGGATAAAACGAGTGTCAATAGAAGAGCCATCAAACTCATGCTCGGTCGTGCGCGCATCAAAGATTCCTCCTCGACCCTGTGCTGCGGAGCCTCAGACATACACATGCGCGTGCCGTGCCAGTCCGGTGAGAGCCGGGCGCGTCGGGCAGGCGCTCGCACTTAAACTCAAAAAGCTCATAAGCTTAGCCGATAGGGGATTGAATCGTAGTATTTTCGGATGCCGCCCTTACTGTATTATCAAAATACAAGCCCGTCCTCAGAAATGGACGCCTCACGGCAGTCCTCTTCTATTTGATTATCAAACACTTTTCACCTGCCGGCGGACGGGGCGCGAGACCTCCTCGCAACACGCGTACAGTCCGGGCCCCTGGATTGTCTTACAAGCGTCCGGTGTGCAGGCGCGGCACGGCGCACGTCCCTTCGCCCGTATCGCCGTATCTTTTTGCCCTTCAAGCGCCTAAGCGACCGGCGCAACCGACAGGCGCGGCGAGCTTTAGCTGGCATCTCGTTTGCAATTGCGATTGGGCGATGAAACGGAACACTCTCTTAAGCGCCATTCTTTCAATCAGCGCAGCCGTCGCGCTCTGCCTGGCCTTCTCCCCTGCCTTGTCTACAGCCATCCCCGCGTTCGCCCAGAACCAGGGGCCGCAGGCCGGTCTCTCGCCTGGGGACAAGCAGGTGGTCGCGACATTCGAGGCGCGCGTGAAAGAGTACGTGAAGCTGCGCGAGAGTCTGGAAGGCAAGCTGCCCAAGCTCTCGCAGGATGCCACACCCGAGCAGATCGAAAAACATAAGACGACTTTTCAGGAGATAGTGCGGGCTGCCAGAAGCGGCGCGAAGCGCGGCGACATCTTCACGCCCGAGGCCGCCGCGCTTATCCGCGCGACGATCAAGCGAGAGTTCAAGGGAACAGACCGCCAGGAGCTACGCAAGACTGTGCTCGTCGAAGCGGACACAAAGGCCATCCCGCTCAGGGTCAATTACCCTTACCCGGAGAGCGAAGAGTTGCTTGAGATGCCGCCGACGCTGCTGCTGAAGCTGCCGCAACTGCCCAAGCAGGTGAAGTATCGCTTCGTCGGTCGAAACATGCTGCTCGTAGATAGGGAGAACGGATTGATTATTGACTACATGCTCGACGCCGTGCCGTAGTCGGGCGCGAACCCTGTGAGGTAATCGTGGAGGTAAACATGAGACGCAACCTCGGCCTGATGCTCATCATCGCCGCGCTCGCCTTCGGCGCGCTCCGGCAGGACTCTTTCGGCCAGAGCTACTCCACATCCGGCTCTAAGACCAGCGCGGCGGCCAGCGCCCCTCTTCGTCTTAGCCTGCCGATGAAGGAAGGCTCCGTGCGCTTCGTAGTCATCGGCGATACCGGAACCGGCGGCAAAGAGCAGTACCAGGTTGCAGACCTGATGACGCAGTACCGGCAGGTCTACCCGTTCGAGTTTGTCCTGATGATGGGCGACAATCTCTACAAGGGCGAGAAGGCTGAGGACTATAAGAAGAAGTTTGAAATCCCTTACCAGCGACTACTCGACCAGAAGGTGAAGTTCTACGCCACGCTCGGCAATCACGACGAGTCGAACCAGCGCTTCTACGAGAACTTCAACATGAACGGCGAGGAGTATTATCGCTTCAAGAAGGGGAACGTCGCCTTCTACTCCCTGAACAGCAATTACATGGACGCCAAGCAGTTGAAATGGCTCGAAGAGCAGCTCTCGAAGGACGACTCGGAATGGAAGATAGCCTTCTTCCATCACCCGCCATACTCTTCGGGCGGCAAGCACGGCTCCGAGACTGAGCTGCGCGAGGTGGTCGAGCCGCTGTTCCTCAAGTACGGCGTGAACGTGGTCTTTGCCGGGCACGAGCATTTCTACGAGCGCATCAAGCCGCAGAAGGGCATCTACTACTTCATCTCGGGCGCGGGCGGGAAACTGAGAAGCGGTGACGTAAAGCGTGGCTCGCCGCTCACCGAGAAGGCATTCGACAAGGACTTGTCCTTCATGCTCATCGAAATCGCCAAGAACGAGCTGCACTTCCAGGTCATCTCGCGCACGGGCGAGACAGTTGACTCCGGCGTCCTCATGAACCAGCGGAAGAAAAGTATGGCCGCCGCGAAGTGAGCGCCGTTTGAAGGAAAAAGAGAGCCATCGCGCGCCCTGCCCGAAATGGAAGGGAAGAAAGTCCTGGTCGTAGACGATCAGAACGACAACCTCGTCGTCATCAGCCTCGCCGTGCAGGAGATGGGCTTTCGCGTCATCACGGCCACGAACGGCGAGGACGCCGTGGCGGTCGCGCTCCTGGCCTCTCCGCAGTTAATCCTCATGGACATAGCGATGCCGAAACTTGACGGCCTCGAAGCCACGCGCCTCATCCGCCAGCAGGCGGAGATACGCGATGTGCCGGTGGTCATCCTGTCGGCGTTCGACTCGGAAGATTTCAGGCAGAGGGCCGAAGCGGCGGGCGTCAACGGTTACTTCAGAAAGCCTGTAGATTTTGAGCGCCTGCACAGGCTGATGGATAAGCTCCTGCGGGGCGTCTCGGGCGAGGAGCAAGAGGCTGGCCAGGGCGCTGTCTCGCTCGATACGGGCCGCCTAGACCCGCGCTTTATGCTCTGGCGCATGTTCTGCGCCGAGACCAACATTCCCGTAGAGACGCTGCCGAGCGAGCTTGACCGCGCGCAGAAGGCGAAGTGGGAGCGGCTTAAGAAGAATAAGACGCCGCTCTTCAGGTTTTGAAGAGCGAAGCTCCTCGGCTCCTTCGCGAACCGGCGCTCGCTCGGTCTATGTGCCGATGAAATATTCCTGACTGTTGATGCGCGCCTCGCCCGGCTTGACCTCGACGGGCACATATCTGCCGTCGCTCAGCAGTCGCCGCGCCTTCACGTTGTCTCTCAGGTAGGTGGCGAGCACTTCATTCACCAAGTACTTCTTCATGTTCGCGTCTTTAATGGGCGCGACGACCTCTATGCGGCGGTCGAAGTTGCGCGGCATCCAGTCGGCGCTTCCGGTGTAAACGTCCGAGTCGCCGCCGTTGGCGAAGTAGTAGATGCGGCTGTGTTCGAGGAAGCGGCCGACGATGCTGCGGACGTTGATCGTTTCCGACAGGCCCGGCACATTGGGTTTGAGTATGCAGATGCCGCGCACGATTAAATCTATCGCCACCCCTGCCTGCGACGCTTCGTAGAGCGCGCGTACAATCTTCACGTCAACGAGCCTGTTGATCTTCACGATGATGCGGGCCGGGCGGCCTGCGCGGGCATGATCTCGCTCGCGATCGATGAGGGAGAGAAAGCTCTCTCTCAGATTGACGGGCGCGACCATCAGGCGGCGGTACTCCTTCTGCCGCGAAAAGCCTGTCAGGTAATTGAAGAGGTCTGTGGCGTCCGCGCCTATCGCCTCATCCGCCGTGAGCATTCCCAAGTCTGTGTAGAGCGCAGAGGTGACAGGATTGTAATTGCCCGTCGCTACGTGCACGTACTGGCGCAGGCCCTCCGCTTCATTCCTGACGACCAGCGTGACCTTGCAGTGGGTTTTAAGACCGACCAGCCCGTAGACGACGTGCACGCCGGACTCTTCCAGGTGCTTGGCCCATTCGATGTTATTCTCCTCGTCGAAGCGTGCCTTCAGCTCCACCAGCACTGTGACCTGTTTGCCGCGCTCGCTCGCCTCCACGAGCATCCCCGGGATCGGCGAGTTCTTGCCCGTGCGGTACAAACAGATCTTGATGGCCACGACTTCCGGGTCTTCGATGGCTGCCTTAATGAAGTCAATGACGGCGTTGTAAGAATGAAAGGGATGGTGAAGGAGCACGTCTCGCTCTTTGATGATGTCGAAGATGGGCTGGGGGCGCTTGAGAGCGGGAGGTATGGTCGGCGTGAAAGGCTTGTCCTTCAGCTCAGGTCTCTCTAATTGATAGAGCGACATCAGGCCGGTCATATCCAGTGGCCCATCAATCCTGTACACGTCTTCGTCCGTCAGCTCAAGCTCCTTGACCAGCAGGCTTATCATCTCTCGCGGCATCCCCGCCGCGACCTCAAGACGGATGGGCGAGCCGAAGCGCCTTTTCCGTAGCGTCTGCTCCATCACGCGCAGGAGGTCTCCGGCCTCGTCCTCGCGGATTTCCACGTCCGCGTCGCGCGTGACGCGAAATGCGTAGCACGGGCCCGGATGCATTCTCGGGAAGAGCGTCGAGACGTTGGCTGCGACCAGCTCTTCGACGAGGACGAACTTCGACCGGCCTTCTCCGACGGGGACGAGGCGGGGGACGAGCGGCGGAATCTTGATGCGCGTAAAGCGCGGGTCTGGCTTGCCCGTCAGAGATTGCGTGATGCCGTGCGCGCGCACGGGCCCGACCATCAGGCCGAGGTTGAGGCTCAGGCCCGAGATGTAAGGAAACGGGTGGCCCTGGTCTATGGCCTGCGGCGTGAGTATGGGGAATATGCGCCGCCTGAAGAATTGATTGAGGCTCTCCTTTTCCGGCTCGGAGAGCGCGTCGTAGGGCGAGACGGAAATCCCGCTCTGCTCAAGGCCAGGGAGAACGTCGCTCTTCCAGCAGCGCACCTGCTCTTCCAAAAGCCCGAGCAGACGACTTCTGATCTCCTTCAACTGGCCGCCGGGGGTCATGCCGTCCGGCGACAACTCCGTCACCCCTTCGTCGGAAGTCTCCTTGAGCCCCGAGACGCGGATCATGAAAAACTCGTCCAGGTTGGAGGCGAGTATGGAGAGGAACTTGAGGCGCTCAAGTAGCGGCTGTGTCCTGTCCAGCGCCTCTTCGAGCACGCGGCGGTAGAACTCAATCAGGCTCAGCTCACGATTGAGCAGCAGCGGTCTCAGGTCGTTGAGATCAACCGGCGCGGTAATGGTGCCCTGGCCGCTCGCGGGCGGCACGCTTTGAGGAGTCTGTTTCTTAATCGTCATTACAGGCTAATAAGGCATAGCCGTCAGTATATAAGCATCGCCCAACATTTGCCGATACACAAGAAGTGTTAAATAATAGAATCAGTACCATTGAGTGTAACCTATTAATGTTCCTAATCACAAAGCTGTGAAGGCGGCGGCGCGCTCTCGGACAGGCGGCCCGAGCCGGTTGAAAGGAGAACGATGTACAAACAGAGCAGAATCTACGCAGCAGTTATTCTGGGCCTGGGCCTGCTTCTCTCTCTTTCGGCGGTCGTCCCCACCGCTCAGGAGAAATCCGCGCGGGAGCAGGAGCAGCAGCCGACGGGGCAGCCAGTCCTGTGGCGCGACCCCGGCGACATCTCAAGCCAAAACCTTCTCGCAGTCAAAGGCGGCGACGCGCTCAAGCCTGACTTGTCAAAGATTACCTACGTGCGCGACGAGCAGACGGGCTACTCCGTGAAGTATCACGTCAAAGACGGCGCGGGGCGCAGTTGGGTCGTCAAGGTCGGCAACGAGGCGCGGCCAGAGACGGCCGCCGTGCGCCTTGTCTCGGCGCTCGGCTATGTGACGGAGTTGAATTACCTTGTGCCGTGCGTACGGATTCCGGGCGCAGCCAAACCGCGCAAGGACGTGCCGCGCTGCCAGGGAGACGGCTTCGCAGACGCGCGTTTCGAGGCGCGTCCCGAAGATGTCAAAAGGCTGGGCATCTGGAGTTGGAAGCAGAACCCGCTCTCAGCGACTAAGGAGTTCAAGGGGCTGGTGATCCTGATGGCTCTGCTCAATAACTGGGACTTGAAAGACGAGAATAACCAAATCCTTTCGGTCAAAGGAGCGGACGCTCAGCCCGAGCTTCACTATGTCATCAGCGATCTGGGCGCGACCTTCGGCAAGACCGGCGGCGCGCTCACACACAGCCGCAACGAGCCGGAGAACTACGCCAAGTCCAAGTTCATTAAGGGCGTCGAAGCGGGACGCGTGCGCTTCGCCTACAGCGGCAAGAGCGAGTTCCTGTTCGATCAGATCACAGTGGAAGACGCGCGCTGGATTGCGAGCCTCCTCATGCGCCTGACGGATCAGCAGATTGCGGACGCCTTCCGCGCAGCAGCCTTCAAGCCCGAAGAGATACAACTGCTCGCAGGAGCCGTGCGCGCTCGTATAGACGAACTCGTACGCGTCACAGGAGCGACGCCAGCAGCCGCGCCTTCCGTCTCACCTACGCCATCTGCGCCGTCGGCTCCGACGCCGAGTCCGGAGCCAGCCGTCACGCCCACACCTGCGCCGACGACAACACCGACGCCAGCACCGATAGCAACGCCGACGCCGACACCAGCGCCGACGCCCGAGCCTACGGAGACTCCCGCGCCCACCGAGACACCAGCGCCGACGCCTGAGCAGACGCCTGAGCCAACGCCTTCGCCAACGCCCACGGACACACTTCCGCCTCCGCCGGCCGCTTCGCCAACGCCTTCTCCTACGCCCTCGCCGCCGAGAGCGTCGTCGGTTTAAGGCGCGTGGCTTGAAAAGTGGGATGATGAGAAGTATGGGCCCAGGGCTCTATCTTTGCGTCAGAGTCCGGCCACGGAGCTTTGGAACTCTGCATCCGAGCGCAGGGCGTCAAGGCGCGGGTCGCTGCGCAGGAGATGGATTGTCTCGATGCCGACCTTATCCTTCTCCTGCGCTTTCCTGAGCCAGCGCAAAGCCTCCTGCTTCTCGCCCAGGCTCGCAAAGAGCAACGCCACGTCGTAAGGCATGCGGTGCTCGCCCTCCATCAGCAGGCCGAGCACCTGCCGCGCCTCGCCCCTTCGCCCCGAAGTGGCGTAGGCGTGGCCGAGCGCCGACAACACATTGTTCAGCTTGCCGCCCGAAAGCGCACGCGCCCTTTCCAGGACGGCGACCGCCGCGCGCGTATCGCCCGTCTGTTCGTAGGCCATCCCCAACAGGTATAGGGCGGGGATGAAATCGCGCTCGACTTCGAGCGTCTTCCGGAGTTGCGCGACGGCCTCCCTGTAGCGGCGCGCGAAGTAGAGCCGCTCGCCCAAAGTCGTAGCGATGATCGGAGAGAGCGGGTCAAGCTCGCTGGCCTCCTGGGCCTCGCGCAGCGCCTCTTCGGGGCGGCCGCGCATCGCCAGGAAATCCGAGTACCAGTGATGTGCCGTCGCGTAAGAAGGGTTCAATTCGATGGCCCGCCGGTACTCGCGCTCGGCCATATCGGCGTCCCGCTCGTAGTAGGTATTGATGAGCGCCAGCGAGGCGTGAGCTTCTGCGACCGATTCGTTGATCTCCAAAGCGCGGGTCGCCGCAGCCTTCGCCCGCCGGAAATATTCCTCCGGCGCAAGCTCGCCGTAATGGTAGCCGGCCAGGACGTTGTAGGCGTCGGCCAGACCGGCGTGCGCCTGCGCGTAGGCCGCGTCCAGGTCTATCGCCTGCTGAAAATATTCTATGCTTTTCCTCAAGCCCTCTTCGTTTCTCTTATTCCAGAAATGGCGGCCCCTGAGATATGCCTGGTAGGCTTCGACAGACTCCGTCTCGTGGCGTCGGACGCGGCGCTGCTCCTCGCCGCTCAGCTCCGGCAAGAGAGCCCGCGCGACCTGCTCCGAGACGGAGTCCTGAAGGACGAAGATGTCCGTGTATCGCTCGTCGAAGCTTTGGGCCCAGACGGGGCTGCCGTCGCTCATTTGGATGAGCTGGACTGTGACGCGCACGCGCTCGCCCGCGCTCTGCACAGTCCCTTCGAGCACGGCGTCAACGCCGAGCGCGCGCCCGGCGGCCATCGTGTCCTGCTCTCTTCCGGCATAGCCTGTGATGGCGCTCGTCGGCCGCACGGCTATCTGCCTGAGGTGGCTCAGGCGCGTGATGACTGCGTCGGCCATTCCCGCGCCGAGCAGCTCGCCATCGGCCCCCGTCCCGATTGCCTGAAACGGAAGCACGGCGATTGATCTCGGGCGCGCGTCCCCGCCCTGCGTGCGGCTCCGGCGCTCTGCCCACAAGCGGTAAGCGGAAAGAGTCGCCACGGCCAGGATGATGAGAGCTATGGTGGCAGCAAGCCTTTGAGTGCGGCGCGGAGGCGCAGTGAAGGATAGAGGGGCGGGGGCAGCGGCTACTGTGGCTGCTGTGACCGGGGGCCGTTCCATAGCCTGCTTCTCAAACTCGCCCTGCCCTTCTTCCGAGAGGCTGATGCCGGTCGCCTCATGCTGCGAGACCTCGCGCACGGCGGCGACGAAGCTATAACCGCGACCCGGAACCGTCACGACGTAGCGGTGCTCCCCGGCGCGCTCGCCCAGAGCCTTGCGCAGCATGGAGATGTGCTGCGTCAGGTTGTTCTCTTCCACCCAGACATCCGGCCAGAGTGCTCGTATCAACTGCTCTTTCGAGAGCACCTCGGCGCGGTGCTCGACGAGCACCAGCAGCGTGTCGAAGACTTTCGAGGTGAGTGAGACCGGCTCGCCCTCGCGCAGCAGCGTGCGGCGGACGGAGTCCAGGCGGAAGGGGCCGAATTCGTAGATGCGCTCTGTCTGCTGGCTCATGACTGCTCTTTCGGACGAGTAAGGCTCTCGTAAGACACATCCCTCAGGAGGCCGAAGGGTCTCAAGCTGAAGCGATTCTAGCCCTCCCACACAAGGTTTCACAAGATTTCACCGCGCCTTTAAAGACTTTCCGGGCCGCTCGCGTGCAATATCGTCACTATCGCCGGGTTGAAAAGATTATATGCAGCAGAGGAAAGCCATGAAAATTTTAGCGTTGATAGTGGCGCTGGCGGGCCTGCTCATACAGGCTCAATCAAGCTTCGCGCAGGGAGCGGCGACGGCCGCCAGTGTCGGCAACAGCGACGGCAAAATAGTCGAGCAGTCCGCCTTCGAGCTTCCGCCCTACGAACAGGTTCCGGACAGGTTCAAGCGTCTCTACGGGAGGGAGGCGATTGAGCGTATGAAGGCGTCGGGCGAGCTTGAGCTGGTCAAGATCAAATACCTGAGCGACGGCCTCAAGGTCTCAGGCTTCATCTACAAGCCGAAAGTGACGGCGGGCAAAAAGCTGCCCGCAGTGATCTGGAATCGCGGGGGCGTGGGCCCGGACACCATCATCGGCGTCGAGAATTTTCTGGATTTCTACGAGATGCACCGCTACGCGTCGGAAGGCTTCGTCGTGCTTGCGACGCAGTATCGCGGCTATGACGGCGGCGAGGGGCGTGACGAAGTCGGCGGCGCGGATTTGAACGACGTGCTCAACCTAGTGCCGCTCGCGCGCGGGCTCGGCTACGTAGATATGGAGCGCCTCTTTATGTTCGGCTTCTCGCGCGGCGCGCAGATGACCTTGCAGGCCATCGCGCGCGGCGCTCCCATACGCGCGGCCGCCATCGTCGGCGCACCCACGGACATCGCGCTCAGCTTCCGCGAGAATCCAGGGATACGCGACCTGGTGCGGACGAACTGGACGGGCGGCGATGCGCGTCTGGAAGAGAACATCGAGAGCCGCTCGGCCGTGCGCTGGGCTGAGCGTATCACCGCGCCGCTTCTGATCTTTCAGGGCGGAGCAGACCCGGCCGTCTCGCCCCTGCACGCGATTGAGCTGGCGCGCAAGATGGAAGAGGCGGGCAATCTCTACGAGCTTGCCATCTACGCCAGAGACGATCATTTCGTGACGCGCAACACGGAGGAGCGGCTGCGCCGCACCGTGGACTGGTTCAAGCAGGCGCGCAGGCCCTCGATCTCTTCGCCGCTCAGGCGGACTATCACGGAGCGCGGAGTCTTAGCGGCCGTCAGCCAGTACCGGGAGCTGCGAAAGTCTCAGGCGAACCGTTACGACTTCGGAGAGCAGGAGCTAAACGCGCTCGGCTACGAGCTGCTCTTTACGAACCGCGTCCGCGAGGCGCTCGAAATCTTTAAGCTCAACGTGGAGATGTTCCCGCAGGCTTTCAACACGTACGACAGCCTCGGCGAAGCTTACCTGGCGGCAGGCGAGCGCGAGCTGGCCGTCAGGAACTACAGGAAGTCTTTGGAGCTGAACCCGCAGAACGAGAACGCGGCGGATGCGCTGAAGCGTCTCGGGCAGAAGTGAGCCGAGAAGCGGGGCGTGACTTGGGCCCACGGGGAAGAAGTGAGCGATGACGGCAAGGATTATGACAGGCAAGCTGGCGGCCGCGCGCACGGCCGCCGAGAAGGAGAGGCATCCGAAGGGCCTCTACGTGCTGTTTGCGACGGAGATGTGGGAGCGTTTCAGCTTCTATTCGATGCTGGCGATGTTCACGCTCTACCTGCGCGACACGACGGGACAAGGGTTCGGCTGGACGGTTGACCAGGCCACGGCTCTCTACTCTAACTATCTGATGTTCGTTTACGCGAGCCCGCTCGTGGGCGGCCTCGTCGCAGACCGACGGCTCGGCTACAGGCGCGCGGTGATGACGGGCGGGCTCTTCTTCATGGCGGGCCACCTGCTGCTCTCGTTCCGCTCTTTGACGACGGTCTACGCGGCGCTCGCTTGTCTCGTCATCGGCAACGGGTTGTTTAAGCCGAACGTCTCGACGATGGTCGGCAATCTCTACGCGGAAGGCAGCCACCTCAAAGACCGCGCCTACAATATCTTTTACATGGGCATTAACGTCGGGGCCTTCGTCGCGCCCGTGGTGGCGGAGTTCGTGCAGGGGCGCTGGGGCTATCACCCGGCGTTTGCCGTCGCAGCATTCGGCATGGCCGTCTCGGTCTGGATACTGTGGCAGTTCCGCAAACATCTTCAGAACGTTGACCGGCAGCAGTCGTCATCTCCCGAAGAGTCTGCCGAAGCGGCAGCGGTGACGGTAGACGCGCCGCCCGAGGGCGTCAGCGGCCAGAGCGTCATGGAGGCCGTGCCGGAGTGGAGGCGCACGGCTGCGCTCATAGTCATCTTTCTGATCGTCATCATCTTCTGGATGGGCTTTAACCAGAACGGCTCGACGATGACTTACTGGGGCAACGAGAACACGGACTGGAAGGTCTCGGGCATCATCTCGAACGCCATCGGGCCAGCCTGGGTGCTGCTGTTGACTTTCCCGCTGGTCTGGTTCTGGAAGTGGCTCGACTCTAAGGGGCTGGAGCCTTCGACGCCGACGAAGATGGCCATCGGCATGATGCTCACATCGGCTGCGTTCCTGGTGCTCTACTTTGGGGCGAAGGTCGGGGAGGCTTCGGCCGCAGGGCGCGGCCCGTATGATTACAAGGTCTCGCCCGCGTGGGTGCTGGCCGCGTACGGCGTCATCACCGTCGGCGAGCTGATGCTCTCGCCGATGGGGCTGGCGCTGGTCTCAAAGGTCGCGCCGCGACGCACGCGCGGGCTGATGATGGGCGGGTGGTTCGTCGCCACGGCCATTGGCAATAAGCTGACGCAGGTGGGCGAGCTGTGGGACGACTGGCTGCACTCGACCTTCTGGCTCTTCCTGAGCGCCTGCGCCCTCACGATGGCCTTCGTGCTGCTGGCCCTGCTCAGGCCGCTCAAGCGTTCGATGCCCGGCGTCTGAAGAGACCGAGCCGAGCTGCGCTTTTACGGATTACGCGTGGCAGCAGGTGTGGTGGGCCCGGTCATGCCGCGATTGATAATCAGCTTGACTTCCACGCGGCGGTTCTGCGCGCGGCCCTCTGCGGTCGTATTGTCCGCGACGGCCTCCGTCTTGCCGTAGCCCATAGGCGTGACGAACCGGCGCAGGGGAATCTTGTGAGTGACGGCTAGGTACTGGACTACGGCTTCGGCGCGCTGCTGGCTCAGTTGAAAATTCTTCGCGACACTGCCCGTCGAATCCGTGTGGCCCGTCACCTCAATCATGTAGCCTCTGGCGTTTAAGGCTTTCGCCGCCAGCTCGTCTAGCTGTTGTTTGGCCTCCGGCGAGAGCACTGCGCTGTTGACACGAAAGTTGACGACCATCGTGTCCTGCACGTCGTAATCATCCAGGGCCGAGATGCGCTCGTTGGCCTGCGCGGCTTCGCTGCGGGCTTCGGCGGCGATGCTCGACAGCTCGTCTATCTGTCCGGCTATGCGCTCCTGGTTCTCCTCTACGGGGCTGACGCGCGTGTCGGAGGTGATGGCGGCGCGCAAGTCCGACTCGTTGAACCTGATCTTTTCGGCGACGATCTGCCCTTGATTATTGCCGCGCCCCTCGACCTCGACGATGAGCCCGCGCAGGATGTCTGTGACGGCGTACCGCTTGCCGCCGCGAAAGAAGCCGCCGTAGGTCTTAATGCTGGTGTCGTCTGTTAAGAGCACCTGGTAATCGGCGCGGCTGCGGTCGCGGATGGTGAAGGTGTCTGCGTCGCGACGAATGACGACGCCCCTGAACTTCATCTTCGCGCCTACGGGGACGGAGCGCAGATTCGGCGTCCGGTCTCCTCCGGCCTGCACGCCCGGGCCCTGAGCGTGGGCCAACACTGTTCCCGCCAACAAGACCAGCGCCAGCGAGAAGACCGGCATCAATAACCTGTATGTTTCGCTTCTATTAATGCTCATCCTTGAAACTCCTTCAGCACGGGCCGCCTGGGCGCTAAACCTTCCTGATAAAGCTTGTGATGTTGGGGCGGCATCAACAGCTTACTTGGCGTGCCGGGCAAAATCAAGAGACATGAAGATGGCGGCCCGCAAGCTGATCGGAGTTTGAGAGTTCAGCTCAGGTTCGTCTCTCGGCCTGTTCGCTCCCGAGCGCCTGCTCGGCTTCTTTGACGCTGATTACCTCGACAGCCTTGTGCGTCACGTTGTAGATCACTGCCGCTAAGACGGCTCCGACGAGAGGAGCGATAATGAATAACCAGAGCTGGGCGAGGGCCCATCCTCCGACAAAGACGGCTGGGCCAATCGAGCGCGCAGGGTTGACGGACGTGTTGGTGACGGGAATGCCGACCAGATGGATCAGCGTAAGGACAAGCCCGATTGGGATACCGGCAAAGCCCACGGGCGCTTTGATGTCGGTCGCGCCGAGCACCGTATAGACCAGAAAGAAGGTGAGCACGATTTCAACCACCAGGGCCGAAAGCAGGTTGTAACGGCCCGGAGAGTGTTCGTCATAACCGTTAGCCGCGAAGCCTGCCACGGAAGCGTCATACCCGCCCGGCGCGCCTTTGGCGATCAGCAGCAGCAGGGCCGCCGCCAGAATCGCGCCGACGATCTGGGCCACTATGTAACCGGGGGCCTGCTTGGCATCCATCTTCTTGGTGATGAGCGCCCCGAGCGTCACGGCCGGGTTGATGTGGCAGCCCGAGATCGGCCCAATCGCATAAACCATGGCGAGCAGGGAGAGCCCAAAAGCCAGCGAGACGCCGAGGAACCCGATCTTATCTCCGGCCAGAACAGCACTCCCGCAACTGGCAAAAACCAGCACGAACGTGCCCACTAGTTCAGCTACATATCTGTTCATCTCTTTACCTCCTTCTGGAATGCAAGAACCTGTACGGAAAGAATTGTCAGCATACTCATCGCCGTCAAGGTCTGGACGAGCATGACAGGCGAGGAGGGCAGCGAGTCGTTACACCTTAGGCTCTATTCCGGGACATGCACGCTGGCCTTGATGTGCTTCAGGCCGGCGACGATGGTGAAGGTCATGATAACCAGCAGCGACCAGGAACTCCACTTGCCAATGTGGACGGTTGACCAGGCTCCGATCTGATTCGGGTAACGCCACACGCCGAAGAAGGTGCTGATATTTTCCGCCAGCCAGAGAAAGAAGCCTATGAGCAGAAAGGCGAGTAGCAGGGGCATGCGCCGCTGCTGGTCGAGCGGCCTGTAGAGGACGGTCGAGCGCGCATAAAGCCCGAGCGCGCAGGCCGCTATGTACCAGCGAAAGTCACCGATAAAGTGGTGGGCGAAAAAGTTTGCGTAAATCAGGATCGCCACGGCCGCCGCCATCCGGTAGGGCGGGTGATGCCTGATCTTCAAGTCGAACAACCGCCACGCCTGAATGATGTAGCTGCCGACGGCCGCGTACATGAATCCCGAAAACAAAGGCACGCCGAGCAGCTTCGTGTAAGCGAAATCCGGATAGCCCCAAGAGGCAATCCCGCTCGAAGTCTTGAAGACCTCAAGCGTGAACCCGACCAGGTGAAACAGGCTGATGGCCTTCACTTCGTCCCAAGTCTCAAGGCGGGTCAGTAACATCCAGGCTTGAATCAGCAGCGCAATCGCGAGCAGCATGTCGTAGCGGGGCAGGCCCAGAACGCCGCCGCGCGGGATGAGAAAGACGGCCAGGAAGAAGAGCCCTGCGAAGAGGCAGGCCCGCGCCTGCTTGACTCCGAAGTACAGAAACTCGACGGCGAATCTTGAGAGGCCGGAAAGGTCTGCTCTGCTTCTGGAATTTAGTAGCACTTTATCGACAGCGCCAATCATCAAGACTCCTGTTCGCTTCATATCAGCGTGACGTGCCCGTGCCCGCGCGCTTGCGTTCTCGGCAGACACTCAACCGACGATAACATAGAACCCGCATCGCACGACACAAGGTTTATGAAAGCCATGCCGGCACGGGACATTGGCGGCTGAGAATGTCGTTGACCTCCTTGCCGGATTAGAAGTATTTTGCCTCGGACGGTAGAACAAAGCTTCTTGCATGGGCCAGATCAAACCAAATTCCCGCAAGACAAATTCGTATTTCAATGACATTCGATGATCGCTCGGTGCGCGCTTTGGAAGGCGCTGGGCCGACACGGAGGGGGACGAGTAATTGATGTACAGAGATGCTCTGAGGGGAGTCTTGCTGTTGTTGCTTTTGGCGGTGGGCGCGCTGGCGCAGGAGCGCGCCGTCTGGAAGATCGGCAGCTTCGACGATTCATCGGCCGAGTTCGGCGAGCAAGCATCCATGACGCGCCCCTTCGTCGTCGGCGAAGGCGAGCCGAAGCAGTGGCCGCGCGTGCAGCAGGCCGTCGTGCCCGGCAAAGCGGCCGATGGCCAGCCCCGTCGCATACGATTCGAGCTGGCTGAAGCGCCGCGCGGGACGTACCGCCTGCGCCTCGGGCTGATCGTGCATACGCCGCGCGCGCCCCTCGTCGAGGCTGATGTCAACGGGCACAAGGGTTGGTTTCACCAGCGCCCAGACCGTTATCGTGAAGGGAACCAAGAGGCTTCCATCTTTCCTCAATATTCGATAGGCGAACTCGTCATAGAGATTCCGTCCAACTTCCTGCGAGCGGGCGCGAATGAGATTTCGCTGTTGGCCCTGACAGACCCGCTCTCGACGGCTCTGCCCGGCGGCGAAGTGACAGAAGACGCGCAGCTCACCTACGACGCGCTCGCTTTAGAGAACACTGTTGGCCCAGAGGGCCCGCCCGGCATTACGAGCGCCGAGGCGACGCCGACCGTCTTCTTCAAGCGCGACGGCGAGCGCCTCTCGGAAGTCGTCTCAGTCCTGGTGCGCTGGCAAAGGCTTGCCCCGCAAGGCTCCATCACCCTCTCTCTACCCGGCTACAGCCGCACGGAGCCTCTCGCCACCGATCACGAATTCGGCGAGCGCCGCATGGAGTTCTTAGTCCCCGAATTCAAGCCCGGCACGCGCGCCGCAGTCAAGGTCAACGCCGATGGGCGCGACTACAGCTTCCGGCAGACTCTCAGCCCGGCGCGGAAGTGGACTGTCTACCTCGTGCCGCACGAGCACCTGGACGTGGGCTATTCCGATTTTCAGACGAAGCTCGCGGAACTCCACAGCCGCGTCATAGACGACGCGATGGAGATGAGCGCCAAGCACGCGGAGTTCAGCTTCAGCCTGGACGGCTACTGGCAGGCGCAGCAGTATTTGGACGGACGCACAGAGAGAGAGAAGGAGCGTTTCTACCGGGCCGTGCGCGACAAAAAGATATTTGTGCCCGCGCAGCATTCCGTCATGCTGACGGGCTTCGGAACGGCCGAAACGCTGCTGCGCTCCTTCTACGGCTCTCACAAATTGAATCGCGCGCACGGCGGCCCGTGGGACTACGTCAATATCACGGACGTGCCCTCCTACTCCTGGTCTTATGCTTCGATCCTGGCCGCAGCGGGCCTGAAATATTTCTCGGCGGCCGCGAACGCAGACCGTGGGCCCACGCTGATGCTCGGCGACCTGCACAGGCGGTCGCCTTTCCTGTGGGAAGGGCCCGACGGCAGCCGCGTCCTTATGTGGTACGCGCGCCATTATCACCAGATTCGCAGCGAGTTCGGGTTGCCCCCGGTGGTCGCGACCGGCTATGAAGGCTTAGCCAGCTTCCTACAGGTTTACGAGCGGCCCGACTACCTGCCGAACGCAGTCATGCTTCACGGCAGCCAGTGGGAGAACACCTCTCTCTACCCGCAGCAGGCCGCGCTCGTGGGCCAATGGAACGCTCTCTTCGCTTTCCCGGAGCTGAAGTTCTCGGGCTTCGGCGAAGCCATAGAAAGAATCGCCGCCAGCTCAAAAGCCAAGCTTCCGGTCATCCGGGGCGACGGTGGGCCATACTGGGAGGACGGCATAGCTTCGGACGCCTATTACGCGGCGATGGAGAGAGAGACGGAGCGCCGCGCCGTTTCTGCCGAAAAGCTCTCGACCGTAGCCGCGCTCGTTGACCGCCGCTTCGAGCCTTCGCGCAGTGCGCTCGAAGAGATGTGGAACAGCATCCTTTTGATGAACGAACATACTTGGGGATGGGGCCGCAGCGTCACGGAGCCGCACAGCGAAGACTCTAGGAGGGAGCTGGCCTACAAGCGGCTGCGCGCCGTCATGGCCCGTGACCAGATGGAATATGTGCTTGAGAGGGCCATGACGACCATCGCCGGACAAATCAAGACGCCCTCGCGCGCCCTGGTCGTCTTCAATCCGCTCAACTGGCAGCGGCGCAGCGGGTGGGTCGAGTTCGATCTGCAAAAGACGCGCGAGCTGGTGGACGTAGAGACCGGGCAGACGGTCGAGTTCGACGTGCTCGAAGACGAGCCTGCTTACCAACGCGTCCGTTTCCTGGCGCGAGACGTTCCGGCACTCGGATACAGGACGTATCAGGTCAGGGACAAGAGCGCAAGCGGCGGGCAAGCAGCGAGCACGGCGACGCCCGTGCAGCCCACGGCTTCCGTAGCCGCCGCCGCTTCATCACAGGCCCAGCCTGAAACGATTGAGAACTCCTTCTACAGAGTCACGCTCGACCCGCAGACGGGCGCTGTCCGCAATATCTATGACAAGCAACTGGGGCGCGAGCTGGTTGACGCGTCAAGCCAGTTTCGCTTCAACCAGTACGTCTACGTCACGGGCGGCGACGAGTTCCCCAACCAGATGCTCACCTTTCGCAAGTGGTCTCCGGTCGCGCGCCTCGAAATAGCCCAGGCACGGAGCGGCAGGCTTTTGTCCGTCACCAAAACCCCTGCCGGCACGGTCGCGCGCCTTGAGAGCGTGGGCCCAAACAATTCGCGCATCAGCACGGAGATCATCCTCTTTGACGACGAGAAGAAGATAGAGTTCAACAACCGCGTCAGCAAAGGCTTGGTCTACAAAAAGGAGGGCATCTATTTCGCGTTCCCCTTCGCGGTCAAAGAGCCGCAGTTCAGCTACGAGGTGCAGAACGGCGTCGTCAATCCGGCGCGCGACATGATGCCGGGAGCCGGGCTCGAATGGTTCTCGTCGCAGAACTGGATGAGTGTCAGCGAGCCGGGCCTCTGCGTCAGTCTCGTCAACAAGGATTCGTTTCTCTGGACGTTCGGTGATATTGTACGCGGCACTTGGCCGCGGGAGTTCGGCCGTCGTCGCGCCGTGGCCTTCTCTTACGTGATGAACAATTACTGGAACACAAACTACGTCGCCGCGCAGGGAGGCGACTTCACCTTCCGTTACGTGCTGACGAGCGCGCGCCAGCTCGATCAGGCATCGCTCAGTCGCCTCGGTTGGGAAGAGACCACCCCGCTTGAGCGCACGCTGGTCAAGAGCCAAGACCAGACCTACCCGGCCGAGAAATCGCTGCCCGCCGCGACGCTGAGCTTCCTTCAACTCGACGCGCCTTCGGTTCTGCTGAGCACCTGGAAGCCATCAGAGGACGGCGAAGGCTCAATCCTGCGCTTCATAGAGCTGGGCGGCGCGCTCGCTCGCGTCGCTTTGAGCAGCCCCTTGCTGAAAGGCGCTTCTGCGCTCAGTTGCAACGGCGTCGAAGAGTGCGGCCCCGAGAGCATACAGGGCACTCCCGCCGGCTTCAGTTTTGAAGTGGGCCCAAGACGCATTTTCACCATCAAGGTCAAGACGACGGGAGATGCCGCAAGGCGGCAGTGAAGAATGAAAGGCAAGCTGCTTTATTATGCAAATCAGCAAAGCTCAACAGAACGCCCTGGTCTTTGACTCCGCTTTGGAGCTGAGCCCGACGAACGCGCGCCACAAGGTTCTCTCGCTGCTGTTTGTGCTGGCCGCGCTGACCTACCTCGACCGCCTCTGCATCTCTGCGGCAGCGCCCGCCATCATTCAGGAGTTTCATTTCACGCCCGTACAGATGGGCTACGTCTTCAGCGCCTTCACCTTCACCTATGCGCTGTTCGAGATACCGAGCGGATGGTTCGGAGACTATTTCGGGACGCGCAAGGCGCTGACGCGCATAGTGCTCTGGTGGTCTGCCTTTACGATGTTGACGGGCGCGACCGTCGGGTTCAAGTCGCTGCTCCTGGTGCGACTGCTCTTCGGCGCGGGCGAGGCGGGGGCGATTCCGAACAGCGCCTCGACCGTCTCGCGCTGGTTTCCGGCGGCGCAGCGCGGGCGCGCTATGGGCACAATCTGTATCGGGCACGCGCTTGGCGCTGCGGCTACCCTTCCTATCGTCCTCAAGCTGATCGAGTGGCAGGGCTGGCGCTTGCCATTCGTCGAGTTCGGCGCGATAGGCATCGTCTGGTGCTTGGCCTGGTACTTGTGGTATCGCGATAAGCCAGAGGAGCATCCTTCCGTTAATGCTGCCGAGCTGAAAGTAATACACGCGGGCCTGCCGGTCGTCTCCGCGCACGAGCACAAGATTCCGTGGCGCGCCTTCGTCCGCAGCCGAAACATCTTCTTCCTCTGCGCGATGTACTTCGCCTATGGCTACAGCCTCTATTTCTATATCACCTGGCTTCCGACCTATCTGCTCAAAGCTCGCGGCCTCTCGACCTTTTCGGCCGGGTTCTTCTCGTCGCTGCCGTGGCTCTTCGGCGCGGTCGCGTTCCTGTGCGGCGGCTGGCTGACGGATTACCTGGTCTCGCGCGGGCGGCGCAGGCTCGCGCGTTGCGGCATAGGAGCGTTCGGCCTGTCGATGAGCGCCATCATGCTGGTCTTCGTCGCGCGCGCCGAGAGCGGTATCGTCGCGGGATTCCTGATCGCCGTCGCGCTCTATTTTCAGTTCTTGACGACGCCTGCGGTGTGGGCCACCTGT
The DNA here is from genome assembly GCA_036389315.1 of Pyrinomonadaceae bacterium. Taxonomy (GTDB): domain Bacteria; phylum Acidobacteriota; class Blastocatellia; order Pyrinomonadales; family Pyrinomonadaceae; genus DASQYE01. The sequence continues at coordinate 48,552 of DASVQF010000040.1, forward strand.
CTCGACATCGGCAAGCGCAGGTCTGGCGTCGTGGCCGGGACGACCAACACTTTCGGCAACCTAGCCGGAACCTTAGCGCCGATTGTCTTCGGCTACTTGGTGCAGAAGTGGGACTCCTGGACGATTCCCTTCTACGTCGCCGCCGGATTCCTGGTCGTCGGCGTCTGTATGTGGCTCTTTATAGACCCTGAGCGCCCGCTCGAAGAGACGTTGGCCCAGGCTTAGACGAGAGGGAAGACGGAAGAGAACGCTATGGAGCGAAGCTTTGACGTTTTAGCCATCGGCCGCAGCTCAATCGACCTCTACGCTAACGAAGTGGGCGTGCCCTTCACGGAGATCAAGAGCTTCGCCGCTTACGTCGGCGGCTGCCCGACCAACATCAGCGTCGCGACGCGCCGCCTCGGCCTGCGCACTGCCCTCTTGACCTGCGTCGGCGAAGACCTCGTCGGCGATTTCGTGCTCAACTTTCTCGGTCGCGAAGGCGTCGTCACGGATTACAGCAAGCGCAAGCGGGGCCGCCGCACGAGCGCCTTCCTTTTGGGGATAGAGCCGCCCGACCACTTTCCCCTCGTTCCTTACAGGGACAACTGCGCAGACCTTGAGCTGACGATTGACGACGCGGCCGGTGCGCCCATCTCTGAGAGCCGAGTGCTTCTGTTAACAGGGACGGGATTGAGCCGCGCGCCGAGCCGCGACGCCACGCTCTTCGCCGCCGAAAGGGCCAAAGCTTCGGGCACGAAGGTCGTGCTGGATCTGGATTTTCGCGCGGAGCTGTGGCCGGACTCTCGCGCCTACGGCCTGGCCGTGCGCTCCATCCTGCCGCTCACGAGCGTCCTCGTCGGCACGTCGGAAGAGGTCGAAAAGGCTTTCGTTCGGGATTGGGCCAACGAAGGAATTGACAGGGTGTTCGCGAGCGGCGGCCCGGAAGCTCTGGTCGTGAAGCGCGGGGCTGCTTCGACCGTCATCTATTTGCCGAATGGCGAGACCGTCGAGGCCGCGACGTTTCCCGTGGAGGTCTACAACGTCCTGGGCGCGGGCGATGCCTTCACGGGCGGCTTTCTCTACGGTTATCTGAAGGGATGGGACTGGCGGCGCGCGGCGCGGATGGGAAACGCCTGCGGCGCGATTGTCGTCACGCGCCACGGCTGCGCCAATTTTATGCCCTACGAACATGAAGCTCTGGCTTTTATCGAGGAACGGGGAGGATTCTAAACTTTGACTTTTCGCGCGAAAGAGTTTCTTCCGGCAAGCTTGTTGGCCCAATTGACGGAGATCAGAGTAAACGAGCCTGGGCGCTCGCTCGAAGTGGCGCGCGCGCGGCGTCGGCGCAAGAGCCTGACCACCGACGGCCGTCTCAACATCCTGGCCGCAGACCACCCGGCCCGCCGCGTCACGCGCGTAGGCCCGGAGCCGCTGCGCATGGCCGACCGCCACGACTACATGGCCCGCATCCTTCGCGTCATGATGAGCGAGAGGGTGGACGGCTTGCTGGCGACGATGGACATACTTGAGGACTTACTCGTCGTCCATGACCTGATGGAGAAGCGGGGCGGCCGGGGCTTTCTTCATAACAAGCTGCTGATCGCCAGTTTCAACCGTGCCGGATTGCTCGGAAGCGCGTGGGAGATAGACGATCCTTTGAGTGGGCCCACGGCGGCCAGTTGCGCCGAGTGGGGCTTGGACGGGGCGAAAATATTGCTTCGCATCTGCGACGCCGAGCCCGATTCTTTGAAGACGCTGCTCGCCACCGTGCGGGCGATTACGGAGCTGAACGCCGTGGGCCTGCCGATGTTTTTGGAATCCCTGCCGGTCAGGAAAACCGAGAGCGGCTACGCGATCATCAAGACGGCAGAAGAGCTGGCCCGCACGGCCGGGGCCGCCTCGGCGCTCGGCGACAGCAGCCGTTACCTCTGGCTGAAGCTGCCCTACTGCGAAAACTACGAGCTGGTCGCGCAGGCGACGACTCTTCCAATTCTTCTTTTAGGCGGAGAGCCAGTAGGCGACGCCACGCCGTTCCTGCGCGAGCTGGCGGCGGGACTCAAGGCCGGCCCAAACGTGCGGGGCGCGCTGGTGGGGCGCAACATACTCTATCCGGGCGACGATGACCCGCTCGCCATCATCGAATCGGTCGGCGGGATTATTCACCAGGGGTGGACAGTCGAAGAGTCCCTGGACGCCCAGACAAGCACGCGCGGCCGTGACATGGATTGGCTGTCGAGCATCTCCTGACCTGCGCTTATCCGAAGACTCTCTTGAGCTCTGCGACCTCTTCGGGCGTGAGGTGGCGTACCTCCTGGCCGCGAAGGATGAAATAGAGGCGGGCGGTCTGTTCCAGCTCTTCCGTGCGGTCTACGGCCTCGCTCAGACTTGAGCCGGAGCAGATGAGCCCGTGGTTTCGGAGCAGCATAGAGTGGTGCGCGGGGGCTGCCGCCTCGACCGCCTGGGCCAAGTCTTCGGAGCCGGGTCGAAAATAGGGCAAGACCGCGAGCGGTGCGACGCGCATGAAATAGTAGGGCGTGATGGGGGGCAGGGGATTTTCGGAATCGAAAGCTTCGAGGCAGGAGAGGGCCACCGAGTAGGTCGAGTGCAGGTGGACTATGGCCTGCGCCTCGTGCTTCTGTTTGTAGATGGCCAGATGAAAAGGGAACTCTTTTGAAGGGCGGTTCTCATTACGGCTTGCTCCCTGAAGGTCTATGCAGGCGAGCCTGTCCGGCGTTAACCCTCTGAGAGATTTTCCCGTCGGAGTAATCCACACCTCCGAGCCTTCGCGCACGGAGAGATTTCCGGTCGAGCCGAACGCGTAACCGCGAAGGTAAAAGCTGTCGGCCACTTCGCAAAGGTTTTCAAGCGCCGAGTTCTTCATCTGTTTACCTGTCGTGCAATCGCTGCGAGAGCTTTGCCATAAAAATCGGGGCTTCCGAAATTACCGGACTTGAGGACTACGGGCAGCTTGAATCTGCCCAGAGAGAAGCATAAGGGGACGCCGGGCTCGACGTTCGGCCCCGTGTGTAGAGCGCCCAGCTCAAGACGACGACAGAGAGCGCCGGAAGTCTCGCCGCCCGCGACGACGAGGCCGCCGACCGGCGCTTCTTCTAAAATCCGTAACACCAAATCGGCCATCGCCGATGCAATTGCCTGGCCCAGGGCCGGAACCGAGAGCCCACGGCCCGCAGCCCACTGCTGCACACGCAGCACCTCTGCCGGTTCCTCCGTCGTGCTGAGCAGGCAGTGGCGTCCGCTTGCCAATTGTTCTCGAACCTTCTTTATCGTCGCACGGTGATCGCCGCCAGCGTCTAGCAACTCCTGCGGAGAGATGTGCAGCGTGGGCCAACCTTCAGCCGCGAACCGCTCGTTCTGCGCGCGCGTGGCCTGCGAGCAACTGCCAGCGACTACCAGGCAGCCGTGCCCTGATCTTTTCCCGACCTCGCGCGCTTCGCTCCGCTCCCGCTCCTGTGTGATCCACCCGCGCTCTCGCCAGATGGCCGGAAGCCGCATCCCGAAGGCAGAGCTTCCGGTGATAAGGCGAAGGTCTCGCGCCGCCCGGCAGATGGTTTCCAGGTGCTCGTCGCCGAGGCAATCTACAACGGCTATGGCAAAGCCCTCGTCGCGCAAGCTCTCGAAGCGGCGGCGCAGGTGAGTGGGCCCACCTTCGACATCCGCGTATGAGGCCAGGCCCACGCGCCGCTCTGTCTGGCGGCCGAGCAGGTCAACCAGGTCTGGGTTGGTCATGGGCGTCAACGGATGATCGCGCATAGGCGAATCGCTGAGCAGCCGTCCGTTGACGAAATGATAGCCCTGGTAAGTGGTTCTGCCGTTGACGGGCAGCGCAGGCAGAGCGATGGTGAAATCCTCTCCGAGCGCATCGAGGGCCGTCTCAATCGTGGGCCCAATGTTCCCTTCGGGCGTGGAGTCGAAGGTGCTGCAATATTTAATCTGAAAGAGGCGGGGCTCGTGCTCCTCTAAAATCCGCAGCGCCCGAAGCGTGCGGTCGCGGGCCAGCTCCGGGGCCACGTTGCGCGTCCCTTCGGCCATCACGACCGCCTGATAGCCCTCGCTCCACTCCCTGAACTGCTCTGCGGCGGGCAGGTCTATGACCATCAGCGTGCGCAACCCTTGCTCGGCCAACATCCCCGAGAGGTCGCTCGCGCCCGTGTCATCGTCGGCGACGGCGGCAAATACCAATCTGCTCTTCATGCTTTCTGTTTAAGAAGCGTTTGGCCGAGCGCATGGCGAATGGCAGCCAGGCTGGTATGCAGGCTCGAAAGCACTGGCACGGATATTCTGCCTTCAAGCTGGGGCAGGATGCGCGCCATAGAGACCTGGGCCAGGACTATGGCCGCCACCCTCTGCTCGTCGAGCCGCTCGACGACCTCAAGCAGCAGGCGGTCATGCGTGCTCGCGTCGCCGCCGAGCAGAGCTTCGTAGGCGGGCGCAGAGACCTCCTCGATGATCTCTATTTCAGTTCCGGCCTCTCGCGCCGCCTCCGCTAAAAGCCTGCCGGTTGGGCCCAGCGTCGGCGCGAAGGTGGCGGCCACTCCTATCCTCCGGCCCGCGCGCACAGCCTCGCGGGCCATCGGGTAATCTATCTTCAAGACGGGCAGGTCGAAACCCTCATCCAACTGTTCGACCATCTCTTTGGAAACGGACGAGCAAGTGACCATCGCCAGCTCCGCGCCGTAGGTGTTGCGGGCAGTCTTAATCATGTCGGCCAGCCGCTCCTGGGCCGTCACCAGCTCTTTGGCAGACAACAGTCGCAAGAGTCCGTCGTCGAGAAGGTTCGTGATTTCCAGCTCCGGCGCGGCCTCGCTGTAGAACTGCATCAGTGGGCCCACGGCCGGAGGAGAGGTATGTATGAAAGCCACTTTTCGCTTTGACTGGCTCATCGCACTCCAAGTCGAGCGGGACGGATGGGTAGAGCTTCGCGCTGCCGCGCATTATACTCGCGCGCACGGCGGCCGCAAGTTCCGAAAAATTCCCTCTTGTCAGCCAGCGGGGCGAACTGTTAATGTTCGTGCTCATCCGGCAGCGCTTCGCCCTGTTTGCAAGATAAACCTGATGGTCGCCCGACGGACTGGCTCTCTCACAGAGAGAGAGAGCCAGGCCGGTTTCTTTCCGCGCTTCTTCGATAGAATCGCCATGCGCTCCGGCAAGACTTCATGTGAAAGGTCTGGCCCAACTGTGATGAGATCAATCGTGTACCTACTGTGCGCCGGCTTGTGCGCGGCGGCGCTCACTGTTTCGAGCGGCTGCCAGCGCGGCGCAGGCGGCGGCAGCAGTACGGGCGGAAAGCGCATCGGCGTGACGCTTTTGACCAGAGAGCACGAGTTTTACCGCCAACTGGAAGCCGGTCTGAGGGAAGCTGCGGACAAACAGGGCTATCAACTGACGATCACCTCGGGCGACTTCGACCTCGCCAAGCAGCAGTCGCAGATCGAGAACTTCATAGTCCAGGGCATGGACGCCATTATCGTCTGCCCGGCCGATTCAAAGGGCATTGGCCCGGCCATCGAGCGGGCCAACGAAGCGCGCATCCCTGTCTTTACGGCAGACATCTCTGCGCAGGGCGGGCAGGTCGTCTCGCACATCGCTTCGGATAATCTGGCTGGCGGCCGCCTCGCCGCAGACTTCATCGCCAAGTCGCTCAATGGCCAGGGCTCTGTGGGCATCATCGGCCAGCAGGAAGTGCAGTCGGGCCTGGATCGCGAGACCGGCTTTAAGGAAGAGATGAAGAAATATCCGGGCATCAAGATCGTCTCAGTCCTGAACGGCGGCGGCGTGCGCGACAAGGCTCTCAAAGCTGCCGACGATATGTTACAGGGTAATCCTGAACTGAAGGGCATCTTCGGCATCAACGACGATTCGGCGCTCGGCGCACTCTCCGCCGCCCAGGCGCGCAACCGAAACGATCTGGTCATAGTCGGCTACGACGCTACGCCCGAGGCTGTCAAGGCTATTCAAAGCGGCACGGCCCTCAAAGCGGATGTCGCGCAGCAGCCGCGCGACCTCGGGGCCAAGACCATCGAGGCCATCCAGATGCATTTCAGCGGCGGACAGGTTCCCAAAAGCATCGCCGTCCCCGTCAAGGTCGTGGACGCAAACAGCTCTCAGCAGTAAGGTCGAGTGGGAAAGCTGGCAGTTTCTTTCGCCGGGTTTAAGAGCCTATGAGTGAAACGATTGGCGGGCAGGAGATCACCTTTAGAGGCCGTTATCTACAGTGGCAACGCGTTGCAGAGTACGTCATCGTCGTCGCCATTGTGCTGGAATCGATTGTCTTCGCCGTCATCGCGCCGCAGTTCCTCTCCGTTCCCAATCTCATCAACGTCGCCCTCAGCATAGCCATCACAGGCATCCTCGCCGTCGGCATGACGGCAGTGATACTGACGGGCGGCATTGATCTGTCGGTCGGGTCTGTGGCGGCGCTGGCCGGAGTGGTCGCGGCGATGATCGCCGCTTCGGGCTCTGTGCTTTTGGGCTGCCTCGCGGCGCTCGCTATCGGCCTCCTGGTCGGTCTCTTCAACGGCGTCATGGTCGCGCAGTTTCGCGTGCCCCCCTTCGTCACAACCCTTGCGATGTTGACGATCTGCCGGGGCCTGGCTTTCATCGTGACGGGCGGGCGCTCAATCGGTAATCTGCCCGCATCTTTCGGCTTTCTCGGCAGAGACCGCCTGGTGGGCGTTCCCGTTCCGGTGCTGCTCATGCTGGCGGTCTTCGCTGCGGGCTGGTTCCTGCTCAGGCATACGACGTTCGGGCGCTATGTCTACGCCGTCGGCGGCAACCCCGAAGCGGCTTATCTAGCGGGCGTGAGCATCAAGAGCGTCACGCTGCTGGTCTATCTCTTGAACGGGCTGCTGGTGGGCTTGGCCGGGCTGGTGCTTTCGTCAAGACTCGGCGCGGGCGTGCCCAACGCAGGGTTGCAGTACGAATTGGACGTGATTGCGGCGGTCGTCGTCGGCGGGACATCCCTGATGGGAGGCCGTGGCAGCATGATCGCAACCTTCTGGGGCGCAGTCTTCATAGGCATCCTCAATAACGGCCTGAACCTGGCCGGCATAGACCCATACATGCAAAAGATCGCGCTCGGCGTGGTCATCCTGCTGGCGGTGCTCGCCGACCAGATCAACAAACCGCAGGGCCAAGTCAAAGCCTGAGCCGAGGCAAAAAGAAATTAACAGGATGGACAGGAGAGACAGGATAAAGAAGAAGCAATGCTTTCTCTTATTATCCTGTCTCTCCTGTTTGAATCCGCTTAAGGTCAGGATTGCGACGGTCGCCTGTCTGTTGTTGACGGTCGGGGCCGCCGTCTGCGCTCAGCCAGCGACTGTACTGCTGCGCCCGCCCGCCGCGCCGCTCGTCACGCACGACCCTTACTTTAGCGTCTGGTCGATGAGCGACCGCCTTGCGGATGATCGCACGCGACACTGGACGGGCGCTTTTCACGGGATGGTCGGGATGGTGCGAATTGACGGCAAGCCTTATCGCTTCATGGGCCAATCCTACGGCCCCCTGCCCGAGCCTATAAGGCAGACCTCACTGGAAGTCCTCCCGACGCGAACCATCTACCGCTTTGAAGCCGACGGGGTGCGTCTCTCGTTGACCTTCATGAGCCCGCTGCTGCCCGAAGACCTGGACACGATGTCGCGCCCCGTCACTTACCTGGCCTGGACGGCCGAGGCTGCGGACTCTCGCGCGCACGCCGTCTCGCTCTATTTCGACTGCACGGCCGAATGGGTCGTCAATACGCCGGATCAGAAAGTCATCTGGTCTAGGCCCAGGGTCGCAGACCTGCGCGTCATGACGTTCGGCTCGCAGCAGCAACCCGTCCTGGAAAAGTTCGGCGACAATCTGCGCATAGACTGGGGATACCTGCACCTCCTTGTCCCGCCCTCTGGCGCAGGGCGTGACGTGATCGCGTGGAATCGAGTGACGCGAACGAGCTTTGCCGCGACGGGCGCGCTGCCCGATTCGGATGATCTGCGTATGCCTCGCACGGCCGCCGACGAGCTGCCGGTCGCGGCGACCGTCATGGAGCTTGGGCTAGTTGGGCCCACTCCGGTTTCGCGCCACCTCATGCTCGCCTACGACGACCAGTTCTCGGTCGAGTATCTCAACCGGAGGCTAAGGCCCTACTGGCGGCGCGCAAACCCGGAGGCGGGCGCGCTCCTGAAGAGAGCCGCAAGCGATTATCTTTCCGTCAGAGAGCGGTGCGAAAAGTTTGACGCCGAGCTGATGAGAGACCTGCGCAGCGTCGGAGGCGAAGAGTACGCGCAACTCGCGGCCCTGGCCTTCAGGCAGACAATCGCCGCGCATAAGCTCGTCACGGATTTCGACGGCACGCCGCTCTTCTTCTCCAAGGAGAATTTCAGCAACGGCTCCATCGGCACGGTCGATGTCACATATCCTTCGGCCCCCTTCTTCCTGCTCTTCAACCCGCAACTGCTCAAGGCGCAGCTCCGGCCCGTCCTGGATTACGCAGCGTCGCCGCGCTGGAAGTTTCCTTTCGCGCCGCACGACCTGGGCACGTACCCTTTGGCCAACGGCCAGACCTACGGCGGCGGCGAAAAGACGGAAGAGGATCAGATGCCCGTGGAAGAGAGCGGCAATATGCTGCTGATTATGGGGGCGCTCGCGAAGGCCGAAGGGCGAGCGGACTTTGCCGAGAAGTACTGGACGCTCCTGAAGCGTTGGGCCGAGTACCTGCGCGACAAGGGGATGAACCCGGAAAACCAGTTGAGCACGGATGACTTCGCCGGCCACTTGGCCCACAACACAAACCTTTCCCTGAAGGCGATTCTGGCCCTCGGCAGCTATGCTATGCTTTGCGACATGCTCGGCCGCAAAGCCGAGGGCGCAAGTTACAGGCAGTTGGCCCAGGGGATGGTCAAAGAATGGATGCGAATGGCCGACGACGGAGACCATTACCGCCTGGCTTTCGACCGCGCGGGCACGTGGAGCCAGAAATATAATCTGGTCTGGGACAGGCTGCTCGGCTTGAATCTGTTTCCGGCGGAGGTCGCGCGCCGCGAAGTCGCTTTCTATAAGCAGAGGCAGAACCGTTTCGGGCTCCCGCTCGATAACCGCGAGAGCTATACGAAGCTCGATTGGATTGTGTGGACGGCGACGCTCGCGGAGTCGCCCGAGGATTTCAGAGCCTTCATCTCGCCCGTCTTCCGGTTCGCCAGTGAAACCAAAGACCGCGTGCCGCTCACGGATTGGTACGGGACGATTGACGCCAAACAGCGGGGCTTTCAAGCTCGCTCCGTAGTCGGAGGCGTTTATATCAAGATGCTGGCCGACGCGGAGCTGTGGAGAAAATGGAGCGCTCGCGCCGGGCATTGAGCCTGTGGGCGCGGACTCTGACAAGGGAGAACCCGAATATGAAAGCAGGCTTTATCGCCGAGCACTTCGCTTCGCACCAGAGGGTGATTGAGAAGAGCATTGAAGCCTTGGAGGCGCAGGCCGAAGAGGTCGCGCGCGCACTCGTCCACTCGCTGCGAGAGGGTCACAAGATCATAGCCTTCGGTAACGGCGGGAGCGCCACCCAGGCCAGCCATCTTGTCGGAGAGCTGCTCGGGCGCTTTGCCGCCACGCGCCAGCCCTTTCCGGCCATTGCGCTTGCGAGCGACGCCGGCACAGTCACCTGCATCAGTAACGATTTCAGCTACGAAGTGCTCTTCGAGCGGCAGTGCCGGGCGTTGGCCCAACCGGGCGACATCGGCATAGGCTTCACGACGAGCGGACGCTCCGAGAATGTGAGGCGCGGTCTCTTGATGGCCAAAGAGCGCGGGGCCGTGACCGTCGCCGTCACGGGCGGGGCCGGTCTCGTCGGCGGCACGGCCGATCACACCGTCGCCGTCCCGAGCGACCAGACTGCGCACGTCCAGGAGGTTCACCTGATGCTGCTGCACGTCTGGTGCATCTACATAGACGCTGAGCTGGGCCAAGTTCAATCTTAGTGAAGAGGACGAAGGGAATGCCACGTAAGCCGCTGACAGATAAAGCAGGGGCCCTGTCGAGGAGAGAGTTTCTCCTGAGCGGAGCGATGAGCTTAGGCGCAGTCGTCGCCGCGAGCCGCCTCCCCCCGCTCGCGCACGTACAAGAGAATGCGAAGAGGAAGGTGCTGCACATCATCGGCCATTCGCACATAGATGCGGCCTGGCTCTGGCCCTGGCGCGACGGCGCAAACATCGTCCACAACACCTTTCGCAGCGCGCTTGACCGGATGAAAGAGACGCCGGAGTTTCGCTACAGCCATTCGTCGGCAATGCATTACGGCTGGGTCGAGCGCGCAGACCCACGGATGTTTGAAGAGATAAAGGAGCGCGTGCGCGAAGGGCGCTGGGAGGTCGTCGGCGGTTGGCCCGTCGAGCCCGATTGCAACATCCCTTCGACCGAGAGCTTCGTGCGCCATTGCCTCTACGGCAAGAGCTATTTCCAGCGCGCGCTCGGCGTGGATGTTCAGATAGGCTTCAATCCGGATTCGTTCGGCCACGGGGCCGGGCTGCCCGCGATACTCAAACGCGCGGGCTATCGTTACTACGTCTTTATGCGTCCGCAGGAGCACGAGATGAAGCTGCCGCTCCTGTTCTGGTGGGAAGCGCCCGACGGCTCGCGCGTCCTTACGCTTCGTATCAGGCGCGGCTACAGCATGAGCGCCGAGCGCATCGGGGACGCCGCGCAGAACAACTTCGCCCCGGGCTTCTCGCACGGCGCGTACTTCCTGGGCGTAGGCGATCACGGAGGCGCAGTCACCCGCGCGCAGATCAAGCGAGTGCAGGAGCAGCAGCAGGACGCCGCTCTGCCTGAGCTGCGTTGGAGCAGCGTGGCCGAGTTCTTTGCATCGGTCGAGCGTTCGCCGGCGATGGCGAATCTTCCGGTCATCAAAACGGAGCTACAGCATCATGCGCGCGGCTGCTACTCTGCTCATGGCGAAGGCAAGCAGCTCAACCGCAGGGGCGAACGCTGGCTCAGTCAGGCCGAGACCGTCTCTCTGGCCGCGAGCCTGAATCACGATCATCCTTATCCTTCCGAAAGCTACAGCGCCGCCTGGGGCAAGGTGCTGTTCAATCAATTCCACGACATCATGGGAGGGACGGCGCTCTACACCGCTTACCAGGACGCAAGGGACAGCATGGGTTGGGCCTGCGAGACTGCGCAGACCAACCGTGTCGAGGCGCTGGAATCTATGGCGCGTCGCGTGGACATGCGCTCGGTCAAGGAGGGCGCGGTCTTTCTCTTCAACTCTCTGCCGTGGCCGCGCAAGGCGCTCGTCGAGTATCACACGGACAAAGACCCTAACGTGGCTCCCTGGTTTGGGCCCAGCCCGACGCCCATCACGCACCTTGAGACCGAGAGCGGGCAGAAGATTCCGATTCAGTGGCGGCCCGCTGACAGCATGACGCAGTTCTGGCCGCGCATCTCGGCCTGGGTCGAGCTGCCCGCGTGCGGCTACAAGGTGCTTGAGCTGGTCAAGGGCACGCCGCCTGAGACCGAAGCCTACAACGAGCTTTTCTCGGTCTCTGATCGCGGCTTCGGCATCTCTTCTCTGAAGGCTTCGGACGGCCGGGAGCTATTGGCTGGGCCCGTGGCCCTCGTCGTCATCAGCGACCCGAGCGACACCTGGGCCCACGGCATCGCCAAGTTCCGGCAGGAGATCGCGCGGCCCACGCTTCTTTCGTCGCAGCAAATAGAGGATGGGCCCGTCACGCGCGTCGTGCGCCAGCGCGCAAAGTGGAACAACTCTGAGATCGTCCTCGACATAGCACAGTTCAAGGCCATCGACGCCATAGAGCTGCGGTTCACGATTGATTGGCGCGAGCGCGAGCAAATCCTGAAGCTTGAGATACCGACTGCTTTGGCTTCGCCGCGCGTCTTTGCGAAAGTGCCGGGCGCGGCCATCGAACGCCAAGCGAACGGCGAAGAGGAGCCGTACCAGGATTGGGTCGCCGTGCAGGGCAAGGTCGGCGCGGAGGACTACACGGTCGCTCTGATTAATAACCAGACTTACAGCTATGACTGCCTCGGGGGGTTGCTGCGTACTATCCTCATCAGGTCTGCGCCGTTTGCGCGCCACGACCCGCATCAGGTTCCGCACAACGACGCGAACGCCTGGCAGGATCAGGGGCGGCAGGAGCGCCGCTTCTGGCTCGTGCGCGGCAAGGGGCCGGCGGCGGCGCTCGAACTTGATCGGCTCTCGGAAGAGATGCAGACGCCGGCCGAGTACGTCATCGAATCGGCGCACGAAGGAACAGAGCCGCGCGAGCGCTCCTTCTTCAAGCTCTCGCCCGGCACAGTCCACGTCACTGCCCTCAAGCGCGCCGAGCAACAGAGCGACGCACTCATCATCAGAGTGCAAGAGCGCGCGGGCCGCGCCACGGAGTTTAAGCTCGACATCCCTGTGCTCGGATTAAACTACAGAGCGGAAATCCAGCCCTGGGAGATTAAGACTTTATCTGTGACGCCAAAGAAGGGAAGAGGCGAGATAGTGAGGGAGGTCAACCTGCTTGAGCGGTAACGTCACGAACAGGCTCATGCACACGGCTATAGCCTTGATGCTCTTCTTCGCATCCTCTTCGTCCACGGGGGCGAGCGCGAGACCGAACGAGGTTGACGCGCAGCCGCTCTTGGCCCAGGTCAGGCGACTCATAGAAGCTATGGATTACCTGGGCGAGCCTTTCAGCGCAGCCGACAAGCAGGCTATAGAGCGTGCCGCCGAAGGGGAAGACGAGGGGCGCGCTCTGCTACAGATTCAAACCATCCTGGACAGGCGAGTGCTCGCCTACGTCACGATCAGTCCGGAGAGTCGCGTCAGCGTCAGACAGGGCTCGGCGGCCGCCACGCTCATCGAGAAGGGCTGGCGCTCCTTTCTCGTGAAGGTGAGAAACGAGGCCGGGGTGACGGCGCAGCTCAGGGCCGAGAGCCCGCAGGCGCTTCTGGTCTACGCGCGTGGCCGCGACCCGAAGATACCGGGCGGCTTCAGCACTGCGCCGAGGCCCACGCAGCGCATCACGCCGCGAGAGGTGGCAGACCGCTGGCTGGAGCTTTCCATGTTCGACAAGCAGCCAATGGAAGCGCGCCTCTCGGGCCTCGCGCTCGAATACCGCATCATTCAACTCTACAGCCGCGACCGTGGACGGCGTGAAGCCAAGCTCGCCTTCAACGTCGGGCAGGGGACGCAGGACATAGGATTCCGCAACGACACGAGCATACTCTTCAACGCTCTTCCGGCCCGCGACGTGACGCTGCGCGTCATGGACGAAGACGGCAAGCCTGCGGTCGCCTCTTTCATCATACGCGACCGGCAGGGGCGCATTTACCCTGCGAAGACCAAGCGCCTGGCCCCGGACTTCTCCTTTCACCCGCAGATTTATCGCGCCGACGGCGAACAGATTCGCTTGCCCGCAGGCGTCTATACGGTTGAAGCCACGCGCGGGCCCGAATACCTCGTAGAGCGCCTGCGCTTGAGCGTGAGCGAAGGGAGAGGAGCGCAGGAGTGGAAGTTTCAATTGAAGCGGTGGGTCAAGCCATCTCTGCTCGGATGGTATTCGGGCGATCATCACATACACGCCGCCGGCTGCTCGCACTACGAAGCGCCGACGCAGGGAGTGATGCCGAAGGACATGATTCGCCACATCAGGGGCGAGGCGCTCAACGTCGGAGACGTGCTGACCTGGGGGCCGTGCTACTACTACCAGAAACAGTTCTTCGAGGGCGCTGTCAACAAACTCTCCACGGCCGATAACCTGATGCGCTACGACGTGGAGGTGTCGGGCTTTCCTTCGAGCTTCAACGGACATCTCACGCTGCTCTCGCTCAAAGATCAAGACTACCCAGGCACGAAAGAGATAGAGGATTGGCCCACCTGGGACTTGCCTATCCTCAAATGGGCCAGGGCCCAGGGAGCCGTCGCGGGCTTCGCACATTCGGGCTGGGGCCTGGAAGTGAAATCCACGCAGTTGCCCAATTACGAGATGCCGCCCTTCGACGGCATCGGAGCCAACGAGTACATAGTCGATGTGACGCACGACGCGGTGGATTTCATCTCGGCCGTGGACACGCCCGCCGTCTGGGAGCTGAACATCTGGTATCACACGCTCAACAGCGGCTTTCGCACGCGCCTCAGCGGCGAGACGGACTTCCCCTGCATCTACGGCGAGCGCGTCGGCATGGGCCGCTCTTACGTCCGCCTCGATGGGCCGCTCAGTTACGAGCGCTGGATCGAGGGCCTGCGCGACGGGCGCTCATATGTATCGGACGGCAAGAGCCAGTTGATGGAATTCCGCGTCAACGACCAGCTCGTCGGCACTGGGGGAAGCGAGCTGAAACTTAGCGGGACACAGACGGTGCGTGTCACTGCAAAGGTGGCTGCGCTGTTGGATGAGAGGCCCAACGAGGCCGTGAGCGCGCGGCCCTGGGATCAGCAGCCTTACTGGGACATCGAGCGGGCGCGCATCCGTGGCACGCGCGAAGTGCCTGTCGAACTCATAGTCAACGGCCGGAGCGCGGCCGTTGCAAATATTCTTGCGGACGGCAGGCTGCGCGATGTCACCTTCGACGTGGCCCTGGAGCGCAGCAGTTGGGTAGCCCTTCGCATCCTGCCTTCGTCTCATACCAACCCCATCTTCGTCCTCGTTGACGGCCGGCCCATCCGCGCTTCGCGCAAGAGCGCCGAATGGTGTCTGAAGGCTGTCGATCAGTGTTGGAGCCAGAAAGGGCCCAAGATTTCCGACAGGGAGCGCGCCGATGCCGAAAAGGCTTACGCCTATGCGCGCGAGGTCTACCGCAAGATCATCGCTGAATCCGCTGTTGATTAATGGCCCAAAAATTCTGATTGCGTTTTCTCTCGCATGAATATACTATCACGCTGTTTTCAATGTGCGGGGGCCGCAACCCTTTCGACCGAATAGTTCTTCCAACGTTTACAACCTACTTCCTAAAACTTCCAAGCCATTCTTGATTGACCTTAAGGAGGCACTATGAAGTCTAATTTCTGCTGGCGAGCGCTGGCCGTCGTCGGAGTTCTTTTGGCGTCGGCGCTCACAGCTTTCCCCCAGGATTTTCGCGCGACACTGACAGGACACGTGAGCGACCCGAACGGCGCGGCCGTCAGCGGCGCGACCGTGACGGTCAGGAACTTACAAACCAACGAAGAGAAGACTGCGACGACTTCCGAGGACGGCAACTACACTGTCCCTTTTCTTCAGCCGGGAAAGTACAGCGTGAGTGTGACCGCCAGCGGTTTCAAGAAGGCCGTCAGCGATAACGTCGAGCTGCACACGGCCGACAAGGCGACGATGGATGTGGCCTTAGAGATCGGCGCGATAGAGAACGTCGTCAACGTTGACGCCGAGGCCCCGCTGCTCGAACCCGACACGGG
Organism: Pyrinomonadaceae bacterium; assembly: GCA_036389315.1. Lineage (GTDB taxonomy): Bacteria > Acidobacteriota > Blastocatellia > Pyrinomonadales > Pyrinomonadaceae > DASQYE01. Next base: position 63,925 of record DASVQF010000040.1, read on the forward strand.
CTCTCGCGGCCAGACGGTCGAGAACATGCGTATCAACGAGCTGCCTTTGAACGGCCGCAACCCGATCATGCTCGCGCAGCTCGCGCCCGGCGTGCAGTTCAACGGCAATCCCCAATTCACACGCCCCTTCGACAACGGCGACAACGCCAACTTCTCGGTCAACGGCGGGCTCAACCGCCACAACGAGTTCCTTCTGGACGGCGCGCCCAACAACGCCGTGACGGACGTGAACGGCGGCCGCACTTCCAGTAGCAACAACATCGCGTTTGTGCCGACGCCCGACGCGACCGAAGAGTTCAAGGTGCAGACCAACGCCTACGACGCTCAGTACGGGCGCACGGGCGGCGGCATCATCAACGTCACGATCAAGCCCGGCGGGCGCGACTTCCACGGAACCGTCTACTACTTCGCGCGTCGCTACCAGTGGGACGCGAACAGCTTCGGCAACAACGCACAGGGCGTCTTTGGGCCCACGAGCCCACTCGCCGGACAAGAAAGGGCCCCGCGCTTCTCCCGTGACCCTGTGACGAACGCCAACCTCGGCGGACACGAGCTTGACCAGTACGGCTTCCTGGTCTCGGGCCCGCTTCTGATCCCGCGCTTCGGCGAAGGCGGCAACTGGCGCGTCAACGGCAGAGAGCGCACCTTCTTTCTCTTCAACTTCGAGAACTACAGCGAAGCCAGCCCGAGCCCCGGCTTCAGCGATGTGCCCACGGTCTTGGAGCGACAGGGAAACTTCTCGCAGTCGGGCGTCACGATCTACGACCCGCTGACCTCGCGGGCCAACCCGGCCTTTAACCCCGCGCTGCCCGTGAGCGCCACCAATCCGCAATTCATACGCGACCCGTTCCCCGGCAACATCATTCCGGCGGCCGGAAGCCCCGGCTGCGGAGTGACCCGTAGCTGCATCAACCCCGTGGGCCAGGCTATCGTCAACGGATTCTCGCTGCCCAACACGACGGGCTCTGACGCCTTCGGCAGGTTCAATAACTTCATCAACACGCCCGCGCTCGGAACGGACAACTACCACTCGCTGATTATGCGCATAGACCATCAGGTCAACGACAAGATGCACCTCTTCTTCCGCTACGTGCATAGCCGTCGTGACCAGATAGCGTTCGGCGGCAACGGCAGAGTCGGCCTCGGCATAGACGCCCAAGACCCCTTAGTGCGCGTCAACAACGGCGCGGTGCTCGATTCGGTCTACACCCTTTCGGCCAACACTGTGCTGAACATGCGCGTCTCATTTAATCGCTTCCTTCAGGCTGCGTTCCGGCAGCGTTCTATGCCGTTTGCCGCGACGACCCTCGGCTTCCCCTCCTCCTTCGACGCACAGCGCCCGACGCCGATTGTGCCCAGGATAGCTTTCGGCGGGGACATCTCCGGCATTCGTGAATTCGGCTCGCGCAACCCGAACTCGAACATCACAAATACCTGGAGCGTGCCCGTCAACGTCACGCACATCGCCGGAAATCACACCTTGAGGTTCGGCGGCGAGTACCGCAACCTACAGGCGCACCAGCTCGGCGGCTCTTTCGTCTTCGGCGGCGGCTTCTTCTGTTTCACTCGCGAGTTTACCGTCCAAGACCCGATCAACAACCCGAGCCCGAACGGCCAGGGAAGTGCCATTGCGGCGCTGCTCCTGGGCTACCCGTCGGCTTCGGGCTGCAACGATAACGGCACGACGGGGACTTCGGTCAACAACGTCTCCCCGCTCTCTTTCAAGTGGGGCTACTACGCCACCTACATCCAGGACGATTGGAAGCTGTCGCCCAAGCTGACCTTGAACGTCGGCCTGCGCTACGACTATGAATCGCCTCCGGTCGAGTATCATAACAGGCAGAACCGTGGCTTCGCTCTGGGCCAAGCCAGCCCGATAGCGGCATCTGTGCGTGCGGCTGCGACGGCTGCGGGGCTGACCAGCACGGACTGCCCGGCCTGCGCCAACGTCACGGGCGGGCTCCTCTTTTCCGGTGTCGGCGGACTGCCCGAAGAAGCTTTCCGTAAAGATCGAAACAACTTTCAACCGCGCTTCGGGCTGGCCTACCAGCTCAATGAAAAGACTGTGCTGCGCGGCGGCTACGGTCTCTACTATTTCCCGCAGGCGGAATACGGCGGCTCGCTCGGCTTCAACATCGTGACTCCGTTTTCGACGATTGTCGGCGGCGGCGTCAACGCGCTCATTCCGACCCGTACGCTAAGCAACCCGTTCCCGACAGGCTTGCAAGAGCCCGTCGGCTCGTCGCAAGGATTGCTGACGCAGCTTGGCGGCGGCATCACCTTCGTCAATCCAGACCACGGCATTCCACAGATACACGAGTACTCCTTCGGCGTGCAGCGCGAGCTGCCCTGGAGGATGAAGCTGGATGTCTCTTACGTCGGCAGCCGCACGCGCGGCATTCTTTCGGGCGACCAGCAGGGCGGTGGGGGCCGCAACCTGAACGTCCTTTCGGCCGCGCAACTGGCGGCAATCCGTGCCAACGGCACTTTCTTCAGCGCGAGCGTGACCAATCCCTTCGCCGGGCTGATTCCGGCCAACGCGACCTTCAACGCGCCGACCATTACGCGCCAGCGGTTGCAGCAGCCCTTCCCGCAGTTCGGTGAGAATGCCGTGACGGTAGTCGGCGAGAACGTCGGCAAGCTCTGGTACGAATCGCTTCAGGCGAGCCTTGAGAAACGCTTGAGCGCGGGGCTCATCCTGGTCGCCTCTTACACTTTCTCAAAGACGCTCGGAGCCTTGAACTTTCTGAACAACCAAGACCCAGCGCCGCAGAAGGCTGTCGTTGACTTCGACTCGACGCACGTTCTGGTCTTGAGCGGCGTCTATCAACTGCCCTTCGGCAACGGGAAAAGGTTTTTCACCAACGCCGGTAGAGTGTCGAACCTGTTGTTCGGCGGGTGGGAGTACACCTGGATCGCAAACTTCAGGTCTGGCCGTCCGATCAATCTTCCGACGGGCGCAAACCTGATCGCCGATCCGACGCTGCCCGATTCGAGCTTCGCCAAGTTCTTCAACACGTGCGTCCGTCAACTGGACGGAACCAGCCGCCAGCCCAACGCGGCGCGCACGGCCTTTGAGCCCTGCACCAATCCGGCCTGGGCCATTCGCCCCGCGAACACCCTGGCCGACACGCCCTTCCGCATCGCGAACCTGCGCGAGCCCTGGGCCCCGATCTTCGACATGTCCGTTAATAAGATGTTCCAGATTTACGAGGACGTGAAGGTACAGTTTCGCGCCGAAGCCTTCAACGCCTTCAACACGCCGCTCTTCGGTTCGCCGAATACCGGCATCAACGACCTGAACTTCGGCCGCTTGATTCCGCAAAATAGTGTCAGGAACGGAAACAACTTCCGCACTATCCAGTTCGGCGTCAAGTTCTACTTCTAAGAGCCAGGCGGACGGCATTTCAAAAGGGCTCTCCCAACGCGTTGGGAGAGCCCTTGCCGTTATCGTCTGCTTGGGCCAAGCGTCAGGCTAACCTCTCTCTCGCCCGTCCTGCTGCCGAAGCTTGCGCGGGGAATGCGGAGCAGTCCTGCGCTATAAGTATAAGAGGAGGGCGGCAAGGCTCGGCCGTCTATTTCCACCCTGGTCGGGCCGCGCGCGAGCCACGCTCCGAAATCTCCCGCTTCGCTCAAGCGCACCGTCACGCGATTCCCCTCATTGACCTGCGACAGCACTGCCGCCGGGCCCAGGTATTTATCCAGCAGACCGAAGACCCCCACCCCGTCATTCACAGGAGTTAAGGTGAAGAGGTCGTAGCCAAAGCTATCGAGGGTAAAAGTCGATGCGGGCTGTTTCGCGTCGAGCAGCAGGGCGCGGCCGTTGCTGCGCCGGTAAACAGCCACTTGCGGCGACGCAGTTCCTCGCGGCGCTTCTAAGAGGCCCTCAACGTCAGCCGCGCTAATTCTTCCGCTCACCGTTTGCACGCTCTTGTTGACGTTGAAGGCGGCGACCATTCCGGCTCTCATCCCGCTGCGCGTGATGCGCCCGAAGACTTTCAAGGGCACTGCTTCGAGCGCCGAATCCGTCAAGAGAAGATCGCGCGTCACCTGTCCAGGCTCGTCCAACATCAGGAGCCTGCCGTCTGAGGCGGCCAGCGGAAGGACAACTTCCGCGCGCTCCATACCGGGCTTGTCGGTGATGTAGATGGGCCCACCGCTGATAGCGCGGGCGATGGCGTGATATGCGCCGTGAGGGTCGTGCGACTGGAACATGTCCCAGTCGGGGTAGGCGAAGTTGGAAGTCCAGTAGGCGTTGTAGGCGTTGTAGTAAGTATGCTCCTTCGCGTTCTGCGGATTTTCGGGCAGATAGTCGTCGCTATTGCGCGCTATGTTCGAGATGCGCCAGTTGAAAGCGTTTTCCAGAGACATCTCCATACAGTTAATCACGTTCAGCCCCGGAGCGCGCCCCTCGGCTGCCGAACCGGCATCGCTGAAATACTTGCGCGCAGCTTCTTGAAAGTTGCGATGCTCGCCGCCGCCCGACTCGAACAAGGGCATCAGGCCGTTGGTGAACTTGATGTTATTAGCCTGCCCGTCAACCTTCACAAAGTCGAAGCCCCACGCTTTCAATTGCTCGTACCAGGCGGCGTAGAAGCTCTCCCCGCGACCGTCGCGCGGGTCTGGCAGGGCTTTCCCGTCCAAACCCTTAAAGAGCCTGTGAGCGCGCCCGATCTCCGACGCGTCGTCCACGCCCGACCAGTAGCCCTGGAAGGTGTGCCAGACGCCGACGTGACGGACTTCGTACTCCGTGCGCAAGCGGCGCGCCAGGCCCGCCAGGTCGTGCGGGAATTTCACGGTGTCTGCGTTGAAGCGCGTGAGCTTGTCGTCTTTGACGCTGAGCCAGCCGTCGTCAACGAGCACGAAGCCTATCGGAATCTTTTTGTCGCGCAGCGAGCGCACGCTCGTCAAAACTTTCTCTTCCGTCACGCTATGCTCGTAAGCGTTCCACGAGCACCAGCCGAGCCAGCTAAAGACCTCCGGATAACTCTTCTGCCAGCGGAGGCGTCCGTACTGCTCGCTCGCCTCGAAGGCCGTCCGGTAAGCTTCGCGCGGCAGGCTGTAAGGGTTGCGAGAGGTCGCGTAAGCGAAGAGCGGGACGCGGCGCGGCGCGAAACTCGGGTCGTAGCTCGAAGCAGAGATGCGAAACTCGTAGCGGTAATTGATCTCCGACACGCCCACTTCCGCAATCATGCCGCCCCCCGCGAGCGGCAATATCAAGTGATAATCCTCGCCGCCAATCTGTCGCCACAGGAGCAGTTGGTTGGCTGGGCCCAACATCCTGTAGTCCGAGACGAAGACGGGAGCCGTCCAGTAGAGCTTCAAGCGTTTAGCGGCCATCCCGCGCGCGAAGCGATCAAGCCCCATCAGCAGTTGCACGCCTTCACGAGCCGCCAGAGCCGGCCCGTCATAATCAAGGAACGCGACGACCGTGCCGGATTGAAGATAATGCCTGACTTCGAGCACGGCCCGCACATCTTTGCGCGCAGGCGTCGCCGAAGCGTTAGGCTTCAGGCGATAGCGCAATCGCTCGAACCTTCCGCTCCCGTCCGTCCCCTCGTCGCGCCCGGCCAGCTCAAGGTCGCCCATGACGGCCGAGTCATCGCCGAAGCGCAGGCGCAACCTGACGGCCGAGAGAACCGCGCCCACAGGCGTCTTGACTGCAAGCGCGCCCCTGTCGAGCGCAACGCTCAGCGGTCTGTTTGATTGCGCGCGGCCCACGACGACGTTAAAGGCGAACAGTAGCAGCAGCAGAGATGGAGCCGGAATCCATTTTGTGCTCATTCCTAATCCTTGACGATGGGTGTCTCTAAATTTTTAAGTCTGTGATATAAACATACCACGAATCTTGAACACATGTGCCCGCCAAATTACCGAGTCCAAAAGATGAAAGAGAGAAAATACTTCCCCGTCATCCTGCTCCTCTTTTTAACCGTCAACCTGAGCGCACAGCAGCAGCCCTCTCCTCCCCCCGAAGCGTTGGCCCAACAACGACAGCACCACCTCATGCCCGTCCCCGCGTCTCTCAGCTTTCAGCCCGGAAAGCTGGCCCTCAGCAGCTCTTTCACGGTGGCGGTCGTGGGCCACAGCGACGCTCGCTTGCAGGGAGCCGTGCGGCGCATGTTGAGGAGGCTGGAAGATCGAACGGGATTTGTGCTGCCGCGCGCTCAGGCTGGCGACCCGGCGCTCGCGACGCTGTTGATCGAGTGCAAAGAGGCCGGGCCAGCCATGCCTGCTCTCGGCGAAGACGAGTCTTACACGCTCTCGGTCACAGAGCAGCAGGCAGCTTTGCGCGCGCAGACGGTGGTCGGGGTGCTGCGCGGCCTTGAAACTTTCTTACAACTCCTGGAGGGTGATCGCGCCGGGTACTTCCTGCCGCTCGCGCAAGTTCAGGACAGACCGCGCTTCCCCTGGCGCGGCCTCCTCATAGACGTGTGCAGGCATTGGCAGCCCCTTGAGGTCATTAAGCGCAACCTGGACGGCATGGCCGCGCTCAAGCTGAACGTCCTGCACCTGCACCTGACCGAGAACCAGGGTTTCCGGATAGAGAGCCGCCGCTATCCAAAGCTGCACGAGCTTGGCTCCGACGGCCTCTACTACACGCAAGCGGAGATTCGAGACCTTCTGGCTTACGCGCGTGATCGCGGCATACGCGTCGTCCCCGAATTCGACATCCCGGGCCATTCGACCTCCTGGTTCGTCGGCCATCCGGAGCTTGCCAGCGCCCCCGGGCCATACCAGATAGAACGCAAGTACGGCGTCTTTGACCCGGCGATGAACCCTACGCGCGAAGAGGTCTACCGCTTTCTGGATAAGTTCCTGGGCGAGATGGCCGCGCTCTTTCCGGACGCCTACATGCACATCGGCGGCGACGAGGTGACGGGCAAGCACTGGCGGCTCAACCCGCAGATTCAAGCCTTCATGCAGCAGAAGGGCCTTAAGGATAAGCAAGCCTTGCAAGCCTACTTCAACCAGCGCGTCTCTCAGATTCTACAAAAGCATGGGAAGCGGATGATGGGCTGGGATGAGATTCTGCATCCGGACTTGCCGAAGAACATAGTCATCCAGTCATGGCGCGGGCAGAAGTCGCTCGCAGAAGGCGCGAGGGCTGGCTACACAGGTATTCTCTCAAGCGGCTACTACCTCGATCACCTGCGCACGGCCGCAGAGCATTACGCCGTCGATCCGATTCGACCCGACAGCGGCCTGACAGACGAGCAGGCGGCGCGTATCCTCGGCGGTGAAGCCTGCATGTGGGCCGAATACGTGAGCCCGGAAAACATAGACTCGCGCATCTGGCCACGCCTGGCCGCCATCGCCGAGCGGTTCTGGTCTCCGCGCACGGTGACAGACGTTGAAGATATGTACAGGCGCTTGGCCGTCGTCTCGGTGCAACTGGAAGAGCTGGGGCTGACGCACGAGAGCTATGCTGACAGGATGCTGCGTCGCCTGGCCGGAAGCCTTGAGGTGCAGCCGCTCAAAACCCTGGTCGGCGTCCTCGAAGGGCTCAAGGGCTTGAGGCGCGAGACCATCAACCCGATCACACAGCAGACGCCGCTCACACGACTGGTAGACGTGGCGGGGGCCGACAGCCGCGCGTCGCGCCGTTTCTCGACAATGGTCGAAGGGCTGCTCGCGGATGCCCCGCGCTTCAACGCCAATCGTGACAGCCTTCGCGCTCTCCTGCTCGAATGGCACAAGGTACACCCGGCCGTCTACGTCATGGCCGATAAGTCTCCCGTCATGCGCGAGGCCGAGCCGCTCGCCAGAGACTTGTCGGAATTGAGCGCCACAGCCCTCGAAGCCCTAGAATATCTCTTCGAGAGAGTCGAGCCGCCGCGCGAGTGGCTAGATGAAAAGCTGGCTCTGATAGAAAGAGTCGGAAAGAACAGATCGGAGATGGAATTCCCAATCCTCCCAAGCGTCCGCCGTCTCGTCATCGCCGCCTCCGAGACCGCACAACTCAACACCATGACGCCCGCCCAGTGGAGAGCACACGTTACAACGCTCAGCGAGAGCAAAAAATAGTTAGCGCACCTCCTCCATCCCCTCATTGAAAGAGGGCGGGGCGGCCTGTGCTTCGCTGGCCCAACGCCGATTGGGCGTGCGGCTGAGCTTGAACCGCAGCGTCGCACCCGGCGCGATCCTCTCATAGGGAAGCCATGTGCTGTTGTAGGGCTTGCCGTTCAGACTCAACTCCTGCACGTAGGGCGTGGTGGCCGTCGCTCCTTCGCCGATGATCTTCAACTGCTTGCCGTCTTTCAGCCGGATAGTGATGCTCGGAAAAAGCGGGCTGTTGAGGGAGAAGCCGCCGACGCCCGGAATGATCGGATAGAGACCTATCGCGGCGAAGACGACCCAGGAGGAGGTCGCGCCGAGGTCGTCGTTGCCCGGTATGCCTCCGGGGTCGGGAGTAAAAAGCTCCATCAGCACGCGCCGCGTGATGGCCTGTGTCTTCCACGGAGCGCCCAGGTAGTTATAGGCCCAGGGGACAGGGAAGACTGGCTCGTTGCCTATGAAGAAGTAAGGGCGGTTGGGCCCGGCGTTGAATTCCGTGAAGAAGCTGTCGAGTCTTTTAATGGCCTCGTCGTTGCCCCCGATGCGGTCAATGAGCGCGCGCATGTTATGCGGAATCATCCAGGTGTATTGAACAGCATTGCCCTCGACATAGCTCTTGTGGCTTTCGGGCCGCCAGGGTAACTTCGGGTCATAAACCTGCCGCTCGAAATCAAAGCCCGGCAGCCAGGAGCCGTCTCGCCAGCGCCCGCGTATGTAGCGCGTCTCGGGGTCAAAGATTTTCGTCCAGAACTGAGAGCGGCGCATCATCTCGCGGTAAGTCTTCATGTCGCCATGCGCTTTCGCAAATTGCGCGAGCGCGAAGTCGGCCGTCTCGTATTCCAGAGCGACCGAAGGCGAGCCGCGCAAACCCTTCTGCTCCATCGGGACATACCCGTACTTGAGAAAGTCTGCGAGCCCTGGGCGCTGCGGATAAGTCTTTGATTTCGTCTCCGGGTCGGTCGCTCCCTTAATCATCGCCTTCAGCGCGGCGCGCGTGTCGAAGTCCCTAGCGCCGAGGGCGTAGGTGCTGGCGATGATCGGCACGGAAGGGTCGCCGTACATCGCGCCGCTCTCGTCGTTGGCGACGGGCCAGATGGGAAGCCCGCCGCCCTGCTCGGCGTCCGTGACGAGCGATTGGGCCATGTCGCTCGCCTCCCTGGGAAACAGTAGCGCGATCAAAGGGCTCTCCGAGCGGTAGATGTCCCAGCCCGAAAAGTTCGTGTAATGCTTACGGCCGCGCGCCAGCATGTGCGGGCGATCATCAAAGCCAAGATATTCGCCGTTCGAGTCGCTGAAGAGGTTCGGGTGAAGCATCGTGTGATAGAGCGCCGTGTAGAAGACCTGCTTTTCGCCTAGACTGCCGCCCCGCACTTCGATTCGATTCAGCGCCTCGTTCCAACGCTCGCGCGCGCTCCTGCGCACGGCTTCAAAATCCCAGGCCCCATTCTCCGCCCGCAGGTTCAGCAGAGCATTCCGCACGCTCACGTAAGAGATGCCGACCTTCAGCTTCACTGTCGGGTTCCGTGTCGTGTCGAAGGAGACGAACGCGCCCGTCTGCGCTCCCTTTACGTCACGCAGACCGGGATAGACGATGCCGTCTTTCCAACCGCCGAAAGCCACGAAGGGATGGTCGGACTCTACGGCGAAGTAGAGTCTGTATTTATTTCGCGCCCCGCAGAAGCCCGCGCTACTGATCCAGCCGCTCAGCGTGTTCCCGCCCGTAAAGCGCAGGCTGGCGTCCGTCACGCCCGAACCGTTGCGGCCCGTGTTGATGATGAGACCGGCTTCGGATGATGGCGGGTAGGTAAAGACGCCGAGCCCCGTGCGCTCCGTCACTGCCAGCTTCACGCCGACGCCCCCTTCGAGCGAGACTTCGTAAGAGCCCGGCGAAGCCTTCTCCTTCGCGTGCGAGAAGCTTGCATAGTAAGCTTCGGGCTCTGTGGCCGGAGATTTCTCTATTGGGCCCACGACGGGCATGACGGGTACGTCGCCGAAGACAGGGCAGCCCGGCCCGCTCAAATGCGTCAGGCTGAAGCCGCGAATCCTTGTGTCCGCGTACAGGTAGCTCCCGCGCTCGTCTTTGCCGAAACCCTTCTCCGTGTCGGGGCTCCATTGAATCATCCCGAACGGCAGGGCCGCTCCCGGAAAGGTGTTGCCGCTGCTGTTCCCCCCAAGCAAGTCCGGCAAGGGAGAGTTCGCCGTGCCGATAAACGGGTTGACGTACTGCGCCGGGTCGCTCGCCTGCTGGGAACGTGAACGCTTTGCGGCCGGGCGAGACTGAGCCCGGCGTGCTGCCGCGCCGAATGAGTAGACGGATGACAGGGCTGCGATCAAGACCAGGGCACAGATTCTCCTCAACATCATTCTCTCCATCATGACATCAGTTCCGGCCTCTTTTCAAAGGGCGCAGAGAGGCGACGTATGAGGGATCGGTCGCGCTCGCCGCGCCTTTCTCCAACCAGTTTCGCGCGAGCCTGCGAACAGCCTCAAAATCTTTGCCTCCGACGCCGAGCACTGAGAAGAAGGCCCTGCGCTCCGTGGCCTCATTCGGCATGCTCCACAAATCCAGGCCGAAGGGCGCGAAGTGGCTCGGGTAACGTTTGTAGGATTCGTCGTCTGCGTCGTGAGCCTGGCTGTTGAGCCAACCTATCGGCCAATGATCCCAGGTCAGCGAGCGCCAGCCCCAACCACCCGTGCTCTTGTCTGAATGCTCCTTGAGCCTGGTGGATTCGTGCGGAAACCCTGAATCATCGCCGATCATGAAAAAGGGAGAGCCGTCGCCGAAAGGGATAATCCCGGCGAATCCGCGAGCATCATCCATCTCTTTCCAGGGAGCGCCCGTGCGCCTTGAAGTGCCCGTGAAAGGCTTGTTTGGTTTCGGCGCGCTCTTCCAGAAAATATCGACGCGCGCTTTTGAAAAGGCGTCCAACCCGACGAAAGCATGGCTCTCTCCGGTCGAAGGCTCCTGCTCAAGGACATCGAACCAGAGCTTTCCCACAGGGCTCATGGCGATCAACTCTATGGGCTCGCGGGCGTATCCCCTTTCGTCGCCCGGCATCAGCGAAGAATATTGCTGGCGTCGCAGGATGAGCCCGTTCGGGAAGGCCCAGAAGTCTTCTATCCCGCGAAAGGCGGCCGCGCCCGACTCCATGTTCACGCCGTAATAAGTCCAGCGCACCCAGACGCGGCTCGGGCCTGCTTCGATGATGTCCACGAAACTGTTCTGCTCCCGGCGGCCTGGATTATTGAACAGCTCGGCCCAGCCCTTGTTGCCTTCAAAGAACTGGTAGGAGAGCGCCGAGCCCGAGGGCAGCTCGAACCAGGGGCAATAGCTGGCCTCGTGCGAGAAGACGAAGCGGTAATCGAAATCCTTCCAGAAGATGATGAAGGCTTTCTTCGGATTGAGGTCTGCGTGCGGCGGGGAAGTGAAATCGCCCCGGTAGTTTCCGAAGACGTAATCGGAGACTTCCGTGACAGAGACGCCGCTCGTCCCCATCTGCTTCAACTCAGACATGGTGACTGGCTTCGGTTGAATGAAAGTCGTGCTGTCGCGGCTCCTTCTTTGCGCGACGGCAAGGTTGGTGACGGCGAAGAATATCAGGACGGTTATGGCGGCTCTTATCATAAAGGATTTGGACGGCTCCTTCTGCGTCCCAAGCTTTACTTTGCCACTCGTTCCAGCGTGTCGTAGAGCGGGTGAGCGGGGCGCACCTGCCCCGCTTCGGTTGAAGCGGTCACGGCCATGATGCGTATCTTATCGTTATTGGGCAGCGCGAGCGTCTTCGCTCCCGGCGGCAGGTCAAGAGCGTAGGCGAACAGGTAAGAGTAGGCATAGGGCTCGCTCAGCCCTGCGGCCGTGTGATGATGCGAGGCGAACCAGGCCAGGTCTGCGCGCTTGATGAAGCCGGGCTTGATGCCGGTCATCTCTGCGTAAGGGTCTAGGCGTGTTTGTGGCGCGGCCGGGTCGGAACTGTTTCCCGGCGGCACGGGAACCTCCTTCGCAAGCCATTGCCGGTTGTCCCATTGGCCTATCAGGCCGCCCCAGTCCTGTATCGTCAACTCTACAGCGCGGCCGCCGACGCGAAAGCTGGCCCGCTGGTCGCCGTCGGCCGACGCAGCCAGAATGTATAGACGGGTGAATGGGCCCGCCGGTAATTGAACGGTCTGCCCGCGCGCGGCGAGGGCATCGGGCTGATGACCGCTCGCCCGGGCCAATCGAAAGCGTATACCCGCATAAGCGATTTCGCCGGGCAGCATCTCGGCTGGCAGGCTGCGGCCCGCAGAATCGAAGCCTGCCGTTGATCGTGTATTGTGAAGGCTGGCCGTGGAAAGATCGTACGGGAGGGCGATGGGTGTTGATGTCGGCGGAGCCAATTTAGTTCTTGAGGGAGCGACCTTGAGAGCAAAGCTGCGAAGCTGGTATGGGCCCAGGCTCGTCACCAGCTCGCCCTTCTCGACAGTCGCCGCGCCAGTCTGCTGCTCCTGCCCGTTGACTTCGCGAGCGGACGAGATGGGCCCGGCGAAACGGATGCGGACGTTCTGCGCTGGCTTGCCGTCCAGCTCTACGAGACGGACGATCACTTCGTCGCTCTCCTCCGCGCGCTTGACGGCCAGCACGCGCACGCGGCTGTCGCTCACCCTGAGCAGCGAGAAGCTCTTGCCGAGCTTCCCTGTGTGCTGTGGCCCAGTGAAGGCCATGAGCGGCTGGTTGAGGCGCTGGGCCTGCCAGTCGGTCTGCTCGCGCCGCCAGTCGCCCGAGTGAGAGGCCAGGCCGTAGACGAACTCGTGATGGCCCCAATCCTGCGTCGTCTGATCGTGATAGTCGCGACCGTTGCCTGCGCCCAGGCCCGGCGTGTAGAGCAGCGTCAATCGCAAGGTGTTATCGTCGGGTTTGTCCGAAGCGTACTTGCAATCCGAGAGCACTGTGACGCCATAAAGGCCGCTCCTGTCCGTCAGGTCGAACCACTGGTGCGAAGGAACTTCAAACTTGCGCTCGTCGTTATTGCCGCGCTCGATTGTGCCGACATCCCAGTTGTAGGTTGCAAAGGGATTCGAGGCGGTCAACGGAAAGGTGGCCTTCAAAGCGGCCGCGCTCGTTCGCCAGTCAATCCGGTTGGCAAACTCTACGCGATTGCCCGCGTCACCGGCCGAGAGGCGAATCGTCTGCACGAAATGAGAGCCTTCAGCTTCGCGCTCGACTTCAAGCGCCACGCGCGCCGGGCCGTCCTCGACGACGCGTATCATGGCCGGGCCCAAGACGTACCCGCGCGGAGGCTTCTGCTGATCTGCCCAGTCCATGTTCCAGGCGGGCCAATCGTGCGGCTTCTCGGTCTGAAAGGCCAACCGTGCCGGGCCCCGCAGCAGCTCCTTCCCCAGCGTCTTGTCGAAGATGCTCGCCACATCGCCATTGCTGTCGAGCTTCAAGCGATAGCGTCCATTTTCCAGCGACGAGGCTGTGACCTTGAGCTGCGAAGCCGCCCTGCCCGGCGGCGCGTCCGTGGCCTGCACGTCATAAACGGCATAGCCTACAGATGGCACGCTGGCGAGAAATAGAATTTGCGTCTGGCCGTCACGCTCGCCCAACACTTGCGCGGGCACAACTCTTCCTTCGGGACTTATGACGCGGACTCCTTTGGGCCCACCCTCAGGGAATGAGACGGAAGCCTCGACCACGTCTTCGCGCGCGACGTTCAAAGGGTTATAGACCACGACGGCCGCGCCCTTGCCTCTCGTGTCCAGCCCCGATGCAACGGCCTCGGTTGCGCTCGTCAACACGCCTGCGAACTGGTTCATAGCAATCACATCATCGTTCCAGGAGAACTCGAATGCCTTCGGCGTGGCCGTGCCCGGAAGGATGTCGTGGAACTGTCCGCCCATCACCAGCGTCCACGCGTTGTTCAGTCGTTCAAGGGGATAGGGGCGCGCGCCGAGCCAGGCGGCGGCGACGGAGGCGCGCTCGGCTGCATCGGCCAGCAATTCGTTCTGGCGATTCCATCGCTTCTGGTAGGTCTGGGACGTGATGGAACCGGCCGAGTGATTAGTCAACAGCAGCTCGCCCTTGTAGCGGGGCAGCCGCCCCATCTGATCTGGCCTGATGTCTAGAAACATCTGCTCGGCCGTGGCGGAGACTACGGCTATGGGCCCATCGCCGACTCTGACCAGTGGGCCCACCCGGTCTACGGGCGGGATCACGGGCGGAGGCGGCGGGATGACTGTCATCTGGCGACGCACGACCGCGTCCAGCATCTTGACGGAGAATTCGCGCGGCGCGCCGCCCGTGTCGCCCGTCCCGTAATAGGCGTAGTCTGTGAAGAGCCCGCTCACCTCTCCGTTGCGCCGGATACGCGGAGGCCAGTCAACGGGCGTGTAACCGACGGCCGGGTTGGCCGCGCCTGCGTGCGGGCTCTTGCTGAAATCCTCGCGCACGTTGCTGTCGTAAGCCCGCGGGTTAAATACCGCGATGATGCCGCGCCCGTCCGGCCCCTCCCAGATGCCTACGTTGAAGGGCACACCCGGGGGCGTCCTCTCGGGCGAGTCGGGCCCACCCACTTGCGCCGCCGAGCCCCAGTAGAGTTTTTGTGTCGAGAATCCCTTGAGGCCCATGTGCGAGAGGATGCTCGGCAGCGAAGCGGGGAAGCCGAAACAATCCGGCAGCATGTATTCGGCGCTCGTGCGGCCCAGCTCGCGGCGGAAGAACTGTGAGCCGTAGAGAATCTGACGGATGATAGATTCGGCCGAAGGCGAATTGACATCGCCCTCTTCCATCGAGGAGCCGGCCGGGAACCAGCGCCCGCGCGCCACGTACTGCTTGAGGCGGGCGTAATCCTCCGGCCAGTACTCCTTCATCATGCGGTAGCGGTTGGCCCCGCTGAAGTTGAAGATGTAGCTCGGGTATTTCTCAAAGAGCGCGAAGTTGTCGCGCATAGTTCTCGGCAGGTACTCGCCTATGACCTGCGGGTACTCCCAGCGCCACTGCGTATCGAGGTGCGCGTAGCCGACCACGTACAGCGTCGGCTCCTTGCTCAAGTCGCGCGAGCTTGCAGGCGCTTGCCCCTGGGCCCAAACGCCGACCACTACAATCGAGTGGGCCAGTAAAAGTGAGAGAAACCGTTTCGCTCCTGCCACCATTTTTATCATCCTCATCGGGTGCTCTCAACCGCAACAGTTGTGGCGCGCACGTTCCAGCCCGTGACGGCGACTTCGAGCGCGCCGACACTCGCCGCGCTGCCTGGGACTTCCACAGTGACGCGCCGCCTTTCCCACGGCAGCAGAGAGATGTAGTTGTCGCTCTGGTAGGCCGGAAGAGAGCGAGCATGGCCGTCAACGCCGCGCAGCGTGATCTGTGTTGCGAGGGCTATGACGGGGCTGCGGTTCGCGAGGTCTACTGTGACGCGCACGCTTCCGGGCTCGTTCTTTCGCCTCGCCGCGCCTTCGACCGTGGCTGTCCCCATCTCCCCGAGCTTTTGATAATCGGGGCCCCCGGCGGCGTGCCAGTAGAAGTTCTCGGAAAGCAGTTGGCCCACGGAGTCGCGCAAGACGAGCTTGATAAAAAATATGCTGCCGGTCGATTGCTCCGGCGGCTCAATCCGGAAACTCTCCACGGCCGTCTGCGCCTCCACGGAGAGCCTCTCTTCCCGCGCAGTGATCTCCTGCCCGGCGGCGGAAAATACCCGCGCGCTCAAGAGCAGGTTTTGGGCCGGCCGCGTCGTGTTGTTGATGACGGCCGCTTCAAGTCCGGGCAGGTTGAGCTGAACGTGCAGCGGCTCGCAAGCCTTCTTTATGCCGTAGAACGCGCCATGAGCAGAGTAATCGGAGCTATACATCTGCCACACCATGCTCGGCCAGGCCGGGTGCGTCATCCACATCAAGCGCCCCGTGTTGGGATTCCACAGACGGCTGTTGAAGCCCTCGAACATCGCGCGGTGACTCGTGTAGTTCATCAACTGCGCTTTGCGCTCGAAATCTTCCAGGCTCACGGGTGGGCCAAAGCTTTCCTCCATCGCCTTGACGAAAGCCTTGACCTCCTGCCCGCCCTTTGAATGCCAGTCGTGATAGGCCCAAGTGTCGCTCGGAGGCCACTCGTCTCTCGCAGGCATCATCGCCCTGATAGTGTCGAGCGCAGGCGGCGACGGCAGCCCTATCTCTGTGGTGAAGCCTAAGCCCCGCCGCGTGTAAAGGGTCGCGGGCTCGACGTAATTCCAGGGGCCGCTGTCCTGTAGGTTGATGCTCCGCGAGTTGGGCGTATAGTAGCGCGTGCCGTCCAGCGTGCGAACCAACTTGTCCAAGCCTTCGTTGATCGTCGGAGGCGGCACGCCTTCGTTGCGCCCGCACCAGATGGCAATCGAAGGATGGTTGCGAAACCTCTGAACGGTGTCGCGCGCGTTTGCGAGAAAGAGCGCCGCGTCCTCCGGCTCAAGGTTCCACCCTTGCGTCGAAAGCCAGAAGTCGTTCCAGACGAGCAGCCCATACTCGTCCGCCAGGTCATAGAAAAGCTCTTCCGAGTTCTGGCCGCACCAGTTGCGTATCATCGTCAGGTTGGCCTCGCGATGCAGCCGGAAAAAAGGCTCCAGCCGCTCCCTGGTCACGCGCTTGCGCGAGTCGTCCAGGCCCCAGTTGCCGCCTTTGCAGGCGATGCGTACGCCGTTGACGCGGATGACGAGGAAGGGAGAGGCGCGGCGCTCCTGAAGCAGGCGTATGCTCGCGGACTCTTCGCCGCCCGGCATGAAGGAGGCGACCCAGCCTTCGACCGATTCGACTATCGCTTCGTGCTTGAGGTTGACGACATGCTCGGATGAGAGGCTCGCTGTCGTGGGGTTGTATTCGACGCGGCGCAGGCGGCCGTCCCCGTCCAGCAGGGTCAGCTCGTAAGTCATCTCTCGAATGCCGAAGCGCAGGCTCCTGCTGTCTGATTCGCCCCCGGCGGTCGTAAACTTTACCCTCAAGTGATACAGCTCCGGACGGCCGTAGCCGTTGGGCCACCAGAGTCTTGGGCCCATGATGTTCAGTTGCGGGAAATCCGTGGGAGAGAGACAGACTTCCGTCTGGCCCGGCGCGACTGTTAAGGAGCGCCTGACGGTGACGCCTTCAAAAGAGGCTTCGAGTAGGCCGGAGCTTGCGCGCGCAGAATCGTTGCGCAAGGGTATTGTGAGCGTGACGCTTGCGCGGCCAGTGTCCGGCAGGGGCAGGCGTGTGACGACTTGCGTGTCGCCGATCTTCACGGGGCCTGTGGCCCTCAGCGTGACCTCCTGCCAGATGCCCGTGTTGCGGTCGCGGACTGCCGGTATCCAGTCCCAACCTTCGGTGCAGATGAAGGTTGGCCCATCCAGGCAGAGCGCGCCGCCGTTGGGCCCAGGCCCCGCTTTAATCGACTGCTCGTGCGGAATGCCCGGATGCGGGGGCGGTGTGACACGCACGGCAAGTGCATTGGGCCTGCCGGGCGTGACGAGCTTGCTCGCTTCAAATTGGCCGCGCGTGAATGCGCCCCTCATCTCGCCCAGAGGCTTCCCGTTAAGCCAGACTTGTGCGCCGTAGTTGATGCCGTGCAGCGTAATCGTAAAGTGACGACCCCGGAGCGAGGGCGGAGGTGTAAATTCGGTGCGATACCAGTACGCCTGCTTGTTGAGAGCCTCGGGGATAGAGAGGTTGTTCAATCCGTAATCGGGGTCAGGGTAGACGCCACGCTCGACGAGCGTCGTCAGGACTGTGCCCGGAACGGTCGCATCCATCCAGCCGTCCGTCCTGAACCCGGCGCGCGAAATAATGGAGCCGTCCATCTCGGCCTTCCCCGCTTCGCGCAGTCGCCACCCGCCCGAGATGGCCCATTCGTTGGGCCCACGCGGCGCAAGCTCTGGCTTGTTACCTCGAACGGGCGCAGGCGCGGGCTGCGATACTGCCGCAGAAGATTTGGGCAGCGTCAACGGTTCCTGCGGGGCTTGGAGTCCCTGCTGGCCCTTCGTCTGAACGGGCCAACTTTTTGAAGCCGGCTCGAAGGGAAGCTCATCGAGACCCTGTGCCTGGGCCATCAAGGCGCGGATTTCACCGGGCTTGAGCGCACGCGACAAGAGAGTGAAACCGGCTATCTTGCCCGCGAAGTGCTCGGCGTGACGCCAGGGCAGAGCGACGGGCGCAAGGTGAATGACGGGAGCGGCCGGGTATAACTGCAATCCCTCGTCTGAAGACAACTGCACGCCGTCAACGTAGATGGCGAGCTGGCCCTGCTCGAAA
This sequence comes from Pyrinomonadaceae bacterium, assembly GCA_036389315.1. Taxonomy (GTDB): domain Bacteria; phylum Acidobacteriota; class Blastocatellia; order Pyrinomonadales; family Pyrinomonadaceae; genus DASQYE01. The sequence goes on from DASVQF010000040.1 coordinate 82,207, forward strand.
GTGGCCGCGAGGAACTGCCATCTGCCGGGAGTGATCTGTGTTTCCATGTAGACGATGCTGCTGCCCGTCCAGAAAGAGAGGCGGTTGGCCTGCTGCACGACGAAGTAGCGTTGCGTGCCGGGCTCGCCCAGCGGCTCGCCGAAACCAGCTATCACGGTTCCGTTCGGGATGCGAGCATCGCTTTTGATCCAGCAGTAGAAGGCCCAAGAGCTATTTGCCTGGACGGGACTGTCCTCCGGCTGCAAAGGCTTCTTCAACCCGAGCCCCGCCGCAATGAAGCTTCCATGATAAGGGCCGTACGTCGCACCCTCCGGCGCGGCTCCCGGTCGCAGCCCGCCTGAAAGAATTTGTAACCATAAAAAAGGGATGAGCAGGTAATAGGCCATAGGGGTATCAGGACGAGAAGCGGTTCCACGAATTTTTCCGGGCAGGAAATGCAAGATAGACCTAAAAGTGACCGCACCATAGCATAGGCTTCAAAGGCCCGGCAAGAATTTTAAGGGCGAAGACGAGGCTGGGCTCTATTAAAGATGATTGCGCACATCACAGGCATGAATAATCGTTGACGCCCGAGACAAACTGTCGTATATGTCGCACGTCGGTGGTGTTCTCCGGCTAGCAAGAGACTCACGTTCTAACCAACTTTGCTCTTGCTTACCCTCATCTATTTGATACGAAGTTACCTTCGCCGCTCTCACTTCAGGAGTACATATGCGCAAGAGTCGAGTCATCACCACGCTCTCTATTCTCGCTTTAGTTGTCACTGTCTTCACCTTCGGCAAATAGGCGCAGACCGATCACCCGTCGCGGCCACAAGCCTCCGTACCGCAGGACGGTTCTATTCCAGAATATGTAGCCTATAGTTTCCTGTTTCGCAGCGTGACCAGTTTCAGAACAAATGCCCTCGCGTCCGGAAGAATACAGGCCGCTAATCCCGCGCTCGTAAAGGAAGGAAATCTGAACGATGCGCAGGCTCGGGCGTTGGAATCAATCGCGGCCGCAACTTTGCAGGAGGTTGAGCAGCAGGATGCGCGGGCGCGCCGCATCATCGACGCCTTCAGAGCACAATACCCGAACGGGATAGTGCCGAAGGGTAAGAAACTGCCGGAGCCGCCCCCGGAACTGAAGGTCATGCAGGAAGAGCGCAACGCAATGATCTTACGCGGGCGCGACCGCTTGCGCGCCGCGTTAGGGGAACAGGAATTTGCTCGCTTTCACCAGTTTGCGATGAGGCGTTTTGCCGCGCAGGGCCTATTCGATAAGGAGCAACGGTAATGAAGAGAAAACTTCTAGTGCTTGCTGCGCTCTATTGCCTCTTCTTTGCCGGGGAGGCGAAGGCTCAAACGGTTTAGAGCTACAATGATATTCAGTACCCATGTGCAGGCAACTCGGCGCAGATATGCGGGGTCGGAAGCTTAGAGGTAGATTATTCCACGCAGGTCTACTACTGGTTATACGTAGACGTGTTTCTTCAGGATTTCACGGCCGGGACAGTCGATTGGGTACGGCGTGATAATGTTTGGAGCGGAGGCAGCGGTGTCGGGGCTGATACGACGCTGCCTTATGATTCGGGGCACGAATACTACACTCAGATGTATCCCAAAGTAGAGCCCTACTTCAGAAGAGAAGAAGACGGCGCGCTCCTAGACCATTATTATTACGGTACTTACTTGGACGGCACTCCGGTCTTGTGGCCGGGGGTCGCAGGCGTCTACGGCTTCATGGGCCCAGGGCCCGAGACTCCAACCTGGTCTAGCATCCTCTTAGGCACTCTTAACGCCCTTTTTTCAGCAGGACAAAGACATGGCCCGCCGGATCACCTGAAGGTTCTTGAGGATGATACGATTGAAAGTTGTGGAACTAAAGACCGGCGCATAAAGCTTCTGGTGGTTGACGATCACGGACGCAGGGTGGGAACAACATCTACCCGCGAGACTTTTCATGACCCAAACACGGGTGCCGAATGCCCCGGCTGCGCTTACAATAGCTGTCGTGGTGAGTACATAACTCCAAGTAGTTGCTCAGAGGACGCAGGAGCCATTTTCAGAGCCTTATCAACCTGCTCCCGCACATCTACACTCAAATGCGGGAGCTATCTCGGGGCGCGTGCAGACATCTGATGGGCAGCCGGTCTTTGAAGCCGAAGTTCTAGCTCTCAGGACAGACTTCGCTATGGGCAAGGTACCTTCTGCTTATACGGATGAAGAGGGCGCGTTTCGCATTGATAATCTTACGCCCGGGACTTATATAGTGTCTGTCAGCAAAGTGTCGGAGAATTATCCGCCAACAAATTATCCCTTTCACTCTGCCGGTCTCGTAGTTCCTCCACAGGTGACTGTCTTTGCCGGGCAAACAAGTTCAGAAGTTCCGGTATATTTAGGGCCGAAGGGCGCAAAAATAACGATCTATCTTTGGGACGCGGCGACAAAGAAACCGCCAACTCATCTCATGGACGCGCGTATAACTCTCAGGCGCGTAGATAACCCGGAATTATCGTTCACCGACGGGCCCACTTTGAGGGGGGAATTCTCAGCATTAGTGCCTCCCGTCCCTTTCACACTTGAGGTTTCAGCGCCGGGTTATGAAACCCGGACATACCGCTCAGAGAATGCCGGGAGCCCTTTCGACTCATTGAAATTGAATCCGGGAGAGACGAAAAGAGTTGATATAGCTTTGCGCCACCGGAAGCAATCACAATGAACCGCCATAAATCAGTTACGGAATTTCGGTAGACTTTCCTATGACTGTGAAACTGGCGGTCAAGACTCCGGTGGTCGAGGCGTCGGTTGGGCCCGTGAAACCGGGCTGTTTGCCGCCGACGGAGATGCGGAATTCTCCCGGCTCAAGAATGCGCTTGCCTTGATTATCGATCAGGGTCAGGTCGCTCGGCGCGAGGGTGAAGGAGATGCGCCTGCGCTCTCCGGCCCGCAGCGTGATTCTCTGTATCTTTCGGAGCGCGCGGATGGGAACCGGGACAGAGGCGGAAACGTCCGTCAGGTACACTTGGACTACTTCATCGCCCGTGCGCGCGCCAGCGTTTTCGACATCGACGCTGAGGCGGATGCTTTCATTGGGCTTCAAGCTCTGCTTGCTCAATTTCAGATTGCTATATTTGAAGGTCGTATAGCTGAGGCCGTAGCCGAAAGGATAAAGGGGCTCGCCCTTGAAGTAGCGATAGGTCTTGCCCTCCATCCGGTAATCACGAAAGGGCGGCAATTGATCTGCGGACTTGTAGAAGGTGATGGGCAGCCGCCCCGAAGGGTTGTAATCTCCAAACAGCACGTCGGCTATGGCTGTGCCGCCCTCTTCGCCGGGATACCAGGCTTGGATGATGGCTGCGACGTTGTCTTTGGCCCAGTTGACGGCGAGGCCGCTGCCGCTCAGCAGGACTAGCACCACGGGCTTGCCCGTCGCCTGAACGGCCTTCAACAACTCGTCCTGCACTTTCGTCAAGCCCAACTCCGTGCGGTCTCCGCCGCTGAAGCCCTCTGTCTTGACCTCCATCTCTTCGCCTTCGAGCGAGGGTGAAAGACCCAGGGCCATCACGACCACGTCCGCCTCTCTGGCTTTCGTGATGGCCTCCTCGCGCAAGGTTTGGGCGAAGTTCGGAGGGCTCCACACCAGCTTGGCCGTCGCAGCAGCATAGCGGTCGTAGTACTCCATGCGAATCTTGTAAGCGCGGCCCGCCTTCATCTCTATGTCCCTGGTCACGGTCTTTCCGCTGCCGTCGCGCCAGGCTTCGACGAAGAGCTGGTCGTCAACGTAGAGACGCACGCCGTCGTCGGCCCGCGCGCCGAACCTGTACGTGCCCGAAGCCGTAGGCACGACGACGCCCGTCCAGCGGGCCGAGAAATTATCCATCGGCAACTCGGGCACGGGAGGATTGGTGAACCAGTCGAAGTTGACCTCCCGGTCAATCCTTGTGACGGCAGGCTCGCCCTGCAAATCCTTGTTGCCGAAATACTGGCCCTTGAGTCCGGGCGCGCTCTTGTCTGAGGAAGTAAAGAGAGAGGAAGCTGGAACGGGCACGACGAACTCGTCCGTCAGCGTCGTTCCCAGGGCATGCAAGACCTTTGTGCCGCTTGAGACCTTGCGCCTGATTCCTTCGAGCGGCGTGACCCACTTGGAGGGGATGCCATTGTAGTTGCCTACGAGCACGTCCAGGGCGTCAGCGTTGGGCCCAATGACGGCGATGGTCTTGATCTCTCGCTTGAGCGGCAGAAGGCCACGCTCGTTCTTCAAAAGGACTATGGATTCGCGCGCGGCCCTGAGCGCAAGCTCCCTGTGGGCAGGCGAGTCGTTAACTTCAAAAGGGATGCGCGAGAAGGGAACCATCTCGGGCGGGTCGAACATGCCTAGACGGAATCTGGCTTCAAAGAGACGCTTCACGGCGCGGTCGATCTCAGCCTCGCTAATCAGACCTTGCTTGACGGCCGGGATGAGCGCCCTGTATTCATAGCCGCAGGTGAGGTCTGTCCCGGCCTTGACGGCCATTGCAACGCCCTCCTCTTCGGTCTTGGCAAACTTGTGATGCTTGTAGATGTCGGCCACGGCATCGCAGTCTGAAACAACATACCCCTTGAATCCCCACTCGCCGCGCAGTATGTCCGTCATCATGCGACGGCTGGCGCAGACGGGCTCGCCGTTAACGCTGTTGTAGGCGCACATGACTGAGCCCGCTTTGCCCTCCACGATTGCTGCCTGAAAGGCCGCGAGGTAAGTTTCCCTGAAATCCTTTTCGGCCGCACGCGCGTCGAAGGTGTGGCGCTCGGATTCGGGCCCGCTGTGCACGGCATAGTGTTTCGGCGTCGCGATGGTCTTCAGGTAGCGCGCGTCCGTGCCCTGCATCCCGCGCACGAAGGCTACGCCGAGGCGGGAGGTCAGGTAAGGGTCTTCGCCGTAAGTCTCCTGGCCCCGGCCCCAGCGCGGGTCACGAAAGATATTGATGTTGGGCGACCAGAAGGTGAGACCGTAAAACCTTTTTCGGTTGTCGTGCCTGACGGCCTCGTTATACTTTGCGCGCGCTTCGTCGGAGATGGCACGCGCGACCTGCTCTATGAGGTCTGCGTTCCAGGTGGCCGCGAGGCCGATGGCCTGCGGAAAGACCGTGGCATTGCCGGCGTAGGCGACGCCGTGCAGCGCCTCATTCCACCAATCGTAGGCCGGAACCTGAAGCCTCTCGATGGCCACGGCCTTGTTCATCATCTGCGAGACTTTCTCCTCAAGCGTCATGCGGCCCACCAGGTCGTCAACCCTTCGCTCGACGGGCAGAGCCGGATTGAGATAGTCCGGCTGCGACCGCTGAGAGGCTTGCGCCTGCGCGCTCGTGGGCCAACTGAGCAGGAGCACGGAGCCTAAACAGATGAGCGCCAACAGCCGGCGCACTCTTATCGCACGCGGGGAATGCATCTTCCGAACCTCCACTTTGTCAGAACCGTTTCCTAGCGCCTATTTCCTATTTGCTTCAACTATCACGGCTTCAAAGGGCGCGAGCGGTAAACTCTCTTTGACCTCCGAGCCTGTCCGTGCCGCGCGGTTGCTGAAGACCACGCGCCAGCCCGTTGCCGGGCCCAAAACGTTCGCGTCCAGCGGAAGGCTCCGGCTCTCGCCGGACATGTTGAGCGCGACGAGCATCGTCTGGGCCGGAGTGCGGCGACGGTAGGCGAAGATGTGCGGGTCGTTCCCAGTGCTCAGGTAGTCTCCGTCAAGGAGCGCGGGGCTGCGGCGGCGTAAAGAGATTAGCCGCCGGTAAAAGTTTAGAATCGAAGAGGCGTCCCCCTCCTCTACGGCCACGTTACGCTCGCTCGCCGTCGCGGGTATCTTGAGCCACGGGCGGCCCGTCGTGAACCCTGCCTGCGCAGTAGCGTCCCACTGCATAGGCGTTCGCTCTCCGTCTCGGCCCTTGTTGGCGGGCCAGTATCTTTTCCCGACGGGGTCTTGCACCTCTTCGATAGTTTGCGGCTCTGTGGTCTGCATGCCTATCTCTTCGCCGTAATAGAGAAAGGGCGAGCCGCGCAGCGTGAGGAGCATCGTGGCCATCAGCTTGGCTATCTCGTCATTGTGACGGCCGTCGCCGTAGCGATCATAATGACGAGGGTTGTCATGATTGCTCAGGACGTAAGTCGTCCAGCGTCCCTGCAAGGCTTTCTCGGAATCATTGATGACGGAGCGAAAGAGCGCGGCGTCCAAAGTCGTCTTGACCTTTCCCATGAGCAGAAAGAAATTGAAGGGCAGTTGCAGCTCGTTATTCCTGGGCCCATAATAACGTATCATCTCTTCCCACTTCGGCACATACGCCTCGCCGATCAAAAGACGGTTCGGGTCGTACCTGTCCGTGAAAGAGCGCAAGCGAATCATGACCGGGTGTATCTCCGGCAGGTCGCGGTTATATTTTAGCTCCTGCTGGTGCTCAGTTGTGCTGCCGGGCCGCAGCTCAGGGAGCACAGGGTTGTCACGAAGCTGCGGGTCTTCAAACAGGTAGTTGACGGCGTCGAGCCGGAATCCGTCCACGCCCCTATCGAGCCAGAAACGCACGGTCTCGAACATGCGCCGCTCCACGGCAGGGTTGCGCCAGTTGAGGTCTGGCTGCTCACGATAAAAACGGTGGTAATAGTATTGGCCCGTCTTCTCGTCCAGCGTCCACGCCACCGGCCCGAAAGATGATGACCAATTATTCGGTGGCCCGCCCGTCGGCTTGGGGTCACGCCAGATGTACCAATCCCGGTAGGGCGAACTGCGCGACGACCTCGAAGCTTTGAAAAAGGCGTGCTGGTCGGAAGTATGATTGAGCACGTAGTCGATGATGATCTTAATCCCCCGCTTATGAGCTTCCGTGACCAGGCGGTCGAAGTCCGCGAGCGTTCCGAACTGCGGATCAATCGCTTCGTAATCGCTCACGTCGTAGCCGAAGTCAACCTGCGGCGAAGGATAGAAGGGAGTGATCCAGACTGCATCAATCCCGAGCCCGGCCAGGTAGTCGAGCTTTGAGGTGATGCCGTTCAAATCCCCGATACCATCGCCGTCAGAGTCCTTGAAGCTGCGCGGGTAAATCTCGTAAAAGACGGCGTGCTGCCACCAGGGCGTCGCGCGCGAACGCGGGCGCTGCTGTTGCCTGCTCGTCGCGCGGCCCCTCGGCCTCTGCTGCGCCGCGACGCTCAAGCAGCAAAGCCCTGTCAAGACGACTGCCAGGAAGAGCACGCCTCTCATCTTCGACGCCGGTATTTTGCGACAAGCCTGAAGGTTCATTTCGTTCTGTAAGCCTCTTATAAGAATATCTGCTAGGCTATGGCGCGCGCGCCGAGAATCAGCGCGCCGTGGATGGCGCTGTCGCCCCCGAGCGCGGCTTGCAGGATATTTATCTTGTCGGGAGGCAGCATCTTGATGCTGCTGCGGACTTGATGGCGCAGGGGCTCTAAAAGCTGTTCGCCCGAGGTGGAAACTCCTCCGCCGAGGATGACCGCTTCCGGGGCCAGGATGTTGACGATGTTGCCGATGCCTACCGCGAGATAGTAAACGGTCTCGTCCCAGATTTCTGTGGCGAGCGCGTCGCCCTCGCGCGCCGCCTCCGCGACCATCCTGGCCGTCACCGCGTCTATCCCGCCGCCCATCTCGCGCAGCACGCTCCGGGCTCCCGAAGAGAGTCGTTCTCTGGCTCGACGCGCGATGCTCGTCCCCGAACAGATGGCTTCCATGCAGCCGCGCGCGCCGCACCCGCACTTGGGCCCACCCGGCAGCACTGTGGTGTGCCCGACTTCGCCTGCCCCGTCATAAACGCCATGAAGCAGCTTGCCGCCGATGATTATGCCGCCGCCGATGCCTGTCGAGATGGTGATGTAGACTATGTCACGCAGCCCCCGTCCAGCGCCCCGTTGGTATTCTCCGAGCGCGGCCGCGTTCGCGTCGTTCTCCAAAAGCGCGGGGACTTTGAAACGTTCTTCGAGCAGAGGTATGAGAGGGAACTCGTCCCAGCCCGTAAGGTTCGGGGACGAGAGAATCAGCCCGCGCTCGCGGTCGAGAGGGCCGCCGCATCCTACGCCGACCGCGAGCAAGCGCGCGCCCGCCTCCTCTATCAGCCGCTCGACCTCTTTCGCAGCCTCCTCCATTATGACGTATGGCCCAAGCTCAAGCCGTGTGGCAAAACGTGAGAGCGACAGCAGGCGGCCGTCCGTGTCGGAGAGCGCGACGGCGATCTTGGTTCCGCCTATATCTATGCCTGCAACGGCCTGCTTGCTCATCTGTTAGGATTGGTTCAACTGTTGATGAAAGATCAGGTGTTCAGGGACAGACGTGTTTGACTGCAAAGGGGTCGCTCATCTACTGGTCAGAGCATTCTCCAACCGGAGTTTGTCGCGCAGCTCCACCTGCTCGGCGGAGCGCCCGACAAGGATGTCGAACTCGCCCGGCTCGGCCCGCCAGCTCTGAGCGGCCGTGTCATAGTAAGAGAAGGCGCGGCCGTCAAGAGCGACCGAGACCCGCTTCGTCTCTCCCGGTCGAAGCTGCACCTTGACGAAGCCTTTCAACTCCCTCATGGGGCGCTCGACTCGCGCGTGCGTGTCCGCCACGTAGACCTGCGCAACGTCAGCGCCCGCGCGGCTCCCCGTGTTCTTCACCTCGAACGAGACTTCGTAGCGCACTTCGGCCGACGCGCTCATAGCCGGTTTGACCACGACGGGCTTGATCGTCAGGTTGCTGTACTTGAACGAAGTGTATGAGAGGCCGAAGCCGAAGGGGAAAAGCGGCCTCTTACCCGTGCGCTCGTATCCGCGATAACCCGTGAAGACGCCCTCGCTGTAGACTATGCGATTCGTCTCCGCTTCCGTGTAGTAGCTCGCGTGCGCCGGGCTCTCCTCCCACTTGCGTTCAAAGCTGACGGGCAATCGGCCCGAAGGATTCACGTCTCCGAAGAGAAGCTCGGCCAGCGCCGTTCCGCCCTCCTGGCCGGGATACCAGGCCGCTATGAGCGCGGGCACGGAGTCCAGCCAACTGTTCATGTCCACCGCGCCGCCCGAGTTGACGACGACGATGGTGTTCTTGTTAACAGCAGCCATCTCGCGTATCAATTCATCCTGGCCGGGCGGCAGGCGAAATGTCCTGTCCGCGCCTTCGCTCTCGGTCGACGGATCGAACCCGGCGGCGACTACCACCACGTCCGACTTCGCGGCCAGCTTCTTCGCTTCCTCGCTCACAAAGCTGCCCTCGCGCACCAGCCCCAACTGCATGCGCGTACCTAACCTTCCGGCACGTTTGCCCGGGCGCTGTTCGAGGACGATCTTGTGCGCCCCGGCGCTGAGCCGGAGAGTGTCCACGCCGACGAGCGCACGCGCCGCAGTCCAGTTGTCGAAGACAGGCTTGTCGTCCACCGAGAGACGATAATAGCCGCCGTCCTCTCCCGTCGATGCCGCGAAGATCTCGTACCGGCCCTCGGCTTGCGCCTGGTAGTAGCCAGTCCAGCGCGCCGAAAGCGTCTGCTCAGGTAGTGTGCGCGTCTGGCGTGAGAAGTTGACGTGCGGCTCTATGCGGACGAGAGCCGCGTTGCCTTGCAGCTCGCGGTTGTCGAAGTATTCGGCGCGCAAGCCTTGCGGCCCACTGCCCGAGGCCGTCATCGAGAAGCGTGTCGCCTCGGCCATCTCGCTAAGGCTGGGAAGAGCGCGCGAGTAAAAGACCTGTGTCGCCGGGCCCTGATAATTGCCGAGCCCTTCGAGGTAGCTGACGGCCGCGAACGGCTCTACGCGACCGCTCCCGCCTCCGACGGGGACGGCCGGGTAGGCCGCTGGGCCAACGAGGGCTATGGATTTAATCTTTCTCTTATCGAGCGGCAGGAGGTTGCCAGAGTTCTTCAACAGCACCATGCTCTCGCGTGCGGCTTCGAGCGCCACGCGGCGCGCGGCCGTGTTGTAGCGCGGAATCGTCATGTCCGTCTGCTCGCGCTCCAGCCAGCCGAAGCGGACGGCAGTGCGAAGGATGCGGCGCACCTTATCGTCAATCGTCGCGGCCGAGACTGTGCCCTGCTCGATGGCCTTTAAGAGGTTTTGCCGGTTCAGGAATTTGCCCGAAGGCATTTCCAGGTCGAGGCCGCCGTTGGCCGCCGCCACCGCGTCGTAGGTCGAATCCCAATCCGACATCATGATGCCGTCAAAGGCCCACTCCTTCTTCGCCACTTCGCGGTTGAGCCGCCCGTTCTGAGACATGTGCTCGCCGTTCGTCAGGTTGTAGGCGTCCATGATCGCGCCGACGTGCGCTTCACGGACGGCCGCCTCAAACGCGGGTAGGTAAATCTCGCGCATCGTCCGCTCGTCTATGATGGAATCCGTGTTGTGCCGGTCGAACTCGGAGTTGTTACCCATGAAGTGCTTGACGGTGGCGCAGACACCTTGCGACTGCACGCCGCGAATGTAACCGACGGCGAGCCTCGAAGCCAGGAACGGGTCTTCGCCGAAATACTCAAAGTTTCGGCCGTTCATCGGCGCGCGGTAGATATTGACGCCTGGGCCCAGGAGAAAGTGCACGCCCTTGGCCCGCGCGTCGCGCCCGATCTCAGTGCCTACGCGCTGGGCCAACTCTGTGTTCCAGGTGGCAGCGAGGGCTATGCCTCCGGCAAAGGCCGTGGCGGGCCCAAAGTTACGGACGCCCAGTGGCCCGTCGGCCATACGCAGGCGCGGAACGCCCAAACGCTGAAGGCCGCGAATGAAGAAACCGTCCACGCCGCCCAGCATGTCCACCTTCTCCTCAAGCGTCATCTGGGAGAGGATGGATTCTACGCGTCGCTCCACGTCGGGCGAAGGCGCTGGCGTAGATGTTTGGGAGAAAAATGCCGGGGCGCTGTGCATGAGAAGTGAAAGGGCTGCGACCGCCGAGTAAAGTTTACGCATAGGACTCTGTTGTTGATGGTCGAATCTCTGCCGTCTCAAAACTCTCTTCCGTACGGGCTGCCGGATGGTGCCTTAAACTAGCATAGTTCATCAAAATTGTATCCTCCCCATCATCGGCCCTGGGCCTATACGTGGTCTCGAAACAGCGGGCCGAGCTATTGACTAAGCTTCACCGGCGGGCATACCATTCCCGTCATCCCTCGACCGCTGGCCCGGCTGTTTATGAGCCCTAGACTTGTAAGCTCTCACTTTTTCAGGAGAGAGAGAAAAGATGCGTTACCTCAACCGCCCGGCAACATCAGCCGCAAACTTTATCTTCTGTGCCAGCGCGGCCTGCGCGCTGACGCTCCTGTTGCCCGTCATGTCAGGAGGGCCGCGCGCGCTCGGGCAGACGCAGACGCCGCGCGAGATGGGCCGCGCCGACCTGGAAGCGCGCCAGCGGGCGCTTCGCAATATGGACAACGTAAAGGCCAAGCTCTCCAGGAAACGCTCGGAGCCGCGCCCGGTCGTCTACCAGCAGACCAAAGAGGATTTCGAGCAGCTACAGCTTGTCAATTATCATCTCTCCGAGATGGTCGCCGCGAGCGCGGCGCTGGACTACGAGCAGATCAGCAAAGGTGCGGCCGAGGTTAAGAAGCGTGCTTCCAGACTAAAGGGCAGTCTCCTGCTGCTCGAACCCGAAAAGGATGAGAAGCCGCAGAAGAGCAGGGAAGAGACGGTGACGGATGAGCTGAAGCCTGCCATCACCGCCCTGAACGAGCTGGTCAACAGCTTCGTCTGGAACCCTGTCTTTCAACATCCTCAAGTCCTGGACGTGGAACATTCCGTCCAGGCCCGGCGCGACCTCGAAGGAATTATCCGGCTCAGCGAACAGATTCATAAACGCGCCGAGGCCCTCTCCAAAGCGACGGGCAAGAGCCATTGAATTAGAATACCCTCACCTCTTTTTATAACTCACCGACAGCAATTTTTCCTGGAGGCTTGACGGATGGCAGGCGAACGCTTACCGCTGCTTGAGATGCGCAACATCACCAAGACTTTTCCGGGCGTGCGCGCCCTCGACGGAGTGACCTTCGACCTGCGGCCCGGCGAGATTCACGCGCTCGTCGGAGAGAACGGCGCGGGCAAGTCAACGCTGATGAAGATACTGGGCGGCGTCTACCCGGCCGGAAGCTACGGCGGCGAGATTCTGGTGGAGGGCCAAGTCCAACGCTTCAGTAACGTAAGGCAGGCCGAAAGGGCAGGCATCGCCGTCGTCTTTCAAGAACTCTCGCTCGTCAAAGACCTCACCGTCGGCGAAAACATTTTCCTCGGGCGCGAGCCGAACCGCTTCGGCGTCGTGCGCTGGGACGCGCTCTACGGACAGGCCCAAAAGCTGCTCGCAGACCTGCACCTGCACATAGAGCCGCGCACGCCCGTTCGCAATCTCGGCATCGGCCAGCAACAACTGGTCGAGATCGCCAAAGCCCTTTCGCAGAACGGGCGCATCCTCATCCTGGACGAGCCGACCGCCGCCTTGACCGAGACGGAGGTCGAAACGCTGATGCACATTCTGGGCAATCTCAGGGCGCGCGGCGTCGGGATGGTCTACATCTCGCACAAGCTCGAAGAGGTGTTTCGCCTGAGCGACCGCATCACGGTCTTGCGCGACGGGCGCACAGTCGGCACAGACGCGACGGCCGACCTGGATCAGGCGCGCGTCATCGCACGCATGGTCGGGCGCGAAGTGGGCGACATCTTTCCCAAGGCGGAACACGCGCTCGGCGAAGTGGTCTTCGAGGCGCGCGACATCACCGTCGAAGACGCGAACGTGAAGGATAAGCTCCTGGTCAACCACGCCAGCTTCAGTGTGCGTCGCAGCGAGGTCTTAGGGATAGCGGGCCTCATGGGAGCCGGCCGCAGCGACCTTTTGATGGCCATCTTCGGCGGCCACTCGGGGCGCGTGACGGGCGAGATCTACGTCGAAGGCAGGCGCGTCGAGATCAAGAGCCCGTCGGACGCCATTCGTCACGGCATAGGTTACGTGACGGAAGACAGGAAGCGTTTCGGACTGGTGCTCGATCAGACCATCGTCAACAACGCGACGCTCGCCAGCCTGCGACAGGTCTCGGGCAGCTTTATTACTAATCGAACGGCCGAACGCGTTGCGAGCGAGCGTGCGGCGCGCGACCTGCGCATCAAAGCGCCCGATGTCTTCACCATCGCCGGAACGCTTTCGGGCGGCAATCAACAGAAGGTCGTGCTCGCCAAGTGGCTGCTGACTAAGCCGCGCGTCTTCTTCCTGGACGAGCCGACGCGCGGCATAGATGTCGGCGCAAAGCAGGAGATTTACTCTCAGATCAACCGACTCGCGAGCGAGGGCCTGGCCATCATCCTCGTCTCTTCGGAGCTGCCGGAAGTGCTCGGCCTCTCAGATCGCGTGCTCGTCCTGCACGAAGGACGCATCACGGGCGAATTTACGCGCGCCAGCGCCACGCCCGAAGCCGTCATGGCCTGCGCCACGGGGCACGCCGAGCGCGCCGCTTAAAGGCAGGAAGGAGGGATGAAAAACATGCTTTTCATCCCTCCTTCCTTTTCACTTCGAGCTTACGGGTTGGGATTGGAGGTGTAATCTTCGAGCAGCTTTTGGGCCCTTGCTCCGGGGCTAATCAAAGCCAGCTTCCTGGCCCAATCGTAACCGCTGAAGACTCCCACCAGCTCCGCCCTGGCATTGTAGACGGGGCTGCCTGAATAACCGTCTTTCCCGTCAATCTTCGCAGACCAGTACTGGTAGCCGCGAAACATGTAGAGGCCGGAAAAGGTTCCGCGCCTGACCATCTTGTCGCCGTTCGGGCGGGCGATAATCAGTATGTGCTCGTCCTGGCTGGGGGAAGCTTGAAAGGCCGGGGCCCCGATCTTTCTCCCCGAGCGGCAGACGCTCAGCAGCGCGAGGTCTGCTTCCATATCAACCTTGATGACGCTCGCCTGGCAGCCGTTCACGTAAGCCGTGACCTCAAGCTCATCCCTTTCGCCGAAACCCAGTTGAACCTTCTTCGTGGGCCCAAGCTCTCCGCTGACGACATGATAGGCCGTCATCACCAGGCCGTCGCCGACCATAAAGCCTGTCGCAAAGCCGTTGGGCCCGGAGTCCAGAAGCGTGGTCAGGGCGTGCTGCAAAGCGCCCTGATTCTTCTTGGTGAATTTCAAGTCGAGCGAGACGGCGTACCCGTCTCGTTTGAGGATCAGGGCCAGCGGGTCGCTGGCGGCGCACGTCGGAGCGAGCAGGGAGGCTGCGAGTAGGGCGACCACAGCGCAGCCGAAAATTTTCTTCTTCATCTCTCTTCCCTCCGGGGTCACAGGGCCGAGCGCGCGGACGACGAGCGGCGCACGGGCCAGAAACATCACTGGAACCGTAAGCTCGGATGTGCGGGCGTCCGGCCTTACTGGGCGATTATGCGGGCGGGGTAACTTCCAAGCCTCTCGACTAATAGGAGCTGAATCGCTTGAATGTGATGGGCAGAATATACCTGATCCGGGCGCTTTCGCCTAGATTTTTTGTCCCCGCCGCACCACCTTTTTGAAGGGAAGCTGAAGGGCCTGCGCTTCGAGTCGTGCGCCCTACTGAGCCGTGCTGAGCACCTCGCGCAGCTTGCGCGCCAGGGCTAGGGGCGTAAACGGCTTCTCGATGAAGGCCATGCCCTCGTCCAGTACGCCGTGATGAACGATTGCGTCATCCGTATAGCCGGACATGTAGAGCACTTTCATTTCTCTGCGCCGTGGACTGAGTTGCTCGGCCAGCTCGCGCCCGCTCATCTGCGGCATCACCACGTCGCTGAGCATTACATGTATGGGCCCATGATGCTGCTCTGCGACGAGCAAGGCTTCCTGGCCGTGCCTGGCCTCAAGGACTTGATAACCGCTCTCGCGCAGTATCTCCCTGGCCATCTCGCGCACCATCTCCTCATCTTCGACCAGCAGCACGGTCTCAGTCCCGGCCATCATCAGATTGTCGTCCGCGCCCATCTCCAGCTCTTCCGTGCGCGCGTCTATGCACGGCAGGTAGACCTTGAAAGTCGTGCCCCGTCCCACTTCCGAGTAGACCCAGATATGGCCGCCCGATTGCTTGACGATGCCGTAGGCCGTCGAAAGCCCGAGGCCCGTGCCCTTGCCGACCTCCTTGGTGGTGAAGAAGGGCTCGAAGATGCGCTCTCTGGTTTCGGCGTTCATGCCGCATCCGGTATCGCTGACGGCCAGCATGACGTAGCGGCCGGGAACGACCGAAGCATGAAGCCCGGCATACTCTTCGTCAAGGTAGACGTTGGCCGTCTCAATCATGAGCTTGCCGCCCCTCGGCATAGCGTCGCGGGCGTTGACCGTCAGGTTCAGGAGCACCTGCTCGATCTGGCCGGGGTCGGCTTTGACCTTGCCCAGGTTCGGCGTGAGCTTGGTAAAGAGGTCTATGTCTTCGCCGATCAAAGGCTGCAACATCCTGTTCATCTCGAAAATGACCTGATTGAGGTCGAGCACCTTTGGCTGCATGATCTGCTTGCGGCTGAAGGCAAGAAGCTGGCGAGTGAGACCAGCCGCCCGCTCTCCGGCTCTCCTGATGCCTTCGAGCTTGCGATAGATGGGGTCATCCGGGTGCAGGCGTCTGAGGGCCAACTCGCTGTGGCCGTTGATGGCCGTCAGCAGGTTGTTGAAGTCGTGGGCCACGCCGCCCGCCAACTTTCCGACGGCCTCCATCTTCTGCGATTGGCGCAGTTGCTCCTCGCTACGGTGAAGCGCCTCTTCGGCCTGCTTGCGCGCCGTAATATCTGTGGCGACGCCGAGCATCTGAGTGACCGCTCCGTCGGGCGAAACAATCGGGCGCTTGATGGTTTGCAGCCAGCGCCGATTTCCGACGGCGTCTGTGATGACCTCTTCGGGGATAAACTTCTCTTCGAGCTTGTCCATGACTTCCAGGTCGCCACGGCGGAACCACTCGACCTCTTCCTGGTTAGAATTAAAGTCTGCGTCGGTCTTGCCCAGCATGTTCTCGACCGATGCGCCGTAGGCTTCGGCCACGGCTTGATTGACCAGGGTGAAGCGGCCCTCGCGGTCTTTGGCGAAGATGAAGTTGGGGTTGAGATCGATGACCTGGCGGAGAAAGGAGCGTTGTTTGGCCAGCTCGTCCTCGGCCAGAGTGCGCTCGGCCACCTCTCGCTCAAGCCCACGGTTGGCCGCTTCGAGCTGTGCCGTGCGCTCGACCACGCGGCGCTCCAACTCTTCGTTCAGGTTCTCGCTCTCGGCCGTGCGCTCGGCTATGTTCCACATCTCGCTGACGCTACGCTTGATGGCGATGAAGAGGAAGGTGTCTTCAAAGAGCACCCAGCCGGCGTGCTCAAGCCAGCGCCACTCGCTCGCCATGACGACTCCGTAAACGGACTGCGGCCAGAAGACGCCGCGCAAGAAATGGTCTGCGGCGACCACAATCGTCGCCGGAACGAGCACGCGCCAGTCACGATAGAAGGAGAGGAAGGCCAGCGAGCCGAAGACGTGAAAGTGCGTCTCGATGCGTCCGCCCATGAGGTGAATCAGCAGGGCTCCCATCAACATCTGCCCGACCGCGACCGTGTAACGCGTCGAAGCACGGCCCGGCTGTGTGAGCGCCAGCAGGATGGGCAGGGAGCTGATCGCGCCGCCCAGGAATAGCGCGGCCCAGACGTGTATGTGCGTCTGGCTCGCCGTCCCCGCCCAGGTCTTGGGCGAAATCCAGTAAGCGGCGGCCAGCCCGGCGAGCCACTGCAAGAGCATCAGCGCCGCGAACATCTGATCTGTGCGCTGGCAAATATTTCGCTGGCGCTCATCAAAGATGTCTGCGACCTGCTGCTGCCTTGTAACTTCGCCTCTGTTCAAATCAATTGGAATTGCTTTCATGCTTTGATCCTTGACACTCAGAACCATCATTAAATAGCGGGCATCCGAAGACCAGGCTCTCCGACTGTTCTGCCGCCCCCGTCCGGACGAGCGACTCGATGGCGCTACGGCCGGCGTTGTCGCCGGAGTGCCCGCGCGCGCCCGTGATTCCTCCCGTAAAGAGCAGTCTCCCTTCACCGTCGTAGAGCATGGTCTGGCCAGAAGTGGCGGAGTGGAAACGCTGCGCCTCTCGTCCATCGGCGTCAACAAGGGCCGTCACTCCGGGAATGCTCCGCGCGCTCTCGAAGAGGTCTGTTCTCTCCCAACCGTCCGAGAGAGCCTCCGGCTTGAGGAAGAGCACGTAAGCCTTCAGGTGTCCCTCTGTGTGGGCCATGAGCGACGCCAGCTCGCCTATACTGGCGCGCGTGCAGGGACAGTGCGGGTGGGCCATCATGACCAGCGTCGCGCTACCTTGCGCGCGCGGGATACTGCTGTCCGAAGGCCACGCCCGGGGCGGCTGCGCGCTCACGCCCGGAGTGCTCTCGTAGCCCCACAGAACGGAGAGCCCGAAACAGACCGCAACCAGCCACAAAATAGTTGCGCCGACGAGAATCAGCCTGGGCCCGTCGGGCCAACTTTGGGCCGAGCGTTTACTCTCTTTTGCTTGGAATACCTTAAAGCCTTGATTCATGAAATGAAGCTCTCGGGCAGGAGGGGGATTTTCAAAATCTCAGTCACGAGCCCTTCGAGCAATAACTATTCGGATTTCGCGGGCGTCCCAGGCGGGGTTCGAACGGAAGTCAAATAGAAGCGAGGGTGGTCAAACTGAAGCGTCAGCCATTCATTTAGACACGATTTGCCGTGTCTAACCTGCCTAATAGATTACCTTGAGCATCTTGCGTGCCGCAAGACTTATTATGAGGGGCAGCCCCCGTGTGAGGGTTTAAGGTCAATAACGAAATTGCGCCGCCTCCAACAAGTGAAAGCGGCGCAACCTCTGATCCCGATAAACCGCCGAAGCAGTTCAGGGGAGTGGCAACTCCGCATGTACACACAGGAGTTGCCGTTTTATATCCCGAAGCGTGCGCTGGCGGTCAGCGCGCCTCCGGTCAGTACTCGACTCGTTTGCACAAGCTGTTCGCGCTCCCTGCGGAAGCACTAGTACTGTTTGGTTTTTGTTGTGGTGGCTTTTCCTCCACCGCCGGTTACGTCCCCGGCAACGAGGCTCAAAACCCTTGTGGGGCTTTGAGCGACTGTGCTTCCCTCCGGCCGATCATCTCCAAAGGGTGCTACCCGTTTTTATCCGGGCGCTCAAGACGAGCCCTTGCGGGCTCCCTCTAGCAAGCCTTTCGGCTTCAGCGCGCGGTGTGAATAGAAGCAACGTTTCCGCCCGTCGCCTCCCTCGAACGATGCGTCACCGCTTCGCTCGCCTCTCCTCGCGCTGGTCACGATGCCCGTGAGCGTCGCAACAGGGTGGCGGTTATACACTCGCGCCGACACTCAAGTCAAGGAGAAAATACTTTAAGAAATAGAGCTTGGCCAGCCACATGCCTGTGGAAAAGCTTGTGGAAAACCTCTAACTATCTTACCTTTAAGGAGTAGCTATCATATTGCGATTCTTTATATGTTAGGAGAAGCTGTTTTGACATCGCTCAGTGCGTTCGCACTGCTCGGCCTCGGCCTCTTGTTCGGGCTCAAGCACGCGACCGAAGCCGATCACATCGTCGCCGTCTCAGCAATCGTCAGCCAGGAGCGCAGCCTCTTGCGCTCTTGTTCGGTCGGCGCTCTCTGGGGAGTGGGCCACACGGCCGCGCTCGTCCTGGTCGGCATCCTTGTACTGGCGCTTCGCGTCGCCGTGCCCGACAGTGTCGCCAACTGGCTGGAATTCGGCGTCGCCTTGATGATCGTCGCGCTCGGCACAAGCGCATTGCTGCGCGCTCTCACCAGACGCCGCGACTTTCACTTACACAAACACAAGCACGACGGCGTCGCGCACATCCACATACACTTTCACGAACAGGGGAGCGAGCACGAAGGAAGAGTCACGGCGCACTCACACGCAGTCTCTCGTCTCGGCTTCAAGCCTCTACTTGTCGGCGCGATGCATGGGCTGGCGGGGTCTGCGGCCCTCACACTGCTGGTGCTCACGCAGGTCGAATCGGCTGCGCTCGGCCTCGTCTACCTGGCCGTGTTCGGCATCGGCTCCATCCTGGGGATGCTTTTGATGTCGGGTCTGATCGGGCTGCCTTTCGCGCTCACTGCGCGCAGGTTCTCGGGAGTGCATTACGGGCTGCAAACGGTGGCCGGGGCGCTCAGCATAGTCTTCGGGTTGTGGTACGCCTACCGTACGGGCGTCGCAAGCGGCCTCTGGCAAAAGCTCCTCTGAGTTTGGGCGCCCGTGCATGGACAGCCGGGAGCTTTAGAGAGTAATCTAAAAACGAACAATCCCCTTATCAGCTTATCCCCGAACAAAGGGCGCGCCGGAGTCCTGCCGCTCTATTGTTGTCGGGGCGTTTACAAGTTTTCGAGTCAAGCGGGAGGAATTATGGAGAGTAGAGCCAAGATTCTCGGTCATCCGATTCACCAGATGTTGATCCCGTTTCCTTTGGGCCTGCTGGGAACGGCCGTCATCTTCGACATCATCTATCTAGTCTGGGGCAACCAGACGTTTGCGACCGTCTCTTACTGGATGATTATCGCAGGGATAGTCGGCGGCCTGGTTGCCGCGCCCTTCGGCCTCATAGACTGGCTGGCCGTCCCGAAGGGGACGCGCGCCTGGAAGGTCGGGCTGCTGCACGCCGTCGGCAACGTCTTTGTGCTCCTGCTCTACTTCGGCAGTTGGTGGCTGCGGCGCGAGGCGACGGGCGCTTCGGGCGCAGCCGCCGCGAGCGCCAATATCCCGAGCACCCTTGCCCTAGTCCTCTCCTTCGCTGGCTTCGGGCTGGCGGGCGTGACGGGCTGGCTCGGCGGAGAGCTTGTTGACCGCCTCGGAGTCGGCGTGGATAACGGGGCCAACCTGGATGCTCCGAGCTCGCTTTCGGGGCGTCCCGCTGCGGCCGGCGCGTCCAGGGAGCGTTGAAGAGAGACGTAAGATGGCCCAGGGCTGTAAACATCTGGACGAGATCAAAGCGGTGAGGCCGCAGACGCCTGAGGGCTGCGAGGAATGCTTGAAGATGGGCGACGTGTGGGTTCACCTGCGACTGTGCGAATCGTGCGGCCATGTCGGCTGCTGCGATTCGTCTAAGAACAAGCACGCGACGCGCCACTTTCGTCAGACGGGACATCCGATCATCAAATCGTTCCAGCCGGGCGAGCAGTGGGGCTGGTGTTACGTGGACGAGCTTTTCTTCGATTCGATTTAGTCGGTTGGCGAAATGACTTGGAGGACTTGAGCGGTGGCGAAAGAGATCAAGGTGGCGGGCCTGGGCGGAAGCCTGGCCGTGCCGTCGAGCAGCCTCGCTGCGCTGAAGATAGCTCTTGAGGGCGCGGCCGCAGCCGGGGCGCAAACGGAGCTGTTGGACATACGCGAGCTGAACCTGCCGATGTACGCGCCGGGCGAAACCACACTGCCCCGTTCCGTCGAGAGGCTCTGCCGGACTGTGCACGAAGCGGACGGGCTGTTGTGGAGCAGCCCGCTCTATCACGGCACGATCAGCGGCTCTTTCAAGAACGCGCTCGACTGGCTACAGCTCTTGAGCGACCGCGAGCCAGCCTACCTGACGGACAAGGTGGTCGGCCTCATCAGCACAGCGGGCGGCACGCAAGGCTTGCAGGCCGTCAACACGATGGAGTTCGTCGTGCGGGCGCTGCGCGGCTGGGCAGTGCCTTTGGTGATTCCCATTCCGCAGGCTTGGCGAGTCTTTGACAAGGAAGGGCACACGCAAGACGCTAAGGTCAACGAACAGTTGCACTCCCTGGGGCGCGAAGTGACACGCGCCGCCAGGCAGTTCGCCTCCCAGGTCGTCACGACCCCGGACGCGTCGCGCGCAGAGGCTCAAGTCGAGCCGCTCAGCCCGGAGGAAGCGAGCGCGAGCTGAGCGGAAGAAGTTAAAACGCTCTTCTCTGATTTTAATTCCGATAACTTCATATAACCTAAACCGGCGCTGAACGTATATACAACATGGGCCAGGTGCGTCTGTCTCGGGGTGCCGGGCCCATCGCGTACCGAATTTCCGGGTTCTATTCAAGCCATTTTCTTCAAGGAGCTAGAGAGCATGTGTAGGTTTCTCATGGCCGCTGCGCTACTTCTGTGCGGGATACTCGCTTCGGTCAGCGGGCAGCAGCGGGGCGACGAGCAGGCGCGGCTGCTGCGCTTTCCGGACATTAACGGCGAGATGATCGCCTTCGTTTACGCCGGAGACATCTGGACTGTGCCCGCGTCGGGCGGCACGGCCCGTCGTCTCACCTCGCATCCGGGCCTGGAGCTGTTCCCGAAGTTCTCGCCCGACGGCCGTTGGATAGCCTTCTCGGGCGAGTACGCGGGGACGCGCCAGATTTTCGTCATCCCGGTTGACGGCGGCGAGCCGCGCCAGCTCACCTATTACAACGACGTGGGCCCACTGCCGCCGCGCGGCGGCTGGGACAATCGCGTCCTCGGCTGGACGCCGGACGGGCGCAACGTCGTCTTTCGCGCCAACCGCGTTCCCTACAGCGACCGTTTGGGAAGGCCCTACCTGGTTCCCGTTGAAGGGGGTCAGGAACAGCCCCTTCCGATCACGGAAGCGGGCGGCGTCAGCTACGCGCCCGACGGCAAGCAGGTCGCGTTCACGCCGATCTCGAACGAGTTTCGCGGCTGGAAGCGTTATCGCGGCGGCCAATCGCCGGACGTGTGGATTTACGACCTGGCCCGCAACACCTCCGAGCAGATCACGACGACGCGCGCGCAGGACATGCTGCCCGTCTGGCTCGGCGACAGGATTTATTATCTCTCAGACCGCGACTGGACGATGAACCTCTTCGCCTACGACACGCGAACCAAGCAGACGCGGAAAGTGACTAACCACACGGACTATGACGTGCTCTGGCCGAGCGGCGCGGGCGACCGCCTGGTCTACGAAGCGGGCGGCTACATCTACCGGCTCAACACCGGAAGCGACACGGAAGAGCGTGTGCCCATCAAAGTCTACGGCGACTTTCCAGACACCGTGCCTTACTTTCAGAACGTGAAGGCCAACGTCGAGACCTTCTCCATTTCGCCTTCAGGCGCACGGGCGCTCTTCGGCGCGCGCGGCGATGTCTTCACGGCTCCGGCGAAGGAGGGCGAAGTACGCAACCTCACGGACTCGCAGGGCGTGCGCGAGCTTGCGCCGGCCTGGTCGCCGGACGGGCGCTGGGTGGCATACTTGAGCGACCGCTCGGGCGAGTACGAAATCTATGTGCGTCCGAGCGACGGCACGGGCCAGGAGCGAAGAGTGACGACCGACGGCGACATCTGGCGCTTTCCTCCCGTCTGGTCGCCCGACAGCACCATGCTCGCTTACAGCGATAAGCGGCAGCGCCTACGCTATGTGAGCGTCGCGACCGGCAAGACCATAGACGTAGACCATAGCACGGAGAATGACATCACGAATTACAGTTGGGCCCCCGACAGCCGTTGGATAGCCTACACCAAGACGGGCGCGAACCAGTTCTCGGAAATCTGGGTCTACTCGCTCGCGAGCGGACAGCCGCAGAAACTCACGGGCGGGATGACGAACGACACGGAGCCCGTCTTCGACCCGAAAGGGCGTTACCTGTACTTTCTCTCGAACCGCGACTTCAACCTGACCTTTAGCGGCTGGGAGTTCAACTATCTCTACACCAACCCGACGCGCGTTTATGTCGGCTTGCTCTCGACGGACGGGCCGGCGCTTTTCCTTCCGGGCAGCGACGAGGAGAAGGTGAAGACGAAGGAAGCGCCGCTGATGCAGCCGCCGAACCCGGCCCAGGCCCCTCCGCCGCAGGGCGCTAAGGCGCAGCCCACGCCTTCGCCTGGGGCTACGCCTTCACCAGGGCAAACGCCTTCGCCGACACCTACGCCTTCGCCCGATCAACAGCCCAGCCCTCAAGCTTCGCCTACGCCTGGGCCCACGCCCGCTGCGCCGAGCGTGACGGTGAAGATAGATTTCGCAGGTTTCGAGAATCGCGTGCGCGCCCTTCCCGGCTCGCCCGCCAACTATCGCCACCTGACGGCGACGCCCGACGGCGTGCTCTACCTGACGGGGCCGGGCAAGCTCTCTCTCTACAACCTGGAAGCCAAAGCCGAACAGGCGATCATCGAAGGCATACAGGATTACGACCTGTCTGCCGACGGCAAGCGTTTCATCTTTCAGGCGCGGGGCAATTTCGGCATCGCGGCGGTCGCGCCCGCGCAGAAAGTGGACGACGGCCAGCTCAAGCTCGACGGGATGACGATGAAGATCAACCCGCGAGCCGAATGGGCCCAGGAGTACACGGACGCCTGGCGCATCATGCGCGACTGGTTCTACGACCCGAACATGCACGGCGTCGATTGGGCGGGCATTCGGGCCAAGTACGGCGCGCTCGTGCCCTACATTGCCAATCGCGAAGACCTCAACTTCGTCCTGACGGAGATGGGCAGCGAGCTGATGGCCGGCCACATCTACGTCGAGCGTGGCGCTGACCCGCCGCGCGTCACGCGCAAAGACGGCGGCTTGCTCGGGGCCGAGATAGTGCCTGACCAGTCGGGCTACTTCCGCATCGCGCACATCTTTCCGGGCGAGAACTGGCACGAGAGTTTTCGCTCGCCGCTAACGGAGCCGGGCGTGCGGGCCAAGACGGACGACCTTATCCTGGCCGTTGACGGGCGCTCGACGCGCGGCGTGAAGAACTTCTACGAACTGCTCGAAGGCAAAGGCGACCGCGTCGTGACCTTGACGCTCAACAGCAGGCCCGACACTGCTGGCTCAAGGGATGAGCGCGTGCGCCCCATCAAGAGCGAATCGAACCTGCGCTATCTGGACTGGGTCGCGTCGCGTCGCGCGCTCGTCACCAAACTCTCGGGCGGGCGCATAGGCTACATACACGTACCGAACACGGCCGTCGAAGGCAATCGTGAGCTGTTCAAGGGCTTCTACCCGCAGGCCAAAAAGGACGCGCTCGTGATAGATGATCGTTACAACGGCGGCGGCTTCATTCCAGACCGCATGATCGAGCTATTGGAGCGCCGTCCGCTCAGCTATTGGGCCACGCGCGGGACTGGGGATAATACCACGCCTGCCTTCTCGAACGCTGGGCCCAAAGCTATGCTGACGAACGGCTACGCCGGGTCGGGCGGCGACGCCTTCCCCTACTACTTCCGCGAGCGACGCTTGGGTCGTATCTTCGGGACGACGACGTGGGGCGGGCTCATCGGGCTCTCGGGCAATCCGCCGCTCGCAGACGGCGGCAGCCTCTCGACGCCTTCCTTCCGCTTCTTCGATCTTTCGGGCCAATGGGCGGTCGAAGGCGTAGGCGTTGACCCGGACGTGGAAGTCGTCGATAGGCCCGAAGCCCTGGCGCGCGGCGAAGACCCGACGCTGGAAGCGGCCGTCAAGTACCTGATGGACGAGTTGCGCCGCAACCCGCCGCAGCGCGTCGTCGCCCCGAGGCCCCCCGTCATGCGACCGTAGGCAGTTTATAAAGCAGATCAAAACAGGAGACGATCATGCAGCTTTTACGCGTACTCGTGGTGCTCGTTCTTTCGTGCGTTATCATCGCGGGACAGACCGCGCCCGTCGTGCAGCCTCAGTTGCTCGGGTTCGAGACGGCGGGCGCAGAGCGGCAACTGGCGCTCGAAGCGCGCTTCGACGCGCTGTTGAGGAAAGAGAACCTGCGCGAGTGGATGCAGCGCCTCTCGGCGCGACCTCATCACGTCGGCTCGCCTTACGATAAAGAGAATGCTGAGTTCATAGCCGGCCTCTTTCGTTCGTGGGGATACGAGACGAAGATCGAGACGTTCGACGTGCTCTTTCCTGTGCCGCGCGTGCGCCTGCTCGAAATGGTCGCGCCGGAAAGGTTCACGGCGCGGCTCTCGGAGCCTGCGCTCGCCGAGGACGCGACCTCCGACCAGGCTTCTGAGCAACTGCCCATCTATAACGCCTATTCGGTTGACGGCGACGTGACGGGCCAGGTCGTCTACGTCAACTACGGAGTGCCGAAGGATTACGAGGCGCTCGCAGAGCGCGGCGTTGATGTCAAGGGAAAGATTGTCATCGCGCGCTACGGCGGCTCTTGGCGCGGCATTAAGCCGAAGGTCGCGGCCGAGCACGGCGCAGTCGGATGCCTCATCTACTCAGACCCGCGCGACGACGGATACTTCCAGGGCGACGTGTATCCGAAAGGCGCATGGCGGGGCGAGCTTGGCGCGCAGCGCGGCTCGGTCGCGGACATGCCTCTCTATCCGGGCGACCCGCTGACGCCTAATGTGGGAGCGACGAAAGACGCTCCGCGCATTGATCGAAAGAGCGCGCCGACGTTGACGAAAATTCCGGTGCTGCCGATCTCGTACGCGGACGCGCTGCCGCTTTTGCGCGCAATGAGTGGGCCCATCGCGCCGGAGGATTGGCGCGGCGCTCTGCCCATCACCTACCACCTCGGCCCAGGCCCGGCCACGGTGCACCTGAAACTGGAATTCGATTGGCAGTTGAAGCCGATCTATGACGTGATCGCGCGGCTTCAGGGCGGCGAGCGGCCCCGTCAGTGGATCGTGCGCGGCAATCATCACGACGCCTGGGTTAACGGCGCGAACGACCCTGTCAGCGGTCTCGTCGCGATGCTCGAAGAGGCGCGTGCCATAGGCGCGCTCGCCAAGACCGGGTGGAAGCCGAAGCGCACGATCATCTACGCGGCGTGGGATGGAGAAGAGCCAGGCTTGCTCGGCTCGACCGAATGGGTCGAAACGCACATGGAAGAGCTGCGCCGACATGCAGTGCTCTACGTCAACTCCGATTCTAACGGCCGAGGCTTTCTCTACGCGGGCGGCTCGCACACTCTCGAAAAACTTGTCAACGAAGTGGCGCGCGACGTGGTTGACCCGCAGAAGAAAATCTCCGTCCGGGAGCGCGAGCGAGCGCGCAGGATTGTGCAGGGCGAGGCAGATGAGAAAAGGGACGCGAGGGAGCGCGCAGATCTGCGCATAGACGCGCTCGGCTCCGGCTCAGACTTCACACCTTTCCTGCAACACCTCGGCGTCGCCACGCTCAACATCGGCTTCGGGGGCGAAGACAACGGCGGCTCTTATCATTCGATCTACGATTCGTTCGCGCATTACACGCGCTTCGGCGACCCCGGCTTTGAATACGGGCTGGCGCTGGCGCGCACGAGCGGGCGCATAGTCCTGCGCACGGCCGACGCCGATTACCTGCCGCTATCTTTCAACAACCTGACGGACACCATCGCGCTCTACGTTCGCGAGCTGGGGAAGCTGGCCGAGGAGACGCGCGAAGAGATCAAGGAGACCAATCGTCGTTTGAGCGAGAGGACGTTCGAGGCAGTCTTTGACCCGACCGAGACTTACGTCGCGCCCAAGCCGGAAGCGCCCGCGCCCTTTCTTAACTTCGCGCCTTTGCAGAACGCGCTTGCGCGCTTGCAGGAGAGCACAGGCCGCTATGAAGCGGCGATGAGCGACCCGGCGCGGCGCGGCCCTTTATCTTCAAAGGAAGCGCAGCAGTCGCTCGACGCAAGCCTGGCGGAGGTCGAGCACGCTATGACGCGCAACGAGGGGCTGCCGCGCCGTCCCTGGTTCAAACACCAGATTTATGCGCCCGGCTTCTACACGGGCTACGGCGTGAAGACCATGCCCGCCGTGCGCGAAGCCATAGAGCAGCACAACTGGGCGGAAGCCGACCAGCAAATCGCTGTCGTCGCCAGCATCATCTTGCAGGTCGCCGCGCAGATAGACCGCTCGACGGCGGCAGCAACAGGTAAGCGTTAATAAGGTCAGTACCGCCTGCGGCAAGCGGGCGGTACTGACTTCAAGCAACGCAGTCTGTTCGCATCCTCATCATAAATTCTCAATCCGACCCGTTTCCCGCAGCTCTGCAACGGAGGTCATAGAATGTGCTGGTCAAAAGCCGCGTTGCTTCACTTCCTGCTTCTCATCTCTCTTTCCGTCGCAGTCAAAGCACAGACGGAGTGGACGCGCTTAGGGCCGGGCCAATCGGTCGAGCGCACGATTACGCGCGGCAAGACACAGAGCTTCACCGTCAACCTGGAACGCGAGCAGCTTCTACAGCTCGTCGTCGAGCAGCAAGGCGTCGATCTGGTCGTCCGCGTCTTCTCGCCCGACGGCAGAGGTCTGGGCCAGTTCGACAGCCCGAACGGAACCGAAGGGCCGGAGAACGTCTCTGTCGTCGCAGAGGCCACGGGCGTTTACCGCATAGACGTGCTGCCGCTCGAACAGGAAGAGAACTCTGTCTCCGGCCGTTACGTCATCAGAGTCGAGGCGGTTCGACAGGCGACGGGCGAAGAGTTGGAGGCGATCAGGAATCGCGGCGCGGTTAAGGCCAGGGGAACGGCGCTCGTGGTCGAGACGGCCGAGAACCTGCGCACGATCCGCCTGCCCGAGACGCGCGTCCGGCTTCAGGTGCAGGCCGCTACGCTCCTCGCAGACACGGATGGGAAACTTGCTCGCAGGCTCCTGGACGAAGCTATCGAAGGGGTCAAAGAGTATCTCGAAAACGTCGATACGGACGACGATAATTACTATCAGAGCTACCAGACGGCCATGGAGCTGCGCAACGAAGTAGTGACGGCGCTCGTGCCACGCAATCCTGAGTTGGCGCTGACGTTCCTTCGCTCGACTCGCACGCTCGCCAATCCGAACGAGAGTGAGCCCGACCGCGAGTCGCAGCTCGAACTCTCCATCGCCAGCCAGATCGCCGCCAAAGACTCCAAGCGGGCCCTTCGCGTCGCCGAAGAGAGTCTCAAGCGTGGCTATTCCTACAATCTGCTCGACACGCTCTCGCGCCTTCAGACGACAGACGCGGAAGCTGCCGCCAAGCTGGCCGGGGAGATTTACGCCAAGCTTCAAACAGCGGACTTGCTCAAGAATCAGGAGGCGGCCAACCTGCTCGTCAACTTCCTGCAACTCGTCAGAAATTCCATCCCGAACAGGACGCCCGGCGCGGCCGAAACGCCCAGGCCGGGCCTCCTCTCCGAGCAGGAATACAAGACCCTCCTCGGCAAGGCTCTGTCTACGGCGCTCAACTACACGCCGCCCGCGACTCAGGCTTACTCGCCTGAAAGAAACGTGGCCCAGTATCTTCTGAGCGCCCTGAAGAGCATATCGGCCGAGATAGAGCATTACGCTCCCGAACGCGCGGCGGCCGTCGAGAAGAAAGCGGCCGAGCTGAACGCCCCCACAGACCAGCAAAGCGCGCTCTTTCAGAAATACCAGGAAACGATCAACAACAACCCTTTCGAGGCGGCGCAGGAAGCGATAGCCAGGGCTCCGCAGGAGATGAGAGAACAGCTCTACGCGCAGCTCGCGCAGAAAGCCCTGAGTGCCGGAGATTCTGCGCGCGCGCGCCAGATTTTGACGGAAAACATCCGGAATCCAGTCCAGCGCCGCCAAGCCTTGAAGAACCTCGAACAGCAGGCCATCTACAACGCGCTCAACTCCGGCAAGATAGACGAGGCGCTGCGAAGCATCGCCAATATTGCGTCGCCCAGAGAGCGGGCCGTGATGCTCACACAGGTCGTCAACCGCTTCCAGATGACGCAGAAGAAGGAAGCCATGCTGAAACTGCTTGACCAGGCGCGCGAGCTGACGGGCGGGGGGACGCGCGCCGAAGATCAGGAACAGATGAACGCGCTCTTCCAGATAGCGCACGCCTACATGCGATTCGATCCGAAGCGGGGCTTCGAGATCGTCGAGCCTCTCGTGGGCCAATTCAACGAGATGGGCGAAGCGGCCGTCGCCCTCAACGGATTCGGCCAGGAGTTCTTTCGCCAGGGCGAACTGGTGATGCAGAACGGGAACATGCTCGGCGTCATCGCGAGCCAGTTGACGGCGACGCTCGCCACGCTCTCGGCCGCCGATTTCGACCGGGCCCGCGCCGCGGCCGATAGGTTGCAGCGCCCCGAAGTCCGCCTTTTCGCTTACCTCACCATCGCCCAGAGCGCCGTCAACCAGAGATCGAACGAAGGCGTAGGCCACTTCAGCAACATGCGGCAAGTAGACTATTAAGCCGAAGAGGCCGGGCAGAGGCCGTCTCGGCCTTCGGGAAACTTCCTCCTCCGTGCTTGCCGGGCCGATGGTCTTGGCCCCGCTGCCGTTCCTCACCAACTACCTTGACAATCTAGGGCCCGCCGTGCCATCTTATCCTAGATTATCTAGGAGGTTCCCAATGCCCAAGCAGGACGCGAAACTTCTTCAAGGCACGCTGGACATGCTCATCCTCAAGGCTCTCTCGCTGGGTGAGCTGCACGGCTTCGGCGTCGGACAGCGCATCATGCAGATGTCTGCTGACTCGCTGAGGGTCGAAGAGGGCTCGCTCTACCCTGCGCTCTACCGCATCGAGCAGCAGGGCTGGATCACTTCGGAGTGGGGCGTGTCGGAGAACAACCAGCGCGCCAAGTTCTACAAGTTGACGCGGCAGGGCCGCAAGCAGCTTCAGGTCGAAGAAGAGAACTGGGAGCGGCTGGCGGCGGCCATCTTCAAAGTCATGCAGACTACTTCTTGAGAGTTATGAAGGCGATGTACTGGCTCAGGCTCTTGCGTGCACGCCTGCGCGCGCTGCTGCGCAAGCGACGGGTCGAGCGCGAGATGGAAGAGGAGCTGCGCTTTCACCTGCGCATGCGCGCCGAGGAGAACGTGCGGCGGGGCATGACGCAGGCCGAAGCCGAACGCGCGGCCATGCGCAGCTTTGGCGGCTGGGAGCGCATCCGTGACGCTTGCCGCGACGTTAAGGGAGGCGGGGTGATGGAGACTTTCATTCAGGACGTTCGGTTCGGCGCGCGCATGCTGCGCAAGCATCCGGGCTTCACGCTGGTCGCAATACTGACGCTGGCTCTCGGGATCGGCGCGAACACGGCCATCTTCTCGGTGGTCAACTCAGTCTTGCTGCGCCCCTTGCAGTACCCGAACGCCGCGCGCATTGTGGCGATTCAAGAGCTGAACGAAAAGGGAAGCCGCGTCCAAGTCACGCCGGCCAACTTCCTGGACTGGCGCGCGCAGAGCACGGTCTTCGAGCACCTGGCGGCGATCTTTGCGCGCACGGCCAACCTCTCCACGGGGGAAGACGCCGAGCGCATAGACCTCGCCATGACCTCCGTCAACTTCTTCCAGGTCTTCGGCGTTCGCCCCGAAGCGGGCCGTTTCTTCCTGCCGGAGGAAGAGACGGCGGGCCACCCTCCCGTAGTGGTTCTCAGCTACGCGCTCTGGCAGCGGCAGTTCGGAGGCGACGCTTCGCTCGTCGGCAAGAGCTTGATGCTCGACGGCCAGACCTACACGGTCGTCGGCATAGCGCCCGCAGGCTTTCAGTATCCGGACAAGACAGAGGCTTGGGTTCCGCCCTTCAAGAGCGTGCCCATGATGAACGCGCAGATGGACGTAGAGCGTGCGCGCGGCTTCGGCTTCCTGAGCGCCGTCGGATTGCTCAAGCCCGGAGTCTCCATCCAACAGGCGCACGAAGAGATGACGGCGATCACGGCGCGGCTGCGCCAGCAGTATCCGGCCACGAACAACAATCGCTTCAACCGCGTGGTGGCGCTGCAAACTCATCTGGTCGGAGAGAGCCGGACGGCGCTGTTGCTGCTGCTGGGCGCGGTGGCTCTGTTGCTTCTGATCGCCTGCGCGAACGTGGCCAATCTATTGCTGGCGCGCGCCAGCACACGTCAGAAGGAGATAGCCGTGCGGCTGGCTTTGGGGGCGACGCGCCTGCGGCTCGTGCGGCAACTGCTGGTCGAGAGCGTATTGCTGGGCCTGGCGGGCGGCACGCTCGGCCTGCTGCTCGGCTGGTGGGGCGTTAATTTGATGCGCAGGCTTCTGCCCGTAGACTTCCCGCTCGCGCAGGGCATCAGCGTTGACTTGCGCGTGCTCTCGTTCACGGTGCTGGTCTCGTTCTTGACGGGGCTGGTGTTCGGGCTCGCGCCGGCCCTTCAGTCCACCAAGCCGGATGTCAACGAGGCGCTCAAGGAGAGCGCGCGCTCGTCTTCGGGAGGCGCGCGCCGCAACCGGGTGCGCTCTCTTCTGATCGTCTCGGAGGTAGCTCTGTCGCTCGTGCTGTTGATCGGCGCTGGCCTGCTGTTCCGCAGCTTCCTCCGCTTGCAAGCGGTCGAGCTGGGCTTTCGCCCGCAGAGCATGTTGACCTTCAGGCTCTCGCCCGCCGGGCCCAACTTTAAGCAGGACGCGCAGTACGTGGCCTTCTACGCCCAGGTTGCCGAGCGCATCAAGGCGTTGCCGGGCGTCGAAGCGGTCGGCGTCATCAACACGCTCCCGCTCGTCAAGGGTTGGACGACGAGCATCATGGTGCAGGGGTGGCCCCCCTTGACGCGCGACAAGTGGCCGGGCGTCAACTATCGCAGCGTGAGCCCGGACTATTTTCGCGCCGTCAATGTTCCCGTCCTCAAGGGACGCTCCTTTGACGAGCGGGACAGGGAGAAGAGCCCGCTCGTCGTCATCGTCAACGAGGCGCTCGCACGCCGAGACTTTCCCGGCGAAGAGCCCATCGGCAAGCGCCTCAACTTCGGCGCTACGGACAAGGACGGGCAGCCCGTCTGGTTCGAGATCGTAGGCGTCGTCGCCGACGTGCGCAGCCTTGAGCTGAACTCCGAGCCGACGCCGGAGATTTACACCTCTTACCTACAAGACCCTTTCGCCAGCATGTCTTACGTCGTCCGTTCGCAGGTCGAGCCCCAGAGCCTAGTCTCTGCCGTCAGAGAAGCCGTCCGTCAGGTGGACAAGTCGCAGCCCGTGGCGGAAGTCCGAGAGATGGAACAGATCGTCAGCCAGGCGGCGGCGGGGCCGCGCTTCAACTCGCTCCTGCTCGGGCTCTTCGCCTCACTGGCGGTGGTGCTGGCTGCGGCGGGCATCTACGGCGTGATGAGTTACGCCGTCACGCAGCGCACGCATGAGATCGGCGTCCGCATGGCTTTGGGCGCGCAGACAAGTGATGTGCTGCGGCTCATCGTGGGCCAGGGCATGAGATTGACGCTCGTCGGTCTGGCGCTCGGGCTCGTGTGCGCCTTCGCTTTGACGCGCGTCATGGTGACGCTGCTCTACGGCGTGACGGCGACAGACCTTTCGACCTTCGCGGGCGGCACTCTCCTGCTCGTCATAGTCGCGCTCGTCGCCTGTTACCTGCCCGCGCGGCGCGCCATTAAGGTTGACCCGATGATCGCGCTCAGGTATGAATAGCAGCTAAGAAGAAGGCTGCTGAAGATGATGACACCTGCTCCCGTTAAAGCCACCATCTCTGTCGAAGACCTGGACAAGATAGATGTCCGTGTCGGCACAATCGAATCGGTCGAAGATGTTCCGCAATCGGAGAAGCTGGTCAAGCTGGTCGTCAATTTCGGCGACCACAAGCGAAACATACTCGTCGGGATGAAGAAAGAGCGCGAGTCTCCGAAAGAGATAGCGGGCCGCCAGGCTTTGTTCGTCGTCAATCTCGCGCCCAGGAGAATGTCCGGAGAGATTTCGGAAGGCATGCTCTTCGACCTCGGGTACGCAGACGGTCTAGCGCCCAGGCTGGCTATCCCGGAAAGCCCCGTGCCGGATGGAACGCGCGCCGGTTAGCGCGTGTCGGAAAAAGAGGCTGAGATGATTGCGCCGCGTCGTTACAGCACGACTCCGCTCGGCGAACACCTCCGGAGCTTTCGGCTCGAAGGGTTCGTCCTGACCGAAGCCGATTATCGCCCGTCGCTCAATCTCTCAAAGCATATACACGATCACGCAGTCATCTCGATTACCTTGAGCGGCTCTTACACGGAGCTGCTCGGCCGTCGTCCGCAGGAGTGCAAGCCTTACAGCGTGCTTCTCAAGGCTGCGGGCGACGATCACTCGGACAGCTACGGCTCCACGGGGGCGCGCTGCCTGATTATTAAAGTCGAGCCGAAAAGGCTTGAGGCGATGAGAAGTTTTTCCCGTGTCCTGGAGCATTCGCTGCACGTGAGGGATGCTTTTATGGCGTCGCTCTCCTTGCGGCTCTACAGGGAATTCAAGCTGATGGACGACGCGTCCGTTCTCTCCATCGAAGGCTTGATCCTGGAAGTCCTGGGCCACTCGACGCGCCCCTCTTCGCCGCCCCTCTCTTCAGGGCTTCGGCCACACTGGCTCCGCAAGGCCGAGGCCATGATTCGCGAGAGTGCTGCTGAGCCGCTCAGCCTGCTGAGTGTCGCCGTGGCCGTCGGCGTGCACCCTTCTCACCTGGCCCGCACGTTCCGCAAGTTTTACGGCTGCACGGTCGGAGACTATCTGAGGCACGCAAGAATCGAACGCGCCGTGGCAGAGTTGGCCCACGAGAACAAGTCTCTGGCCGACGTAGCATTGGCCGCAGGCTTCTACGACCAGAGCCATTTTACGCGCGCCTTCAAGACTCACCTGGGCACGACTCCGAAAAGGTACAGGGCCGCCCTGCGCTCACGCTAATCCGGTACAAAATGCAACTGCCTTCCAAGAATATCCCGCGCTCACCAAATATCATGACCACACTTTGAGCCGTAGACTTTTCACTTGTCAGGGCGGGCACGTCCTCCTGCCTGAGCGTGGGCTGGCTCTCGTCGGCCGGGAGGACGGCGGGAATCTGATCGTCACGCCGCCGAGGGAGGTCTGGGAGAGGAGCGAGCTGACGCACCTTGAGCTGATCTCCTGGTCTTTCCTGGTCGCCGCTGCGGCGAGAGCCATGCTCGATGTCCTGCCTCAGCTTGCGGGCGGGTGTATCAACTACTGGGAGGCCGGCAACTGGGCGCTGAACGACTGGGCCGAGCCGAAGGGCCCAAAGTTGGCCCAGGAATATCGGAGAGTCCACATGCACCTGCTCGGCAGGAGCCGCACGGCGCGAGACCCTTCGTGGCGGTGGGGAGAAGCGCCCCGCTTTCCCACCTTTGCCGAGCGTCAGGCATGGGCGGCAAAGTACGAACTGCTCAACGCAGAGGAGTGCCGCGAGATCATCGCGCAAACGGAAGCGAGCCTGGTGGCGCGCTACGAGATGAACGCCAGCCAGATCACGCCCGGCTTCAACTGCTCACTATGCGGATACCCGACGCCTATTGTGCGCGGGCAAGCCGGGAGCGTGTGCGCTGATTGTCAATATACCTCTTAGCCGATGAGATTGATTCCCTACGTCCTCGTGCTCGTTTCGGCTTTCACGCACGCGTACTGGAATTTTATCCTCAAGCGCGCTCAGGCCACGCAGGTCTTCATAGGCTTGACGAAGGTGGCCGAAGTTCTGCTCTTCAGCGTTCCTTTCATCTACTTCATCTCCAAGGAAAGGATCGCGCTCTTGGATTACTGGCCCTTCTACGTGGTGGGAGCCTTGCTCGTCATCTTCGCCTACATCTTCCTGGGCCAGGCTTATAAGACCGGCGACCTCTCGGCCGTCTATCCCGTCTCGCGCGCCGGGGCTCTACTGTTTCTGCCCGGCCTGGCCTACCTTTTCATCGGCGAGAGGATTGACGCCATTGGCCTCGCGGCCATCCTTTTAATCATCCTCGGCCTGTTCAGCATCCAGTTGCCTTCCTTCAAGCCGCGCGAGATCAGGCTCGTCCTCGCCGGGCTCAAGAGCCCCGCGACGATCTATGCGATGCTGGCCGCCCTCACCATCGCCTGCTACACGCTCTGGGACAAGCACTCGATCAGCTACTTGCCGCCGTTCATCTACTTTTACGCCTACACGGCGATTGCCGGAATCACTTACGCGGCCTTCATCCTCGTCACGTCTCGCGCCAGGGTTGTGAAGGACGCTTGGGCCAACCATAAGTATTCGATCTTGCAGGTCGGACTGCTGAACACTTTGAGCTACATGCTGGTGCTCTTGGCGCTCAGGAGTGTGAAGGCGAGCTACGTCATCGCGCTCCGTCAGTTGAGCATAGCCTTCGGAGTCTTCCTCGGCTGGAAGCTGCTGCGGGAGCTGTTCCCATTTCCGAAGAAGGTCGGCGTGGCCCTCCTCCTCGCAGGCTGCTTTCTCATCTCGCTCGCGAGATAAGCCCAAGAGCCTTATATCCAGACCGATTTATAGATATACTTAGGCGCGCACGCCCGATCTTGAACGAAAGCGCGCTCGGCCGCCACTTTGACGAACGGCGAGTGCTCTTGCCGGAGGGAGGAATAGAGTGGAGACCCGTCGGTTCTTCTTCGCCTTCTGCTTTCTCTTCATCACGCACACGCTCTTTTCCCCCTTGGGCCATGCTCAAATGAGACAGACGGGGACGCCAAAATTCTCTCTGCCGAAGAGCGGCCTGGAGCTTGAGCGTCGCACGCAATCCGGGAGCTTCTTCGATGTCGTGGGCCGCCGCTCGGCCGTCTTCGGTTACGAGCACAGGCCGCTCGAAGCCTGGGTCTATCCCATGAAGCTCTTCGACGACTTCGAGCTTTCATTCCGCGTCGAAGGCTACCCACTGGAATTTCGCTCCTCAGACCTGGCCGTCCACATCAACGTGCGTCCCGAGGCGACCATCTTCACCTACGCGCACGCGGCCTTCACCGTGCGCCAGATCATCTTCGCGCCCCTGGACGAGCCGGGCGTGATTGTGCTGCTCGATGTCAAGACGGTGCTGCCGATGACCGTCGCCGCTTCATTTCGGCCGAAGCTGAGCCTGGCCTGGCCCGCCGGGCTGATGACGGGCAACACGGGCTGGGAAGAGAAGCAGCACGTCTACTACATCACAGAGGAGTCCAAGCGTTTCGTCGGCGTCGTGGGCTCGCCCTCGGCGCGCGACGTTTCCCTGATGCCTTATCAGGAAGAGCCGCGCGACGTGCCCGTGCGCTTCGAGATAGAAACTTCGCCCGAACAATTAAAGAGCAGCTTCATCCCCATCGTCGTCGCGGGAAGCACAGAGGGGCGTGAGAAAGCCAAGGCCGCGTATGAGCGGATGCTCGGCTCCATAGCGCCTCTCTATGAAAAGAACGTCGCCTATTACGAGCGGCTGGAACGAGAGACGACCACCGTCAGGACGCCAGACGAGCGCCTCAACACGGCCTTCAGTTGGGCCAAGGTCGGCGTTGATAAAGGCATCGCGACCAACCCCTTTCTGGGCACGGGCCTCCTCGCTGGCTTTCGCACTTCGGGCGAGAGCGAGCGACCGGGCTTCGCCTGGTACTTCGGCCGCGACGCGATGTGGACGGCGCTTGCCATCAACTCCTACGGCGATTTCGCGAGCGCGCGCACGGCGCTCGAATTCCTCAAAAAATTCCAGCGCGCCGACGGCAAAATCCCGCACGAGATTTCTCAAAGCGCCTCGCTCATTCCCTGGTTCACGGACTACGAATACCCCTGGGCCAGCGCCGACGCCACCCCCCTCTATTGCATAGCGCACGCCGATTACTGGCGCGCGACCGGCGACACGGAGTTTCTCCGCGCCAACTGGGATTCGATTCAGAAAGCCTACAGCTTCTCGGAGGCAACGGACACGGACGGCAACGGGCTCATCGAGAACACCAAGTTCGGCCACGGCTGGGTCGAAGGCGGCCCCCTGCGTCCCGTCCATGAAGAGATATACATGCAGGGTTTGTGGATAGAGGCTTCGCGCTCGATGGAAGAGTTGGCCCATGTGATGAACGACGGGGCAGTGGCCGCACGCGCACGCGAATGGGCCGAACGCACGCGCGCAAAGATGGAGCAGACCTACTGGCTTGCGGGCGGCGGCTTCTACGCTTTCGGAACCCGTGGGCCCGTGACGGAGAAGCAGGAAGCGGAGCCGGGGCCGAACCGCGCCGTGCGGCAGGCGCGCATGGAAGAGCTGAGCAAGGCCCGCTTGATTGACGAAGACACTGTGCTTCCGGCCGTGCCCCTGTGGTGGCGCACCGTGCTGGACGAGCGCGCGCAGAAAGAGATAGACCACCTCGGCAGCGCCCGGATGGCGACAGACTGGGGAGCCCGCATCATCTCTAAAGAGAGCAGGCTCTATGACCCGCTCTCTTACCATTACGGCTCCGTGTGGCCGCTCTTCACGGGTTGGGCCAGCATGGGCGCTTACAGTTACGGACGGCCGCACGTCGGCTATCAAGCACTGATGGCCAACGCCTTGCTGACTTACACGGGCGCGCTCGGCTACGTGACGGAGCTTTTGTCCGGCGATTTCAACGCGCCCTTTGGCCGCTCGTCTCATCACCAGGTCTGGTCTGAAGCGATGGTCATCACGCCCGCCGTGCGCGGCCTGCTCGGTATCAGTGTCGGCGCTGGTGGCCGCGAGCTGCGCTTCGCGCCGCAACTGCCTGCCGGTTGGGATAGAGTCGAAGCCCTCGGGATAGCGGCCGGAGACGCGCGCTACGACCTGAAGCTGGTCAGAGGGGCGGGACGCCTGGAAGTAACGATCAAGCGAAGAAGCGATGTCGCCGCCGCCGAGACCAACGCGCGCGCTCTCTCCAAAGGCGTAGAGCGTTTCACCATTGCCCCGGCTTTTCCGCTCGACGCGCGCGTCGCGAAGGTGACGGTTCAAGGGCGCGCTGTCGCGTTTGAGATCAAGACTGTGGGCGACGTACAGCGCGCGGAGGTCAGTCTGGAACGCGGTGGGCCCACCATCGAGGCTGTCTTCACGTACACGGAAGGCACGGATGTCTACCTGGTTCCTGAAAGCCTGGCTCCGGGCGCAGAGAGTGTGGGGCTGCGTATCCTCGGTGCGCGCGCCGACGCAGAGGCTCTGCACCTTCGTCTTGAAGGCTTAGGCGGGCGCAGCTACGCCCTGCGCGTGCGCTCCCCGTACCGTTTGGGCCCATCAAGCGGCGCGACAATTGAGGTTGGCAGTGATGATGGCGAGCAGCAATTAAGAATCGCCTTTGAAGGTCAAGCCGGTCTTTACGTCCGGCGCGATCTAAGGATTCCGCTGCGGCGCGGCGCAGGCAATCGTCGGCAGAAGAAATGAGAGATTGGCTTCGGGGCGCGCGCTTCGCGTCCTTTGAAAGCTTCGCGGAGGTCTCGGTATGACGGATAAAAAACGTGTGAAGAGATATTTTCTTTCTCTGGTAACGATCTTGATGCTGGCCCTCGCGCAGGCGGGCCCGACGCCCGTCCCTGCTGCCGGTCAAAGGCAGACGGCGCGAGAGTCGGGCCAACTACGGGCCATACGGCAATATATCAAAGAGGGCTGGCACACCTTGACGCGCTCCAACGCGCAGCTTGCGAAGGCCGCCGTTGACCCCAAGTTTCACGCCCCGCCCGATTATCGTTGGCCCGTCTACGTCTCAACGAGCGAGAATCTCAAGCGCGTCGAAGAGCGCCTGCGCGCCGAGATGAAGCCGGAAGACTTCGCGCGCATAGAGTTGAGGACGCTCACGGCCGAGCCGCGCCAGATTAGCGAGCACGGGCTGCTCTATCTACCCTACCCGTACGTTGTGCCGGGCGGTCGCTTCAACGAGATGTACGGCTGGGACAGCTACTTCATACAGGTCGGGCTGGTGAGGGACGGAGAGACCGTCCTGGCCCGTAACATGGTTGACAACTTTCTCTACGAGATAGAGCATTACGGCCGCGTCCTGAACGCCAACCGGACTTATTACCTGTCGCGTTCGCAGCCTCCGTTCCTGACGCAGATGATCTTGAACGTCTACCGGAAAAGCCGCGACCGCCAGTGGCTCCGCTCTACGCTGCCGGCCATAGAGAAATATTACCGCTTCTGGACGAGCGCGCCGCACCTGACGGCTGAGACCGGACTCTCTCGTTATTACGACCTCGGCGACGGGCCCGCGCCCGAAGTCCTCTCGGATGAAAAGGACGAGCAGGGGCGCACACATTACGACCGCGTCAAGGAGTATTACCGCACGCACGAGGTCGCCGACTACGACGTGGGCCAATACTACGACAAGACGAGAGACGAATTGACGCCGCTCTTTTATAAGGGCGACCGCTCGATGCGCGAATCCGGCTTCGACCCGTCGAATCGCTTCGGGCCCTTCAACATAGACATCATCCATTACAACCCTGTGTGCCTGAACTCGCTGCTCTACCTGATGGAACGGGACGCGGCAGAGATCATGCGAGAG
This sequence comes from Pyrinomonadaceae bacterium, assembly GCA_036389315.1. GTDB lineage: Bacteria > Acidobacteriota > Blastocatellia > Pyrinomonadales > Pyrinomonadaceae > DASQYE01. Next base: position 121,069 of record DASVQF010000040.1, read on the forward strand.
CTGGGACGCGGGCGCGAAGGGCGCGAGTGGCTTCGGCGCGCAGAGGCGCGACGCCGCATGGTCAATCGCTTGATGTGGGACGAAAGGGATGGTCTTTATTACGACTATAATTTTCAGAAGCGGGCCCTTAGGCGTTACGCTTTTGCGACCACCTTTTATCCTCTCTGGGTAGGCATAGCCGACCGCAGGCAGGCCGCGCGCATCGTCTCCAACCTACACCTCTTCGAGCGCCCCGGCGGGCTTCAGACGAGCACTAATCAGAGCGGCAATCAATGGGACGCTCCCTTCGGGTGGGCCCCGCTTCAGATGATCGGCGTCTGGGGCTTGCGTCGCTACGGCTACCAGCGGGAGGCAGACCGCGTCACGGCCAACTTCCTCTCGACCGTCCTCAAGGAGTTCATACAGTACAAGACCATCGTCGAGAAATACGACGTGGTGCGCCGCGAGTCCGAGATCAGCAGCGGCATCAAATTCGGTTACACCTACAACGTCGTCGGCTTCGGCTGGACTAACGCCGCCTTCACAGACCTCTACGCGCTCCTGCCTTTGAGAGAGAGAGCAGACGTGCTGAAGCTCGACGGCGTGCCCGTGCCTCCGCCCCGGCGCTGAAGGATGAACTCAAAAGAGGATATAAAATAGAGAGGGCTCACTTGTGAGCCCTCTCTATTTTCCGTCAAAACATCTCTTCCGCGAACTGCTTAGAAGACGAACCGCATGCCGAACTGCCACTGGCGCTGGCGAGAGCCGGGAGCCTGCGTTGAAGTGATCTTGCCCACGTCCGGGTTATCCACAGTCGAGTTCGGCAGGCCCAGGTTGACGTGGTTGAAGATATTGAAGGACTCGGCGCGGAATTCCAGCTTGGTTCCTTCGGTCAATCCGAACCGCTTGAAGATCGAGAGGTCTGATTGCCAGAAGGCTGGCCCGCGCAGGCTGTTGCGTCCGGCGTTGCCGAACTGGTTGGGCCCGGGCACTTCCCAGGGCGTTCCAGGGCCCACGCCGCCGATGAACCAGCGGTCGCGGTTCTGGCCGCTCGGGTAAGGATTGCCGATCAGATTGGGCCTGCACGGGCCGGCGTTCGTGCCCGGGCAGGACGAAAGGGTCGGCGTAAACGGCAAGCCGCTCTGCCAGGTGGTCGAGGAGTTGATCTGCCAGCCGCCGATGATAAAGTCTAGTGGGCGCGAGATGCCCGTCAGATATTTTCTCCCTCTGCCGACGGGTACGTCCCAGACCTCTGTGAAGACGAAGACGTGCGTGCGATCAAAGCCCGATGGGCCATAGACTACGCTGCGATCATGTATGTATTCGTCGCTGTAGTTGCGGGCCGCCTGCCAGGTGTAGTGGGCCAGGATGTTCAGGTCTGAGAAGCGCGTCTCGAACTTCGCTTGCAAGGCGTTATAGCGATTGTCTGCGTCGTTGCCGTAATAGGTGATGTTCTGCGTCCAGCCGAAGCGGTTGAAGAACGGACGCCGCAGGTCTGTGTTCGGGACGGCCAGGTTGCTCACGGGCTGGTTGACATTGTAGCCGGGCCCGTCGCCGTAGAAGACGTGCGTCCCCTTGTTGCCCACGTAGCCGACTTCAATCGAGGTGTTGGGCCCAAGCTGGTGCTGCACCGTCACGTTCCAGGCATCCAGGGTCGGGAGCCTCTGCTTGAAGGGACGCGCACGCCCCTCTATGCCTACGGGTAAGGGCAGACGGCCGTTGGCCGGGACGGTCGGAAAGACCGGGGCCGCCGGGCCTGTGGCGAGATTGAAGACGCTGTTGTAGTTGCCGCCCGAAGGGTTCAAGCTCTGGAAGGCTATGACGGGAAGGTTCTGCGTCACCGTATGGCCGAAGATGGAGCCGAACACGCCCACGTCGAAGCTGCGGCCGTAGCCCATGCGAATGACCGTCTTATCAGTCCACTGGTAGGCGATGCCTACGCGCGGCGCAAGGGCCTTGTAGGTCGGCGCGACGTTGAAGCGGCTGTTGACCTCGCCCGTGTTGCCGACAAACAGCTCGCCCGTCTCTAAATTCAGCAGGCTTCCATCACCGGCTCCCTTGACGTATTCGGGGAAGATCAGCTCCCACCTGAGGCCGTAGTTGAAAGTCAGCTTCTGCGAGACGCGCCAGGTGTCCTGGCCGTAGAAGAAGAAGCGGCGCTGGTATTCGCGCGCGTCCGTCGTCGTGCTCACGTAGCGGCGAAACTCGCTCACGTTGCCGAGCAGGAAGCTTGCCAGGCCGAGGCCCGTGTTGGCGGTCGTCGTGCCGCCCGCTCCGACCTGAGCGGTTCCTTCCCTGTTAAATATTAACTGACCGGCGCGCGGCGCATCCGACGGCACGCGCAGGTTGCGCGCAAATCTGAGGTCGCCGCCGAACTTGTACATGTGGTTGCCGCGAATGAAAGTCCAGTTGTTGACGAACTGAATCTGCTCCTCCTGCTGTATGAGCGGGCAGTTGCAGCCGTTAGTGACCAGCCCGTAGCCGAACTTGAAGGTCGCCGCGTCGTCGTCGTTGGCCGCGCCCGGCGTGCGAATGACGAAAGCGGGCGTGTAGGAGGTCAGGTCGTTGAGATTGAGGCCCGGAATGCCTGCCTGCTGCGCCGTGTTGCTGCCGACGCCGCCGGGCAGCACGTTGACCTTGTATTGGAAAAAGCCGACGCGGAAATCCGTGACAGTCGTCGGGCTCAGGGTGTAGTCGAACCCGGCGGCGACCGAGATGTCGCGCGATTGAGATGAGCCGCCAAATCGCGGGCCGCTCAGGTTGGGCCCACCGAGCACGTCTCCGAAAGCGCCCGGCTTAGTCCTCTCGTACTTGGCGTAGCTGTAGCGCCCGAAGATATGCAGGTTCTGGCTCCAATAATGGTCGTCGCGAATGTTGAACTGGTCGCCGTTGAAGACGCCCGCGCCGCTGGTCGTAAAGTTGGCGAACGTGCCCGACTGGTTCGGAGCCGGAATCTGGGCCAGGAGCGCACGGGCCTGCGCCGAGACGCGCGCGGCCGGAATCAGGTTCCCGGCAAAGGGCACGCGCCCGAGGCCCGTTACCGGATCGCCCGTCGCCGGGTCGTAAATCTGGAACGGGTAGGCGCTCAGGTCGAAGAACCCGGCGGCGTTTGGCGTGCGTGCCGCAAGGATGGGAACGGTCGTGCGAACGGAGCCTCCCTCTTTACTGCGTGTCCCCTGGTAGTCGCCGAAGATGAAGTTCTTGTCCTTGATAATCCTCCACCCGAAGGAGCCGCCGAACTGGCTCCAGACCTGATCGGGGATGATCTTGCCGGTCAGGGGGTCTGGCGTGACTTCGCTGAAGGGGTCGCGCGCCTGTGTCAGATCGTTGCGGCGAAACATGAAGATGCTGCCGTGCGGGTCGTTCGAGCCCGAGCGGGTCTGCGCCGTGACGACTCCGGCCGTCGCCTGCCCGAACTCGGCGTCGTAGTTCTGCGTCGTCACCTTGGCCTGCGTGACGGATTCGAGCGTCGGGTTGATGACGATGATGCCGAGGATCGGGTCGCGATTGTCGGTTCCGTCCAGTTGGTAGGAAGTGCCGCTGAAGTGCTGGCCGTTGACCATGATCTGGGTGGAGCCCTGCGGGTTCTCGCTCGCGGCGTGCTGCCAGCCCGGGAGCTGCTGCGTGCCCGGCGTGAGCAGCAGGAAGCGCGTGAAGTTGCGGTCAAAGGTCGGAAGCTCCTGCACCTGTCGCTGGCTGAAATTGGTGGCGACATCGGCGCGGTCTGTCTTGAGGCTCAACTCCACGCCGTCGGCGCTCACCGTGACGGTCTCGGTCAGGGCCCCGACTTCTAAATGGAAGTCTGCGTTGGCCGCCACGTCCACCTGGACTGTAACCTCCTGTTCAGAGGTCTTGTAGCCTTGTTGCTCGATTTTGACCAGATAACGGCCGGGGATCAGGTTCGTGGCGCTGTAGTTGCCGTCCTCGTTGGTCTGGACTGTTCGGGAAGTATTTTTGGTTAAATCCGTGACGGTGACGGTCGCGCCGACGACGGCCGCCCCCTGCGGGTCTGTCACAGTGCCATTGATACTGCCGTAGACGGCCTGGGCCCGCGCGTCTACACAGAGCATGAACGCGAGCAATAGGCTCAGGACGAGGTGGGAAAGTTTGCTGCTCGGCATGGGGAAAGCCTCCTTCAGTGAAACGCAAACAGCCAGTCCGATTAAGCAGCTAAGGCTGACCGGAGAAACGGCAATCCTACAATGAAGATTGTCGAAAGAATAGAGCTTCAAACGTTATTGCTCAATGATCTTCGAGCCCGCTTGATTACGATCTATTAAGCCGTTAAGAAGATGGGAAGCCAGCGATGACCGAACCCGAGCGCCGGGCCCAATTCCGCTGTTAAATGATCGGGCTCTATATATCATATTGTTGTCCTGGACAACAATCTAAATTTTGCCGAATGTCGCCAATTTTTGGGGGCCACGGATTTTTCCGCGAAATTGTTATATGATGAGGCCCGCGCAAGTGTTCTTCAGTTCGGAGCACAAATATTCTTACCGCACCGTCAGGCTCGTTCTTCTAAAAAACTCCGTCGAGACTTCCGTCATGAGAAGACTTTTATGCCGATTGCCAGCCGTCCTCCTCGCAGCCGCTCTCTCTGCCGTCACGGCCGCAGCGCAGAGCGCGCCGCGCACGCCCGCTCAACCGCAGAACAACTCTTCGATAGTCACGCAGGCGCAGAGCCTTCTGGACGCCGGGCAGATAGATTCCGCGATAGAGATGCTGAGCGTCGCCGCGAGGTTCAAAGCGGGCGACGTGCAGGTCAAGTATCTGCTCGGGCTGGCCTACTATCGTAAGAGCGATTACCGGCGGGCGATAGAACATATCTCTGCCACGGTCGCGCAGACGCCCCCAACGAGCCGCCAGTATCGAGAGGAAGTCCAGATACTAGGGCTCTCGCACTACCTTCTGGGCCACCTGCGCGAGGCCATCCCCTATCTTGAGCGGCTCCACGCGTGGTGGCCCGAGAGCACGGAGATCGCCTACGCCCTCGGCCTCAGCTACATACACACGCGCAACACGGACAAGTCGCGCGAGACCTTCGCGCGCATGTTCAATGTTGGGCCCGCGACCGCCTCCGCCTACCTCGTCAACGCGCAGATGATGGTGCGCCAGCAATTTGAAGAGCTGGCCGAGAAGGAGCTGGAAAGGGCCGTCCAGCTAGACCCTCGACTGCCGCAGGCCAACTTCCTCTTGGGCGAGATGTACATCTTTCACGCCAGGGTGGGCGAAGGCATCGCGCTGCTCGAAAAAGAGATCGCCTTGAATCCGGCCTTCGGCATGGCCTACTACCGTCTCGGCGAGGCTTACACCCGCCAGCTCAAGTGGGACGAGGCCGTGGGCCCACTACAGAAGTCCATCTGGCTCAACCCGTACTTCAGCGGCCCCTACATAGTGCTCGGCAAGGTCTACTTGAAGAAGAATGACCTGGCCAATGCCGAGAACATGCTGCGCCACGCCGTACAGATGGACGTGAACAACTTCTCGGCGCACCACCTCCTCGCGCAGGTCTTGCAGCAATCGAACCGCGCCGACGAGGCTAGAAGAGAGTTCGAGCTGGCCGAAAGGCTCAGAACCAAGACGGACAAAGAGCCGTAGAAGAGCAGGGATGAGGGGCATCCGTTTCATTCTCGTCAGCGGGCTCATTCTTCTCGGCCTCAGCCCGGCCTTCGCGCAGCCGTCTGCCTCGGCTTCTTCGCCGCATAGTTTTCCCGTCAGCTTCGTTGACGTGGCAGCGCGGGCAGGGCTCACCGAAGCGGTCATCTACGGCGGCGTCGAGCGCAAAAGATTCATCATCGAGACGAACGGCTGCGGCGTGGCTTTCTTCGATTACGACTCGGACGGCTGGCTGGACGCGCTGCTGCTCGGGGGGACGCGGCTCGAAGGACTGCCGAAGGGGCGCGAGCCGACCAACAGGCTCTATCGTAACAACGCGAATGGCACGTTTACGGAGGTGACGGACAAAGCGGGCTTGCGGCGCACGGGCTGGGCCTCGGCCGTCGCCGTGGGCGATTATGACAACGATGGTCACGAAGACCTCTTTATCACCTACTGGGGCCGGAACCTGCTCTATCGAAATAACGGCAACGGGACGTTTACCGAAGCCACCGAACGGGCGGGGCTCGCGACGACTCTCACGCGCTGGGGCTCAGGCTGCACCTTCCTGGATTACGACCGCGACGGCCGTCTTGACCTCTTCGTCGCCAACTACCTGAAGTTCGATCTGGCGAGCGCGCCCGAGCCGGGCAAGGACGCGAACTGTACCTGGAAGGGCGTGCCCGTCAACTGTGGGCCTAAGGGACTGCCGACCGATACCAATCTGCTCTATCACAATAACGGCGACGGGACGTTTACGGATGTCTCGGATACTTCGGGCGTCTCTAAAGTGCGGGGCCGTTATTCGATGACGGCGACGACGACGGATTTCAACGCCGACGGCTGGCCGGACATCTACGTGGCGTGCGATTCGACGGCCAGCACGCTCTACCGCAACAACCGCGACGGGACGTTTACGGACGTAGCACTCGAAGCTGGCTGCGCTTACAACGAGGACGGCAATGCGCAGGCCGGGATGGGCGTGGCTACGGGGGATTACAACCGCGACGGCCTGCCGGATATTTTCAAGACGCACTTTTCCGACGACCTCCCGGCGCTGTATCGCAACAGCGGGCGCAGCTTCTTCGAGGACGCTTCAAGGGCCGCAGGCTTCGAGCACACGCGCTACGTCGAGTGGGGTACGGGCTTCGCAGACTTCGACAACGACGGTTGGCCCGACATCTTAATCGTTACGGGCAGCGTTTACCCGGAGGTCGAACGAGTCTTCAAGGAATATCCTCATCGCGGGCCGCGCCTGGTCTACCAAAACCTGGGCGACGGCCGCTTCAAAGAGGTGACGGCCGAGAGCGGGCCCGGCGTCCTCTCTCTGAAATCGAGTCGCGGCTGCGCCTTCGGAGACTTCGACAACGACGGCGACGTGGACGTGCTCGTGATGAACATGAACGAGCCGCCGCAGCTCTTGCGCAATAGTTACAACGACGGCCGTCGGGTTGGGCCCAACAATTGGCTCACGGTGAAGCTCACGGGCACGCGCTCGAACCGCAGCGCCATCGGCGCGCGCGTCACCTTGCGAGCGGGCCAGAGTCTACAAGCGCAGGAGGTCACGAGCCAATCAAGCTACTATTCGCACAACGACCTGCGCCTGCACTTCGGCCTGGGCCCAAACCGCAAGGCCGACCAGCTAGAGATTCGCTGGCCCAACGGACAGACCGAAGTGGTCAAGGACGTGGCGGCCAATCAAATAGTGAGAATTAAAGAGGGCGCAGGTGTGGTGAAATAAGTTGAGCCGCGCGCTTTACGGTAAAGGCTTTAAGCGCGGGTCGAGTTCTTTCGCTTTTTGATAGGCGGCGCGGGCGGCCTCCGGTTGCCCCTTCCGCTGAAGGGCTTTGGCGAGGTTGTAGTAGGCTTGGGCGCTCGTCGGGTCGAGGGCTATGGCGGCCTGGAATCTTTCGATGGCGTCGTCGAGCTTTCCTTCCTTGAGGCGTGCCAGCCCTGTGTTGAGGGCGAAGGTGGCTGCCTGCATGTTCGACTTGAGCTTGTTGAGGCGGGCCGCCTCTTGAAACTCGCGGCGCGCGCCCTCCTGATCCCCCTTCTGGCGCAGCGCCGTGCCGAGCGTGTTGTGAATCTCCGGGGCGTTCGGAGCGAAGGTGAGCGCCGCGCGGAAGCTGGCGATGGCTTCGTCAGATTTGCCCTGCTGCTGCAAGACTGTGCCGAGGGCGTAATGGGCTTCCGGGTAATCGGCCCTGGCTTCGACGGCCGCTTTGAAACTGGCCGCAGCCTCGTCCAGCTTCGATTGTTGCAGGAGGATGACGCCCAGCGTGTAGTGCGCTTCCTGAAGCGAGGGGCGCAGGCTCACGGCTCGCTTCAGCTCGACGACGGCTTCGTCGAGCGCATCTCTCTGCTTGAGGGCGAGTGCTAAGTTGTAGTGCGCCTCGGCATCATCGGGCGCAAGCGCCAGCAGCTTTTTATACTCCGCGACGGCCGCCGCATAATCGCTCTTCTGAATGAGGGCCATCCCGAGATTGTGATGGGCCAACAGGTTGTTGGGCTCAAGCTTGAGCGCCGCGTTGAACTCTGCGATGGCCGCTTCGGGGTTGCGCGCCTGCACGAGCGCGAGCCCGAGGTCGTTACGGGCCTGTACGAAGTCCGGCTTGAGGCGCACCACCTCGCGCAAGGCTTCCACGGCTCCTTCCGGGTTCTCGTCCTGTTGCAGCGCAAGGCCCAGGGCATGACGAGCCTCCACAAACTCTGGCGAGAGCTTGACGGCAAGCTGTAGCTCGTTGATGGCCGCCGTCAACTCGCCCTTCTTTTGCAGGGCCAGGCCCAGGTAGTAATGAGCGTTCGTGTGAGCGGGCATGAGGCGCGCGGCCGTCGTCAGAGCTTCTATGGCTCCGGCCGTATCGCCGGAGAACCAGCGCGCCGCGCCCAGGTAATAATGGGCTTCGCCGAAATCCGGCTTGAGGCGGACGGCCCGTTCATATTCCGCGACGGCCTCCGGCAGAGAGCCTTTGATGCCGAGCGCGTAGGCCAGAGACGAATGGGCTTCCGCCACGTTGGGCCCAAGGCGGACGGCCTCGCGAAACTCTCTGAGCGCCCCTTCAAGATCGCCCTTCTGTTGCAGCGCAGCGCCGAGCGAGAGGTGGCCTTCGGCCTCTTCGGGTTTCATCCCCGTGGCCTGCCTGAAAGCCGCTACGGCTCCGTCAACGTCGCCCGATTGCTGCAAGGCGTCGCCGAGACCTAACTGGGCCTCGTAGAAGCCCGGATGAATCTTCAAGGCTTTGCGGAAAGCGTCGGCCGCCGCGCGCAGGTCGCCCTTCCTCGCCAGGGCTATGCCGAGCCCGTTGTAGGCCGGGGCGAAGCCGGAATCGAGCCTCGTCGCCAGCACCAGCTCCGTGATCGCTCCGTCCGTCTCCTGCTGCTCTAAAAGCGCGACTCCCCGTTGGTAATGCTCAAGGGCGCTGCTGGCGGGCCGCTGCTGCCCCTGCCCGTCAGCCGTCACGCACATGAGCAGCATGAGGAGCATGCCGTAGAGCGAAGGAAGATGTAAGCTTGAGGGTCGCATCTACTTTTTCCGGCTGGAGCCTGTGATTCCTACTCCCTCTTTGACGAAGATGAGCTGATTGGCGGCCTGTTCGCCGAGGCGGTCAATCTGCCCGCTGGGCCAACGTATCTCGATTGACTTCACCTTCTCGGCCTTGCCCAGGCCGAAATGCACGCGCAGGTCGTTCTGTGAATAGTAACTGCCCCCGGAGCGGACTTCGTCTATCTGCGCGCCGTCGGCCGTCACGCATTTGACGCGCGCGCCGAGCCCCGCGCGGTTAGACTTTGTGCCCACGAGCTTCAGCTTGATCCAGTTGTTCCGGCTCTTCGATTCCGCGTGCAGCAGCTCCGGCGCGGCGTTCACAGGATTAATCAGAATATCCACCAGGCCGTCGTTATCATAATCGCCGAAGGCGCAGCCGCGCGCAGGGCTGGGCTCCATGACGGCCCCGCCGACCTCCGCAGAGACATCCGCGAAGCGCCCGTTCTGCAAGTTTCGATAGAGCACCTTGCGCTGTGCGTAGCCCGCTTCGGTCTTCAAACGCTCGACCTCCGGATAGACGTGCCCGTTGACCAGAAAGACATCCAGCCACCCGTCGTTATCCACGTCCACGAACCCGCACCCCCACCCGAGCCAGCGCGTATTGACGCCCATCCCCGAAGGAAACGTCACGTCGTCGAAGACCGCTTTGCCCGTGTTGTGATAGAGCGAAGAGGTGTCGCCCGCGAAGTTTGTCTTGAAGATGTCCAGCCAGCCGTCTCGGTCATAATCGCCAGCCGCGACACCCATCCCCGCCTGCGGCTTGCCGTCAATGCTGAAAGCGCAGCCGGCCTCTACGCCCGTGTCTGTGAAAGTGGCGTCGCGGTTGTTGTGATAGAGGGCTGCGGGCGAAGAGTCGTTCGCCACGTAGATGTCGGGCCAGCCGTCATTATCGAAATCGGCCACCAGCACGCCCAGGCTGTAAGTGCCGTTCGTCTTCGTGACTCCCGATTTTTCCGAAACGTCTGTAAACGTCCCGTCGCCGTTGTTGCGATAGAGCATGTTGACGCCGCCCGCCAGCCCCGGCGGGCCGCACGCAACCATCACGCCTTTATACAGGCATGGGCCCGTTTCGGGCAGCGGCGCTGACTTCAAGTCCAGGTCTATGTAGCTGGCAACGAAGAGGTCAAGACGGCCGTCGCGGTCGTAATCCAGGAAGGCGCTGCCGGAGCCCCAGCGCGTGCGGTTATTGGCGACCCCTGCGCGCTCGGCCACCTCCGTAAACGTCCCGTCGCCGTTGTTGCGATAGAGCGCGTTCTTGCCGAAGCCGCTGATGAAGAGGTCTGTGTGGCCGTCTCCGTTATAGTCCCCGGCGCAGACGCTCTGCCCCCAGCCCGAGCGCCTCAGCCCCGCGCGCTCGGTCACGTCCGTAAACGTCCCGTCGCCGTTGTTGTGATAGAGACGATTCGTCGGCTGCTCAGCGCCCGCCAGGCCGTCCAAACGAGTGCCGTTGACCAGAAAAATATCCTGCCACCCGTCGTCATCATAATCTATGAAGGCCGCGCCGCTCCCCGTCGTCTCAAGCAGGTATCTGTTCCTGTGCTCGTCTCCGTAGATGGTCTTGCCCGTTATGCCCGCTCTCGCAGCGACGTTGACGAACGTCACCCCCAGGTCATTCCGCACGGAACCGAGCGCAGAGGTGTGCGCCATTGTCATGAGGCAGCAAAGCGACAGAACTGTTAAGACTCTGCTTGGTGACCGGCAGAAGAGCGTCTTCATTGCAACGTATTAAATGAATGTCCGGCGATAGGTGGCTTGCTCATGCCTGAAGTTAAAAGGCATGGGCGCAGGCGCGCGTAGATGATACAGGGCCAACCCGGTAAAATCAAAAAATTGCAGACCGGGGAGGAAAAAGGAGAGAATGCTCCGGTCGTTTGAAAGGAAAGGGAAGACCATGAGAACGCTGCTCACCATCCTCTTCATCGTTTTAGCCCCGCTCCGGGCGAGCGCGCAGGAACAGGCGCTCTATCGCACTGACGCTTACACGCTGACCACCGGCCGCGTCAGGCAGGGACAGTTTGAAGCCGTGGCCCGTTCCCGCAGCGAGATCGAGTCCAATTACAGGAGCCGTTACGACCAGAGCGTGCAGATAAAGTTCCTCGTCAACGGCACGCTCAAGGAGATGGCCGATTACGAGGAGAACAGGCTCTTCTTCAGCTCGGCGGATGAGCGGGTCACTTCGCCGGTCTATCTCTTCGGGACGCGCGAGAGCAGCGACTTCATAGGCCGGGGCGAGGGAAGGAATACGGACTCTACTACGGCCGTCCGCTTTCGCCTGGACATGCGACCCGTGCTCGAAGCGTTCAGGGAGAAAGGTTTTTACGAATTCTACAATCTCAAGAGAATCAGGCCCGAAGAGTTCAAGGGCGTCTACATCACTGGCGACCGTCTGCCGCTCGTCAAGCAGTTCGACGAGGCCGCGCCGCTGCCTTCGCAGTTTCAACTGACAGACCCGGACGGCGACGGCATCTACGAAATAGAGGTTCAGCTTGAGACGGAGCGTATGCCGGAGAGAAACGCGCAGGCCACTGCCGCCTGGAAACTACAGACGGACATCTCGCGGCTGCCTCAATACCAATCGTCGCAACTCCTGATGAACGCGCTCTATGACATGTCGCTGGAAGAGATGCTATTGAACGTCCGAGCGGACGGCGCGTTCCGTGCGGGCAAGCTGTGGGACGGTGTGTGGACGCGTGATATTAGCTACAGCATACTGCTCGCGCTGGCGGCAATCGCGCCCGACGTGGCGCGCGAGAGCCTGATGAAAAAGGTGAGCACGGACGGGCGCATCATTCAAGACACGGGGACGGGCGGCTCCTGGCCCGTCTCGACTGATCGAATGGTGTGGGCGCTGGCGGCCTGGGAGGTTTACGCCGTGACGGGCGAGCGCGAGTGGCTCCGTCAGGCTTACAACATCATCAGTAAATCGGCGCGCTCAGACCTCAAGGTCGTGCGCGCCCCGAACGGCCTCTTCTATGGCGAGTCATCTTTCATGGATTGGCGCGAGCAGAGCTACCCGCGCTGGATGGGCCCGGCGGACATTTACCAATCGCAATCCTTGAGCACGAACGCCGTTCATTACGAGACGCTGCGGATACTTTCGAGGATGGCCCGCCTGTTGGGAGAGCGCGCAACCGAGTATGAGGAGGCGGCCGTGGCGCTGAAGGCCGCCATCAACAAGCACCTGTGGATAGCTGACAGGGGTTTTTACGGCGCTTACAGGTACGGGCGCACTTTCTCTAGGCTCTCTCCGAGGTCAGAGTCCCTGGGCGAGGCTCTGAGCATCCTGTTCGACATCGCGGACGAGAGTCAAAGAGTATCGATTGTGCGCAACACTCCGGTCGTGGATTTCGGCGTGCCCGATTTCTTTCCGCAGATTCCCAATATGCCCGCCTATCATAACAACGCCGTCTGGCCCTTTGTCGTCGGTTACTGGACTTGGGCTGCGGCCAGGGCGGGCAACGGCGCGGCGGTCGAGCACGGCCTGGGAGCCATCTACCGCCAGGCGGCCCTCTTCCTCACCAATAAAGAGAATATGACGGCCACGGGCGGCGATCCCGCGACGATGCTCAATTCGGATAGGCAGTTGTGGAGCGTCGCCGCTAACCTCGCCACGGTCTATCGCATCCTCTTCGGGATGCAGTTCGAGGGCGAAAGGCTCTCGCTCAAGCCTTTTATCCCACGCCCGTACGGAGACAGCAGAACGCTCGCCAACTTCAAATACCGCGACGCCATCCTCGACATCACGATTGACGGTTACGGCGATCAGATAAAGTCCGTCACGCTGGACGGCTTGCGGCAATCATCTGCGGTCGTGCCGGGCGATCTCAAGGGGAGGCATCGGCTCGTCATCACGATGGCGAATAACGACCTGATGTCGTGGAAGCTCACGAAGCTGGACGCTCGCTTCTCGCCCGAGACGCCGCGCGCCTCCCTGCGCGGCTCTCGTCTGACGTGGGACGCCGTCGCGGGAGCCCAAAAATATTTCGTCTTCGGAAACGGCGTAAAAATCTCCGAGACCACCGGGACGACATTCAGGCTTCCCCGAAGCGTCTACGGCGAGTACCAGGTGCTCGCCGTAGACGGCAGGGGGAGCCAGTCTTTCCTGAGCGAGCCGGTCGAAGTTTTATCCCCGGCCGGAAGAATAGAGGTCGAAGCGGAAGCGGGAAGAGAGGCCCGGCGAAATCAGTACGCAGGCTATTCGGGCAGCGGCTATCTGAGGTTGGAAAGGGAGGAGAACCGTGTGCTCGACTACTGGGTGAAGGTCGCGCGCCCCGGACGCTACGCGATCAAATTCAGGTACGCCAACGGGAATGGGCCCGTCAACACTGAAAATAAATGTGCCGTCCGCACGCTCCGCTTAGACGGCAGACACCTGGGCGCACTCGTCATGCCGCAGAGGGGAACGGAGTGGAACAACTGGGGCTATTCCAACCTGCACACGGTCAACCTGACTGCCGGAAAGCACCTGCTCAGCATAGCCTTTGAAGATTCGGACGAGAATATGAACGGCGCTGTCAACGAAGCCCTGCTGGATAGAATAGAGCTGACGCTCATCGGACGTTGAGGCGCGGCCTATCTCTGCTGAGGCTGAAGAAGCTCGTAGAGCTTTCTTCCGGCCTTGTGCAGTTGCGACTTGCTGGCTCCGGCCGAGATGCCGCAGATGCGCCCGACCTCAGCGTGCTCGTAGCCTTCTACGTCATGCAGGATAAAGACTGCGCGATAGCCGGGCGAGAGTCAGGCGATGGCTCGCTCAAGCGCCAGGCGATCAAGCAGCGGCGTCGGGCGCGGCGCTCGTGTGTAGTTGACCCGTGGCTCGGGCGCTTCGCCGTCTTCCGTGGCGCGCTCACGTCGCGCGCTGTTCTGGCGAAAGTGCATCAGCACCTTATTGATCGTCACGCGGTAGAGCCAGGTTTCTTGAGGCCGGATAAAGAGCCCAAGCGGCGTGTGACAGAATTAACCGTGAGACGGCCTCACCCTTGCAGTCGGCTGTGACGAAAGCGTACAGCGGAGCGGTCGCAGATGCGGGGACGTGACAGGAATTGCTCGGATACGTTATGCTCTTGCGCACAGGAGAGGTGCAAGAGTGGTTGAATTGGCAGCACTGGAAATGCTGTGTACGGGGAACCGTACCGTGGGTTCGAATCCCACCCTCTCCGCCAGAATCGGCAGACGGCTTTCGGCACTCAAGCAATCAACCCCTTTTGTGTTAAGCTGAAAGCCGTCTTGAAAATTTATCAGACTTCGGGCTCCGCACAACGCTTGCCTTGTGAACCCCGCCAGGCCGGGAACGGAGCAACGGTAGCAACGGCGGCGTGTGTTGCGGGTAAGTCCGGAGTCTGGCCAAATCTAATAAGGGATGAGGGATGAGGGATGAGGGATGAAGAAAAGCATCCTGTTCATCCCTCATCCCTCATCCCTCATCCCTCTCTCTTATGGCTTACCAGGTCATCGCCCGCAAGTGGCGTCCGCAAACTTTCGACGAGGTCACGGGCCAGGAGCCGATCACGCGCACCTTGCGCAACGCCATCGAGCGCGACCGCCTGCATCACGCCTATCTCTTCTCGGGCGCGCGCGGCGTCGGCAAGACCACGACCGCCCGGCTGCTAGCCAAAGCCCTCAACTGCCACAAGTCAAAGAGTGCGACCCCGGAGCCTTGCGCGGCCGATGACCCGACGGCCTGCGCCTCTTGTCGAGAGATTGCCGAGGGGCGCTCGATTGACGTGTTGGAGATTGACGCCGCCTCCAACACCGGCGTAGACAACGTGCGCGACGCCATCATCGGCAACGTCGCCATCGCGCCCGCGCGCGACCGTTACAAGGTCTTCATCATAGACGAAGTGCACATGCTGTCGGGCGCGGCCTTCAACGCGCTCCTCAAAACCCTGGAAGAGCCGCCCCCGCGCGTCGTCTTTATCATGGCGACGACGGAGCTGCACAAAGTTCCGGACACGATTCTCTCGCGCTGCCAGCAGTTCGAGTTTCGCACTATCGCGACGGCCAGGATTGTCGAGCGGCTGCGATTGATCGCAGAGGCCGAGAAAATCTCTGTCGCGGACGAGGCGCTGCGCGAGATTGCGCGCGCCGGAGAAGGCTCTATGCGCGACGCGCAATCGGCCTTCGATCAGGTCATCAGTTTTTCCGGCACGAAGATCAGGGCCGAGGACGTGGAGACGGCGCTCGGCCTCGCGGGAAGCGAGATGCTGGCGCGAGTGGTTCGCGCCATAGCGGACGGGAAGCCGACGGAGGCGCTCGCCGTCGTGGACGACCTGGTGATGCGCGGCCACGACCTGAGAAATTTTTGTCGTGACCTGTTGGCCCACCTGCGCGACCTGCTCGTGGCAAAGGTCGCAGGCGAGACGACTGCGGGCCTGCTCGACTCGTCCGCCTCCGACCGCGCGGAGCTTGTGCGCTCGGCCGAAGCGTTTTCCGAATCCGATCTGGTGCGCTTCTTTCATTCGCTGACCGAGACGGAAAACAACCTGCGCGTCGCGGCTCACCCGCGCTACCAGCTTGAAGTGGGCCTCGTGAAATTGATAGAGATGCGCAAGCTCGCGCCGCTCGCACAGTTGATGGAGCGCCTCGCCGCGCTGGAAGAATCCCTCCGCACTGGAAGAAGCGTCACGGCAGGCTACACGCCACCGACGGCCGCGCCCGCAGGAGGCACGACGCCGCGCACGGGCAGCGGCGGCAAACGCGAAACGGGGGCGGGCACGCCTCGCACGAGGGCCTCGGGCGAGATGCAAACATTTTCCGAGACGGGCGCGGCTGCGGCGACGACAGCCGTGCCCGCCGCAGAGGTTCCGTTTGCGCTCGATTACCCTTCGGCGCGACCGGCCTCGTCGCCCGTGCTCACGCTCGTTCCGCAGGGCCCGCAGGCGACCGAGACAAATCGTCAGGCGGAGCCGGACGGCGCTGGCGCGCTTTCCGCGCCCCAGCCTGCCGCCGCTGCTCCTGCGGCTTCAATGATCGAGGCTCTGAAGACTGCGCTCGAAAAGCGCAAGCGCATGTTTCTCGTGATCGCTCTGGAAGGCGCGCGCCGCGCAGCCTTTGAAGAGGACGAGCTGGTGGTCGAATTCGCACCCGAAGCCAAGCACCTGCGCGATAACCTGGCTAAGCCGGAGAGCGTGAAGCTGCTCAGAGAAGTGTGCCGCGAGCTGGCGGGCAGAGACATGGGCGTGCGTATCAGCGTCAAGGAACAGAGCGCGACCGAGCCGGATGCTCCGATGTCCAGGGAGGACGAGGCGCGGCGCGAGAAACAGCAGTTGCGCGAGATGGCCGAGCGCCACCCGGCCGTGCAAGAGCTGCTGCAAACATTCCATGGCGAGATCGTTGACGTGCGTCGCATAGACGGCGAGCAGTGAGCAGGAGACAGCCTTCTCGCTTCCGCTCGCTCGGCCCCCTTCACTTCTTTGAACAAAGAGCCGCGCGCCAGCGTATAGCAAGAGCACGGAGGTAAGTTGATAATGCGCAATCCCGTTTTGGCAGGAGTTCTCAGTCTAATCATTCCCGGCGTCGGGCAGCTTTATAATGGGCGGATTCTGGCCGGCATTCTCTGGCTTCTTTTGACGCCAGGCTTCTGGATCGGTTCGGGCGGCACGCTCGGATGGATTTGCCATCTTATCTCGGCTTATACGGCCTACAGCTTCGCCAAGGAGCATCCCGTGCGCTGAACCAAGTCCAGCCGTTCGAGCGGCGCTCAGGATGAAGAAAGAAAAGCTTGATTGCTCAACCGGAGCCGTCAAGCTTTTCTTTCTTCATCCCTCATCCCTCTTCTCTCATCCCTTGTGCTATGCTTGTCCGGACAAAAGATAATCAGCAGAACAATCATCAGGAGAGCTTGTGGAGATGGGGGAAGGTGTAGAGGTGGGGATGGCCGGGGTGGGCGTGATGGGCTCTAACCTGGCCCTGAACATGGAGCGCCACGGATACCCTGTGGTCGTCTGGGATCGTGACCCTTCGTATGTGGAGAAGGCGCTGGCGAATGTGGGCCCAGGCAAGCGCATCTCTTCGGCCGCGACGCCGGAAGAGTTCGTGCGCTCAATCCGTCGCCCGCGCAAGATCATGATGATGGTCAAGGCCGGGCAGCCCGTCGATTGGACTATTGAGCAGTTCAAGCCTTTCCTCGAAGACGGAGACATCCTGATTGACGGCGGCAATTCCTGGTACGAAGACACGCGCAGGCGCGAGGCGGCGCTCAAGGCCGAAGGCTTGCGCTTCATCGGCTCGGGCGTCTCGGGCGGCGAAGAGGGCGCGCTCTGGGGGCCGTCTCTGATGCCTGGCGGCGCGCGCGAAGCTTACGAAGAGATACGGCCCATCTGGGAAGCCATCGCCGCGACGACGGAAGACGGGCCCTGCACGACCTACGTGGGAGCGGACGGCGCGGGCCACTTCGTCAAGATGGTGCACAACGGCATAGAGTACGGCGATATGCAGTTGATCGCCGAAGCCTACGACATCCTGCGCCGCGTCGCGGGGATGGAAGCCTCCGAGATGGCCGACATCTTCGCGCGCTGGAACGAGGGGCTTCTGAATTCTTACCTCGTCGAGATCACGTCTGAGATTCTACGCGTCCGCGACGAAGAGACTGGACAACCGCTCGTTGACCTGATTCTGGACAAGGCCGGACAGAAGGGCACGGGCAAATGGACTGCGCAGGTCGCGCTGGATTTCGCCGTCCCCATCCCGACCATCAATGCCGCCATCGAAGCGCGCTTCATGTCGGCGCTCAAAGAGGAGCGCGTCGAGGCGAGCCGAAAGCTCGGCTGGCAGTCAACGGCAAAGTCCGACATTGAGCGCGAAGCGTTGATCGCGACTGTTCACGATGCGCTCTACGCGTCGAAGATTTGCTCCTACGCGCAAGGCTTCAACCTGATTCGCGCGGGTTCGGAAGAGTACGGGTGGAACATTGATTTGAGCGAGATGGCGCGCATCTGGAAGGGCGGCTGCATCATTCGCGCGCGCTTTTTGGACTCGATCAAGGCTGCCTACACGCGCGACGCCGGGCTGCGCAATCTCCTGCTCGACACGGATTTCAGCACTTGGATGGAGAAGGGAGACGCGAACTGGCGCGCGGCCATCGGCTTGGCCCACCGTCAGGGCGTCCCCGTTCCGGCGATGCAGGCGAGCCTCGCCTACTTCGACGCCTACCGCACGCAAAGCCTGCCGCAGAACTTGACGCAGGCCCAGCGCGACTACTTCGGCGCGCACACCTACGAGCGCACGGACAAGCCCGGCCAGGGAGCCGTTCACACGGACTGGGACAGGCTCGTGCACAAGTGAGATGTGCGCCAAGCAATCAACACGCAATGATCTTCTAGACAACTCCGTCCAGGTGAGGTTGTATGGCAGCCATCGTGACTGAAAATCCTTTGCGCGCAGGGATGCGACTTGAGCGGACGGCCGAGCCGTGCGCGGTCGTCATCTTCGGAGCATCTGGCGATTTGACGAAAAGAAAGCTTGTGCCGGCGCTCTACAGCCTGGCCCAGCAAAAGCTGCTTCCGGCCGAGTTCGCCATCCTCGGCATCTCGCGCCCCGTGATGAGCGACGACGAGTTTCGCGCGCGGATGAAGGATGCCATGGGCCAATACGGCGAGGAGCGAGGCGTTGACGACAGCGTGTGGGAGAGCTTTGCGAGCGGCCTCTTCTACATGCAGGGCGAGTTCGACGACGCCGGGGCTTACAAGCAGTTGCGCGAGCGGCTTGAGCAGTTGGACTCGGAGCGCGGCACGGGCGGCAATCGCCTCTTCTATCTTTCGACCGCGCCGAGCTTCTTCGGGTTGATCGCCGAAAAACTGGGCGCGGCCGGATTGGCCCGGCCCGAGGGCAAAGGCTGGACGCGCATCATCGTCGAAAAACCTTTCGGCCATGATCTTGAGAGCGCGCGCGCCTTGAATGAGGAGTTGGCCCAAGTCTTCAAGGAAGAGCAGGTCTATCGCATAGACCATTACCTCGGCAAAGAGACAGTCCAGAACCTCCTGGTCTTCCGCTTCGCCAACAGCATCTTCGAGCCGCTCTGGAACCGCCAGTACATAGACCACGTGCAGATCACCAACGCCGAGGCCATCGGCGTCGAAGGACGCGGCGCGTACTACGAAGAGGCCGGGGTGGTCAGAGACATGATCCAGAACCATGTCTTTCAAGTTCTCTCGCTGGTGGCGATGGAGCCGCCCGTCTCTCTGGGCGCAAACGCCGTGCGCGACGAGAAGATCAAGGCCATGCAGGCCGTGCGGCCCATCCCCGCAGAGAGCGTTGACGAGTTCGCTGCGCGGGGACAGTACGGGCCGGGCTTCGTCTTGGGAGAGACCGTGCCGGGCTATCGCCAGGAGCCGGGCGTCAACCCTCAGTCTTCGACCGAGACGTTTGCGGCCATCAAGCTTTACCTGGACAACTGGCGCTGGGCCGACGTGCCCTTCTACATCCGCTCGGGCAAGCGTTTGCAGAAGCGCGTCACAGAGATTGCGATTCAATTCCGAGAGGTTCCGCACCGTCTCTTCACTTCGGCCGATGCTCCCTTAGAGCCGAACGTGCTGGTCATTCGCATTCAACCGAACGAAGGCATCTCGCTGCGGTTCGGCGCGAAGCTGCCGGGCCAGCGCATGCGTATTCGCTGGGTCAACATGGACTTTCGCTACGGCTCATCCTTCGGCGTCCACACGCCCGAGGCTTACGAGCGCCTGCTGCTCGATTGCATCCTGGGCGATTCGACGCTCTACGCGCGGCGCGACATGACTGAACGCGGCTGGGAGATAGTCACGCCCGTCCTCGAAGCCTGGAAGCGCCCGGCCACGGACTTCCCGAACTACGCGGCGGGAACCTGGGGGCCGCAGCGTGCCTTCGAGCTGATCGAGCGTGACGGAAGACGCTGGCGGAAACTCTGAAGAGTGAAAACCGGCAGCAAGCTCTTCTCGGAAGATCAACCTTTATGCGACAGATAACCCGTTCAACCCCGCAGCAGATCAAGGTCGAGGCGACGCTGGACGTGCAGTCGGTCGAGCGCGAACTGAGCCGCTTGTGGAAAGAGAACACCGGCGCAAGCGAAGGTGAAGGCGAAGAGGAGAGCGCCGTCATGAGGGCGCGCGTCCTGAACCTAATGGTCTACATCGCCCGCGAAGCCGCGCTCGAAGAGGTCAACCGGCTGCTCAGCGAGATCACGTCCGCGCACCCTTGCCGCGTGCTCGTCCTGCTCGCCGAAACCGCCAAGCCCGACGCGGACATAGAGATGTTCGTCTCGGCTCACTGTTTCTCGGCGGGCGGCGGGGGCGTCCGTAACCTGTGCGGCGAGCAGTTGACGCTGAAGGCTTGCGGGCGCTTTACGGCCGAGCTGCCGAGCGCCTCAGTGCCGCTGCTCGTGCCGGACTTGCCAGTCTTTCTCTGGTGGCGCGATGCGCCGCGCCTGGGCGACGAGACTTTCGCCAGCCTGATGCACGCCGCCGACCGTGTCATCATAGACTCGGTCGCCTTTCGCAATCCTTACGAGGATATGTCGGAGCTGGTCGCGCTCCTCGGCAGCCGGCGGCGCGACGCTGCGGCGATCAGCGACCTCAACTGGGCGCGACTGACCTCCTGGCGCACGCTCCTGGCCTGCTTCTACGACGTGGAGGAGTACCGCGCGTCGCTTGAGCACATAGAGCGCGTGCGCGTCGAATATGTCCCGCACGGCTTTGCGCCCCATGCGATTGCGCCGAAGGCCCTGATACTGGCGGGCTGGCTCACGAGTCGCCTGGGCTGGCGCGTCCCGGAGGGGCAAGCTCTATCGCAAACGAGCGACAGCGGCGAGCAGAGCATCGGTCTGGAAAGGGACGGACGCCACCTTGAGCTTGAGTTCGCGCCCGTCGAGCGCCCCAGCCAGATGCAGGGCTGGATTGCGCGCATAGAGTTGAGCGCCACGGAGCCTGCGAGCGCACGCTTTGTCGTCCTGCGCAGCCGAGACGGTCGCTATCTGGAAACGGAAGTGACCGTGAACGGTGAAGCGCGCGCGTCGCGTAAGCTCACGAGCGGCGATAAGAGCGAGGCCGAGCTGCTCGCGCGCGAGCTGGAAATCATCTGCCATGATCGTATCTACGAAGAGGCCATCTCGGCCGCCGCCGCGATGCTCAGAGCGAAATGAGAAGGCTTGAGAAAAACGGGGCGCGCATAGAGGTGTGGGCCAACCTGGCGGAAGCGAGCGAGCGCGGCGCGCAAGTGTTCGCAGAGGTGGCCGGCGAAAGCCTCTCGGAGCGCAAGCTCTTCTCCGTGGCGCTCTCAGGCGGCTCGACGCCGAAGGCCCTGTTCGGTGTCCTGGCACGCGACGCCGCGCGCGAGCCCCTGTCGCGTGTCTGGCCCTGTGCGAACATCTTCTGGGCGGACGAGCGATGCGTGCCGCCAGACGATGCGCAGAGCAACTACCGTATGGCCCACGAAGCTCTGCTCGCGCATACGAGCGTGGACGCGCGCTGCGTTCATCGTATGCGCGGCGAAGAGGAGCCAGAGCGCGCGGCCCGTGAGTATGCTGCTCTGCTGGAAAGAGAGTTCGGGACAAACGAGCCGGTCTTCGATCTCATCCTGCTCGGCATGGGCGCGGACGCGCACACGGCTTCGATCTTTCCTCGCTCACCATTGCTGACGGACGACGAGACGCGCCTGGTCGCCGCTCCCTACGTGGAGAAGCTGCGCTCCTCTCGCCTGACGCTGACGCTTCGCGTGCTCAACCGCGCCCGCCACATTCTCTTTCTGGCGTCGGGCGCGGAGAAGGCCGAGCCGCTGCGCAAAGTCTTTGCCTCGACGGAAAGAGACCCGGAGCTTCCGGCCGGGTGGGTGCGGCCCGCGCGAGGGCAGCTCCTCTGGCTCCTTGACGAAGAGGCTGCGCGGTTGTTGAGCTAATAAGCATTGACATTCAACCGTTGCGGGAATATTTTGGGCCCGCGTCTTAGTTGCTCGCCTGCTGAGGAGACTCCGAACTCTTCGACGAGCCTCACTTCACTAGTTCCTTAAATGCCTTCAGCGATACAAGGCAGCTTCGGGAGGACTTATGCAAAAGCGAAAAAGAGATGGTAAAGAAGGGAAAGGGGACGGCGGAAAGACTGCGGCAAAGACTGCTGCAAAGCGCGGGCGCAAGGGGGGAGCGAAAGCCGCCGCTGCGACCAAAGCCCCCGAGATAGAGCCTAAAGAAGTCAACGTCCCGCCCAGAGAAGAGTTGATTCCCGGCCAGGTCGAGCCGCCCTCGGACATCACGCGCGGGCCCCGCAAGGAGCGCAAACAGGGCGTCTCAAAGCTGCGGCTCGGAAATCACAAGGAGCGCAGCCGGTGGTTTCAATCGAGAGCGGCCTGGCCCTTCAGAGAAGCGCCGACGCAAACGATGGTGCGCGAGCGCGAGCAGACGAAGAACGCGCTGCCGGCTTTGCCCGGCACTAATCAATGGGAGCTGGCCGGGCCGACCAACATCGGCGGGCGCATGACTGCAATCGTCTGTCATCCGACGCAGCCCGAACGCATCTGGGCCGGAGCCGCAGGCGGCGGAGTCTGGTTCAGCCCAAACGCCGGCCAGACCTGGCAGGCGCAGTGGCACGCGCAGGATGTCTTGAACGTCGGCGCGCTGGCCGTAGACGAGCGCAATCCGCAGATCGTCTATTGCGGGACGGGCGAAGCCAACCTGTCGGCCGATTCCTATGCCGGTGTCGGAATGTATCGCACCCTGGACGGCGGTAAGACCTGGCACTTGCACGCATCCTCGGACAAGACTGGCATTCCACGTCGCATAGGCTCCATCGCCATAGACCCTTTCGACTCGAAGCACATACGCCTCGGCGGCGTCGGCTATGCCGAGATGGGCGGCGGCGCGAGCGACCTGGGCGGCATCTACTTTTCACTGGACGGCGGAATCACCTGGAAGCGCGAGAGCTTCGTCGTCGCAAGCAACTACTGGTGTCACTCCATCGTCTTCGACCCGCAGACACGCGGAACTATCTATGCGACCTTTACTGCGCGCGGCCCCCGAAGCGGCATCTACAAGACGACGGATGGCGGCAAGACCTGGGCCCAACTGAAAACGGGCCTGCCCTCTCCGCAGCGCATGGGCCGCACGAGTCTTGCCATCAGCCGCTCGAATCCGAAAGTGCTCTACGCTTTTACGGCGGACGAGTCGAGCCAGTTCTCAGACCTCCTCTTGGGCGTCTTCCGCACAGCCAACGGCGGCAAGACCTGGACGGACATCGCGGGCAACCACTTTAAAGACGAAGGGCAAATCTCTTACGGCAACACCATCGCCGTTCATCCTAAGAAGTCTAGCCACGTCATCTGCGGCGGCGTTGATCTGCACCTGACGACAGACGCCGGAGCGACCTGGAAGCATGTGACCAAGTGGGACGCAGACCGGGGCAAGCCCGACT
The DNA here is from genome assembly GCA_036389315.1 of Pyrinomonadaceae bacterium. Classification (GTDB taxonomy): domain Bacteria; phylum Acidobacteriota; class Blastocatellia; order Pyrinomonadales; family Pyrinomonadaceae; genus DASQYE01. The sequence goes on from DASVQF010000040.1 coordinate 144,553, forward strand.
ATGCTCATGCCGACCACCATTGCCTGCTGATGCCTGTGGCCGCGCCGGGCCGCGTCTATGACCCGAACGACGGCGGCCTGGACGTGAGTGAAGACGGCGGTCTTAACTGGGTCAATCGTAGCAACGGGCTGGCGACGAACATGTATTACGACCTGGACGTGGCCCAGACCAACGAGAAGGTCTACGGCGGCGGCGCGCAGGACAACGGGACGCTGATTACGACGAGCGGCCGTCTGGACAACCACTTCGAGATTCTGGGCGGTGACGGCGGGTGGATGACGATTGATCCGAAGAACTCCAATCACATCTACGCTTCGGCCCAGCATTTCTTCATCGTGCGCTTTCGCGCGGGGACGAACCAGGAGGTTTCGCCGCCCGCCACCGATAACGAGATCAACAACGTCTGGATGTGCTACATCGCGATGGACGCGAACGACTCGAACACGGTCTTTACGGGCTCGACTCGCGTCTGGCGCACGAAGACGGACGGCAATAGCTGGACGGCCGTCTCGACGACTCTGGACGGCAGCATCATCTCGGCCATAGAGATTGCCGCCTCCGACTCCAAGCGCATTTACGTGGGGACGGAAAACGGCGGCTTCTTCCGCAGCCTGGACGGCGGCAATACCTGGAGCGCGAACCTTGCGAGCACACTGCCCGGACACAGCATCACGCGCCTGGCCGCCAATCCGAAGGACGCGAACACCGTCTATGCGACGATTGCCAACTTCGGCCACTCGCACGTCTTTCGCTCAAGGGACGGCGGCCTGCACTGGGAGGACGTGGACAAAGGGCAGTTGCCGAACGCCACGCATCACTCGATAGCGATTCAAAGGGACGCGCCGAAGATGATCTACGTCTGCAATGACGTGGGAGTCTATGTCTCGTCAGACGGGGGCGATACCTGGATGAACCTGACGCGCAACCTGCCGCACGTCATGGTCGTAGACCTGGTGCATCACACCAACAGCCGGACTCTCTTCGCGGCCACCTACGGACGGAGCATCTGGCGTCTCAAGCTGTAAGAGAATGAAAGGGTGATTATCTACTTGATGCAGGTTCGGTAGTTGATCTCAGCCTGCCGTTGAAAATAACTGGAGCATTCTATGTCGCCTGTCAGGTAGGTGCGTCAAGTAGATAATCACCCAAACCAGAAGGGGGGCGACTAAGACGCGTGAACGTAGTTCGGCAGAAACCTATACCGACCGAACAAACATACCTAATAGAAGCCCACTTGCAGGCCAATACTATTGCGCCCTTTAGACGACAGTCATTTCAATCAATCCACAGGGCAGGCGCGGATCGGAGGGCCATACGGGCTAACATCCTGCCAGAAGCATCCAATGGTCGGCGGAGAAGTGCTATTTCGATCTGGCACAACAGGTTGGTATGGGGCAGGTTCGATGACGGGCTCGGCGGGCGTGACGGTCGTGACGCGAGCCGGGCGAGCTGCCGGGTTTGGGGGCAGCTTCTTGAGTTCGGCGAGTTTAGCCTGGAACGCGATTAGCTCGTCCATAGAGGGAGCCCAGGGCTTATCTGGCGTAAACTCCCGTAACCTCCCAATAGTGTTCTCCATCTCTTTCTCATCAGCCAGTCTCTTATTCTCAACAGAGCTATCAGGCACTTCATCAGGGATTTTCAGAACTGGCTGCAGTCGCCCGTTTTCAGATTCTTGTTGCATGGGGCGAGAGTCTTGGCGAGTGCCGACTCCGTTGATTGCCCAAAGTCCCGCCACCACTCCTAGTCCGATCGCCAGTTTACCCGCGACCGCTCCCCACGCGGATAACTGCAAGGGCTTGCGAAGCTTCTCCGCGCTTTTCATGACGTTCGTAATCTTCGGCATAACCTGCCGCTGCAGTTCGATTCCATCGCGGCCAGCTTCGATCCAAGTAGCCTTCAACCGTTCGGCAACTTCACCTTGCCACGCCTCTGCCGCGCCTTTCCCGAGGGCCTTCTGGATTACGGCCAGTTCCCTCGTAATCGCGTCGTATGATTCGCTAGTCGAGTTCGGGTCGCCGATAACCTGAGCTGCACGAGTAATTGATTGTTCAATTCTTGGCAGGTACTCCGCCGGGATCTTGGACATGTACTTCGCGAAGTGTTTCATAATGCTAGCCTCCTCTGGGGCTGGAAGGTCGGTTGAGTTTTATCGCCATCACTTCCGCTGGGTGAGCTGGAAGTTCAGGTGGTCTGGAAAAACCAGAGAAACTGAAGAAGGGAGCGAGCCATGCTCGATTCGTGCGCAGTCTATCACGCAGCTCGTGGTTTTCCCTATTCGATCAAACCGTCCGTTACGCCAAGGCTAACGGCACCTTTGACGAAGGAGCGAACGACATTAAGGCTCTGGCAATTTGGATTGCAATGCTCTGCGCGTAGTGCATACCGACGAAATCATCAACGCTCAAACCACCCATTACACCTTAGAGATTGACGTGCCCTCGAAGGCTGTCAGCTTCGATGACGTGGAGCGCGTTCGAAAGCGAAGGTGATTATCTACTTGATGCAGGTTCGATAGTTGATCTCAGCCTGCCGTTGAAAATAACTGGAGCATTCTATGTCGCCTGTCAGGTAGGTGCGTCAAGTAGATAATCACCAATGAAAGGAGCTTTGGCGGGAGCTTACTTGCCTGTGCGACGTTGGAACCATTCCTCGCGGCGGCGAAGGTTGTCGCGGCCTTCGCCTATCTTTCTCCGCACGGGCTCGATGTCCGGATTAGGCTCATCCTCGCCCGCAGCTTCCTCGCCAAGAGCAGGCGATTGACTATCAGCCTCTTCGGGGCTCCGGCCATCGTCCGCCTCTTCGGCCGCAGACTCTCGTTCGATCTTCTCTGTCATGCAGTCCTCGATTTCTCTTTGATTGTCTCTCATGGGCCAACATCCCTCTGTTATGGCCTGGGGGGGCGCTTCTCTGTCGGCACGGCGCGCGGGATGTCGCCGTCGTCGAGCTGCGTCTGCGTCTCAAGCTCTTTCTGCGGCTGAAGCGCGGGCTTGGAGCGCAGGACTGGCGGAACCTTCGGGCGCGGAATGCTGACGGTGGCGACGCCGTCCGTGCGTTTGAGAATCGCGCCGCCGCGCCCTGCGACCCAAACGTCCGAGCCGCCGCGATAGGCCACTGCGAACAGAGAGACGCTCGTGTAGGTCGGCTGCGGCTCCCACGTTTCGCCGCCGTTTCGCGTCCGCAGCACGCGCCCCTGCTCGCCGGAGACGAGCGCATCGTCTCGGCTCGCAGCGCCGACGGCGAAGAGATTGGTCTCGATGCCGCTCTCCTGATCTTTCCAGGTTGCGCCGCCGTCGTCCGTGCGCAGGATGATGCCGCGCGCGCCCACTGCGTAACCGCGCTGCGAGTCGAAGAAGGTCACTGCATAGAGCCATTCTTTCAAGCCTGCATTAACCTGCTGCCAGGTTGCGCCGCCGTCTTCCGTGCGCAGGATAGTGCCTTGCGAGCCGACGGCGACCCCACGTTTGTCGTCCGTGAAGTGCACGTCTTCGAGCCACGCGAGCGTGTTTGTGACCTGCAAGTGCCAGGTCTCGCCGCCGTCGTCCGTGTGCAGGATAGTGCCGCGCGCGCCCGCTATCCACCCTTGTTTGGGACTGCTGAAATGAATGCCGAATAAATCCTGCCGCGCCTCGGAGACGACAGGCTCCCACTTCACTCCGCCCGTCACGGAGCGCAGGATTGTGCCGCGCTCTCCGACGGCCAAGCCTTCTCTCTCGTTGAGAAAGGCTATGGCGCTCAAGCGCAGGTTCGTCCCAGACGGGCGCACAGTCCAGTTGCGCCCGCCCGAGCTGGTGTAGAGAATGCGCCCGCGCGCGCCGACGGCCCAGCCCTTTTCGCTATCGAGAAAGAAGATGTCCGCCAGGTCGTCGCGCCCGCCGTCCGTCAGCCGCTTCCACTGCATGCCGCCGTCGTCCGTGCGCAGCACCAGCCCGTCGCCGCCAGCAGCCCAGCCCGTCTGCCCGTCCGCGAAAAAGAGGGTCACGAGTCGCGGGTTGGTGCGGATGCTGACCGGAATCCAGGTAGTGCCGCCGTCGCCCGTCGTCAGCACAGTGCCGCCGTCGCCCGCAGCCCACCCGTGCGTCTTATCCGAAAAATAGACCGTGAAGAGATCGTTATTCAAAAAAGCATTGACGGGCGTCCAGGTCTGGCCGCCGTCGTTGGTTTTGAGAATGCGACCGCCGTAGCCGACGGCCACGGCCCGCGCCCACGAGATAAAGGCCACGCTCGTGAGCGGCTGCTCCGAAACGCCTGCTTGCTGCTTCCAGGTCTTTCCGCCGTCGTCGGTCAAAAGCAGCGTCCCACGGTCGCCCACGACAGCGCCGCGCGTCTGACTGAAAAAAGAGACCGAGTAGAGATGCGTTCGCACACCGCTTGAGAGGACGGGCCAGGTCACTCCGCCGTCGAAGGTCGTAGCGATAGTCCCGTAGGTGCCGACGAGCCAACCGCGATGAGGGTCTTCGGGAGCAAAGGCGACCGCGTAGAGATGGCCCTTGATGCCCGTCGTCCGCAGCGTCCACTTCTCGCCGCCGTTCTCAGTCGTCAGCACTACGCCGCGCGCCCCGACCGCCACGACATGCTCTTTGTCCTTGACGTACAGGCCGTAGAGCGTCGTGTTGGCCGGTGACTTCTGCTCTTCCCAATCGAAGCCGCCGTTATCCGTGTGCAGGATTGTGCCGTCTGAGCCCACGGCCCAGCCCGATTCTTTATCCTCGGCGAAGCGTATGGAGAAGATGCTGTTGCCCTGCGGCAGAGGATTCTGCCACTGCCACCCGCGCCCCTGCGCCCGCACCGAAGAAGCGCCCATGCAGAGCGCGCCGAGCAGAAACACCAAGCCCACGGGGCCGCACCTGCCTGCGAGCCGCAGCACGTTCTGTGTCAGGAGTGGGATGAGCGCAAACACTTCAGCCTAACTTTCGGCGGACAGCTTGAACCGTGAGGCTCTCGAAATAAGAACATCACTTCTAATCGGGTGAGATGATTATAAAGGGGTTGAGGGGCGAAGGAAAGCAGGGAGGGGGGAAATGATGAAGGCGGAATGCGGAATGAAGAATGAAAGCCAGGCTGCTTTTCATTCTTCATTCCGCCTTCATCATTGCTCTTCCGTGACTTCGACTGTGCCGACGCGGTCAACGGCGTCGCGCAGTATGTTTTCGTCAACGCGCCCGGCGGCGGCTATGCGGCGCGCGGCGCGGTCTGCGGCCTCCTGTATGAGGTGGCCAGCGTGGCCCTTGGCCCATTCCCAGGTGATCTGGTGGGGCGCGGCTGCGCGGTCAAGGCGCTCCCACCACTCCGGGTTAGACTTGCGGCGGAAGCGGCCCGACATGGTCTCGACGACGTAGCGCGAGTCCGTCACGACCCTCACGCGGCAGGGCTCGCGCAGCGCTTCGAGCCCGAGCGCGGCCGCCGTTATCTCGGCCTGCTGGTTCGTCGCCGTCCCCAGGTAAGAGCCGACCGCACGCCACACGCCCCTGTAGCCCAAGAGCGCCACGGCCGCCGCGCGTGTCGTCGTCTGCCCGTTGCCCAGGCTCGACCCGTCGCAAAAGATCGTCACGTCTTTTAAGGGATGAGGGCGGAGGGCGGAGGGATGAATTAAAGGCGAGTCACTTTTCTTCTTCATCCCTCCACTCTGATTCCTTCCTTGCCACGGCGTTCGATGTGGACGATGTGGTCTACGGATTCCTCGAAGGTGTCGTCGTGGGAGATGACGAAGAGTTGATCGAAGTGTTGAATCTGGCCGATCTGTTGGGCCAGGCGTTCGCGGCGCTCGGCGTCCATGTTGATGGTCGGCTCGTCGAAGAAGGCCAGGCGAATGTCTGAGAGCTGCTTTAAGAGGGCCAGGCGCACGGCGAGAGCAGCCGCCATCTGCTCGCCGCCCGAAAGATTCGGAAAGGGGCGGTCGTGACCTTCCTCTTCGAGAATGATCTCGTAATCTTTCGACCAGCGAAGGGCCCGTCCGGCATCGCCCGTGATCTCGCGAAAGAGTTGATTGGCCTCAATCGAGATGTTGTAGAGATAGCTCTCCGTGACGAGCGGCCCGGCCTGTTTGAGCGTGTCGCGTATGAACTCCGTGGCCTCGCCTAAACCTTCCAGCTTCTCGCGCGTGCGAAACTCATCGCGCAAGCGGTCGCGCACTTCCGCCAGGCGCGCGATCTCTGCTGCCAGAGTCGCTTTGCGCGCCTCGGCCGCTTCCAGCTTCGCAAGCGTGGCCGCGCGCTCGCTCTCGCGGGCCGAAAGCTGTGCTCTTTCGGCCAGATGCTCGTCGCGATTATAAGCGGCCAGAGCGCGCTCATATATTTGCCGAGCCTCTTCCGCTTCGCGCGCAAGCTGACGGGATTCCTGCTCGGCCCGTTCCAGCTCCGTTTCGCGCGCCGAGAGCTGGCTGGCCAGCGCCTCGCTCGCAAGATATTCACGATGGCCCCGGTCTGTCTCGTCGCGGCGACGGCGCTCCTGCTCCCAACGCTCTTCGAGACCGGCGTACTGGGCCAGCTCTTTGGAAAGCTCGCGGGCCTGCCGCTCAAGGGAGTCGAGCGCATCGGTCGCACCCGAAAGCTCGCTTCTGCGCGCAGCTTCGCTCTCGGCCTCGGCGCGCAGAGCGCGTGCGCGACCGCGCGGATCATTGAGCGCGCGCAGGCGCTTTTCGGTCTCTTCTATGTCCTTCTCAAGAGAGGTCACGGCCTCGGCCGCCGCGGCGACGCCTTCGCGCTCGTCACGCTTGCGCTTTCCCTCCTGCTCTATCTCTTTCAAGCGTTGTTGCAGCGGCTTCAGCTCGGCGTAACGCAGGGCCGCTTCGCGCAGCAGTATCAGCTCGCCGTCGATGCCTGAGAGGCGCGCTCGCAGCTCGTTCAGGTGCTCGCGCCCGGCCGGGGGAAGCGAGGCAATATCTTTGTCCAGGCGCGCGAGCAGCTCTTCGCGCTCGGCGAGCAAGGCGCGCGCGCCCTTGAGCTGCGCCCGCACGCTTTCCAGCCGCGAGAGATATTTTTCGGCCTCGCGCGCTTCTCTGACGGCCGCGCCGACACGGGCGCGCTCCGTCTCCAGGGCGCTCAACTGCGCCGTGTTCGTCGCGTATTGATCCTTGAAATAATCTTCGAGCGTCTGGTCTTCGCCGATGTTCAGGCAGCGTTCGGAGAGGATCGGGCAGAGACCGTTTTTGACTTCGGCGTGAAACTTCTCGTCGCGCGCAATCTCTGCGCGCAGGTGTGCCAGGCGCTCCGTCAGCTCGCCTTCGCGCGCCAGAAGGCTCGCAGCATCGGCAGCCTTCACCGTCTGGCCTTCGAGTGTGGCCGCCTCCTTTTCATATGCGGCCAGCTCGCGCCGCAACCGCTCGCCGTCGCGCGCCATCTCCCTGCGTTGGCTCGACAGATGTTTGAGGCTCGTGGCGGCCTGTTCCGCCTGGCTCAAGCTGGTCTCCGTATGCAGGCGCTCGCTTTCAAGCTGTGCGAGACGCTCTTGTGCGCCCGAGCCCTTCTCAGCCTCGCGCGCGCGCTCGCGGGTCTGCACGTGCAGAGCGCGCATCTCCTGAAGCTCTGCGTCGAGCTTGGAGAGGCGTGCGCGCGCGCTGAGGGCTTCGGCCCGCAGGTCGCGCAGTCTTTCTCTCTCTCTCTCCAAATCTTCCTGCGCGCTTACGTCCGCCGCCAGAGCAAGAATGCTTGCGCTTGCCTCACGGGCGCGCTCGACGGCCTCTTCCAGTCGGCGCACATGGCTGCGGGCTTCGACCATCAGGCGCGCGACCCGCTCTTCTTCGGCGCGCACACGGTCGCGACGGGCGCGCTCCGTCTCCAAAGCCCTGAGCTGTTCGAGTGCTTCGACGTGCGCCAGGTGATCGGCTTCGGCTGCGCGCAAGCGTTCGGCTGCTGCTGCGGCCGAATCGCGCAGGGCGCGCACGTCCGAGAGACGACGCTCAGCACCATTGCGCTCGACTTTGAGCCGGTCTGCGCGCGCGCGCGTCTCACTCACAAGCCGCTCGGCCTCGTCCATCTGCGCCACCGTTTGGGCCCGCGCCTTGATCTCGCGCTCAAGCTCGGAAAGCCTGGCGGAAAGCTCCTGCGAGAGCGTGCTCGTAGTCTCGTGCTCCGCGACTATCTCGTCGTAGCGTGCGAGCTGCCCTTCGGCGCTCGCTATCCGCTCGCGCACCTCTGTCGTGCGCTCGCGAATGAGGTGAACAGTATCGAGCAGGCGCTCGGCCCCGTCGCGATACTCTTCGACCTTCAGCAGACGATCAAAGGCAGCCTTGCGGGCGTTCGGGGCGAGCAGGAATTCGGCCGTGAAAGAGCCTTGCGGCACGCCTATGGCCGAGCGAAAGAGAGCCCTGATGTCGCTCCCGGCTTCGATGCCGAGCAGCTTGCGCAGCAGGCTTGAGACATCCAGCTTCTTCTCGGCGACCTTCATCGCGAGCCCTTCGTCGTAGATGTAATAGCCCTGCCCGGTGTCGCGGTAGACTGTGTATTGACGCCCGTCTATCTCGGGCGAGGTCTCGAAGGTGACGCGCACGGAGCCGCGCTTCGCGCCCCGGCGCAGGAAATCATCCTTGCTGTATTCGAGCGTGTCGAAGAGGGCCCAGGCGATGGCTTCCAGAATCGTGGTCTTACCCGCGCCGTTCTCGCCCGTGATCGCCGTCGTGCCGCGCGCGAAGGTGAAGACGGCGTGCTCGTAGGATTTAATGTTTTCGAGTTCGACTCGTGTGACGTGCATCTTTAGACAGACTCATTCATTGACCTTGAGAACGGCGAGGAAAGCTTCCTGCGGAATCTCTACGCGGCCGACCTTCTTCATGCGCTTCTTGCCCTCTTTCTGTTTTTCGAGGAGCTTGCGCTTGCGTGTGATGTCGCCGCCGTAGCATTTGGCGAGGACGTTTTTGCCGAGCGCCTTGACGGTCTCACGGGCGACGACCTTGTTGCCGATGGCGGCCTGGATGGGCACTTCAAAGAGCTGGCGCGGGATCAACTGCTTCATCTTCTCGGCGAGCGCGCGGCCTTTGGCCTGGGCCGTAGCGCGATGAAGGATGAGCGAGAGGGCGTCAACGGGCTCTCCGGCGACGAGCACGTCGAGCTTGACCAGATCGCTCTCCCAATAGCCGGAGAAATGATAATCAAGCGAAGCGTAGCCGCGCGAGACAGATTTCAGACGATCATAAAAGTCGAGCACGATCTCGTTCAAAGGCAGCTCGTAGGTGAGCATGACGCGGTTGGCCGCGATATACTCGAACTTCTTCTGCACTCCGCGCTTCTCTTCCAGCAGGGGAAGGATGCCGCCCAGGTAATCGTCCGAGGTGAGGATGGTCGCCATAATCACAGGCTCTTCGATCTTGGCGATCTTGGCCGGGTCGGGCATCTTCGCGGGCGAGTCTATCTCCACAGTCTGCCCGTCCGTGGTCGTCACGACGTAGCGCACGCCCGGCGCGGTCGTAATCAAATCCAGATTGAACTCTCTCTCAAGCCGCTCCTGCACGATCTCCATGTGCAGCAGGCCCAGGAACCCGCAGCGAAAACCGAAGCCGAGCGCGGCCGACGACTCCGGCTCGTAGAAGAAGGAGGCGTCGTTTAAGCGCAGCTTGTCGAGCGCGTCCCGAAGCTCCTCGTACTGGTTCGTATCTACGGGGTAGAGCCCGGCGAAGACCATCGGCTTGATCTCCTGAAAGCCTGGGAAGGGCTCGCGCGTGGGCCGCGCGCTCTCGGTGATCGTGTCGCCGATCTGCACGTCGGCGACCTCTTTGATAGAGGCTGTGAGGAAGCCGACCTCGCCGACACTGAGGCGGTCAATCGGAGTCGGACGCGGGCGATTGACGCCAATGGTCTCCACCTGATAGTCGCGCCCGGTGTTGAAGAAGCGAATCTTCATGCCCGGCTTGATAGCGCCGTCTATCACGCGAAAGAGCACGATCACGCCCCTGTAGGAGTCGTACCACGAATCGAAGATCAGGGCTTTGAGCGGCGCGTCTGTGTCGCCCCTGGGCGGCGGCACGTCGCGCACTATGGCTTCGAGAACCTCGCGCACGCCCGCGCCCGTCTTGGCGCTCGTCAGGACGGCATTGTGCGTCTCTAATCCGATGACGTGCTCGATCTGCTCAAGGGCCTTGTCCGGCTCTGCGCCCGGCAAGTCAATCTTGTTGATGACGGGTATCAATTCCAGATTGTTGTCGATGGCGAGGTAGGTGTTGGCAAGCGTCTGCGCTTCGACGCCCTGCGAAGCATCAACGACGAGCAGAGCGCCCTCGCAGGCCGAAAGCGAGCGCGAGACTTCGTAAGAGAAATCGACGTGGCCCGGCGTGTCGATCAGGTTGAGCACGTAAGGCGTCCCGTCCTGCGCCCTGTAATCGAGCCGCACGGCATGCGCCTTAATGGTAATGCCGCGCTCGCGCTCCAAGTCCATGTTGTCCAGGACTTGGGCCGACATCTCGCGCCCTGTCACAGCGCCCGTCTGTTCGAGCAGCCGGTCGGCCAGCGTAGACTTGCCGTGGTCTATGTGCGCGATGATCGAAAAATTTCTGATGCGTTCGGAAAGCATAAAATTCAGAATTCAGGACTCAGGACTCAGAACTCAGAGTGAAAACGGTCGCCATCTTTCTTCTGAGTTCTGAGTCCTGAATCCTGACACCTGCTTTTATAACAAAACGGAGGTCAAACCGCACGTCGGCTCTGTTAAGATGCCGGCTGATTTTCGGTAGGAAGCGTGGAGGAGAGAATCTTATGAGGGCGACGAAATCCAGATCGTGGTTTACTCGGTTCGCTAAATGGACGGCGCGTGCGGCGGGCCAGCCGGCGGCTTTTGTGACGGCCGTCTCGACCATTCTGTTGTGGGCCGTGACGGGCCCGCTCTTCGGCTTCTCGGATACCTGGCAGCTCGTCATCAATACGGGCACGACGATTGTCACCTTCCTCATGGTGTTCCTGATTCAGAATACGCAGAACCGTGATTCGGAGGCGATACAGGTCAAGCTGGACGAGATCATTCGCTGCCTGGAAGGAGCGCACAACGCGCTGCTGGATTTGGAGGAGCTGGACGAAAAGGAGCTGGACAAGATACGCAAGGATTATGAAGCGTTGGCGGAAGATGCGAGAAAGGCCCTGGCTAAAGGCAAGACGGACACGGAAGCGGCGGAGGTGAAGAGTAGAAAGAAGAGGTGACAGAACCCGCGCGGCGCGCAAGATTTCGGCCGTTGCCTGGGAGAGCGAGTCTGCCGTTCAGCGCGTCGCCTTCATCCACTCTATGCAACGCTTCAAGTGTGCGCGCATCTGTGGCGCGCTTGTATGGTGAATGCGACCGTGGCCGGGCAGCACCCACTCGAAGTCGTACGAGAGGAGCTTCTCCATCGAGCGCGTCTGCTCGGGCCACGAATACCAGGCGACGCTGCGAAAGGCCGTCAGCGTCTCTCTCGCCGGAGACCAGGCCAGGTGATCGCCCGTGAATAGAAACTTGTTTCGATAGAGCAAGACCATGTGGCCGCGCGTGTGTCCGGGCACAGGTATAGCCACCAGCTCTCCGTCCAGGCGCACTTCCCCCTCGCCCTCCAAGACCTGCTCGACCCCGCGCCGCCGAGCGCCATCGGCCGCGTGCATGATGCGGCGGCAGCCGAACTTTTCGGCAAACCGCGCGTGATCTGCGATGTCGTCCTGGTGCGTCAGAAACATCACGGAGACGCCGCCCATCTCGCCTATGCGCTTGACGAGAGGCCCGCTGAAGCGGGGCGAGTCAACGAGGACGTTCCCGCCCTCGCTCTCAGGGCGCACGACGAGATAGCTCCACGCGCCGAAGCTCGATTCGGAAGTAAAGCCGCAGAAGTAGACGTTCTCGGCCAGGTGCGACGGGAAAGCATCAATGCCGATTCGCATGTCGTGCTTGACGGTTGTACCTATGGAGCCGGTCGGGCATGCCACCAGGGACATCAGCGCGCGGCGGGTCTCTTCTTCCGTCTCGGGTTGATGATAGACGCTCGATTGGTCGCCGTGGTCGCGGAAAGTGGCGGGCGCAATCTGGCGACAGGCATCGCAGTCGATGCAGGTCGCGTCAACGAAAAAGTCGCCGGGAACATTCTCCGGCAGGCGCGCGGCGTAATTGGCCATCAGCTTTGTACCTCAGCTCAGACAATAATGGCCCATCGCTGCGCAGGAGTTCAAGCCTGCGTGAAGCCCAGCGCGCGCGCCGAGCGTGGCTTTAGCGAGACCGGGTACTGCTACGGCGCTTGCGCGGCCTGGCGGGCACTCGCTTGGCGCTGAGGTCTGGGTGCTTGCTTTCGATCAGCGAGTTGAGCGATTGGTGATGCTTGAAGCCGAGCAGGCGTGCGGCCAGCGAGACGCTGCCTCCGGCCTCTTTGAGCGCCTGCTCGATCAGCCTGTGCTCTATGCGTCGCACCTCTTCGTCGAGCGAAAAGCTCTCCCACGGCGCGGCGAGGCTCGCGTCCGCAGCCTCTCGCGCTGAAGCGTCGGCCTCCTCCTCCTCGCCTGTGACGGCCCTGTCGTGGGCCAACTCGTTCATTCGCTCCGCGAGAACCTTGCGCGCGCACTCGCGCAGGCGCAAGAGAATCGCCGGCTGCTGCACGCCCGAAAGGAGATCGTCCGCGCGCTCGTAGATTTCCTTCCGCTCCAGGCTCGTCAACTGATCGCTCAGCTCTTCGATGATCGAGAGCGCGGCGACGCCTGCGCTTTCAGCGTCGCCCGCCCTGTAGGCCGTTTCAATCGCGCGCTCAAACGCGGAGCGCGCCTGCTCCGTGCGGCCCATGCGGGCCAGCGCCGCGCCCTGTGTTATGAGCGCCTCGGCCAGCAGCGAAGGCTCTTCGCCGCGCTCAAGGCTGCGCACGGCGGCGCTCGCAGCATCTTCCGCCGCCGCGTTCAAGCCCTGCGAGAGAAAGGCGCGCGCACGCGTGTCGTCCACCTGGGCCATGCGCGTCTGATCCTTGAGCGCGACGAACAGACGGCGGGCGTGATCGAGGTGCTCCTCGGCCTCCTGATACTTGCCGAGCGTGGTGAAGAGAGAGCCGAGGTTGTTTTCGACCGCCGCGCGAAAGCGCGTGTCACCCGCCTGCTCGAAGTGGAAGCTGGCGGCCGTGTATTCCACCAGCGCGCGATCAATATAGTCGGCGCGCCCCTCGGCCGCGCCGAGCAGCCTCAGGATGAGGGCCAGTTCCAGGTGGAATTTACCTTTGAGCGCGTGGCTGCGGCTCTCGGCAAAGACGGGCGCGGCCTCCGTGATAATTCGCAGCGCGTCATGCAGGCGGCGGGCCGAGACTTCGACCACAGTGCTATTGAGAAAGACCCTGGCGCGCAGCTCAACGTCCTGGTCTGTCAGCCGGCCGAGCGCCTGGCCGAGCGTGACGCGCGCTTCGTCAAAAGCGCCTTCGCGCCAGTAGCAGATGGCGAGGTCTATGCATGCCTCGGCCGTCCGCGTAGTCTCGCCCAGAGATTCAAACAGGGCCGCGCTCTCGCTAATCAGGTCTTTGGCCATCTCCTGCGCGCCCTCTACCTGGCTGGCGCTGCCGATCCAGCCCGAAAGAGTTCCGGCGCGCAACAGGACTTCGGCAGCCGTCCGCTTATCGAGGCCGTCAAGCAGGGGTCGCTCGCCGACGCGCCGCCACAGTGGGCCCATAGCGCGGCGCGCAGCCTCGTAGTCACCGCCCTCTTCCAACTCCCGCGCGAGACGGCAGCGAAGCTCCGCCTCTTCTATCTTGCCGAGCGCCGACGTTTCCAACAGTTGTAGCAGGTGGGATGCTAAGTTCATTTGGGAGTCCTTTCTCAGGCCGCCTGAGGGCGGATTGCGGAAAGCTGCAAGGTCTCTCAAAGCCCGATGGGGCTTTCAGAGGCGACTAGGGCAGTTATCAGTGTGTGCGAAAGATCGCGGGAGAAAAGCGGATGGTCGAAAGAGGGACACCGGCCGCGCGGCCAGCTTAACGCTTTCGGGATGTGAAAAGCAATCTCTTTACGGTTCGGGAGGGGCTTGCGGAAAGATTCAAGGCTTCTTATTGTCGGGGGGCGGTTCTTCGTCCTCGTCTACGTCTTCGATGATTTTGACCTCGGCCCCGAACTTCTGATAGCCGCGAAAGCGTATCTCGTTGCGGCTCTGGATTAATTGATCGCCGTAGCGCGAGGTCATCAGCACCTCGGCGCGCGTGGGCAGGAGGTATGGGCGCTCGGCTATCGGAACCCAATCGTAGTCAATCGTGCGGCTCGCCTCCGTGATGGGAAACTCGGCGGGAATCTCCGTCGAGATGCTCTCCAGCCTGAGCACGCGGTTCAATTCACGGTCAACCCAGATTCTTCCGCGATCACCGACGCGCGTCTGCTGCTGCGGCTGCCCGCGCTCGCCGTAGCTGAGTATGGCGCGCGAGTTCGCCTTCTTAATCACATACTCGTAGACGATTGTGCGCCGTCCGCGCAGCGTGTCCGTATCCACAGCCTTGAAATCCGTCTGGCTCTCGTCGAGAAAAAGCGTCGCCAAGCGCGAGACATATTCGCCGGTCGAGCTGGCTCCGCCGAGCTGTTCAAAGACAGAGCCCTCCCGTATCTCGGCGCTCGGCGGAAGCCCGTTGACTGTGAGCAGCTTGTACTCCTCGCCGACGCTCGAACGAAAGCTGACGGCTATGCTCAGGCGGTCTGAGACTGTCCAGTTGTTCAGCCCCGCGCGCGAGTAGGCTCTGGTAATCAACTGCTTGACGATGAAGTCCGGCATCGCTTCTGAGGCGGCGAGCGTGACGGTGCGCGTCCGCTGAAGCAGGTCGCGCGCTTCCGCCTCGGGCGGCAGGGTCGAAGCCACTGGGTTGAGACGGCGGCGCGCTGCCTCTTCCAGAGTGCGGCGCAGCAGCGCGTCGTTACCGCTCTTCGAGGCGACAACGCCGCGCAGGCCCGTCGTCAATTCAAAGTTGATGCCGCGCCGCCTGATCTCTTCAATCAGCTCGTCACGCTTTTCGGGGTGCGCCGGAAGCTGTTGCACCAAACGCACAAGCTCCTGGCTCGTGATCGGCCCGGTCGTGACTGGCGCGGAAGATTGGGCAGGGGATTGGGCGCGGCTTGGGCAGGCGATGAGAGCGAAGAGACAGACGGCCGCGAGCCGATTGATGAGACATGATTTCCGGTAGATCTTATTCATAAAGGCGACGGACGCAATGCAAGATGCCGCGAGCCCTCGCATCGGTTGTCCGGCGGCGGCCGTTAAAGATTAAAGCATGCAGAAATGCTCTATGGCGCGGGCGAGTACGGAGACGCATTCTCTGAGGTCTTCGAGGGGGACGAACTCTCCCGTGCGATGCGCGACGCGGATGTCGCCGGGGCCGAGCACGACCGCCTCCGCCCCGAGCCGCTGCATCTCGGGCGCTTCCGTGCCGAAGCTGATCGTGCCCGCGCTTCTCGCCGTCGCCTCTTCCAGCATCCGCACGAGCGGCGAAGTGCCGGGCGTTTCCATCCCTTCGTCAATGCGCAGGACTTTAATCTCGCAGTCGAACTCCGCATCGCGCGAGCGTTCATCTTCGACGCTTGTGCGCAGCAGATCGAGCAGGCGCGAAGCTTTCTGTCCCGGCACGGGTCGCCATTCGAGCGTGAAGCGGCACTCTCCGGCGATGATGTTCTTGGCCGTTCCGCCCTGCACGATGCCGACGTTGATGGTCGTAAAGGGCGGGTCGAACTCCGCGCGCCGCTCGGCCTTGAGCGTCTCGGCAATTCTTTCGAGATGAGTGATGAGGCGCGCGGCGCGAAAGATGGCGGACGCTCCGAGAGCCGGGTAGGCGCTATGGCCCTCGCGCCCACGCACCAGGACTTCCGCCAGGCAGTAGCCCTTCCCGGCGCGTATGGGCCGCAGGCCGGTGGGCTCGCCCACGATGCTGTAACGCGCTTCGAGAGCACGCATCTCCGCGAGCCGCTTTGCCCCCAGACACCCGACCTCCTCGTCCGCCGTCAAGACGAGCGCGAGCGGGCGCGCGAGTCTTTCGGCCTCGCATTCTTCGATGGCCGTGAGCGCGGCGGCGATGAAGCCTTTGGTGTCACAAGCGCCGCGCCCGACGAGCTTCCCGTCGCTCTCCGCGAGCGTCAAGGCGTCCGTCCAGGCCGCATCGTAGGGCACTGTATCCGTGTGGCCCACCAGCGCCAGCTCGACTTTCCCGTCATCCGTAGTTGGCCCAAGCGTGGCGACCATGTTTATCTTCTCGACGCCGCGCTCGTCCTTGTAAGGATAAAGACGTACGCGCATCCCCAGGCTTTCGGCGCGCTCGGCGGCGTAAGAGATGACGGGCGCGTTCGAGCGCGCCGAGACCGAATCAATCGCTACGAGGCGGGCCAATGTCTCTTCCACTTTCATACCTCTAGCTCCACAATCTGCGTTGCAGCGCCGTGAAGCGGCGCACGATCTCAAGCTGGGCCCCGTGCTTGCCCTCTTCGACAATCGCTCGCCCTCCGACCACGACTTCGCTCACGCCCGTCCGCGCCAGCGAGAAGAGGATTGAGGCAAGCAGGTCGTCTGCGCAAGCCCCGGCGATTGATGCATCGTTCAGGTCAACTGTGAAAAAGTCTGCCGGGCGGCCCCGTTCAAGCGTTCCGCCTTCTGCGCCTATGCTCTGAGCGCCCAGCAGGGTCGCGCAATCGAAGAGCCGGCGGGCGAGCGACGAGAGCAGGCCCGTCTCTTCGGCGAGCAGACCGCGCTCAAGGCTTTGCAGACGCAGGTTCAGCTCAAGCTGGCGCGCGTCTTCCAAGAGGTCTATCTGCGCGTGACTGTCCGTGCCGAGTGAGACGCGCACGCCCTCGCGGAAAAAGAGGTCTGCCGGGAAGATGCCGTCGCCGAGGTTGCGCTCCGTCGTCGGGCACGCGCACGCAAAGGAGCGCGCACGGGCCAGCGACGACGCCTCTTCACGCTTGACGTGAATGACGTGTACGCCTGTGAAGCGATCATCCAGAAGCCCTTCAGAGTCGAGCAGCTCCACAGGTCTCAGGCCATACTCTTCAAGGCAGGCCGAGACCTCTGCGGGCTGTTCGGCGAGGTGCATGTGCACGGGCAGGGCGCGCTCGCGGGCGAAAGCGATCACCTCTTTCAAATACTGTAGGGGCACGGCGCGCACGCTATGCGGCGCAACGCCCGTCCAGGCTCCCTCCTCCTGGGCCAACTCTGCGCGCAAGGCGTCCGCGTGTCGCAGGTACACTTCGGGGTCTGTTTCGATAAAGCGCAACTGCCGCTCGTCTGGCGCTGCGCGAAAGCCCGCGCGCGCATAGGCCACTCTCAGCAAGGCTATGCGCAGGCCCACATCACGCGCGGCCCGCACGACCTCGCGCGCCAGCAGGTTCGGCTCGCTGTAGGCCGCGCCCTCCGGCGTGCGATGAAGATAGTGAAACTCTCCGACGGCAGTGATGCCGCCCAGCGCCATCTCAAGAAAAGCCATGCGCGAAGCGTCGTAAATATCTTCGGGGCCGAGGCGCACCGCCGCGCTGTACATCATCTCGCGCCAAGTCCAAAAGGAGTCGCGCTGCGATGTGCGATATTCCGTGCGCCCGCGAATGACACGCTGAAAGGCATGGGAATGGGCGTTGACGAGACCGGGCAGCAGCGCGCGACCGCCGAGCAGAACCTCGCGCCGCGCTTTAACTTCCTGCGCGGGCAGAGTCCCCGTGATGCGCCCACGCGCGTCGCACACAAGGGCCAGCCCGCGCTCGAAGCGCCCGTTCAGATAGAGCAGGTCGGGAACCCAGGCCGTGTGCGCGTCGCCATGCGGCCTCTCTTCGGTCTGTCGTTCGCTCTGAGAATCAACCATCAGCTTTGCGGCAAAAGCGCGGGCGCGGGCCCACTCACTGCTTTTCGCTGGTCGTTCTCTGCGTCGAGACCCCGCCACGCTTGCTTGCAATCCAGGCGTCCACGTTGCGTTCCAGCACGTCCAGCGGCAGAGCGCCCGAGAGCAGGACTGTATCGTGGAATTCGCGTATGTCGAACTGGTCGCCCAGCTCGCGCCGCGCCCGTTCCCTCAGCTCCCTGAACTTGAGTTGGCCCACCTTGTAGGCGAGCGCCTGTCCCGGCATGGAGATGTAACGGTCTATCTCGTTGACTATGTCCTGCTCGGTCTTGGCGGCATTCTCCATGAAGAAGTTGATGGCCCGCTGGCGATCCCACTTCATGTAGTGCATGCCTGTGTCAACGACCAGGCGGACGGCACGCCACATCTCATAAGTCAGTTGCCCGAACTTCGCGTACGGGTCGTCGTAGAGGCCCATCTCTTCGCCGAGCGATTCGGCGTAGAGCCCCCAGCCCTCGACGAAAGCCGTGTAGCCGCCGTAGCGACGAAACTTCGGAATCTCGCCGAGCTCCTGTGCGAGCGCGATTTGCAGGTGATGGCCCGGCACGCTCTCATGCAGCGAGAGCGCCATCATCTCCCACTTGGGCCGCGTCTCGGGCTTGTAGAGATTGACGTAATACATGCCTGGGCGCGAGCCGTCGGCCGCCGGACGATTGTAATAGGCCGTGGTCGTGTCGGGCGCGATCTTGTCAGGGATGGGAATCACGCCGTAAGGCATGCGCGGCAGGGTCTTGAAGACCTTGACCAGGTTGGGGTCGATGCGCTTGGCCAGAGCGCGGTATGCTTCCAGAAGCTCCTCGGGCGTCTTGTAGTAGAACTGCCGGTCTGTCCGCAGCTTCACGAAGAACTCCTGAAGCGTTCCACGGAAGCCGACCTTGTTCATGATGGACTGCATCTCGGCGCGGATGCGCTTGACCTCGCTCAAGCCCTTCTCGTGAATCTCCTGCGGCGTCATGTTGGTCGTCGTGTGACGGCGCGCAAGGTAAGCGTAAAGCTCAAGCCCTTGCGGCATCTGCCAGATGCCGACCTGATCGAAGGCCGCAGGCAGGTACTCGCCCGTGAAATATGTCTTGAGCTTTTGGAAAGAGGGAATCACTCCGGCGGCGATAGCCTCGCTCGCAGCCTTCGACAGCCGCTCGCGCTCCTGCTGAGGAATGGAGTCGGGAAAATTTTTGAGGGGCTTGTAGAAGGGGCTCTCTTCGGGTTTCGAGACGAGCTGTTTCTCTATCTGGCCCGTGACGCGCTCAAGGACTATCCTGGGCCACATCACACGCGCCTTCGCGCCCTCGCGCATCAGCGCCAAGTCCTGATCCATCAAGGTCGGAAAAGAGCGCAGGCGCGCGATCCAGTCCTCGTAATCCTTCACGGTTTGAAAGCGCAGCAAATCTCCAAGCTCGTCGGCCGTCTGTATTCCGCCGCGCTGGTTGATCGGCAGCAGGTACGTACGGTACTTGAAGCCCTCCACGTCCATCTCAGCATCTTTCTTGAAGAGGTCGTAGTTCAACTGGTCTGCGGGCGAGAGCCGCGCGCGCTCTATGCGGTTGAGGCGCGTGAGCAGCTCGGCCGCGTGCGCCTCGCGCTTACGGATGGCTTCGAGACTGTCATCATCCCAGCGATCATTCCAGCGACGGTCGCCGAGCGTGGAAGCATAGGTCGGATTCTGCTCCATAGTGTATTCCCACTCGGCGTCGAAGAGCGCATGAAGCGCCCTGGTCGCCTCGTTGTTCTGCGCCGCGTTCTGGGCGGTAGCGGTCGGGCAGAGCAGCATGGTCACAGTCAAAACTATTAGTAAGAGGTTTATCGCGCGCATAGAGAATCTCCGTTCGGCGGCCTCCCCGTAAGGGGCCGCGCTGCCAATAGATTTGGTTGATCGGAATCGAGTCCGCTGAGGAGCCGAAAAACAATATCACACGCGCTCCCCGAGGCGCACGCCGCGCGGGGGCGCTGTTGGCCAGAGCAGAGCTTTCGGCCTGTCCCTGGTTAGTGACGCGGTTGACTGATTTTCGTGAAGATTTGGCGAGCACCTTGAGAAGAGAGGGAGGCATCTAATCGCCTGTGAGTGTGACACCGGAAAACCTGAAAATTTACGCCCGTTTTGCGCGCCAACACGCGCGCAAATTCCTGCAAGACCGCTTACAGGAGTCGCGCACGCCGATTCCTGACGCGCCGCATCGCCCACGGCCCCGGGATTGGAGCGACGAGCGTCTGACCGTGGCCTGGCTCGGCCATGCGACCGTGCTTATCAACTTTTACGGCACCTGGCTTTTGACCGACCCGGTTCTGGGCTCGCGCGTCGGCGTCAACCTTGCCGGGATGATGACGCTGGGCCCACGCCGCATTGTCCGGCCGGCGCTCTTGCCTCATGAGCTGCCCCGGCTCGACGGCGTGCTCATCTCGCACTCGCACATGGATCACTGCGACCTGCCGACTTTGAGGCGTCTGCCGCGCAGCGCGCACGCCGTCGTGCAGCGCGGCAACCTAGACCTGGTACGCCGTTTCAAGCGCGCGAGCGAACTGGAATGGGGGCAGGCCGTGGAAGTTGGCGGCGCGCGCATAGAGGCCATAGAGGTCAATCACTGGGGAGCGCGCAAGCTGACGGACAGGCATCGCGGCTACGGCGGATTTTTGATTACGAAGAATGATCGCGCGCTGGTCTTTGGCGGCGACACGGCCTACACGCGAGCCTTCGGGCGGCTGCGCTCGCGCCTGAAAGTAGACCTCGCGATACTTCCCATAGGCGCTTACGACCCGTACGTCTACGCTCACGCCAACCCGGAACAGTCCTGGGCCATGCGCCGCGAGATGGGCGCGACCTACATCCTGCCCATGCACCATTCGACCTTTCGCCTGAGCCGCGAGCCTGTGCGCGAACCCGTCACGCGCCTAGTCAAGGCCGCTGGGCCGGAGGAACGCTGGCGCATAGCCTTGAGCGAGCCCGGCGAGACCTGGACGCTGCCTGAAAGTGAATGATGAATGCAGAAGGCGGAAGGATGAATGAAAAGCTTAAGGAGCTTCTCTTTCATTCATCCTTCCGCCTTCTGCATTTCTTCTCCTTCCTGTATCCTCCTGCCACAAAGGAAAACCCTTCGCGGGCGCGCTCGGCGAGGATGAATCCTTCACGACGCTTGAACTGAAGATCAACTTCTTAAAGCCTGTGTAGAAGGGGAACTGCTGGCCGTGGGGCGCGTCGTCAAGCATGGGCGCACGGTCGGCCTCGTCGAGTGTGACGTGACGGACGAGCAAGGCGCTCTGGTGGCGCGCTCTTCGAGCACCTGCCTGACGCTCAAGGGAGAGCAGGCGCGCGGGCGCTGAAAACCTGGATGAGCACGCGGACTGCTTTATTGATCGGAGCCACGGGGCTAGTAGGCGGCCACTGCCTCGAACTGTTGCTCCGTGATGCAGCCTACGGCCGCGTCGTCACGCTCGGCCGAAAGGCGCTCCCGCTTGAGCATCCGAAGCTTGCTCAGCACGTAATAGATTTCGCGCGCCTGCGCGACGATGCGTCGCTCGTACGGGCCCAGGACATCTACAGTTGCCTGGGCACGACCATCAAGAAGGCCGGAACCAGAGAAGCCTTCCGCGAGGTTGATTTCACCTATCAGTACGAGGTTGCGCGGGCGGCGGCCGCCAACGGCGCAGAGCAGTTGCTCCTGGTCTCGGCGCTCGGCGCAAACGCCCGCTCGGCAGTCTTTTATAATCGGGTCAAAGGCGAGTTGGAAGAGGCCGTCTCAAAGCTTCCGCTCGCGGGCGTGCAGATTTTTCGTCCGTCGCTGCTGTTGGGCGAGCGCGCGGAGTTCAGGCTCGGGGAGCGCGTCGCAGAGCTGCCCATGCGCTACGTCTCTTTTCTGATGGTGGGCCCACTCGCGAAATTCCGCCCCGTCCACGCGCGCACGGTCGCTAAAGCCATGCTGCTCATCGCCAGGCAGCGGCCGCAGGGTACGAACATCTTCGAGTCTGATCGGATACGCGCGCTGGGCGGCGAGGGCGTGACGAGTAAAGAGCTGAAAAAGAGAGGTGAGGAGTCATGACGGCTATGGATACTGACAAGGCATTGCGCGAGCATCTCCTATACTTGCTCGGCGGCGGGGGCGCGCATGTGGACTTCGAGACGGTCATGCGCGATTTCCCCGTCGAGTCAATCAACCGCAAGGCTCCAAAAATCCCTTACACGCCCTGGCAGGTGCTTGAGCACATGCGTATTGCGCAGAGTGATATTCTTGAGTTCAGCCGCGACGCCAATCATGTCTCGCCTGAGTGGCCAAAGGGCTACTGGCCCAGGGAAGAGGCCACGGCCGACGAGGCCGAGTGGAACCGGAGCGTAGAAGCTTTCCGCGCCGACCTGAAGGCTATGGAGAAGCTCGTCGCAGATACGGCCACAGACCTCTTCGCCCCGATAGCGCACGGCGAGGGGCAGACCATCCTGCGCGAGGCGCTGCTGGTCGCAGACCATAACGCCTATCACCTGGGCGTGCTCGTCACGCTCAAGCGATTGCTCGCTACAGAGTAGAACCCGGCCGCGCCGTGAACGCCTCTCATCATCCTTCCGCGGAAGGATGATGAGAGACACGCTGACGGCGCTTCGGCTTGAGCGTTAAATATTAATTAGTGGCTTTTTTGTCCCGCACGATGAGGATACAGCTCCAAGCTATCCATACCGATGTCCGCTGTTGTCCTGTTGCTCCACCATTTTCTAAGGGGACTAATTGGCCTCTGCCGTGCGCGGCGTCTATGACCTCCAGCCTGCCTTGCTCCTGAAAGATAGCCTTGCCCTGTGCCGTCGTCACCCTGGTCTGGTACATGTCGCCAGTCCTAGCCGGAGTGCCTTTGCCGTCGAGACGTTTGACGTACCTGAGCGCCAGCCCGTCGTCGGTGACGAAAACTCCGGCCAGCACTTCCTCGCCGGGATTTAAAAAGTATAGTGACTTGCGTCCGCCCTCCCGCTCACTGATCTGGACGGGAATGTGGACAACTTTGCCCAAGCCTGCGTATGAGAGGTCTACGGGCGTGGCCAGATTGAAGTTGAGCAGCCGGGCCCCCAGCCCCGCACGTTTAGTGACATCGTCAATCTGTTCCGGGCCGCTAACCGAACCCAATACTCTTTCGGCAGCGGCGGGCATGTCGGGAAGCTTAATGGAGGCCCGGCTGCTGGCCGGCGCTGCTGCGCTATTGAGCCGCTGAGCGAATGCTCGCTGGCCGGACAAGGGAACTATAGCCAGCAGTAGTAGGGCGGAAATAGCTGTCAGCGTGACCTTATGCTTTGTGACTCTCATTTCAGATGCTCCTTCGGAATAGCCGGTGTGGGTTTGTTTGAGGTGAGATTCTTCCCAGCTTTAAAGAAAATCATCTCTCAACATGATGGCAAAGAGCCTGGCTTTGAATTCTCGCTTGCACCTGTGAGTGGCTTTTCCCCGAAAAAACGTAACGCTGCCCCGGGCAAATTTTTTACTGTGCGCTCGCGCCGGGGCTTCTTTAGTGGTATTAAGGGATCAAACAATTCAAGGAGAATGAGCTATGAAGATGCGAGAGTTGGGGCGTAGCGGCTTGAGGGTCTCGGCGCTGGGCCTGGGCTGTATGGGAATGTCGGAGTTCTACGGCGAGCGCAACGACGAAGAGTCCATCGCGACCATTCATCGCGCGCTCGATTTAGGCGTTAACTTTCTCGACACGGCAGACATGTACGGCGTGGGCCATAACGAAGAGCTTGTGGGGCGCGCTCTTCGCGGGCATCGTGAAGGAGTCGTCCTGGCGACCAAGTTCGGCAACGTGCGCGGCGCTGACGGAAGCTTCCTCGGCATCGACGGCAGCCCGGCCTACGTTCGCTCGGCTTGTGAAGCCAGCCTGCGACGACTAGGCGTCGAGACAATCGATCTCTATTACCAGCATCGCGTAGACCCTCGGACTCCGATTGAAGAGACCGTCGGCGCGATGACCCGGCTCGTTGAAGAAGGCAAGGTGCGCTACCTGGGGCTTTCGGAAGCCGCCGCCGAGACCGTCCGCCGGGCCGCGAGCGTTCACCCCATAGCAGCCCTACAGAGCGAATACAGCCTGTGGTCGCGCGAGGTGGAAGCGGAAATCCTGCCCGCGTGTCGCGAGCTTGGCGTGGGGTTCGTGGCCTACAGTCCGCTCGGGCGCGGATTTTTGACCGGAGAGATCAAGAGCCCGGAAAGTCTCTCGGAGGATGACCGTCGCCGCCAGTTCCCGCGCTTTCAGGGCGATAACTTCGAGCACAACTTACGGCTCGTCGAGGCGCTACGCGAGATCGCCGCCGAGAAGCGTTGCGAGGCCGCGCAGCTTGCCCTCGCCTGGGTGCTCGCGCAAGGGGAAGACGTTGTGCCCATCCCCGGAACGAAGCGGCGCAAGTACCTGGAAGTCAACGTCCAGGCTTTGGAGATCGAGCTGAGCGCGGAGGAGTTGGCCCGCATAGGCGAAGTGGCGCAGCCAGACGCAGCCGCCGGCTCGCGTTATCCGGCGGCCGCCATGAGCAGCGTCAATCGCTGACCCCGGAAGAACCAAAGACGCCTCGACGCTTGACACGCGTTCGGGCTGCGGCGCAAGCTTGTTTCATCGTTTCAGACATCTTGTCGCTCCGAGGAAAAAGGATGAAAGCGATTCCAGCCCTGGCCTTTGCGCTGGTGTGCCTGATTGCGCCGAAAGTTTGGGCCCAGGACAGCCCCCGCGCTTACACGGGCGCAACCATCATTCCCATCACCGGCCCAGTCATTCAGGACGGCGTGCTCGTCGTCGGGCGCGGAAAGATTCTCGCCGTCGGCGCGCGTGGCAGTGTGCAGGTTCCCGCAGGCGCGCAAACCATAGACGCCTCCGGCAAGGTCATCATGCCCGGCCTGATTGATTCGCACAGCCACATCGGCAGCGGCACGGGCGCGGACGCCTCCGCACCGATCCAGCCCGAAGTGCGAATCCTCGATTCCGTCAACGTCCTCGATAACAGCCTCAAGCGTGCGCGCGCCGGGGGCATCACGACAGTCAACGTGATGCCCGGCTCGGGCCACCTCCTGAGCGGGCAGACGCTCTATCTCAAGCTCAGGCTCGGCAAGGTCATAGACGACCTCTTGATTAAAGACGCGCAGGGGCAGATTGCCGGCGGCATGAAGATGGCGAACGGCACCAACTCTCTGCGGCCGGACGCAAACGGGCCCTTCCCCGGCACACGCGCCAAGAGCGCGGCGCTCGTGCGCGAGCAGTTCGTCAAGGCGCAGGAGTATCGCGAGAAGATTCGCCGCGCTGGCAGCGATAAGTCCAAGCTGCCTGCGCGCGACCTGGCTATGGAAGCGTTGGTGGAAGTCCTCGAAGGCCGCCGCACAGTGCACTTTCATACGCACCGGCACGACGACATCCTGACTGCGCTCAGGCTCTCGAAAGAGTTCGGCTTTCGCATCGTCCTGCATCACGTCACGGAAGGATGGAAGGTCGCCGAAGAGATTGCGCGCGCCAAAGCCCCGGCTTCGATCACCGTGCTCGACGCGCCGGGCGGGAAGCTTGAGACGACCGACGTGACCTTCAGCAACGGCCTCGTCCTTGATCGCGCGGGCGTGCTCTTAGCCTTCAACACGGACGACTACATCACGGACTCGCGACTGTTCCTGCGCGCGGCGGCTCTGTCGGTGCGCGCAGGGATGGCGCGCGAGCGTGCGCTTTACGCGCTGACGCTGGCGGGCGCGCAGATGCTCGACCTGCAAGAGCGCACGGGCTCTCTTCAAGCGGGCAAGGACGCTGACTTCATCATCCTCTCGGGCGACCCGCTGAGCGTCTACACGCACGTCCTTGAGACTTACGTCGAGGGCGTCAAAGTCTTTGACCGCTCCAACCCGGAAGACCGCCTCTATGCGACGGGCGGCGAGGGAGCCGGACGCGGGGCCGTCCTCGACACCGACGAGATCGAACGTAGCAGCAGCGAGGAAGGGGAGGGGCAGTGATGAGCGCGAACATTTTTACATGGACGAGACGCTACGCTTTGATGCTCGTCACCATCATCTTCAGCGCGGCTTCAGTCTGGGCCCAGGTGGCCGTGCGCGGCGAGACCGTCTACACGATGGCTGGCCCGGCCATCCGTGACGGCGTGGTGCTCGTGCGGGACGGCCGCGTAGAGCGCGTGGGCCCATCGTCGGCCGTACAGATTCCCGCCGGTTACAAAACCCTGAGCGCCCGCGTCGTCACTCCCGGCCTGATAGACGCGCACTCGACCATAGGGCTCTCGGGCTATCTCAACCAGCCGCACGACCAGATGCAGCTCGAACGCTCCGGGCCCATCCAGCCTGAGCTTCGCGCAACGGACGCTTACAACGGGCGCGAGCGGCTCATCGAATGGGTGCGCGGCTTCGGCGTCACGACCGTCCACACGGGCCACGGGCCGGGCTCTCTCATCTCCGGCCAGACCATGATCGTCAAGACCTTGAGCGGCGAGGTGGAGCAGGCCGTGATTGTCCCGGCGGCGATGATCGCCGCGACGGTTGGTGATGCGGGGCTGGCTCCGGCGGGCCGCGCGCCCGGCACGCACTCGAAAGAGATAGCCATGCTGCGCACGGAGCTTTTGAAGGCGCAGGAGTACGACCGCAAACAAGCGTCCGCTAAGGAAGACCAGAAGGGGAGCCGAGACCTGCGCTCGGAAGCCCTCGCGCGCGTCCTCAAGGGCGAAGTGCCGCTGCTCGTCACCGTGCAGCGCGCGCACAACATAGTCGCCGTGCTGCGCCTCGCCAAAGAGTTCAATATCCGCGTCATCCTCGACGGTGCGGCCGAAGCTTACATGGTCGCAGATCAGATCAAGGCCGCAGGCGTCTCCGTCATCATTCACCCGACGATGGCGCGCGCCGCCGGAGAGGCCGAGAACCTCAGCATGGAGACGGCCGCGCGCCTTCGCAAGGCCGGCGTGCCCCTCGCCCTGCAAAGCGGCTTCGAGGCTTACGTGCCCAAGACGCGCATCGTCCTCTTCGAGGCTGGCGTGGCCGCCGCCAACGGCCTCACCTTCGACGAAGCCCTCTCGCTCATCACCATTGACGCCGCGCGACTCTTAGGCATCTCGGCGCGCGTCGGCTCAATCGAAGCCGGCAAGGACGCAGACCTCGCGCTCTACGACGGCGACCCCTTTGAATACACCACGCACTGCACCATGACCCTCATCAACGGCAAAGTCATCAGCGACGAGCCGCATTAGGCAGGCCGGGATTAACAGGATGGACAGGATAAAAGCAGAAGCATTGCCCTGTCTTCATCCTGTCTCTCCTGGCCATCCCTGTTAAATCATCTCTTTTTGGAACTTTTCTCTCCCGCCGGATGAATTGCTAGTGGTTTGCAGTCCCGCCCTATCATTCTGTTTCGGACGAGGAGAGATGATTTTTATGAGAACGATGAAGCAGCTTGCGCTCGTGGCGCTGCTGGCGCTCTTGGGAGTGACCGTTGATTTATCGGCGGCCGGAACTGCCGGGGGCAGCGCCGAAGAGATTCTTAAACAGGCCCGGCAGGCCATCGGCGGCGAAGACGCCCTGCGCTCCGTTCAAAGCCTGACGGCGAAGGGCAAGTACCGCCGCGTTCTTCAGGACAGAGATGTCTCCGGCGAGAGGGAGCTTTACTTTCAACTGCCCGATAAGTTCCAGCGTTCCGACTCGTTCGAGAGGGGCCCGATGGGCATGAGCGTCTACATGACAAGGACGCTCAACGGCGCGCAGTTCTGGACGGACACGAGCGCCCCCGGAGGCGGCGTCGTCATTATGCGCGACGGACAGCCGGAGAAGCCTACCAGGGAGCAGCTTGAGCAGATGCAGCGTCGTCAGGCGGCGCAGCTCCGCGCGGAGTTTGCGCGCTACTTGCTCGCGCTCTTTCTCAATCCTCCTGGCGACTTCAACCTCACTTACACTTACGCCGGGGAGGCCGCGGCCGACGACGGTCATGCTGACGTGATTGACGCCGATGGGCCCGAAGGCTTCGCGGCCCGCCTCTTCCTGAGTAAAGAGACGCACCTGCCCCTGATGCTCAGCTATCGTGGGCCCAGGATGCGAATGATGATGATGTCGCGGCCCGGCGGCGGGCATGGACAGCCGGGTGGCGGCGCAGCACCAACAGCCGAGGCCGAGAAAGAGGCTCGCGAGAGGTTGAGCAAAGAGGGGCCGCCAGCCAAAGCTGAAGAGGCCGAGTACCAGCTTCGCTTTGAAGATTATCGCAAGGTCGGCGCTCTCGTGCTGCCGCATCGCATCACGCAGGCGCAGGACGGCGAAATCAACGAGGAGTGGGAGATCAAATCCTACGAGATCAACCCGCAGTTCAAGGCCGATAAGTTCCAGAAAAAGTAGTCCGAAGGAAATTCTCTTTATGAATCAGGACGGATTCTCAACGAGGACGCTACGGGTGTGCCTGGGCCTCTTGCTGCTCTTCTTCTGCGGCTGCCAGCTAGCATGGGCCCAACAGAGAAATGGCGCGGAAGCGACCTTGAAGCTGACGGTCGTTGACCCGAACGGCGCTGCTGTCCCCCAGGCGCAGGTCTCTGTCAAAGCGGCGGAAGGCCCGGAGCAGAAGGGGCGCACGAACCAGCAGGGCGAGGTCACGTTTACGCGTCTCTTCCCTGGGCCTATTCAAATACGTATCGAGGCCGCCGGGTTTGAGGCGCGCTCGCTCGCGGACTTCGCGCTCGGCGCGGGCGGCAATCGCGCCGAGCTACAGCTAGAAGTCGCCAGCATCAAAGAGGACGTGGAGATCAACCGCGACGAGCAGGAAAAGAATACTGACCCGAACGGCTCGGCATTCTCAAGCATCCTCGGCGAAGAGCAGATCGCCGCGCTGCCAGACGACCCGGACGAGTTCGAAACGGCCGTCAACCAGTTGGCCGGCCCCGGCGCGACCATTCGCGTCAACGGCTTTCGCGGCGGACGCCTTCCCCCCAAATCTCAGATACGAGAGATACGCTTCCGCCGCAACCCCTTCGCAGCGGAGTTTCATGAGCGAGGGTTCGTCTCCGTCGATGTCTACACCAAGCCCGGGATTAATAGCTGGCACGGCTCTCTCGGTTTGGGCTTTCGTGACGAAGCCGTCAGCGCACGGCCAGTCTTCGCGCCGCGACGTGGGCCCGAACAGATGCGCCGGTTCAACTTTACGCTCGACGGCCCGCTCTGGAAAAACCGCACCTCGCTCTTTCTTTCGGCCGACGCCACTGCAAGCTACGACTCTAAGACAATCGTCGCCGCTCTGCCCGAAGGTCGCCTGGACGACGTGGCGCTGAGGCCCGCGCGCCGCCTGAACCTCTCCGCACGCATTGAGCACGGCCTGGATAAGACGCATGCCGTGCGCTTCGAGTACCAGCGAAACGCCGGGCGACAGGACAACCTCGGCGTCGGAGATTTCGAGCTGTTCGACCGCGCTTACACTTTAGACCAGGCCGAACAGATCTTGAGAGTCTCGGAGTCGGGAGTCTTCGCCAAGCGTTTTCTGAACGAGGCGCGCGCGCAAGTGCGCTTGACCGAGCGAGAGAACATCCCTGCGAGCGATGCTCCTGCGGTTCAGGTGCTCAATGCTTTCACGCGCGGCGGAGCGCAAACCGTGGGAAGCCGCGACGCGCGCGAGCTTGAGGTGGCGGATAACCTGGACTTCACCCTGGGCCAACATTCGATGAGGGCCGGTCTGCTGTTCGAGTACGGAAGCTATCGCAGCGACGAGATGACGAACTCGAACGGGATTTTCACCTTCGCCAGCCTCGACGCGTTTCGCCTGGGCAGACCGACCACGTTTGCCCGGCGCACCGGAGACGCTCGGCTCTCCTTCTCGCGTTACCAGTTCGCCTGGTACTGGCAGGACGATTTTCGCTTGCGGAAAAACCTGATGCTCAGTTTCGGCCTGCGCCACGAGTTCCAGTCGAACCTCTCTGACCGCAGCAACCTTGCGCCGCGCATGGGCCTCACCTGGTCGCCGGACAAGGCCGGGACGATCACGATTCGCGCCGGGGCCGGCCTCTTCTATGATTGGTTCGACGGCAGCACTTATGAGCAGACCTTGAGGGTCAACGGCGTGCGTCAGAGCGATCTGGTCGTGCGCGACCCGGGCTTCCCCGACCCGTTCAGCGCAGGCTCCGCGACGCTTCTGCCGCCCGGCAGGATTCAGAGCGAAGCGCGCATGCAGATGCCTTCGATTGCGATGGCCTCCGTCGGAGTCGAAGCGCGCCTCTTCAAAAGATTCCGGCTCAACGCCGATTACCGCGTAGAGCGCGGCACGCATCTGCTGCGCAGTCGGAACATCAACGCTCCCGTGCCGGGCGTGGGCCGTCCCTTTCCCGGCGAAGGCAACATTATTCAGATCGAATCCTCGGCCAGCTCCACTTCGCACAGGATGATGATGCACTTCGGGCCGCAGATGCCCACGGGCAAGCTCTTCTGGATGCTGGTCTACATGTACTCGAATACGACGAACGAAGCGGACGGGCCCCTGGCGCTTCCGGCAGATAACTACAACCTGAGAGCCGAGCGCGGGCCTGCAGCCAACGAGATGCGCCATTACTTCTCAGGCTTCCTCAGCCGCCAGCTCATTAAAGGCATCTCGCTCGGCCTCAACTTCAGCATGAACTCGGCGCTGCCCTATAACATCACGACGGGCTTCGACGATAACGGTGATACTGTCAGCAATGATCGCCCCGCAGGGGTGCGGCGCAACAGCGCGCGGGGCGCTTCGCGCTGGGACTTGGGCGCACGTCTCAGTTGGGGCTTTAACTTCGGCGGCGAGCGCAAAGGAGACGCCGCGCCGCAGCAAGTTATGGTCAGAGTGGGCCCAGGCGGGGACGGCGGAGGCGGCTTCACACCGCCCACCCTCTCGAATCAAAAATATCGCATGGAGTTCTACGCGCAGGCTTTCAACCTCTTCAACCACGCGAACCTCACGAACTTCACGGGCGTTCAGACCTCGCCTTTCTTCGGCCACGCGACGGCAGCCCAGCCGGGCCGCCGCATAGAGACCGGCGTGAGGTTCACCTTTTAACTCTTATCTTCGGGCCGGAAGGTGGTCTACGTGCCTGGCGCGCGTGGGGCCAGGCTTTATTCGGCCGACGCCGATGCCTGTGCAGTCTCGGCTCCGTGCCGCTCATCTTGAGCGCGCGCGCCCATAACGAAGCGGACTATGTGATGCGCGCCGTCGTCTCGGAGCTGAATGTCGTCGGTGGGTTGAAGCTCGCCGTCCAGCTCTACGCTCGCTATGCCGCGACTGAGGCCGTAAGGGTTCTCGACTCTGATCTGGTAGCGCGC
The DNA here is from genome assembly GCA_036389315.1 of Pyrinomonadaceae bacterium. Taxonomy (GTDB): domain Bacteria; phylum Acidobacteriota; class Blastocatellia; order Pyrinomonadales; family Pyrinomonadaceae; genus DASQYE01. The sequence continues at coordinate 175,528 of DASVQF010000040.1, forward strand.
CGAGCCGTAGCGATAGTTGATCTCGTATTCGCGCCAGCTTCGCGGAATACACGGGTCAACGCCGAGGCGCTCGCCGCGCAACTGGAAGCCGAGGATGAATTCCAGCCCGGCCCTGTACATCCAGCTCGCCGAGCCCGTGTACCAAGTCCAGCCGCCACGCCCCGTGTGCGGCGGCACGGCGTAGACATCCGCTGCCGCCACGTAAGGCTCGACCTTGTACTTGTGAAGGCCCGCGCGCGTCGAGGCGTGATTGATCGGATTGAGGAGCGCGAACAGCTCGCCCGCGCGGTCGCCGTCGCCCAAGCAAGCGTAGGCGATCAAAGTCCAAAGGGCCGCGTGCGTGTACTGCCCGCCGTTCTCTCTCACGCCCGGCACGTAGCCTTTGATGTAGCCGGGGTCGAGGGCGCTCTTGTCGAAGGGCGGCGTAAAGAGTATGACCAGACCGTCACCGCGCCGAATCAGGTACTCTTCGACGGCGGCCATCGCGCGCACGGCCCGGTGATGATCGGCAGCGCCCGAGATGACGCCCCAGGACTGCGCTATGGAGTCTATGCGGCATTCTTCGTTCTGCACCGAGCCGAGGGGCGTGCCGTCGTCGAAATAGGCGCGCCTGTACCAATCGCCGTCCCACGCCTCGGCTTCGAGCGCGCGCTTCAACTTCTCCGCGTGCTCGTGGTAACGGGAGGCGCGCTCAGTGTCCTTGCGCGCCTCGCAGAACTGCACGAACCAGGCCAGGGTGTTGTGCAGAAACCAGCCGACCCAGATGCTTTCGCCTTTGCCGCGATTTCCGACGCGGTTCATACCGTCGTTCCAGTCGCCCGAGCCCATCAGGGGCAGGCCATGTTGGCCGACACGGAGGCTGCGGTCTATGCTGCGCACGCAATGCTCGTAGAGGCTCGCCTGCTCTGTGGAGACGATGGGCTGCGTGTAAGACTCGTCCTCTTCGGGCCCGAGCTGCGGCGCTTCCAGGAACGGAACTACTTCGTCCAGGACTGCGCGGTCGCCCGTCGTGTTGACGTAGAAGCTCGTGACATAGGGGAGCCACAGCAGGTCGTCCGAGAAGCGCGTCCGCACGCCTCTGCCCGTCGGCGGATGCCACCAGTGCTGCACATCGCCTTCCTTGAATTGATGGCTTGCCGCGCGAAGCAGTTGTGAGCGCGCAATGTCCGGGCGCGCGTAGACCAGGGCCATCACGTCTTGCAGTTGATCGCGGAACCCATAGGCTCCGCCCGATTGATAAAAGGCCGAGCGGGCCAGCACGCGACAGGCCAAAGTCTGGTAGGGCAGCCAGCGGTTCAGCATAGTATCCATCGCCGCGTCGGGCGTGCGGACTTCGACCGTGCCGAGCACGCTGTCCCAATGCGCTAAGACCTGCTCGAAAGCTTCGTTGGCGAGATGGGGCTGGCGGTAGCGGCGGGCGACGGCGCGCGCCTCTTCGCGCGTCTCGGCTTCGCCGAGCAGGAAGACTATCTCGCGCACCTCGCCCGGCTCAAGCTCAACCGTGGTCTGCATCGCCGCGCAGGGGTCTAGACCAGCGCCCGTGCGCCCCGAAAGAGCGGCGCGCCGCAGGGCGGCAGGGCTCGCCGGGCCGCGATTGCGCCCGAGGAACTCTTTGCGGTCGCACGTCACTGTGCGCCGCTTCTCGCTCATGTCGGCGAAGGCCACGCGCGCGGCAAACTCGTTGTTGTAAGGATTGCGCGCAAAGATAGCGTCGCCTTCGGCGTCTATCTCCGTGATGCAGTAGGGAGCGGAGCGCCCGCGCTCGACGCCCAAGACAAGCTCGCTGTAGCTCGTCACGGACAGCTTTCGCCGCCGCTCAGTCCGGTTGCGCAGCCGCAGCAGCGTGATCTTGACGGGCGCGTCCAGAGGGACAAACAAGAGTAGCTCCTGCGAGATGCCGTGGCTCGTGTGCTCAAAGACTGTGTAGCCGTGCCCGTGTCGTATCAGGTACGGCTCCTTCTCGCGTATCGGCAGCGGCGTAGAAGTCCAGACGGTTCCGCTCTCTTCATCGCGTAGGTAAACGCACTCGCCCACGGGGTCGCTCACGGCATCGTTGGCCCAGGGGGTGAGCCGGTTCTCGCGACTGTTGACAGACCAGGTGTAGCCGCCGCCCGTCTCCGTCACCTGAAAGCCGAAGTCGTGCTCGTTGGCGACGACGTTCGTCCACGGCGCGGGCGTCCATTGCCCTTCACCGAGCACTGTCACGTACTCGCGCCCGCCCTCGTAGAAGCCGCCGAGGCCGTTAAAGAAATTGAGCGCGGGCGTGGGCGCAGCCGGCTCAGGGTACTTGCGCGAAGGCGTGCGCGGCGTGAAGGCCGCCGGCAGCGGCTCTTCGGGCATGCGGCGGACAAGCTGTTCGGAAAGCTCGCCCCGCTCCGGCACGACGACGACGCGCGCCACCGCATGCAGCAGTATGCGGTCGGCTTCCGGTATCAGGTCTGAGCGGCGAAGGAAGACGCCGCCCGGCTTGTCCTGCAATGGGGCCGACCCCGACGAGCGAACTATAGAGAGCAGCTCTTCCTGTAGCGCCTGCGCGTAGCTCGGCGGATGATCGTTGAGGATGACGAGGTCTATGGAGAGGCCCTTCAAGCGCAGGTATTCGTGGCCGCGAAGAAGCTGGCGCACGGCGTCCAGGTCTTCCGACTGGCCGATGCGGACGATGACTACGGGGAGGTCGCCGCTGATGCCGTAGGGCCAGAGGCTCGCCTGCGACCTGGTATTGAGCGCGAGGACGTGCGGGCGCGGGCGCAAAGAGGGGTCTGAGTAAAGGACGCGGCCCGCGAGTCTTTGAAACAGGTGCGCCTCTTCGGCGGAGATGTTCAGATGTCGCATCTCGACCTGCGATTGCGTCCAGGCCAGGCGCGCCTCGCGCTCGAAGATCGAAGGGTCGTGATACTTGTCCGCGAGCATCAGAGCATCTTCGCGCGAGCGCGCGACAGCCGTCGTGAAAGAGATGCGCGCACCCTTTCCGGGCGGCAGGCGCACGCGCTGTCGCAGAGAGAAGACCGGGTCGAGGACAGCGCCCGTGGTATTGGAGAGCGGGCGGTCTTCGGTGACGGCGACCGGCTCGGCCACGCTGCGGCCGCGCCCGACGAAGCGGCTGCGGTCTGTTTCGTACTGCACAGCGCCGACCCGTTCGCCCTCTGTGAAGATGACGTGCACGGCGTAGATGGGTTGATCCTTACTTGAACGCGGGCGGCGGCGCGCGAGCAGGGCGTTTTCGGCCGGGATGAATTCGGTCTCGACGAATAGATTGCTGAAGGCCGGATGCGCGGCGTCCGCTGCCGGGGGGGCGATCACCACTTCGGCGTAGCTCGTCAGCTCTATCTCGCGCACGCGCGTCGAGTTGTTCGTCAGCGTGATGCGCCGCATCTCGGCATCGTCTTCGGGCGAGACGATGATCTCCATGTGGGTGGCTACGCCCGCGTCCGTGCGCCAGAAATCGACCTTGTCTTCCGAGAAGGTGACTTCATAAGAGCGCGGCCAGTGGCCCGTCGGCTGATAACCGGCAGACCAGACCGCGCCGCTCCGCACGTCTCTCAGGTAGAAGAAGGAGCCCCAGTGATCGCGCGTAGCATCTTCGCGCCACCGCGTCACGCCCACCCCCCCGCAGACGGAATAGCCCGCGCCAGCCGAAGTGACCATCACCGAGTAGTGGCCGTTCGAGAGCAGTTGCGTGCGCGGCGTGGGCAAGTCCGGCGAGTCGTAGACTCTCGTCACCAGCCCCGTCAGCGTCCGCACCACGCGGCCCGACAAGACCTCTTCGGCGCGCGGGTGAGCGGCCACCACATTGCGCGGGATGCGCTCCTGCAACAGTAGCTCGGTAGCCTGAACGATTGGCTCCGCGTGAAAGCGGCGCTGCATCGCGTCGCGGTTGATGAGGTTGTCGAGCGCGACGAGGCCCATGCCCTGGTGATGAGCCATGAAGGTGCGAATCACGGCGCGCTTCTGATCCTGCGGCAGGCGCTCGGCCGTATAGTCAATGGATTCGTAGAAGCCGTAGCTGGCGAGCGCCCCTTCGCGCTCAAGGCGGCGCAGGTTGTCTAGTGCGAGCCTGGGCACGACCATCGCCGCCAGCAGAGTCGCGTAAGGCGCAACCACCAGGTCTTCCGAAAGACCGCGCTTGAGGCCGAGGCCGGGCACGCCGAACGGGCCGTACTGGTAATTGAGGTTCAAGTCGCGCGCATTGTAGGCCGCCTCAGAGATGCCCCACGGGACGCCGCGCTCCTGCCCGTATTCGATCTGGCGGAAGACTGCTGCGCGGTGCGTCTCGTCCAGCAGCGTGCTCGGGTAGCTGCGCATGATGAGCATCGGCATCAGGTATTCAAACATCGTCGCCGTCCAGGAAATGAGCGCGCGGCTCGAATCCACTGGCGTCATCTGGCGGCCCAAGTGAAACCAGTGCTCCTGCGGCACGTCTCCCTTAGCGATGGCGACGAAGCTGGCGAGGCGCGATTCCGACGCCAGCAGGTCATAGTAAGAGTTGTCGGCCCGCCCCGCCGTGACGTTGTAGCCGATGGAGAAGACCTTTCGTTCCTCGTTGAAGAGGAAGGTGAAATCCATCTCCTCGAAGAAGGTCTCGCACCTCTCGGCCAACTTGCTCAGACGCCCGAGCAGATTGCGCGTCGAGCGCGCGCCGTCCTCAATACTCTTTTCGAGCGCGTCGCGCGACCCCGTAGTCGTGCCCGCCGTCGCGTCCGGCGCGCCCTCGCGCTGCGGGCGTGCCCCGGTCTCCGCTTTGAGCGCGGCCAGGTTGACCAGCGCGGCCTCATAAGCTTCGGCCATCTCCGAGAGCGTGCGGACATCTTCGAGCGCACGCGCGCTCTCGGAAAATTGACGGGCCGCCTCGCCCGTGAAATCTCCTCCCGGCGACTCGGGCCGTGCGATGGGCCCAAGCCTTTGGAGGGGAGCGAGCACGCGCATGTCGCGCTGGCAGGCTTCGGCCTGTCTGCGTGTCGCGACGATCCAGAAGCGCAGCTCAGAGAAATTCTCCCGCCCGTGCTCCTGCGAGAGCGCCTCCGTGATGTCATCGATCTCGGCGGCTCGCTCCGTGATCGCTTTGAAGAGCGCGGCCCAATCGTTCAGGCTCGCGGGCGGCTCGCGCGCGACCAGACGCGCGCAAGCCTCTATCTCTTCGCGCAGTTGTTTGATCGTGACGACTTCCGTGCGCTGGCGCGACGCGCCGAGGCGAGTCGCCTCCAAGCGCATCATCGCAATCGTGTCGGAGAGTCCGGCGAGCGTGTGCGCGCCGTACAGGGGGCGGTCGTAGACCTCAAGGCAGGACTGCTTGAGGGCCAGCAGGTGGCCTGCGAGGTTTCCGCTGTCCACTGTCGAGATGTACTGCGGCGCGAGCGGCTCTAAGGTGCGCGTGTCGTACCAGTTGAAGAAGTGGCCGCGAAAGCGCGGCAGCTCGTCGAGAGTCTGAAAGGTCAGCTCAAGGCGCTCGACCAGCTCAAGCGTGCCGACGTAGCCGAAGTCGTGCGCCGCCACGGTCGACAGCAAGAGCAGCCCCGTGTTGGTCGGCGAAGTCCTGTGCGCGACCACCGGCTGCGGGTCTTCCTGATAATTGTCCGGCGCAAGCCATTGATCTTCCTGGGTGACGAAGGCTTCAAAGAATCGCCAAGTCCGGCGCGCGATTTGCCGCGCCTCCTGCTCATCGCTCTCGGAGAGGCGGGCCTGCTCGACCGAGCCGCGACGGCTGACCCAGTATGCCAAAAGCGGCGAGAGGGCCCACACCAGCAGCAGCGGCGAGGCCACCATGATCGCGCCCGGACGAAGCAGGAGCAAAAGCGCGCACACTGCGGCGACCACAATCTCTGTGGGCCACATGAAGCGGAGAATGGATTTGAGGTCGTGCGCGCTCCCCTGCTCGGCCTGCGCGGCGGTCGTCCATTCCAGCAGGCGACGGTGCGAGACGAGCTTGCGATAGAGTGTGCGCGCGATGGCGTCCGCCATCAGGTAGGATTGGTGCGCCAGGAAACTGATCGTCAGGGCCACCTGCGCAGTGTTCGTTCTGAGGTCGCCCCACACGCTCCAGAAATGGCTCGTCCAGGGGATGCCGCGCGGGTGCAGCAACAGGCTCGTCGTGACGTGCGCGTAGACGGGGAAGGCCAGCACCAGCAGCACGAAGAGCGTCCAGAGCGCGCTGCTGCCGGGCAGGAGCGCCCAGGCGAAAGCGAGCCACAGCAGCGTGCTCGGCGCGACGAGGCTGCGGCGCAGGTTGTCGAAAATCTTCCAGCGCGAGATGAGCGGCAGCCGATTGCGCACGCGCCGCCCTTCGGCGTCCGGTACGCTTGGGCCCATCCAGCGCGCGATCTGCCAGTCGCCGCGCGTCCAGCGGTGCTGGCGCTGCGCGAACGTATCGTAATGCGCCGGGTAATCGTCCAGCAGCTCTACGTCCGTGACCAGGGCGCAGCGCGCGTAGAGTCCCTCAAAGAGGTCGTGGCTGAGGAGCGAGTTCTCAGGCACGCGCCCCTCCAAAGCGCGCCGGAAAGCATCCACGTCGTAGAGCCCCTTGCCCGTGAAGCTGCCTTCGCCGAAGAGGTCTTGATAGACATCCGAGGCGGCGGTCGTATAAGGATCAATGCCAGTATTGCCGGAGAAGATGCGCGCGAAGCGCGAGCGCGAGGCGCTCTCCAAAGTGACGCTCACGCGCGGCTGAAGGATCGCGTAGCCGCGCACAACGCGCTCCCGCTCCTGATCGTACTGCGGGCGGTTCAGAGGATGCATGATCTGGCCGACGAGGCGGCGCGCAGCACCGCGCGGCAACTGCGTATCCGAATCGAGCGTAATCACGTAGCGCACTGCCGAGAGCAGCTCGGGCGGGGCCGTCGAGACGATGAAGCTGGTGTCGCGCGCGCCTCTCAAGAGCCGGTTGAACTCTTCCAGCTTGCCGCGCTTACGCTCCCAGCCGAGCCATCGTCCCTCGCTCTCGTTCCACCGGCGGCGACGGTGAAAGAGATGAAAGCGCGCCGGTTCAGTTTCGGCCCCGGCCCGGTATCGCGCGTTCAACTCCTCTACGCCTGCGAGCGCCGCCTCAAGAATCAGGCTGTCTTCGGGCAGCTCTTCAATGGAAGCGTCGCGGTAGTCTCCGAGGAGCGCGAAGTATAAATGCGCGTCCTGGTTGGCCAGGTAATGAACCTCCAGGCGCTCCAACAGTTCTTTGACGGTCGCTTCGCTCGTCAGGAGTGTCGGCACTACGACCATCGTCTGCGCTTCAAGGGGTATGCCCGCCTTCGTCTCCATGCTCGGCAAAAGTCGCGGCGGCAGGAGGAAGGTCACGTCCCAGTTGAGCACGCTCAAGGCCAGGTCGCTCGCCGGAACGAGCGAGAGCAGGGCGAGCACAGAGAGCAGGATGGGCCCAAGCCCTTCGCGATAGCCGATCAGCAGCAGCGCCGAGATGACGAGCGTCGTCAGCAGCGAGAGCGTGCCCAGATAAAAGAGGGTCGGGTGAGAGAGGATTGCGCGCCGCAGGCGCTCGCGCAGGCGGAGACGATAGCCGAAACTTTTTTCAAGCTCCCCGACGCCTTCGTCAATCAGGTAGTAGCCGACGTGATGGGTCGCTTCCGCGTGCGCTTTCGGGTCGCGCGCCGCCTCGGCCAGCCTCACGGCCTCGTGCGCGACATCAAGCTCGGGCGTTCGCGTGCGCTTGCTGATGCGCTCGATCTGGTGGCGGTAATGGTCGCGCGTCGCAAAGGTCATGCGCGAGTAGACGCCCGCCGGGTCTTGGCCCAGGGCCGGGTCTACGAGGCTCACGCTCTCGAAGAAGTCGTGCCAGTCGAGGGTCGAGAGCAGGCGCATCGAGGTGATGATGTTGCCGACCGTAACCTGGGCTGCGGCCTGCCGCTGGTGTTCCGTGTGCACGACCTGCTCGGTCGTCTGCCCGCGCTTCTTCAACTGCGATTCGAGCCAGTCGGAGATGGGAGCGACCACGGGGTCTTGATCGCGGAGGCGCTGCGTGAGCTGGACGACGAAGGCGCGGTCTAGCTCGGAGTGTTTGCCGAGCCGTCCCTTGAAGACCTGTAGCAAGCCTTCGGGCTGGCGGCCGGCCATCTCCAACAGGATGTCGGCCATCAAGTCCGCCTCTTCTCTGGCCTCGCGCCCGGCGACGACGCGGGTCGCGATGCGGCGCAGGTTCTCGACGAGCGCCAGGCGCAAGGTGATGGCGACGGCCCACAACTCGCCGATGGTGAGCGGCGCGACCTGCTGGTAGGCGCGTATGAAGCGCTTGAGAGTCTCAGTGTCCAGGCGGCTGTCGGTGTGAGCTATGACGGAGAGCGCGATGGCGTAGATGCGCGGGTAGCCTTCGAGCGGGCCCTCGGCCAGCTTCGGCAGCTCGTAGTAGAAGCCTGCGGGCAAGTCCTGGCGTATCTCGCGCAACTGCTCTTCGACAATATGAAAATTATCGACGAGCCATTCGGCGGCGGGCGAGATGGTGCGCTCCTGGCGAATCGCCTCGGCGAGCGCGCGATAGGCTGCGACCAGCAGCAGGCCGTTCTCTTCCAGCGCGGGCAGCAGCTTGCGACCGGAGCGGCGTCCCTCGTAAACCTTGTGCTCCGAGGCGAGCTGCGCGGCCTGCTGCTCAAGCCGCTCGACGCTAAAAAGCTCCTCGCGAATCGGCTCCTCGTCACGCCCCACGGGAGCGCGTCCGAGTCTGCTTAAAAAGCGAGGCAAAATTAGAGCCGTCAGAGTCACTTGTCTTCACACTGGTTGCAGGAGGATTTGTCAGATAAGGATAACATAAAAGCAGGGATGAGGGATGAGAGATGAAAGCGTGATTGCTCAAGTCAAATAATTCTTCCTTCATCCCTCATCCCTCGTCCCTCGTCCCTTGCCTCTTGCCTGCCGATGGCGTACCTTTTGGCCATTACCGGACTAAGCTGAAAGATTGATCTATGCGTTTCGCGCCTGCTGCCCGCAGGGGCGAGAGCGCAGCTACTTTGTGGAGGAGATATGAGCGCGAGCACCTTGACGATTACTGACAATCGGACGGGAAAGCAGTACGAGATTCCCATTGAGAACGACACTATCCGGGCCGTGGATTTGCGCCAGATCAAAGTCTCGGACGAAGACTTCGGGCTCATGACTTACGACCCGGCCTTTATGAACACGGCGTCCTGCAAGAGCCGCATCACCTTTATTGACGGCGACCGTGGAATACTTCGCTATCGCGGCTATCCGATAGAGCAGTTGGCCGAGCGCAGCACCTACCTGGAAGTGGCTTACCTCCTGCTCTACGGCGAGCTGCCCACGGCAGAGCAATTGAAGGAGTGGACTTGGCACATCACGCATCATACCTTCATCCACGAAAGCATCAAGAAGGTGATGGACGGCTTCCATTACGATGCTCATCCGATGGGCATGCTGGTGGGCACAATCGGCGCGCTCTCGACCTTCTATCCGGAGGCGAAGAATATCTTCGACGAGGAATGCCGCCGCAAACAGATTTACCGCCTCATCGCCAAGGTGGCGACGATGGCCGCCTTCGCCTTCCGTCATCGCCGGGGCCTGCCTTACGCTTATCCGGACAACGACCTCTCTTACGAGGGCAACTTCCTCAACATGATGTTCAAGGCGACGGAGGTCAAGTACCAGCCCAACCCCGTGCTTGAGCGGGCCCTCAACGTCCTCTTCATCCTGCACGCAGACCACGAGCAGAACTGCTCGACGAGCGCCATGCGTACCATCGGCAGCGCCCACACAGACCCTTATTCTTCGCTGGCCGGAGCGGCCGCAGCCCTCTACGGCCCGCTGCACGGCGGGGCCAACGAAGAGGTGCTCAAGATGCTCAACGAGATCGGCTCCATCAATAACGTGCCCGAATACATCAAGCGCGTCAAGGCGGGAGAGTTCCGGCTGATGGGCTTCGGACATCGCGTCTACAAGAACTACGACCCGCGCGCGCGCATCATCAAGCAGATCGCCTACGAGGTCTTTGAAGTGACGGGCAAAGACCCGCTCCTAGACCTCGCGCTGGAGCTTGAGCGAATCGCACTCGAAGACGAATATTTCGTCAAGCGCAGGCTCTACCCGAACGTAGACTTCTACTCCGGGATCATCTACCGCGCGATGGGCTTCCCCGTAGACATGTTCCCGGTGCTCTTCGCCATCCCGCGCACCTCCGGCTGGATAGCGCAGTGGGTCGAGATGCTCGAAGACTCCGAGCAGAAGATCACGCGCCCGCGCCAGGTCTACCTCGGCTACGACGAGCGCAGCTACGTGCCCATCGAAGAGAGAAAGGGCCCACAGCAGCAGGCAAAGACCGGGCAAGCTTAGCCGCTCGCAGCTCATGATAGTTCCTCGCCCTAAAGCAGCAGACGGCCGGGACGCTTAAAAACTGTTCCTGCGTCCCGGCCCCACCTCTCCCATAAACACTTTTCAGGTCGAGACGTTGATGGCCGGTGATGGCTATGATACCGTGAGCGCGATCTGAGCGAGGAGAGTCCTATGACATCGGACGAGATGGAGAGAGCCATTGAGATTCTGCTCAATAATCAGGCTCGCTACGAGCTTCAGCTTGAGCAAACCAACCGGCAGCTTCAGCAAACAATCGAGCAGGTTCGGCAGACGAATGAGAATGTTCAGCAGATAACCGGGCAGATTGAGCAGATAACCGGGCAGATTGAGCAGATAAACAGCCAAGTGGGTGCATTGACTAACTCGGTAGGTATAGTGGCTAGGTCGCAGAGTGAGTTTATGCAGGTCATGCTGCAATACATGCAGTCGCAGGACAAGACCAATAAAACCTTCCGAGACTCAATACGCGAGCTTTCAAGTACGCTCAAGCGGCACATCACCGAAGATCACGGCGGAAAGTCTTAGAAGAGGAGAGGGAAGAAGTGAACAGCAGATTCAAGAGGCCGGGCTTGACCATCTCGCTTTGCCTCCTCTTTATCCTGGCGCTCTGTTCCATTGGGCAGGCCCAATCGGGCCGCCGCTCTCCGAAACCGATCAGCCCGCCCACGCCTACACCCTCGCCCGCCGCAGCCGAGCCCCCGTCAACTCCGAAGGAAAGGGCAGCGCAGAAGCAGCAGACCTTGATCGCAGGGATGAGCGACGATCTGGGTTCCGTCTACATTCCAGGATATATGATGGATGCCGTCTGGCGTGGTTTCGTCGAACGCTTCAAGGATTACTCCTCCATCATGCTCAGCGGGGAGAAGAGGATGAGCCGCAAGCAGGCCATTGACCGGGCCAAGAAGCAGACGGAGAGCTTCGTCGTCCTCTTGCAACTGGGGACGGAAGCGATCAACCCGAGCATGGGCGGGACGAGCGTGGATGATCTGGTCGTCAGCTACTTGATCTTTACGCCCGGCACGGCGAAGGTCAAAGACCAGGGGCACGTCTACCTGCGCTCGTACCGTGGCGTGCTGGGCACGCGCCTGCCGACGGGCCGCGAATCAACACAGCTCTACGAGGCCGGGCGCGAAGCTGCCAGCCGCGTGCTCTCAGACCTGGATATTCCGAACCCTGTGATCTTACGTTAGCCTTCTCATATCCCATAGAAGTGTGATGGAGATTGCAGAGCTAACCTCAGAGACCCTGACCATAGTGTCAAAGCGAAGCTGGCTGAGCAGGCTCGGCTACTTGTTGATGGGGGCTCCGCTCGTGGTGCTCGCCGTCTACATTCCGGGATGGGGCTGGTACGAGGCGGCCGTTCCCGAATATGCCGCTTACGCACCGCTCTTCCTGATCGTGCTCGAAATACTGTCGCTCGCGGGCGCATTCCTCTTCATCGCCTCGGCCTTCGATGTGACCGTCTACCGCTTCGACAAGGCGCAGGACAGTTTCCTCATACGGGGCCGGAAGCTGCTCTTCAAGCGTTGGGCCGCGAGTGGGCCCATGAGCAGCATCACGGGCGTCTCGTGCGAGGTGAGGGGCGATGCGGAAAGCTCGCACAGCGAGATCTGTCTCACCTATCGCAGTTTCGGAGTCGTCACAGAGACCCTCAGATGCGGGACGGGCGAGGCGGGCGAGGACGAATCCATCGCCGACACGATCAGAACATTCCTCGGACTGAGAAGCTAAGGAGCCCTCGCCGGGGAAGAAAGGAACTCTACTTAAAATGAAGCGTATGCTGCTCGCTCTTCTTTGCCTCCTCCTGCCGGCGCAGGCGGCGTTGGCCCAGAGAGGAGAGAACCGGAACAGTAAACCGCCCGCCGACGCGCGCGTCAGGGCGGCCCTGGACAAGATCGGCTATAAGTACGAGCTGAACGCCGCCAACGATTACAAGCTGGTTCCGATTGAGACTGAGCGGGCGGGAACGAAAGCGGACGGCACGCCCGTCTTCCGCACACAACTCGTCTACGTCAACTCGAATACGGAAAGGTACGGCACACTTGAGATTCGTGAAGTGCTCGCGCCCGTCATGATCGTTCCGGGGCCGCTCCCGGCCGACGTGGCCAACAGGCTGCTGCGCGAGAATAACCAGGTGAAGCTTGGCGCATGGCGTCTGGTCGCAATCACTACGGGGCCGAACGCCGGCAAGTCCCTGGCCATGTTCGCCGCGCAGATCAACGCCGACGCAGACCCGGAATCGCTGCGCCTGACGATCAAGAGCGTCATCCTGATCGCCGACCGGATGGAGAAAGAGCTGACGGGCACGGACGACTTCTAATCCGAGTTCTGCGCGACGCGACGCCAGAGGCTCGCCTCTCCTTCCGAGCGCACAAGCGCGCGCACCTCCTCGTAGGCGGCAGCGTAGAGCGAGCGCATCTCTGCGGCCGAAGCTGCGGGCCTGTCGAGCTTTCGCTCAAGCTCTTCGCGCCTCCATTTCGCGCGCGGACTGAAGGGAGCGAGCATCGCGCCCTCGCCCGCCACATGCACGGCCAAGCCTTCAGCGAGCCACCGCGCAGTCCTTCCCCTGCCCAACTGTTCGATCACGACATGCGCGTATTCGTGGCGCAGGGTCGTCGTGAGCACGCCGCGACGGCGCAGGAGCGCGAGCGGCTGCAACTCTATGCGCGAGCCGCGCGAGGCGGCCGCCGCCCAGCCCGCCAATCCCGTGCTGGCGATAAAGGCGGGCGTCGTCTCGTGAATGATGACCTCCAGGGAGCCGGGCGCAGGCTGGGGAAGGCGTGCTGTGGTCAAGCGGCGCTCAAGGTCTCGGCGCGCTGCTTCGAGCGTGCCGAGCACGGCTTCGACTTCACGGCGCGCGACGCGGGCCGGATAACTGGCGCGAAAGTGCTCGCTCGCGAGCGTGAGACGGCCCTGCTGCGAAGCGCGAAGAGAGAAGGGCTCGGGCATTGCGTTGAAGCCGCCCGGTGCGGGTGGCCTGCGGCGGAGGCGTGCGTGCGCCAGGTGGGCCCTATCGGCGGAAGCCGGGGCGCTCGAAGCAGCGCGCGACGGCGCGTCCCCTCCTCTTGGGCCCAGGATGCTCGTGCCCGGAAAATAGTTTTCGATGATCCGGCGATAGTTGAGTCCGCGCCGGGCCATGACGTGCGCGCCCTCCTGGCACAAGCCCAGGCCGTGACCGAAGCCGCCACCGCGAAAGACGAAAGCCGCGCCACTGCGCTCGACCGCGAAGCGCGAGCTTTTCAGCACGTTCCAGCCCAGGGCCCTCCCGACTATGAGCTTGAAATCCCAGCCGCGCACAGTCTTTCGTCTTTCGCCTTCGAGCGTGACGGTCTCGGCTCTTGCCGTCGCGTCGCGGCGCGAAACCAATACGTCTGTGAGCCTCGCCCCGACATCCGTTCGCGGGTCGCTGCGCAGTGCCTTGAGCAAACGCTCGGCCGTGATGGTCTCAGTCCAGTGATGGTGCGGCATGGTCGCGCAGTAATCGTCGCGCACCCCGCGCAAGTAAGACTGCGCGCCAGCCTCCGCGCCCCAGAGCGATTTAATGTTGGCCGTCATCCCTCCGCAGGCCGCGTGAAAATAGACTTCGGCCAGCTCTCCCCGCCCGTCGCGCAGCGTCTCGCCGCCGGTCTCTCTGACTGCCCGCTCGATGGCCGCGCTCACACCCGCCCGGTGCGCGCTCGAAAAGTTGCTGTAGCGCTGGCAGTGCGTCGTGCTGCACAAGTCGAACCCTTCGGCAGAGTGACGACCCATGTTCTTGAGAGCGAACGTGCGGCTGATGACGGCCTGCGCCTTCAGCGCCTCCGGCTCGGTCTCGATACTGGATTCGGCCGCCAGCACGCCCGTCAAGTACTCTTCAAGCGAAAGGCTGAGCATACGGCTCTCGACATCGCCCGAGACGGGCGAGCGCGAAGTGAGCTTAACGCGAAAGTGTTGGCCCACGCTTGCAGGTTCGCCGCGCGCTCCTGCTTCGGCGCTGCTCGCGCTAGCCTCCCCTTCGCTCCCCCCTGCAACAGCGTGGCTCTCGTCTCGCACATCGGCGCGGCTCGCCGTCTCGGTCTCGCTGTCTTGCGCGCCGGGCTGTCTTGCGCGCAGGTATTCTTCAAAGACTGGACGTGCGAGTCGAGCGCCTTCTGCTCCGTGCGCGCGCCTGAGAAAGACTAGCACGACGAGCGAGACGCTCTGCGGCCCACTTTGTCCGCCCGCCGCCTCGTCCGCGACGGCGACGAACCAGCCTTGCGTGCGAAAGCCGTTGCTCGAAGTCGAAGTGCCCGTCTTGCCGTAAACCTCAAGGGCCAGGCCGTCCAGCCCAGAGCCGGCCGCCGTGCCGTATTGGAGCGCGCCGCGCATGCCTTTAAGCAGGGTCGCCCGGTGCGCTGCGGCGATATTAATACGCGCGCTCTGCTCCGCCTTGAATCCGCGCGCGCCCGCGAGCTTCGGGCGATAGAGATGGCCGCCGTTGAGGAGCGCGGCGTAAGCAGTGGCCATCTGTACGGGCGTGACCAGCAGATGATCGCCTTCGCCGAGCACGTCGCCCGGACTCAGGCCGCCGTTTTGCAAAGCGCCCGCCGCTTCGCCCGTAGCATTAACGCCCGTTCGCTCGCCGAAGCCGAAAGAGGCGAGCGTGGCATCGAACGCGCCCGCGCTCAGGCGCTCGCCCACGGTGGCGAAATAGTAGTTGCAGGAGTAGGCGAGCGCCTGGGCCAGATCAATGGGCCCACTCGTCTGCGGGTGCGTACACGCTATCTGGAATCCTTCGCGCGCATAGTGGGCCGGGCAGAGCTTGTGCGTCTCGGCGTCAATCAATCCGGCGCGCATGGCTGCCAGCGCCGTAAAAGGCTTGATGGCGGAGCCGGGCGGAAACGCCTGCTCAAAGGCTATGCGCGGATTGACGACGGCGCGCAGCCGACCGTTCTGCGCGTCCATCACGAGGATCGTGCCTTCACGCTCGCCGAGCGAGGCGCGCGCCGCTCGCTCTAAGGCAGCATCAACCTCATCTTCATTGACCGAAGCCTGCGCTTCACCCGAAGGCGCAACTGCGCCGTCGCGCGCCGTCGAAGTGCACGCCCCGCAGAGGACTAGACACAGCAAGATAAGGATGAAGAGGGAGGGATGAGGGATGAGGGCGGAGGGATGAAGGCGCAGCGATATTAGCGATATGAGACTTGAGATTTCAGATTTCAAATCCCTTTCATCCCTCATCCCTCATCCCTCATCCTTGAAAGTGCGCCCGTCGTGATGAGCCAGCCGCAGAGCATGAAGAGGGATGCCAGAAGGAGACGAGCGCCGAGCAGGCTGATCTCAGTCCACGCGCCGCCCCTCGAATAATTGATAGTGATGAGGAAATACGGGATGACGCCGAAGAACAGGAGGCCGATGGCGTAGACGAGCACTGCGCCCGGCGCGAGCGCGCGCCCCAAGACGCGCCCGGCATTCTTGAACGCCTGGGCCAACCCCTCGCGCGCAGCTTCTATCCAGAACTGAATTGCCACGAGCGGCATGACCAGCCCTAGAAGCAGGAAGCGAAGCGTAGTGATGATGACTTCCTTCCAGGAGAAGAGCCCTGCGCCCGCCTCGCCCCCGCTTGCGGCCGTGCGCGCCGCCGCTCCTGCTGCCGCCACGGCGGGCGCTGCGCCGACCTGAAGCTTAGAGAAGACGTAGGCGATGAGCCACACCATGAGCAGCAACGGCAGGCTGACGACGAGCAGCTTCCAGAAATCACGCAAGCCTGAGCGCAGCAGCGCCTTCGCCCCCGCCCCTTCATCCACGTAGCGCACCCCGATCACCTGAATGATGAAGAAGAGCACGGGCACGAGCGCGGCCAGCAGGAAAGTCAAAAGGACTTGCCAGAGGCTCGCCTCGCGCACGGCTATGAAGAAGTAGAGAGACGCGAGCATCAGGCCGTAGAGCAGGAGCAGCACAACAAGAGCGCGCCAGTTACCGAACAGACGGCCCAGGGCATGACCCATGCTTTTCAGGAAAAGCAGCGGCGAAGCGGAGTCAACGGCAGCGGAGCGAGTGCTGCTGCTACTGCGCGTCTCTACGGTTTCGGTCTCCGGCCTCGCGGCCGGTTCTTCGGTCGCCATAACTCTTTATCTCCTGTCCTGTATGGTCATGTTCGAGCTGGCTGTGTTGGCCTGCACCGCCGGCTGGTACATCAGCTCTGCGCGGGCCGGAGCGATCTGGAACTGGCCCGGCACCTGCACGCGCATGGCGTACTGGAAGGTGGCGTCGCCGTCGAAGGAGCGCAGGAAGATGGCAGTCCTCTGGTCGCGGAACTCGCGGGCGCTGTACCAATCCGTCCACTTGCCTTCGTTATAGTTGAGATCGATGCCGCTGGTGCGCTCGATCTGCTCCGCGCCCGCCGGGATCGGGTCTTCGACCAGCAGATACTCGGCCTTGCCACCCTGTACGTGCAGGCGTACGACCAAAAGATCGCCCGAGCGTATCTCGCCGCGCAGGGGCTCTATGGCCCACTTACCGGGCCCGCCGTTTTCGCCTTCCGTGACGCGCAGGCGCAGGTACTCGCGCGTCATGCGCAGCTTATCCGTCGCCTGCGCAGCGACCGCGCCGCCGCCAGTGTAGTAATCCAGGTTCGCGCTCAGGTAGAGCGTGCCGCGCCCGCGCTTGACGACGCGCACCTCGGACGTGCCCGAAACTTCTGAGCCCTGCCGCTTGATGATGAAGGGTTGGCCCGAAGTCGCGTCCGCCGCCTGCACTCGGCGTGAGAGCACCTGCTCTCCGTTCAAGTAGACCTCGACCGTGTAGTCGGGCTGCAATTCCTGGCTCGCCTTCAAATAGTCCGTCAGGCCGTAGATCGCAAAGGCAGTGTCTTTGGTCGAGTCCCAGCGGTCGCCGAAGCGACGGCTGACGACGAGCCACCGCGCAGCCTTCGCGAGCACCGGGCTCTGCGGCGCAATCTGCGCCAGCGCCTTGACCGACAGCGCCGTCGCTTCGATTGAGTTGTTCTCCGTGAAGTCGAGCATCGGCCTGCGGTATGACTCCCAGTAAGCCTGTGTGTCGTTTAGCTTCGCCGACCGCTCTATCTCGCCCGCGACCTCGCCAGCGCGAGAGTCGCCGCGCGCTTTCAACGCGAGCGCCAGCAGCGCACGCCCGTAAGGCTGCAAGCCGTTGCGATTATTGTAGAGGCCGTTCACATACACGTCGTCCGTGTCGCCGCTTGCTGTGAGCGCGTAGACCATGTAGGCGCGCGTCTCCCAATCAAGTTCCGTGCCCTGGCCGTCGCGGCCAGCGTCCAACATCTGCTTTAGCTGGTAACGGCCGCGAAAGACTCGACCACCATCCACAGCGTAGCCCGCGCGCTGGGCCATCGTCAGCCCGTCCACCACGTAAGCCGTCATAAAGGCGTCTGTCTTATCATCCTTCCACCAGCCCCAGCCGCCGTCCTCGTGCTGGTAAGCGTAGAGGCGGTCTAGGCCGCGCTGCACCTTCTCGCCGATCTTGTTCGTGTCGCGCAAACTGGCAGTCTTGATCTCCTGCAAAGCCTGCGTCACGATTACGTTCGGCAGGAAGCTCGACATCGTCTGCTCGGTGCAGCCGTAGGGGTAGCCTGTCAGGTAATCGAGCGCGCCGAAGAGCGTGCCGGCCACCGAAGGCGAAGCTTCTATGCGAAGATAACGGGCCTGCTGATGAGCATCGGCGGGAAGATTCAGAGTGATAGACCGCTCCGCCTGCTCGTCCGTGATCGAAGTGACCTCGGAGCGGTTACGGCGCAATCCCCTCGGGACAACGTCCAAAGTCATCTCGACAGCATCGTTCTCGGCATCGGTCAGAGCCTTTGCAAGGACTCGCACCTGGCCCACCTGCGAGGCCGTCACGCGCCAGTCCACGCGATGTTCTCCGTCCTTTGCGATCTGGACGTTCTGCTGCGCGCCGTCCAGAAGCTCTGCGCCCGAGACTTCGATGGAGATTTGCGTCTGCTTGGCCGTCTTCAGGTAGTTGTGAACGATGCCTGAGAGCGTGACCGTGTCTCCTTCCGTGAGGAAGCGCGGCATCTCGACTCTCATAATCAGGTCTTTGCGCGCGACCACGCGGCCGACGCTTGCGCCGACGCGCGTGTCTTCCGTCACAGCCCGAGCGGTCGCGCGCCACGTCGTCAGGTTGTCCGGCAGTTGAAACTTGACCTCTGCCTTGCCCTCGGCGTTCGTCACCACGTCCGGCTGCCAGAAGGCCGTGTCTTTAAACTCCTTGCGGATGGTCAGCTCGGCCGTTTGTCCTTCGTTCTTGAAATCGGCCAACTGGAAGGCGCGGCGGTTCTGGGCCAACTCTGCCGAGTTCGCGCCCGAAGCGCCGGAGAAGTAGTAGGAGACGGCGAAGCCCGTCTGCACCTGGTTGTAGCGATGACCGTAAAAGCCCTTGTGGATGTCTATCATCTGTTCGGGCTTGATGCTGTAAATGGCTTCGTCCACGACGCCGAGGCTCACTTCGGCTCCGCTCGCGGGCGTGCCGTCGGCGTTTCGCGCAAGCAAAGTGTAAGAGGCAGTCTCGCGCGGCTTGTACTCGCTCTTATTCGGGATGATCTGAAGCGAGAGCTGTTTGTCGCGCGCCGGCACGCGCAGGGAGCGGTCGCTCGTGTACATCTCGTCATCCTTGATGAAAGAGACGCCGAGGTAGACGTTGGGCGCAAAGCGCGCCTCAATGGGAACGTCGATCATCACGACGCGGCCGGCCGTGTCCAGTTGCCGCGCCGTCATCACGCTTTCCAGCTCGGTCGTCACCAAAAGGTGCGCCTTGTCCACGGGCAGCATCGCCAGGACGTGCGCGGTCTCGCCGGGCTGATAAGATTTCTTGTCGGGAACGAGCTTGACCTGTCCGGCCTCTTCGTTGAGCGTGTCCATCCAGGCGTTCTGCTGGTCTGTGACCCACAGGTAATCCGTGTTCGAGACGTACTGCTTGCCCGGTTCTTTGACGATGGTCTTGATGTAGACGCTGCCGCCCGCCGCGACCTTGTATTCATAGACGGCATGCCCCTGCGCGTCCGTCTGGACATCGGCCGTAGAGAGCTTGGTCTCGCGCATGGTGTAATCGAAGCCGCCGCCCTCGACGGGAGTCTTGTCCCAGGTGCGCTGCGCGAACTCAAGAGTCAGGCTCGCAGGGATGGGCTTGCCTTCGTAAGTGGCCGTCTCGACGTTGATCCGGGCGGTCTCTCCGACGGCGTAGACGTAGCGATTGGGAGAGGCGCTCGCAACCACCGAGCCGCGCGTGCCGACGAAGCTGGCCGCGCCTTCGATGGTGCGGCGCGCGGCGTCCGTGACCTGTGCTTCCAGGCGATAGGTGTAATCGTAAGGGTCGTTCTCGTCCGGGGGCGGGACGGTGAACTCCACGTCCAGCTTGCCCTGCTTATTGAGCGAGCCCTCGCCCTCCTCCACCAGGTCACTGCCGTAGCCGTAATAGTACTCGCTCTCGTCCCCGCTCTCGTCCTCCTCGCCCTCGCCTTCGTCTTCGCCGAACCAGCCGGGATAGTAGCGCTGGCGATAGATGTAGTACTGCACGTCTGCGGTCGTCACGGGCGCGCCGAAAAAGTAGCGCGCCTCGATTGAGAACTTGACGGTTGTGCCGACGGCGACAAACTTTTTCGGGGCCGTGACGCTCACCTTATATTCGGGCTTCTTGTACTCCTGCACCTCGAAGTAATCGCTCGACTGCGCTTCACCGGCCTGCGCGATGATGCGATAGCTGCCGAGCGTGGCTCCGCCCGCCAGGTCTGTCTCGCCGCTGAAGGTTCCGCGCGCCGAGAGCGGAAGCTCTTTCTCAAGGAGCTTCGCGCCGTTCGGGTCTTCGATGGTGACGGTGACGCTGCGCTCCTTGAGCATCTCGTACCCCTGGTCGCCCAGGCGGCGCAGTATGCCTTTGAAGAAGACCTTCTGCGCGGGACGGTAAACGGGCCTGTCCGTGTAGATGTATCCGGTTATTCCCTGGTCAGCCTCTTCGCCGCCGGAGCCCTGGCCGAGCGAGAGCGATTCCAGATCGTTCACAGCGTAATGATCGCGTAGCGATGCCATCACCAGAAAGGCGTCGCTGCGCTCCGGATCAGTTGCTTCTTCCGACGGAGACGGAGAGGGGGAAGACGAAGGCGAGGGCGATGCCTGCGGCTGCTCTTTAGCGATGCGCGTGCGAAAGAGGCCGCTCTTGTCCGTCGTGCCGGTCGCGAGCGTCTTCTGGTTGCGGGCGATCTCGACGGCAGCGCCTTCGCGCGGCTCGCCTGTCTTGCGGTCGGCGGCGTAGACGAGCACGTCGCCGTTGGGCGCTGCCTTGTTGATGATCGTGATGTCTGAGATGACGGCGATGGTGTAGGCGCGCAGGTCTCCGTTGGTGGCTTCGACCAGGTAGACTCCGGGGTCGCGCTTGCCCAAAGGAACCATCACAGTGTCGTAGGCGTAATCGAGGGGCGTCAGCTCTTCGCGCCAACTGCTGACGAGCTGGTCTGGATTAAGCAGCGGCACGCGCGCGTAGTCCGCGACGTTCAAGGGCGTGCGATCCTTCTCCTTGCGAAACTTCTGGTTGAAGGCCGTGCGCGAGTCGCGCTGCAAGTGCTCGCGCAGGTAGTTCTTGACCATGCGGTAGGCGGCGCTCTTGAAGGCGCGCAGGCGCTCCAGGATAGAAGGCGAGGTGCGGTGCGAGGAGGCGACTTCCTTCTTTTCGCGCTCGCCCATCTCGTGCGGGTTGTCCAGTTGCTTGAAGAAACGATTGGGGTCGTTGACGCGGTAGACGCGAAAGTCCAGGTGCTTGACGTTCTCGTAGTTGATCCAGACTCTCGGGCGGGCGCTCGTCGCGTAGGTGCGGTTGGTCGAAAGCGTAAAGGAGGGCTTGGCGTCGGGGTCTGCGCCGGGGGCTGCCGTTTCGCTGGCGGCATTGGCCCGCGCTGCGGCCACTTCGCCCTCGCCTTCGCGTCGCACTTCCGGGTCTGCGGACTTAGCCTTGCGCTCGGCTACGGCAATGGCCTCGGCCTTGCGCTCTGCCTCGCGCGCGCGCGCCCGCGCCCTGAGCGTAACCACACTCAAGGTAGCGATCATCACGGCGAGATAAATAAAGGCGGCTGTTATCAGCTTTTGAGGTTTCATCTGTCGTCACTCACCTACGAAGCAGTCTGCACTTGACCTTGACCAGTTTGATCGAAACCATCCTATCTTTTAAGAGAGCGGCAACACGTTGGCGATGTCCGCACCCTCACTCAGCGCCTGTGGCTGCTACTCCCGTCAGGCGCGTATCAATCGAGAATCTTGAGGCGGTAGAAGCCCAGAAAGTTCGGATTGTTCTCCACGGGCCGCCAACGCTTGTCCGGGTGCTCGTCCAGGACGGCGAGCCTGACCTTCTTGACCGTCCCGCCCTCGTCGGGCGCTGCGCCCGTGTGATAGACGACCCAGTCGGACGCGCCTTCCGAAGCGACCCTGGCCCGGCCCAGGAAGAGCATCACGTGATAGGAAAACTTCTGCACCCAGGGTTGATGAAAGAAGAGCAGGTCGCCCGGCCGGGCCTGCCGCCGGTCGCGGCCGACGAAGACCGCGTTGTAATTCTTGAGCGTGCGCGCGTCGGCGTACTCCGCGAAAATCTCGCCTTCGAGGTCGCTCTCCTTGAACGAGCCGTAGGCGGTGCGAAAGAGGCGCTCGGAGAGTGGGCCCGTCGAGAGCGCGTAGGCGCGCACGTCCGGCGCAAAGCTCTCGTAGCCTGGGCCCATGCGCTGAAACCAGAGGCGGTCATGCGTCCTCAGAGCCTCGCGCCAACTGAACCTGACGAGCCCCGCGCAATCCCTTTGCGAAGGGTTCCACTCGTCGCTCAGGCGATAGAACTGCATCTCGGCAATGCCTGTCATCCAGCGGCGAAAGTTCTCGCGGTCGGCGAAAGAATAAAGCTCGGCCCCGTCCGGAATACCGTCGTTGTCTGAGTCGCTTAAGGGGGCGGCGGGCGCTGAAGCAGGTGTGGGCGCTGCGGAAGGAGGCGTGTGCGCTGCGCTCGCCGGGCGGGGATTGGTGTGCGCTTGCGGCGCTCTGCCGCAGGCGGCCGCGAGCAGGCACGCGAGAAATAAGCAACACGCAATGGGGGAAGGCAGTTGCACCGTCACCTTTTGCCTCAAAAGCTCCGGACGAAGGACAGGACGCGGGAGAGATTGCCGGAGCCATCTTTAACCTGCCGGTTCAGGTAGTCGAGATATTTATCACGAGCGGGCCCACGCGCCAAAGGGAAAATTTTGTGCGCCGGGAGAGCTTCGGCCACAAAGGCCGCTCGTGTGACAGTGGCGTGACGAAAGTGTCTAGCCGATATTGCCGACGCGAGAGGGAGGGAATCAAAGGAGCTTGGCCCTCAGCCATCGGCCTCGGCCTCGTCCCTCTTTCTACTCCACATCGCGGCCATCGCTTCGGCCTCGGCCCTGGTCAGATTGTCGCAGGCCACTTCCTCTTCCTCTCTCCTGACTTCGCGCACTTCCCAGTCCGGCGCTTCGGGGTCTTGGCCCAAGCGCCCCTCACTCAGCCTGACCTCGAAGGTCTCGCTATATTTTTTGTTGTCCATCAGCTTCTCGGGCCCTCGCGGATAGGTCGCATACTACGCCAAACCTCTCGGCCCGGACAACACAGGGCCGGACATTTGATTGACATGACGGGAAAGGTGAAGTAAAAGCAGCCTGCTTTTAGACTGCCGAAAAGGAGTAGCCCAAAATGAAACGTCTAATTTTCTTCGCGGTGCTGGCGCTGATGCTCTCTTCTCTGGCCCTGGCCCAGATGAAAGGCAAGGGCGGGGGCGTCGAACAGAGCTTGATGCAGACGGAACAGGAGTTGGCCGACGCCATCCTGAAGGGAGACGTGAGCCCCTTCGAGCGCACCCTGGCCGACACCTTCAGCTTCACGGCTCCCGACGGAGGCATGCAGAACAAGACGCAGTTTCTCGCGGACTTGAAGTCCGGCGCTTTGAAGATGGAATCGACAAAGAACGACGAGATGAAGGTACAGGTCTACGGCGACGCGGCCGTGGTCACTTACCGCAGCACGGACAAGGGCAAATACAAGGAGTTCGACATTAGCGGCCAGTACCGCTGGACTGACGTGTTCGTCAAACGCGGCGGGCGCTGGCAACTCGTCTCGACACAGGGCACGCGCATCATGCAGCAGCCATAGGCGAGAGGCTGGCCCGGCTCAAAAGCCAGGAAGGGGAGAGCGGGAATGTAGCCGATGACTTGTGTCGCGGGCTACATTCCCGCTCTCCCCTTCGGCGTTACGCCTCGAAGGCGTAATAGGAGCGATGGCGCTGTTTGATAAAGAAGGCCGGGAGCGCCCTCAGCCAGACAGACCTGAGCTTGACGGCCAGAGCATTTTCTATCTGGCCTATCCATCCGGCTCTACGCGATTCACGAGTGATGTACTCCGTCCGCTTGAATCTGAGCGACTCGTACCTGCGCAGCCTCTTCCCCATCTCCTCGTCTCGTCTCAAACATTGTGCGAGCACCAGGGCATCCTCAATCGCCATGCATGCGCCCTGCCCCAGGTTCGGCGTCGTCGGATGGGCTGCGTCTCCGAGCAGCGTAACGCGCCCCTCGCCCCACCTGCGCACGGCCGGGCGATCCTGAATCTCATGCTTCAGTATGGCCGTGCCCTCGGTGGCCTCTATCAATTCGGGAATGGGGCTATGCCACTGCCCGAACTTCCGCAGCAGCTCCTCTTTCCATCCTGGCTGATCTCCGAGCGCCCCTTCCGGCGCGTTGGCCGTCGCGTACCAGAAGACGCGCCCGCGCCCCATAGGCTCAATGCCGAACCTCTGACCCGCGCCCCAGGTCTCAGTCGCCGTGCGAGCATAACTTTCCGGCAGCCGAAAGCGGGCCACGCCCCTGCACGCCCAGTATCCCCTGTAGACAGGCTTGGACGGCCCCAGCACCCGCCCCCGGACTGCCGAGTTCAACCCGTCTGCTCCGACCAGAGCATCCCCGCTGACCTTCAGCCCGCCGGACGAAGCGGCAGTGACGACCCCTTCCAGTTCTTCAAAATCTTCAAACTTCTGGCCGAGGTGAACGCACTCCGCAGGAATCTCCTCTTGAAGAACAGAGAGCAGGTCGGCCCTGTGTATGCAGACCGAAGGCGTGCGGAAATCGGCTACAGTCCTGATGTTAGACAGCAGCTCTCCCTTCCACGTACGCAACTGAAGCCGCTCCAAGACCTCGCTCCGCTCAAGGACACGGGCCAGCAACCCCAGCCTCTCAAGCGCACCCGTCGCATTAGGCCAGACGGAGAGCCCGGCCCCGATCTCACGCAACTCCTCAGCCTGCTCCATCACGGCGACCTCAAACCCCTGCCGCCGCAGAGCAATAGCCGTCGTCAGACCACCTATCCCGCCCCCGACAATAATGATCTTTTCTCTTTTTTGGCCCATAAGCCGAAAGATATGTTTTGGCTGAGAGGGATGTCAATAGAAATGAAGAAGGGGCCGAGACACCGGCCTCGCCCCTTCTTTTGAGCTATTTATTCGTGCATACCGGAGGAGGGACTTGAACCCCCATGCCCTTGCGGGCGGCAGATTTTGAGTCTGCTGTGTCTGCCAGTTCCACCACTCCGGCTCTCTGACGTGGTCAGGCCATAATAGAGGCGTAGCAGCGGGGTAGTCAACCATTCCTCAGACCCCGCCTGAGCCAGACGGACGGCCCCGGCCGCAAAACCTCAAATTCCGGCCTGAAAATCGAAAATTCGGCCGGTAGAGGCGCAATTCCAGCCTTCGGTAACACGTTACTCGGCTTCGGTAACGCGCTACCGGGCTTCGGTAAAGCGTTACCGGGCTTTAGTAACGCGATACTCGACTTCAGTAGCGCGTTACTAAGGTCAAGTAACGCGCTACCGGGCTTCGGTAACGCGGTACTTTGCCTTAGTAACATGCAACTTTGCTTCGGTAACGGGCTACTTTGCCTTAGTAATGCGGTACTTTGCCTCAGTTGCGCCTTCCCGAAGCCGGGGAGTGCAAAAACATGTTTACCCAGGCGGGCCGGTGATTGTACAATGTGTGTGCCTGTCGCACGGCGGCCTCTAGTCAAGGCTGGCCGCCCTCTCACAGCAATACCCTAAGCGCCCGGCGAATCCTAAACGTGACGGCGCAGAAACGTGCCCGGCTCGTTCCTCAAGAAAACCTTCGAAGGTGGGTCTCCTTTATGTCTCGTCCAGATGAGAAAGTGGCAAGCATCCTGGTTGTGGATGACGAGCCGGAAATCAATAACGTGCTCTGCGACCTGCTGAACACGCAGTACTGCTGCGAATCGGCTGCTTCGGCCGAAGAGGCGCTCGCCCTGCTGCACGAGCGGTCGTTCAACCTGGTCATCAGCGATATTAGTATGAGTGGCATGAGCGGCATCGAGATGGTTCCGCACGTGCAGGCCGTCTCGCCGCAGACGGTCGTCGTGCTCGTAAGCGGCGTGCAGACCATAGAGAGCGCGATTGAAGCCATCCGCGCGGGGGCTTTCGATTACATTATGAAGCCCTTCGACCTGCGGCAAGTCGAAGCCGTGGTCGAGCGTGCGCTTGAGCATTACGAGCTGCGCGACTCCAAGCGACGCTACGAGACGCAACTGGAAGAGCTGGTCGAGCAGCGTACGATGGAGCTGGATCAAGCCCTCGGCTCGCTCGAAGACGCCTATCGCACGACGCTCAAGGCGCTGGCCGCAGCCCTTGAGACGCGCGATCACGAGACGCACGGACACTCGCAGCGCGTCGTCAGCTTCAGCCTGCGCCTGGGCTACGAGCTGGGCCTGGATAAGGAGCAGTTGAAGTCTTTGGAGTTCGGCTCGCTCCTGCACGACATAGGCAAGATAGGCGTCCCCGATGCCATCCTGCGTAAGCCCGCCGCCCTGGACGAAGACGAGTGGATCAAGATGCGACAGCACCCCTTGCACGGCCAGCAAATCCTGCGCGGCATAGAATTCCTGGACGGCGCGGCGCGCGTCGTCGCACAGCATCATGAAAAGTGGGACGGCTCAGGCTACCCCTTGGGCCTGCGCGGCGAAGATATTGATCTGAACGCGCGCATCTTTGCCGTCGCAGACGCCTTCGACGCGCTGACAAGCGACCGCGTCTATCGCACGGCCAGGTCGTATGAAGCGGCAGCCGAGGAGCTGGACAGATGCACCGGCCAGCATTTCGACCCGAAGATCGTAGAGGTCTTCCACCGCGTCTCGAAGGAAGAATGGGAAGCCCTGCGCCGCCATCCCCTCGTCAGAGGAGAAAAGGTCTCAGCCCACACACGCGAATCCTGGCCCACCCGCTTAGAATCAAGACTCGAACTCCCGGTCAGCTAAAAGCAGTGACGAGTGACAAGTGACGAGTGACGAGTGAAAGACAAGCAATTGCTTTTCACCCGTCACTCGTCACTTGTCACTGCCTTTATGGTGTGACGACGTAGCCGCGACGTGAGCGGAGGCGGAGGCCGACGCGACGCGAGGCGACCTCTACGTGGCGATACTCGCCGCGAGGCGAAGAGGCCAGGGGGCGCTTCGGCCTGTAGGTGACGACGTACTGCGCGCCTATGTCGCGCGCGACCTCGTCCGCCTGCCGAATCATCTCGTCCGTCCTTGTAGCAAGCAGGATGCGCCCGCCCGTGTCTTCGGCAAGCTTGGTCAATTGCTGCTCGCTCTGGCGCGCATCGTCAGCATACTTTTTGTACCAGCGCCGCATGCTGCGATCAAGGTCTATGGTGGCGATGGTGACGGAAGGGTTACGCGTCTGGCCGGGCGGCATGCCGGGGTCTGGGATCGGCAGGGCTTCTCGCTGCTGCCCCGTGCCGCCGCGCAGACTGCCGCCGCTGTTTCGCTGCTCGATAGCGGCGCGCACTCCCGCAGTGTAGCTGATGACGTGAATGGTCGCCTGCGCGCCCATCAACCGCTTGACGGCTTCCTGGCGCGGCACTTTGCCTCCGGGCGTCTCCACGCCGTCCGTGATAAGGACTATGTGGCGGCTGCCGTCGGGCCTCGATTTCAACTGCTCGACGGCCGCGACGAGGGCTTCGGAGAGGCGCTCGCGCTTCGAGCCCGAAAGCTTGGTCTTGAGCACCTGTGCTGTACGCTCCACGTCGGTCGTCCAATCCTGCAACAGCTCCGTGCGGTCGCTGAACTGCATGACGGAGACAGAGTCGCCCGCTCTCAGGTTGTTGAGCAGGCGCAAGGCCACGGCGCGCGTCGTCTTGATGTCTTTGAAGAGCGTCACGGCGGCGCTCGTATCAAGCAGGAAAAGTATGTTGGCGGGCAAGCGGCGGACGCTGCGGAGCTGCTGCGCCTCGCCGTCTTCGAGCACGAGAATATCATCCAGGCTCACGCTCGGGTCGAAATGGCCGTAATCGTCGTAAGCCGTAACCGAAAGCCGCACCTCTTCGGTAAAGACCTTGACGGGCTCCTGCTCCTCGCGCGCCTGTGTGCCCGGCGTCGGCGTCTGAGCAGGCGCGGGCTCCTGCGCTCGCACCTTTACGGCTGAGACGAGCAAGAGAGCGACAAGAATTAGAAATGCGCGCCAGTATGACATTGAGTACCTCAAAAAAGAAATGATGAAGGCGGCAGTGTGAATGATGAATGAAAAGCTAAAAGCAGCTTGGCTTTCATTCGTCCTTCATCCTTCCGCCTTGCTTTTTGATAGGCCGAGGCGCTCTGCGGGTTGCACGCTCTCTGTGTCACGGGGCTGCTGCGGCGCGGGCCTGGGCCTGGACGGCTGTGATGGCGACGGCGTCAACTATGTCTTCGGCTTTGCAGCCGCGCGAAAGGTCGTTGGCGGGTTTGTCCAAGCCTTGCAGGATAGGGCCGATGGCTGTTGCGCCGGCCAGCCTCTCGGTCAGCTTGTAGGCGATGTTGCCGGCCTGTAGGTCTGGGAAGATAAGCACGTTGGCGCGACCAGCGACGCTTGAGCCGGGCGCTTTCGATTGGCCCACGGCCTCAACCAGCGCGGCGTCGGCCTGTAGCTCGCCGTCAATCTCAAGCTCGGGCGCGCGGGCGCGCGCCGTGCGCGTAGCTTCCACCACCTTGTCTATCAGTTGATGTTTGGCGCTGCCCTTAGTCGAAAAGGAGAGCATGGCTACTCGCGGCTCCGCTTCGAGGAGCGCGCGGCAGGAGTCTGCGGAAGCGATGGCTATCTCGGCCAGCTCGACTGCCGAAGGCTCTATGACGACGCCGCAGTCGGCATAGATGAGCGCGCCTTCACGGCCGAAGCTTTTGCCGGTGGGCAGCACCATGACGAAAAAGCTTGAGACGAGCTTGAAGCCAGCGCGCACGCCTATGCAGTGCAAGGCCGCGCGCACAGTATGCGAAGTGGTATTGGTCGCGCCAGCCACGGAGCCGTCGGCCCTTCCCATCCTGACCAGAAGGTTGCCGTAGTAGAGCGGGTCTTCGACGGCAGAGCGCGCCTCGTCGGCCATCAAGCCTTTGGCCCGTCGCAGCTCATGATAGAACGCAGCCACTTTCTCAAAATCGGGCGCGCGTCTGTGGTCTATGACTTCTACGCCGCCGAGGTCTACGCGGCCTGCGCTCTCGGCCGCCGCGCGAATCTTCTCGGCGCGGCCGAGCAGCGTGACGCGCGCAATACGCTCGCGCGCGCAAATGCCGGCGGCGACGACCGTGCGCGGGTCTTCGCCCTCGGGCAGAACTATGTGTTTGAGGTCGGCTGCGGCGCGCTCCCTTAAGCGTTCGAGTATGTTCATGAGAAGCTCTGGCTCGATCTTTTTATTGAAAATAGCGATGGTGGCCGATGCGTACTATACAACATCGCGCGAGCCGGACAAGACGGGCCGGGCCTGATTTAAGGCTCAACATTTAAGGCGTGACGCCTGATCGTGGTACATTCATGGAAACTGCGAAGAGCACTTTTATTGACCGACTGTTGACCGATGAAGGAGTAAGGCTATGAGCAGGCTACAGGCGAAGCGTCGGATGAAGAATCTGCTGATGTTTCTGCCGAACACGATAGCTTTGTGCGGGCGCTTGATGACGGACGCGCGCGTGCCGCGCACGGAGAAGCTTCTCTTTGCCGGGGCCATAGTCTACGCCGTCATGCCGCTCGACCTGATCCCGGACATGCTGCCGTTCATAGGACAGGTGGACGACGCATACTTGATCGCGCTGACGCTCATACGCCTAATCAACCGGACGGACGCCGGCGTCGTGCGCGAACACTGGCGCGGCGGCGACATAGTGCAACTGGTCGATGCCATAGCCGGGCTCGCGCCGAAACTCCTGCCGCCGAGGGTCGAGCGCGTGCTGAGCGCGCAGGTCGAGACCGCGCCCGCAGGTCGCGCCGGGAAAAGAGAGCGCATGCTCAAGACCGGAGAGTGAAAAGCTATTCTTTAGTTTGAAGACAGAGGAGCGCGCCAGGCTCCGTTAAGCTGCCAGAGAGGAATCAATCAAGCCTTCTGCGGCCGAGGCGAGCCCCGCGACGATGGCCGGGTTGCCGGACTTGAAGGCGCGAAAGTAGCGTGCTTCCGGGACGGGAGCTTCGGGCCCCTCGTCGTCAAGGGCGACGAGGGCTGCGTGCAGCGCCGCCGACTCTGCGATGACGAACCACTCGCGCGCGAGACGGTAATCGCCGGGCAGTGTGATGACCTTCAGGTTCGGGTGGCGCGGCGGTCTCCAATCGGCCTCCCCGAAAACGTAAACATGCTCGGAGATGTCGGCTATGCGCAGGTAGCGGTCGATGACCGGCTCCATGTGCGAGAGCCTCTCGAACCCGGCGTAGATTCTTCCCGCGCGGCGGGCCCTCAACAGCAGCGCGTTCTCGATCAGGAGGCTCAGGTATTCCAGGCTCGGCACTTGCGAGCGGAAGAGAAAGGTCTCGTGTTCGTCAAAGGTACGCCTTGAGAGATTGGGGACGGAACCGAAGTCTTCCAGTTTGGTAAAGCTCGCAAGCTTGAGCGCCTGCTCGAATATCGAAAAGTTTTTCACCGTGCGCGACAAACCTCCTCGCACCTCTTTGGGGGCTCCCGGAGCCTTCTTCTACTCGACCGAGACTTCGGGAGCGTTACGAATGTTTCTTTAAATTGTTGTGTATGGGTAAAGGTGATCGGCAGATTTGACGAAAGGCGTGCTGCAAGTGATGGGCCTTGCGAACTTTTACGAGGTGATCGGGTACCTGGCTTCCGCTCTGGTCGCCATCTCGTTGATGATGACCTCTATTCTGAAGCTGCGCCTGGTCAACCTCGTCGGCTCGGCGTGCTTTACCGTCTACGGGCTCCTGATCGGAGCTTACCCCGTAGCGGTCGTCAACTTTCTGATCGTCCTCATAAATCTCTATTACCTGTACGATGCCTATCACGCGAGGGAGTATTTCAAGCTGCTGGCGGTCTCGCCCGGGTCGGAATACCTGCAATACTTTCTACGGTTCTATGACAGGGAGATCAAAAGATTCCTGCCCGATTTCTCCTACAATCCGGGCGAGGGGCAGATAGTCTTCTTCGTCCTGAGAAACCTTGTGCCGGCAGGGCTCCTGATCGCAAAGCCCTTCGCGGGAGACGCCATTCTCATAGACCTCGATTTCGTCATTCCGGGCTATCGTGATTTCAAGATCGGCAGATTCGTCTTCGAGGAGAAGGCCGAGGTCTTTAAAGAGAGAGGAATCCGGAAGGTCTACAGCAGGCCGGGAACAAAGAAGCATGCGGAATACCTGCGAAGCATGGGCTTTGTGCCCGGCGAGCGTGCGGAAGGCGAGGGCCTCTACGGCCTGGTCTTATAGCTCAAGGCTATGGCACGAGCCCGTAAAGGCTACCGGAGAGCCCGCGCCATAACTATTACCTGAGCTATTAACGGGCGCGGCGCGGGCGGAACGAGCGGCGACCGGCGACGCTCGTGTGCCGGACTTGGGCCAACGGGCTGACGGCGCGGGCCGTAGCCTGCTGAGCTACAGCGCCGAATCCGGGTCTGAGGACTCGCTCGACCGTCTGGCCCGTCATGCGCTCTATGGCGCGCATGGAGGTCTCTTCGACGGGCGTGACGAGCGTGATGGCGCGGCCACGGTTGCCGGCCCTGCCCGTGCGGCCTATGCGATGCACGTAATCTTCGGGCGCGTGCGGCACGTCGTAGTTGATGACGTGCGAGATAGCGTCAACGTCTATGCCGCGCGCGGCGATGTCTGTGGCCACGAGGACGCGCGTGCGCCCTTCCTTAAAGCCTTGCAGTGCGGCTTCGCGCTGCGGCTGCGAGCGGTCTGCGTGAATGCGGCCGACCTTGTGCGAGCGGGCTTCGAGGATGTGCGAGAGGCGCTCGGCCCCGCGCCGCGTGCGCGTAAAGACCAGCACGCGCTCGAAACGCTCGCGCTCCAAAAGGTCTAGCAGCAGGGCCGTCTTCGATTCAATGGCGACCGTGTAAGCCATCTGCTCGACGGTTCCGGCTGTCGTGCCACGCCGATTGACTTCTACCAGTTTCGGCTCGCGCATGGTCGAGCGCGCGAGCTTTTCAATGGCGGGCGACATGGTGGCCGAAAACAGTAGCGTCTGCCGCTCGCGCGGGAGCGCCGCGAGCACGCGCTGGATGGCCGGCCAGAAGCCCATGTCGAGCATGCGGTCTGCCTCGTCCAAAACGAGCGTCTCGACGTAAGAGAGGTTAACAGCGCCGCGCTCCATGTGATCGAGCAGGCGGCCCGGCGTAGCGATCACGAAGGTCGCGCCGCGCCTGAGAGCTTCGGTCTGGCGGCTCATCGAAGCGCCGCCGATGAGCGTGGCGCAACTGGCGCTCTTGCGCGGCACGAAGGAGCGGTAGCTCGTTTCGATCTGCGTCGCCAGCTCGCGCGTCGGGGCCAGGACGAGCACGCGCACGCCCGGGCGCGCTCTCTGCTGTATGCGTTGAATGATCGGGAGCAGGAAGGCTGCTGTCTTGCCCGTCCCCGTTTCGGCGCAGCCGATCAGGTCAGCGCCGCCGAGCACGACAGGGATCGCCTGCCGTTGGATTGGTGTTGGTTCGGTGTATCCGAGAGACTCGCATGCGCCGGATAAGG
The DNA here is from genome assembly GCA_036389315.1 of Pyrinomonadaceae bacterium. Lineage (GTDB taxonomy): Bacteria > Acidobacteriota > Blastocatellia > Pyrinomonadales > Pyrinomonadaceae > DASQYE01. Next base: position 207,762 of record DASVQF010000040.1, read on the forward strand.
CGGCATTGAGCCCCAGTTGAGAAAAGTTCATGAAAGTCCTTTGGCGCTGCTCCGGCCCCTGCGACAACGCGAGAGGCGAGCGCGCTCCTGTTTCCTTTTAGCTTAAAATTTACGAAGCGCCCCCGGCGGCGTTTGTTGGTCGTCGGAGGCGCTTCGTTTCAAAAGAGTCAACCGTTCGTGGGCCAAAAAGCTTTCGCTCGACGGCTTACCACCGGGGTTCGCGATTTCCGCCGCCGCCGCCGTAGCCGCCACGGTCGCCACCGCCACCGTAACCGCCACGACCGCCGCCGCCACCGCGATTGCCGCCGTAGCCGCCGCGACCACCGCCACCGCCGCCGCCGCCGCTCCGATTCTCGCGCGGGCGAGCCTCGTTGACGGTCAGGTTGCGGCCGTTGAACTCCTTACCATTGAACTGCTGGATGGCCGCCTGGCCCTCTTCGGGCGAAGACATCTCGACGAAGCCGAAGCCGCGCGAGCGACCCGTCTCGCGGTCTTCGACGACCGAAGCCGACTCGACCGTGCCCGCCTGCCCGAATAGTTGCTGCAAGTCTTCGCTCGAAGTCTGGAACGACAGATTACCGACGTAAAGTTTCATAGACATAAATGTGTGTACCTTGCTGCTGACCTCGCGGGCCAGGAGCGTCTGAGAGAAGCTATGCGAATCTAAGTGGCTTCGATGTAACGGTAGGCAGCGAAGGCTTACGGGTTCGAGTGCTCCTGCCAATCAAGGGGAGCGGCTTCTAAAGTTGAAATCGGCCTACTCTCGAACTATCCAAAACGCTATTCGCAGAAGGTCTATCCAAGCGTGCAGCGCATCACCGTTGATGCAAGAGAGAAGGAGTAACCAGTCACTATGATGCACTACTTGGCCCTTCAGTTGCAAGCCGGGAAGAGAGGAAAGAGAAAGACGGCAGGAGCATGGGCTTCATCTTTCCTTCTTCCTTTTGCCTTTCCCGAGCCGGGAGCCGAGAAATAGTATTTACATATTTGCGCCCGCTCGGTATAGAATATCTGTGCCGGGGCGATGACCGGCACAATTAAAACTTATTCCCCCAATCAAATTTCTCCCGTCAGGTTCCGTAGTGTCGGGCGCGCTCCGACACTGCCGGACGCTCCACTTCGGAATATGCACTTCTGAGAGTTGAAGAATACCCTGCTGGCAGTTGGCCGCTAAAGGCTGCACGCGAAGCATGCCCCTTGAAGGGGATAATTGTCGAAAGGAAGCGATGCGAAATCAACAGGAAAACACCGACACGCTCGATACTAAGCTGCTGCTGAAGACCCTTATGGCCTTCAAGAGAGGCGACTTTTCCGCCCGCCTCCCGACCGAATGGACGGGCGAGGCCGGGAAGATAGCAGACACTCTTAATGACATTATCGAATTGAACGAGAAGACTACGCGCGAGCTGGAACGCGTCAGCCGCGTGGTCGGCCGCGAAGGCAAGATCACGCAGCGTGCGACCGTTCCGGCCGCCAGCGGCTCCTGGGTCAGCCTCGTGGATTCCGTCAACGTCCTGATAGACGACCTGGCGCGGCCGACGAGCGAGATGGCGCGCGTCATAGGCGCTGTGGCCAACGGCGACCTCTCGCAACGGATGTCCCTGGATGTGGAGGGCCGCCCGCTCAAGGGCGAGTTCCTCCGCTCGGTCAAGATCGTCAACTCGATGGTTGACCAGCTAGGCTCCTTCGCCTCGGAAGTGACGCGTGTCGCGCGCGAAGTCGGCACGGAAGGAAAACTGGGCGGCGAAGCGAAAGTCAAAGGCGTGGCCGGGACGTGGAAAGACTTGACCGACAGCGTCAACTCGATGGCCGGGAACCTCACAGCGCAGGTGAGAAATATCGCGGAAGTGACGACGGCGGTCGCCAACGGGGACTTGTCCAAGAAGATCACGGTGGACGTGAAAGGAGAAATCCTTGAGCTAAAGAACACAATTAATACGATGGTCGATCAATTGAACTCCTTCGCCTCGGAAGTGACGCGTGTCGCGCGCGAAGTCGGCACGGAAGGGAAGCTGGGCGGGCAGGCGGACGTGCGAGGGGTGGCCGGGACGTGGAAGGATTTGACGGATAACGTCAACTCGATGGCCGGTAATTTGACTGGACAGGTACGCAACATCGCAGAGGTCACAACGGCAGTCGCCAACGGCGATTTGTCGAAGAAGATCACGGTAGATGTGAAAGGAGAAATCCTTGAACTGAAGAACACGATCAACACGATGGTCGATCAATTGAACTCCTTCGCCTCGGAAGTGACGCGTGTGGCGCGCGAAGTAGGTACGGAAGGGAAGCTTGGTGGTCAAGCGGATGTGAAGGGCGTCGCCGGGACATGGAAAGACCTGACGGATAACGTGAACTTCATGGCCGGTAATCTGACGAGCCAGGTGCGCAACATCGCAGAGGTCACGACAGCAGTCGCTAATGGAGACTTGTCGAAGAAGATTACTGTAGACGTGAAAGGAGAAATCCTTGAGCTGAAAGATACGATCAACACGATGGTCGATCAGCTCAACGGCTTCGCCTCGGAAGTGACGCGCGTCGCTCGCGAAGTGGGTTCAGAAGGAAAGCTCGGCGGGCAGGCTGATGTGAAGGGCGTCGCCGGGACTTGGAAAGACCTGACCGATAGTGTGAACTCGATGGCCGGTAATTTGACTGGACAGGTGAGAAATATCGCGGAAGTGACGACGGCGGTCGCCAACGGGGACTTGTCCAAGAAGATCACGGTAGATGTCCGGGGCGAGATACTAGAGCTGAAAGATACGATCAACACGATGGTCGATCAGCTCAACGGCTTCGCCTCGGAAGTGACGCGCGTCGCTCGCGAAGTGGGTTCAGAAGGGAAGCTCGGCGGGCAGGCGGACGTGCGAGGGGTGGCCGGGACTTGGAAGGACTTGACCGACAGCGTCAACTCGATGGCCGGAAACTTAACCGGGCAGGTGAGAAATATTGCAGAGGTCACGACGGCGGTCGCCAACGGGGATTTGTCCAAGAAGATCACGGTGGACGTGAAAGGAGAAATCCTTGAACTGAAGAACACGATCAACACGATGGTCGATCAGCTTAGCTCTTTCGCCTCGGAAGTGACGCGTGTGGCGCGCGAAGTGGGCACGGAAGGGAAGCTCGGCGGGCAGGCCCAGGTGACGGGCGTCGCCGGGACATGGAAAGACCTGACGGATAACGTGAACTTCATGGCCGGTAATCTGACCAGCCAGGTGAGAAACATCGCAGAGGTCACGACGGCAGTCGCCAACGGCGATTTGTCGAAGAAGATCACAGTAGATGTCCGGGGCGAGATACTAGAGCTGAAGAACACAATTAATACGATGGTCGATCAGCTTAATTCATTCGCTTCGGAAGTGACGCGTGTGGCGCGCGAAGTCGGCACGGAAGGAAAACTGGGTGGGCAGGCAGAAGTTAAAGGTGTTGCCGGGACTTGGAAAGACCTGACGGATAACGTGAACTTCATGGCCGGGAACCTCACAGCACAAGTGAGAAATATCGCGGAAGTGACGACGGCAGTCGCCAACGGCGATTTGTCGAAGAAGATCACGGTAGATGTGAAAGGAGAAATCCTTGAGCTGAAGAACACGATTAATACGATGGTCGATCAATTGAACTCCTTCGCTTCGGAAGTGACGCGTGTCGCGCGTGAAGTGGGCACGGAAGGAAAGCTCGGCGGGCAGGCGGACGTGCGAGGGGTGGCTGGGACGTGGAAGGATGTGACGGATAACGTCAACTCGATGGCCGGTAATTTGACTGGACAGGTGCGCGGCATCGCTAAGGTCGTGACGGCCGTGGCGAATGGCGACCTGGAACGCAAGCTGACGGTGGAGGCCAAAGGCGAGATAGCCGAGCTGGCCGATACCATCAACAGCATGACCGACACGCTTGCGACCTTCGCCGACCAGGTGACTACTGTGGCGCGCGAAGTGGGTGTCGAAGGAAAGCTGGGCGGGCAGGCCAACGTGCCCGGCGCTGCCGGAACCTGGAGAGACCTGACCGATAACGTCAACGGCCTGGCGGCCAACCTCACGACGCAGGTGCGCGCCATCGCCGAAGTCTCGACGGCTGTGACCAAGGGCGACCTCACGCGCTCCATCGCCGTCGAGGCGCAGGGCGAGGTGGCCAAGCTCAAAGACAACATCAACGAGATGATTATCAACCTGCGCGAGACGACGCAGAAGAACACCGAGCAGGATTGGTTAAAGACCAATCTCGCGCGCTTCACGCGCATGCTGCAAGGGCAGCGCGACATGACCACGGTCTCGCAGATGGTCTTAAGTGAGCTTGCGCCGCTCGTAGACGCGCAGCAGGGCATCTTCTACGTCAACGCCTCCAATAACGGCCAGCCGTTGATGAGGCTCCTGGGCAGCTACGCCTACACCGAGCGCAAGAATCTCTCGAATGAATACCGCCCCGGACAGGGCCTCGTGGGCCAGTGCATCATCGAGCGCGAGCGCATTCTCCTGACCAACGTGCCCGACGATTACATACACATCAGCTCCGGCCTCGGCGAAGCCAAGCCTCTGAACATCATCGTCCTGCCCGTGCTCTTCGAGAACGAGGTCAAGGCCGTCATCGAGCTTGCTTCCTTCAATCGCTTCAACGACACGCACCTGACCTTCCTCGATCAATTGACGGAGAGCATAGGCATCGTCCTCAATACGATTGAGGCCAACACCAGAACCGAGCAACTGCTGCAACAGTCGCAGGCGCTCGCCACAGAGTTGCAGAGCCAGCAGGACGAGCTGAAGAAGACCAACGAGCAGCTTGAGAAACAGGCCGAATCTTTGCGCGAATCCGAAGAGCTGCTGAAGAGCCAGCAGGAAGAGCTGCAACAGACCAACGAGGAGTTGCAGGAGAAGGCGACGCTGCTTGCGCGCCAGAAGGCAGAGGTCGAGGCCAAGAACCGCGAGGTGGAAGAAGCGCGCTGGGAGATGGAGGAGAAGGCAGAGCAGTTGGCCCTCACCTCCAAGTACAAGTCGGAATTCCTCGCCAACATGTCGCACGAGCTGCGCACGCCCCTCAACAGCATGCTGATACTTTCGCGCCAGTTGGCCGAAAACATGGACGACAACCTGACGCCCAAGCAGGTGCAGTTCGCCGAAACCATCCACTCCTCGGGCGCAGACCTGCTCTCGCTCATCAACGACATCCTGGATCTCTCGAAGATCGAGTCGGGCATGATGGCGATAGAGATCGGCGAGGTCTCTTTCAAGGACGTGGTCGATCAACTTGAGCGCAGCTTCCACCAGGTCGCACAGGATAAGAAGCTGGAGTTCATCGTAGAGCAGAACGAAGACTTGGGCCCATACGTGCACACGGACGAGAAGCGGTTGCAGCAAATCCTCAAGAACCTGCTCTCGAACGCTTTCAAGTTCACCGAGCAGGGCAGCGTTACGCTTCGCATAGAGCCTGTGGTTCAGCGCGGGCGCTTCCAGCAGGAGTCCTTGAACCGCGCCGAGCATGTCGTCGCCTTCTCCGTCATAGACACTGGCATAGGCATCGCCGCCGACAAGCAGCGCATTATCTTCGAGGCGTTCCAGCAGGCCGACGGCACGACGAGCCGCAAGTATGGCGGGACGGGCCTCGGCCTTTCGATCAGCCGCGAGATCGCGCGCCTGCTCGGCGGCGAAATCCGCGTCGTCAGCACGCCCGGCGAGGGCAGCATGTTCACGCTCTACCTGCCCAGGGACTACGCGCCGAACGCTTCGGGCAATGGTGGTGGGGGCGGCGGCACTTCGCAACTGCACGCGACGCGCCCGGTCACAGCCGATGCGGCGAAGAGTTGGACTCCGAGCGCCGTTTCGAGCGTCGATATGTTTGCTCCCGACGAGGTGATAGAGATCAGCGATGATCGTCACTCCATCTTCGACGGCGAGAGGGTTGTGCTGATTGTCGAAGACGATGTCAACTTCGCAGGCATCCTGCTTGACCTCGCGCGCGAGAAGGGGTTCAAGGGAGTGATCGCGACGCGCGGCGACCAGGCGCTTGCCCTGGCGCGCAAGTACAAGCCGGACGCCATCACCCTCGACATCAAGCTGCCCGACCGTGACGGCTGGACTGTGCTCGACCGTCTCAAGCACAACCCCGACACGAGCCACATCCCCGTTCACATCATCTCGGGCGAAGAGCAGCGGCAGAGGGCCCTGCACCTCGGCGCGATCACGCACCTGCAAAAGCCCGTCAGCCGCGAAGACCTCGCCACGGCCTTCGATCAGATAGCGGCCTTTGCCGAACGCCGTGTTCGCAAGCTGCTCGTCGTCGAAGATGACGACACGCAGCGCATGAGCATAGTCGAGCTGATCGGCAACGGCGATGTCGTCACGACCGCGGTCGCGACCGGCGCTGAAGCCATCTCGGCGCTCAAGGAAGAGCCCTTCGACTGCATGGTGCTTGACCTGAGGTTGCCCGACATGACCGGCTTCGAGTTGATCGAGACGATTCAGAAGGAGCTGGGGCGCGCAGACCTTCCGATCATCATCTACACGGGCAAGGAGCTGACGGCCAGGGAAGAGACGCAACTGAGGAAGGTGGCCGACGCCATCATCGTCAAGGAAGCAAGCTCGCCCGAACGCCTGCTGGCCGAAACGGCTCTCTTCCTGCATCGCGTCGAAGCCAACCTGCCGGAGCCCAAGCGGCGCATGCTCGAACAACTGCATCGCCGCGACCCAGTGCTCGCGGGACGCAAAGTCCTGATCGTGGACGACGACGTGCGCAACATCTTCGCTTTGACGAGCGCGCTCGAAAGCCACAATATGCAGGTCGTTCACTCCGAGAACGGGCAGGAGGGCATAGACATCCTCAAGCGCACGCCCGACATCGAGGTCGTCCTGATGGACATCATGATGCCTGGGATGGACGGCTACGAGGCGATTCGTGAGATTCGTTCTATGCCGCAGTTCGCGCAGCTTCCGATCATTGCGCTGACGGCCAAGGCCATGAAGGCAGACCGCGACCGCTGCATAGAGGCCGGAGCCTCCGACTATATCTCCAAGCCTCTGGACGTAGACCAACTGCTTTCGCTCCTGCGGGTCTGGCTCTACCGCCAGCAGGATGAGATGCAAGCATGAGCGCGCTGCCGCAAGTAGAACAGACGGAGCTCGAAGACATAGAGATAGCGCTCCTGCTCGAAGGGCTCTATCGCTATTACGGTTTCGATTTTCGCGAGTATTCTCCGGCCTCTTTGAAGCGGCGCATCCTGGAACGGATGCGGGCCGAGAAGATCGAGACCGTTTCGAGCTACCAGGATCGCGTGCTGCACGACGCGGCGTGCATGGAGAGGTTGCTGTTGGGCCTCTCCGTGCACGTCACCTCGATGTTCCGCGACCCCGAATTCTACCTGACCTTTCGGCAAAAGATCGTGCCGCTGCTGAAGACCTATCCGACCGTGCGTATCTGGCACGCCGGCTGCTCGACGGGCGAAGAGGTCTACTCGATGGCGATCCTGTTGCAGGAGGAAGGGCTCTATCGCAAGTGCGTCATCTACGCCACGGACATCAGCCACGAGGTCTTACGAAAAGCCAGGGAGGGCATCTTCCCGCTGGCGACGATGCAGGAATACACGAGCAACTACATGAGGGCCGGAGGCAAGCACGAGTTCTCGGATTATTACACGGCCCATTACGACAACGTGATCTTTCATCCCTCGCTGAAGACCAACGTCGTCTTCGCCGAGCATAACCTGGCGACCGACGGCTCCTTCAACGAGTTTCACGTCATCCTGTGCCGCAACGTGATGATCTATTTCAACAAGGCTTTGCAGGAGCGGGTGCATAACCTGATCTACGGGAGCCTGAGCATGTTCGGCGTGCTCGGCCTGGGCAATAAGGAGTCGCTGAAGTTTACTCCGCGCGAGGCTTTTTACGAGCGACTGGATAGCCATAGCAAGCTCTATCGAAAGGTGCGATAAGCGTGGCCTTTGAGATCGTCTGCATAGGCGCATCCTACGGCGGGCTCTCTGCGCTGCAAGTGCTGCTGCCCGGACTGGCCGAGGATTTCCCGCTGCCCGTCGTCGTCGTGCAGCATCGCAAGAAGGATGCCGACGACGGGTTGTGCGAGTTCCTGCGCAAGCGCAGCCCGCTGCCGCTCACGGAGCCGAACGACAAGGAGAAGGTCGAGCCGGGGCGCGTCTATCTCGCGCCGCGCGACTATCACCTGCTGATCGAGAAATCTATCTTCGCGCTCTCGACGGACGCGCCCGTCGGGCATGCGCGCCCCTCGATTGATGTGCTGTTCGAGTCGGCCGCGGAGGTTTACAAGGAGCGAGCGGTCGGCGTCATCCTGACGGGCGCGAATCGGGACGGGGCGCGCGGCCTGGCGCGCATCAAGAGCTTCGGCGGCTTTACGGTCGTCCAAGACCCGGCGAGCGCCGAATCGCGCGCGATGCCGGAGGCAGCCGTCGCCGCGACAGCGGTTGACCGCATCTTACCGCTTCAGGAGATGGCCCATTTCCTGAACGGGCTGTGTCATCCCACTCAGAGGTTGTTACATGCAAGATGAGTCGGAAAAAATCAATATCCTGATGGTGGATGACAGCCTGACGAACCTGATGGCGCTCGAAGCCATCCTTGAGGGGCCGGACAGGAACTTGGTCAAAGCCACGTCGGGCGACGAGGCGTTGCGCTACCTGCTCAACACGGACGTGGCGGTCGTCCTGCTGGACGTTTACATGCCCGGCATTGACGGGCTTGAGACGGCCGCCCTCATTCGCGGGCGCGAGAAGTCGCGCGACATCCCGATCATCTTCCTCACGGCCGACAGCATGGGCAATCGTCACATCGCCAGAGGCTACTCGCTCGGCGCTGTTGACTACATCCTGAAGCCTGTCGAGCCAGACATCCTGCGCTCGAAGGTCGCCGTCTTCGTCGAGCTGTTCAAGAAGACGGAGGAGATCAAGCGGCAGGCAGAGCTGCTCCATGAGAAGAACCTTGAGCTTGAGAACGCCAACCTACAGCGTTTGGGTATGCTCATAGAGTTGGGCCAACAGCTCTCGGCCGAGCATGACCCTTCGCGCGTGCTCGAAAAATTCTGTCACGCCGCGCGCGACATCGTCGGCGCGGCCCACGCCTGCGTCGGCGTCCTCAACGGCCACGCCTCAAGCCTCAGATATTTCTTTTGCAGCAGCGACGTGGGCGGGCAAGAGCGAGGCAAAGAGCCGGACGACGAACCGCCGCCGATGTGGGATAAAGGGCTCCTGGGCACTTTGCTCAGGGAGCGACGGCCGCTTCGTCTCTCGGAAAACGATCCGCTCCTCGAAGGCGCTTTTCTGCCGGCGCACGGCGCGGCGGCGCGCTCTTTCCTCGGCACGCCGATCTTCTCTTCCGCAAAGGTCTACGGCTGGGTCTACCTGACGGACAAGCTCGGCGCGGACGAGTTCAGCGAAGCGGACGAGCGTTTGGCCGTAACTTTAGCGACGCAGGTCTCCATAGCCTACGAGAACGCGACGCTCTATACAGAAGCGCAGCGCCACGCAGCCGAGTTGCAACAGGAGGTGGCCGAGCGCAAGCAGGCCGAAGAAGAGCGGGCGCGGATGCTGATCCGCGAGCAGGCGGCGCGCGCCGAGGCCGAGCGGGCCAACCGCACCAAGGACGAGTTCCTCGCCACGCTCTCGCACGAGCTGCGCACGCCCTTGACGGCCATTCTCGGGTGGAGCCACCTGCTGCGGACGAACAGGCTGGACGAAAGCAATATTGCCCGCGCCGTGGAAACCATAGAGCGTAACGCGCGCGCGCAGTCGCAGTTGATAGACGACCTGCTGGACGTTTCGCGCATCATCACCGGAAAGCTTCGGCTTGAGCTTCATCCCGTTGACCTCGTGTCGATCATAGAGGCGGCCATTGATTCGATGCGCCCGGCGGCCGAAGCCAAGGCGATTCGCTTCGACGTGAGCCTGGAGCGCGATGCGAGCAGGGTCTCGGGCGACTCGAACCGCCTGCAACAGGTGGTCTGGAACCTCTTCTCCAACGCCGTCAAGTTTACGCCCGACGGCGGCCGAGTCACCGTCCGCCTTGACCGCACGGACTCTCATGCGCGCATCACCGTGAGCGACACGGGCCAGGGCATCGAGCCGCAGTTTCTTCCCTTCATCTTCGACCGCTTCCGTCAGGCCGACGGCTCTACGACCAGAAAGCACGGCGGGCTCGGACTTGGCCTGGCGATAGTGCGCCACCTGGTTGAGCTGCACGGCGGAACGATCAAAGTCCAGAGCGAAGGGCAGGGGCGCGGCGCAACCTTTACCATAGAGCTGCCGCTCAGGGTCGGCATGCGCAAGTCCGAGATGGAGGCGCAAGCTCAGTCCGCGCCCGGCAGCGATGCTTCGCAGACGTTCAAGTTCTCGCCCGTCCTCGACGGCCTGCGCATTTTGGTCGTGGATGACGAGGCCGATAGCCGCGAGCTGATAACGGCCGTCCTGGCCCAATGCGGCGCGCAGGTCAAAGGCTGCGAGTCGGTCTCCGAAGCACTCGACGCCCTGCAAGCCTGGGGGCCAGACCTTCTCATCAGCGACATCGGTCTGCCGGATGAAGACGGCTACTCTTTGATTAAGAAGGTTCGCGCGCTCGATGAAGCGCAGCGCGGGCAGATCCCGGCCGTCGCGCTCACGGCCTACGCCAGCCCGGAAGACCGCGCCCGCGCCCTCTCCGCAGGCTTCCAGATGCACCTCGCCAAACCTTTAGAGCCTGAAGAGCTGGTCACGACCATAGCCAACGTCGCCGGACGATTCAAGGTCACAAGCCCAGGTGCGAAAAGCCCCGTAGGGGGCGAAAGACTTTAGCACCCAACGGGGCTTCTAATGCTCCCTTATACCGGCAGCAGTTCCGCAGGCAGCTTGACTGCGCGCCACAAATACCAGCTTGCGACCGTGCGGAAGGGCCGCCAGGGCTCCGCCCGCAGCAGCAGCTCTTTCGGCGTCGGCATCTCTTTCAACCCGTACATGAGCGCGTAGCCTTTCCTGATCGCCAGGTCTCCGACGGGCAGCACGTCGGGGCGTCCCAGCCTGAATATCAGCAGCATCTCGACAGTCCAGCGTCCTATGCCGCGCACGGCCGCGAGCCTCTCGATGATCTCTTCGTCTTCCATGCGCTCAAGGCGCGCGAGCGTCTTCGGCACTGTTCCGTCCACGGTCTTGACGGCGAGGTCTCTGAGGGCCGCCACCTTGGCCCTCGATAAGCCAGCGCCGAGCAACGCTTCGTCGGTCGCGGCGAGCACCTCTTGAGGGCGCAGCCGGCCGCCTCCGAAGAGCGCCAGGAGGCGCTCGTGTATGGCGCGGGCGGCCGTCGCGTGAAGCTGCTGGTAGATAATGTTTCTCGATAGCTCTTCAAAGAGATTGTGCATCGTCCGCAGCTCAAGCTCGAAAGGCCCGGCCACGGCGATCAGCTTCGCCAGCTTCGGGTCTGCTGCCGAGAGGTGACGTATGGCCTCGCGCGGGTCGAACTTCAATGCGCCGCTCGCGCTCACGCTTCGCGCGGGCCTGCCTGGGTCTGCGACTCTACTTTTCATACTCCCAATATACGCCGCAGCGTCGCGGCATTGCGCACGGCGTTGCCGCCTCCGTCGTTATTGAAATAGACGAAGACATCGCGGCCCATCCCGCTCCACTCCCGCACACGCTGGGCCCACCAGTGCATCTCCGCGTCCGCGTACGAGCCGGCGTATAGATGATTCGTGTCCGGCCCGTGCAGTCGCACGTAGACGAAAGGCGCGGTGGCGCGAAGAATACAGGGCAGGTGCGCGCCGCTCATCACGCAGTAAGCAGCGCCCCTCGCTTCCAGCAGGCCGAAAACCTCTTCCCTGTGCCAGCTCGGGTGGCGAAACTCAAGAGCGACCTTGAGCCAGGCGGGCAGCACGCGCAGAAAATAGTCCAGGCGGGCATGATCGTAAGCGAGCTGCGGCGGCAACTGCACGAGCAGCACGCCCCGCTTTGGGCCCAGGTGGGCCAGGGCTCTGCCGATCCTCTCCACCCACCGCTCGGGCCCGTAGAGGCGCGCGCCGTGCGTCAGCCCGCGCGGAGCCTTCACAGTCATCAGGAAGTTTTCCGGAACCTCTCTCCGCCATCGCACGAAGGCGGCGTCGCGCGGCCAACGGTAATAACTGCTGTTCAGCTCGACCGTCTGAAAATGGCGCGTATAAAAGCCGAGCCGCGCGCCCACGCTTGCGTCCGCCGGATAGAGCACTCCGCGCCAGTGATCGTAGCTCCAACCCGATGTCCCTACGTAAATCGCCATGAGCTACAGGACTTTTGCAGGCTCAACCCGGCCTCTACGGAGTTCAATGGTGATGCTCGCGTTCGTACTCGTCCGCTTCAGCCTTAGTGCGGTGGATAGTGCCGTCGGGGTGTTCGGGCGGCGCGTAGACTGTGTAGAGCTTGAGCGGCGAGCCGCCCGTCGCCACAAAATTATGGCGCGTCCCCGAAGGGACGACCACCACGCTTCCGGCACGCACCGGAAGACGCTCGCCCTCGATCACAGCTTCGCCTTCGCCCGCGACGAAGGCCAGCACTTGATCTATACCTTCGTGCGTCTCTTCGCCTATCTCCTCGCCCGCCGCAATGGCCATCAAAACAAGCTGCGATAGCTCTGTCGTGAACAACACCTGCCGGAAATTCTCATTCTCCTCGGCCAGCCTCCGAACGTCCTCCGCATAAACCTTCGCCGTCATAAATCCCTCCTGCGATATAAATCGAATTGAGTTAGCGTATGCCTGCACTCTCGCTCTTTAGACGCTGCACGTCAAGTCCAAGCCCGAAGGGGTTACTGTCTGACGGGCAGGCTGATCTCGACCGTGAGGCCGCCGCCGGGCGCGTTGGCGGCCGTGATCGTTCCTTCGTGCAGGTGTATGGCGCGCGCGGCGATGGCCAGGCCGAGGCCGCTTCCTCCGGTCTGCCGGTCGCGTGCGTCTTCCACTCTGTAGAAAGGACGAAAGATGTCGTTAATGGCTTCGGCAGGCACGCCGGGCCCGAAATCGCGCACGCCGATGATGGCCCTTCGCTCACGGCCTGCGGTCTCAATGGCGAGAGAGATTTCGACGGTCGTTCCTTCGGCCGTATAACGCACGGCGTTGCGCACGACGTTCTCGACGGCGCTTCGCAGAAGCTCTGCGACGCCGGTCGTGGTGCAAGCCTCGCAGGCCGTGACGCGCACGAAGCGCCCACGGCTGCGAGCCTCGAAGTCCGCGTCGTCGGCCACGTCACTGAGGAGTGCGCAGAGGTCAACGCGCACGTTCTTCAACCCTTCTGTGCCGATCTCTACGCGCGCGAGCGTGAGCAGTTGTCCGATCATCTCGTTGATGGTTTCGGCCTCGCGCTCCATGCGATCCAGGGCGGGAGCGGCTTCTGCGCCTACAGCGCGGCGGCGGGCCAGCTCCAAAGCCACGCGAAGGCGCGCGAGCGGCGAGCGCAGCTCGTGCGAGATGTCCCCGAGCAAGCGACGCTGCGCCTCGACCAGGGATTGAATGCGCCCGGCCATCAGGTTGAAGTCGCGTCCGAGATAGCCTATCTCGTCGCGCCTGCGAATCAACCCCTGACTGACGCGCGCCGTCAGGTTGCCGTCCGCAAGCTCCCGGGTAGTCCCGCGCAGCTTGACTATCGGCGTCGCCAGGTAACGCGCGAGCCCGTAACAGAAGAGCGCGCCGATCACCAGCACGGCCAGCAGGCGTGGGCCCAACTGTCGCAGTCCGAAGAGAAGTGAGCCGGGCTCGCCGAGTCGCGGCGGCTCGGGGCCGGGAAACTCCGGCCTGGGCAGTTCGCCGACGAGGATTAAGAGCGCGCCGCGCGGCGAGCGTACAAGCTGGGCTGCGAGCGGCGGCTGATGCGGCCTCGGGGGCTCGAAGATGAAAGGGCCGCTCGCGCTCGCGCGCCGGGCCAGCTCCTTCGCCTCCGTGGAGAGGGGACGCCCGGCCAGCTCTTCTCCGCTTTCGTCCAGGACTGCGGCGCGAACGCCGGAAGCGCGCTCGACTCGCAAGAGGTAATCGGCGAGCGCCCCGCGCCCGTCTCTTTCAAGAATCTCGGCGGCCGTCTGCGCATAGAGGCCGAACATCGGGGCGGCCGGGTTGCGGCGCGGAGGGTGAAACTGTCGCTCGGTGAAGACGCCCGTGACGAAGGAGGCGACGTTGACGAGCACCATCGCGAGGCCGAACCAGAGAAAGATTTTTAGAAAGAGACTTCGCAACCCGTAGCAGTCCTTCTGCTCCTGCCGTTACTCTGGCCGCGCTTCCGTCGCGGCGGCGTAGATGTAGCCGACGCCGCGTATGGTCTTAATGCGTTCGACGCCCTCTACTCGATGGCCCAGTTTCTTGCGCAGGTGACTGACGTGCATGTCTATGCTGCGGTCGAACGGCGAAAGGCTTCTGCCGAGCACCTCCTTCGCCAACTCTTCCCTAGTGACGATGAGACCGGCCGAGCGCAGCAGGGCGTAGAGCAGGTCATATTCGACCACCGTCAGCTCAACCATCTCGCCCGCGCGGCGCACCACACGCGTGCCCGTCTCAAGCTCAATGTCGCCGACCGTCATCCGGCCGCCGGCCTCGCGCCCTTCGCGCTCCTCGGGTCGCGCCCGGCGCAGGACGGCGTTGATGCGCGCCACCAGCTCGCGCGGGTTGAAGGGCTTCGGCAAATAGTCGTCGGCCCCGATCTCAAGGCCGACGATTCTGTCCAGGTCATCGCCGCGCGCCGTCAGCATCACTATCGGAAGACGCGAGCGAGCGCGCACGCGGCGCAAGACCTCGAAGCCGTTGATGCCGGGCAGCATAAAATCCAGGACGGCCAGGACGTGCTCGCCCGAGAGCGCGCGTGCGACACCGGCTTCGCCGTCATGCACGGCTTCGACTTTGTATCCTTCCGGCTCAAGGTATTCCGCGACCAGTTCGCAGAGTCCCACGTCGTCGTCAATCACCAGCACCGGCTGCATAGTCTCTATCTCATTCCTCTTTCAAAGCTCATTCTACCTTAATTACGCCTTCCGCCTGTGTAAAGAAGCGTCAACGTGAGGGGCCCCGGCCTTTACAAAACTTTACAGACCATTCACGGACTCTTTACGTCTTAATGGTGTAGATTCACGTCAAAACACCGGGTCGCGATAAAGAGGTTCAAATCCCCGGACGAGAGCACGAGCGCGCAGTCGCGCCACAGAGGGGCCGGGGCGAAAGCGGCGCAATGAACTTTAAAGATTGAAGAGGAGAGAGAAAGATGAGACTAAGCTGGAAGAGAATGAGCGGCGCTGTGCTGCACGCGGGCGCGCTCCTGTTGATGTTGGCGATAGTCGGATTTTCGCAGGGGCCGGGAGGGCCTCCGGGGCCCGGCGGGCCGCATGAACGTGGCTTTCGCGGCGGGCCTGGTGGGCCACCGCGCGACGGCCTGGGCCCAATCGCCAAAGACCTCAACCTGACGGACGAGCAGAAGGCGCAGATCAAGAAGATCAACGACAGCTTTGCCGAGAGCACCAAGTCCTTGCGCGAGCAGCTCAGAACGCTGCACGAAAGCCAGGGAGATCCGCTCACGTCTGGGACGTTCGACGAAGCGGCCGTGAGAACGGCGGCGCAGGCCAGGGCCAACATTCAGGTCGAGTTGGAAGTCGCTCATGCGCGCATGATGTCGCAGATTTTCGCCGTCCTGACGCCGGAGCAAAAGACGCAGCTCGCGGCCAAGCGGCAGGAGTTCGAGCAGCGCCATCGCGAGCGCGAAGCGCAGCGTCAGAGCGAGCAGCCCTAAAGCGGAATAGGCCGACCGCAGGGCTCGCGGCGCGACGAGAGAGGCAGCAGAGAGTTTGTACATAGGTAGTCTCCCTCTCTGCTGTCTCTCTCGTCGCGCTGCGGCTTTGAGCCCTTCGCCTCTGGCGTTTACAAAACTTTACGTTCCGTTGACCAACTCTTTACGCTCTCTTTCGAGAAATCCGCGTCCAAGTCGAGCATCAGCGAAAGCCTCTTTCAAGACAAACGGCGACGACGCATCGGCTCGCGCGCGGGGGACACTGGAAAATGACGGATCAAGCAACAACGTTCGGTGAAGCCCAAGCGATCTGGCCCGGCGGGGCTGAGAAGACGACTGAGCTGACGGCTTCGCAATACGACTATCAATTGGCCCGCCGCGTCGCGGCCGGTGAGATGCAAGCCTTCGAGGAGTTGTACGGGCGCTATCACCGCCGCCTCTATAATCTCTGCCTGCGGATGACTAACTGCGTGGCCGAGGCCGAAGACCTGACGCAAGAGGCTTTCATTCAAATCTATCACAAGATCGGCAGCTTTCGCGGCGACTCGGCCCTGATGACCTGGCTCTATCGCCTGACGACCAATCAAGTGCTGATGCATTTCCGCAAGCACTCGGTCTGGCGCGAGCAGACGACCGAAGACGGAGAGATGCCTGAGCCCGTGCCCGTCAGGGCCGAGATGGCGAGCCAGACTCTACAGGCCGTTGACCGCCTGGCCCTCGACAGCGCGCTGGCCCAACTAGCGCCCGGCTACCGCGCAGTCTTTATCCTGCACGACATAGAAGGCTACGAGCATTCCGAGATCGCTGCGCTGTGCGGCAACTCCGTCGGAACCAGCAAGTCACAACTGCACAAGGCCCGGATGAAGCTGCGCGAACTGCTCAAGCGGGAATCTCCGCCGCGGTTACCTCAAACTTAAATAGAAGTAAGGAGTCCTATGAGACAGATCGCAGCCCTATGGCTCCTGCTGTTTGCGCTCACCTGTTTGCCTGGTAGCTCGTTGGCCCAGTCGGGCCGCAGCCGCAACGCGCAGACCGGAAGCGCCGCTGCCGTCATCAACTCGGACATCCGCGATTCCACAGACACGACCGCGAACGAGGTTTCGGCTGAGGGCGAGACGGAAGTCAATCCTTTGTGCAGGTCGCCCGGCCAGGCAGGCCAGAGCCGTCAAATCAAGGTGCGCGTCCGCCAGCCCAGCTTCGTCGTCACTGCGCGCGACAGCTACATCTACTCCCGCAGGAAGGCCGCCGACACGGACGCCACGCCAGCAGACCAGCCGCGCACAGAGCAGTCGTCCAAACCCTCCACACAGGGCAATCACCTCGGCGGCACTCGTTAGAGCCCAGGCGCGGCTTCGTCTTTCTCTTTATCCTGAGTGCGCTGTGAGCAGCCTGCGAAGCGATAGCCGACGCCGATGACCGTCTCTATGCAGTCGCCGCAGGGGCCGAGCTTCTGGCGGAGGCGGCGAATGTGTACGTCCAGGGTGCGTACGTCGCCGTAATATTCATGGCCCCACACGTCGTCTAGGAGTCGCTGGCGCGTGGCGACGCGACCGGAGCTTCGGGCCAGGGTGGTGAGCAGCGAGAACTCTTTACGGGTGAGCTTCACGGCCTGGCCTTCGCAGGTGACAAGCATGTCGGCGTAATCAATCCGCAGCAGCTCGTCCTGGTAGACGGCGGCCGCGTGCTCGTCTACGCGGCGCAGCACGGCCCGGACTCTGGCCATCAGCTCGCGCACCGAAAAAGGCTTCGTGATGTAATCGTCCGCGCCGAGGTCTAGGCCGGCGACGCGGTCTGCTTCGGCAGTGCGCGCCGTCAGCATGATGATCGGCGTGCGGCGCGTCCTGGGCTCGCGGCGCAGGCGGCGACAAATATCCGTCCCGCTCATGCCTGGAAGCATCAAGTCCAGGATGACGACCGACGGAGGGCCCTGCGGGTCTAAGGCGGCGAGCAAGCCCTTCTCTCCCGTCTCGGCGACGATTGCCTTTAAGCCCTCGCGCTCAAGGTTGTAGCGCAGGTTCTCAGCAATGTCCGGGTCGTCTTCGATAATCAGTATCGGTCTGAGCATCATTTGAAGGATGAGGGATGAGTGATGAAAAGCTTTAGCTCTTAATTCATTCCCTCATCCCTCACCCCTTTCCTTTCAGTTCATGTGCTTGATGAAAGCCGCCTCGGCCATGTAGACCGTCAGCTCGCAGATGTCCGTGACGTAGTCGCCTATGCGCTCTATGTGTTTGGCGACGAAGAGCAGGCGCGCGGCCCTGGTCGTCGTCGCCGGGTCGGTGGCCATCAGGTTTATCAGTTCGTGAAAGATGCGGTCGTAAAGATCGTCTATCTCGTCGTCGCGCGCGATGACGGCGCGCGCGGCCGCAGCGTCAACGGAAGTAAAGGCGTCGAGGGCCGAGCGCAGCATGCTCGAAGCATTCGCGGCCATGCGCGGCAGGTCAACGTAAGTCTCAAGCTGCGGCTCGTCGTTGAGGTCTATGGCGACGCGGGCGATGTTGCAGGCGTGATCGGCCATGCGTTCGAGCAAAGGGGTGATCTTCGCTACGGAGATAACGAAGCGCAGGTCACGCGCGGCGGGCTGGCGAAGGGCGATCATGTCCACGCACAGGCGGTCTATCTCGACTTCCAGTTGATCTATCGCGTCGTCGGCCTTGAGCACCTCACGGGCCGTCTCCGAGTCGCGCTCGACGAGCGCATAGATGGCGCGCTGCAAAGCCGTCTCGGTCTCGCCGCCCAGGAGCAGCACGCGGTCGCGCAAGGCGTCCAGCTCCCGATCAAGTATTCTGTGGTATTCCATCTAAAACTCCCTTTCCCCTTGAGCGCGGCTTCTGCCGATTATATTTTATGTCGAACCCGCCTTAACCGAAACGCCCCGTAATGTAATCCTCGGTCAGCTTTTCGTTGGGCGCGGTAAATATCTTCTCGGTCTTGTTGATCTCGACCAGCTTGCCGAGCCAGAAAAAGGCCGTCTCGTCGGAGACGCGCGCCGCCTGCTGCATGTTATGCGTGACGATGACAATGGTGTACTGCTTCTTTAACTCGACGATCAACTCTTCGATCTTCTGCGTCGCCATCGGGTCGAGGGCCGAGGCCGGTTCGTCCATCAGGACGACTTCGGGCCGCACGGCCAGGGCGCGCGCAATGCAGAGGCGCTGCTGCTGGCCGCCCGAGAGGCCGAGGGCCGATGCCTTCAAGCGGTCTTTGACCTCAGTCCAGAGCGCCGCGTCGCGCAGAGCCTCTTCGACACGCTCCTCCAACTCAAGCTTGTTCGCCGCCAGCCGGTTAATCCTGAGCCCGTAAGCGACGTTATCGAAAATAGATTTCGGGAACGGGTTCGATTTCTGAAAGACCATCCCGACACGTCGGCGCAAGTCCACCACGTCCGTCTCGGGCGCGTAGATGTCCTCGCCGTCGAGTAAGACCTGGCCCTCGACGCGCGTCCCCGGAATCGTATCGTTCATCCGATTCAAGGTGCGCAGGAAGGTTGACTTGCCGCAGCCCGACGGCCCTATGAAAGCCATCACGACGCGCTCCGCAATGTCCAGGGAGATGTTTGTGAGCGCCTGCGTGTAGCCGTAGTAAAAGCTCAGGCCGCGCACGGTGATCTTGCTCGGGGCGGGCCTGTCGGCCGCGTCCTCTCGCAGGAGGCGCTCTCTCGCTCCGGCCGTGAAGGGTCTCGGCGCTGTGGTAGGAGTTGACATTCTGGCCTCTAAAATCTCTGACGCGTAAAGAAACGGACGGTAATATTGATGATGAGAATCAGAGTCATCAGGACGAGCGTCGCCGCCCAGGCTTGTGCGTGCCACTCGTCATAAGGCGAGATGGCGTAGTTATAAATCTGCACGGTCAGGCTGGCAATGGGCGCGTCCAGCCTGAAGCTGAAGAATCGGCTGCCGAAGGCTGTAAACAGGAGCGGCGCTGTCTCTCCGGAGATACGCGCGACGGCCAGCATGGCTCCCGTCGCTATCCCCGAAGCGGCCGCCGGCAGCACCACACCCAGCGTCACCCTCCATTGCGGCGCACCCAGGGCGAGCGCCCCTTCGCGCAGAGATGTCGGAACCAGCCGAATCATCTCTTCGGTCGTGCGCGTGACAATCGGAATCATGATGAGCGCGAGCGCCACGGCCCCGGCAAAGGCCGAGAACTGTTTCATCGGGAGCACGATCAAAGTGTAGGCGAAGACGCCGACGACGATGGAGGGCACGCCCGTCAAAGTGTCTGCGACAAACCGAACGACGCTCGCAAATCTCCCCTCGCCGAACTCGGCCAGATAAATTCCCGTCGCGATGCCGAAGGGCAGGCCCATCACAGAGGCCAGACCGAGCAGCACGAGCGTGCCCACAATCGCATTGCCTATGCCGCCGCCTTCGCCCACAGGCTTCGGCGTATCGAGCAGGAATTGGAGGTTGATGGAAGAGATGCCGCGCCAGGCTATGTAGCCTAGAATCAGGACGAGCACGGCGACGGCGAAGAGGGCGCAGACGGCAGTCAAGCCGGTCATCAAAGCATTCACGACGCGCCGCAGGTTTTGCGCGCTCCTTGAATGACGCGTGTGCTTCTGTCCGGAATCGGTCATCATCCGGCCCTCGCCGCGCCGCTCGTCCCGCGCGTCACGCTCCACACCAGGAGCTTCGCCGCCCCGTTGACCAGGAAAGTGACGAGAAAGAGGATCAGCCCGATCTCTACGAGCGCGCTCAGGTACAGTTCTTCGGTCGCTTCCGTGAACTCGTTGGCGATGACACTGGCGATGGTGTAGGAGGGCTCGAACAGAGAGGCGCTGATGTGCGCGCGATTGCCGATCACCATCGTCACAGCCATCGTCTCGCCAATCGCACGCCCAAGACCGAGGATGATCGCACCGGCAATGCCTGTCGCTCCGTTAGCCAGCACCACGCGCGTCGTCTCCCACTTCGTCGCGCCGAGAGCGAGAGCCGCTTCGCGCTGCGACGTGGGCACTGCGGCCAAAACGTCCCTGACCACAGCCGAGATGATCGGCGTAATCATGATGGCGAGGATGATGCCGCCCGTGAAGAGCCCGATACCTGTGATGGGCCCTTGAAAGAGCGGGAGCCAGCCGAGCCAGCGCGCCAGGAAGGGCTCGACGTGCTCGCGCAAGATAGGCGCGAGGACGAAGATGCCCCACAGTCCGTAGACTACGGAAGGGATTGCGGCGAGCAGCTCGACGAGGAAGGCTATGGGACGAGCCAGGTGGCGCGGGGCCTGCTCTACGAGAAAGACCGCGACGCCCAGGGAGAGCGGGACTGCTAAGACGAGCGCGATCAGAGAAGAAACAATCGTCCCGTAGATGAAGGGCAGAGCGCCGAACTCTCCCGTCACAGGGTTCCATTGTGTGCCGGTCAGGAATCCCAGGCCGAACTTGCGCGCGGAGAGCATGGAGTTCGAGGCTATCTCGAAGAGCATGGCGCAGACGATCAGGAGCAGCAGCAGCGCCGCCAAAAAGAGCGCGCCGCGAAACAGAGCATCCCCCTTATTGCCCGTCGGCACGAGCGCGCGCCTGAGGCTCCACACGCGGGCGCTCGCCCCGTATTCGTGGGCAGGCGTGGGAAGTATTGGCTGCGGGTTGGACATCATCTGCCTTCACTGTCTGATGGGCTTACCGCCCGAGGTCATGAGCTTGATTCTGGCTGCGGCTCGTTTGACTATCTCCGCAGGGAGCGGTGCGTACTGCAAGTCTTTGGCGAAGCGCTCGCCGTCGTGAATGGCCCACCAGAGGAAATCAACCAGGGCTTTACCCTTAGCCGCGTCCTTCTGCTCTTTGTAGGCCAGGATGTAGGTGTAGCTTGCAATCGGATAAGCCGTCGCGCCCGAAGCATTCGTGATCGAGACTCGCAGGTCTTCCGGCGTCGTCGCGGCCGAACCGGCGGCTGCGGCCGTGACGGCGTCAATCGTCGGCTCGATGAAGCTGCCTGCGCTGTTCTTGATGTGGGCTACGGGCAGCTTGTTCTGCACGGCGTAGGCCAGCTCGACGTAGCCGATGGTGTTGGGCTGCTGCTTGATCTGGCCCGTCACGCCTTCGTTGCCTTTGCCGCCCTGACCAATGGGCCACTGCGGCGACTTGTTGACGCCGACTCGCTCTTTCCATTCCGCAGAGACCCTCGCCAAGTAATCCGTAAACACGTAGGTCGTGCCGCTCCCGTCCGAGCGATGCACGACGCCTATGTCTGCGGCGGGAAGCGTGACGCCGGGGTTATCCTGCTTGATGCGCTCGTCGTCCCAACGTTTGATCTTGCCGAGAAAGATGTCCGCGATCAGTTCGGGCGAAAACTTCAAGGGCTGAGAGACGCCCTGCAAGTTGTAGGTCAGGACGACTGCGCCGAGCACAGTCGGGATATGAAGCAGCTCGCCGGGCGCGCCCTTCAATTCGTCGTCGGTCATCGGCGCGTCCGAAGCGCCGAAGTCAACGGTCTGCGCCTGAATCTGCTTGATGCCGCCGCCCGAGCCGATGGATTGATAATCGATCTTCACGTTCGGGTTGACCTTGTCGTATTCGCTCATCCACTTTTGATAAAGCGGATAGGGAAAGGTCGCGCCCGCGCCGTGCAGCGAGACTCGCCCGCCCGCCCCGTCACCACCGCCTTGACACGCCGCCACAAGCCCGGCCAAAGAGAGCAGCAGGAGAGCCCGTGCCAGGAGGCATACATTTTTCGACAGAAGCATCAGCGTTTCCTTCAAAGGCAGAGATCAGATTTAAGAACTTGATAGAGTAACCCGGCGGTATTACATACATCTGAACGGGATGTTACATCCGTCTGAACTAAAACTTTCTGGCGATGGCCCGAAAAGGCTCCTGACGAGGTTCTTCACCACTATGCTCGCGCCGAGGACGAGAGCGCCGTTTGCGTCCTTAACTGTGCCGACGCTCCTCTCTCGCCGGGAAGAGGAGAGAGGCGTGGATTCGAGCAGGTTGGTCAATGTGAGCGTCGAGGTTCATTCGACGCTCAGGCATCTGATGATGGAGGCGCGCAAGGATACGCGGCGCGCGCGCAGGCGGAGAAGAAGAAGAAGGCTCGGACAGATCACACGCAGCAGGGCAGCGCCGCCTCATCCGGCCGTCGCTAAAAGGGGGCTGTCCTGCAAGGGAAGTTACAGGTCTAATTCCTTCGGCTTGACGAGGCGTTCGAGGCGACCGCTGTTGTCGCGCACCTTGCTCCATTTCTCCACGTCCAGAGAGATTTGGGCCAGGGCCGCCGTCGGCAGGGCTTCTCGCTCCCCCGTGAGGTGCTCTAATAACTGTTCGAGGCCGGGGTTGTGCCCGACGAGCAGGACGACCTTCGCGTCCTCTTCGATCTGCGAGACGACTTCGAGCAACTGCCTGGCGCTCGCCTCGTAGATTCGCTCGTCACAACGGAGCGGGGCCGCGAGTTTCGCCGCTTCCATGACGAGGGCAGTCGTCTGGCGCGCTCTTTCGGCAGGGGAGCTGAGCACAAGCTCCGGCTGCACCTTCTGCTTGCGCAGGAACTTCCCCATCTGCGGCGCAGCCTTCTGGCCGCGCCCGTTCAACGGACGATCAAAATCATCCAGGCCGGTCTCCTTCCAGCTAGACTTGGCATGTCGCAGGAGAAGAAGCGTTTTCATCTCGTCACCTCGGCCGCCTCCGCGAAGGAGGAAGCCTCTCATCACTAGATTATCGTGGCGATTAGAAGTATAACGCCGGGAGATTGATTTTAGAATCCCCGGGCGCGGGGCCGAAGGAAGACTGGACATTGAAGCCGCGCACGATTGTCGTCGGAGATATTCATGGCTGCTATGACGAGCTGCTCAGGCTGCTCGAACGGGTGCGCCTCGGGCCCGGTGATCGCGTCATCTCGGTCGGCGACCTCATAGTCAAGGGCGAAAAGAACCGCGAGGTCTTAGACCTCTTCAGCACGGACAACCGCTTCTCGGCCGTGATAGGCAATCATGACCTGGCGCTGCTTCGCCACTGGCGCGGCGAGCCCGTACGTTTGAAGGAGGCGCAGGAGAAGACGCGCCGAGAGCTTGAGGCAGATCACGAGAGGTATGCTGCTTACCTGGACTCCCTGCCGCTCGTGATTGACCTGGGCTCTCACCTGGTCGTGCACGCCGGGGTGCGCCCAGGCGTCGCGCTCGAAGAGCAGTCTGTCGAAGACCTGACGGAGCTTCGCACCCTCGGCGAAGATCGTACGAGCCGCGAGGGTGTCGCGTGGTACGAGGCTTACGAGGGTGAAAGAACGGTGCTCTTCGGCCACTGGCCAGCGCCCGAGCCGAGGCTTGGGCCCAGCGCCATCGGACTTGATACGGGCTGCGTTTATGGCTATAACTTGACTGCATACGTCATCGAGACAAACGAGTTCCAGAGCGTCAGGGCGCGGCGCGCTTACGACGAGCCGAAGCGTCGGGTCGACTGAAGCTCGTGCCGGTGTTACATCGCCGTAACACTTTTTCTGTAATGTCGAAGGCATGAAATCATACGGGAACCATCGTTATCCGGGCAGGCTTTTCGTAGTCGAAGGAACGGACGGAAGCGGCAAGTCAACGCAACTGGCGCTGCTCTATCAATGGCTCAAGGCCGAGGGCTATAACGTCTTCTTCTCGGAGTGGAACTCCGCGCCGCTCGTCAAGGACATCACGAAGCGGGCCAAGAAGCGGCGCTTGTTTACGCCCACCACCTTCTCTCTGCTGCACGCCACGGACTTCGCCGACCGCATGGAGCGCGACATCATTCCCCCCTTGAAGGCCGGAGCTATAGTCCTGGCAGACCGCTACATCTACACTGCCTTTGCGCGCGACGTGGCGCGCGGCTGTGACGGCCAGTGGGTGCGCCGGATGTACAGCTTCGCCGTCAAGCCCACGGTCGCCTTCTTCTTTCGCGCCCCGCTCGACGTGGCGATAGAGAGAATCATCTCGGCCCGTCCCCGCCTCAAATATTACGAGGCCGGGATGGACATGGGGTGGTCTGACGACGAGGAGGAGAGCTTCAGGATTTTCCAGGGCCGGATTCTGGAAGAGTACGACCGCATGGTCGAGGAGTTCGGGCTCACGGTCATAGACGCGACGCGCTCAATCGTCAAACAGCAGCGCGAGATGCGCGGCATCGTTGGCCCGTACCTGAGAGAGATGCAGAAGGAGAGGGCGCTGGCTGCCGTCTGAAGGAGCCCTATGAAGGAGATGAAGTTCTACGGGACGGCGCTGCCCGGCGTCGAGATAGAGCCCTTGAGCGGCAAGCTGATCGTCATAGAGGGCGCGGACGGAGTGGGCCGCTCCACGCACATAGGCTTGCTGCGCACCTGGCTTGAGTCGCGCGGCTACGCCGTGCTCGATACGGGGATGACGCGCTCGGCCCTTGCGGGCAGAGGCATCAAAGAGGCCAAGCGGGGCCACACGCTCGGCCGCCTGATGATGCAGCTTTTCTACGCGACGGACTTCGCCGACCGCCTTGAGAATCAGATGATGCCTGCCCTGCGCGCGGGCTTCGTCGTCCTCACTGACCGTTACATCTATTCGGCGATTGCGCGCGCCGTCGTGCGCGGCTCAGACCCGGCCTGGATTCGTTCCGTCTACGGCATCGCGCTCGTCCCCGACGCAGTCTTCTACCTGAAGCCGCAGTCGCCCGAGGAGCTTGTGACGCGCGTGCTCGCTTCCGGCCGTGGCTTCGATTACTGGGAATCGGGCATGGATTTAAACCTCGGCGAGGATTTCTACGATAGCTTCATCGCCTATCAAAAGCGGATGCTCAAGGAGTTCGACCTGATGACGAGCGAGTACGGTTTTCATGTCGTGGACGCTTCGCGCTCCGTGCGGCGCGTCGCGGCAGACCTGCGCCGTTCAGTGGCCTACATCATCGAGCGCGAAGAAGCAGGAGCGGCGGGAGCACAAGAGGGCGCGGAAGGAGCCACCACAGCTTGAAGCTCGCGGCCATAGACATCGGCTCCAACTCGATCAAGCTGGTGGTCGTCGATGCGGCGGCCAGCGATTCTTTCGCCGTGCTCGCGCGCGAGAAGGAGCCCGTCCGCCTCGGCCATAACACTCTGCGCGAAGGTCATCTCTCGGAGGACGCCATAGAGCGCGCCACGGATTGCATCAAACGCTTTCGCTCCATAGCTGAAGCGCGCGGTTCCGAACAGGTCTTCGCCATCGCCACGGCCTCCGTGCGCGAAGCCAGTAACGCAGCCGAGTTCATCCGGGAAGTCGAAGCGCAGACGGGCGTCCGCGTTGAAGTGCTCTCGGGTGTCGAAGAGGCGCGCCTGATCGGCATCGCCGCCGCACAGGGCTGCGCCGCCAGGGGCGCATCGCTCATCAACATAGACATCGGCGGCGGCTCGACGGAAATCTCCCTGGTCAAAGAAGGCGTGCCCGAAGAGCTGTTCTCGGTCAAGCTCGGGGCCGTCGGTTTGACGGAAAGCTATCTGGCCTCAGACCCTATCAAGGCGAAAGAGCTGCGCGCGCTGCGCGACGCCGTTCGCGCCGCGCTTGAGCGCCCGAGCCGTGAGCTGCGCGGCGCGCGCTGGCAACACGCGACCGGCACTTCGGGCACGATCCTGGCCATCGGCGAGAGCCTGCGGCTGCGGGCCCAGCGCGACGCGGAGGCCGAGCAGGGCGCGCAGCCCGCAGGCGCAGAGATCGTGCTCAGCCGTCTTGAGCGTTTCAATCGTCGCGTCGCCGAGCTGAGCCTCTCAGAGCGCAAGGACTTGCCAGCCATTAGCAGCCAGCGCGCAGAGATCGTCGTCGCCGGAGGACAAATCCTCGAAGGAGCCATGCGCGCCCTGAGCATCAATCTTTTGCGCTCCTGCGACTTCGCTCTGCGTGAAGGGGCGATCATTGATCGGTTGCGCGCGATGGAAGCCGAAGCGCGCCCGCCCGTGCCCGACATCATAGATCAACGCTTGCGCGGCGTTCATGCTGTGGGCCGCCGCTTCGGCTATGAAGAGGCGCACGCGCACCAGGTCACCAAATTCGCCGAGATCATCTTCGACTCTCTGGCGGACTCTGAGAACCTGACGCGCCACCAGCGCACGCTGCTCTCGGCCGCCTCACTGCTGCATGACGTGGGCTACCACATTGCGCACGACTCTCATCACAAACATACCCTCTACCTGATTAAGAACTCGGAGCTGACGGGCTTCTCTGAGGCCGAGCGCGAAGTCATAGCCAACATCGCGCGCTATCACAGGGGCGCTCCGCCGAAGGAGCGCCACACGGACTATGCCGCCCTGAAACAGCCCGACAGGGAAACCGTCTGTCGCTTGAGCGCCATCCTGCGCGTCGCCGACGCGCTCGATAGAAGCCACGACAGCCGCGTCCGAGATATTCGCTGCGCTCGCGACGGGCAGTCGGTTCACATTCAACTGTGCGCGGCGGAGGATTGCGACAAGGAGATACTGGCCGCCGACCAGAAGCGCGACATGTTCGAGGAGGCTTTCAAATGCAGCCTGACGTTTGGCCATCGCGCAACGGCCGCCTGAAAGATTTTGGCAAAAGCAAGAGACATCGGTGGACTGGACTGCGAGGCGAGCGCCGCAGATGGCGCTCGGCTGGTCTTGCACGCGCGCCTGGAAGAGTTGTGCGCGCTGCGCTCTGGCGCGCTCGATTGGAGTGATATAGAGGGCGTGCATGCCATGCGCGTAGCCTCTCGCCGCCTGCGCAGCGCCCTGCGAGATTTCCAGCCGCTCCTGCCCAAGAACATCCCCCGCAGACGCTTGAAGGCAATCGCCGACGCGCTCGGGGCCGTGCGCGATATGGACGTGGCCATTGCCGAGCTAGAGCGTTTGCAGGCGAAGGCCGAAGACGACGAGCTGGCCGCAGAGATAGAAGAACTGACGGCCGAGCATCGCGCGCGCAGGGACGAGGCTCGCAAGTGTCTGGAAGAGGCGATCACTGAGGAGGCGCTCAACAGGCTGCGAGAGAAATTTATCGCGCGGTTGGACGAAACCCAGGGAGATGCGGGCAAGAAGGGCAGGCACGGAAAGCGCGCGAAGGCTAGGGCGGGCAGCTTTCGTGAGTTCGGACAGCAACTCATCCTCTCCCGCTTCGACGAGCTGCACCAGCTCAGCCGCAGCCTCTACCAGCCGTTCGAGACCGAGCCGCTTCATCGCATGCGCATTGCCGCCAAACGGCTGCGCTATGTGATGGAGCTTTTCTCTCCCTGCTGGCCCGGCCAAATAGCGCCCTTCGCCCAGGAGGTCGCCGGGCTACAAAGGTCTCTGGGCGAGTTGCACGATTACGACATCTGGATCGCGGCGCTCGGTAGACGCTTGGATGAGCTTCATCCGGAAGAGGTGGGCGATGAGGCGACGCAGGCGGAGACTGAGGCCAGCGAGCCTGATTCAAACGAGCCGCCGCAGCAGCGCGCGGCCATCTGGCTCTTCCGCCATTTCGTCAAAGAACGCATCAGGCATTTTCGCGCAGCCCTCGCGCGCTGGCATAAGTGGGAGACGACAGCCTTCCTCGCACGCCTGAAAGATTGTCTCGCGGCAGAGCCCGCAGCCCACCCCGAGAAGCCCGAGACCTCCACGGCCTCAGGGCGAGCCCCGTCCAGTCATGAAGAGCAGGACAAAGCCTCCGCTGCCTCGGCAGAATGATTGATCGTGAAGCGTAAGGGTCAACGGACGAGCCGGCGACCTTGAGTAAACAGGCGCACGGGCCCAATCAAACGTGAGCGACGGCCCGTGCTATTCGGCCCGGCTCTTCTTCTTCTTCTTCCCGTTCTTCTTCACGCCATCACTCTTCTTCTTTTTCTTGCCCTTCGCCGAAGCTTTGCTCTTAGGGGATTCTTGGGCCAACACCTGTTGCGGAAGGTCTGAGAGGTCTATGCCGAACATCTCGTTCAGCTTGCTTGTCAGCATCGGAACCAGAACGGTTCCCGTCAAGGCAGGCATCAGGATGTTCATCCCGTGCTTAGACAGCTCATCCGAGAAGCGGTCGCCGAGCGCCGCCAGGTGCGACAACAACTGATCGTCATGCTTGTCTCCCTTCCAGGCGGCGGCGATGCTGTTGCCGATCACGTAGCCGACCGACAACGCCCCTACCGACCACGCTACGGGATGGCTGCGAAACTGCTCTCGCCAATCGAGCGTATTGGCGACGCTCTCCTTGACGGATTCGTACTGCTCGACGACAGTGTCTTTGATCTCCGTGACCGTCTCCGAGATGGATTCGCGCGCCTCGTCCATGCGCTCTTGCAACTCTTCCTTCGTCGCCTCACCCCTCAGAGCCTTCGTTTGCGGCGCGCTTGCTGCTGCTGACGCCGCGCCTCTTTTTGCTGCCATCGCTTCCTCCTCGCGTCCCCTTCTTGCCGAAAGACGAGTCTCCGGGTTGAGTTAGCTTACCGCCGAACGGAATGAGAAGACAACTTCGCCCGCGTTTCCGCATCCGAACCGGGGCTGAGCCGTCAGAGACGAGCGCACAGGCTCTCACTTGAGAGCCTGACGGCCCAGCTTCAGGATGAGCTTTTTAAGTCGCGGCTCTTTGACGGACTGGGCGGCCGTCTCTACTGCCATCCACTCTCGGCGTCTCGCCGTAAACTCGGGCCAGGCCGCCACCAGATGTTGCACCTCCATCTTGAACACCTTGACCGCACACGTCCCGCCCCATTTGTCGTAATGGTATTCTCCCAGAGGCTCGCGCGACAGTTCGCCTTTGATGCCCGCCTCCTCGTAAGCCTCCTTACGCGCCGACTCGGCGGCGCTCATTCCCGGATCGATCACCCCTTTGGGAATAACCCAGCGCCCCTTCCCCCTGGACGTAATCAACAAAACTTCTACTCGCCCCTCCACGACCCTGTAAGGGATGACGCCCGATTGCTGGTAGAACCACCACGGCCTGACTTTCATATCTTTTGTCTTCCGCTTCGGCAATTGAACCCGCCCGGGATTTTTGCAGAGACCATCGGGATAAAGCAATGCTCGGGTGCGGGGCTTGACAGGTTGACGAAAGTTTTCGTTGACATTGACGAAGAGTTTCGTCAATAATGCGGTTCGTAGCTGAAGGAGGCCGCATGAGCAAAAAGAAACAGAAGCTCCCGCCCCGCCCGACCGATGCCGAGCTGTCAATCCTGCGCGTGCTCTGGCAGCGCGGGCCGGGCTCTGTGCGCGAGATTCTCGACTGGTACAACGAGGCGCGCGACAAGGGCGAGGCGGGCTATACGACGATCTTGAAGATGCTTCAGATCATGACGGAGAAGGGGCTGGTGGAAAGAGACGACTCGCAGCGGCCGCAGATTTACCGCGCCCGTTTGTCCGAGGAGCAGACGCAGCAGCAGCTCATCACCGATCTTCTGGCGAGGGCCTTCGGCGGCTCGGCCAAACGTCTGGTCATGCAAGCTCTGGCGACGAAGGCTGCTTCGGAGAAGGAGCTGGCCCAGATCGAGGCCCTGCTCGACAGGCTCGAAGGAGGAGGTGCGAAGTGAAATCACTCGTCGGCATAATGGCATACCCTTACTTGCGCGAGCTTGGTCTGGCGCTGCTCCATTTCCTCTGGGAGGGAGCCGTTGTGGCCTTGCTGCTGGCGGCCGTGCTCGCTTTGCTGCGGGGGAAAGACGCGCGCCTGCGCTACGCGGCCAACTGCTTTGCGCTGGCGTTGATGTTGCTCTCCCCGGCCCTGACCGTCTGGACGATGAGCGCGCCCGGCGTGGGCTTTGAAGCCGATGAGATGTCTCAAGGAGCTGGGCCAGCTACAAGCTCCGGGCGGACTGTTGGCATGGGCGGCACGCTAAAGGATGAGTCGTCCTCTTCAGCTTCGGCTACAGGCGCGAGAGTCGCGCTCACGCGGTCGCCGCTCGCCTCTGAGGTGGAAGGCTTGCTCCCGTGGCTGAGCCTCGTCTGGCTGGCCGGAATATCTATGCTTTCGGCCCGCATGCTGGGCGGGCTGGTGCTGACGCGCCGCCTGACGAGGCGCGAGACAAAGCCTGTCGCAGAGTTCTGGCAGGAGAGGCTGAAAGAGCTTTCGCGCCGGCTTCAGATCACAAAGCCCGTGCGGCTGCTGGAATCCACGCTGGTCGAAGTGCCTGCGGCGATTGGGTGGCTGCGCCCTGTGATTTTAGTCCCGGCGGCGACCTGGACGGGGCTCAGCGTGGAGCAGTTGGAGGCCGTGCTGGCGCACGAGTTGGCCCACATACGGCGGCACGATTATCTCGTCAACCTGCTTCAGACCGTGGCCGAAACGCTGCTCTTCTATCATCCGGCTGTGTGGTGGGTGTCGGGGCGGATTCGCCTTGAGCGCGAGCATGTGTGTGATGACCTGGCGGTCGGAGTCTGTGCTGACGCTCTGGTGTATGCGCGTGCGCTGACGAAGATAGAGCGGCTTCGGACGAGGGGGCCGCGATTGGCCGTCGCTGCGACGGGCGGCGAGCTGCGAAGCCGCATCCTCCGGCTCTTAGAGGCCGAGCCCAATCCGCACAGGCCGAAGTCCCTCGGCCTGGCGCTCTGTTTCGTCGCGATACTTTTCACCACGGCGCTGTGTGCGCGCGCCGTGCTCTCTCAAAGAGAATCGCAGACGGCTCGAAGCCAGCCGCTCGCGGCAGAGGATGGGCAGCCGCGCCATGTAAATAACTCTGTGAATGCTGCGCTCTCAAAGCTGCCCTCTGAAGCGGCCGTCTTGATCGCGGGCGACAATACTGAGGGCGAAGATGCTTCGGTGCGGCGCGTAAGCATAGAGGCCCTCGCCGGTCACTCGGGCTCAGTCGTAGTCATGAGCCCAGGCACGGGCCGCGTCTATGCCGTCGTCAACCAGGAGTGGGCCATCAGGCGCACATGGAGTCCCGCGTCAACCATGAAGTTGGTGACGGCGCTCGCGGGCTTGGGCGAGAAAGCGTTCGACCCGTCGGAGAAGACGCGCGTCCCCTCCCTGGCCGGGCCGCTTGACCTGACGGACGCCCTGGCCGTCTCCAATAATGATTACTTCAAGTCTTTGGGCGCGCGCGTCGGTGCAGACAAGTTGATAGCTTACGCGCGCCGCGCTGGCTTAGGCGAACAGACGGGCATCAACTACGAAGACGAAGCGCGGGGACGCCTGCCCGTTCTTTCTTCTTCGGTCAACGCCGGCCGTCTGGGCGCGCACGGCGAAGGAGTCGAGGTGACGCCCGTGCAGTTGGCCACGCTCGTCTCGGCCATAGCCAACGGCGGCACGCTGCTTGTGCCGAGGGTGGCGCGCACGCCGCAGGAGGCCGCGCAGTTTGCGGCCGTCCCTCGTCGCCGTCTTGAAGTGGGCCCACCGATACTGGAACAGTTGATTGAGGGCATGCGCGCGGCGGTCGAGCGTGGCTCGGGCACGGGAGCCAGAGACGCTTCGCTGAAGATTGCCGGTAAGACGGGCACGATGTCGAACGGGGATGCGAGCACAGGGATGTTCATCTCCTACGCGCCCGCAGACGACCCGCAACTGGTCGTCGTCGTGCTCCTCAAAGGAAAGGGCGAGAGCGGAGCCGTCGCGTCGCAGGTGGCCGGGAGCATCTACAAGGGCCTGCACGGGCTTTTGTGAAGCCGGGCCTGAAGCGTCCGTAGCGCAAAACATTTAATCAACCAACAAAAAGATTACGCCGGGCTCTGGTGTGTCGCAGGGCCGGGAAGGGCGAGGTCTGCTTTGAAGAGCCTGTTGAAGTTTGTGGGTCTGCTGCTTTTTACCTTCTGCTTCCTACCGCTCTCTGTGCGCGGGCAGGAGCCGTCGCCGCCGCTGCCGCTTTTACCGCCCGAAAAGAGTGGGCCCACACGCATCCCGCGTTTTCATGAGAGGCCGACGATTGACGGCCTGCTGACGGAAGAGGTGTGGAAGCAGGCCGCCCGCCTGAAGGATTTTTACCAGACCAATCCGGGCGATAACACTGAGCCTTCTTACCCTACGGAAGCCCTCATCGGTTACGACTCGAAGACGCTTTACGTGGCCTTTCGCGCATCGGACGAGCCGGAAAAGGTGCGTGCGACGATTGCCCGTCGCGACAGCTTTCTTGAGACGGATGATTCCGTGCGGATACTGCTGGACACTTTCAACGACCAGCGCCGAGCCTACGTGCTGGCCTTCAATCCGCTCGGCGTGCAGCAGGACGGCATACGCACCGAAGGCTCGGGCGTGGACTTCAGCGTGGACATCCTGATGGAGTCCAGGGGCGTGCGGACGAAGGAAGGCTACACGGTCGAAGCGGCCATTCCGTTCAGGTCGCTGAGGTACGAGTCCGGAAGGGGAAAGCTCTGGGGCGTCCAGGTCTTTCGCATCATTCAGCGCCTCAACGGCGAGCAGGACTCCTGGATGCCCATCTCGCGCAGCAACTCAAGCCTGCTCTCTCAGGCCGGACACATCACGGGGCTGGAAGGCATCTCGACCGAGCGCACGCTTGAGCTGATCCCGAGCCTGACCGTCTCTGAGACGGGAAAGCGTGTCGGCTCCATAGCCCCTTCCGTCATCTCGACGCCGCCGGGGCTCTTTGATGCGGGGCGCTTCGTCAACGAGCCGGTCAGACTCGACCCAGGCATCAACGCGAAGCTCGGCCTGACGCCGACCATCACCTTAGACCTCGCCGTCAACCCGGACTTCGCGCAGGTCGAAGCCGATCAACTCGTAGTCACCACGAACCAGCGCTTCCCCATCTTCTTCCCCGAAAAGCGCCCCTTCTTCCTCGAAGGCATAGACGTTTTTCAAACGCCGCTCACGCCCCTTCACACGCGCGCCATCGTTGACCCTGACCTGGCCCTGAAGCTCACGGGCAAGCGCGGCCGCAACTCTTTCGGCCTGATGGTCGCTTCCGACGCGGGGCCCGGCAATTTCGCCGGAGACGAACGATTGAATCCGGCCAACCACCACTTTCTTGATCGCAACGCGAAGGTCGCGGTCGCGCGTTTGAAGCGCGATGTCGGCGCGGCTTCCAGCCTGGGCCTGCTCGCCACCACTTATAGCTTCAAGCCGGGCGACGAGCCGCCGACACAGTTTGATCTGGACACAGGCGACCCCTGCCGCGCCGAAAAGTCTCTGGCCCGCACAAACAGCCTCGCGGGCTTTGACGGCCACTTTCGTCTGAACCAGAGCACGACCTACGATTTTCAAATCCTCGGCACAACGTCGCGCCGCTGCTTCTTTGACCCTGTAGCGGGCCGGAACGTTTTTCGCACGGGGCGCGGCCTGGCCTACTCTTCGACCTACGACGTGACGCATCGCAACTGGGGCTGGTTGTTGACGGCCGAAGGGCGCACGCGCGATTACCGCGCCGAGGTGGGTTTCACGACGCGGCCCAACAATAACTACGACGCCTTTGGCTTTCGCTATTCGATCGACCCGAAGCCGAAGGCGCGGCTCCTCTACTGGAAGCTCACGACCTACAGCCACGTCGAATATGATTTCGACGCCCGTCTACAGCTCTGGGACGCGGACGTTACTCTGTACTGGTATTTCCGGCGCAGCACAAACTTCTGGGTCGCTTACAGGCGCGGGGGCGAGCGCCTCTTTGAAGAAGAGTTCGGGCCCGTGCGGACTGCTGCGCGCGCGGGCGCATTCTTCGGCGAGAGCGAGCGCACTGCGCGCAAGCAGCACTTCATCGCAAACTTCTCATCGCAGCCGAGCGAAAAGTACGGCCTCAACCTGAAGGCAGCCTACCGCATGGGCACATTCGATCTTGATTTCGGTGGCGGGCCGAAGTTTCCGCGCGTGAGCCCGGCCGCGCTCGCCGACGCGGATGCCGCGCTAGACCCTGGGCCCGGCAATCTCCTGGACGTGACGGGCAGCGCCTTTTACCAGCCGACCGAGGCCCTGCGCCTGCAACTCAACTTCATCAAGAACCGCCTGGTGCGCGACGATACGCGTCGCGTAGCCTTCGACGACAATATCTACTCGCTGCGCGCGACCTATCGCTTCACGCGGTTCGTAGACGCGCGTGCGCGCATTGATTACACGACGCTGCAAGCGCGGGCCCGCGCGCAACTGCTCTTCGCCTGGACGCCCGGGCCCGGCACGGCTCTCTACATAGGCTACAACGACGACCTCAACCGCAACGGCTTCAGCCCCCTCAGCGGCCAGCTCGAACCGGGCCTGCGCCGCAACGGCCGCACCTTCTTCCTGAAGATGTCATACCTCCTGCGCCGCAGCTTTTGAGGAAAGATGCCAGATAAAAAAGTATGAGGAGAATGGCAAGCCGAACGGGGCCTTACCACTCTCCTCATGCCTGACGCGCGAGTCGGAATTCCTCGCCCTGGTAACGGTAAGGGAGCAGAATTCCCGTCTACTTACAGCTCGAAATGCAGCCCTGGTAAGATGCATTGCAACTGGGCGGGTTGTTACCCCCATTGATGCAGGCGTTGTAGGCGCGCTTGCACTTGCCCTGACATGATTGTCCCACGGTGTTTGCAGCCGTGACTAAAGAGGCGGACAAAGTGGCTGCCAGGGAGATTGCCATAGCGGTCACGAAGTAAGCTAGCTTTCTTCTCATCGTGTGGATTCCTCTCAAAAGCGTTTGAACCGTTCAGGAAGAATAGGCCGCACTACTATTGCAATTCCTGAAGGGGCAAGATGGTAGAACTATAAGCTTACTATACGCCGAGCGGCGGTTTGATTCCAGAAAGTCCAGCTCTATTGCAAGCTCATACATGGACTGAGCTCATCAAAGAGACTCTTTCGTCAAAGTCCTAGCCGATATATTTATTCTTCACTCGTATGTCGCGCCCTTTGAAGGGCCCCGTCTCGAAGGCGTGTATCTCTATCTCGACGCAGCGGCGGTCGAACATGCGGGTGACTTCGCGAAAGTCCTGGTTGAGGCGGCAGAGGCCGTCGAAGAATATGTCGCGCAGCTCTTCCATCGGAGGAAGGCTCGCCTGTAAACCCTTGACCGTCTCCAGGCTGATCTTGAGCCGCCGGTTGATCTGCTCGTCTTCGTAGGAAGAGAGCTGGAAAGAGTTGACCTGGCGGACTAGCTGCGGGTGCTGGTTGATGATCTCTTCCACGTCCGACGGGTAGACTTTAGCGCCGTAGAAGGGGACGGTCAGGTCGCTGCGACCGTAGACGAAAAGGATGGGAAAGCTGCTTCGCCTCTCAGAAAGGTCTGAGATTTGGATGTTGCTTGCGGCGAGACGCTCGGCCAGCTCTCGACAGGTAAGCGTTCCGCCCGCGTCGCGCAGGTTATAGCGTATCTTCGGCGCGGCTCCGGTCTGGCGGCCGATGGTAAAGACCAGCTCACCTTCGGGCGTCGTCTCTATCACGTAGTCGAGCGCGTTGTACTGGAAGATCATCGGAGGCTGTGCGCGCCCGAAGAGACGTTCGGACAAGGCCCTGTCTCTCATGCACAGGCGGCGCAGCCTTATGGTCAGCTCTGTCTCCACGCCGATGTTGATTTCCAGGTCGGACGCGCCGTAAGAGGAAATGACGCTCTGGAAATTTTCGAGCAGGTAAGTGCGCAGGCTCTCCGAGATGCCTTCGCCGCCGACGATCAAGTCCATGCGATAGCGTTTGAGGTCGAGGCGCGTGTTGTCTACGAAAGATTTGATGAAGGGCGGGTAGCCGAAGAGCAGGTAACGATAGCGCGGCCCGAAAATCTCCAGCGTGTTCTCAAGCTTCTGCTGGTCTGGCCCGATGGATTTCAGAATCCCCACGTCAACCAGAGACATGGAGACGTTCATCCCCGTGGCCCAGGGGCCGAGCGCGAAGCAGTTCAGGAGCAGCAGTCCGCTCTGGCGATAGATGAGCTGGTAGTTGAGCTGAAGAATGCGTTTCACGTCCTCGCGCTCTTCGGCGCTGCGCACCCAGTTGTTCGGCACGCCCGACGAGCCGGAAGATTCGTCGATGACGACGCCCGCGGCCGGTATCTCGCCGCCGTAGCAACGCTCTTCTATCCCGTAACGCTTGACGTAATTCTCTTTCGTCATCACGGGCAGGCGTGACAACTGCCAGCGGCCGTTTTCCCTGTAGCCTTCGCTTGCGAGAAAGTCTCTGTACGCGGGACACATCTCGCTGGCTTTCAGGTAGACGGCCTGTGCGCGCAGCATACCGATTCTTGCCAGGGTGGTTTGCAGCCGCCCGGCGCTCAGGATCATGTAGGCTCGGCTGTCGAGGCTGATGATCTTGCGCACAAGCCAGAGGAACCAGAGCGTCGTATGAATAAGGATGCTGTTAATCAACTAGTATCTCCTCAAGCGCGCGCCTGTAGCTCCGGGGCGGCTCCGGCGAATATCCGATCTTAAAGATCAACCAGATGTCGGCTATGCCCGTCTCTTTGAGACACCACTCGGCGGCGCGCTTGTTCGTCACGAGGTTGCCGTACGGGTGTATGTAGAGGCCCAGGCGAGCCGTCTCCAACCAGAAGCGCATCAGGAAGCGGCCCGAGGTGATCGCGCCTTCGGGCCGCCAAAACTCTCCGGCGAGAATGCCTATGGTCGGCACAGTCCCGAGCTGAGAGCGGTAGACTTTCGCAAGCAGCGGGCGCGTCAAAGTGAATTGGAGCAGGCCGGGGAAGCGTGCGGCCATCCAGAAGGTCGTGCGCGAGCTGTTCATGCAGCGGTAATCGAGGCCGTCTCTGGTACGACGTGCGGCGCGGGCAGTGAAGCGGAACCACTCGACTATCTCGTCATGGTAGTCGCGCGTATTCAAGTCCTCGAAGAGAGCTTCCGTGTTGCGCTTCAGGATGCGCTCGATACGCGCGGGCTCCGTCACCTGCTCGTATCTCTGTCCCCACTCCGAGCTTAAACGCGCGAGCGCCCGAGCAGAGCTTTCAGGAACCTTTTCCGGCAGTAGCGACAATCGAGACGTGCGCCGCTTTTCCAGCAGCGTCTCGTCCCAACGCTGAGGGCTCTGCGGTTCTGTGACCAGCCGCAGGCGCGCGAACGGGAGCAGCTCTTGCCCTTCAGGTTGAAGAATGGCGGGCGCGTACCAGCCCGGCTCATGGCACAGCTCGTATTCGAGCCTGAGCCCACGGTTGCCCGCCAGCAGAGCGAGGGCCTCTATGAACATGCCCATCGTCGAGATGATGAAGCTTCCCGTCAGGTCTTCTTTGGGAAGCGTGCGCCGCACGTCTATGAAGAGCAGCGCCTCGCTTTCATTAAGGAGCCGGACGCGCCAGGGTTGGACGTTATGCGGTGACGGGGTCAGAATCGCGCTCTGTAATAGTCTTCGCCAGGTTTCCATTTACGCACACGCCCTCAAGAGGCACATCCCACCGGATAGCATAATAACTCCGCCCCCGTTTGCACACCCTTTTTTGTGACACTCCGCGCGACTGCCACACGAAAAGTCTCCGACTCTTGCGGAGCCGGAGACTTTCACTTCTCTTACATCTCCTCTGACACGTTCTCCTATCCGGCCCTTCATTGTGCAGGCGCGGGAGACGTGTTTGCGGGCGGGGCCGGGGGCCGGCGTCGTGCGGGGCGCTGCGTATGGCTCGCGCTGAGCCAGGCGGCCAGGGCCCCCGCATCGTTCGCATACTTATTACGCATAATCGCGTCCAGCTCGCGCACGATGTTGACGCCGCGCTCGATCAAAGGGTCTATGGAGGCCGTGGCGGCCACCTGAGCTTCCTGTGTCTGTATCTGTCGATTAATGGCCTGCTCGAACTCTTCTATGTCGCTCGCGAGGTCTTCCAGAAAATCATCCGGCAGGCCGCGCCGTATGAACTCGGCCTTGAGCGGCAGGGCATCTGCGGCGAAAGCGCGAGCCAGCGCCAGCAAGGCTTGATCGCTGATGCTGCGCGGCGCGCGAAACTTATCTTCCAGACCGGGCTGCGAAATAGCTATAGCACGCGCCGTGCGGCTGATCGCCTCAAGGTCGCGCCGCAACTCATCGCGCGCGGCCGCCTTGCTATCACTGCTCTCAAGGGCCGCGCTCCGCTCCGAAGCCTGCTTCGCCGTCGCGGCTTCTATCCGGGCAATCACTTCGTTAAGCCCGGCGAACAGCTCGCCCGCCAGCGTCGTCGCAGAAAATTCCGTCGCGCGGGTTGCGCCGTACTCACGCACCCGTAGAAACATCTCGTATCGCCATGTCACTGTATCTTTCATGAGGTCTCCTTCCTTAGTGGGTGGCAGGAATGTTTGAGCGTCAGGGCGGCGAGGACGCCTCTGCGCCAGGATTGGCAGCGCCGGGAGAACAACAGAGGAACCGCCCGGCGGCCCGGATTATACTCCGCAAACGCGCGCCCGAGGAACCTTTTTCTCCGCCGCCCCGCCTTTTGCGCCCGCCCGAGCCCCCGCACGCCCTGCCCGAGCCCTCCCGTACTCCTTCCGAACAGTTTTTCACCCTGTCTGAGCCATCTCTGCGCCTGTCTGAGCCTCCGCACACTCTGTCTGAACCATCTCTGCCGCTGTCTGAAGCCTCTGTGCACCTGTCTGAAGCGCCTTTCACGCTGTCTGAAGCAGGTCTGCGCCTGTCTGAACCATCTGTGCGCCTGTCTGAAGCGCCTGTGCACTTGTCTGAAGCACCGTTGCGGCTGTCTGGAGAGGGTTTGCGCCTGTATGAAGAGGCTCTGCGGCTGTCTAAGCTATTGTTTTTCTTGCGTTTGCAGGAAAACCCGTGAAATTTCACGGGTTTTTGCGAGATTGAGCGCCCTGCGCCTGAAAATCTGGTAAGAGCAAGGCCGCCGTGACTCCCAAGCACGACGGCCCTGCTCCGCACAGCCCGCACGGTCTGGCCTCAGATGCGGGCGTGCAGCAGAGAGCGCGTCTCACCCTCCCTTGCGCGCTCCCCTGTGAATCTGTCTACCGTTTTTATGAGGCCATAAGATATGATTGGCCCGCTCTGCTCATTTGAAAATCAGCAACGGCTAATGCGACGGCTCAAACCTCAACCTCAAGACGAGTGAATGAGCATCGCCGTTCGAGATGAAAGGTTCATACTCACGGCGGCAATCGGACGCAAAGCCATTCTAATCCTATTTTGGATTAGTAGCAAGATAATTCCGGCACTTTCCTTAGGAGGCAGCTTCTAATGGGAAGGGCCGCGCGTCTGAGGTCTGAGCGTCTTGCCGAAAAGCTGCGGCAAATCCGCACGGCGTTAGGTCTCTCACAGAATGAGCTAATCCGCCGCTTAGGGCTTGAAGAGGTAATCTACCAAAGCAACGTTTCCGGCTATGAATCCGGCGAGCGCGAGCCACCCTTACCAATACTTCTAAAGTACGCACAGGCCGCAGGCGTTTGTCTCGATGTACTTGTTGACGATGACCTTGACCTACCCGCCAGATTGCCGAGCAAGCCGAAACACAAACACTAAAGGCGTGCAATTACAACTCGCCCTTAAAAGCCCTATCCAGAATCGCAGGCATGAGCGCGTCGAGTTCGGTGGCTGTTTCCGCCTGTAAGTGCTTCAACGAACAAAAATTTGATTGGAGAGTATCTAGATACTTGATGATACGACGTTGCTCTGGTAGAGATGGGAGTGTTATCTCAATATTTTTAATCATTTTCCCACTCCAATTAGGTTGTGCTCCTCCATAGTTTTGTTCACGCATTTCATAGTACAAGCTACGGAGCCAATATTGTGTGTACCGCGGTTCTAAAATTCTGGGTGTTGGCAAAATGGCGCAGCATGCTTGATTAGTTGTAGCCTCAATCATGAGACGGCCAGTGCGACCGCGTGTTTGGCCTTGTCCATATAAAGCTATGAGCACTGTATTGGGCGGAAAAACTTTGGCACTGCTATTTTCAAGTCCCTCTTGTGTGACGCGCTCATCAGCCTCATAAATGTCTCCATCAAGCAATTCACCTGTTTTGATCCAAGGTATATCCCCATTCCAGTAGGCAGATATTTCTCTTGAAGGAGTGCCGCCGGAGGTAACTTGAGTTAGCTCCCCAAGCGTTTGTCTTCGGTGCTTAGATTGGAGCAAACTTTTACGTGTCTCCCTTAATATAGCTGCAAGCAATAATTCAGCTTCCTCTATTGCCTGAGTTCGTAAGCCGCGCGCCTCATCAATCTTCGCCGCCAGTTCCTCAATCCGCGCCACAATCCGGCGCTGCTCGGAAAGGGGAGGTAAGGAAACCCTAACCCCAGCAATATCGCGCTCTTTTAGAGAAACATTAGCCGTACCAAGCATTAGAGGAACAAAATATTCATCCTTCTTTGCCATGAGTAAGTGATATAGATACTTAGCATCACATAAAGATGAATCTTTAGGTAGTAATGCAACCAATAAGTTTGCTAAAGCGAACTTACCTTCTTGATAATGAACTCTGTGTAATGCAGCATTTCCATGTCCGGTTGATGAGATCAAGGGCACGCAGACAGCAGGGCCTTCTAGTTGAAAAGTGCTCGCGCTCCGCCTTTGCTCGGCAGTAACAACCAGCGGATATTCACCCGGCTCTGTTTTAAGCGTCGGGTATGTCCCTTTAACTATTGAGCATAGCTCACCAATCAAATAATTTCTTTGAGTCATACGTCTATCTTTTGAATCATCCGTTTGATTTCTCCTATTATTTCCTCTATACGTAGCTCCTTATTTAAAATACCCTCTACTAATTGTTCTGGCGGCAAATGCTCTAGACTTTGCTCGGCTCGTGGATTCTTAATGTCAAGGTTATATATGGGCCAGTAAATAGCATCACCTTTAGTGCGTTCTTCTCTGGCAAGTTCACGCTGTTTCTTTTCTTTCTCCAAAATAAGCGCGCGCTCGTTCTTGAAATTTTCAATCCGTTTCTTAACAGCCGCTCTGTTTTTCGCGCGAGGTGCAAACTCCAACTCAGTCAGCGATCTTGCTAAACTCTGTATCTCGTCGCCTAATTCTTTAGCCTTCCTGTTAAATTGCTTCGCAGCTTCTTCCGCTTTATCTGCTGCCTCCCAATAAGGTGTAGCTTCAGACTTCTTCTGGTCATAGAGAAATTTAAAATCAACCTTCCAGGCGCGCTCGTTCTCTTTGCGATTGTTCCACCACGCGAGACAGTCAGCAAAATGCTCATATTGAATAGATGTCGTCTTCGTATAACTTTTTCTGCCTTCAGGTAGTGGATGCTCGTAATACCAAATTTCTTTCGTCGGGCCACTACGATCAAAAAATAAAAGATTCGAAGGAATATCCGCATAAGGAGAGAAAACCCCTTTGGGAAGACGGACAATCGTATGAAGATTAAACTCCGTCAATAAGTCTTCCTTGATGCGCGCGGCAATTCCACCGCCAAAGAGTGTGCCGTTGGGGACGACCAGGGCGGCGCGTGCCGTCGGCGTGCGCTTCAGCTTGCGCATTATCAGTTGAAGGAAGAGAAGCGCCGTTTCAGCAGTTCTTCTGTCGTCGGGGAAGTTGGGCAGGATGCCGCGCTCTTCTTCACCGCCAAAGGGCGGGTTGGTCAGGATGATGTCCACGCGGTCTTTGTCTGTGATGTCGCGCAGGGCAGTCTTGAGGCTGTTGTCCGGGTTGATCTGCGGCGATTCCATGCCGTGCAGTAGAAGATTCATCTGCGTTAGCATGTAGGGCAGGGGCTTGGCCTCGCCGCCGTAGATGCTCGCCGTCTGAACCTTGCGTCTATCCTGCACGGTCTGGCATTGCGCCAGAAGATGCAGAAAAGCTTCGACCAGGAAGCCGCCCGTGCCGCAGGCCGGGTCTAAGACTGTCTCTCCCAGGCGCGGGTTCGTCACCTCGACCATGAAGCGTATCACCGGGCGCGGCGTGTAGAACTCGCCCGAATCCCCTGCGGCGTCGCGCATCTCCCTGAGCATTGATTCGTAGAGACGGCCCAACGTGTGTATCTCTTCGGTCGAATTAAAATGAATGGCGTTGATTTTGTTGACGACATCGCGCAGGAGATAGCCGCTCACCATGCGATTATTGACGCCCTTGAAGACCGTGGAAATTACGTCGCGCCGGTCGCTCGTCCCATCCTCGCCGTGTAAGGCGCGAAGATAGGCGAACAATCCCTTATGCTTCGCGCCGTCCGTCAACGTGACCTCTTCGTTGTTGATGAAAGCCATGAGGTCATCGCCCGTCAGGCCCCTTTCATTCGCCGCCCAATCGCGCCATCGGTAAGGCGACTCGATGGCCGGGCGGTATTCCTTGCCTTTGAAAAATGATTTCTGCTCCGCCATCCGCTCCATGTCATCGAGAAACTTGAGGAACATAATCCACGTCAGCATCGGCAGGCGGTCGAGATCGCCGTTCAAACCTTTGTCCTTGCGCATGATGTCACGCGCCGACTTGATGATGCTTCCGAGTTGTTGGACTGTGGTGAGAGCCGTTTTGGCCGATTTCTGCTTTGACATCTATTAGGGGATTCCTATGCTGCGTATAAGAGGGTCTGTAATTTATGCACCGCTTCTTTTAGCTTCTTCGCTCCGCCGAAAAGCTCCGCAATCTCCATCACATTCCCGTGGGCTGAGATGGGCGGTATCTGAAGGACATCCGGGAGGACGAACTGCGCCGCGCCATGCTCCGCGTATTTCTCCAAAAGCTCATGGAGAATCTGCCGCGCTTGCGCGCCGTACTGCTCGAAGAAATCCTTCTTATCACGTCGAACGCGGTCGGCTCGCTCGCGGCGTGTACGCAGGGGAGCATTAAAGGCGACGTGACACAATAAGTCAAACGGGTCGGCCTCCGGGTCATTAACCGCTTCCGCCAGTTCCTCGAAACTGATACCACGCGCCGCCAGATGTTCAATAATCTCCGCTCGTTGTTCCGGCTTGCTCCAATCTTTTCGGAATCTGATTGCCGATGGATAGAGCTTGTTAATCTGCTCCGCCGTGTAATCAGTAATTTCAATTACTCTCAGTACATTGCCGTCAGTGTCGTAGTCGTAAACCAGATGCGCTACGATCTCAACATGGCCGCCGTCAACATAGTATTTACGTCGCTCTCCTTCACTATCATCTGTGATGCTGGCCTGTCCGGTCGCTTGCGCCGACACGCTATCTTCGGCGGGCTCTTCAATAATTTCCTCCTTCGCTGTGCCTTCAATTTGTTCTCCTTTTTCGTCTATGTTGACTTCGGTTATGGAGGCCGGGAATCCGTCAAAATCTTTGTCCGCAAACTTTCTCGTGGCGCTCCCCGTGTAGTCGAGAATATTAAAGAAGAGTTTGTCATAATCGGCCCGCAGTCGTGTTCCGCGCCCGATGATCTGTTTGAACTCAATCATCGAATCCACTACGCGGGCGATGACGATGTTTTTGCAGGTCGGTGCGTCAACACCTGTCGTCAAGAGTTGCGAGGTTGTCAGGATAACCGGCGTCTTGCTCTCCGGCTCTTGAAACCTCGATAAAAGAGCGCGCCCGCGCCGACCCTCGTCAGACGTAACACGGGCAACATAGTTGGGATAGTTCTTGACTAAATCCAGATTGAGATTACTCAGAGCCCGGCGCATATCGTCGGCCTTCTCCTGATCCGCGCAGAAGACGATGGTTTTGGCGAAGCGGTCAGTCCTCTTCAAAAAGTCTGTGAGGTGGCGCGCGATGGCTTCCGTGTGCGCGTGTAGAGACAAATCCCTGTGAATCTCTTTAGTATGATATTCGACCTTCGGAATCTTCCGCCCATAACGGTCTAGCTGCCCTTCTTCCGGCTTCCACCCTTCGGCGTCATAACTCGTGATGATTCGATGTACTAAATAGGGCGCGAGAAAACCATCTTCGATGCCTTGCTTAAGGCTGTACTGGTAAATCGGATTGCCGAAATAATTATAGGTATCCACATTATCGGCGCGTTTCGGGGTGGCCGTCATGCCGAGTTGAAAAGCCGGTCTGAAATATTCAAGAATCCTCCGCCATTTACCTTCATCATCCGCGCTTCCGCGATGGCATTCATCAACGATCACCAGGTCGAAGAAGTCAGGCGCATACTCCTTATAGAGACCGGGGC
The DNA here is from genome assembly GCA_036389315.1 of Pyrinomonadaceae bacterium. GTDB lineage: Bacteria > Acidobacteriota > Blastocatellia > Pyrinomonadales > Pyrinomonadaceae > DASQYE01. Next base: position 252,158 of record DASVQF010000040.1, read on the forward strand.
GCTTTTTGTCTTCGGCGATTGCCTGGTAAGTGGCGAAATAAATTTGTCGCCCTTGATTCGCTACTCCATTCTCGATTTTCCAGCGCGCGTCCTCGAAAGGAGTAAACATTTTGTCTTTAGGGTCGTCAACCAGCACATTGCGGTCAGCTAAATAAAGAATGCGCGGGGGGCGATGCTCACCCGTGCGATTCCATTTAGCCTTCCACAGCTTCCAGCAGATTTGAAAAGCTACCAGCGTCTTTCCGGTGCCGGTCGCCATCGTTAACAGAACTTTATGGCGGCCTTGAAGTATCGCTTGGAAAGTTCGATTGATGGCTATCTCCTGATAGTACCGGAGCGACATTCCGGGAACGTAATAAGCGGGAGTTAACAGACGTTCGACTGTCGCTTTGTCTTCAATCTTTTCAGCTTGGCTGTACCTTCTCCAAAGCTCTTCAGGGGTGGGAAATGCGTCGAGTTCGCTCTCCTTGCCCGTAATGAAATCAAACTCGATGATACCTTGACCGTTAGTCGAATATGCGAACTTGAGGTCGAGAATCTCGGCGTATTCTTTGGCCTGTTGCAGTCCATCGCCGGGCAGTTTATAAGCACTCTTCGCTTCGACTACAGCGATCTTGTGATTGTGATACCGTAGAAGATAATCTGCGCGTTTCTGAGGCAGGCGTTTCTTTTTAGTGCTGAACGCCAGAGGGCGACCATCTGTAAAGGTCTTCTGCTCCGTCAAAGAATGAGGCGGGGTCTCCCATCCAGCCTTTTCAAGCTTGGGTAAGACATATTTTCTACAAGTATCAGCCTCGGTAATCATATGGCAATTATATGTGCTCCGAGGAAGGTGCGGAAGAAGAGAATAATGGTGTGGCTTTCGTCGTTGATTTTTTTTGATCTGGTAGAATGGGCCAAAGGACTAAATTAATGAAAAGCTTGATGGCGTGCGCCGCGAGCTTGACCTGCCCAGTAGATTGCCGAGCAAGCCGAAGCACACACTAAATGTTACTATTCTTCACGTAGGCTCCGAGTCTGGATAGACTGTTGTTAGATGCTTTCGCTTTACATAGCAGATAGAAGTTTTATTGTGATATAAGACGACTGGCTTGGATTAAAATTAGACCAGCGTCGCTTAGATTTATGTCAGAGGAAACTCGAACAACTACAAACTTAACATTAGATAATTTAGCGGGAGGCAACACTCTTTTTGATAATCCTCTTTCAGATGAGGAATTAAATTGGGGGAATGCTAAATCACCTACCAGAAAAGAGCTGCTGTGGATTAAGTCGTTCGGGCGCTATCCTGATTTTGACCCTGCTGCGGGCAAACTTTCTAAGCGGGTATCGCTCAAAATAGCCGACTTGAAACAAGCTACTAGAATTATTGTTTATTACCACTATCTCCATCGTGGCAGAACGATGGCGCAGCTACCTTACTGGATTTTTGTAGATAATGTGCCGGTAGGGGTGATTCTCTATTCTTTTCCAAGATTAAGCGTTCCTTTATTTGGAATACCACCAATGAATCTTTTGGAGCTTGCTCGAATGTGGCTGTCGCCTGATGTTCAGGGCAGACTGATTATGGATTCAGAGGGGAATCATCATGCTTTGTCGGTGGCTAGCTGTGCCGTTGCCGAGTCGCTAAGAAGAGTGCAAAAAGATTGGTATGCAAAGTACCCTGCTCTTCCCGACGTTTTGGCTATTATTAGCTGGGCAGATAACGTACACCATGAAGGAGTCATCTACAGAGCTTGTAACTTTGAAGAAAAGGGTCAAAGTGGCGGGTCTATGCACGGGAATCGAAACAGACCCAATGGAGGACGTGACCAATTAAATTCCGATTATGTCCATACTAAAACCACATTCCTCTATCGCTTTAATGGAAGATTACCGCAATCTGCAAAGCAAAAAATAGATGCGTTTCCGCTAATCAATAAAGTGCAACTTGCACTATTCAAAGAATAATTGATGGGTCAATTCAAGATTTACTCTGGCAGCTCACTTTCTACCGAAGGAGCAGCATACGGGTCTTTTCGCAAAGGCCGACTTTGTACAAACTGACGAAGTTGCTGTTGCGCTTCCCTTGAGTCTTTAGAGTTAAGCTGAGTTGCATTTTGACGAATCAAATGCATCGGAATTTTCGGATTATTGATGGTTACCCCGCGAGCTAGCTTGTCCCTGCAAAATTGGATTGTCTCAGCATCCACGCCACTTGCTTCCGCAGCCGTCAACACTCTCTCGCATTTTTCAAGCTCATATCTTATCCGGCTCTCAATTTTTGAAAACCAAGGTTCTAAATCTTCTGGGTGTGCGATGTATAGTGAGTTGATCTCAAAGGATTTTGCCCCGGAACTGGTGCGATAATTAGTGCCTTCAGCAATCACCCAGTATACTTTCCTATAAGCTTTAATTGAGTGAATGCCTATGTCTCTTCCGGTGGTTACTCCGCTCTTTGTTGCGCTCTTTAATTCAAAAGGATTTTGTTCATCATCGAACGCGTCAGGCCCTAATCTTTTCCCGGTTCTTTGCAGTCCGCAGTGTGAGGCTATTTGCGCCTCTCGAATGTCATCTTGGACGGTTGCTTTTTGTCTTGTTTCTTCGTCAGCCATTCGTATTTGTAAGCACTAGGAATCAAAGTCGAAAAGTTCCTTGGCAGGCACATCGAGAATCTTTGAAAGTTTCTCCAATGTCTCAAATGATGGCGCATTGATACCTCGTTCTATGTTGCTCAGAAACTCGACAGAGATTTCGGCAGCTTCGGCAAGCTGTTCTTGAGTAAAATCTTTTTGCCGGCGTAGGCGTCGTAAGTTTTTACCGAACTTTACTCTCAGATTGCCCATGAATGGTTCTCAGCCTAGAAACTATCGTAGTTTGGCTTCTAGTTACACGAACTGAGACTACGGATTTGAGGTTGGATTTATGGAAAGAAGCTTGTAGCCAATTGGCGCGCATCTAACAACCTATTCGATCCTATCCTATAATAGCAAGCCTTTCGTCGTTGATTTTTTGATCTGGTAGAATGGGCCAAAGGACTAAATTAATGAAAAGCTTGATGGTGTGCGCCGCGAGCTTGACCTGCCCAGTAGATTGCCGAGCAAGCCGAAACACAAACACTGATGGCGTGATCTCACCTGATCTTTATGCGGCCTGCGGGTGTGGGGTGATGGTGCGGACGCGGGCGATTTCACGGGGCGCGATGGGGCGCACCTGTGCGGCGAAAAGTGAGACTACGGCCACCGTCTCGCCGTCTAGCGCGATGAACTCAACTTCGTAGCCCGCGCCCTCTTGATGAACGAGAACGACCGTACCTATGTCGCCCGCCTGTAAGCCGTATTCGGGCAAGTCTGCGGTCAGGACTACCTGATCTAATTCTTTAATCATCGCTCGCTCCTTTCACAAGGGATAGGCCGTGACCAAATGGGGCGTCTGCTCGCCGCTTTCGACGAACCAGACGACACGTATTGCCGGTCTCCTGCCGCCCGGCGTCTCCAACTCGCCTTCGATAACATACCGGATTCCAAAAGGCGTCTGTTCTATCTTGGCAATTTCGTGCTGTGCGGCATGTTGGAGCAGCGCCCCGGCTAAAGTTTGCCAAGACGCCTGGGTGAAACCGAACCGGGAGAAAAACTCGGCCTTGCTGCGTCCGTCCCTGTGTGCCGACGATAATAAGTAATCCGTAATCTTCCGAGGCGGCACAATCGCCTTATCGCAGTTCGGTAGTTTCACTCAGACAGGCCCCTGTGTCAAAAGATAGTATGCTGCCTTGCAGCAAATCTCAAGCAGATGACATAAAAGGTCAGGCCGGCTACACCGATACAGCGCGGCCAGGCTGTTTAGAGGGCGTGGCTTTCGTCGTTGATTTTTTTTGATCTGGTAGAATGGGCCAAAGGACTAACGAAATTATGATAATGAAAAGCGTGATGGTGCGGGGCGGCGCTGTGCTGCTGGTGCTCGCCTGTTTGTCGGCGGAGGCGTGGGCGCAGGTGTCCGGGGTGTGGGTGGCGGATAGGGGCGATGGGACGTACAGGAATCCGATACTGCACGCGGATTATTCAGACCCGGACGTGGTGAGGGTGGGCGACGACTATTACCTGACGGCTTCGAGCTTCAATAGCGTGCCGGGATTGCCCATCCTGCACTCGAAGGATTTGGTCAACTGGACGATCATCGGCCATGTGTTCCGGCGGCAGCCGCCCTTCGATGTTTTCAGTAAGCCGCAGCATGGCAATGGGGTGTGGGCCCCCGCGATTCGCTATCACGCAGGGGAGTTCTACATCTTTTATCCTGACCCTGATCGCGGCATCTACATGGTGAAGGCAAAGGAGGCGGCGGGGCCCTGGTCTGAGCCTCTGTTGATTAAAGAGGCGAAGGGCTGGATTGATCCTTGTCCGCTGTGGGATACGGATGGTAATGCTTACCTGGTATCGGCGCTGGCGGCCAGTCGCTCAGGCATCAAGAGCATCCTCGTCGTGAGTCGCATGAGCGCGGACGGGACGCGCCTGCTCGACGACGGCGTGATGGTCTTTGACGGGCATGAGAGGCATCCGACGTTGGAAGGCCCGAAGTTTTATAAGCGGAACGGCTATTATTACATCTCGGCTCCGGCGGGCGGCGTGCCGACTGGGTGGCAGTTGGTCTTGAGGTCGAAGAACGTCTACGGGCCATACGAAGAGAAGATCGTGTTGGCCCAGGGGAAGACACCCGTCAACGGGCCGCACCAGGGCGGCTGGGTCGAGACGCAGCGGGGCGAGTTCTGGTTCATACACTTTCAGGACAAGGGCCCATACGGGCGCATAGTTCATCTACAGCCGATGAAGTGGGTGGCGGACTGGCCGGTGATGGGCACAGACCCGGACGCAGACGGCACGGGCGAGCCCGTCCTGAGCTACAAGAAGCCCGACGTAGGCAAGAGCTACCCCGTAGAGACGCCGCCGGATTCGGACGAGTTCAGCGCGAACGCTTTGGGCTTACAGTGGCAGTGGCACGCCAACCCGCAGCCCAACTGGATGTTTCCTTCGGGCAGCCTGGGCCTCCTGCGCCTCTTCAACGTCCCCGTGCCCGAGGGCTTCAAGAACTTCTGGGACGTGCCCAACCTGTTGCTGCAAAAATTTCCCGCGCCCGCCTTCACGGCTACGACGAAAGTCACCTTCACGGCCCGCGCGGATAACGAGCGGACGGGCTTGATCGTGATGGGCCTGGACTATGCCTATATCTCGGTGACGAAAAGGGGCGACCGGCTCTACGTCTCGCAGACCGTTTGCAAGGACGCAGAGCACGGCGCGAAGGAACAGGAGAGCACGGCCGCCGCCTTGAAGAGTAATACCTTTTACCTGAGGGTGAGCGTTAGCGAAGGCGCTCTGTGCACCTTCAGCTACAGCGCGGACGGCCGTGACTTCAGCACTTTGGGCCAACCCTTCACGGCGCGCGAAGGCAAGTGGATAGGGGCCAAGCTCGGAATCTTCGCCGTCCGTGCGGGAAGCGCGCGCGGCGAGAGCGGGAACGCAGATTTCGATTGGTTCCGCATCGAATGAGAGGGGCCCGGCCGCCGCCCCGTCAGGACGCAATCCTTACTCGTAGCGCAACGCTTCAATCGGGTCTAGGCTCGCGGCCTTTCGCGCCGGGTAATAGCCGAAAAAGATGCCGACCGCCGCCGAGAAGATCACGGAGCCGATGATGGCCGTCGTCGAAACGAGCGTGGGCCAACCGAGCATTAAGGGGATGGCGACCGAGGCCAGGATGCCGAGCAGGATGCCCGCGAGCCCGCCCGTCAGGCTCAAGACGATTGATTCGATCAGGAATTGGCGGCGCACGGCCGACGAGCGCGCGCCGATGGCCATGCGGATGCCTATCTCGCGCGTGCGCTCCGTCACAGACACCAGCATGATATTCATGATGCCTATGCCGCCGACCAGCAGCGAGACGCCGGCGATGCTGCCGAGCAGCATCGTCATGATGCTGTTGGTCTCGTTGGCCGCCTCGGCCACGTCCGTCATGTTGCGAACCGTGAAATCGTTCGGCTCGCCCGCCGAAAGCTTGTGACGCTGGCGCAGGAGGTCTGTGATCTGCGTCTGCGCTGTGTAGGTCGCGTCCTGCGAGATGGCCGAAACGTAAGCTAGTGTCAGGCGGGTGCTGCCCAGGAGCTTTTTCTGGACGGCCGTGTAGGGGGCAAAGGCCGTGTCGTCCTGGTCGCGTCCCTGCGGGTCTTGCCCTTTTCGCGCCATCACGCCGACGACCTTGAAGGGAAGATTCGTCACGCGCACGGTTTGGCCCAGTGGGTCTGCGCCGGGGAAGAGGGTGTCGGCGATGGTTTGCCCGAGCACTATGACGCGCGCAGCCGAGCGCACGTCCGCGTCCGTGAAGAACGCGCCGCTCTGCACATTCCACTTGCGAATCTCGGGGAACTGCTCGCTCACGCCCTGAATGGTCGTATTCCAGTTCTGATTGCCGACGACCAGTTGCGAACGCGCGTTGACTAAGGGCGTGACCATCTGGACGCTCGGCACTTCGCGCCGGATGGCTTCGAGGTCTTCGACGGTCAGAGTGTTTGTGCCGCTGTCGCCCGCGCCCGTTCTGACGCCGCCGACGTTCTGCGCGCCCGCGCTGACGAAGAGCAGGTTAGTGCCCATGCTGGCGATCTGCGCCTGCACCGAGGCTTGCGCTCCCTGCCCTATGCTGACCATAGCGATCACGGCCGCCACGCCGATGATGATGCCGAGCATGGTCAGCGCAGCCCTCATCTTGTTGCGCACGAGAGCGCGAAAGGCGACGCGAATAATCATCAGTATGTTCATATACTTTTCACTCTTCTTCCTGCTCTGAGGCGGGCAGAAGCTTCAGCTCCTCCGAAGCGTCGCGCGGATGCTCTACGCGGTAATCCTTCTTGATGCGGCCGTCCTTGAAAACTATGATGCGGTCGGCGTACTCGGCTATGTCCGGCTCGTGCGTGACGAGGACGAGCGTGATCCGGCGCTCGCGGTTGAGCCGCTGGAAAATCTCCATTACCTCGACGGAAGTGCGCGAATCGAGATTGCCGGTCGGCTCGTCTGCGAGGATGAGCGCCGGGCGGTTGACCAGAGAGCGAGCGATGGCTACGCGCTGCTGCTGGCCGCCCGAGAGCTGGTTCGGATGATTCTGTTCGCGCCCCGCGAGGCCCACGGATGCGAGGGCTGCGACGGCTCGCGCGTGCCGCTCGCTTGAGTCAATGCCCGCGTAGAGCATCGGCAGCTCGACGTTCTCCAAAGCCGAAGTGCGCGAGAGCAGGTTGAAGCCCTGAAAGATGAAGCCCAGCTTGCGGCTGCGAATGTCTGCGCGCTCGTCCTTAGTCATCGCCGACACGTCCTGCCCGTCGAGGACGTAACGCCCCCGCGTGGGCCGGTCGAGACAGCCGATGATGTTCATCGTCGTGGACTTGCCGGAGCCCGAAGCGCCCATGATCGCCACGAACTCGCCCTCGGTGATCGTGAGCGAGATACCGCGCAGGGCGTGAACCTCTACGTCGCCCATAGTGTAGATTTTATGAACCTGCTCAAGCTCTATCACGGGGCGTGGGCCCAAGCGCCGCTCCTGCCGCTCCTGCTCTAATTCGGGCTGCTGCCGTTCGATCTCTAATACTGCTGCCATAGCTCAACCAGCCTTTGCTATTACTGCTGACGCCTGCCGCCGCCGCCCATGCCGCCCGTGCGCGGCGCGCCGCCGAATCCCGGTGCGCTCTGAGAGCTATTCTGCGTCCGAGTCGCGCCGGAAAGGTTCTGTCCGGTGATGACCATTTCGCCTTCGCGCAGGTCGCCTTCGACGACTTCCGTGGAAGCGCCGTCCGTGAGCCCGACGCGTATGCGGCGCGGCTGCGGGTTGCCGTCTGCGCCGAGCACCCAGACGCGTCGAGTCTGACCGGGCAGCACCGGCGAAGTGGCCGGAGCCACTCTGTCGCGCGCGCCCTGGCCCTGCGCGCCGCCCGCTGCCGTCGAGCCGTCCCCGTTCGCGCCGTTAACATTTCCCGTCTCAGTGGGCCCACGCCTTGAGCCTTGAGCGGCCCCGGTCGCGGCCCCGTTGCTCTGAGCGGCCTGGCGGCCCGTCCCCGCCGGGGGCGTGAACCTGAGCGCGGCGTTCGGAACTTTGAGCACGTCGTTGCGCTCGTCAATCGTAATTTCCAGATTGGCAGTCATGCCGGGCTTCAATTTCTGCTCCGGGTTAGCGACATCTATGACGACGTTGTAGGTGACGACGTTCTGGACGTTCTGCGGGTTGAGGCGCATCTGTTGAATAGTGCCTTTGAACTGATCGCCCGGAAAGGCATCGACGGTAAAGCCGACGCTCTTGGCCTGCTCGACGAGACCTATGTCGGCTTGGTCTATGTTGGCTATGACCTGCATCTGCGTCAGGTCGTTGGCGATGGTAAAGAGCGTCGGGGAAGAGAGAGAGGCCGCGACCGTCTGGCCCACGCTCACGTCGCGCGAGACGACGACGCCGTCAATCGGCGAAGTGATCGTCGTGTGCGAGAGGTTGATTTCCGCGAGCTTCAAAGCGGCCTCGGCCTGCTCGACTTGCGCGGCGGCGCTCTGTACCTGTGCGGCTGCGTTCTGCGCTGCGGCCTGCGACTGCAAGACCTGCGCCTGGGCCTGCTCGATCTGGGCGTGCGACTGCGCGACTCCGGCGCTCGAAGCAGACTGCGCGCTGAGGACTGCCTGCTGCACCTGTGCGACGGCCTGGTTGTAACGAGCCTCGGCAGTCTTGTAAGTGGTCTGCGCCGTCTCTACGTCGCGGCGCGCGACGACGCCGTCGGCCGCGAGAGTTTCCTGCTGCCGCAGGAAACTGGCCGCGTCGTCCATCTGCGCTTTGAGCACGGCGAGGTTGGCCTGTGCGCTGGCGACGCCAGCCTGCTCATTCTGTACGGTTGATCGAGCGGCAAGGGCTTTGGCCTGCGCGTCGGTGACGCCCGCGCGGGTCTGGCTGATGCCGGCGCGCGACTGCGCGACTCCGGCCTGCGCCTGCCCAAGCGCGGCCCGCGCCTGCATGAGATTGGCGCGCGCCTGCTCCACTTGCGCCTGCGTGGTCGAAGGGTCTAGCTGCGCTATGACCTGCCCTTTTTTGACGGTCGAGTTGAAATCGGCGTAGAGCGCAGAGATTGTGCCCGAAGCCTGGCTGCCGACCTGCACCGTCGAGACAGCCTGAAGCGTGCCCGTCGCGGTCACAGTGTTGCGCAAGCTTCCGCGCTCGACCCTGGCCGTCATGTACTCGGCTGCGCTGGCCCTGTCTCCCCAGAGAAAGTATCCGGCCGCCGCGATCAGCGCGACCGCTAAGAGGACTGCCGCCAGACGCCGCTTGCCGCTCAAATTTGATCTTAGCCACTTCATCTCTCTTTTCCTTCGTCCTTTGCCGTTCTCAAATTCCCACACTTTGCCCGACCCTTTGCCTACATTTTGATAGACACCGGGCGGGCCCCTGCGGTTACAACCCGGCCCGCCTGTAACCTTTCCGTGAGGCGCGGTGTCTTACTTATCAGAGGGGCTTGTCAGGCGGGCCGCCTGAACCTTATCGTTGTGGCCACACTTTTGACGGGGCGGGGCCGGGACGGGCGGGCGGGGAAAGAGAGATTCGGGCGTCGTTCGTTCCTGTGCTTGAGAACAGGTGCGGGCGAACGATTACGAACAGGCCACGGATTTTGAGTTGGCGCGCATGGGGAGCGAGGGCGACGAGGCAGCCTTCGCAGAGATCATGCGGCGCTACAGCCCGCGCGTCTTCCGTTTCGCGAGCCGCTACTTTCGCCAGCGCGAGCTGGTCGAAGAGGCCGCGCAGGAGGTCTTCCTCAAAGCGTTCACGCAATTGGACAGCTTCGAGGGGCGCGGCTCGATGGAAGGCTGGCTGACGCGCATTACCACCAACACTTGCCTCAACCTGCTGCGCAGCGCCCGCCGTCGCCCGGAGCTGACGGTCTCAGACCTGACCGAGGAGGAGAACACCTGGCTGGATGAGAAGCTGGCAGACGTGGCGGCCGAGCGTCACGAATCGAGCGAGCGCAGCATAGTGGCCGCAGACCTGGCCGGTCGTGTCCTTGAGACCCTCTCGGCCGAAGACAGGCTGGTGCTGACGCTTGTTGACGGCGAGGAGACGCCCGTCAAAGAGGTCGCGGAGATAACCGGCTGGTCGGAGTCGAAAGTCAAGGTGCAGGCATTTCGCGCGCGCCGCCGAATGCGCGAGGCCGTGGAGAAACTGCTGGCCCGCAGGAGGGCTTAGCCGGACTTGGAGCCTGGAAAGCGACGGGTGAGAGAATGAGAGACGAACACATCATGAGCATTATCGAGAGCGCGCCTCTCAACGCTTTGAGCGAAAGTGACGTGGCGAAGATTCGCGCTCACACACAGAGTTGCCCGGAATGTCTGAGGGCCTTCGAGGCGGCGCAACTATCTGCGCTTCTGCTCAGGGAGCGCGCGGCCGTGGAGGCCGAGCCGTCGCCCTTCTTCCAGACGCGCGTCCTGGCCGCGCTCAGGGAGCGGCAGGCGCAAGGCGCTGGCTTATCCTTCAAGCGATTGTGGAAGGCTACGGGCGCGCTCGTCTCTACGATGGCGGCCGGCGTGGCGGCGCTCGCCCTCTTAACCATCTTCGCTCCCGGCCCGCAGCCGACCGTTGGCCCACAGTCACAGCAGGCTTACTCGGCCTACTCGGCGGAGCGGGTGATCTTCGAGCGGGAAGCTTTGCCGGAAGATCAGATGTCTTACGGGCAGGTGCTCGCTACTCTGTACGAGCCCGAAGAGGACAGGTGAAGTAATGATGGACAGGAACAGTCAAAGCCGGTGGCAGCTTCGCGCGGCGGCCCTCCTGATTTTCGTGCTCGGGTTCGCGGCGGGCGCGCTCTCGCTGAACGCTTATCGCGCGTGGTCTAGGGGGGGCGCGCAAGTGAGCCGCCAGGATCGTTTCGAGCAGATGGCCGAGCGCCTGAAGCTCAACGGCGAGCAGAAGACAGAGGTGCAGAAGATACTGGGCGACACGCGCGAGCAGTTGCAGGCGCTCAGGCGAGAGTCTGAGCCGAGGGTCAAAGAGATTCGCCGCCAAGCAGACGAGCGTTTGCAGAAGGCGCTGACGCCGGAGCAGTGGCAGCAATTTCAGCAGATGAGGGACGAGACGCGCAGCGGCCGTGAGCGGCGCGGAAGAGAGGGCAGCGGCGGAAACAATCCTTAGTCAATCGGGACGCGCCGAGAGAAGAAAGCTGTTGCGATGATACTATCTTCAAAAGGTCTGGAAGGCCGCCGCACTGGTGATGAAAACCTTAACGCCGTTTTCGGATAAGCCGGTCATCTTAATCTTCTTATGAGACAGAACAGACAAAACGCCTGGCTTTTATCTCCGCAGCCGAATCCGAAAGCCAGGCTGCGGCTCTTCTGTTTTCCCTATGCGGGGGGCGCGGCGCAGGTCTTTCGCTCCTGGCCCGCGAAGCTGCCTTCAGTGGTGGAGACGGTCGCCGTTCAGCCGCCGGGCCGTGGGGCAAGGATCAAAGAAGCGCCCTTCACCTCCATGACGACGCTGGTCGAGGCTGCGGCCGAGGCTCTGCTGCCACAACTGGACAAGCCCTTCGCGTTCTTCGGCCATAGCCTCGGCGCGTTCGTCAGCTTCGAGCTGGCGCGCTTCCAGCGCCGGAAGGGCGGGCCGCGTCCTTCTGCGCTCTTTGTCTCAGGCGCGCGCGCGCCGCAGCTTCCCTCATTGAAAGAGCCGATTCACAACCTGCCGGACGACGAGCTGATAGAGGCGCTCAGAGACCTCAAGGGCACGCCCGACGAGGTCTTGGACAATGCCGAGCTGATGCAATTTATGCTCCCGCTCTTGCGCGCCGATTTCGAGGTCAACGAGAGCTATGCTTACAGGGATGAGCCGCCTCTCGACTATCCGATCACGGCCTTCGGCGGCACGGAGGATGAGCAGGTGAGCCGCGAGCGCCTGGAAGGGTGGCGCGAGCAGACGCGCGCAAGCTTCACGTTGCGCCTGCTGCCGGGCGATCACTTCTTCCTGCACTCGTCGCAGGAGCTTCTGCTCCGGGAGCTTTCGCGCGCGTTGGGCCAACTCTCGGAAGGGCGCGGCCCGTAACTCTAAATCGGCCGCGCAATCGAGCTGTCATACCTCTTCCGTCACACTCTCCAATCTGATTTTGCTCGGGTGCTCGTGGCTCATCACGGCTCGCCTCAACATGTCTGCGCGCTGTTGTGATTCGCTCGCCTTCTTGAGCAACTCTTCGGCGTCCCTGCCCTTATGATGCGCGCTGAAGTGCTCGGCCAGGCTGCGCATCAGGATGACGCCCTCTTCGATGGCGTTCCAGAGCGACTCTTCCGTCGGCAATAATATATGTGACTCACCAGAAGGAGCAGGAAGCAGTCAGTTGTCTACCAATCTAAATTGCCTGGATCAGACGGGCGAGCAGGTTCTTCAACTGGTTAGGTTCTTCTCCGAGGTAATGTATCCAGTCGTTACCCTCGACATTTACGTCTGTGCCGGCGACCTCTTTGTCGTACTTTTCAGGCATCACGACGAGCGGCGTGTGACCGTCATAGTTCCCATGTTTACGGACACTGCGCCCGATTCTCAAAGCCTCCTCTAAAGGCTTCCTGACAAGATTGACGAGCACTAAATCGGCGTGGACGTGTCCGCCGCCGACTCTTTCCAGCGCGTCCTCTTCATCCAACGCGACTATCACGCGGTAGCCATCCCTGCGTAGACTCTCGACTAACAGTCTGCGCGTCTCGTCGTCCTCTTCAAGCAGAAAGATGGTCGGCTGCTTCCCCTGTTCGTTATTCATTACTCTGTTCACCTCATCATTGAACCCCTGACGATTACACAGAATTTATTTTATCATTACGGTTCGGTTCAACGACTATATTCAAAAACACTTTCCTTTCGTGTGTACGCTCGGACGCCGTACGGTGCGCTACCGGATTGTACGTTCGGCTACATGAGCGTACACTCTAAACGTAAGCTGAAGAGCAGTCATGTTACTTAGGACAACTTACCCTTCGTCATCAGGTCAAGCCTGCTTCGCCTTGTGCCGATTGATTCTCAATCATCGTACGCGCCATCACAGGGAGAAGGCTTGAGCCAGAACCATAATCCGCAGCACACAATTCAGAATCGCATTCTTGCTTCGCTGCCCGGAGAGGAATACGAGCGGATAGCTCCCCATCTGGAAGAAGTCAGAATCCACCCCGGAGACGTGATCTCACGCGCTGATGAGAAGTTTGAATACGTTTACTTCCCGAAGCGCGGAACAATCTCGGTCTGCGCCATAATGGAAGACGGCGCACAGGTCGAGGTCGGGGTCATCGGCAACGAAGGCATGTGCGGTCTGCCCGTCCTGTTCGGGACTGACACCGTGTCGTTGCAGTCAATGGTGCAGATACCGGACGGGGCGGTAAGGATGAAGGCGGAAACCTTCAAGAATGTAATCAAAGATTGCCCGACCTTTCACCACTCGCTGATGCATTACGCTCAGGCCTTCTACATACAGGCGGCACAGACGGCGGCGTGTAATCGGCTGCATGCGATAGATGAACGGCTGGCGCGCTGGCTGCTGATGTGCCAAGACCGCACACAGTCGGATTTGTTACCGCTGACCCATGAGTTTATGAGCATTATGCTCGGAGTCAGGCGTGCGGGCGTCAGCGAAGCCGCCAACAGGCTAAAAGCGGAAGGTTTAATTGATTACCAGCGTGGTCTGGTTCGCGTGCTTGACCGGGGTGGGTTGGAAGCCGCCGCGTGCGAGTGCTACGGGGTCATAAGGAAAGCGTTTGACCGTTTCCTTATTGCCAATCAGTAACCTGGCTGCTGGCCCAGAGCGCCCGGCCGCTCATTCCCTGAACGTCGTCGGCGGCGGCAGCGCACTACGCGTGAGGAAAGAAGAGCTTGAGCGAGAGTTGCGGCACGCGGACGGGCGCGCGCCAGAAGAACAGCTACATCTAAAAGAGACGGACTACCTCCTCTTCCTGTCCTTAGAGTACGCAAGTGTACAGACCCCTGGGGCCCATCCCTGCTAAAAGTGTCGTGGACTGCCTCCACGCAGCGGCATTTTCAAGGATAAGGGTTTTAATGAAAGCCTCGGGCGGGCGCGTGCCAACCATCTTAATCGTCGAAGACATAGACTGGATTCGCTCCGGCATGAAGAATTCTGTCGAGAGCTACGGCTACCGCGTCGTAGAAGCGACGAATGACGTGGAGGCGATTGGGATAGCGGAGCCGGAACCACCCGCGCTGTTTATGACCGAAGAGGAGCTGCCCACCTTCGACGCCTTGATGACGCGCCTGCGCGAGCATCCCTCCTTACGCCACATCCCCGTGGTCATCATCAACCCGGACGCGGACGAGCGCGCCCGCTACGGCGATGCCTTCCTGCTCACAAGCTATGACAGCATCTCGTCTCTGCTCGCCAGCCTGCGCGGATAACTCGCCCCGCAGCGGAATTAATCATTTGAGCTTTGCGCTTTCTCGTCAAAGCGGATCAACGTGGCGTCTTTGATCTCCATCCCGCGCTCGAAGGCCAGTTGCTTGCCGTCGCGCGACCAGGCGAAGCGGAATATCTTATCCGAAGTGAAATTGGTGAGGCGTCTGGGCCGGCCGCCGTCAAGCGGCTGGCTCCAGATGTTCGACACGCCGTCGCGGTTGTCTACGTAGGCCAGGGCGTGCCCGTCTGTTGTCCAGCGAAGCCCGGCGCGGAGAAAAACGGTCTGGGGCAGATCAATTAACCGAACCGGCTCGCCTCCCGCTACGGGCAGGAGGGCCAGCTTGTTGCCCATCGTCGTCTCGTCCTGGTAAAAGCAGGCGACCAGTTTGCCGTCGGGCGAGACCTGCGGAAACATCATCCACCCGTCGCGCAGCAGAACCGCTTCGCCTCCCTCAACGGGAACCTTCCACAGGCTAGACCTGTTTTGACCGGCCGAGAGATAGACCACGAAGCGGCCGTCAGGCGAGATGTCCGGATAAGTCTCCGCCTCGTTATTCGTCAATTGCCGGAGGTTGCCACCGTCGGCGTCCATCCGCCAGATGTGCGATGTGCCTGTGCGCCAGGAGACGAAGACTATGAAGCGGCCGTCCGAAGAGACCGTGGGCTTCACGTCTATCTGTGGGCCGACCGTGAGCTGCCGCTGGTGTCGTCCGTCCGCGCCCATCGTCCAGATGTTTAGATTGCCGCTCGCATTCGACCCGTAGACCAGACGCCCCTCCGGCGTCCATGCCAGGCCCATCACTTCGCCCACCAGATCGCCCGCTCCGGAAGTGATACGCGCGGCCCGCACAGTCTCCTCGCTCGGCGCGACCCAAAGGGCTGTAGCGCGGCTCGCACGGATGGTCACAAGAGCGTTACCTTTGGCCGCCAGGCTTACTCCATGATAGCTGTTCAGATCATTGGTGACGCGGCGCACGCTGCCGTCCGCGACAGAGAGTTGCCAGATTTGTCTTGAGAGTAGAGAGGTGTCGGAATCCCAGGCGTCCATCAGGATGGCGCGACCGTCGCCGAGCCAGGCGAGCTGGCCTATGAAATCCCATGACCGGAGCGTCAAAAGCCTTGACGCTCCGTCCAGGACGTTGATCTCGGCCACGCCCATCGTCGTCCGATTAAACTCAGTCCTGCCGACGGCGCACGCTATGCGCTTGTCGTCGGGCGACCAGGCAGGGCCTTCGACCGAGAAGTATTCGGGCGCAAAGCGCGTGGCCACCTTGCGCTCGCCCGTGCCGTCTGCCTTAGCCAAGATCAAAGAGCCCTCTCGGCCGTCAGCCGCGTTGCGCACGAAGGCCACGCTCTGGCCATCGGACGAGAAGGCCACGGGGCTGTCAATATCAACCAGTACTCTAATCGGCGTGCCTCCGAGCGCCGACACCTGATAGAGCGCGGCGACGGGGCTCTGCTTTTCGTAGACCGTGTAGTAGACGGAGCTGCTGTCCGGCGAGAAGGTGACTCCCTGGTAGTGAACGTCTGCGGGCGCGACGACCGGAATAAAGCCCGGCGCAGAGACCTGCCTCAGCCAGAGCCCCTCCTGCAAGCCCTCCCTGACGACATAGGCCGAGTACTTGCCGTCGGGCGAGATGGCTGCCCGCGTCGTCTGGCCGTTGGCGGTCAGCATGCTGATACGCATCCGCTCAAAAGCAGCGCCCGTTTTGCTCGCCGTGCGCAGGTAGACGAGGAGTATGCTCGCGCACACCAGCAGGGCCGTCGCCAGAGAGAGCACCGCCGTCGTCGCCAGCTTATGATGCTTGATGAAGCTCTTAATATCGCGTAAGGAGAGTCGCCTGGGCCCACGCTGGGCCGTGGCTTCGAGTCGTGGCGTCTGTCGCAGCGCCGCCGGCACTGGGTCGCCGGACGCAGTGCCACCAGCGCCCTCTCTCTCTTCAACGGACGGAGCGGCCCGCTCTTCCTCCGGCGCACGCTCTTCTTCAACCGCTTCGGTGATGAGCTGCGTGCGGGTCTGCTTTTCCACCGCCACGTCCGTCTCTCGGCCGCGCAGCTCGCGCACGTCCGCGATGAAACGGTAGCCGTATTTCGGAACGGTCTGTATGTACTGATGATCGGGGCGGCCGTGCCCGAGCGCCTTCCGCAGCGTGAAGACATTCTGCGCCAGCGTCGCCTCCTCGACGAAGGTGTCGGGCCAGATGGCCTCAAGCAGCTCCTTCTTCTCGACAATGCGCCCGCTCTTGCGCACCAGGATGAGCAGCGTCTCCAACGCTTTTGGCGTGAGCGGCACGGGATCGCCGTCCCGGCGCAGCAGGACGCGCCGCTTTGTGTCCAGGCAAAAATCGCCGAATTCGTAGAAATGCCCGGCGGGCCTCTCCCCCTCGGCTTTCATAAATCCTTTCAGAAAAGCTTTCAATAAAAAATGAAGTCCATTTTGAGCCTGCTTTAAAGACTCACTGGGCCAATCGCAGTTAGAGTGCCTGGCCGAGGTGAGAAGGCGCTGCCGGTCTTTGTTCGTCTTGGCGAAGATAAGAGAAGCCGCAGCTCTATTTTTCACCTCATTTTAACCAACGCGCGCGGGCGTGACAATAGAGTTCGCGCGGAAGCGTCTCTCACTCAAAAAGGAGCAATCTGATGAAACGCATGATCGCCTTGAGCAGCCTGGTCGCGGCAGTGGCCTTGACTTTGAGCATTGACGGCGCGGCCACGGCAGCCGATTTCAGCGGCACGTGGGTCATGGACGGGAGCCGCAGCAAAGGCGTGCCGCCCGATATGGAACAGACCATGACGGTCAAGCAGACGGGCGACATGCTGAGCGTCGAGACGAAGGTCGTGACAGACCAGGGCGACCAGACCCTCAGCGCCTCCTACAGCCTGGACGGAAAGGAGACGCCCTATACGCCGAAGAGAGGGGGGGCGGAAGGGAAGGGCAAACGGACGGCCAAATGGAGCGCGGACGGCAACGGCTTCGGGGCCACAGAGGAAGAGAAGTTCGATTCGCCGAACGGTGAAGTGACCCTCCGGTTCAAGCGCAAGTGGCAGCTACTTCCGGACGGCCGGACGCTCATCATCGAGCTGGACGTTAAAGGGCCCAACGGCCCACAGCATTCCCGGCGCACGTTCGTCAAGAAGTAGCCAGCCACCAGGAGAAGAAGGGAAATGTCCAGGCCCATAACTTTCATGCTCGGCGGCGCGACGCTCTTAATATTGATCGCCGCGCTCACGGCTGCGGGACAGAAGCCCGTGCCCACTTTCCCCGTCGCGGTCGAAGTCCCGGTTGCGCCCACGCCCTTCAGGGCCAACGGCAAAACGAATCTCGTTTACGAATTGCACGCGACAAGCTTCCGCGCGGGCGAGCTGCTGCTGACGCGCGTCGAAGTCTACAGGGACGACGCAGGCAGCAACGCTGGCGCGCTCGCCAGCTACGCGGAAGCTGAGCTGAACGGCCTGTTGTCGCGTCCGGGCACGGGCGGCCAACTCGCCAACCTGCGCCTTCTTGGTGCGGGCCAGCGGGCTGTTGTTTACTTGTGGCTGACGCTTGAGGCGAGCGCGGCTGTGCCCGCGCGGCTTCGTCACCGCCTCTATTTCAAGATACCGAACTCCGCCAGCAACGAGGAGCGAATAGTCGAGGGCCCATATGTCAGCGTCAGAAAGGATGGGCCCGTTGTGATCGGCCCACCCGTGCGCGGGCAAGGTTGGGTCGCGCGCTTCAACGGCAGCGCCTCGTTCCACCGGCGCGGGTTGCTGGTCGTCAACGGCTTGGCGATCATCCCGCAGCGGTTCGCGACCGATTGGGGCAAGTATGGAGATAACTGGAACTACCTGCGCAGCGGCGACGGCTCTAAGAACTCTGACTTTTACGTCTATGGAGAGCCTTTAATCGCCGTCGCAGACTCGACCGTTGTAGCCATGCGCGACGACATCCCCGAGAACGATCCGAGCGCGAACTCGCTGGCCGTGCCTGTCTCTTTGGAGACGGCCGCCGGTAATCATGTCGTGCTCGATCTAGGGCAGGGCCGCTATGCCCTCTACGCGCACATGCAGCCCGGAAAGATGCGCGTCCACGTCGGAGACAGAGTAAAGCGCGGGCAGGTCTTGGGCCTGCTGGGAAACTCCGGCAACGCCGTCGGCCCACACCTCCACTTTCATATAGCCGACTCGCCCCGTCCGCTCGAAGGCGAGGGGCTGCCTTTCGTGATTGATTCCTTTGAAGTGTTGGGCGTGGAATCGGCCAAAGCTTTTCAGGAAGGGGCCTGGAAACCCGACCCGGCCTTCAAGGTCGAAAAGCGCCGGATGGAAATGCCTATCGACAACGCCGTCGTTCGTTTCCCGTGATAGCACACCACTGATCAGGTAACGCAGACTACAGGGCGCGCTCTAGAGCGCGCCCTTACAGTTTAGTACGCGAAGCGTTGAAAGACGCTCGCAGATGAAATTTCTTGACACGCACGCTTGAGAGAATTACGCTACGCGCGGAAGAGTGCTGGCGGATGACTCATTTCCAGGTACATCTCACATAACTATTTTTTACGCTGCTGTTTTTCACCTCGCGAAATCTTTCCTGACTAACTGCCTTGAAGGGAAGATCATAGATGCTTCATTCAAGAATGATTTGACCTCCGAAGATTCGCACAGCTTCGGCTCCGTCATCAATCATAGAGCCCCGACCTTCAAGCTGCTTGAAAGGATGTTATGTCGTCAACTATCCCGCAAGCCCCTAAAAAATGGACTGTCCCGAAGTCTATCAGGTCGCTGGTTTGGGAACACAAGTTTGTGGTCATTTATAAATTCTCCGGCAGGGGCAGTAGCCCGAGCATGCTGAAAGTCGCCAGCGGCGCAGAGATCGGGAAGAGCCAAGACCTCAAACGCGTCCTGGATACTTTGCAGCGCGACCTGATATACAAGCGCGTCTACCTGTTTGCCAATCACCCAACGTCGAAGTTTTTAGGCTTTCGTCAATATGACGGAGAAGGAATTAACGAGGGGCAAAGACTTCTCAAGGAACTATTGGGGGCGCAGACTAAAGGGAGGGTGGAGGAGGCCGCGCGAGGGCTTGCCGACCGTTACAACCGCACCAGGGGAAAGCAGGGCATCCTGATCTTTCTACTTTCGCAAAGCAAGCTGGATGAAAACAGACAAGAGCCGTTCATTTTCGTTTTCAAGTGTGACTTTGAGGATGTCTCGCAGGTCACGCCGAAAGAGATTTTCCACCACATTAAGGACGCCATCGTCGAGAAGACTAAGAAGGGCGCGATTTATCCTTACTTCGACGGCGGAAAGTTAGACCAGACGATTCTGCGCATCTTCGACGAACAAGGAGAGACCCAATACTGGTTAGACTTTTTAGACCTCGGAGATGCTCCGACCCAGTTCGTGCCCTTGCAGGATGCGACCATAGAGGAGTGGGCGAAAACTCATTCGGCACAGCTTCAAAAATATCAGGAGAGCTTCAAGAATGTTCCGGTCATAAGGTCGCTGGCCGGAGGCGAGACTTTCATTGAAAGCGGCGACCGTCTCTCTACCGAGGACGTGCAGTCCTTAATCGGGGCGATTGTGGATCGAACGGGTGAGCGAGATGTGACGTTGCGCGTCGGCAACGCCAAAATTACGGTTTCGTTGAAAGAGTTCGGGCTCAACTGGATTATAGCCCGTGAAGCGGGCCAATATTTTATCCTGCTCAAAGGAGCAAACATCACGACCACCGGCAAGGCTATCAACCCGATTGATTTTGCGGAGATTCCCAACCTGGAAGATGCCGCCGCACAATTAGGACTGGCATGTCGGATGGTCTGAATCGAGGAGCGCGACTCATGGCATTGTCTTTAGACCCGAACGTGAATCCGATTCTACGCTTGTACGGGCTCTTCCACTTGAACGGCGTTCGGACGACAGACGAGCAGAATTCGTTGGGCGTCGGCAACCTGGGCCTCAAAGAGTTCGGGAGCGACGCGGCACAAGCTCTCGTCGAGTTTATGCGCCGCATTCCTCGCGGCGTGCTCGGCCTGTGCCAGCTCAATCTAGCCCACGTCCCCGTCGTTAACTTCAGCAAAGACCTGATCTGGGATTGGTTCGAGTGGGAATCTATTGAACAACTGGCGGCGACAAACAAGCTCTGTGAAGGCTGCTATGCCGATATATTTCAGCCGTTGAAGGATGATCTGGCGGAGAAACAGCTTCTCAGCAGGCCGCTCGACAAAGAGACGGTCAAGAGCTACCTGTCGCTCCTGGACGAGTTGGCATCCTGCGCGGCGTGCGGCGACCATTTTTCGCTTGAGGTGACGATTGAAAAGCAGCGCGCCGTTAAATGCTATCTGTTGGGCGCTCCGGTCAACCTGGCGAAGGCCATCTCGGCCAACGTCTGGTACAGCCCTGACTTTATGGAGAAAGCGTTCGGCACTTTCAAAGAGTTTCTTGAAGACATCGCTTTGCGGGCCAGGCGACCGCTCGCCCTCTTCTTCTACGAAACGGTCGAGGAATATCTCGGAGAGTACTTCAAAATCCTCACGCTCGGCGATTCGTCAGGTGAAGTTCCCGCACGCGAGCAAGCCCTGGTCGAGCGTTTAGGCGAGTTCACAGCCGGTGTCGTGAGCCAGCATCACTTTTTGAGGAAGAAATACAGGCGCGAGGAGCGCGGCGGCCTCGGCGATAAGTACTACCTATCCCCGGCCTTTTTCCTGCGCCGGCCGCAACAGTTGTCCGCTTATCCCCAACACGCGCTTTTCACGTCCGGGCCTCTCCGCCCGACGCTCGTCTATGCGATCTTCGCCTGGCTGGCCAAAGAGGTCTATTCAAATACGGACGCCACCCTGTTTAAGATACCGGCGGCGGAAAATAAGACGCGGGATTTGTCGCTGGTCTTCAGCCTCAAAGATGTCCGGCTGGCCGATGGCGGTCTCTTCGATGGGCCCAACTGGAAGGAGCTGCTCGGTCTTCTGGCATTTGAGATAAGCCAGTGCGTTGGCAACGCGTGTTATCGCAAGCACTGGTCTGAAGCCCTTGTAGACCACGCAATGGAAGGTCTTGAGGCTCACAGCCTCTTTGAGATTTTGGAGCAAGTGCGCTTGAAATACGTCGAGCTAATGAAAGAGCCGACTTATATCTCCCGCTCATCGGAAAACGTCGAGCTGAGAATCTTCCTCGATTCTAAAATGGATAACATCACTTATGAATTGACCTTCAGCCCAGACTATTTTCGCAAGTCGGTCGGCTTTACAAAACTTGGAGAAGACAAAGACCTCCCGCGCGACACGCTCAACAAACTGGCGAGAAGATACTTCGACAAGATTGCCACGCGCGATCTAGAGCCGGACGAAGAGATTACTCGCGCAGAGTCGGACGCTGACCTGCCGGAGATGAATGCGCTTGAGATAAATGGCAAATTCCTCTGGGACAAGCTTATTCCGAGGGAGCTGAAGGAGGCTCTGGGGGAACTGATTCAGCAGCAGCAGAGCGGGCATCAGGGTTTGAATGTCTTCATTGTTTCCGACGACTCTTCGTTTCCGTGGGAGCTGGTGATGCCCTATCAAAAAGGAGTCATCAAAAAGAGCGGGTCGCCGGACGAATGGCTGTCTCTCAAGTTCCCGCTCGCGCGCTGGATAACAGGCTCGCCTTATCCTGCCGACGGGATTGCTGCGCGCGGGATATGTTGTATGGCCTCGGGCCAGACGCCCAACAGCGCGCTCGAAATAAAGGCGCTCAAAGCTCTCGCCGCGGAGTGCGGCGTGGAATTTTACGAGCCGCAGACCAGAGCCGAGCTGCTCAAGGTGCTTGAGGAGAAAGAGTACAGTATTCTCCACTTCGCCTGTCACGGCGAATACAATAAAGAAGAGCCGGAAGAGTCTGCCATTCGATTGAGAGACGGCAAGCTCCTGAATCTGAAGCAACTCTTCTACACGGGCAACGTGCAAGCGATGATTGAGAAGAATCGTCCGTTGGTTTTTCTCAATTCCTGCCATTCGGGTCGGACGGGGCCGACGCTCACGGGGATTGAAGGCTGGGCCAACGAGTTCATCAGAAATGGCTGCGGGGCTTTCATAGGCTGCGGCTGGGAGGTCAGCGACCCGCTGGCCGCGCAGTTCGCCAAAACCTTCTATGAAGCCTTCAAAGACGGCAAGACCCTGGGGCGCGCCGTGCACAAGGCGCGGGTGGAGATGATGAAAACTCACCCGAAGAACTCGACCTGGCTGGCCTATTATCTCTACGGCAATCCCGATTGCACCTTCCTTACTAACTTTCGCGGCGCATCCGGCGCGCAAGACCAGGAAGAATCATGAATCATCCAGACGCCAGGGCAGAGCCAGCGCCGCAAAAATGGGCGCTGCTGATAGGCGTGAACGAATACCCGCGCATGCAATCCCGCTATCACCTCAAAGGCTGCGTCAACGATGTCAACGCTATAGAGGAGTTGCTGGCGAGCGAGCAGTTCGGCTTTCCCAGGCAAAATATTCTCAAGCTCACCAGCCCTGCCGGCGATGGCGAACTGCTGCCGACGCGCGCCAACATCCTCGAAGCCTTTCGCAAACATCTGGTCGAGAATGAACGGATCAAGGCGTCCGACATAGTGGTTGTCTACTACAGCGGGCACGGGTCGCAGATTCCCGACGAAGAAGGCGACGAAGAGGACGGGTACGACGAAACGATTGTCCCTTGCGACGGCGGCCCCGACCGCAGCCGCCGCGAAGACGTGACTGACATTCGTGACGACGAAATCTCGGCCCTGCTGGACGAGCTTGCTGCGCGCACGACAAACATTAATCTCTTCTTCGATAGCTGCCACTCCGGCTCTATTACCAGAGTGATGCTGGCCGAAGAAGGCTTGAGCGAAGGGCAGGATCGCTACCTGCCCCCGGCGACATATGAGGTGAGCCCCGGACTGAAGGCGCGGAGGTCAACGGTGCGTTCGATGGGCCCAAGTGATTGGCTTCCGCTGAGCGATGGCTACGTCGTCATCACTGCCTGCCGCGCGTCTGAGCGCTCGCGCGAAGAGAACTTCTTTTCATCCTTCTGGTTCAAGCGCCACGGCATCTTGACCTACTACCTGTTGAAGGCTATGCGCAACGTGGGCGCGCAGAGCACCTATCGTGACATCTGGGACGAGGTGCGTATCGAAGTCTCAAAGCGGAATCCGGGACAAAGCCCGCAGCTCGAAGGAGCCTTCGAGCGTAAGGTCTTTGGCGGCGCGGCGCTCCCGCGCCAGCGCCATCTTAAAGTCACCGGAAAAGAGGGCGATGCCGTGACGTTAGCCGCCGGAATCGTTCACGACGCGACTGCCGGTTCCGTGTTTGCCATTTACAGGCCGGGGACAGAGACGTTCGACGATGATAGAGCGCGCGTGGCTACGCTGAAGCTAACGGCGGTCGGCAGCTTCAGCTCTCGCGGGACTGTTCTGGAAGGCGATAGCTCTCAGGTCGAGATTGGCGCTCCGGCCATCGAGATCGAGCACAGTTTCGGCTCGATGCAGATGGCAGTCCGCGTCAACGGTGACGGCCCCGTTCTTGAAACCGTGCGCCGCTTTATCGACAAGTCGCCGCTTCTCGCCCTGGCGCAAGCTAAGGAGCAGCCGTCCGTTGCCACCGTCGAACTTCGTCAGGCCCGCGCGTCTGACAGTCCGGGAGAAGCAGCCACGGACGAAAGTCTCTTCATCCTCAGTAGCAGCAGTGGCTATCCGTTTGTCGAACCCGTCGCGCCCGATAATCTGGCGGGGCCGGTCGTGCTCGATAAACTGGAACATATCGCCAAGTACTACAACATGCTCGCCATACAAAATCCGGATCGGCACAGCAATCTCAGGGAGAAGATCAGGCTGCGCTTGTCGAAAGTGTTGGGCAGCGATGACGAGGGAAAGGAAATACTCGCCCCGTTAGAGCGAAATCCCGGCGGAGACTTCGTTTTGAAGATTGGTGATAGGATAGTTCTGTCGGTGGAAAACAGCGCCGACGTGCAGTTGTACATAACTCTCTTCGACTTCACGCCTCAGTGGAGCGTGAAAGCCATCTTCCCTATCGCCGGAGCGTCCGACAACCTCATCGCGTCCAATTCAGTCCGGCGAATAAGTAGATTCAAAGTGAAGCTTCCGCCGCATCTGCAATCCTTGCCGAAGGGATCGCCGCTGCCGAAAGAGATCGTGAAGGTGATGGCCACGACCGAGCCGGTTGATTTCCGCTCGATCTGGTTGCCTGCCACGAGAGGCGTAAGGGACGAGGCGACCGCCGCAGAGCAGCAATCCTCGCTTTATCAATTGCTGGAAAAAGCCTGGGGAGGGAGCCTGCGGCACGTCACCCGCTCGATGGTCAGGGGAGCCGAGCCGGCTGTCTCTGATTGGGCCACGCACGAAGTCATGTTCCACATCTCGGACTGAGCAGAGGTCTTTCGTTTGAAATCTCGCGCGTCCTCTATGGCGCAATCTGATGCGATCTGAAATATCAACAGCGAAGGAGAATAAAGGATGAATAGCGTCACGTTAGGCTGGGCCTTAGTTGTGATCGGTGTGTTGACCTACCTGATAGGGTTTATTGCATCCATCGTGATGTTTGTGAAGCGAGGCGGCGAGAGCAGGGGGTTGCCCGCCGGGGCAGACCTCAAAGCGGTCGCAGAGGTTCTGGACAAACTGGCCGAGGTGCTGGACAAGTTTGCAAAGTTGAGCGTGCCGATACAGTGGGCGCTGCTCGGAATGCTCAACATAGGGATAGGCGCTTACTTGATTGCGAACAAGCCCTTCTAGCTAGAGCGCCGAATACTAAAATCGAGTTGCTGCGGCCGCCTCCTTACGGTTTAGCAGAGGGCATGTTGAACTGCGCGTCGTCAACAGCAAAGTTGTGCCTGATCTCGGTAAGCTTGCGGGTGAGGCTGAACCAGGTGTCTATGTTAGAGATTCTGATAGTAAATGGCAGTTTCACTCCATCCACCTCGCGGTAATCCTCAAAGTCTATCTGTTCCGGGATGGGGACGAGCACCGTATCTGTTATCGTCAGCTTGCGGAGCAGTAATCCTGTTTGCACCTTTTAGTCGAGTCTGGTTAAGAATAGATCGAGCAAACGAAATATAGTAGGATAATCATCCGGCGACCATTACCGACAAAAGAAGTATGAGCTGTACCGTCGCAATCTGTGGCTTCTCGTCAGAGGTCGGCAAGACCACGCTTCTGTCTGATCTCCTTAGTGCATTACCCGGATGGGAAGCGATCAAGATGACGCGCGGCCATTATCGCTCGTGCGGCAAAGACCCACATGCCTGCTGCGTCAGTCACCTCTTGACGGATGAGCCCGTGGTGCGTTCAGGTCGTCAAGAGACCTACGCTCCGGGCAAAGATACCGGACGCTACTGGGATGCCGGAGCTTCTAATGTTCATTGGGTGATCGTCACCAACAGCCAGGTAGAGCAGGGAATCCGGCTGGCGCTCGATAGAGTTCGCGCGCCCGGAGTACTGATCGAAGGCAACAGCTTCCTGGACTTCGTGGAAGTGGATTTCGCGTTGATGGTCGCGCGCGCCGCCGGTGGCGGGAAGATCAAGCCTTCGGCGCGGCGTGCGCTAAAAGTTTGTTCTGCCCTTTATCTGACTGACAACCTGGAAGGCGATTCAGCCACAACTACGGCGCGGGAGCGGTTTGCGTTATGGGTGCAAAACACCGCCGACAAAGACCTCATCAAAGCGCTTCCTATTTACATGCGCGAAGACCTGCCGCAACTGATAACGCGTATCCGAGCGATTCGTCCTACGCTTGCCGCTTGACAGACAATTTCTAATGGTCTGGGATTCTTCATCAAAGTTTCAGGAATCTTGGGATGCTGAGATCGCTAGGGCTGAGCAGCTCGCCAGGAGAAACGACGCTTCCGGAGAGTTGCTCGCCTTTTATGCAAAGCTGTTGCTTGCGCAGAAAGGTATTTACGAATTTCTGCGTAGCCGCGAGGGATGGCTGCCTTCAGGAATCTTGGAGGATGATTTAGGGGTCGTCCGCGCAGTGATGCCGGAGTTGCTGCGCGCGGTCGAAACGAGCGGCCCTGCTGCGCTGGTCGAAGAAGCGCAACTACTTGTGCGCAGCCCTGATGAAGAGATTGACCGAATGCTGCTCGAACAATGGCGTGCGCCGGCGGATGTTCAGTTCTTCGCGAAAGCCTTCTTGCAGCCGTACGCGCGCTGGCTGGCGGACTCCGGCGGGCAGCCCATTGATAGAGTTTTTGAGAGAGTGGCAAGCCGCTGTCCGTTCTGCGGCGGCCTCCCGCAGGTCAGTCTGCTTCAGACCAAAGAGGCCTCTGCGGAGAGCGGTGGACGTGATCTGCTCTGCTCGACCTGCCTGACCGTGTGGCCTTTCAGAAGAGTCGTTTGCGCCCACTGTGGCGAAGAACGCCCCGCCAAGCTCGGTTATTTCCATACACCTGAGTATGACCATGTCAGAATCGAAGCCTGCGATACCTGCAAGCGTTACATCAAGGGTGTTGATCTGACGCGGCTCGGTCTGGCCGTCCCGCTCGTGGATGAAGTGGCCGCTGCACCCTTAGACGTGTGGGCGCACGAACACGGCTATACAAAAATAGAACTGAACCTGGTGGGTTTGTAAGAGTTCCGGGTTTTTAGGGCGTGTCCTAAAATTAAGGATTGACATTCATCTCAGCGAGGCATAATCTTCCGCTACATCAGAACAACTCAGGCTCACTTCAATTCGATTGGAGATGAATAATGAGCCGAAGCTTCTCGCTTACGAATATCCCGAAGACGGGCAGGCGTTCCAGCAGCATGTATTGCTACTCAGGAAAAATTTGCTCGTTCCTCCTCTGCAACTCGTTTTCAAAAACCTCCACATCATCTCGCGTGAGCTTCTCTTTTTTCTGAGGAGATGAATGGTATGGACAGAAGAACATTTATCAAGACTTCAATCGCCGGAGGGGCAGCCGTTTCAGTCTTCGGTTTCAGTCTGGCGCCGGTTCGTGCGCAGACGCAAGCCTTGAAGATAGCGCGCACGACCGAGACGCGCTCGACCTGCCCTTATTGTTCCGTGAGCTGCGGCGTCATCATCCATACGCTCGGAGACCGTGCCAAGAACGCCATCCCGCAGGTCGTGCATGTCGAGGGCGATCCCGACCACCCGATCAATCGCGGCACGCTCTGTCCGAAGGGGGCTTCGCTCGAACAGGACATCCTGAACGAGCGACGGTTATTGAAGCCGCAGGTGCGTCGTCCCGGCTCAGACCACTGGGAGGACATCTCCTGGGAGCAGGCTTTCGATGAAATCGCGCGCAAGGTTAAACGGACGCGCGATGCGACGTTCGTCGAGAAGGACGATAAAGGATACACGGTCAACCGCTGCGAAGGAATAGGCTGGACGGGCGGCTGCACGGATACGAACGAACTGAATTACCTGGCAGTCAAAGCAATGCGCAGCATGGGGGTCTGCTATTTCGAGACGCAGGCCCGTGTTTGACACGGGCCCACGGTCTCCAGTTTGGGGCCCACCTTCGGACGCGGCGCGATGACCAACGGCTGGATTGACATCAAGAACACGGACATGATGTTGATCATGGGCGGCAATCCGGCTGAAAACCACCCGTGCGGCTTCAAGTGGCCGATTGAAGCCAAGCTCCATCGCAACGCGAAGATGATCGTCGTTGACCCACGCTTTACGCGCACGGCTGCAACGGCAGACCTCTTCCTGCAAATCCGCGCGGGCACAGACATAGCCTTCCTGGGCGGCCTTATCAACTACGCCATCCAGAACAACCGCATCGCCCGTGACTATCTTATCAACTACACCAACGCCGCCTTCATCGTCAAAGACGGATTCAAGCTGCCCGAAGATGGGCTCTTCTCCGGCTTCGACGCGCAGGGCGCGACTTACGACAAGGCGACGTGGAACTACGAAGAAGGCGGCAATCTAGGCCCCAAAACGGAGGGCACGGGAGCAATCCCGGGGGCTACATCCGGCGCCGGTAAATCTTCAGCTAATGTAACGAACGAGCAGCAGAGGGCTGGACAGGAGCCGTCGAAAAGCTTCGAGAGCAAATCTCCGCAGGTGAGCTCGCGGCCTTCCACGCCTACCACGCAAGAGAAAGGGAAATCATCTTCCGGCGGCGTCATGGAAGGCAGCCAGGGCGGCGGGCATCAATCAGCCGGTGGGCCGGGAGCTTCGGGACAGGGAGGACAGAAGCCTCCGCCCACTCTTCCGGCCAATGTCGCTTATGACCTCTCGCTCCAGCATGAGCGCTCCGTCTTCCAACTGCTCAAGAAGCAATATTCGCGCTACACGCCTGAGATGGTCGAGCGCATCACGGGCATAGCGCGCGACCAGTTCTTGAAAGCCGCTGATCTTTTCACCTCCATACGCAAAGACGGCGATATGAAAAGGGCCGGGACGATCATCTACGCGGTCGGCTGGACGCAGCACACTTCGGGGACGCAGATCATTCGCACGGCGGCAATCCTACAACTCCTCCTCGGCAATGTAGGACGCGCGGGCGGCGGAGTGAACGCCCTTCGCGGCCACTCCAACATTCAGGGCGCGACAGACATGGGCGGCGTCTTCGACATCTTCCCCGGCTACCTGAAGATTCCTGCCCCGACCGATACTGACCTCGCCACGTTTCTCAAACGGACGACGCCCACGCCATCGAAGCCTGACGTTTGGGACTCGTACAACTACTGGTCGAACACTCCGAAGTTCATGGTCTCTTTCCTCAAGGCGCTCTACGGTGACGCCGCGAAGAAGGAGAACGACTTCGCCTATCACTACCTGCCGAAGATTGACCGGAAATACTCCTGGACGGAGATGTGGGACTACATGTACCAGGGACAGGTCAAGGGACTCTTCGCCTTCGGCATGAACGGCGTGGCGATTGGCCCGAACTCGCGCAAAAACATCGAAGCGTTAAAGAAGGCCGACTGGCTGGTAGTGTGCGAAATCTACCCGGAAGAGACGAGCGAGTTCTGGAAAGCGCCCGGCGTAACGCGTGACGAGATGGCGAAGATAGGCACGACCGTCTATCGTCTGCCCGGCGCGGGCTTCGCCGAAAAGGACGGAACCTTCGTCAACTCCGCTCGCTGGCTCCAGTGGAAGTATGTCGCGCTGCCTCCGCCCGGACTGGCGAAAGTGGATCAGGAGATTCTCGCACGCATCTTTCTCAAAGTGCGCGAGCTTTACCAGAAGGAGGGCGGGAAGTTTCCAGACCCCATCTTGAATCTCACCTGGGCCTATACGACGCCTGAGAATCCGTCGCTTGCGGAAGTTGCGAAAGAGATCAATGGCCGCGCGCTGGCGGACTTGACGGACGAAAAGCAGCCGGGCGTCGTCGTCAAAGCCGGTCAACAACTGCCCGGTTTCGCCTGGCTCAGAGATGACGGCACGACCGCGTGCGGTAACTGGCTCTATTCGGGCTCATGGACGGAGGCTGGCGCGCAGATGCAACGGCGCGGCACTGACGATCCGTCGGGCCTCGGCATCTTTCCGAATTGGGCATGGTCTTGGCCGGCGAATCGCCGGGTGATGTACAACCGCGCGTCGTGCGATCCGTCCGGCAAGCCCTGGGACTCGGAGCGCAGACAGGTCTGGTGGAACGAGGCTCAGGGGCGCTGGGTCGGCAATGACGTGCCGGACTTCAAGGTGGACTCGCCGCCCGCAGATCGCATGGGGCCGTTCATCATGAACCCTGAAGGCGTGGGTCGCATTTTCGCTCCGCTCGCGGCCTTCGCCGACGGGCCTTTCCCGGAGCACTATGAGCCTGTGGAAAGCCCCATCCAGAATCCGCTTCATCCGAGTCAATCAAATAATCCGGTCGCGAAGAAGTACAAATCGGACATGGATAAGTTCGGCACACCCGCCGAAGGGTTCAACGTAGTCTGCACTACGTATCGCCTGACAGAGCACTACCACTACTGGACGAAGAACAACCCGATGAACGTCCAGCTCGTGCCGGAGCCGTTCGTTGAAGTGCCCGCCGAGCTCGCGGACGAGATGGGAATCAGTGGCGGCGAGAAAGTTAAAGTGACGAGTGCTCGCGGCGTTTACGTAGCGAAGGCTATGGTGACAAAGCGCATCAAGCCGATGATGATAGACGGCAAGAAGACTTATCAGATTGGCATCCCCATACACTGGGGCTATCGCGGGATCAAGGAGGACGAGGGGCTGACGGCGCTGACGCCTGCGAACCAGTTGTCGCCCGCCGCGATTGACCCGAACGCTTACACGCCGGAGTTCAAAGGCTTTCTAGTGAAGATCGAGAAGGCATGAGAGGGAGGGGCGAGTATGAGCGACGAAAGGATATTACAAATTCAACAAATCTCGGCCCATCCCGGCCCTGTTCCAGGTCAAGGTACACAGCGCGCGGTGGAAGTCTGCAAGTACATAGACGTGACGACCTGCATCGGCTGCAAGGCGTGCGAGGTGGCCTGTGTGGAGTGGAACGACCATCCCTTCCGCGAGACGACCTTCGATAATACCTACCAGACGATGCCCTCGACCGAGTGGAACTACTGGAACCTGATTAAGTTCGCCGAAGAGGTGCGCGAAGGAAACCTGATGTGGCTGATGCGCAAAGATCAGTGCATGCACTGTGCTGATCCGGGTTGTTTGCGCGCCTGCCCGGCTGACGGCGCGATTGTTCAATACACGAACGGCATCGTTGATTTCCAGCAGGAGAACTGCATCGGTTGCGGCTACTGCATCTCGGGATGCCCTTTTGACATCCCGAAGTTTAATCAGAAGACGAAGAAGGTTTTCAAATGCACGCTCTGCTCAGACCGCGTCGGCCAGGGGCTTGAGCCGGCATGTATCAAGGCTTGCCCGACGGGCTGCCTGCACTTCGGCACGAAGGACGACATGCTGGCCTTAGCCAACACGCGAGCGCAGCAGTTGGTGCAGATTTCGGGCTTTAAGAACGCGGGCGTCTATGACCCGCAGTCCATCGGCGGCACACACGTCATCTACGTGCTGCACGACATCACGCAGCCTGAGGCTTATGGCGGGTTGCCGTCGAACCCACAGATTCCGCCGAGCTACACGGTCTGGAAATGGCTTGCTAAACCGGCGGGGCTGTTGATGGCTGCTTTCGGCATCTTCGCGGTCTTCTTCCACCGCCTCACGGTTGGCCCGAAACTGCCGCAGCCTGAATCCGCGCCGGTCATCACAGAGCGTCCAGACGAAGCCGAGGCGGCGAGAAAGGAGAAGCCATGAGCAGTTCTGTTGAGCACTTTGACGAGAAGGCGCGGCGCGAGGTGGGCCGTCACGGACGGACGGTTGTCCATCGGGGCGAACTCTTGCGCCATCCCGCCTACACGCGCGTGCTGCACTGGTCTGTAGCGATCTCCTTCATCCTCTCGCTCGTCTCAGGCTTTGCTATCTACTCTCCGTGGCTTTACCGCTGGCTCACGCCGCTCTTTGGCGGAGGCCCCATGACGCGCTTTCTGCATCCCTGGTTCGGTCTCGCATTCGACATCTGCTTTCTCTTTCAGTTCCTCAACTGGTTCGCGCCGATGAGGTGGACGAAAGCAGATAACAGATGGCTTCGTCGCATCAAGGAGTACACGACGAACAAAGAGAAGTTGGAGCCGGAGGACGTGGGCTTCTTCAACGCCGGGCAGAAGCTCTACTTCTGGGCCATCGTCCTGAGCGGTCTGCTCTTTCTCATCACGGGCCTCCTGCTGTGGTTTGACGACGCCGTCCCGCGCTGGATGGTCGCCGTCAGCTACGTCATCCACGACATCGCGGCGCTCATCATGCTGGCGGGATTTATCATACACATCTACGAAGGCACGGCGGCGCAGCCCGGCACGTTCCGCTCGATGATAGATGGCACTGTCTCAAGGGCCTGGGCGTGGACGCATCACCCTGCCTGGTACAAGGAGGTGACGGGCCGCGACCCGCGCGAGGATTACGAGCGCGCGAGCCGGAGCCAGCAAGAGCGTGCAGACGCCATCGAAGCGTGGGAGCGCGAGCAAGAGCGGCGTGAGCGGTCGGTGAGCGCCGCTGACCCGGAAGAACTGCCGGAGCCTTAATTTATTTGATCTGTTAGAGGCGGCGAGGCGCTCCGGCTGAGGTTATATCCTCCCGCTCTCTCCTTTTCTTGTTAACTCCTCATGCTTGCCGATTCGATGAAAGTGAGGCTGCCATGATGATTCGTTCTTTTCATTACACACTCCTTCTGGCATTGCTTGTGATGATGGCTGCGCTCACGCAGGCGCAGACTGAGCGAAATGCCGGGCAAGCAACCGCTTCCGGCGATGTGGCGCTTTCAGAACCGAGCGCGCCTTCCGGCATTGGTGAGAGGAGAACGTCCGAGAAGACTTCTGCCGTCGAACCGAGATCGGTTATCGCCGATCCGTTGGTGCGTATACTTATTGAGAAAGGAGTGTTGACCGAAAAGGAAGGTTATACAATCAGCACTGCGGGGACGCCCGCCGAGCAGCGTGATCGCCTGGCCGCCTTGCTGCGCGATAAAGGACTGATCTCGGCTGCCGAGTTCGATGCGGTGCGAACAGTCGCTCCGTCGGCAGAGACATCACCCTCGGCCCTCTTGTCATCAGCGTCAACAACGGACGTGCTAAAGCCAGAAGCTTCCCGAGCGGCTGAGAGACAGGCGGCTGCTCCGACTGTCATTGCAGCCAGCGCGCCGGTGCGTCTCTTGCAAGTTGACCCGCCCAAGCGCGAGGGGCTCATCCCCGACATCAAACTCGGTACGGGAGCGCGCCTCAAGCTCTACGGTTTCTTCAAGACGAGTATCGTTTACGACTCGTCATCACCGCAGGGCAATGACTTTCCGCTGCCTTTACTGGCTGCCGATACAGGGCCTAACAGTTCACCTGAGTTTCACTTGAGAGCGCGCGGGCTTCGTTTAGGCGCAAACTTCGAGTGGCTCGATCCCGCACCCAAGACCATCATTACGGGACGACTGGAGTTCGACTTCGAGGGCGACTTCACCCGCGTGAACAATCGCAACATCTCTTCGATCCGTTCCAGCCAGCCATCAATTCGCCTCGCGTGGGTGCGCATAGATAGGAGGTTCACAGAGAATACAACCGGCTTTGCCCTCTTCGGCCAGGACTGGACGCCGTTCGTCTCTTCGACCATGCCTAATATGATTGAGAATACGAACTTTGGAGGTCTCGGATACGGTGCTGCCTATGAGCGAGCGCCACAAGCCCGTTTCGGTTTCAACTACAACGCCGGCGGCTCGCGCTCCTTGAAGTTTCAGCCCGAACTCGCCATCGTCCTTCCGGCCTTCGGCGACCTGCCCGCCAACGTGGGCGATCAACTGGGCTTCGGCGAACGACAGGGCGTTGATTCAAAGCACCCTGCTATTGAAGGACGCTTTGTCATACAGTGGCAACTCGACAGAGCACCGGAAGTCATGCCCGCGCAGTTTATCCTGAGCTTCGAGCACCAGAGGCGCACGGCGATTGTGACGGCGGCAAACGTGCCCGCAGCATTCAGAGCGGCCTTTCCGAGCGGCGCGGAAGCGTCGAGCAGCAGCAACGGCTACAGCGTCGAGCTTCAACTGCCGACGCACTTCATCACGGTGGTCGGTAAGTATTACAACGGCTCTGACCTGCGCTTTTTCTTCGCCGGGCAGTTCCTCTCAAACTTCAACGACACGGCCGGACTAACAGGTGTTATCCTCGCGCCCTCGATTGATGGCGCGTCAAACGTAGCCTTCGGATTCTTGAACGGCGTGCCCGTGGTTGCGCCTGAGCGGCCCGTTCGCGCTCAGGGCGGATTCATTCAGCTCGGATTCCCGCTGTCGCGTATCTTCGATGCAGACCCGAAAGGGCGCAATGCTGGATGGACAGCCTACCTGTATTACGGCTATGACCAAGCGGCGGCGCGAGACGCGCGGCGCTTTGGCGCACGCGGCTCACGGAGCGATCTCTTCTCCGGCAATATCCAGTACAAGCTGAACTCGTTTGTCACCTTCGCCTATGAGCAAGGGTACTACCGCACGCGCGCTGCTAATCGCGTGGGAGCTTTGCCTCTGTTTCGCGGTATCCCGAGCTACACGACGCATAACGTGCGCTCGGAGTTCGCCACCATTTTTACCTTCTAATTTGTATGGGCCGTAATCACTTCCCGGAGATTATGTAATGCCGATGGCTTATGCCTACACCGCGATTCCTGATGCGGAGATACCGCATGCTTCAGATTCCACCTTTCAGCATCTCCTGAACACTTACGCCAGCGAAACGAATAAGGTCATTGCGGTCTGGCGTGAGTTCTCCGCCGAAGAGATGCCTTCACGCCCGCATCCGCGCTCCAGCACGGTCGAGGACATCTTCAAACATCAATTGCTTTCGGAGCGCCGCTTCTTCGGTGAATTTCTGGGGCTGCCGGAACCCCCGGCGGAGCAAGTCTTGCCCGCCGGTCGTGCGCCCGAAGACTATGCGAATCGCATGCGCGAGCTGGCCCGCCCGCGCCTTGACCTCCTCGCCGGGCACACCAGAGAATGGTGGTTGGAGGTCGTACCCTTCTTCGATGTCGAGCGTGAGCGCATCTGGATTTTCTGGCGACGGCTCCTGCACACGGCTCATCATCGCACACAGCTCACGGTCTACCTTCGCCTGCTCGGGAAAGATGTGCCTTCGACGTATGGGCCCACGGCGGACGTGACCTGGGAGGGAGCCGATCCGACGCGAAGCGTTGAGGCCGCAGGGCGCGGCTAGCTTATTCTCGCTCGGATGAGCGCGGCGCGTCCGGCGACGTTCTGATGAAACTTGAAGGGGATGTAGAGGATGAAGCTCCTGAGTTTATCTCTATTGATTTTGTGTAGTGTGCCGGGTGAAATTGTTTCGCCGTCAGTCGCAAGCAGAAGCGGGTCGAAGACCTTGACGGGGCGGGTGAGCGCGAACGCTTTGACGACTGCTGCTACCCGCTATCGAATAGATGCCGGGAAAAGCAGTTTTATGGTGCGGACGTTCTCCGGCGGGTTGCTCTGGTTCAAGGGGCACGACCACTTCATCGCGGTACGTGATTTCACGGGCGAGGCTGAGCTAACGCCAGGCGCGCTCCTTCCGGCTTCGCTTCAGGTGCGGGTGCGGGCCGACTCACTTGAAGAGACCCGCGATCTCTTCACCGCCGAGCAGAAGCAGATCATAAACCGTGAGTTGCGCGAGATAGTGCTTGAAACGGCTAAGTACCCGGAGATCACATTCAAGAGCACTGATATCACAGGCCAACAATCCGGCGGACAGTACGAGGTGAAAATAGGTGGCGACCTCACGCTGCACGGCGTCACGCGCCATATTGTGATCCCCGCCAGCGTGACGCTTCAAGGAAGCAGCCTCAGGGCGCAGGGCGAGTTTACGATTAATCGTGAGGACTACAACGTCAAAGCAACGTCGGCTCTGAAGGGGACTATCCGTGTCAGGGATAAGCTGAAATTAACCTTCGACATCGTTGCCCAGCAGCTTTAGATTGCCACTAGCCTCAAAGCCTCCCGGCGACTTAAACTCACTTTCGACCTCCGTCTTCCTTCGGCTCCTCTGCCCAGAAAACCCACTCCGTGCCGTTCGCGTGCTTCTCGCTCGGGGTAAGCAGTCCGCGCTCTTCGAGCAGAGTGCGCGCCCGGCGCTGCATGTTGGCGTACAAACACTGCGTTACATCTTCGAGTTCCCACCCCTGGCTCGCAAAGCCTGTCTTACGAAAGGCGCGTTCCATTTGCGGGCGCTTTTTCTCAAAGAGGGTGGCCACCCGTTGGGCCATCTCCTGACACAATGCCTCGAACTCGGCGCATTCCTCGGCCCTGAACACCGGGAAGTTCGGCTCATAGTAACGCTCCGCCGGGTGAGTCTTCTCCCACTCGACGGCCTCGCGCAACAGCTCGCTCTTTAGCATGTCGCTGACGTGCGCATAAACGCTCGGCGCGGAAAGCCCGAGCGCCTCGGCGACCTGAGAGATAGTCTTCGGCTCCTGTGCCACGAGGTTCAGAATCTCTTCCTTCGTGCCGTCCGGCAGGAGTCTATTCTTTGCGATGGCGGCCCACGGATCGCTGTAGCCGCCGCGCCTCGACGAGACGCACTCACAAGGGAAACGCAACCCTTTAAAACCCTCTGGCACGGTCATATTTTCACCTTTACATTCACATTTTTAGGACGTATCCTAAAACAGTTCCCTCTAAATAAAAAACCCCCGTCTGAGATTACCCGACTGAGGCAGCATGCATAACTCTGGCTTGTGTAGTCGGAATAGAACGTAGCACAACCCGTCTCAGGCGCAAAGCGGGCGATGACGAGTTTCAACTTAACTTCGAGCGGGCCGCCGGAAATGATGACGCCAGGGCTCTACGGCCTTTCCTATTACGAAAGGAGGTCAACATGAAAAGTCGAATCAAGTCATCTCTCATCATCACACTTTCGGTTCTGTTCACTACCTCGGTGAACAACTCTCCGGCAGCGCGGACAGTGCCAAGAACTGACCCGCCGCCGAGATGAAGCAGATGATGCACGATCACCTGAACCTGACGGCCAGCGAGGCGCAGGCTCGCCTGAAAGGGAATTGGGCGGGGGACATAGCTGCCTACGATAAAGTACATGAGCAAATCCTGCGCATGGCCGGCATGCTCAGCGTGGGTATCATCAATCAGCACTCCCAGGAATTCAAATAGCAGAGATGTGGAGTTCTGTTTCGTATGGATGCGGCAATGAACAGGGAGGAAAGTTATGGCAAGTCCTGCAAGTATCGGAGGGCATCCGATTCATCCGATGATTATTCCATTTCCCATTGCGCTGTGGGTCTTCTCGCTCATCGCGGACGTGATCTACCTGTGGCGCGGCAACCCGGTGTGGCGTGATTACATCGCGTTCTACACGCTGCTGGCTGGCATCATCGGCGCGGCGCTGGCGGCAGTCTTCGGCATCATTGACTGGCTCTCGATCAAAGACCGCGAGGTGAAAAAGGTCGCCGACTGGCACGCGCGCCTCAACGTCATCGCGCTTGTGATCTTCGCGGCCAGCTTTTACCTGCGGACGGCTGGCGGCTCGCAGTGGATAGGTGGAAGCTACACCATCCCGGTTTTGCTCTCCGTGCTGGGCGTCATCTTGATTACGATCTCCGGCTATCTGGGCGGAGAACTGGTCTTCAAATATGGCGTGGCTGTCAACCCGCAATATGACACGGGTGGAGAGGCAAGAGATAAAGCACGTGCCTCGTGACGCGCCCTCCCAGGGCAGATGAGATGATGAGGCGCGATTCGCCGGACGCGCTGGGCTAGAGAAGGTTTTGGGTGCGCGCACGCGCTCCGTCTGCTAATGGAGTATATTCTCACCCTGCTCAGAAAGTAGCGGGACACGAGCGATGGCGGAAACAGCAGCAGACGTACTTGCTGAGGCCATTATTGATTGGGGCGTAGATACAGTCTTTGGCATCCCCGGCGATGGTATCAACGGCATTATGGAGGCGCTGCGTCAGCGGCAGGATCGTGTCCGTTTTATTCAGGTGCGCCATGAAGAGGCCGCAGCCTTCATGGCCTGCGCGTTGCCTTACGCGATTGCCGCGAAGCTCGCCCTGACGATTTTCCGCGATAAGTTGAACGAGCTTTTCTAGCTTTGAAGTTGGACGACACCGGTGAAACCCGACTGCGAGAGGCGAGGTGGTCGAGTGGGAAGGTGAGAGGGTTGCACTCTACAAAGATGATGGCCGCGTCTTCGCCTGCACAACTCTCAAGCGAAGTTTCAGTGAGGTTCAAGATAGTGACAACGCAAGCAGAGCAGACGTTACTTCATGACCATGTTGATATGCGATTGGTCGCAGGTGATCTCAGCGAATCGGCGGATCGGAATACGATTGTTCAACTCGACCCGGATCACCCAGGCTTCCGTGACGAGCAGTACCGCGCCCGCCGCAACCGGATCGCGCAGCTTGCCCTGGAGTATGAGCCCGGCACAACGATCCCCGATGCTCCATACACACCCGAGGAGCATGATGTCTGGCGCCATATCTGTGAAGCACTCGAACCGGCACATCAAAGGCACGCCTGCGCTGAGTATCTGGAATGTGTGAGACGTATGGACTTGCCGCGAGAGCGCATTCCGCAGATGCGCGAAGTGACGGCGAGGGTTGAATCCATCAGCGGGTTTCGCCTGGAGCCCGTCGCCGGGCTGGTCGAGCCGCGCGTCTTTCTCGAATCCTTAGCCAACGGCGTGTTTCTCTCAACCCAGTATATCCGGCATTACTCTACGCCACTCTACACTCCGGAGCCCGACGTAGCCCATGAAATCATCGGGCACGCGACGACTCTGGCAAGCGAGAGACTCGCCGAGCTGAATCGTTTAGTCGGTCGTGCTGTCAAACGCACAGCGTCGCCTGAGGCACTTGAACGCCTGGCCCGTGTCTACTGGTTCACCATAGAGTTCGGCGTTCTGCGCGAAGATGGGAACGTAAAGGCATATGGCACAGGGTTATTATCGTCGGCTGGAGAATTGGAAGCGATGCATGATGCAGAGCTTCGTCCCTTAGATATAGAAGCGGCATCTCATCAAACTTACGACCCCACGCATTACCAGCCGGTTTTATACTGCGCTGATTCTTTTGAGGAGATGTATCAGACGCTCAGAGATTTCCTCGTAGGGGTTTCCCGTCGTTGACACCAAGCTCTGCCTTCGATGAATTGAAGCCGGCTGGCCCGCCTGGGCCAGTGGCATCAGTCACATGATGAGTGGTCGGCCATAACTCCTATGATATTATTCTGTGAAATGAGGGAGATCATTAGCATGAACAGATTCTCGATTGTCGCCCCGTTAATTATCGGGCTTTCCGTTTGCAGCCTGAGCTGTCAGAGGGCCGCTCAGCCTCATAGCAACACAGCGAGTGCAAATGGCACGAATTCTTCCAACAGCGCGAAGATGGGCGCAGCATCTCAGCCGCCAAGCGCTCCCCAGACGCAGTTGAAGGTTGGCGACGCGGCTCCTGATTTTACGCTCACAGACACCGAGGGCCAGCCCGTAAAACTCTCTGACTTTCGCGGCAAGAAGAATGTGGTCTTAGCCTTCTACGTGTTAGCCTTTACCGGCGGTTGAACGAAGGAACTCAAGGCATATCAGGCTGATATTGCCAAATTCGAGCAGAGCAACACACAGGTCTTAGGGATCAGCGTAGACAGCTACGCGGCCAACAAACGCTTCAAGGAAGACATTGGCGTGACCTTCCCCTTGCTCAGTGATTTCAAGCGCAAGGTGGTCAGAGACTACGGCATCTTTGACGAAGAGGGTGGCTACGGCACGCGCGCCACCTTCACCATTGATAAAGAAGGAATCATCAGGCACATCGAGCAGGGAAAATCAGCTATAGACCCGACGGGCGCTTACCAAGCGTGCAGCACCCTGGCCGATTGAAAATCATGGGTTGCGTCGGGGCGCGCGGGCCTTGCGCTGATGAATCTTCAGCTCATCCTTACAGCAAGTCAGGCGCGGGTATTACTTATCACTCAAGTCCAGTTTATAGTGGTGTGCCGAACGCCCGGTCATGCGCTCATCCCCCGACACAGTATTCGTAATGCGTGCCTAAGGCTTATCCTGATTAACTTACTACGTTTCTTTCAGCACTTACTTACTGATGCTTGCCGGACAGCCTGTTTCTTCACGAGGTCAGCCGGTGTGCTTGGCCCCTGAGCGCTCTATTTTTCCGGCACGCTCGGCCTGAGTTTCAGGCTGTTCTTCCGCGCCTAAGGCTTCGGCCTTGGCTATGTTCAGCGCCGAGCGTATCAGCCCCAGATGCGTGAAGCCCTGCGGATAATTGCCCAGTAGCTCGCGGCTCACAGGGTCAATCTCTTCGCTCAGGAGTCCAAGATCGTTGGCATAACCTGTGACACGTTCAAACAGCGCCTTTGCTTCGTCTACTCGCCCGCCCTGCGCCAGGCAGTCCACTAGCCAGAAGCTACAGAGCGCGAAAGTGGCCTCGCCGCCGGGCAGCGCATCGTCGGAGAGATAACGATAAACAAGGCCGTACGAAGTCAGTTGCTCCCTTATCTTGTTGACGGTTGAGACAACGCGCGCATCGGTTGCCGGAAGAAAGCCCAGTTGCGGAATCATGAGCGCACTCGCATCCAGCGCGGTCTCGCCTAAAGCTTGCGTGAACGCCCCTATCTTCTCATTGTAACCTTCCGCCAGAATCTCATGACGAATCGCTTCACGCGCCTTTTCCCACGCCGCCACATCGCCCTTTAAGCCGTCCCTCTTCGAGAGACGCAGGGCGCGGTCAAGCGCAACCCAGCAGAGCAGCTTCGAGTAGAGAAAGTGCCGGGGGCCTCCACGCACCTCCCAGATTCCTCTGTCCGGTTCGCGCCACCTCTCCGCGGTCTGGTCGGCCATATACTTCAGCATCTCCCACATGTCTGCGCGAAGGGGCCGCTGTATATGCTCATGGTAGAGATAGGCTGCGTCTATCACTTCACCGTAGATGTCTAGCTGCTTCTGATTGTACGCAGCGTTCCCGATACGCACGGGCCTTGAGCAACGATAGCCTTCCAGGTGGTCTAGCGTACGTTCGGGTAGATGAGCACCGCCGTCTATCCTGTACATGATTTGCAGCTCTCGCCCGCAGGGAATGCACAACTTATCAAGCCAGTCGAAGAAGTCCGTAGCCTCTTCGTAGTAGCCAAGTAGTTGCATGCTGTAGAGAATCAGAGACGAATCACGCAGCCATGTGTAGCGGTAATCCCAGTTGCGTACGCCGCCTATCTCTTCGGGTAAAGAGGTGGTCGGAGCGGCAACAATCGCGCCCGTAGGCTCGTAGGTGAGCAGTTTGAGCACAAGGGCGCTCCGGCGCACGAGCTTTTCATACGGGCCCTTGTACGTGCAAGTGTCAGACCACTCGCGCCAGTAAGAGAGCGTGCGCTGCATCTCTGCCTCGGCATCAATTTTGGGCGGGCAGACGGACGTGTGATCTCTGTCGTCAAAATATGTGAGCGTAATCCACCGTCGCTCGCCCGCTTTGATTCCGAAGCGGCAGACAAAAGCGCCTGATTCATCTCGCTCGAACTTCGCGGGGCAGAAAAGCGCGAGGGCCCGGCGTCCGATATAAGCTGCAACGCCGTCTTCACGCAGATCATAGGAAGACTCAGCCTGCGCATAATCAAAAGTCGGTCGAAAGCGGACTTCGACCTCCGGCTCGCCGTCCAGCCCTTCTACCATTCTAAGGATGCGATAGCTTGAGGCTATGTCCTCACGCTCATACGTCTCGGACAAGCGCTCCACCGGCATCAAGTCGGTCAAACGAAATCGGCCCGCGCCCGTGGAAAAGATAGTAGTCAGAACATTCGTGTTTTCTACGTAAGAGCGCGTGGATGCGGCGTGCGGGCTGGCCGGGCCGATGCGGAAATATCCGCCCCTGCGCCTGTCAAGCAGACGACAGAAGATGGCCGCACTGTCGAAGCGCGGCCAGCACAACCAGTCCATCGAACCGTCGCTTGAAATGAGTGCTGCCGTGTGCGCATCGCCGATAAGCGCGTAGTCGCGCAGTGGCCTGTAATCGCTTTTGTGTGCGCCCGCCATTAGCCCACAGAGATTTGACCAGTCACTATCAAACCCATCACCTCGATACAATGTGACCTGCCGCGCCGGTTCCGCCGAATGGCACGTCGCGGCCTAAATCGTCCGCCGACTCTTTATCGGGTTGATGACGAACACGACGAAGGCCGCCGCCGGCAGCAGGTGAATCAGATTTCCCACGTGCGCTAAAAGTCCAACTACCCAGAGCACCAGTAAAATGAGAATGATTGTCCATAACATAACGAGTTTCCTCCTTTTCTGTGCAGTTGATTCACAAACAGATTCGCCCACGTTTCCGCGCCCAAAAGCTGTAGCATAAAAAAGAGGCGGCGAGCCATCCCCGCCGCCTCTTAATTAAGGAGCAAACAGAGCCGCAGCACTTCGCCTTGTTCAAAACAATCTCATGCTATTTCCCGCTCTGTGGTTGGACATTACTCATCGCGCCGCGAAATGTGACGTATAGATCGGAGAGCCTGTCAGCCGCCGCCGGGTCTGAGCGCGCTAGGAGCGTGATGGTCTCGTCGCGCTCGACAAGCAAGGCTTTGAGTCGTTCGCGCTGCGCCGCAGTCAGATCGGATGCTGCGCCTTTGTCTATCTGGCCGCGCAGCGAGGTGAAGAAATCGCTCGCCATTTGCCGCGCAGGCTCGTACTCTCCGCGACGCGCATCAATTGTCGCTTCGGAGAGACTATTTTCCAACTGGCTGAGGCGCAGTTCCCTTTGCGCTGCGTCGCGCTGCCCGGCGTACTCGCGTGCCTTGAGCCACATGGGCAGAAGCCCCAGCAGGAAAACTGCGACGATGATTCCGAAGTAGATGCCCATCTTCTTCCACGGAATCTGTAAGCCTGTTTCTCTCTCTACGGCGAACGGCTGCGCCTCACCTTTAATTGCGCTCATTGATTAAGCTCCTCTATGTGTACTATGACAGGAATGATCGGCTCAAAGTTAACCTGCCGCGCCGCGAAGGCGAAACCGTATGAATACTTATACGGCGTAGGTGTTTCCCCTTATGCCAAACAGGCGCGCTTGTTATACTCTTAATCGTTCCCCAGCCTTTTTCATCTTTCTCCCCTGAGCGGGCGGATTATTCAGCATCCGGGGTCTTAATCTTTGGGAATACGCGGGCGTTTATTGCTGCTGGCAATCGGAATTGCAATCCCGCTGGCGCTGGTCGGCGTGGCTGACCTGCGCGGGATGTGGAGGGTCAGCCGCTCGCAACTGGACGATTCCGTCAAGCAGCAGGCGGAACTTGCAAGCCTGGCCTTTGATCGCTGGGTGGATGCGCAGCGCCAGCCTCTTCTGACCATCGCGGCCATAGCCGCCGAACAGAAGGCAGACTCGCCTTACTTCAACAATCTTCGCTACGAGGTAGAGACTCGCCCGCACTGGATTGACCTGAGAATAGTGGACGCTTCGGGCAGGACTTTAGTGGCTGCGCCTCCCGGTAGAGAGCCGCCTCCGTCCGCCGTCCTCGATTATCTTCTTTCAGAGACAGCGCGCCGTGGGACATGGACGCTCGTGACAGACCGCACGATTGACGAGTCGAGGCCGGTCTTCGCCATCGCCGTTCCCATCAAAGGAGGCGGAGCAGTTATCGCGCGGGTTGACGGTACGGCTATTAGCGAGCTTTTCCGCGACATACAGTTTCCGGGCCAGGCCGTGATCGCCGTCTTCGATGCGGAAGGGCGCATCCTCTACAGAAAGCAGACGACCGAGACTCCCATCGATACGCAGGTCAGCGGCTCTCCTCTCTTCGCCGCGCTTGGCAGCGACCGCGTGGCGGTGGTCGAGCTGGAAAGCCCTTACGATGCTGTTCGCCGCGTTTACGGACTGGCGCGCACGCGCTCGACCGATTTCGTCGTGGTGGTCGGCGTGCCGAGCGCAGAGCTTTACGAGCCGGCCCGCCGGCAATACCTGCGTTATCTCTACTTCAGCCTGCTGGCATTGGGCTGCGCTGTCGTGGCCGCCCTCGTCATAGAGCGCAGCATCACGCGCCCGGTTCAACGCCTGAGCGCGGCGGCGCAGGCTCTAGGCGCTGGCGACCTCAAGACGCGTGCGCCCGTAAACGCGAGCGGGGAGATAGGGGAGTTGGGCGCGGCCTTCAACACCATGGCCGAGCAGATTGAGGAGCGCGAGCAAAGGCTCACGGAACTCGACCGGCTCAAATCCGAATTCGTCTCCGGCGTTTCGCACGAACTGCGCACGCCGCTGACCACCATCAAGACTCTGACTTACGTGCTGCTCAGGGGCAGAGAGAGCGAAGCCGAGCGACGCGAGCATCTGCTGACCATCGCCGCCGAATGCGACCGCCAGATTGATCTGGTTC
Organism: Pyrinomonadaceae bacterium; assembly: GCA_036389315.1. Lineage (GTDB taxonomy): Bacteria > Acidobacteriota > Blastocatellia > Pyrinomonadales > Pyrinomonadaceae > DASQYE01. Next base: position 296,337 of record DASVQF010000040.1, read on the forward strand.
TGAACCTGCTTGACCTGTCGAGGATTGAGTCGGGTGCTTTTAAGGTATCGCTCACGCGGGTTAATCCTGCCGAAGTCATGTTGTCATGCGTTACGCAAGGGCAGCACGCGGCTGAAGCTCGCGCACAGAAGCTCACTCTTGACGTTCCGGCGGAGCTTCCCGACGTGCGGGCCGATAAAGGGGCCCTGCGCCGCGCCCTGTGCAGCCTGTTGGAGAATGCGATTAAGTACACGCCCGAAGGCGGAAGGATAACGGTCGCGGCGCTCGCCACTAGCGATGAGGTGTCGATTCAAGTCAGGGACACGGGCTGCGGCATTCTGGCCGAAGACGTGCCGCACATCTTCGAGAAGTTTTACAGGGGACGCCCGGCTTCCGCACTGGCTACTGACGATAATTCGATGGAATATGCGGAGCGGCCCGGCGTCGGATTAGGACTCTATCTTGTACAGAGTGTCGTGTCGCAGCTTGGCGGGAGAGTTTCGGTCGAAACCGGAACTCGGCAAGGCACTACTTTTACTATTCACTTGCCGGTCTGGCATGAAGAAGAAGTGATGAAAGAGGAGAAGATGGATGTCGAAGCGGTTGCTCGTGGTTGACGATGAGCCGAATCTGCTTCGCGCGGTCGGAGCCTGCCTGCGCGCAGAGGGCTTCGATGTCACGACCGCCCGGAGCGGCTCAGAGGCGCTCATGTCTCTGGCTCAAACAGTCCCTGACCTGATAGTGAGCGACATACGTATGCCCGGGATGGATGGCTACGGTTTGGCGCGTCGCCTTCGCTCTCAATCCCGCACAGCCCTTATTCCCATAGTCTTTCTCACGGCGAAGGATCAGACAGCAGACCGCATTGAAGGCTTCCGCTCAGGCGTTGACGCCTATCTCACAAAGCCCTTCGAGCCGGATGAGCTCGTTGCCGTAATTAACAGCATCCTCAATCGCGTTGATCGCACACACGCCGAGATAGCACGCCTTGTCAGCGCATCTACTGAGAAGGACGACCACGTTGCATTCAAAGACGAAGATTTGACGGAGGCCGAAGAACGCATCGCCGCGGCGGTCGCGCGCGGCCTGAGCAACAAGGAGATAGCCGCCGAGTTGGAGATTAGCTTCCGAACGGTGGAGAACCACATCAGCCACATCCTCGATAAAAAGGGGTTCAGCAACCGCGTTGAGATAGCACGCTATGTCATCGAGCGCGAGCGGGAGAAGGGCTGAAAGTGTCAGCCACCTTCACGAATCGGCCGGCATCCTTACTTAGCTTCCGACCTCTCACGCCAAAAGCAGCAGGTATTCGTCAGGCATAAATGCTTCCTCCGGCCTGGCCTTCGGGCAGCAAGGTTCGTAAGTGTAATCACCTATGCCGTCTAGGTAGTCATACTGATGTCTCAGAGGCGCTAGTTTTGTACCCTATAGCTTGAAATCCAATGCTTTATGGAGGTTGTTCCCGATGGCAATAAATTCCCGGATCGCGCTTCGTTCATCTTTCGTCTTAGCTCTGCTGATGGCGCTCTTCGTTCTTACGGCGACCGCCGCAAATGCTCAGGCTGTTACCACAGAACAGACTGCTAAAACAGAAGCTGTAAACGCGACGACGACAACGGCTACTGCTGAGACTGCCAAAACAGATGCAGTCCCGGCCTCTCAGCCTGTCTTTAAGGATTACAGAGGTATTAGTATCGGCATGACGGCGGACGAGGTGCGAGATAAGCTCGGCAACCTGAAGGAGAAAGGGAAGGTACAGGACTTCTTCGTGTTCTCCGAGGAAGAATCGGCGCAAGTGTATTACGACAACGAGGGCAAGGTGATGGCAATCTCAGTGAATTATCTGGGAGCCGACAGCAAAGCGCCGAAACCTGCTCAAGTCGTGGGCGAAGAGATTCAGGCCAAACAGGACGGCTCTATGTATGAACTCAAACGCTACCCTGAGGCAGGCTACTGGGTCGCCTACAGCCGCACAGCCGGAGACAGCCCCTTAGTCACTATAACCATGCAGAAGATGCCGTAGGGGTGAAGATCACGCACACAGTAGACGACAGTTTTCTCTTCGGCTCCCCTCCTTAGCCGGAATTACACGGACGCGCAACCTCTAACGTGGCCGGTTGAAAACAATCACATATCTCTTGAAATTCTCCGGGTGTGATTGTGGCTTGACCTGAGATCTTTCGCTCACCTCCTGCGCGCTTTTTTATCGCCAGCCTGCTCTTGACGACTGAGGCGGTCGTCGCGGAGTTGCCGGAAGATAAGAAGAAGGCAGCGTCACAGCCTCTACCCGGCGGCGACATGGACTACTGAGCGGGATGAAGAATCAGGGTGGCCGCCCTCACTGACCACCCTGATTCGGCATTGTGGAGGCGGTTGTTGATCGGCCCGTGGCCGAGGTCAGACAACTTCCCCGCGACGCCGTTGCTTGCAAGCATGGTCTGGCATGGCTGCTGTATCACTGCACGTTGCAATGGCTGCACGGCAGCGTGCGGAAATGCGAAACGGGAAAAATAACAAACATGAGAACGGGCAGCCATCGAGCTGCCCGTATCTTGCTGAAAATGTTGGCTCCGCAGGTAGGACTCGAACCTACAACCCTTCGGTTAACAGCCGAATGCTCTGCCATTGAGCTACTGCGGAAGATGCGCCCCGCTTGAGTTTTGATGACTCTCGCGTGGGCGCGCCAATTTTTATAGCAGATGGTATAGGAGGCGTCAAGCGAGGGGCTTGTGGGCGGCAGGAGGCGGCTGTTGGATGGTCTGGGCGAGCTTGCATGCGGGCGAGAAGTAGGAGAATATCTGTCGCTACTCGCACAAAAGTCTCGGGCCATTCTTTAAAGAGTTCTACGATCTTCGCCCTGTAGAGGAGAATTTTCGATGGAGCGTCGTGTCACTGCCTGGTACAGTCAGAACCTGGGGATGGAAATGCCTTTGGTGGCGTACGGTCATGCCGGTTATCCGCTCTTGATGCTGCCGACGGCTGCCGCCGACTACCTTGAGTACGAGAGATTTCACCTCATCTCGGCGATCAGCCACCACATCGAAGCGGGGCGTGTGCGCGCTTACTCGATCAATAGCGTCAATCGCTATAGCCTGCTGAACGAAGGGGCCCCGCCGCAATGGAAGGCGGAGCTTTTGACGCGCTATGACCGCTATCTCACGGACGAGGTGCTGCCGCTCATCCGGCAGGACACGGGCGACGAGGGGGCGCGCCCCATCACTACGGGCGCGAGCCTCGGCGCGTACCTTGCGGCCAACACCTATTTCCGTCATCCAGACCTGCTGCGCGGCACTATCCCGATGAGCGGCAGCTACGACGTGAGCGCATACTTTAACGGCTACTATGACGATAACGTCTATTTCAACAACCCAGTCCACTACCTGCCGAACCTGAACGACGATCACTATCTGCCGCTGCTGCGCCGGGCCGACGCCATCTATATCCTGACGGGCCAGGGAAAGTGGGAAGCGCCAGAGCGGAGCCGTCAATTGTCTGAGATTCTGAATGCGAAGGGCATCCCGCACACGCTCGACATGTGGGGCTACGACGTAGACCACGACTGGCCCTGGTGGCGCAAGATGCTCGACTACTACATCGGAAAGCTTTTTTGAAAGGATGAAAGCCGCAAGGATGAAGGCGGAATAAAAGCCAAGCTGCTTTTTATTCCGCCTTCATCCTTTCCACTTAGGGTTCGTCCGTGCCCTTCTTGCCTTTCTTCTTCTGGGGCTCGACTTCGCGCGGGCGCGTGGCGGGCGCAGGGGGCGGCGGCAGAGAGTCCATGCGTGGGGCCTCCGTATCGGCCCTCTTGGGCGTGGTCGGAGGCGGCGCGGCCGGTGCGGAGGAGTCGCCGTCGGCTCGCGGTGCGGGCGGCGGCAGCGTCACCTGTTCGAGCTTCGGGTCTGTGATGGCCGAAGGCGTTGTGGCATCCTCAGCGTCACGCCTGGCGCGGGCCCGTTCGGCGACTAACTGCATGTTCTCTTCCAGTTGCTCGCGCTGGCGCTGCTTCTGCAACTCCTTCATATCTTCGGGCATGGCCGGAGGCTTCTCGAAATTCTCCTTCGGCTTGTCTTTCAAGAACTCCTTCATGAAATCTACGAAGAAGGGAAGGGCGCCGTGCCCGCCCGTCATGTCATTGCCGAGCGGCTTCTTGCGGCCGGGATAGCCCATCCAGACGCCCGTCACGTAGGTCGGCGTGTAGCCTATGAACCACACGTCCGTGTGATCGTTGACCGTGCCGGTCTTGCCCGCCAGCGGCACGCCCAGGACTTTCGCGCCCGTCGCTGTGCCAGCCTCGACTACGCCGCGCATCATGTCAACCATAGTCAGCGCAACGTATTCGCTCGTCACCTTGTAGGTCGTCCGCTCCCACTCTTCCAGCACGTTTCCGTCACGATCAAGCACGCGTCGCACAAGATGCGGCTCGACCCGCACGCCCTTATTGGGAAAGGCCGAGTAGGCCGAGACCATCTGGTTCAAGGGGACTTCGGTCGCGCCGAGAGCGGACGGCAAGTAAGGAGCCATCGGGACTGTGATGCCGAAGCGCCGAACCATCTGCGCGCCGGTTTGAATGCCTACGGTTTGCAGGAGGTGGACGGCCGGGATGTTCATGGACTTGGCGAGCGCGATCTTCAAGGGCAGGTCGCCATTACTGGTCGAGCCGTCGTAGTTGTGCGGTATCCAGTCGCCTATGTGTATGGGCGCGCCCGAGACCTTGCTGTCGGGCGTCATGCCCCACTCGACCGCCGCCGTGTAGATGTAGGGCTTGAAGGCAGAGCCCGTCTGGCGATAAGCCTGAGTGGCGTTGTTGAACTTGTTGGTGTAAAAATCGTAGCCGCCGACCATCGCTATGATCTCGCCGTTCTTGGCGTTCAAGGTCATCAGAGCGCCCTGCACGCCGGGAACCTGCGACAGCTCGACCGTGAGGCGACGCGACTTCTCGTCCACCTCCTTGATCTTGAACTCGGCCAGGTCGCCCGGCTTGAACTCGCTCTTCGGCTGGCGATTTGACCAGCCCATGTCCTTCACAGTCAGCGTGGCCGTGAAGCTGCCGAAGCGCACAAGGGCCTCGTTGCGCGCCTGGTCTACTTTCATGATGAGGCCCATCACGTACTTGTCACGCTCGTAGTCGTTGCCGTACCAGTCCGGGTGCTTGTAGGAATCTAGCTGCTGCTGCGTGACAGTGGTCGTGCCGTTGCTGTTCTGTGTGCCTATGTTCGTGTAGTTGGAGCGCCATCCGGCGTGCGTGCGGTCGTACTCGCGAAGGCGCGCGCGCACGACCTCGACGGCCTTGATCTGAGCGGCGACGTTGATGGTCGTGTAGACGCGAAGCCCCCCTTGCGCGACTCTCGTCGTGTACTTCTCTTCGAGGTCTTGGCGAATCTCTTCGACGGGGTAATCGAAGGGCGACGAGCGCGACTGTGAAGGATAGTAGGCGGTGTCCACCAACTGAATCGGCTTGGCTTTGGCGGCATCGGCCTCGGCCTGCGAGACGAAGCCGTTTTTGGCCATCTGCTCAAGCACCAGGTTGCGCCGCTCCTTAGCCTCTTTCGGGTTGACGGTCGGCGAATATTCGCCCGGCGCTTTCGGGATGCCAGCCAACAGCGCAGCCTCTTCCAGGGTCAGGTCTTTGGCCTGCTTGCCGAAATAGTTTTCCGCACCGGCCTCTATGCCGTAAGCGCGCGCGCCCAGGAAGATGTGGTTGGCGTACATCTCCATGATCTGGTTCTTCGTGTAGTAACGCTCGATCTGTAAGGCCAGGAGCCACTCGTTGATCTTGCGCCGAAGGGTCTGCTCTTTCGAGAGGAAGAGATTCTTGGCGAGCTGCTGCGTCAGAGTTGAGCCGCCTTCGCGGCTTCCCGTCGTCACGTTCTTGATGGTCGCGCCGATGATGCGAATGGGGTCTATGCCGACGTGATCGTAGAAGCGCGTGTCCTCTATCGCCAGGATGGCATTCTTCATCACGGGAGGAATCTCTTCGTACTTGAGCGGGATGCGTTTCTCAAGGGCGAACTCGCCGATCACAGTCTCGCCGTCGTCTGCATAGACTCTGGTCACCACGCTCGGACGATAGGTCGCAAGCGAGGCGACCTCGTTGGCCGCCCGCGAATAGTTGAGCTGGTAGGCGAGGGTGATTCCGGTCAAGCCTCCGGCGGCAATCGCCAGCAGCAGGACTGCCGGAAGCCAGAAGCGGCGCAGGAAGTGGCGACGACGCGCGGGCGGCGCATTCAGGCGCGAGAGCGCCACGCCGCGACGGGTTTCTCTGGAAGCCATAAATTCTTGTCCTTTGTAAAAACCGAGCGCGCCGCAGCCCTTACTTGAAGGCCCGAGCGCGCGCTCCGGAACTCTATTTTCAGAAGGTCTGACACATACCTGGCGCAAAAGATTATAACGCAACTCCGCTCAAAGCGCAGGGTGCGAGCCACACCCGGCGCACGTGGCTCGCAACAGCCGAGGCAGCGTTCTTTGACGCCGCTTCATCTAACCCACTATAATAAACGCGGTTCGCTAAAGTATGGGGGCGACAGGCTTCGACAGGAGTCTTAATCGTCGAGCGAATGCATGCCGGGCTCGTCTCCGTGCAGCTCGTTAAAAAGCGTGGAGAAAACACAAACGCCAATAACCAAGAATTGGCTCTCGCTGCCTAATTAAGCACCGAGCGTCTCGCCGCAAGTTGCTCAAGCGCGCGGAGTGAGATGTCACACAGTTGAGCTGGCCCGCTCCTTCTGTCCGTGGGAGCGGGTGAGACCAAAGCCGGGCTAGCTCCTTTTCCGAGGTCTTCGTCGCTTCACTTACTCGGATGGGGGCGAAGTTGTCCGACCGACGTTTCAGACGGCGGCCGGGCAGAAAGAGAAGCGGCTAAGCATGTAGATTTCGTCGGCGTTGGCTTTTGGATCAGGGTTCAACTCCCTGCGCCTCCACCATCATCTTTCTCTTTAAAGCACCCGCCAATCTTGATGAGCTTCGCACGCACAGACTCTCGCGCAGCCGACGAGCTGCGGCCCGTGAGGATCACGCCCGATTACCTGCCGCACGCCGAAGGGTCTGCGCTGATAGAGGTCGGGCAGACGCGCGTCATCTGCTCGGCCTCGGTCGAAGACCGCGTGCCGCCCTTCCTGCGCAATCGCGGACAAGGGTGGGTGACGGCCGAATACGCGATGCTGCCGCGCGCCACTCAACAGCGCACGCAGCGCGAGACGGGGCGTGGCGGCCCGTCTGGTCGCACGCACGAAATTCAACGCCTGATCGGGCGCTCCCTGCGCGCCGTAGCAGTCATGACGGCGCTCGGCGAGCGCACTGTGACGCTCGACTGCGACGTGCTACAGGCCGACGGCGGGACGCGCACGGCCTCGATTACGGGCGCTTACGTCGCCTTCGCGCTCGCCTGCCGCCGCCTCATGCGCGCCGGTAAGATCACGCGCAACCCGCTCGTGCAGGAGGTCGCAGCCGTGAGCGTCGGCATCGTTGACGGCCGCGCCCTGCTCGATCTGAAATACGACGAGGATTCGCGGGCCGAAGTCGATATGAACATCGTCTGCACGGGCGACGGGCGCTTCATAGAGGTGCAGGGGACGGCCGAGGGCCAGCCCTTCACGCGCGAGCAGATGGACGAAATGCTCTTGCTGGCAAGCCTCGGGATAGAGCGTTTGATCTTGGCCCAGCGCGCGGCCATCGAAGGCGCTCAGCCGTAAAAGCCCGGCGAAGGACAACTTGACCGTGGGGCGCGGCATCACAAGCGCGCTCCCCCGTGGGGCTATTCACAACGGACGCGCGAGCGTTTATCATCGCACGGTAATTTATCTAAGGAGTCTTAAAGATATGCGACGCCTGAGCCCGCTTTTCATCTCTGCTCTCCTGCTGGCGCTTTGCTGTGTGGCCGCGCTGGCCCAACACTCTTTTTCGAGCGACGAGTACACGCTTGAGCTGCCCTCGCCCACCTGGCGCGTAGTGCAGGAGGCCGACAGCATTCACCAGCACACGGAGTTTATCTACGGCGACCGCAACGACGGTTACCTGAAGATTCGCAAAGAGGTCGTGGACGAAGGAACCTCGGCCTCAGACCTCGCCAGGAGAGACCGGGAGACGAAGCTTCGTTTCCTGCCCGGCTACGTGGACAACGCCAGAGAGGAGCGTTTCGCCGGACGCCTCAACGGCGTGATGATCTCTTACGAATATACTAACGGCGGCAAGCCCATGGCCGGGCGCACCTATTACCTGCAAGCCGATAGCCGCACGATCTACGCGCTGCGCTTCACAGGGATGCGCGACAAGCTGGCGCGCATCCGCAACCAGACAGACCTCATCGCGCGCAGCTTTCAACTGAAATAATCGGCTCGGCAAACACCTCTCATCTTTGGCCGCCCGGTGCGCTCTTTACTGTCGCGACGGGCGGCCAGACGTTTGGGCCCATCGGGTGGTAAGATGGCCTCCTATGAGACTGAAGCTGGCGGACGGGCTCTCTATCGGCAGGTCGCAGATTAACGGCAAGGGCTGCTTTGCGACCCGGCGTTTCCTGCGCGGACGCAAGATCGCCGAATACGCGGGCGAGAGAATCTCTAGCCGCGAGGCCAAACGGCGCGCGCACCGGGCGAAGCTGCGCATCTGCGACATAGACGGCCGTTGGAGTATTGACGGCAGCCGGGGCGGCAACGGCACGCACTACATCAACCATTCGTGCGAGCCCAACAGCTACATGAAGATCATCTACGGTCACATCCTCTTCTACGCCCTGCGCGACGTGGAGCCGGGCGAGGAGATCACCATCGATTACGTCGAGACGCTCCATTCCGACCGCAAGCGTTGCCGCTGCGGCGCTCCGAGCTGTCGCGGCACGATCAATAAGCAGAAGAAAATCCTTTAATCCGGTAAGGCTGCGAGCGCATCTATGAGCGAGGCTTCCTCGTCTTCCGCCACCGTGCGCAGGTCTACGAGCACCATCTCTTCCATGATGCGCGTAATGACCGGGGGCGCTCCGGTTCTCAGGGATTGCTCCAACGAAGCGGCCGACATCCGGTCGTGCCTGAGGGCTATGAGCGCCGTCTTCGGGTGAGAGGTCGGAGCGGAGCCTCCACCGACGGCCGACGCTCCTTCGACGATTTCGTGATGAAGCGAAGGCTTGGGCCCACGCCTCCTTAATCTTGACAGCAGCAAGCGAGCGCGCCGCCTGATCTCCTCGTGCGTGAGCGCGAGCATCCTGAGCGCAGGTATTTCCTCTAAAGAAGCGCCACGGGCGTGAGCGGCGAGCGTGGCTTCAAGCGCGGCCAGCGTCAGCTTGTCTGCGCGCAGCGCGCGATAGAGCGGATGCCTGCGCAGCGACTCGATAATGGAATGACGACCGACGATCAGGCCCGCCTGTGACGCCCCCAAAAGCTTGTCGCCACTAAAGGAGAGCACGTCCGCGCCGCTTCTAATCGAATCCCTGATGACCGGCTCGCCTTCGAGCCCATACGGCCTTAAATCAAGGAGCGCGCCCGACCCTGCATCCTCGTAGACCAAGAGCCCGGAGCTATGGGCCAACTCCGCCAATTCAGCGAGCGTCGGCTGCGAGGTGAAGCCGACGATACGATAGTTGGAGGTATGAACGCGCAGGAGCAGTCGCGTCTCATCATTGATCGCGCGCTCGTAGTCTCGGAGGCGCGTGCGGTTCGTCGTTCCGACCTCGATCATGCGCGTGCCCGATTGGGCCATCACATCGGGCACGCGAAAGTCGCCGCCGATCTCCACCAACTCGCCCCGCGAGACAATCGTCTCGCCGCCCCGTGCCAGCACAGTCAGGATGAGCAGCGCCGCCGCCGCGCAGTTGTTGACCACCAGCGCGCCTTCAGCGCCCGTCAAGTCCGAGAGAAGAGCTTCGACGCGCGCCCCGCGACGGCCGCGCCTTCCGGTCTCCGTGTCGTATTCGAGCGTGCAGTAACGGCCCGCCTCCTCCGCGACGGCACGACGCGCGGCCTCCGAGAGCGGCGCGCGTCCGAGGTTCGTGTGCAGGATGACGCCGCTCGCGTTGATTACGCGGCGCAGGCCGCTCGCAGCCTCACGCTCCGTCGCCCGGAGAAGACGGCGCGCAGCTTCGGCGAGCAGACTGGCGCGCGTGCGGTCGCCGTTCTGTTGGCCCGTGACCACGGCCGATTCGTGACCGGCCTGAATCCCTGCGCGCATCTCTTCCGTGACCTTGCGCGCCAGGGCTGTCAGGTGCTCCGGGCCCACAGTGGTGCGCAGCGAGCGCGCCTCAGGGGTGCGCAGGAGGGCGTCAACGGAGGGCAATGCCCTGAGCGCCCGCCCGATGGTTTCAGCTTTGTCAGTCATATCAATACAGGTAACTGCCCGGCATACAAGGAGCTAAGGATATTCTTTCCCTCCCCGTCTAAGCAATGAAAACATTACCGTTGACACTGGGCTTTCAAAACGCCTAGACTCAAATCAAGGGACTCGCGAGTCCCGCCTACCAGGAAAAAGCGCGCCGCCCGCCGGGCCCGCAAGAGCGCGCCCTCAAAGCATTACTAAGGAGAATCGAAAGTGGCACTACGCGATAATAAGCTGGTTCGTTCCTCGCAGCACCGTGCCAAGCCCAACGCGAAGAACAGCGGGGCCGTTGACAACGAGCCGACCATTGACGAACAACTGACCAGACTTGAGGAGGATATGCGCCGCCTCAAGATCGAATACGACATCTACTTCAACGGCGCATCCAAGCGCCCGCCCTACGATACCAAGAGCCGCGTCGAGACGATGATTAAGCGCCTGGGCGACGACCGTACGCTCAACTTCGCGCAACGCTATCGCTACAACTCGCTGGCGGCGCGCTACAACTCTTTCCGCGAACTGTGGCGACGCACGATCCAGGCGCGCGAAGAGGGACGCGATGCGGGAGCGGCCGCGCGCGCCGTGGCGCATGAATCGGAAGAGCACTCGCCTCAAGATCGCTCGACCTTCACCTGCGGCGACGCCCACCACGATGTCCAGACCGTCAGGGACATCTACGAAGCCCTCGTCGAAGCCAAGCGTAAGTGCGGCGAGAGCACAGACGACCTCTCCTTCCCGCGCTTTCATCACCTGATCGCGACCAAGACCGACAACCTCAAAGAACACTTGGGTTGCGAGCGCGTGCGCTTCTCCATAGACGTTGAGGGCGGGCGCGTCAACTTCAAGGCCAAAGCCGATTAGACCGAAACGAGGCGCTCACAAAATCGAAGGCGACCTGCTTCCTTTAAGAGAAGCAAGTCGCCTTCGATCTTTTGCCAACGCTTTCCGGGCTCAAGACCGGAAGCGGCCAGTGGCTTTTACTTGCGTTAAAGCCTCTCGGGAGATTACATCTTGGTCACTTTCTCGGCCTGTGGCCCTTTCGGCCCCTGCGTGACCTCGAACTCGACTTCCTGGCCCTCTTCGAGGGTCTTGAAGCCGTCGCCTTGAATGGCGCTGTAGTGAACGAAGATGTCGGAAGAGCCAGGCTGCTCGATGAAGCCATAACCCTTCGAGTTATTAAACCACTTGACCTTACCGGTTATTCTAGACATAACTAACGAATCCTCCTAACGATTCGGTAAAACGGGGCGTGAAAAGCTTTCTCGGCTTGTCGCGCCGACCTGAGGTTAATGCTTGTGAGCCGGACGCGCTTATGCTTTGTGGCGCTACACGGAAACACACAACCAACAAAACTGTGCGCAATGACTGAAGCCGCCTCTCGGAAGCGACCATTTCATCACACACAGACCAATGGGGAAAAGCTCGAACTCATTTCTGTAATGCTTGCAAATCTCTCTGCGGGGGCGAGTTAAAGGAAATCCCTGCATCGAACGAGACGGCGCATACTAAGCGAAAGCCAATGATTCTGTCAAGCGAAAAATTCCAAAAAAAGCGATCAAATGATAGCGCCCGAACACGATCTGTCATCTTGCAAACTTATCTTCCGCCCGCGCGCCCTCAGGCCGGAACCCACTCTTACCTCGCGCCAGTCCCGGCAGCCTGCCCACGCGCGCCCGCCATGTTTTTAATATCCATCTCTTTCAAGAGGTAGCCAGCGCCGCCGAACTTGTCGAGGATGAAAAGCACGTAGCGAATATCGACGGAGATCGCGCGGTTGGTCGCTTCGCTATACAGATAGTCGTTGCCGAGCCCTTCGTAGTTGCCGTCGAAGACTATGCCGACCTGTTCGCCGCGCCCGTTCAGGATGGGGCTGCCGGAGTTGCCGCCGATGATGTCCGTGGTCGAGATGAAATTGACAGGCACGTCGCCGCCCGCAGCGTATGGGCCAAAGTCGCGCGCACGGTAAAGCTGCTTGAGCCTTTCGGGCACGTCGAACTCGCCGCGCCCCTCGTCCTTCTCCATCACGCCCGCCAGCGTCGTGAATGGCTGGTAGATGATGGCCTCGCGCGGCGCATAGCCTTTGACTTCGCCGTAGGTGAAGCGGAGCGTGCGGTTGGCGTCCGGGTAAGCCGGAGCGCCGCGCATCTCGCTCATGCCAGCCATCAGCAGGGGGCGCAGGCGGTCAACCGCTTCAGTGAACGATTGCTCTCGAAGCGTGCGACGGCGCTCCTCTGCGCTGATCTCTATGGAGAAGTCCACGAGCGGGTCATGCAGGTCGCGCAATTGCACGGTCGAAAGCTCGAAGAGAGACGAGAGCCCCTCGGCTGTCGAGTAGCGTTTGGAGTCAATCACGGCGCGCACGAACTCCGCTTCGGCACGCCGTCGCGCTTCGCCTTGCAGAGCGCCGAAACGTTTCTCAATCGCCTCGATCTTCTGCGCGGCCGGCAGCTCGCCAGCCTTCCTCAGCAGGTAACTCAGCAGAGCGCGCTCCACGCTCGGCCGTCGCGCCTCAAGGATTGAAGGGAAGCGCGCTCGGATGCGCGCCATTGCGACCGTGCTGAAAAGGGGATTGCGCTCGGCTTCGGGCCGCTCTTTGTTGACGGCGAACTGGCTGGCCAGAAAAGTGATGCCGACCAGGTCGCTGACGGCAAACATCTGCTCGACCACCTGATCGCGCTGGGCCGTCGAGAGGTACTCCGCGTAAGCTTTGTCGAGGCCCGGCAATACGTCCCCGTACCTTGCTTTTCGCTGTGCGTCCGAGCCGACCCAGCGCGCGAAGGCTTCCTCCTCCTGCCGCTTTTTCGCGACCAGGTTGGCCCGGCGCAGGGCCGGGATGGAACCGGCGTAGAGCTTGAGCGAGTTGCTGTAGTTGGCTATGTCCGACTGAAGCTTGATGCGCAGGGCCGGATCATCACGGCCCACATCTTCGAGCGCCCTGATGTAATTGGTGTAAAGGTCTACCAGGAAGGGCCAGTTGACCTCCTGGCTGTAGAAGGCCGAGTAGCTTTCGCGATAGCGCCGCGTCGTGCCCGGATAGCCCAAGACCATCATAAAGTCGCCCTCTTTGACGCCGCCCATAGAAAGCGACAGGAACTTCCTGGGCTTGAAGGGCACGTTGGTAGGCGAATAGTCTGCGGGCTGCCCGTCGGGGCCGACGTAGACGCGCAGGAAAGTGAAGTCAGCGCCGTGACGCGGCCACTCGAAGTTATCCGTCTCGCCCCCGAATTGGCCCACGCTGTTCGGCGGCGCATAGACCAGACGCACGTCGCGCAAGACCAAAGTCGTGAACATGTAATAAGAGAGCCCGTCGTTGAGGGCTTGAACGCGCGTGCGTGTGCCGGGTCGTGCGCGCGTGCGCGCAGCCGCTTCCAGCGCGGCCACTCTTTGCGCTATGGCCTGCTCGCGCTCCTCCCCTGCCAGCCCTGCCGGGATGGGCCCAAGAACCTCGCTCGTGACCTCGTGCATCTCCTCCGTGATGGTGGCCGTATAGTCCGGGGCCTGTATCTCTTCGGCGCGCGTGCGGGCCGTGAACCCTTTGGCCACGTAATCCTTTTCGGGAGTGGAAGCGGCGACGAGCGCGTCGAAGGCTACGTGGTGATTGGTGAGCAGGAGCCCTTCCGCAGAGACGAACTCGCCCGTCCCCCCGTCAATAATCACAATCGCGTCCTTGAGGCTCGCGCCCGCAGCGTTGTAGATGTCCGTGATGGGAATCTTCAGGCCCCGCTGGTCGAGCTTCTCGATGGGAAGCCGCGCGAGCGCGTCCGGCATGAACATGCCTTCGTCAGCACGCAGGACGGGCCCAGGCAGTGTGAATAAGAGAAGCGCGACGAGCACAAGGCGGCCTGCGCGCGAGAGTCTAAAAGCCATCTCGGAAAACCTTTGCCTTTGATTGGAGATACAACAAGCATGAACCTGGTGGGAAAGATATTAGCAGACCCGTGATGGAAAACCGAAAAGCAAAAAGAGTCAAAAGCAAAAGAGTCGAAGGCAGTCAGGAAAGCCATGCTCCTCATTGCCTTCGACTCTTTTCCGATTACTGCGTCTTCAGTCCGTGCTGCGCGGCAAATACTGTTTTGGGTTGACCGGCTCGTCGTTGATACGCACTTCGTAATGAAGGTGTGGGCCCGTGGAGCGACCCGTCGAGCCGACGCGTCCCACGGTCTCGCCGCGCGCGATCCTCTGTCCTTCAATCACGTCCAAGTGCGAAAGATGGCCGTAGCGAGTCGTCAAGCCGCCACCGTGATCTACGATCACGATCTGGCCGTAGCCGTTCTGCCACCCGGCGAAGACGACCTTGCCGTTGGCGGCAGCCTGGACGGGCGTCCCCCAGAGCGTGGCTATGTCCTGGCCCGTGTGGAACTCGAAAGAGCCGCCGCCGAAGGGATTGCTGCGACCGCCGAAGCCGTCCGTCAGCTCGCCCGAGACGGGCCAAATCGAAGGCGTCATGGCGCGCGTCCGAAGCATGGCTTCGTAGGTGCGCAAGTCCTGCTCAAGGTGCTGTGTCCGGTATTCAATCGCGCCGGCCATGTCGAAGGGAAGCTCCGGCCCGCCAGCGCCGCGCTGGACTGACTGCTGCTGCTGCTGACCGTGCTCGACGCCTGCGGTCTCGGCTATGCGGCGCGTGACGTTCTCGACGGCGTCAACGCGCTGGTTCAGGCTGTTGAGCTGCTGGCGCTGCTTCTCGTTTTCCGCGCGCAGCCGCTCGTTCTCCTCCGCGACCCTGAGATGAAGGGCCTGCTGGGTTAAACCGTAGAAACCATAAGCCGCCGCGCCTATCAGCGCCGCAATCGTGCAGGCGCAGATTTTGACCCATCTCTTGTGTAGGGAAATACGACGGACGCGAGAAGCTGAGCTGGAAGTGCGGGCAACAATAAAAGCATAAAATCGGTCGTCACTGGCCATCATACGTGCTCCTTGACGGGTCAAGCTCGCGCGCGAACAAAGTGCTTGGAGAGAGACGCGAACGACCCCGGAAAGGCACAGCCTGCCGGACGGGGGCGACTGGTGCTAAACCGAGACTATCGAGGACTTAAATTTTTTAGAACCTACTTGGAGAATTTGCAGCGAAGAATCATCCGTTGAAGATTGCATAATAGATGATTGACCTATACAAGTGCTGCAAAGGTCTGGGAAACTATCACATGAGAGGCGAGATTGCAACCCTGATGGCAGCCTTGTTGGGCCCAAGCGGGAGAAAAAACAAAAAGCTCACCAGTGGCCCATATCATTAGGTCAGCCACGCGTGAGCTTTTTAGTTGATTCGGAGCGCCAAAGCGCGGCTCTCAAATATCTTCGGCTTCTCTCTTACGGCTCTGGCGGCCGCGCAAGATAGCCAGCACGATCAGCAGCATCATTCCGACAAAAGCGACGACAACGGCCACCTTGATGGCGAAGATCAAAAAGGTGACCAGCGAGATGAGCTGCTTGAGCAGCGTCACAATCAAAAGGATGAGTGCGATGATCGAACCCAAACCGCCTGCTACTTTAAAGAAAGCTGACATGATTTATAACCTCTGAAGCCGGAATACAAAAGAGAAGCTGCCCGCGCCGCTGCTCGCCCGCGTCTCATCATAACAAAGAGACGGGCCACCCAACAAAGCTGAAACCGATTCTATCAAAGATTTCCGTACGGAGCTTCAAGTTTACGGGCGCGGCTCGAAGGGCAGCGGCTCGGCCTCGCGCGCAGTCACCTGCGTAATCAACTCGCCCGTGCGAAATCTGGGCGCGTCTAGCTGTGAGCTGACGATGACGGAGGGCGGTGGTCGCAGCGCCTCGAACGGGACGGGGTCGCGGTCGCGCCGCCTGCGCCGCCCCATATAATCGATCAGCATGTAAGCGCCCAGGGCGACGAGCGCGACGGGGAGAAACTGGCGCACGGGAAGCTGTATGCCGAGCATCGTGTGGAGCAGAAAGATCGTGCCCAAGACCAGAAGCGTCAAGCCCCACGCGAAAGGATTGCCGTAGAGGCGACGGGCGATCACGTCTTCCTCGGCATCGGGAGCGAGCCCGGCCCTCATCAACTGCGCCGTGCGGCAGGCGTCCACGGCCGCAAAGAGCAGCGTGCCGAAGAGGCCCAGGACGAAGAAGGCCATCCCGTCCGTGACCACTGCCATCTGAAAGAAGCTGGCGAAGATGGCAAAGTGGACGATGGCCTTGGAGGTTTGCCCGTTATAGGCAGCGCCGAGGCCCGGCACTATCGAGAGCAGGGTGGCTATCAGGGGAGAGCTCTTACGGCGCACTAGGGGGAGGCGTGAAGAGCGCGACTGCTGCTGTTGCAGCATCTCCACGCCAGCCACTATGCAGTCCTGGCAGAAGGGGAAGCCTCTGATGCGATGATCGCAGGCCGGGCACAGGGGACGCGCGCAGCTATTGCACTGCACGACGGCCGGATTTCTGATGTGGTAAGCGCAATTCATTACTTGACCGTTTGTCTCCCTGTCTCCCTTGCAGACCCCTCTTTAGCGGTTCTTATGCTCCCTTGACTGTTCGGGCTTTGCAGCTTCGATTCTGGCCGGGACGGCTGACGGCTGCTCGCCGTTCATGAAATCCGTGATCCCGCTGGCGATGCCCTTGACGGCGGAGTTCGCCTGGTAGCTTTTCTCGGCCATACGCACGCTCGCGCGATAGAGGCCGCTGATCGAGCCGTCGGCAGAGACCGTGCTGGTCAGGACTACTACGGCGGCGAGGAGCATGGTGGCGACGGTCGCCAGTTGCGGGGAGACAATCGGGTCTAGCCAGAGGCGCATCCAGGCGGCGATGCGTGCCGCGAGCGGCGCTCGGACTTCTTCGGCCTGCGTCGTGCCGAGAGTCGCCTGAAGGATTCTTTCATGCAAGCCTGCCGGAACGGGGCGCTCTTCATTAATGTAGGTGTAGCAGGCCCCGATTGAGCGCACGACCTGTCCGGGCAGCTCCGTGCAACTGGCGCACAGGGCTGCGTGGCGCTCCCAGCGATGATAGAGCGGCGCGGGCAGGAATCCGTCCAGGTAATCGGTCAGGCATTCCTCGAACTCTTCACACGTCATGCCAGCTTCCGGCATGGTTTGCATTAGTATTCGTGCTTCGAGATGGGCGGGAGGGGGGGCAGGTTCGGACGCCTGGCAGGCGCGAATGGTGTTTTTAACCTCGCTCAAAAGATCGTGGCAGACGGGGCAGCGCATGGCGTGCTCGGCGACGGCGCGCGACTGCGGGCCGGGCAGCGTGCCCTCTAAGTAATCTGTCAAGCGGTCTTCAAAATCTGCGCACAGCATAAGGTTTACTCGTTTCTACCCCTATTGTTAAATTTTCTCCATCGCCGGAGGCTCTGGTCATCTTCTCTCACTTGCCCCAACTTTGCAGGGACGCTTCCGCTCCCTGGCTTTTGTCTAAGCCTGCGCCTCTCAGGCCGGCGTCATGGCGACGACTCGCATCCGCCGCAGAATCTTGGCCAGCTCTATGCGCCCGCGATTGATGCGAGACTTCACGGTTCCTTCCGGTATCTGTAAAAGATCAACTATCTCCTGGTAACTCAGCTCTTCTATGTCGCGCAGGATGACGCAGGTGCGAAGGTCTGGCGAGAGCTTATCAATGCCTGCCTGCACCTGCGCGCCCAGCTCCCTGCGCTCCATCTCGTTCTGCACAGAGCCGCCCGTCGTGCGCAGGTGATAGGTATGGTCTTCCAGGTCGTCCGCATGTGTATCGTGCGGCGTGCGCTGCCTGCGCCGATAATCGTCTATGATGAGATTACGGGCCAGGCGCATCAGCCAGTTCTGCAAGTCGCCCTGCTTAGAGTCGTACTGCTCCAAAGAACGATAGACGCGAATAAAGACTTCCTGCGTCAAATCCTCGGCCGCGTCCGGGCGCGAGGTAAAGCGATAGGCCAGATTATAGATGCGGCGCGAATAGGTCGAGACAATCTCTTCCCACGCCGCGCCGTCGCCCGCACGACACCGTCTAACTAATTCGGCTC
This sequence comes from Pyrinomonadaceae bacterium, assembly GCA_036389315.1. Taxonomy (GTDB): domain Bacteria; phylum Acidobacteriota; class Blastocatellia; order Pyrinomonadales; family Pyrinomonadaceae; genus DASQYE01. The sequence goes on from DASVQF010000040.1 coordinate 314,557, forward strand.
CCTCAGTAGTCGCCAAAACCTTTGCAGCTCCCACCTCTTCGTCTCTCCGCTCCCGTCAGGGTCTACAGCTTTTGCACGCGTTCAAGGCAAGGTGGAAAACTTCCCTGCTCAGCGCTGATTACGACGGCCCCTGCGCGAAAGTTCCTGAAAACATTGGCCGTAAGCCGGGCGCGGCGGGGGCTGCGCAAAACCCTCTCGGCTGAGACCATGCGGCCCGCCTCTTCCGGCCTTCTGCCCGCTTGCGCCCCCGTGGCGAAGTATTGTAGCCTTGTTTCGCCACACTATATCTTGTGGTTAAGGGCTCGGCCGAGTCAAGTTTCCAGGGGCTAGAAGCTCGTCGCTCTCATACTTTAGAGGCTCAAGCTATTTTGCGCAAACACCTGAAATTCCTGGCCCTCGTCCTGCTGGCCGCGCTCATCTTGTGGTGGTTCGGGCGCGGGCTCAACTGGGCTGAGGTGCGCGAGAGTTTCAGGCAGGCTGACGGGTGGCTGCTGGCGGCTTCGGTGGCGGTCGTCTGCCTGACCTATGTGCTGCGCGCCTATCGCTGGCGGGCGCTTCTGGCCCCGCTCACTCCGGCCGGTTTGCGAGCCCTCTTTGTCGCGACCACGGTGGGTTTCGGCTCGGTCTTTCTTTTCGGGCGCGCGGGCGAGGTGGTGCGCCCCGTCGTGCTGCCTTTGCGCGACAGGCGCGTGCGCCCGGCCGCTTCGTTCGTCACGATCATGGTCGAGCGGCTCTGCGACATGGTGGCCGTCGTTCTCCTCTTTGCCGTCAATCTGGTCTGGTTTCGCGCGCCCGGAGGCGACCCGGCGCAGTTCGCGCATGTGCGCGAGGCCGGCGTCGTACTGCTCGGCGTCGCGCTGGTCGGGGTCGCCGCCCTGGTCTGGTTCGAGCGCAAGTCAAGGCTTGTGAACGGTTGGCTGGACGAGAGGCTGGCGCGCTGGCGGTTTGTGCCGGAAAGAGTCAGGCACGTCGTCGTCAGCACCCTTGAGCAACTGGCCATAGCTTTGAAGGTGCTGGCCCACGCGCGCGAGCTTTTGGTGACAGTCACCTGGACGGCCCTCTTGTGGTTCGCCATAGCCCTGGCCAACTGGCTTGTAATACGCGCCTTCGGCCTGCCCTTCAGCTTTAGCGCGACCGTCTTTGTGCTGGGCTGGGCGCTGGTCGGCTCACTTGTACCGACGCCGGGCGGGGCTGCCGGAGCCTTTCATGCGGCGACCGCAGCCGGGCTCATCTTCCTGGGCGTGGCGCGCTCGCAGGCCGCAGCCATCGCGATCATCATTCACCTGGTTGATTTCGCCCCGGCGGTTTTGTTCGGCTTCTACTACCTGCTGCGCGGCGACATCCAGATCGCGCGCCTGCGCGAGCTGACTTCGCCGGAATCGGTCGAGCACGCGGTCGAAGACGAAAAGATCAAGCCTGCTGAGGAAGAGCTGGACGAGGAGGAGCTGCGAGCCGTAGCCGTCGGCAAGTGAAGAACCGAAAAGGCAATTCGCCTTCTTGAGGAGCGAAGCGACTATGAAATGTCCTTTCTGCGGTTTCATCGAAGACAAGGTGGTGGATTCGCGTGAGTCTCGCGAGGGGGATGCGATTCGCCGCCGCCGCGAGTGCCTGCGCTGCGAGCGGCGCTTTACTTCTTACGAGCGCATTGACGAAATCCCTTATATGGTCATCAAGAAGGACGGGCGGCGCGAGACCTTCGACCGCAACAAGGTGATGGCCGGCTTGCTGCGCGCGTGCGAGAAGCGACCCGTCCCTTCGTCCAAGCTGGAAGGCATAGTCAACTCCGTCGAGAAGTACGTGCAGGAATCGCCCGAGCGCGAGCGGCCCACGAGCAAGATCGGCGAACAGATCATGCGCCGCCTCAAGGAGCTGGACAAGGTGGCTTACGTGCGCTTCGCCTCGGTCTACCTGGAATTCGAGGACGTTTCGGAATTCATGCATGAGCTGAAGCATCTGGTGCGCTCGCGGCAGGGAGGCCCGGCCGCTAAAAGAGCCTGACTTCGTTCTTATGATAAAAGTGGTTCAGCCAACGGGCCTCGAACGCCTCGAACTGGAGAGGCTGCGCGACCGAGTGGGGCGTCTCTTCGATGCTTTGCAGGAGGCGACGCTGACGGACGCTCCGGCGAGCCCGGGCGCGTGGTCGCCGCCCGTCGACATGTGCGAGACGGCCGAGGCCGTCACAGTCCGCGTAGAGCTGCCCGGAGTCTCAGCCTCGCAGCTCAAGGTCGGATTGACGGGCTCGCACCTGCGCATCTGCGGCGAGAAGAAAAGACGCACGCCACGCGCGCGCATCATCTCGCATCTATGTTCTGAGAGAAGCTACGGGCATTTCAGCCGCACGGTCGCGCTGCGCTGGACGATAGATGTCTCGGAAGCGACGGCCGAGCTGGCAAACGGTATACTGACGGTTCGTTTGCCGAAGAGAAGAGACCGGCGCGGCGCGGAGTTTAAAGTACCGATCAGAGAGAATGATGAAGGATGAATGCTGAATGATGAATTAAAAAGCGATTGTCTTTAATTCATCATTCCGCCTTCTGCATTCAGCATTAAAAATTATGGCTATTGTAACGAACGCAGACATGGCAGAGGATTTGGAGGCCGCCGGAGCAGCGGCCGGCACAGACGATCAGCAGCTACAGATTCCGAACGAGCTGCCCGTCCTCCCTTTGCGCGACATAGTGATCTACCCGTTCATGATCGTGCCGCTCTTTGTCTCGCGCGAGAAATCGATTCGCGCCGTGGACGAAGCGCTCGGCGAGAACCGCATGATCCTGCTCGCCTCACAGAAAGACCTGGACAAGGAAGAGCCGGCGGGCGAAGACCTCTACGGGATCGGAACCGTCGCCGTCATCATGCGTATGCTCAAGCTGCCCGACGGGCGCATACGCATACTCGTGCAGGGCCTTGCGCGCGCGCAGATCGAATCGGTCGAAGTCGGTGGCGAATACTTACGGGCCCGTCTGCGCGTTCTTCAGGAGACGCCCGCGCCCGAACGCTCGCTCGAAGTCGAGGCGCTGATTCGCAACGTGCGCGCCTCGATGGAGAAGGCCGCGAACCTCGGCAAAAACATCTCGCCCGAAGTGATGGCGATCATCGCCAACCTCGACGACGCAGGAAGATTAGCAGACCTCTCGGCTTCAAATCTCGAACTGAAGGTCGAAGACGCGCAGAGCGTCTTGAACATTGCCGACACCACCCTGCGCCTCAGGCGCGTCAACGAGCTGCTCAATAAAGAGATCGAAGTTCTCACAGTTCAGCAGGAGATCAATACGCAGGCGCGCGCCGACATAGACCGCTCGCAGCGCGAGTTCTACCTGCGCCAGCAGTTGAAGGCCATACAGTCGGAGCTTGGCGAAGGCAACGAGCTGGCCGAAGAGATAGCGCAGTTTCGTGAGAAGATCGAAGCGGCGCGGATGCCTAAAGCGGCCGAGGAGGAGGCGCTCCGGCAGTTGAAGAAATTGGAGCGCATGCACCCGGACGCGGCCGAGACGGCCACGCTTCGCAACTGGATGGAGATCATGACAGACCTCCCCTGGTCTAAGGCTTCCGCAGACAACCTTGACCTGCACAAAGCCGAGCGCATCCTGAATGAAGATCATTACGGATTGGAGAAGGTCAAGGAGCGCATCATCGAAGCTCTAGCCGTCCGCAAGCTCAAGGAGAAGCCCAAAGGGCCCATCCTCTGCCTTGTTGGCCCACCCGGCGTGGGCAAGACCTCTCTGGGCCGCTCGATTGCGCGCGCGCTTGACCGAAAATTCGTGCGCCTCTCTCTGGGCGGCGTACACGACGAAGCAGAGATACGCGGCCACCGCCGCACCTACGTCGGCGCTATGCCCGGCCGCATCATACAGGCCATACAGCAAGCCGGGACAAACAACCCGCTCATCATGCTCGACGAGATTGACAAGGTCGGCGCGGACTTTCGCGGCGACCCTTCGTCTGCGTTGCTCGAAGTCTTAGACCCGGAGCAGAACAACACTTTCCGCGACAACTACCTGAACATCACCTTCGATCTCTCGAACGTCATGTTCATGACGACGGCCAACGTGTTGGAGACGATACAGCCTGCGCTTCGTGACAGGATGGAAGTGATTCGCCTCGCCGGCTACACGGAGGAAGAGAAGCGCGAGATAGCGCGTCGCCACCTGCTGCCCAAACAGATGGAGGAGAATGGCATCACTGCCAGAAACCTTCACATCTCCAAGACGGCCATCCTCGCCATCATCCAGCAGTACACGCAGGAGGCTGGCCTGCGCCAGCTTGAGCGCGAGCTTGGAACCATCTGCCGCAAGGTCGCGCGGCGCATAGCCGAAGGAAACACCGAGGTGGTGCGCGTCTCGCTGAAGAACCTGCACGAGTTCCTGCGCGCGCCCAAGATTCTGCCCGACGAGGTCTTGAAGAAAGATCAGGTCGGAGTGGCGACGGGCCTGGCCTGGACGGCCGTGGGCGGCGATGTGCTCTTCATAGAGGCTTTGAGGATGAAGGGCAAGGGCAACCTGGTCTTGACAGGCCAACTGGGCGAAGTGATGAGGGAGTCGGCGCAGGCAGCCTATTCCTACGCCAAGTCGCGCGCGCGCGAGCTTGAGATCAACGAAGAGGATTTCAATAACTACGACCTGCACATACACATCCCCGAGGGCGCAATCCCGAAGGATGGGCCCTCGGCCGGAATCACCCTGGCGACAGCTATGGTCTCGGCCCTTTCGCAGCGCCCCATTCGCAAGGACGTGGCGATGACCGGCGAGATCACGCTGCGCGGCAACGTCCTGCCCGTCGGCGGCATAAAGGAGAAGGTACTGGCCGCTCGACGCGCGCGCGTCTCGACCATCATCCTGCCGCAGCAGAACCGGCGCGACATGGACGAGGTTCCGAAAGAGCCTTTCAAAGACATACGCTTCGTCTTCGTGGACAACGTGCGGCAGGTTTTTCGCGAGGCCCTGAAGAGCAAGGACGCGCCTCCGGCGACGACGGGAGCGCGCCCAGCCCGCGTGCCCCAGGCCGCCAGCGGCCCTAACATCTAAAAGGTGCTCGAAAGGGCCGCTGGCTGTAATGGGAAATCCTTAGACACGTTAATCAACCCTTGTAGTAATACCTAAGGCTCATCACCTCGAAGCCGGCAACAAGGGCTCACTCCTCGAAAGAGTCTTGCCCCTATCAAACTCTTCCTCCCAAATTCTCAGATAGGAGGTAATCAATGAAAATCAGATCGAGAACTAGCCTTACCATAGCTCTCTGCGTGTGCCTGATCTCCATCACAACGGTATCGAGAAGCAGTTCCGGCGCGCCCTTCCGCTCCTCAACGAGGCGAAGAACGCGCCCGCCTCGGCCCGGGCCAGCGCCGTCTTAAACAATCTGCGGGAGCGTCTTGCCGCCTTGCCGGAGAAGGACGCGGAGACGAACTCGCACAGAATGGAGTCGGGGCTGCACTCCGCGAAAGAATTTATTATCAGCCAGCTTGATCCGGTCACGGAGAAGCTCAAAGCTAATAGCTCGCTTGAGGCGCGCAGCGTCCAGGGCGACTTCGAGCAACTGCTGCTGCGCATTGAAGCGGCGCTCAAGCATCTTCAGGGCGTGCGGTCTCCCGTCGGCTCGACCTCACAAGCGAGGTGACAATCATAAGAACCTCACACACCCTCCAATCCCCCTCTTGCTCACGCTTTTCTCGGTCGCCAATACGGCAATCTCTTCAGATTTAGAGCCCAGGTTTCGGGGCCCGGTCGCGCCTGGGCCGGTGGGCGTATGATGTTTTTCTCGTCCCGGGCCGGTAGTCCCCGGAGAATCTGAGGGCTCGGCAGCGGCCCCGTCTTAAAAGGGGCCTGCGGGTGCTCAAGAAGCGCCCGCGCTCCGGAAGCAAGTCCTGGTATTTCAACACTTAGATGGCCGAAAATTCTCGCTTCGGAGGCGCAACCCTGTGCCCCTGAAGTGCATCTTTATAGACTGGGTGCGAGGCGGTTTTAGTGGAAAATCTAACTGCTTCGCATTCTCTTTATAGTGGATATTTGTTTGACACCCCGCGAAACCGTGTGATAACCTCCGCGGCCTGTGGCTTCAGGGCCATGCAAGGTTTGCATGACCGTCGCCTCCCACTCGCGGAGTCACGCTAATATAAGGAACTTTGTTATAACCCTCGCGTTCGAGATAGTGAGCGGCCGCCCGTCGAGCGGCTCTTTTGTGAGGATTCGCCATCTCGGAGTTCGCTCTAGTTTTCTTTACCGAAGGAGACCGACGATTGATGACAACGAGCTTCCCCCGTTTAATCGCCCGCGCCGCGCTTTTCCTGGCGCTCGTCGCCCCCGCTGCTCTCGTTTCCGCACAGATTCCCGCAGGCTCTTCCGCCCGCTCGATCCCCACCGAGGTGGAGAAGGCCGACACGCGCGTTCAGGCCGTTATCGCCCGCGCCGAAGTTCATTTCAAGCAGGGAGAACTCAACCTCAAGGACAACAAGCGCTTTGAGGCCCGCGAAGAGTTCGACAAGGCCGTAGACATGATCCTGGAATCGGGCCTGGACGTGCGCGCCAGCGAGCGCCTGCGCGTCTATTACCTGGAGCTGGTCGAGAGAATCTACCGCCTGGAAGTGCCCAATCAGCCTTATATACAGCCCTCGCAGCAGGGCGGGCTCCTGGCCCAGGGGCCGGTCGTCCCGGCCTCCCTGACCGACGGGGGAACGAAGACGCCCGAGCAGACCATAGCGCAGGTCGGTTTCCGCGAGCAGAAGTTCGAGCCCTCGCCGCTAGACGAGCTGAGCAAGCTCGTCCTGACGAAGGAAGAGACGGACAACATCACGCCGGGAGATTTACAAAACCTGGAACTGGCCAAGAACTCCATTGATTTCAACTTCGATACCAATCCGCTGATCCAGCAGTTCATCAACTATTACCAGGGCCGTGGACGCTCTACGATGGAAGCGGGCCTGCGTCGCTCAGGCCAGTTCATGCCGATGGCGCGCAAGATTTTCCGCGCACAGGGCGTGCCCGAGGACATCACCTGGCTCGGACAGGTTGAGAGTGCCTGGCGTCCGCGCGCACAATCCTGGGCCGCCGCTTCAGGGCTCTGGCAGTTTATCCCCGGCACCGGCCAGACATACGGTTTGCGTCAGACTGCCTGGGTTGACGAGCGAAACAGCTTTGAGAAGGCGACGCAGGCTTCTGCCCGCTACCTGAAGGATTTGGCCAATCACTACAACGGTGACTGGCAGTTGGCGATGGCCGCTTACAACACGGGTCAGGGCAACGTTGATCGCGCGATTGCGCGCGCCGGACGTGCAAACTTCTGGGCCATCTACCCCTATATCGCGCAGGAGACACGCAACTACGTGCCAAACATCCTGGCGACCATCCTGATTGCGAAGAATCCAGAGAAGTACGGCTTCCGCAATGTTCGCGCGGATGCTCCGCTCTCTTATGACATCGTGCGCGTCACGTCTGCGACGAGCCTGCATCACGTCGCGGCCGCCACAGGCATCAGCCTCGACTATATCCGCAGCATCAATCCCGAGCTGCGGCGCGATGTCACGCCGCGCGGCGAGGCCTACGACATTCGCATTCCGGGCGGCAAGGCCAATCAGTTCGTCGCCTATCTGAAGAACGTCCCCGTCAACCAGCGCGACGTGGCTCCGCGCAGCAACAATGTGCAGCTTGTCACGCTGACCCGCGCCAAGGTCAACGCGGATGCCGCGCCTTCGGGGAGCAGCCTGATGAAGATCAAGGCGCGCGCGGGCGACACGATTGCCAAGATCGCCGAGCGCTCGAACGTCTCGGCAGATGATGTGGCGCGCCTGAACGGCATGGCCGTTGACGCCGAGTTGCAGCCCGGCCAGGAGATCAAGGTGCCGTCCTCGGCTTCTTATCAGAATGGCGGACGCCGTCGCGGCGGTCGCTAAGCTTAAATTAAAGAAGCGTTCGCTCCTCATCCATCGAACGCCGGTCACGCGAGAGTCGAGCGCGCTTTCTACTTTTGAGAGGATGAAAGCGCGCTCAGTTCTTTTCATCAACCTGTCTCTCATCCTTAGATTTAAGGAGCAACCTCACCATGCTCTTTCGCACACTTTCGGCCGCCGTCTACGGCATAGACGCTGACCTCGTTGAGATAGAAGTTGACCTCACGCGGGCGCGGACGGAAAGCGACTCGGCGTCGGCTGTGACCATCGTTGGCCTGCCCGACGCAGCCGTGCGCGAGTCGCGCGAGCGTATACGCGCGGCCATCACCAATTGCGGCTTCTTCTTTCCCATTCACAAGACGACGATCAATCTTGCGCCCGCAGACGTACGCAAAGAGGGGGCGAGCTTTGATCTGCCGATTGCCCTCGGCATCCTCGGCGCAAACGGAGACTTGGGCGAGAGCACTGGCCTGACCGAAACGCTCTCGGTCGGAGAGCTCTCTCTGGACGGGCGCGTGCGGCCGATCAGGGGCGCGCTGCCCATAGCCATGCGTGCGCGCGACGCAGCGGTCAAGCACCTGCTCCTGCCCGAAGAGAATGCTAAGGAGGCTGCTGTAGTGGGAGGCGTACAGGTCTACGCGGTCGCCGACCTGCGTGGAGCCGTCGAGCTGATAGCGGCGCTTCGGTCAAGCACGCCTCCCACACCTCTCGTCGTCAAAGCGTCAGACCTGCTCACGATGGGCGAGAGCTACCACGTGGACTTTCGTGAAGTGCGCGGCCAGCTCTCGGCCAAGCGCGCGCTCGAAGTCGCCAGCGCCGGAAGCCACAACATCTTGCTGATCGGCCCGCCCGGCTCCGGCAAGACCATGCTCGCCAAGCGGCTGCCGACCATCCTGCCGCCGCTCGAATTCGAGGCCGCTCTGGAACTGACCAAGATACATTCCGTGGCTGGCCTGACGGGCCGCGCAGGCTTAGTAACCGCGAGGCCGTTTCGCTCTCCTCATCATACGATCAGCGATGCCGGGCTGATCGGCGGGGGAAGCGTGCCGCGACCGGGCGAAGTCAGCCTCGCGCATCATGGCGTGCTCTTTCTGGACGAGCTGCCCGAGTTTGACCGTAGCGTCCTGGAAGTCCTGCGCCAGCCCCTTGAAGACCAGCAGGTCACAATCAGTCGCGCGGCGATGTCCCTGACCTTTCCGGCTTCCTTCATGCTCGCGGCCGCTATGAACCCCTGTCCCTGCGGCTTCTGGAATGACCCGACGCGCGAGTGTCGCTGCACGCCTTTGCAGATTCAGCGCTACGTCGGGCGCATCAGCGGCCCGCTCCTCGACCGCATAGACATACACATAGACGTGCCCGCCGTGCGTTTCCGTGATTTGACGGGCGGGGCCGGCCCCGAGCCGGAAAGCTCTGCCAGTATCCGCGAGCGCGTCATCCTTGCGCGCGAGCGGCAGCTCAGGCGTTTTGCGGGCGAGGGAATCTTCTCCAACGCCTCCATGACGCCGCGACTCATACGCCGGTTCTGTCGCATTGACGGCGAGAGCGAGCGGATGCTCGAAGCGGCGATGACTCGTCTGGGCCTCTCTGCGCGCGCCTATGACCGCATACTGAAGGTCAGCCGCACCATCGCAGACCTGGCCTCCTGCGACCCGATTGGCCCGACGCACGTCGCGGAGGCGGTCGGTTATCGCTCGCTCGATAGAACCTACTGGACGTGAAATAAGAGAGCCCTGAAAATCTTTCGCCCGCGCCGGAAAATCATCCTGAAACTGGCCGGGCCTCGGGCCAGATGACTCTTCCGGACTTGTCAGCATGGGCCTCTGACCGCATACTAAAGCCAGAGCCGTATCAATCGCTGACTTTTTATCATCCGCTTCGGCCCTGCTCGGCCTGGAAAGTGGGGCCCTGTACACGAAAGCGTCGATGCGGCATACGAAAAAGATTAAGTTTTAGTAGAATAAGGCAACGACGCGCGAGAAGCGCCGCATCACAAAGAGGTGAAAGAGGCCGGCGGGTCGCTTCCTCCCGGCGAAGCGACCGCCAAGGGCGATGTTGAATCTTTCACCGAGGTCGAGCGGTCGCGCTGCATGTCGGCTCTTAACAGCATGGAAGACGTTATCGGAAAACTTCCGTCGCTGGCCCGAATAAACGGACACGTGACCGCAGCCGAAACCGAGACAACACAGCGCACGGATCACGCGCTGGCGCAAGCAGCAGCAGAAGGCGACATGAGTGCCTTCGAAGAACTCTACGCGCGCCATAACCGCAGAGTCTATAGCCTCTGTCTGCGGATGACTCAAAACGTCTCGGAAGCCGAAGACCTCGCCCAGGAAGTCTT
>DASVQF010000041.1:0-30930 GCA_036389315.1 Pyrinomonadaceae bacterium
ACGAAGTCAGTTGAGTAGGAGCACGCGGTAAGAATTAAGATTAAAAGTGTGAGCGAAATTATAAGTATGTACCGCATCATATCTCTCTTTCCCATATCCAGAAGCCATCTAACGCCCGAATTGACCGGGCGCGCCCACAACGCCGCTTCGGATAAGTTCTCGATGAAATGTAAGCTAATTCGCGCTCCGGTTCAATGAGTTGTTAGGCGGCGGGGACTCAGAACCCATTCTCCTTACGACCTCGGCGTATCCTCAGCAGCCACGGTTCAATCCCGACAGAGTGCAAACCCGCATGTGGCCTCTTGCGGATACTAAACCGGAGCCACGCCAAACGGGCCTAAGCAGGATTCTGATGGTATGAAGCAGGCACCTCCTTGTAGGATCTCGAAACCAGCCGAGAGTCTAGCAAAGGCTCACGGCAGGAGGTGCCTGCTTCATACCATCAGAATCTAGAAAGCTCCCTTGTGTGGTTCTTCTCAAGATGGCTCTCCATGCGTTGGTGGCAGCAGTGTTTGTTCTGTTCCTTATGTCAATCACCGCAGGAGTAGTTTACGCAGAAGAATTTTTCGGCCCGTTTGTCAGTGCTAACCCCATAGTCGCAGTTGCCAAGTTCGTTCTCAAGGTGCCACTCTTATTGGCTATTCTCGCTCTTGTAGTTGCTGAGCTAAGGGAGATAGTCGAGAGATTAGTTTCTGACGTGAAAGAGATTCTATCTCTGATTCGCAGGGACTGGCCAGTATAAGACTCTTACCTACTCTGCCAACATTCACCTTCCTAAGCAAACCTGGCGCAAGAAGAATCACTTCTGCGCCAGATTTTAATGTTCATCAATCTAATGCGAAACATTCAGGTATGCTTCTTTAACTTATCCTGCTACCTTGCCTGAAACAAGCTCACGCGTGATAGTATTTATGGCCGGAATCTTGTGTACCTCTTACGTAATTTGAGCCACAAAACAACGTCAAAGTTGTCATAGAAAGCCCTGAAAGTTGCCAATTTTCACGGGAAAATCGATCATCTGCTTCGGCGGCGAGGACTGGTGGTATCACCACCCGCACTCTAAGAACCACCTGATGCGCCGCTTTGCGCGCGCCGGGAATCGCGTCCTGTTCGTCAACTCGATCTCGATGGGGCTGGCGTCTTTGGGTAATAAGGATTTGCTGCCGCGTGTGAAGCGTAAGCTGCGCAGTTATGCGAAGCTTGCGCGGACGACCCTTGAGGGGATTACGGTCGTCTCGCCTGCGGCCTTGCCTTTTTTCGGTAGCCGCGCGGCGCGGGCTGCCAATCGCCGGCTGCTGCGCGCGCAGATCGGAGCCCTGGCGCGCCGTCGCGGGCTCTCGCGCCCCATTCTATGGATAGCCATTCCGACGGCCGTCGAGATGATCGGACAGTTTGACGAATCGCTGGTGGTCTATCAGGTCTCAGATAAGTACGACGCCAACACTATGGATCATGCGACCGACCCGGCGACGATTCGTCGTCTGCACGAGCGCGCATTGGAGCGCGCAGACCTTATCTTTTATTCGGGACGAAAGCTGTTGGCGGAAGCGACGCGCGGGCGCGAGCGCTCCTTTCTGCTTGAGCAGGCGGTTGATTTCGATCACTGGGCTAGGGTCGCAAGCGGAGGGCTCACAGTCGCGCCTGAGATCGAGAGCATTCCGCGCCCGCGCCTCGGCTACTTCGGCGCGATAGAACCCTGGCTCGTCGACCAGGAGTTAATCAGGCGCGCCGCCCGAGAGCGCCCACACTGGCACTGGGTCTTCATAGGCAATCGCTCGCGCGGGCTTGAGATAGAAGGTTTGCCGAACGTCCATTTTCTGCCGGCCGTAGCTTACGACGAGCTTCCGCGCTACGCCGCCGGGTTCGATGTCTGCGTGCTGCCGTGGGAGACCGAGCAGGCTTTTACCAGCTACGGCTCGGCCATTAAGGTGCGAGAGTATTTGGCGACGGGCAAGCCAGTGGTGATCGCGCCGCTGCCCGAGTACGAGGCTATGAGAGATGTCCTGCGCATCGCGCGAAGCCGCGAGGATTTCCTGCGCCTGGTAGAGGAAGCACTCGCCGAGCGCGGAGAAGACGGGGCGCGCGCCCGCCAGGCGTCTGTCGTTCACGGCACCTGGGACGCACGCGCCGAGTGGGTCAGCGAGCTGATCGAAAAGGCGCTCGCCGAAAAGGATTCAGCTTGAGAAGCGACGAAGGAATCCTGCTCTGCGCAATTGCTGCCACAGCACTCCGCCGACGGAGGAAAGCGTGACGGCCGTCATGACGAAGAGAAAGTAATGGAGACCCAGGACGTAGCGATACTCCGTGTGCGTCGCGGATTGAACGCATACGTAGTAAGCCGGAACGATCAGCAGGATGAGTAGCGTGCGGCCCCGCCGCGCTCTCAGTAACAGAATTATACCGACAAGGTTAAGCGGCAGGATGACGGCCGTCAGGAATAGTCTCTGCACCGCTCGCAGCACTATGCGGGGATAGCGCGTCCAGAGATATGAGCTTGGGCCCAGCTCATACAGCTTGACGGAGCCGAGCTGAAGGATCGGCGAATCAGGCTTCGATGCTCCGTTGGCGACCCGAACCTGTATGCGCTCTGCGTCGCTTCCGCTCACAAACGGCAGTTGTATCATCTTGAGGGGTTGCTCGTCTGGGCGCTTACCTTCCACCGTCTCGACGACCTCCGACCCGTAGACGCGGCCCTCGCCCTCGACGCTCAAACTCGCGCGGCCGCGCTCTACGCGGACGGGGACTAAGAGCAGGTAGTCTGTGTCCCTGTGAATATCTGTAGGCGCGGAAGAGAGCTGTACTCCGTATCTGGAATCATCGCCCGTGAGGCGGAGCCACTGCCCGTCAGGCGACAGTTCCAGGCGAGCCTGCGCCGACCGCTCCGCTGCGCCAGAGAGTAGCTCGGCCGGTGACTGGGCCCAGACAGGCGCGCGCTCGTCAGTCAGGAGCAGGGAATGAGTGACGGGCGGCTGCGTTGAAGTCAGACGGGCGCGCTCAAGGCGCAGCATGGATGCGCCGCGCCGCGCCATCACTCCCGAGAACCAGAGCGGGTGCGAGAGGACGATTCTCAAGCCCTGGGCCAATCGCATGCGCTCGCGCTTGATGCCGTCGGGATTAAAGAGCGTGCCGTAGTAGTCGGGCCGGTTATACATCTCCGCTTCCATACGCATGATGCCCATGTCCGTCTCCGGAATCCCGAACCGCTTCTCGCCGTCGTAATCCGCTATGCCTTCCAGGAAAGTCTGGCCCGCGCCGAGCGAGAGCGGAATGAAGTGGCCGAAGACTACATAGTTGCGAACGGTCAGAGGCGCTATGACGAGCAGCGCGCCGCCGAGAATGGCCGCCGCCGCAGAGAGTCTCCGCCCGCGCTCGAACAGCGGAGGCACGGCAAGCAGTAGAAATGGCGCGAGCAACATGGCGTTGGCCCGCAGCCAACAGGAGAGGCCCACGAACGCGCCCGCCATCAGGAGCGTCCAAATCTTTGGTCGCTTGACGGCGCGCGCCAGGCAATAGATTGCCGCCAGAAGCGGAAGCACACAGAGCGTGTCGGGCAGTAAGAGGACGGAGTTCCAGGCGAACTGCGGAGAGAGCGCGACCAGCAGCGCGGCGATGAAAGCAACGCTGCGCGGCAAAAGCCCGGCGACGAGCAGTAAGAGAATGACTGCGGCCAGGGCATCGCAAACGATCTGGAAAATTTGTACGCTCGCGTCGGATTCGCCAAAGAGGTTAAAGATGAGCGCCTGTAGGATAGAGTAGCCCGGCGGGTGGCCTAGCGTGTTAGGGTCTGCGAGCGGTGACTGAGGGCTCAGGAAGGCTCGCAGGCCGCCCTGCTGCAAGATGCGCGCCGTGCTGCGATAGTCCTCGGCGACGACCGTTTGTACCTTCCAGACCTCCCCGCGCGTATCGTGCCAGGAGAGAAGACGCACGCCGAACGCGACCGCGAAGACCGTGAGGCACAGCATGATTGTCGTCAAGCGCCGTCGCCCGCTCTCGCGGCGGCTCTCCTTCGATCTCTGTTGATCCGCATCCCCCATAGCTTTAGCACGGACTGGCGCAGGCGCTTCGGCTGACTTCTCCGCTCCGAGATTGCGGGCCGATCATAACCGTATCTGCTATATTAACAATAGTCGGCGCGAAAACCGTTTCTCCATGTGTGGTATTGCCGGAATCGTCTCTGCTCACGCGGAAGCGCACATCGAAGCGATGCTCGCAAGCATCCAGCATCGCGGGCGCGACGACGAAGGTGTGTGGACATCGCGCGAGACGGACGGCGCGGGGCGGCGGCGGGCCTGCCTGGGCCATCGCCGCCTCTCCATCATAGACACGAGCGCGGCCGGGCATCAGCCCATGCTCTACGCTGACGGCCGGTTTGCGCTGACCTTCAACGGCGAAATCTATAACTATCGTGAGCTGCGCAAAGAGCTGAAGGCGCTGGGCCAGGTCTTCAAGACCGGTACGGACACGGAAGTCCTGCTCGCGGCCTTCGCCGAGTGGGGAGCAAGTTGCCTGCCGCGTCTGAACGGCATGTTCGCCTTCGCCATCTGGGACGAGCGCGAGCGCACGCTGACGCTGGCGCGCGACCGCCTGGGCATCAAGCCGCTCTACTATGCTCAAAGCGACGGGGGCGACGCTTTCCTCTTCGCGTCCGAAGCGAAAGCTATACTGGCGAGCGGCCTGGTCAAGGCGAGCCTCGACACCGAAGGGCTCAATCAATATCTCACCTTCTTATGGACGCCCGACCCGTTCACGCTCTTTCGCGGCATACGAAAGCTGCCGCCCGCGCACGTGCTCACGCTGCGCGAGGGCAGTGACATACGCTTGAGCGAGTGGTGGGATGTCTCGTTCGACAAGATCGAAGAGGGACGCAGCGAAGAGTGGTGGCGCGAGCGCACCCTTGAGACCCTGGATCGCGTCGTGGGCTTGGAGATGGTCGCGGACGTGCCGCTCGGCTCGTTCCTCTCAGGCGGGATTGATTCCTCGGTCATCGCCGCCTTGATGAAGAATCACAGCCAGGGGCGCAGAGTCCAGACCTACACGATAGGCATAGAGGCCGACGACCTGCGCTACGACATTATTCCGGATGACGTGGTGTGGGCACGCCGCGTGGGCCAACTCCTAGACACTGAGTATCACGAGACGATGCTCAAGCCCGATGTCGCAGAACTGCTGCCGAAACTGGTCTACCACATGGACGCGCCCGTCATAGACATGGCCATCCCGAGCTATCTGGTGTCGCGTGCGGCGCGCGAGCGCCTGACTGTTCTTTTGTCGGGCATGGGCGGCGACGAAGTGTTCGCCGGCTACCCGCGAAAGCTGGCGATGAAGATCGCGGGGGTCTTAGACCCTGTGCCAAGCTTCGTGCGGCGGCCCTTGATTGATGCTATGGCGGCGGCCTTGCCGGGCGGATTGCCGGGCAGGTTTACGGGGCCGCTGCGTAACGCTAAGAAGTTCGCCCGTAGCGCCGCGCTTGAGTTTGAAGACCGCTACCTGGGCTACGGGACATACTTTACGACGAGCGCGAAGGAGCGGCTATACAGCGACGAGTTGAGGGAAGCGACACGCGAGATGGACGCTTACCGCGAGCACAGGCGTTACTTCGAGCGCGTCCGAACAGCAGCGCCCTTAAACCGCCTGCTTTACGTTGACCTGAAGACGTTCCTGCCCTGCCTGAATCTTGAGACGACCGATAAGACTTCGATGGCGGCGACGCTGGAAGTCAGAGTGCCGCTCTTGAATCACGAGCTGGTCGAGCTGGCAGCGCACATGCCGCCCTCACTGAAGCTGCGCGGATTGAAGCGCAAATATATCCTGAAGCGGGCCGCCGAAAAGCTCTTGCCGCGAGACGTGGTGTGGCGCAAAAAGGCCGGCTTCGGCGCGCCCATACGCTCTTGGCTGCGTGGGCCCTTGCGCCCGCTCACAGAAGAGCTGCTCTCTGAAGAGACGATCAGGCGGCGCGGTCTCTTTCGCCCGGAAGAAGTCCGGCGCATCATCGCCGCCAACCTCTCGGGCCGCGAGGATTACAACCTACAGGTCTTTCAACTGATGACGCTTGAGCTGTGGCAGCGCATCTTCATTGATCCGAAGTAGACCGTCGCAGCGCGTCCCTATACTTCTACAGCCTGGCCCGTGCGCAGCGATTCTCTGATGCGGAAGGTGGCGCGCGAGGTCTTCTCAAGGTCGTCCAGCGCGATAGGCGCTTCGCGGCCTTCGAGCAGGAGGGCGCAGAGCGCGCGCACCTCTTCGGCCTGGCCTTTGTCCTGTGCGCGGAGCTTGACTGTCTCTTCGCGCCCGCCCTTGTAGAGCGTGGCGCTGCGAAAATCGTCCAGGACGAAAGTCCTGCCTTCGCCGAAAATCTCCACGCGCTCTTTCGCCAGCGCGCGGTCGCCTTCTGAGAGATAAGCTATTGAGCCGTTGGAGCCGTCGGCGAACCGCAGCGTAATAAAGACTGAATCTTCGTCCACGATCTGATGATTGCGGCTCGTGATCGCTTCGGCATAAACGCGCGTCACGCGCGAGGCGGTGAGGAATTGCATGAAGTCTATGAAGTGGCAGACCTCTCCGATGATGCGCCCGCCGCCTTCGCGCGGGTCTTGCACCCAATGCTCGCGCGGGATGCGCCCCGCGTTGACGCGGTAAGCGATGGAGAGCGGCGCGCTGCGATCTCGGAAGAACTCGCGAGCCCGTCGCGCGAGCGGCGCAAAGCGACGGTTATAACCGACCATCAACCGGGCTGCGGAGCGCGCGGCTGCGGCCAGGACGCTTTCCAGTTCTTCCTCCGTCAGCGCGAGCGGTTTTTCGACGAAGGTGTGGAGGCCGCTGTCGAGCGCGCGGCGGGCCAACTCTGCGTGCAGGTCATGGCGCGTGGCTATGACTACGAGGTTGACCTCCGGATCGGCGATCACGTCTTCGGCGCTTGAGGCGTAGCGACGAAAGCCGTAGCGTGCGCCGATGTCGTGCGCCGTCACGCCCGAAGCCGTACTGATTGTCTGAAACTCTACGCCCGCAGCTTTCAGGTTTGGCAGGAGCATGGCCTTCGCGTATCCGCCCGCGCCGATCATCCCGAGCCGCACTCTATCGCCGCTCGCGCGAGGCTGAGCCGTCGGCGCTGGCTTTGTCGTTGGCTGTCGCGCTTCGATGCCACGTTCAAGCTCGCGCTCTGTGTCGTAGCGAAGAATGACGCCGAGGTAAGGCTCCTGTGCTTCGCCCGTGAGCAGCCTGTAGGCACGCTCTGCCTCTTCGATGGGGAAGCGATGAGTGATAAGGCGCTCGACGTTGATGTGGCGGGCGGCGACGAGGTCTAGGAAGGCTTCTATGTTGCGCGCCTCAGTCCAGCGGACGTAGGCGAAAGGGTAATCGTGGCCGCGCTCTTCGTACTCTGGGTCGTAGCGGCCTGGCCCGTAAGACATGGAGATGCGCAGCGTCAACTCGCGCTTGAAAAAGAGTTGGCGCGGCACGTCCAGGCCGACGAGGCCAACGGCTACGACCCTGCCCTTGAGGCGCGAAATCTCGCCCGCCAGCTCTATGGGCCCATTGGAAGGCGTGGCCGCAGTAATCAGCACGGCGTCGGCCCCGCGCCCGCGCGACCATTCCATGACGGCCCCTTTAGCATCGTCGTCGTTCAGGCCGGCGCGGTCTGCGCCCAGCTCACGCGCCAGCTCGACCTTCTGCGCGTCCAGGTCTAGGCCGAAGACGCGGCAGCCGTTGGCCTTCAAGAGCTGCACTGTGAGTTGGCCCAGGAGGCCGAGGCCGATGACGACGACAGCTTCGCCCAGCGTCGGCTCTGCGAGCCGCACGCCCTGCAAAGCGATTGCGCCGAGCGTGCCGAATGAGCCCGCCTCGAAGTCTGCTCCCTCGGGCAATCGGACGCAGAGGTTTTTAGGAACCGAGAGCACTTCGGCGTGCGAAGCGTAGCCGACCCCGGCGCACGCCACGCGGTCGCCCGCGCGAAACTCCGAGACATCTTCGCCCACGCCCATCACTACGCCGGCCGCGCTGTAGCCGAGCGGATTAGACGTGCCGAGCTTATTGAGAACCGCGTTGACCGTTTGAAAGACGCCTTCACTTCTGGCCCGCTGCAAGACCTCTTTGACCTTTTCCGGGTTTTCCCTGGCCCTGCCCAGGAGGCTCTTGCGACCCGTGTCAACCGTCAATCGCTCTGTGCCCGCGCTAATCAGAGAGGCTGCGGCGCGCACCAGCACCCGCCCTCTCTGCACAACAGGCACGGGCACGTCCGCCACCTTGACCTCGCCCGTCCTGGAATCCTGAAGAATCTGTTTCATCGCTCGTCAAAGATGAGAGACTAGCTGCTAGGCATCAACGGAGTCAATTATAGTCGTTGACAACGCTTCCGGCACTTTGTTATCCATGAAGAGGAGAGAAAAGATTTGTGAAACCGCCCGCGCGTGACTGGACAACCCCGAAGCCTGCGTCCGACCCGGCCCCGCACATCCCCAATTATCTATTCCCGGCGATGCTTTCGGCCTGCTGCTTCTGCGGGATGCCGTTCGGCCTCGTCTCCGTCATCTACGCCGTACAGGTCAACCGCAAGGCGTCGGCCGGAGACCTGCAAGGCGCAATCGATGCCTCCCGCAAAGCCAAACGTTGGCTCCTCATAGCCCTCCTCGTCGGCCTCCTCAGCGGCATCATCTCCGGCATCCTTCAACTCCTCTCCGGCATATCTACTAAATAACGTACGAGCGTCCTTGTTCTGGCTGCTTGTCCGTAGCACGAGGGGCATGCTAATTTTCTACGTTTGCGTGCGGGGGTGAAGGACTCTCTATGCGCGCGCAGGTTTAGTTTTATGGTTGAAGCCGGTTCGACATTGAAAGAGAGAGTGCGTGCCTTCTGGCAGGCGAACCCGTGCGGGACGAAGTTTACGGATGCCGAGCCGGGGACGCGCCTCTTTTACGAGCGCGTCGAAGAGCATCGGTACTCGAAGGAGTGGCATATCCCGGAGGCTGCGGATTTCGCCGCTGCGCGGGCCCAGCGCGTGCTGGAGATAGGCTGCGGTCTGGGGACGGATGGGGCGCAGTTTGCGCGCGCCGGGGCCCTCTACACGGGCGTTGATTTGACGGAGGCGGCCGTGGAACTGGCGCGCAAGCGTTTCGAGCTGTTCGGTCTGCCGGGAGAGTTTCGCACGGCGGACGCCGAGAACCTGGACTTCGCGGACGAGAGCTTCGACCTGGTCTACTCTCACGGCGTACTGCATCACACGCCCGACACTGAGCGCGCCGTGCGCGAAGTACATCGCGTGCTCAAGCCGGGAGGCCGGGCCGTGGTCATGCTCTATCATCGCGACTCCTACAACTACCGCGTCAACATACGTGTGCTACGCCGCGCCGGAGCGCACCTGCTCAAGACTGAGAGTGGCCTGAGGCTGGTGCATCGCCTGACGGGAGAGCCGCTTGGCGCGTTGCGCGAGCACGCCGCGCGCATTAAGGAGGACGCCGAGAGCTATCTTGCGCCCGGCGAGTTTTTGAATCAGCACACGGACGGGGCCGGTAATCCGCTCGCGCGCGTCTACTCGCGGCGCGACGCCCTTGAGCTGTTCAAGGACTTCAGCGAGGTCGAGCTTCGCACTTACTTCCTGAACAAACGCTGGCTGCCTGTCGTGGGCCCATTGCTGCCGCGCGCGGTGGAAAAGCGGCTCGCCGCGCGCTGGGGCTGGCATCTCTGGATTTACGCAAAGAAGTAAAGGGAGGCAGTCAGCCGGAAGCTGTAGCTGATCGCTGATCGCTCATCATGCAAAATATTCTGGTCACGGGGGGGGCGGGTTTCATCGGCTCGCATCTGGTAGACGCGCTCCTCAGAGAAGGGCGCTGGCGCGTGACGGTCGTGGATGATTTCAACGACTTCTACGCGCCTGAACGTAAGCGCGAGAACGTGCGGGCCCATCTTTTGAGCGACTCGTACAGGCTGGTCGAAGCAGACATCCGTAGCCGCGCCGCGTTGGAACGAGTCTTTGCCGAGACGCAGTTCGACTGCATCGTTCACCTGGCTGCGCGCGCAGGCGTGCGCCCGTCTTTGATGGAGCCGCTGCTCTACGCGGAAACGAATATCACGGGCACGCTCAATCTGCTTGAGCTGGCCCGAGCATACGGCGTCCGCCAGTTCGTCTTCGGCTCAAGCTCTTCCGTCTACGGCATCAACGCCAGGGTTCCTTTCAGCGAAGAAGACCCCATCCGCCAGCCCGTCTCGCCCTACGCGGCGACGAAAGCGGCGGGCGAGCTGCTCTGTCATACTTACGCGCATCTCTACGCCGTGCGGTGCGTGTGCCTGAGATTCTTCACGGTCTACGGCGCGCGGCAGCGGCCGGATTTGGCGATTCACAAGTTCGCGCGACTCATCAGCCGTGGAGAGCCCATCCCGGTCTTCGGCGACGGCACGACGCGCCGCGATTACACCTTCGTCGAAGACATCATCGCGGGCCTGCGCGCAAGCATTGATTACACGGCGAGCCCTTATGAAATCTTTAACCTCGGGGAATCGCGCACGGTCGAGCTGCGCGAGCTGATCGCGCTGCTGGAACAGGAGTTGGGCCAACAGGCACGCATTGACCGACAGCCGCAGCAGCCCGGCGACGTGCCGCAAACCTACGCCGACATCCAGAAGGCGCGACGCCTGCTCGGCTATCACCCGCAAACGCAGATCGAAGACGGCATCCGCCGCTTCGTCCAGTGGTTTCGACAGGAAGAAGAGAGAAAGACGAAATGATGAAGGATGAATGCGGAATGTAAAGACAAAAGGCTTTTAGCTTTTCATTCATCCTTCATCATTTATTCAGATGCGTTGGGCGCTCAAAAATATTTCGAGTGTGGCGAGAAGACGCGCCGGGGCGCTGCTGCTGATCCTCGCGACCGCGTTCGTGGTGCGCGGCCTGACGACTGAGTTCATACGCGCGCATCTGACAGACCCGGGCTGGTTCGCTTCGGGCATCTACGCGATCTTTGACAGGAAGGCACAGGACTTCCTGGACGGGCGCGAGCCGCTCTTCTGGATAGCGGATGCGTCCCGTACCGAAGCGGCCGTTTACGCGCCGGGATATGCAGTATGGCTGTCGTTCATTTACAGGCTCACGGGCCAGAGGTCTGCTTACGCTGTGCAGGGCGTGCAATGGGTGATGGACTCTCTGTCGGTGCTGATGGTCGTCGGCGTGGGCGTCCTGGCTTTCGGGTGGAGAGTGGGGCTGTGGTCGGGGCTGCTGGCGGCGCTCTCTCCTTTGCTGGCGCTGTCGGGCGCAACTCCGCTGGCGGATGCGCCGACGAGCTGGATAGTCGTCGCCGGGGCCTGGATGCTATTGCTGGCGGCGCGGCGCGAGAGCCTGTGGTGGGCGCTCGGGGCGGGCGCGATGGTCGGCGCTTCGTGCTGGCTGCGGGCCAACGCCTTGCTGCTCTCCGTGTGGTGGGCCGTGGCGCTCGTCCTGCTGGTGCGCGCATCCTGGCAGAGGCGTGTCATGTTGGCTTGCGCCGTGCTCGCAGGGGCGGCGCTTCTGATTGGGCCCATACTGGTACGCAACGCCGTGGTCTTTCGAGCGTTCGTGCCGACGGGCCTGGGGACTGGGACGAACCTCTGGGAGAGCATAGGCGAGACGGAGCGCGCCGCAGAGTTCGGAGCGCCGCGCAGCGACCGCGAAGTCATCGAGCAGGAGCGCGCCGAGATGGGCCTTCCCGAGGATGCGCCGCTCCGCCTCTATTGGCCCAACGGGATTGAGCGTGATCGCGCACGCTCGCGCAAAGCCCTGCGCGTGATCGCCGCGCACCCTCTCTGGTACGCGGGCGTGATGATGAAGCGCATGGTGGCGGTGCTCAAATACGCGGGCGAGCCCGTCGCGCCTTACGGAAGCGCAGGGATAAACGTGACGAGCCGCAAGTGCCTGCCTGAACGTTGGCAGGGAGGCGTCCTGGCCTTCTTTGTCAACGTGCTCGGCGGTGCGCAGAGCGTGCTTCGTTACCTGGCCTTGCCGCTCATGCTTGCAGGCGTCTGGCTGGCCCTACGCAGCGACAAGCGCACGACCGCGCTCATCCTGACGACAGTGCTCTATTATCTCGTCGTAGGCTCCGCCATGCACACGGAACTGCGCTACGGTCTACCGATGCAGGCGCTCCTGTTCCTCTTCGCAGGTCTAACGATCGCGCGTCTCGAAAGCATGGCCTTCAAGCGTCGGAAGGCTTCGGAAGAGTTGGAGGGAGAAGGAGAGCGGCGGCCGGAGGTCGAGCGTGCCGGGCGGTTTCAAAGATGAAGCAGAGAGTGTTGCAATACCTGGCTTGCCCGGAGTGCGGCGGCGAGATCGAATTACTGTCGGTCGCTAAACAGGAGGGCGAAGAAGTCCTCGAAGGAGACCTGGGCTGCCAAGCATGCTCGCGCCACTTCCCCATAGTGCGCGGCGTGCCTCGCTTCGCAGACCTCAATCACGTCGAGCAGGAGAAGGCCGCGACGGCCGAGAATTTCGGCTGGCAGTGGCAGCACTTCACACAACAGGACGAAAGATATGCCGAACAGTTCCTCGGCTGGATAGCGCCCGTTCGGCCCCGCTTCTTTCGCGACAAGGTTGTCTTGGAAGGCGGCTGCGGCAAGGGGCGTCACACGCAGTTGGCTGCGCGCTGGGGCGCGCGCGACATCGTGAGCATTGATCTGAGCGCGGCCGTCGAATCGGCCTTCGCGGCGACGCGCCACCTGGATAACGCGCACATTATTCAGGCAGACATTTATCGTCCGCCGCTCAAACAGGTCTTCGACTACGCCTTCTCCGTCGGCGTGCTGCATCACTTGCCAGACCCGCGCGCAGGCTTTCGCGCTCTGGCTTCGAGAGTCAAAGCGGGCGGGCACATCTCCGTCTGGGTCTACGGCGCGGAGAACAACGAGTGGATTACGCGCTTCGTCAACCCCCTGCGCACGGGGCTGACTTCGCGCATGAATCGCCGGGGCCTGCTGCATCTCTCCAAGCTCCCGGCGGCCGCGCTCTTTGCCGCGACCAAGCTGGTCTACGGCCCGCTCAACCGGAGCGCCGGGGGCGCTGCACTCGCGCGCCATTTGTTCTACAATGATTACCTGCGGGCGATCTCAGGCTTCGGCTGGCGCGAGCAGCACACCATAGTCTTCGATCACCTGGTCGCACCCACAGCCTTTTACATCACGCGCGAAGAGTTTGAAGAGTGGTGGCGCGACATTGGGGCCACGGAAGTCGAGATCGGCTGGCATAACAAGAATAGCTGGCGCGGGCTGGGACGCAAGGGAAAGGATGAAAGAGAGAACACAGAACTCAGAACACAGAAGCCAGAATAAAAGCTTTGCCTCTTGATTCTGAATTCTGTGTTCTGACTCCTGCTTTATGTCAACGACCGTAAAAAATGCAGAGGCGTCGCTGCCGCAGGAGATGGCGCAGCACACCTACTCGATCATGTACGAGGTCGAGGGGACGCACTGGTGGTTCGTCGGCCGCCGCCGCATCATTCGCAGCTTTCTGGAAAAGATTTGCCGCGACCTGGACGGAGCGCGCCCGCGCATTCTGGACGTTGGCTGCGGGACTGGCGCGAACCTTGAGCTTCTTGCGGAGTACGGCGAAGCCGAAGGCGTAGACGTTTCGGCAGAAGCCCTGGCCTTCTGCCGCGCGCGCGGGCTCAACCGTGTCCGGCAGGGCGCGGCCGAG
The DNA here is from genome assembly GCA_036389315.1 of Pyrinomonadaceae bacterium. GTDB lineage: Bacteria > Acidobacteriota > Blastocatellia > Pyrinomonadales > Pyrinomonadaceae > DASQYE01. The sequence continues at coordinate 13,646 of DASVQF010000041.1, forward strand.
CATCTTCCTTACGAGGACTCGACGTTCGACCTTGTGACGGCGCTTGATGTCGTAGAGCATCTGGATGATGATACTGCTGGCCTCAGCGAAATGCGGCGCGTGCTCAAGCCCGGCGGGCGGGCCCTGCTCTTTGTCCCGGCCTTCATGTTCCTGTGGGGCGTGCAGGATGATGTCAGCCATCACCGACGCCGCTACACGCTCGCGGGATTGTGTCGCACGGTGCGCGCGGCCGGGTTCGATGTCGAGCGTTCGACCTACGCCAACATAACTTTCTTTGGGCCTATACTACTGGGACGCCTGCTGATGCGTGCGACGGGCTTGAGACCCGCTTCGGAAAATAACATCAACGTCCCGGCCTTAAACGGAGTGCTGGGACGAGTGCTCGGCGCGGAAAGCGCCTTGCTGCGCCGGCTGAATCTCCCGTTCGGCGTCTCGGCCATCTGCGTCGCGCGCCGCGCTTGATTAGATGAAGACCTTTGACGCACAAGAAGAGACGCTGGCAACCGGCAGCCCCGACGAGGCTGGCCCAGGCGAAGAAGCGCCCGACATCTCGGTCTTCCTGCCCGTCTACAACGAAGAGCCCAACCTGCGGCCGCTGCACGCGAAGCTTGACGAAGCTCTGAGCAAGATCGGCCGCACGGCTGAGATTATCTACGTAGACGACGGCTCGACCGACGGGAGCCTGGAAGTTCTGCGCGCTTTGGCCCACTTAGACCCGCGCGTGATAGTTGTCGCGCTGCGGCGCAATTACGGGCAGACGGCGGCGATGGCCGCAGGCATTGACGCTGCGCGCGGTCGCGTGCTGATTCCGATGGACGCAGACCTACAGAACGACCCGGCCGACATCGTGCGACTATTGAATAAGCTCGACGAAGGCTATGACGTAGTTTCGGGCTGGCGCAAGAATCGCCAGGACAAGCTGATTACCAGAAAGCTTCCTTCGATGCTCGCCAATCGTCTGATCTCGTGGATTGGCGGCGTGCCGCTGCACGATTACGGCTGCTCGCTGAAAGCCTACCGGCGCGAGTCCCTGGAAGACGTGAGGCTCTACGGAGAGATGCACCGCTTCATTCCGATCTACGCTTCGTGGGCCGGGGCGCGCGTCACAGAGATTCCCGTCGAGCATCACCCGCGCACGATGGGGAAGTCCAAGTACGGGCTGTCGCGCACGCTGAAGGTCGTCTTTGACCTGATGACGATCAAGTTCATGGCCTCGTACCAGACGAAGCCCATTTACGTCTTCGGCACGTTCGGCATGTTGGCCTTCACGATCTCAGTGCTGGCCGGGCTCTACGCGCTCTTTTTAAAGCTGTTCCATAAAGCGGACTTTGTTCAGACGCCTTTGCCCATCCTCGCCATCGTGATGTTTGCGGTCGGCATACAGTTTCTCTTGATGGGCCTACTGGCCGAGATGCTCGTTCGCACTTATCACGAATCGCAGGCGAAGCGAATCTATGCCGTGCGCGAGAAGATAGAAAAACAGTGACAAGTGACGAGTGACGAGTGACAAGTTAAATACTTGTCTTCGCTCGTCACTCGTCACTTGTCACCCGTCACTGCTTTCTTATGTGTGGAATAACGGGCTGGGCCAACATGGACGCGAGGACGCCGCCGCCGGAGGGCGGGCGCTCGCTCCTGCATGCCATGTGCGAGCGGATGACGCATCGCGGGCCGGATTCCGAGGGCTTGATGGTCTCGACGGGCGTGGCCCTGGGGATGCGCCGCCTGGCGATCATAGACTTGCAGACCGGAGAGCAGCCCGCGACGAACGAGGACGGCACGGTCTCCGTCATCCTGAACGGCGAGATTTATAACTACCGCGAGTTGCGCTCTCGTCTGGAAGAGCGCGGTCACCACTTCCGCTCCGCTTCGGATACGGAAGTGCTGCCGCATCTCTACGAAGAGTACGGCGCAGGGATGGTCGAGCATCTGAACGGCATGTTCGCCTTCGCCCTGTGGGATGCCCGTCGGCGCAGGCTCTTCATCGCGCGCGACCGCTTCGGAGAAAAGCCGCTCTACTGGGGCGTCTTCGACGGCCTCTTTCTCTTCGCCTCCGAGCCTAAAGTCCTGCTCGCGCACCCGAGCGTGCGCCCGCGCCTGAACACTGAGGCCCTTCGCCAGTACCTTTCGTTCGATTACGTGCCCGCGCCGCTCTCCATCTACGAAGGCATACATAAGCTGACGGCGGCGCACCACCTGACGGTCGAAGACGGGCGCGTCGCAGTAGAGCAGTACTGGCGCTTGAGCTATAAGACAAGGGAGCCTGTGCCTTCGGAAGCGGAAGCGGCCGTGCGACTGCGCGAGCTGATGTCGGAATCCGTGCGGATGCGGCTCGTCTCGGACGTGCCGCTCGGCGTCCTGCTCTCGGGCGGCGTGGACTCTTCGACGGTCGCGGCCCTGGCCGTGCGCTCTTCGACCGAGCCGGTCAAGACCTTCTCCATCTCTTTCGCCGAAAGCTCGTTTGACGAGTCGGCCTATGCGCGCGCTGTCGCTTCCTTCCTCGGCACAGATCATCACGAAGAGCGATTGAGCGTAGACCTCGCCAGCAACCTCGTCGGCGAGATAGGCTCCTGGATGGACGAGCCCTTGAGCGACCCGTCGCTTGTTCCAACATACCTGTTATCGCGTTTCACTCGCCGTCATGTGACGGTCGCTCTGGGCGGCGACGGCGGCGACGAGTTGTTCGCGGGCTACCCTATGTACTGGGGCCACCGCTTGGCCCAAATCTACGCGCGCCTTCCGCGCTTTGCCCGTCGTCGGCTGGTCGAGCCGGCGGTGCGTCGCCTACCCGTCAGGACTAGCAACCTCTCCTTCGACTTCAAGGCCCGTCGCTTTATCGCCGGGGCAGATCGAGACGCGGTCGCGCGCCATCACATCTGGTTCGGCTCCTTCACGCCCGAAGAGCAGAACCTACTGCTCACGGATGAAGTGCGAGCGGCGAGCGGGGGCGACGACATCTACGGGAGCGCGCGCCGCTTGCTTGAGGAAGAGTGCGATGCCGAAACGCTGGTCGAATGCATGCAAAGCCTGGACACGCGCCTCTACCTGGCCGAAGACATCTTGACGAAGGTTGATCGCGCGAGCATGGCAGTCTCTCTGGAAGTGCGCGCGCCCTTCCTAGACCCGCGCGTGGCGGAGTTCGCGGCCTCTCTGCCCGCCAGCTACAAGCTGCGCGGCCGGAGGTCTAAGTACATCCTGAAGCGGGCGGTCGATCCGCTCCTGCCGCCGTTTGTGACGCGTCGCGGCAAGAAGGGTTTCGGCATCCCTGTCGCAGAGTGGCTGAAGGGCCGCCTGCGCCCCCTGGCGCGCGACCTCTTGTCGCCCGAGCGCATACGCAAGAGCGGGCTCTTCAATCCCGCCTACGTGACGCGTTTGCAGGACGAGCACGAGCGCGGCACGGCCAATCATCGCAAGCTGCTCTGGACGCTCTTGATGTTCGAGCTGTGGTACGAAAGCTTCATCGCCACGGCCCAGCGCATAGAGACATCCGTGAGCAGCAGTCAATAGATGGGAAGATTCCGGGGAAGGCGGTCGGATGATGCTTGTCAAGCTGCTGCCATGACCGAAAGCGAGATCGTGCGCGCTTACGAGCGTTTGGCCCAGTGGTGTCGCCAAAGAGATTATGCCGGGGACGACCCGTTCGACGGCTTGAACAGCGCGCTGTTTCAGGCCGTCCCCGTGCGGCACTCGCGCGCGGCGCGCCTCGCCTGGACACAGCTCTTCAAGCGTTCGCCCGTCAACCTGCGTCGGCTGGCGCGCGTGCCCGCCGGGAGAAACCCTAAAGGCACTGCGCTATTCGCGCTCGCCGCGCTCGCAGACTTTCGCAGGGGAAAGAGAGCGGAGGCCCAAAGAGAAGCGCGCCGCCTTCTGGATGATCTTCTCTCTGTGCGGCTTGAGGGTTGGAGCGGCGCGGCCTGGGGATACAATTTCGACTGGCAGGGGCGGGCCTTCTTTGCGCCGCGCGGCACGCCGACCATCGTGCCGACGGCTTTCGCCGCCCGCGCGCTCGTCGAAGCGGCCCGTGCCTTAGGTGACGAGAGCTATTTGCAGGCGGCGCGAAGCGCCTGCGACTTTATCCTGCGCGACCTGAATCGCACGGAGGAGGGGAGCGGGGAAGTCTGTTGGAGCTATTCGCCCCTTGACCGCACGCGCGTCTTCAACGCGAGCCTGCTGGCGGCCGAGACGCTCTCTTCAGTGGGCCAACTGACGGGCGAAGGCGAGCTGGACGAATGGGCCATGCGCGGAGCTCTGTACGTCGCTCGCCGCCAGCGCGCGGACGGCTCCTGGGCCTACGGTGCTGAAGGCTATCAATCGTGGGCCGATAACTTTCACACGGCCTTCGTGCTGACGAGCCTCTCGCGCATCACCGGGAGCAGCAGCGGCGGGGCCGAAGAGCCGGGCGAAGATCGTCGTGGCGAGCTTAGGCAGGCGCTCTCTCGCGGTTACGAGTTCTGGCGCGACAGCTTCTTTCTTGCTACGGGCTGGCCGAAATACTACCATGACCGGCTCTACCCGGCAGACGCGCACGCGGCGGGCGCTGCCATCGTCGCCCTCGCAGAGTTGCAGCAGAGGGAGGCCGGGGCCCGAGACCTGGCCCACAGGATTGCGCTCTGGGCCATCAGAAATTTGCAGGACGCGCGCGGCTACTTCTATTACCAGCGCAGGCGCTTCTACACCATCCGCACGCCCTACATGCGCTGGTCGCAAGCCTGGATGCTCTACGCGCTGGCGCGGCTGATGGAAGGGATGAAGGATGAGGGATGAATAAGAAAAGACAGATGCTTTTTCTTCATCCCTCACCCTGCGGCCCTCATCCCTGCTCTTATGCGTATCTGGATTGATCTGGCAAACTCGCCGCATGTGCCTTTCTTTCGCGCGCTGATTCCGGAGTTCGAGGCGCGCGGGCACGAGGTTATGCTGACGGCGCGCGACTTTGCGCAGACGGTCGAGCTGGCGCGCGCCGCTGCTCTCGCGCCGGTAGTGATCGGCGGGCAGGGCGGGGGCGGGCTCAAGGGCAAGGCCGGGAATCTGGTGGGCCGTGCGCTCAGCCTGGCACGGTGGGCGCGCGGTCGCGGCTTTGACCTGGCGGTCAGCCATAACTCTTACGCGCAAATCTTGGCGGCGCGCTTGCTTCGAGTCAGGACGGTGACGCTGATGGATTACGAGCATCAACCGGCGAACCACCTGGCCTTTCGTCTCGCGTCTCACGTGATTGTGCCGCGCGCCTTCCCCGCAGAAGCCCTCCGGCGCTTCGGCGCGCGCGAGAGTAAAGTGAGGCGCTACGACGGTACTAAAGAGGATGTCTATCTGGCAGACTTCGAGCCGGACGGGCGCTTCACTGAAAAGCTCAAAGAGCTTGGCGCGGGCAGCGACCACCTGCTCGTCGTCGTGCGGCCGCCTGCGCGCGATGCGCTCTATCATCGCTTTGACAATGAGTTGTTTGACGAGCTGCTGGAACGACTCGGCGCGCAAGAGGGTCTCAAAGTCATCCTGCTCGCGCGCACGGAGTCGCAGCGCGCGGAGTATTTGAAGCGCGCCCCGGCGAATATGATCTTGCCGCGCGTGGCCCTGGACGGAGCGAACCTGCTGGCGGCGGCAGACCTGGTCATCAGCGCGGGCGGGACGATGAATCGCGAGGCGGCCGCGCTCGGCGTACCCGCAGCGACCATCTACGCCGGACGCTGGGCGGCCGTGGACGAAGAGCTTGTGCGCGAGGGCCGCCTGCGCCGCATCAGTACGCGCCAAGACCTGCTGGCCCTGCCCATAGAGAAGAAGCAAGGGGCCGCGCCACGCCGCGCCGCTGGCGTGCGCAAGCAAGTGGTTGACCTGATATTGGAGCCAGATTGAGAGCCGAGCGATTCAAGGAAAGGTTGAAGGAGGCACGCGAGGTGCGCGTGGCGGCGCGTGCGCCCGGTTGGGCCGTGCCCGCCGTCAAGGTTCTGCTCGTCATTTCGGACGCGCTGCTGACGCTGCTCTGCTTCGTGACGGCCTTTTACCTGCGCGAGGGTGGGCCCATTCTGCAAAGGGGCGGCGGGGGACTGGGCTTCGCCTGGAGCGAAGCGTTCGCGCCTTACGGGGCGATCCTGCTGCTGGTCTTGCCGATTCGCTTGCTGACGCTCAAGTACTACGACCTCTATCGCCTGCGCGGCGAGTTCTCGCTCGTCGAAGATGGCGTGCGTATCTTCAAGGCTGTGGCCATCGGATCGCTTTTGATCGTGGCGGCCGCCTTCCTCTATCGCGGCATCTACGAGTATCGCGCCTTCTCCTATGCGCGCGCAGTCTTCATCCTGGATTTCCTGCTGGTGCTCATCTCTTTGGGCCTCTTGCGTCTCCTGGTGCGAAGCGCGCAGACGTTTGCGCGCCGCAGAGAGGTCAACCTGATACCGACGCTCGTGGTGGGTCGTGGGCCGGAGGCGAAGCTGTGCATTACGGAGATGCGCGAGCGTCCGGAGCTTGGCTATCGCGTGATCGGCGTGGTCGAGAGCGGCGCTGGCTCGCAGGCGGCGCAAAGCTCTTTCGAGGGCGTGCCTGTCATCGGCGACTTTAAAGGTCTGCCGGAAGCGATCAGGGATTCCGGCGCGAATGAGGTCATCATCACCGACCCGAAGGTTCCGGGCGATGCGCTCTTCGAGGTGATGATGCGATGCGGGCGGCGGCGCGGCATAGAGTTTCGCATCGCGCCGAGCCTCTTCAACTGCCTGCCGCGCAAGACAGAGATCGACCAGATCGGCGCGCTGCCGATGATTACACTCTTTCGCGAGCCGCTCTCGACGCCCGCGCGAGTGGTCAAGCGGCTCTCAGACCTCCTGATCGCGACAGCCGCGCTGCTCCTACTCTCGCCGCTCTGGATAGTGATCGCCATCCTTATCAAGCTCGATTCAAAGGGGCCAGTCTTCTACAAGCAGGAGCGGGTCGGGATGGATGGACGCATCTTTCTCTTCTACAAATTCCGCTCGATGCGTATGGGGAGCGACGACGCGCCGCATCGCGAATATCAGAAACGCTTCATCGCCGGAAGCCCCGAAGCCAACCTCGGCGATACAACCCAGCCGGTCTATAAGCTGGCGGCGGATGCGCGCGTGACCCGCGTCGGGCGCGTGCTGCGTCGCCTGAGCCTGGACGAGCTGCCGCAGCTCTTCAACGTCCTGCGCGGCGACATGAGCGTCGTGGGCCCACGCCCGCCCATCCCTTACGAAGTCGAAGCCTATGACCTGTGGCATCGCAAGCGGCTCGACATGAAGCCGGGCCTCACGGGCCTCTGGCAGGTCTCGGGCCGCAACCGCCTGCCCTTCGACGAGATGGTGCGCCTAGACCTCTACTACATAGAGAACTGGTCTCTCCTGCTAGACCTCAAGATCATTCTACGCACCCTGCCCGTCATGCTGCGAGGCGACGACGCCTACTGAGAAGGGATGAGGACGGAGGGATGAGGGATGAAGAGAGCGGCAAGACAGCTATAGGCAGGGCCGACGACGGGATAGCTGAAACGGCATCAGCGTCTCCGGCAGACACCAGAGCTTCCGGCCAGCCTTCTTCTTCATCCCTCATCCTTCTCTTCTGGCTCTTTGCGCTGGCCGTGGCTGCGCCGCATTCGATTGCGGCGACGCAAGTGGCGTGGGCCTGTGGGCTGCTGGTGTGGGCCGTGCGTTTTCTGGTGCGTCCGCGCCCGCGCCTTCGCAGGACGCCGCTCGACTATGCGCTGCTCGGGTTCTTTATTCTCACGATGGTCTCGTCGCTCGCCTCCTACGACCCTGAAGTGTCGATTGGAAAGCTGCGCGGCGCGAGCCTCTTCACCATCGTCTACCTTGTCGCCGAGAACGTCACTTCAAGGCGCGTGCTGCGCTGGCTCACCTTCGCTCTCATCGCATCTTGCATGGTCAACGTCGTCTACACCACGGCCGAGCGCCTTGCGGGGCGCGGAGTCAAAGTCCAGGGCGTGAGCGCGGCGAGCCCGCTCTACGGCGCGGGCGTACGCAGCGGCGATACGCTGCTCGAAGTTGACGGGCGCGCGCTCCGCAGCCCCGAAGAGCTGGCGGCAGCACTCTCTCTTGTCTCAGGCGAAAGCGAAGCGAGCGGCGTGGCGCGCGTCAGGATTTATCGTTACGAGTGGATGCCGACCTTCGATGTGCCGCGCGGACGCCTGCTTCAGGGAGAGACTGCGCTTGAGAAGCTTGGTATCGAAGGCTGGTCGCGCGGGCGCGACTGGCGCGCGAGCGGCTTCTACGGTCACTACACGACCTACGCCGAGGCGCTGCAACTAATAGCTTCGCTCGCGCTCGGCCTTCTCATCAGTTTGCGGCGATGGAGGACGAAAGGGGCGCTCCTGCTCCTGCTCGCAGTTGCAGGGCTCTCGGTCGCGTTGCTTTTAACCGTCACGCGCGCCTCCTGGCTGGCCTTCCTGGTCTCGGCTGCGCTGATCGTGCTCCTGGGGGCGACGCGACGCGCGGCCTTAGTGCTGGCCGCGTGCGCGCTGCCCCTCATCCTGACCGGCCTTTTCGTCTTACAGCAGAAGCGCAACGTCAGCTTCTTTGACCCGAAAGACGACTCGATCAACTGGCGCAAGACGGTGCAGCGCGAGGGCCTCGAACTGCTCTTGAGCAAGCCCAGGCACTTGCTCGTGGGCGTCGGCATGGACTCCATCAAGCGGCACTGGCGCGAATGGGGCCTCTTTGAGAACGGGCGCATCCCCCTGGGCCATATGCATTCGACGCCTCTGCAACTGGCCCTGGAGCGCGGCGTCCCGGCGCTCGTCGTGTGGCTCCTGCTGCTCGCGCTCTACGCGCGCATGCTCTGGCGTGCCGTGCGCCGGCGAAGGATTGACGATTGGGTCGAGCGGGGTATCCTGCTCGGTGCGCTGGGGGGCCTGGCCGGGTTCTTCACGAGCGGCCTGGTGCATTACAACCTGGGCGACTCAGAGGTGGCGATGATCTTCTACTTCATCATGGGCCTGGCCCTGGTCGCGGAAAGAGAAACAAAGAAGAAAGGATGAATGAAAAGCAGGTTGTCTTTCATTCATCCTTCATCATTAGACACAGGAGAAGCGGGTGGAGCCCATCATCTCCACCCGCTTCTTCCGGTGGGGACTTCCCCTCAGGGATTAGTCGGTCAAAAGAATCCCGTCGCCCACCAGAGTCGCCTCGCTCAAGACGCCGTCGTAAACCAGAATGCCGTCAGTCAGCAGAATGCCGTCGGTCAGCAGGATGCCGTCTGTTAACAGGATGCCATCGGTCAGAAGGATGCCATCGGTGAGCAGGATGCCATCGGTCAGCAGAATGCCGTCTGTTAACAAGATGCCATCGGTCAGCAGGATGCCGTCGGTGAGCAGAATGCCGTCGGTCAGCAGGATACCGTCTGTTAACAGGATGCCATCAGTTAGAAGGATGCCATCGGTGAGCAGGATGCCATCACTGCGCAGGATGCCGTCGGTCAGCAGGATGCCGTCGCCGACTAAGAGGGCTTCGCTCAATACCCAGCCACTGCTGAGCAGTCTGCCATCGGTCAGCAGAATGCCATTGACCAACGTCGGATGGTCGCCGAAGATCACGCCTTCTGAGTAGATGACGTGCGCGTTGGACTCGACCGTCTCGCCGCCGATCCTGGTCTCGCCGAGATTGCTCATCGTCATCTGGCCGTTGAAGAGCTGATCGCCGGCCACCAGCTTGTCGGCGTTCGGGGTGATGGCTCTTGCCATGGAGACTGCGGCGGCCGAATTGATCTGGCCTGCGCCCTGCGTCACTATGCTCTGCGCTTTGTTGCCGAACTTCACGCCGGGCAGCGACTCGGCCGTACGCATCAGAGAGGCTTTGACCAGTCGCGGCGTCAGGGACTTGTTGGCTTGCAGCATCAAGGCGACGGTTCCGGAAACGACCGGAGCGGCGAAAGATGTGCCGGAGTATTTGAAGTAAGCGTTCGGCATCCCGAGAGCCGAGACCGGCTGCTGCACGTTCTGCGGAAGCTTCGAGTTGAAGGTCGGGTTCGATTCCTGAGACATCGCGGCGATGATGCGCGAGCCCGGCGCAACCACGTCCGGCTTGGCGAGATGGTCAATCGGCGTCGGCCCCTTCGAGGAGTAGTGCGCGACGAAATCGTCCGAGCGCTTGACGGTCGAGCGGTTGTCCGTGGCTCCGACCGTAATCACGTAGGGGCTGTTGGCCGGGCTGCTGATCGTCCCATAAGCCAACTCGTAAATCGCCTTGCCCTGGTTGTCATAGCCCACGACGCGCTCTGTATGTCCGTAGTTGCCTGCGCTGCAAACGACGACGATGCCTGCCCGCACCGCGCTCGCCACAGCCTGGCCCAACGGGTCAACCTTGTAGGATTCGCGCACGGGCGTGCCCATGCTCATGTTGAGGACGCGAATCTGGTAACGATCGCTGTTCTGTATCGCCCAGTTAATCGCCTCCAGCACGGTGCTCGTGCGCCCCGAGCCGTTCTCGTCCATCACTCTCAGGTCGACCAGGTTAGCTTCCGGAGCGATCCCGGCGTAGTTATCAGCATAGCCGTCGGAGGCCGCGCCGTTTCCGGCCGCCACGCTCGCTACGCCCGTGCCGTGACCGAAAGCGTCGCCGCTGCGCGCGCTGCCGGTGAAATCGACCGAGGTGAGGATGCGCGACTTGCCGCCCTTGTTAAAGTCCGGGTGGTTCGAGCTGATGCCGCTGTCCAGAACGGCTATCGTGACGCCCTTGCCTGTCAGGCCGGGGCCAGCGCCCGCGCCCGCCTGCACCTGCGCAGCCCCTGTCGTCTCAGTGGTCAAGTTCCCCTGCGACTTCACGGCGCGGTCGGGCGAGATGTAGGCGATGTCTTCGCGCGCGGCGAGGCCCCGGAGCGAACTGGCCGGAACGTCTGCGACCAGAGCGTTGAGCGCCGCAAAGCTGTTGCGCTTCGAGCCGCCGACGCTTGAGAGCGCCTGGTCTTGAGAAGCAGAAGGCTGGCCCTTGGTCTGAATGATGACGCGCACAGAGCCCGTCTCTGTGCCGGATTCGAGTTCGGGGGCCAGTTTTTTATGAGCGCGCTGCTGCTGTCCGTAATTGGTTTTGCCCGAGACGGCTGCGAAGGTGGTCAGGGGAGCGACGGAGATTAGCACCAGGCTGATCAGGATTAAGCAGGCTGTGATTCGGCGTAACATGATGGGTTAAATCCTTTCGGCTTTCTTTGTGCCTGTCCTTGGAAGCCGCGCTCTTAAATCGCGAGGGGGAAAACGGCACATCTTCAAAAATTTTATTGAATCTAAAGAGCAGATCGTCAACAGGGGTCGCAAAAGGCGCGGTGTGAGGCCCAGCGCCACAACCGGTTCAAAGATCAAGGCCGCTTCTCCTTGAACCAGCATTCCTGTCAACGATCCGCCCTTTCCCCTTACAACCCTCATGCCACGCCCGCGCCAATCTTGCAAACACCCGCAACCCCTTTATTCCCCTGCACTTGACCCCCCTCGTCCCATCGCCTCCCAACTTTCAACACCAAACCCCCCCATGAATACCAAGTATCCACTTTCCAACCCTCTCAACCCTCTTCTCAATTTTTCTTAAGAAATTCGCAGATTTACCCAAGTGGTAATGAAGTATACACTGATAACTGAGTATACAGAGGCAGAGCTTTGCCCAACAAATCAAATTAGCTACAAGATATAAGCAAGCCGGATTCTTGCAGATTCAAAATATTGTTGGCCCATCTTAATTGTTGGGCAAAGCTCAGAGGCAGGGCTTTGCCCAAAATTCCGGTCAAAACAGCGAAAAGGGGCTGCTTGCCCAAGAATGGCGAAGCTTGCCCAAAAATCGGCGGGGCATAGTGTGTCCGCCGAAAGGAGGGCGAAGTGAATAAGCCACTCCTTGAAGAGCATCCTTTTAGTAGATGGGGATTGTTAGGCGGGCTGCACTACTTATTTTGGTTCGCCTACTACCGATGTCATTTCTGGCTTCTATTTAGGAGGTTCAATGAGCGGAAGAGTAGTTGCGCCGGAGTCGAGCGTGAGGGCGTTGATGAAATTGATCGCCCCTCTCAGCGACATTAAGAATCGCTCTCTATCGCAGTAGTGTTCTTCGCTGTAGTTCTTGACGCTTGGGCCTCTACCACGAGGGCCGCGACTGATAGACGTTACGTGAGGCTCTAGTTCGCTTTGCGGGATGTGGAAATAGCTTAGGTCTTGGTTAGTTTGGGCGCGTATGTCGTCGAGGGTTTTATGGTAAAGCGCAACGTACTTTTCTTCTATGTCGCCATTAGGCAGCGAGGCTGCGAAAGCGTTGAGCATTGCGAGGGCTTGCCGGAGTTTCATTAAGTCCATGCTTGTGAGTCTCCGCTAGAAGATGTGGAAGCGGGCGCAGCATATCACCACGCCCGCCAAATTGGTAGGGGTTAAGCGGCAGCATAAAACTTTGGTTTGAGGTTCAATTCGTGCATCGCCTGAATCAGACAGCAGATGTTATGGCAGAGCACCTTACAGAGTGCTTCGTTGATCTGTGCCGTTTTGGTCTTACTGCGGAGCGCATCACCGAACTTCGTCTTTATCATCATAAAGGTGGTTTCGACGTTCGACCGCTTGTGATAGCTCTCCATAAATCGCTCTTGATTGTAAGAGAAGTAGTGAAACATTCGACGCCACAAAGGGGAATGGCGCTTGTCATTCGTGCGGCTGTTTACCTTAAAGGGAATGTAAGGCAGGGCCGCGTGGTTCACGACAGCTTTAAGATTATCATTCGACAAGTAAGCTTTATCTGCGCTCACTTCATTCATCACAAAGCCTTGCGCCGTCCGTTCGACCAACTGTTTGAAGTACGGAGAATCGCCAGCATAGCGGTCTGTGATTTCAACAGCCGTGACCACGTTCGTTTTCACGCCGCAGATAAGATGCAGCTTTATCCAATCCTTCTTATCAATCAAGTGAGGCTCGCTATATTTGGCGTGCATCCACTGGACAAAGCGGCAAGTGGAAAGGCCGGAAGAGTCAACAGCAAAGTCACGTTCAATCGAAGCGAGCGGCAAGCTGGATTCTTCAATAAGCATTTGAAGGTAAGGCGTGAGAGATTCCATTTCAAAGTAATTGAAGATGCTGTTATAGCAGGGCAGATTAGAGATGTAGCCCTTGCCCTGTGCTTCTCTCAGATCAGACATAAAGCGGCGGGCGCTCACGGTCGAATAGACCTTATAGGCCATTGCGAAGATCATATCTTCAAGAGGCAATCTCTTGCGACCAGCGCCATACTGAGCGGGCGAGCCGACGCCTTGACAGAGTTGATTGAGCAGATAGAGAAACAATCTCTTTTCATTCGTCTGCGCTCTGTGATATGCGGGCCAAGAGGGCTGAGCGTAAGTCTTGCGTGTGACTTTGACCGTCTCGGTCGTTGTAGTCTTGCCGTTTTCCGTGACAGTCGTTTTGGTTCGTTCAATGGTGACTTGAACGGCAAAGATATGTTTGCAGGGCTGGCGTCTGAACTCGTAATCAGCGCAGGAGCAGTAAGGAATGTCTGGACGGACTTTATACTTACCCTTGCCGCTCTGACTTGGCACAAGCCAGAGATTGCCGCTTCGTGTGATGTGCGCTCTTTGGGCTATTTGCTGCCCCTTTTGTTGGCGTATATCCATGATGTGAACTCTCCTTTTAAAGTTGAGTCCACACAGCGCAAAGCGTATACTTTTGGTTGCTCAGACCTTACGGCTTCGGCTGTGGGACTGAAGGCCAATGGGGAAGTTGACGCTTCCCCATTGGCTACAAAGTTGGCGGCGGGCATCCGATTCGGACGGATGAAGCGATGCTCTGAACATCGCTTGCCGGTTTTTAAGACCGGAGCATTCGACCACTCTGCCAGCCCGCCGCTAATTCAAAGAACCTCACTTCTTATTCTTCTTCTCAGCTTCCTCTGCCGTCTTAATCGCCATTTCTGCAAGTGGGCTCAGACTACCAAAGAAAGACTGCCTACCCGCGCCATGAGCGGGCAAGGGTGTGCCTTCATTTACAGGATTCCACCTATAAACTACCTTCTCATCCCTAGTGCCTGCCTCAACCTCATCGCTTGCAAGCAAGCGTTTCAGTATTGTGTGAATGGATGCGAGTATATTTTTGTATTTCGTTATATCGAAACCCATTGCGGCAAGCCTATCTTTCACTTCAACCGGAGAGACAAAGTTACGCTTGGACGCCATAGCCTTTCGCACGGCATCGGTAAGTCCAAGATCAGGACTAATAAGGTCAGGAAACAATTCAGGATATTCTTTGGCAAGTTGATTAGTGTCTGTCCCGCAGAGAATAGCCAAGCCGAAAAGACCCTCTCTCAGTTGGAAGATATTTCTATCCAACTCTTCCCGCTTCGTGTCCAACTCCTCACGCTCGCCCATCAATTTAGCGAGGTCTTTAATCGCGGCATTAAGTGCCTCTTGGTAGGTTTCTTTCGTCATCGGGAGGATTATAGTCGTGTCTAAAAGTAATGTCAATAATAATGATAAAAATAATGCGAAGAAAGGTGTAAAACCTGTAAATGCTTGGAATGAAGCAATTACAGACGCCAAGAAAATGCAGCAAGAAGCAAAGATGCAACTTATCAGGCTAAAACAGGCTGTCAAGGCGTTCGAGCGATTGCGTGATAACGGCGTGCCGTTCCCCGGCGAAAACTCAACAACAGAGAGCGGGGCGAAAGCATGACTAGCTTGCTCAACAATTATTCATATCCGGGGCACACTACACCCGCTCTGCGCGTAAACGGCAGCCAGGAAAGACCGGGATTAAGCCTCTCGCCTAGAGAAGCGAGAGCATTATCAAGAGCACGTCCGTTATATCGTTCTGTATCTCGCCCGCAGCCTGTGGCGGCGCAGAAGTCACGGCGGGGCATTCTATGTCACCCGCGTAGGCCGAAGCAGTCAACACACAGACTAACGCCACAGTCGCGCAAAAGCGGCCCAAATATCTCATCCTCTTGTCTCCTTTGGTATCACTTGCAAAGACCTTTGCAAGTGGAAACTAGAACATGCCTTGCAAAATTCTTGCAAGCATTAAAGGGGGTGCATAAGATTGCGAGCGGTCTAGCAACTTTCGTTGCAATCACTCGAAAAGGTAAGTCTCACATGGACTCACAAGCCGCACTCTTGCGCCAGCTAAACAACAAAAATCTGAGCCTTGACGAGCGGGCGACGATTCGCTGTCAGCTTGCTAAGCAGCATGAAGATGCGGGCCAATATGAGGCGGCGCGTGAGGCAATGGGCGAGTTCTGGCAGCGTATTGGCGAGCATCCGAAGATTGAGGGGCTACTGCCAAGCGTGGCGGGCGAAGTCTTATTGCGCGCGGGTGCCCTTACAAGTTGGATAGGTAGTTGCAATCAGATCGAAGATGCACAGGAGATAGCAAAGAACCTTATTAGTGAAGCAATCGGCATCTTTGAATCGCTCTCTTACGGCAAGAAGATATTAGAGGGGCAGAATGAACTCGCCTTGTGCTACTGGCGTGAGGGGCGTTATAGCGAAGCGCGCATTATCTTGCGAGAGGTCTTAACGCAACTCACAACAGATAGTGAACTAAAAGCCAGAGCGATACTCAGAAGCGCCTTTGTAGAGTGCAGCGCAGCGTGCTATCAGGAAGCCCTTAGAATCCTGCTTGAAGCCGCGCCACTTTTCGAGAAGATCACTAATCAGACGGTCAAGGGTAGTTACCACAATCAGCTTGCGCTCGTTTACCGCACTCTGGCCGAAGCTGGGCAAGGCGAATACCTTGATAATGCCTTCATCGAATATACAGCCGCCAGCTTTCACTTTGAAGAAGCCGGACATAGGCGTTATCTAGCCAATGTAGAAAACAATCTCGGCTCACTCTACTTCACAGCCAACAGATACAAGGAAGCGCACAGGCACTTGGACTATGCGCGCCTGCTCATGGGAAGCCTCAAAGATAGAGTCGGCGCGGCGCGAGTTGATGAAACCAGAGCGCGTGTCTTTCTCGCACAGGGGCGCTATGCGGAAGCAGAGAGGGCCGCACAGTTGGCCGTCTATACTCTTGAACAGAATCAGCATCATTCATTAGCAGAAGCTTTGATAGTACACGGCAAGGCATTAGCGCAGCTAGGACGCGCAGATCAGGCCCGCCTTACCCTTTACCGTGCTATCGAAATATCGGAGCAGTCAGGGGCCAAGAATCGCGCGGGAGAGGCCGCATTAGTAATCGTGCGGGAGTTGGGCGGGCGTTTAGAAGAAGTGCGAACCCTCTCAGAGAAACTTCCTTTAATAAAAGAACTAGAGCGTTATGAGCATAGCTTGATAAAGCAGGCTCTTATCAGTGGCGGCGGGAGCATTACAAAGGCCGCGCGCCTTCTCGGCACATCGCATCAACATCTCGGTTATCTGATTGAGAATCGGCATAAAGACTTAATGGCTTTAAGGACTGCGCCGATACGTCGCGTCAAGTCTTACAAACGAAAATGAGAACCTTGCCCAAGATGCTAAATCAAGTTGTTTTCAATGGCGTATCTTCTGCCTTTTTGAGTCAACGTGTACAAGCTAAGTATGCCGGAGTGATGCTGTGCAGAGATGTAACCTTGCTCCTCAAGTTGGCCTGCGTAATACCTAGCTTGGGTCGTTTTCATTTTCAAAGCGGCTGCTAGGGCAGAATCTTTAACTAGGTGGCCCTCTCGTTTAGCAAGAAAGGTGAGGGCCTGTACTGCTATTTCATCGAGGTCATCTTTATGCGTGAGACTCTTTATTTGATCTTGGAGCCGTTTGTTCTCAGCTTGAAGCTGGCGGTTGTCATCTTTAAGTATCGCGTTCTCTGTTTGCAAGGCCGCTATATCCGCTTCCAGCGTCGTAAGCTTCTCTCTGAGAACAGCAGACAGAGGAATCTCTTTGAGAAGGTCAGTAATCGCTCCCATGATGATGCTCCTTTCAGGTCTGAAACTATATCACGTTGCCCAAAAATTATTTATCTTGCCCAAAAATTCGGTCAGCTAAAGGCATTTTTGGGCAAAGCCCAGAGGCAGAGCTCTGCCCAACAATTAAGATGGGCCAACAATATTTTGAATCTGCAAGAATCCGGCTTGCTTATATCTTGTAGCTAATTTGATTTGCTGGGCAACGCCCAGAGGCAGGGCTTTGCCCGAAAAGTCGAGATTCTGAGCGACTTTTCGGGCAAACGGCAATTCTGCCCGAAAAGTCAGTGGAAGATTCAAGCAAAGTTAGGTAGTGACCTCGTTACATTGGGGAATCAGGGGACGGCGCTGCGATAGCGCAACACTTCAGCCACCGACCAGACATGATCGGCAATGCCTTGCCTCATTGCTGGCGTCTCGCCCTTGAGTCCGCGATGTTTGCGGCAGAAG
>DASVQF010000042.1:0-306437 GCA_036389315.1 Pyrinomonadaceae bacterium
CGGCATTGAGGTGACGGACGAGTATGTCACGCTCGGAGCCCTGACGACCTATACGGATGTGCGCCGCAGCGCGGTGCTGCAAAGAGAGTTCCCGCTGCTCTGTCGTGCGGCCGCCGAGACGGGCGGGCTCGCGATTCAAAATCGCGGCACGCTCGGAGGCAACATCGTCAACGCATCGCCGGCGGCCGATTCGCCGCCGGCCCTGCTGGTCTACGACGCAGAGCTTGAGCTGCTCTCGACCCGTGGCCCGCGCTGGCTTGCTTACGACGGCTTTCACACGGGCTACAAGCAGATCAGGATGGGCCCGGACGAGCTGCTCGGGCGCATTCGCCTGCCGCGCCGGGCCGGTTCTCTGGGCCAATACTATCGCAAGGTTGGCACGCGAAAGGCGCAGGCGATCTCGAAGATATGTCTGGCCGGAGCGGCTCGCGTCCGGGGCGGAACAATTGAAGAGATTCGCATCGCCGTCGGCAGCGTCGCGCCGACAGTCCTGCGCGCAGTGGAGACTGAAAAGCTCTTAAGAGGGCAAAAGCCGGAGCCGGGCGTCATCAGGGCGGCGAGGGAGGCGTTCTCGAAAGAGATGGCTCCGATAGACGACATTCGCTCGACGGCCAATTACCGCCTGCGAGTCGCCGCCAACGTCCTGGAAGATTTCCTGCTGCAACTTCAGGCATGAGCTTCTTATGACTCTGCCCGATCTCATCATACGCGGCCGGCGAGTTCTGCACGGCGAGACGGTCTCGCCCGCTTCCGTTCATATCGGCGGCGGGCGCATCCTCCGCGTGAGCCCATTCGACGAGGTAGCCGCAGGGTGCGCGGTGGTCGAAGCCGACAGTCATTCGGTCTTGATGCCGGGGCTGGTGGACACGCACGTTCACGTCAACGAGCCGGGGCGCACCGACTGGGAGGGGTTCGAGACGGCGACGCGCGCGGCCGCCGCCGGAGGCGTGACCACCCTCGTAGAGATGCCGCTCAACAGCATTCCGCCGACCACTACGCTCGCGGGGTTTGGGGCCAAGCTCGAACGGGCGCGTGGGAAGTGTCATGTTGACGTGGGATTCTGGGGCGGCGTCGTGCCGGGAAACTTCTCCGAGCTTGGGCCAATGTTTGAGGCGGGCGTGGTCGGCTTCAAATGTTTTCTGGTGCATTCGGGCGTGGACGAGTTTCCCAACGTGACTGAGGAAGACCTGCGGCGTGCCTTGCCGGAGCTGAAGCGCCTGGGAGCCGTGCTGATCGTTCACGCAGAGCTGCCTGGGCCCATAGAGAAAGCCGCCGCGCAGTCGAGCGAGAGTGACCCGCGTCGCTATGAGACTTTTCTGAGGTCGCGGCCGAGGGAGGCTGAGAACGAAGCTGTTGCGCTGATGCTTCGGCTAAGCCGCGAGACGGGTGCGCGCGTGCATATCGTCCATCATTCCTCTTCGGATGCGCTGGGGATGCTGCGCGAGGCTAAGGCCGGGGGGCTGCCCGTGACTTTGGAGACGTGCCCGCACTACCTCTGCTTCGCGGCCGAGGAAGTGCCGGAGGGGGCGACGGAGTTCAAATGCTGTCCGCCGATCAGAGAGCGCGCCAATCGCGGATTGCTCTGGGCCGCGCTCGGCGAAGGCTTGATAGACATGGTGGTGTCGGATCATTCGCCCTGCCCGCCCGAGATGAAGCGACGAGAGACGGGCGATTTTATGCAGGCTTGGGGCGGCATCTCTTCTCTGCAACTGCGGCTCGCGGTGATGTGGACGCTCATGCGCGAGCGCGACATGACGATCAACCGACTGGTTGAATGGACAGCGAGGGCTCCTGCGCGGCTCGTCGGTCTGGACAAGCGCAAAGGTGCGATAGAGGTGGGCTACGATGCCGACCTTGTCGTCTGGAACCCGGACGCCGCGTTTCGCGTCGAGCCTTCCATC
This sequence comes from Pyrinomonadaceae bacterium, assembly GCA_036389315.1. Classification (GTDB taxonomy): domain Bacteria; phylum Acidobacteriota; class Blastocatellia; order Pyrinomonadales; family Pyrinomonadaceae; genus DASQYE01. The sequence continues at coordinate 1,902 of DASVQF010000042.1, forward strand.
ATAGAGCATCGCCACAAGCTGACGCCTTACAAAGGGCTCACGCTCAGCGGCGTGGTCGAAGAGACCTACGTGCGGGGCGTGAGGGTTTATGATCGCGGCCGGTTCATGTCGCCCCCCGCCGGGACTTTGCTCATGCGAGGAGATTTCGCTTGATGGATTTCACGGAGCTTGTAGACCTGGCGCAGGAGCGATTGGGCGGAGCAGTGCTCGCGGCCTCTGATGATTTCTTCGCGCCGAAAGAGAATCTGCTCAAGGCCAGCCAGCCCGTCTTCATCGAGGGCAAGTACACAGACCTCGGGAAATGGATGGACGGTTGGGAATCGCGCCGTCGTCGCACGCCCGGCTTCGATTGGTGCATCATTCGCCTGGGGCTCGCCGGGCGCGTGCGCGGCGTCGTCGTTGACACCTCTCACTTCAAGGGCAATTACCCGGAACAATGCTCTCTGGAAGCGGTCGCGGTCGAAGGCCATATGGACTCGGAGCAGCTTGCAAACCACGCGACCGCGTGGACGGAGATTCTGCCAGTGTCACAGCTTCGAGGCGACTCGCTCAACCCGTTCGAGGTGGTGGACGAGCGGCGCTTCACGCACCTGCGCTTCAAGATTTACCCGGACGGAGGGGTAGCGCGACTGCGCGTCTACGGAGAGGTCTTGCCCGATTGGGAGCGGCTCGCGCGGGCGGGCGGACTCCTTGACCTCGCGGCCGTCGAGCACGGCGGACTCGTCCTCTCCTGTAGCGACATGTTCTTCGGCCATCGCCACAACCTGATTATGCCTGGCCGCGCCGTCAACATGAGCGACGGGTGGGAAACGAAGCGGCGGCGTGGGCCCGGCCACGACTGGACGATCATCCGGCTTGGCAAGCGCGGTCGCCTGCGGCGGCTCGAAGTTGACACCTCTCACTTCAAGGGTAATTTTCCGGAGAGCTGCTCTCTGGAAGGCTGCGACGCGGCGGAGGGAGCCGAGTTGGAGACGGGCTTTGAGTGGAGAGAGGTCTTGACGCGCACGCGTCTTCAGGCCCACACGCGCCACCACTTTGAGGACGAGGTCGCAGACGTGGGCCCACTGACGCACCTGCGCTTCAATATCTATCCGGACGGCGGCGTCAGTCGCCTGCGCGCCTATGGCGTCATAGAGGAAGGATGAGAGACCGGCTCGCCGCATTCAATACGCTCTCGGCGGAAGAGGCCGCTGCGGAGCTGCTCAAGTGCTGCGGCTCAAGGATGTGGGCCCATGCGCTCGCCGCGCATCGTCCTTTCGATTCCGAAGGCGAGCTGCTTGAGACGGCGGATCAGATCTGGTGGGCCCTGGGCCCGGAGGACTGGCTGGAAGCTTTCAGCCATCATCCGAAGATCGGAGAGAAGCGTGCAGCACCTAAGCAATCGCTTGAGGCCGCCCGGTGGTCTGCCGAAGAGCAGGCGGCCGTCGCGAAGGCTGCCGAAGAGAAGCTGGAAAAGCTGGCCCACCTCAATCGCGTTTACTTAGATCGTTTCGGCTTCATCTTCATCGTCTGCGCCACGGGCAAGACGACGGAAGAGATGCTGGCCCTTTTGGAAGAACGGCTGGGGAACGAGCCCGAAATGGAACTGCGTATCGCGGCCGAAGAGCAGCGCCGCATCACGCACCTGCGGCTCAGGAAGCTACTGCAACTATGAGCGCCATCACCACGCACGTCTTAGACACGGCCAGGGGAAGGCCCGCGAGCGGCGTTCCAGTCCTCTTAGAGCTGCGCTCCGCCGAAGGGGATTGGCAGGCCGTGGGCCAGGGAGAGACTGACGGGGACGGGCGGCTGAGAGACCTGCTTCCGGCGGGCGACGTGCTCGGAGAAGCGACCTACCGCTTGACGTTCGACACCGCAGCTTACTTCTCAGCGCACAACATCGAAGGCTTTTACCCGCAGGTCATAGTCATCTTCAGCGTGAGAGACGCTGCGGCGCATTATCACGTCCCTCTGCTGCTCAATCCCTACGGTTATTCAACCTATCGCGGGAGCTAACTGAATGAGAATAGACCCGACTACGAGTGAATGGCTCAACCTCTTTACGCGCTGGTTCCACGTCTTCACAGGCATACTGTGGATCGGCCAGACCTACCTGTTCACCTGGATGGACGGAGAGTTCACGCGCGATGAGAAGCGTGAGGGCGCGGCAGGCGAGGTCTGGATGGTTCACAGCGGAGGCTTCTACGTCGTCGAAAAGCAGAAACAGCCGGGCACGCGCAAGCTGCACTGGTTTCGCTACGAGGCTTTGTTGACGTGGGTGAGCGGGATGGTCTTGCTCGTGCTCGTCTACTACCTGGGCGGCGCGCTGATAGACAGGGACGTGCGCGACATCAGCCTCGGCGCGGGCGTCGCCATCGGGCTCGGCACGTTGCTGGTGGGATGGGTCGTCTACGATCTGATCTGCTTAACGCCCATCGTCAGGTCGGGCCCATTGTTCGCCGCGCTCGCTTACCTAATGATCGTCGGCGTCTCGTACGGGCTCACGCAGGTCTTCAGCGGTCGCGCCGCCTACATCCACCTCGGCGCGATGTTCGGCACGATCATGGCCGCCAACGTCTGGATGCGAATACTTCCCGCCCAGCGCAAGATGATCGCCGCCGTCAAAGAGGGACGCCCGCCCGACGAAAAGCTCGCCGCCCGCGCCAAGCAACGCTCCAAGCACAACACCTACATGGTCGTCCCCGTCGTCTTCACCATGATTAGCAACCACTTCCCCTCGGCCACCTACGGCGACAAATACAACTGGGCCATCCTGGCCGCCCTTGTGCTCTTAGGCTGGGGAGCCGCCCACATCATCAGAAGAGTATGAGGCGTTATGCTTTTGGTTGAGTAACGAACGGGCTGATAATATTTAGTTGTAGGAGATCAATTATGTTCGACCGCATCTCAATTGACCCGAGAATTTGTCATGGGCAGGCTTGTATCAAAGGAACGCGTGTGCCCGTACATCAAATCATAGGTATGATGGCAAACGGAGATACTATTGAAACTTTGCTGAAAGCGTATCCTCACATTGGCCGCGAAGATGTTCTTGCCTGCCTGGAATACGCCGCATGGCTGGCCGAGGAACAGGTCACACCCATTGAAGAAGTCGCCGGCCGCGTATGAAAATATGCGTAGACGAAAACATACCCTTAACCACAGTCGTGGAGTTGGAAAGCCTCGGGCACAATGTCTTAGACGTTCGCGGCACAACCAATCAGGGTATGCCGGATGATCTTCTATGGGACTTGGCCCAGAAGGAAGGCCGCTTGCTCATCAGCACTGATAAGGGCTTCGTTCAGCATCGCAATGAATCGCATCATGGAATCCTCGTCATCCGTTTATGACAGCCGAACGAACAGAAGACTCACGAAAGAGTAATCAAGGCCATGGGCCAATTTGCGGAAAATGAATGGCCTGGCCTGATGATTGTAATCAGAGATGCCGTGCAAAGCGTATGGCGAGCAAGATAAGTTCCGCCAAACCACAACAATTCATTCAACCTGGTGCGCCAACAGCTCCTCTTTCAACGTTCACAACCCGCGCGTCTCTCCTTGTTACTATAAGCTCTGCCGGTTCTTGAGAATCTTGACGAAGGAGCCGGAGCGCAGCTCGTCTAAGGTGAGGCTTGAGAGGCGCAGGGCCTCGGCTTCCGTGAGCGCGCCGCAGTTGATGGCGCGCAGGAAGTAGTTGAGGAGCCCCTGGCCGGTGGCTGCGTCGTCAAAGACATCGCCGACGAGAGTCGCCTTGGCGGCCTTCTCGACGAAATTGCTGAGGCGTTCGGATGCCGCTTCGAGCGATTCGAGGAAGAAGGCGTAGACGGCCGCGTAGCGCGTCGGCAACTGGGCCGGATGCAAGTCCCAGCCCTGATAGTAAGCGTTCACGAGCGAATGCTGTATGTGCTCGTAGTGCAAGCGCCAGGCGCGATGCACGACCGCAAGGTTTTCTTGCGCCTGCTCCGGCGTAAGCTTCTGGCCTTCTGTGGCGCGATGCGGCGCGACCGGCATGATGTTGGTCGCGCCATCGGAGAGCCAGACGCCTGTGCTGCCGAAGGCGACCTGCATCATGTGGCGCGCAAAGTCGCAGGCCGGGTGCAGCATGTGCTGGTGCGCGGCCGTGATATTACAGCTCGCGGTGTAATCGTAAGTCCCGAAATGAGCGGCGACGCAGCGCCCGCGCGCGGCTTCCAAAAGGAGCGGCAGCGCAGACTCGCCGCGAGAGTTGATGATTGATTGCGTCGTCTCGATCATCATCTCCATCTTGAGCGAGCCGGAGGCGAGGCCCGTCTGCCTTTCAAGCTGGTCGAACAAGGTGGCGAGCGTCGAGACCTGCTCAGGCGTGGTGATCTTGGGAAGGGTGACGACGAAGTTCTCGGGCAGGCGTCCGCCGCTGTCTTCCAGGAGCGTGGAGAGGAAGATGTCCAGCGTGCGAATGCTGCGGTCGCGCAGCTCTTCCGTCAGCGGCTTGATGCGTATGCCTATGAAGGGCGGAAGGCGCGCCGAAGAGAGCCCGAGCGCCACCTCGCCCGCCGCCGCCGCCGCATGTTTGTCCTCTTCCGCGTCTGGACGGTTGCCGTAGCCGTCCTCGAAATCTATGCGAAAGTCTTCGACGGGTTCGCGCCGGAGCTTTTCCAGGACGCGCGCGTAGATCGTGTGGGCCAACCATGCAGGCTTGTCTGAGCGGCGCACCATCTCAGGCTCCGACGCGAGGCGCGCGCTCAGCTCGGAGGCTTCTTCTGCCGAGCGGGGCAGGCCGTCTGCTCCGGGCAGGTTGATCGCGCGGGCGAAGGTCAGGTAGTCGGGCGCGTATTGCTCAAGCGCGCGCAGGGCCAGCGCGCCGAGCCGCTCGGCCGACTCGGCCTTGAAGAGATGAGCACCGCCGTAGACCGTGTGAACGGGTTGACGGCGGCCCGTCTCGCCCCTGTAACGTGCCGTAAACTCCGCGTTGGCCTGGCGCAAAGACGCGGTGGCCTCGCCTATGTTTTCCTCAGACAGCGATCTCTTCATCTTTTCCCTCTAAAGTAATCTCAAACGCCGTTCAGTTGCGCAATCAGCCTTTGCTCCTCGTCCGTGAGGAACGTAAAGCAGAGGCCGAAGCCGACGTTGGGCATGGTATGTGTCACTTCGCCGCGAAGGGGCAGCCAGTCGCCGCCGGGCAGCCTGACCTCGAAGGAGACCAGCTCGCCTACCTGAAAGGTCGCCGCGATGCTGTCAATGTAGCACCCGTCAACGCTGATGTCGCTCAGCCGCGCGCTATGCGTGACGCCCTCCCAGCGCACTTCCAGATTGAGCGGAATCCGCTCCTCATCTCTTCTCTCGTCCGTCATGAGGCATATCATACAACATGAACGGATTTGCGGGATGGGAAGATGAACTTTTAAAAGCTGCGGCGGAAGAGGTAGGACATCTTGATGAAGAAGGTGCGGGCGTTGCGGCGCAAGCCCGGTTCGAGGTCGCCCGTGAAGGGGCTGAAGCCGTTGCGGTTCATGTCGTCATTGTAGCCGACGAAGAAGGCAGTGCCGGGATTAGGCGTCCAGCCCAACAGGAATTGGGCCCGCACGTTTGAAGAGAGCGACGAGTAATCGAGGCGTGCCCGCGCGAACGTGAAGCGCGTGAACTGGTAGACCGAGCGCAGCGAATAGATGTTGGAGTCGAAGGCCACGCGCCCAGTATCATAGCGTACCAGGCGATTCTTCCCGTAATCGAGCGTCATGCGCAGGGCGTCTGTCGGTTGATAGGCGAGCTTGGCTGTGATCGTCCAGCCGTTGCCAGCGCCGGGGTCGAGCTTGGCTTCGGGGTCGAGAAGCGCGGCCGGGCTCACGCGCGGGTATTTACTGCCCGCGCCGAGATCGAAATCAATCCCGCCGATGTTGTAATTGACGTAAATCTCGCCCGAGTATTTCTTGCTCGGCACGGAGCCGGCGGCGAAGAAGAGGCTTTTGGTGTAGGCCGAGCGCTCGGGGTCTTCGCCGTAGAAAGCGCCCGCGCGAAGGGCGCTTCGCCTGGGCCCAAACTCCTCCTCGAAGAGCCGCTCGTACCAGCCGTCGAAGCCGAAACCAACGAACGTCTGGCGCGGAAAGTTCAGGAAGGCGCGCGCGCCCGTGCCCCAGCCACGCATCCGCGCCCGCCAGTCATAGACGCTATAGCTGTAGCTGCCTATGTTCCATGATTGGAGCGTGCGCTTGCCGTCCGGCTCCGTGCTGTAGCGTATGAAAAGCTCCGCGACGTTAGTGCCGGTGCGCCGCGTAAAGCCCACGTCGGCCCTGTAGTCGCGCGTCCGGCCCACCACGTCCGCGTTCAGGTAGATGCGACGACTCTTTCTTTCCAGCCCGGCAAAATATCCGAACCCGTTCCCCGTGCGGTAGACTTTCTTATCTTCGTCGGGGTCGTAGAACAGACGGCGCGAGGTCGTGCCCATCACTTGAAAGCTGAGGACGCTTTGCGGGTTGAGACGAAAGCGCCCGTCCATGCCGCCCAGTTGATTGTGCTTCTCGATAAAGTTGTAGGAGGTGGCGATGAGGCCGAGGTTGTTCTGCACGCCTATGTCTCGCTTGAGCCGGAGGACTGCGATGTAGGCGTTCTTGCCTATAAAGCGCCGGTTCTCTTCAAAGAAGTCCGGCTCGTCCAGCTCTTCCTGGGTGAAGTTGCCGGGCGCGTTGTCGGAGGCGAGCATGAGGCCGAAGGAGTTGGGCCCACGCTTGCCCGTGAGCTTGACGGCGATGTCCGGGTCAACGATGGCGCGCGTGTTGACGGCGTTCATCGTCGTCTGAAAGATGTCTATGCCTTCGAGAAAGAAGGGGCGCTTCTCTTCAAAGAAGATGGGGAAACGCTGGTTGGCGGTCGTCACGGTGGCGTCGGCCTCGACCTGCGCGAAGTCCGGGTTGATGGCGAGGTCTAAGGTGACGGTCGGCGTGAGGCCGAATTTAGCCGTCACGCCGGGCTCGAACTTCAGCGGGCGATTGACCATGCGGCCGGGGTCTGTGAGCGCCGGGTTAGAGTCAATCATCGCGGCCGGGAAGGTGCGCAGGCGCTTGCCCGTCTCGGAGATGGTCAGGCTGGGCACTATCTCAAGCGTCCGCTCGGTGGAGATGTTTTCCAGCCCGGTGATGTGTCCCTCCTGGCTGAGAAAGCCGGAACGCCCACGCTCGATGGGCATCCAGGAGTCTTCCTCGTTGTTCATGTGCTTGATCCGACGAAAGACGTGTATGCCCCAGAGCTTGTCCTTGCCAGCCTCGTAGCGCAGCGACTTGAAAGGAATGGCGACTTCGACGATGTAGCCGTCTTCGACCACTGCGCCTTTCGATTCCATCACTATGTCAACGCTGTAATCTTCGCCCCGCTCTTCCGTCATGATGCCGTCCTGCTGCACGCCAAAGGGGTTGAAGGCCATCACGTAGGCGCGGCGCTGGTCGTTGAAGGTATCGAGGAGGATGCGGACGTGGTCGTCTTCGAGCACGGAGTCGCGCTTAGCCACGGTCGCGCGCACCTTACCGGGCTCGTCGTGCGCGTAGACGGCTATGTAGAGCGTGCGCGCGTCGTATCCTATGAACAGCTCGGTCGGCTGCGTCGGACGCACATTGTCGCCGGGCTGAGTCTGGTAAAAATCCTTGAGGATGGCGGCCCTCTGCCAGTCGGCATCATCCAGGCGGCCGTCAATGCGGGGCGCGCTCTCGAACCGTGTGAGGCGAACGGGGCGCGCCTTTTCGGGCGGCAAGATGAGGCCCTCTGCCGTCGCGGAGCACTCCCCTGCCAGCAAGACGATCAAGGCGAAGCTTAAACGGGAGAGCAGGTTCTTCATGCTCATCTCCTCGCACGCTCACATGCTCATGCATCGAAGTCAGATGACGCTCTTGATGAGCCAGGTGTTGCCGCAGATGAAGAGCGTCTGTTTCAACCGCTCAACCTGTAAGAGCATCTCGGCCGTGCTGCTGTAGACAGACCACGCGAGCCCGATGATTAAGGCCGCCCAGAAAAGCTTGATGTGTCCCTCGTTCTTCATTGAATCCTTACCTCCTGCTTTGACTGCTTCCGGAAAGACGCGCGGCGAATGCTTGCAGTGCGCAATCTATGCGCGTGGCGTGTAAATGTCATCAAAGCCTGGTAAATAGAGGTAAAAGATGTCAATGAGTTGTAAAATCAGGCGCGCGGGCTACAGACGAAGGGGCCGGAGAGGGTGTATTTTATCGCTCGTCAGGGAAGGAATCGGATGCTCAAGCTTAGATTATTTCTGAAACAGCACATGCTCTGGGTTGGCCTGGTGGCGGTCGTCGTCCCGCTCCTGTGCATCCTCGCGCTGCAATACTGGTCTCTGCTCAAGCTGGAAAAGACTTCGAGCGTCGCCGACAAGGTGGGAATGAAGAACTACCTGTCCGATGTCTCCAACGAGATCAAATATTTCTACAAGAACAACGCAGAGATTCTGAACGTCCCCGCTTATGCGATCACGCCGGAGCGGCTTGAGGAAGGCCGCTCGCCCTTCGGGGCTTGCGAAGTTAAGGGGGCCAAGCGCCTCTTCGTGACGGTCTTCGGCCCGGACAGTGAATCGAAAACCTACTTCTTCGACCCTTCCTGTAAGACTGCGTGCGCGCCTGTGGCTTCCGAGGCGCGCTCCATAGATGTCGCCGCAGCCTCCTTCAAGCTGATGAGCCAGAAGCAGGCAGTCGTGCGCTCGCCCGGCCTCACCTCGGACGACCGCGACCCCGAAAACAGGATCATCCTCAGACCCATACTGAACGAATGGTCTAAGGTCGTGGGCGTCGCCGGATTCATCCTCGACATAGACTATTTCAAGCAGGAGTTGCTGCCGCAGACCATCAACACCTCGCTCGAAAAGCACTTCCCCGGCGACGCGCAAGATAACGTCATCGTCAGCGTCTACGACACCAAGCATAACCTGATCTACGCGTCGCAGACGGCCAAGGGGCAGAACGACGAGACGTGGATGGGGCTGCCTTATTTCTCGGATATGCTGCTGGCGATTCAGAGCCGCAACATGACGCCGGAGCAGTGGGCCCGCTGGAACTTTATCGTCAACCTCTCTCTGTCCATCTTGATGACGACCGTGCTCATCGGAGGCATAGCACTGGCCCTGCGCACGGTCTCGCGCGAGCTGAAGGTCTCGCAGATGAAGACGGATTTTGTCTCGAACGTCTCGCACGAGCTGCGCACGCCGCTCTCAAGTGTGCGCGTCTTCGGCGAGTTCCTGCGACTCGGGAGAGTCAAGGAGGAGGAGAAGATTCGTGAGTACGGCGAATATATCGAGACGGAGAGCCGCCGCCTGACACAGCTCATCAATAACATCCTGGATTTCTCCAAGATCGAGTCGGGCCGCAAGACCTACAACTTCGAGCGGGCGGATGTCTGCGAAGTGATCTCCGAGACTTTGAAGACGCTCGAAGTGCAGTTGAAGCAGAGCGGCTTCACCATCCGTTTTGAAGCGCCCGCCTCGCGTCTCGCGCCTGCCGTCATCGACCCCGACTCCATCGCGCAAGCCTTCTTGAACCTGCTCGACAACGCCGTCAAATATTCCGGCTCGGCCAGGGAAATCCTCGTCCGCCTGGAACAGGACGAGGGATTTATTCGTTTGACCGTAACAGATCACGGGATAGGCATTCCGCGCGAGGAGCAGGAGAAGATTTTCGACAAGTTCTATCGCGTCAGCACGGGCCTCGTGCATGACGTGAAGGGAAGCGGCCTCGGCCTTTCGCTCGTCAAGCACATAGTCGAGGCGCACCGTGGCCGCGTCACAGTCAAAAGCGAGCCGGGCCGGGGCAGCAGCTTTACCATTCACTTGCCTATCGCCAAGACTGCGGGCGAGGATACAGAGAGCCAGGGCCGTAACCGTGTGGTCAAAGGCGAATCGCCGACTCCAACGCTGACCTGAGACCGAACCAAATTATCTATGAGTTCATTTATGCGTAAAGTTCTCGTCGTCGAAGACGATCAAGCGATGGCCATTGCGTTGCGCGATGGCTTTGAATACGAAGGCTATGCTGTGACGGTGGCGCGCGACGGCACTTCCGGGTTGCGACTCGCTTCGGAGAAGGGAGTTGACCTGGTCATACTCGATGTCATGCTGCCGAAGATGAGCGGCCTGGACGTTTGCAAGCAGCTTCGCAGCACAGGCAACGGCACGCCGATCATCATGCTCACGGCGCGCGGCCAGGAGATAGACAAAGTCCTCGGCCTGAAGTGCGGCGCGGATGATTATGTGACGAAGCCTTTCAGTTTTCTTGAGCTGATGGCGAGGGTCGAGGCCGTGCTGCGGCGGGCCTCGAAGAAGGACGAGCAGCTTGAGACCTACCAGTTCGGCGATGTCCTCCTCAACTTCAAGAACTTCGAGGCGACCAAGGCCGGCAAGCCCTTAGACCTCTCCTCGCGCGAGTTCAAGCTGCTCAAATATTTCATCGAGCACAGGGGCGAAGCCGTCTCGCGCGATCAACTGCTCGATTCCGTCTGGAGCTATCACGGCTTTCCCCTGACGCGCACAGTTGACATGCACATCGCCAAGCTGCGGCAGAAGATCGAAGACTCCCCGGCCGACCCGCGCTACATCATCACGGTGCATCGCGTCGGCTACAAGTTCACAGGCTGATCCGAATCCGCTCTACAGGCGGTCAAGATTGGCGAGAGTCCTCTCGTTCTGCACGTTGCCTGTGTTGAGGGTCGAGCGGGGCTCGAACAGCAGGACGTGCGCCTCTTCTTCTGCGACGGGCATGTGCTCGACGCCCCTCGGGATGATGATGAACTCGCCTTCGCCCACAGGGATGTCTCCGTCCCTGAGCTTCATGAGCATCCGGCCTTTGACGACCAGAAACATCTCGTCTTCCTGCTCGTGATGATGCCAGACAAACTCGCCCTGAAACTTGACCAGCTTGACGTAAGAGTCGTTGACCTCGCCGACGATCTTCGGGCTCCACATATCGGTGAACGAAGCCAGGCTCTCTTTGATATTGATCTTTCTCATTGTCTGCTCCTGTTTTCTGCTGATGATTTAGAGAAACGTTTTTGCTTCTTGACTCTATCCCGTATCAACGTAATATCTAAGCGTTTCGTTCGAGAATCTTGCGACAATTATCTGCCATCGTATGAAGCTAAAAGACTGGCGTCTGGGCCTGCTTGCGGGCGTTGCCCTCATGTTCCTGTCACTCTGGCCGCAGCTAGACCTGTGGCTCAAGCCTGATCGCGCGTGGAACGGCGCTTACGCCTATTACGACATTGACGAGGAAGCCTATTCGGCCTACTTGAACTCGCTCGTCGAAGGGCGAACGAGACGCAACGACCCTTATACCGGGCGCGAGGATGGGCCGGGCTCTCCCTTGCCCGAGTCGCTTTTCTCCATCCAGTTCATACCTGCATACTGTGTGGCTACGTTGGCGCGCGCGTTCGGGCTTTCGGCTTCGAGCGCCTTCGTCGCGCTGGCCTTTATCGTTCCTCTGGCTGCGGCGCTGGCCGTCTTCCGCCTTCTCATGCTCATCACAGGCGAAGAGCGGCTTGCGGCGACGGGCGTGATGGTCGCGCTCTCGATGGGCACGCTCGCCTCCGGGCAGGGAGCAGTGCGGGCCATCTTCGGCGGAGAAGCGGCCTACATCTATCTTCCGTTCCTGCGCCGTTACGTGCCGGGACTGCCGTTTCCTCTCTTCTTCATCATGTGCACTCTGGTGTGGCGCTCCGTGACGGTCGAGAGTCGCAGCGCCTCTCGGCTCGCCGCTGCACTTGCGGGCCTGCTCTTCGGCATTCTGGTCTTCTCCTATTTTTACCTGTGGACGGCCGCCGCCGCGTGGCTTGTCTGTCTGAGCCTGGTCTGGGTTGCGGCGCGTCCCCGTGGGTGGCGGCAAGCGATGAACTCGCTCACGATTGCCGGCAGCATAGCCTTCGTCGCGCTCCTGCCATACGCTGCGCTCCTCTCGAAACGTGCCGCAACGATGGACGCCGTGCAGGCCCTAGCCTTCTCGCACAGGCCAGACCTGTTTCGCACGACGGAGTTGATCGGTGTGGCCGTCCTGGCGCTGCTCGCCTGGGGCGTGCGGCGCGGCCTCGTGGGTTGGCGAGAGCGAGCAGTGCTCTTCACCTCGTCGCTCGCCCTTCTGCCCTTCGCAGTCTTTAACCAACAGGTCATCACCGGCCGCTCGCTTCAGCCCTTTCATTACGAACAGTTCATCGTCAGCCACATTGTACTCGTCGCGCTCGTGCTGGCCGTGTGGCTCGTCCGGCGCGGGAAGAGCAGGAATGACGAGCGCAGGATTCCCGCCAGTGTGCTCGCCACACTCGCGCTCGCGGCCTTCGCCTGGGGAATAGTCGAGACGAAGGTGGCGACAGGGATTCTCGGCGACTACAATATGCTCAGAGACGATGCGCTGCCGGTCGCAAGACGCCTGGCTGAACTGTCAAGGGCCTCTGCCGCGCAGGGGCGTGAGGGCGAGCGCGAGATAGTCCTTTCAACGCACGTCGTCAACGCAGACAACCTGCCGACCATCGCCCCGCAGGCGGTGCTCTGGGCCCTGCACATGCGCGTCTTCTCGGGCGTCACGCTCGCCGAGAACAAGGAGCGTTTCTACCAGCAGCTATATTATACGGGCATCGGCGAGCGGCGCTTCCTGGAAGCGATGTCCGATTACAGTTTCGAGTATCGCATAGGTCTCTTCGGGCAGGAGCGCATCAACCGCACGCTGACCGACGACCTGAAGCCGATCACGGACGAAGAGATTCGTTATGAGCTGGGCCTATACCTGGACTACACGGAGTCCTTCACGCGCGAGCGGGCAGCGCGCTGGCCCCTCTCTTACGTCATCGCCTGGGCCAATGACCGCCCGGACTTCTCGAACCTGGATCGCTGGTACGAGCGCGATGCAGGAGAGCACATAGGCAACTTCGTCCTCTATCGTGTACGGCTGCGGCCGTGAAAATTTTGGCTTTGAGAAAAGGGAATGGTATGAGCTTCCTCGCGCGATCAATCGCTTTGTCAATATTCTTTGCCGCGCTCTACGCGCCCGCCGTGGCGCAAACTACGGCCACGCAGAATAGTAACCCTGCACAGCAGCAACAACCGTCCCCGCCGAAGAAAAATAACCGCGCGGCCGCCGTGGCTGCGCCTGCCGTAGAGCCTTTTGACGGGGCGACCGCAGAGCGTATGGCCTCGCAGTGCGTGCGCCTTGAGACGGAAGCGGGCCCCGTCGAGATGGAGATGCTGCCGGAGACTGCGCCCGAAACCGTGCGCAACTTTCTCAACCTGGCGGCCACGGGCGCTTACGACGCGACGATGTTTCATCGCACAGTCAAAGGCTTTGTCATACAGGGCGGAAGCGTGATGACCAAGCCGCAGGCTTCGCCCGAGGTGGCTAAGAGGATGATGCGCGCCGTGCCCGACGAGCCGAACCCCGTCAAGCACGTGCGCGGCATAGTCTCTATGGCACGCTCCGAAAAACCGAACAGCGCGACCTCAAGCTTCTTCATACTCGTCGGCGAGGCCCAGCACCTGGACGGAACCTTCGCCGCCTTCGGCCGCGTCACGAAAGGCATGGACGTAGTGGACGCCATCAACAAAGCGGCCGCCATCGGCGACAAGCCGGACAAGCCAGTCCAGCTCAAGCGCGCCACCGTCCAAGCCTGCCCGCCACCGGCTCCTCCTTCCCCGCCGCAGCTATGAGAGGTTGACAATGCCGCATCTGTACCTGTATTAGTTACAGAATCCATTGAAGGCTCTTCCTGATTACTCGGGGACGGGAGAAACGATTTTGGCTACCAGCAGCCGCTTCGCCGTGGCCGTTCACATTCTGACCTTGATGGCTGCGGCGGGCGACGAGCCGCTCAAGTCGGAATCTGTGGCTTGCAGCGTCAATACCAACCCGGTCGTCATACGGCGTCTGCTGTGCGCCCTGGCGCGCGCCCGCCTCGTCACCACTCAAACGGGGGCACGGGGCGGCGCAAGGCTCGCGCGCAGGGCCAGCCGCATCACTCTCCTGGATGTCTATCGCGCCGTCGAGGCGAGGGAGGTGTTCGCGCTGCATCGCCAGCCGCCGAGCCGCAGTTGTCCGGTCGGCATGAACATCGGGGCCGTGCTCGAAAACGTCCTCGAAGATGTCGAGTCGGCCGTCGAGCAGGTGCTCGCAAACATCACCATCGAACGTATCTTGCGAAACCTCAGACCGGCTTCGGCCACCGGCAGAGGAAGACGAGCGCGCGCCTGAACGGACTCCTCCGAAGCACATCTGTAACCGGGATGGTCACAAAGAGCCGGGTGGGCCAGGCATTACTTGAATGGGTGAAAGGACATAAAGAGATGAAGAGAGAGTTTTACATGCTGTCGAGTGAAGGTTTCGAGCAGGAGGATGCAGCCGGCTCGCGCACGGGCCGAGGCGCGTTTGATGACGCCTTGATGGATGCTTATTCACAGGCGGTCATCGGCGCAGCCGAGAGAGTCAGCCCGTCGGTCGTCAACATAGAAGTGGAGCAGCGTCCGGCTGCCCGGCGCACGGGTCGCAGCGGCCAGGGTCGCCCGCCGGCAGAAGAGCGCGGCGGCAGCGGCTCCGGCTTCGTCCTGACGCCGGACGGCTTTCTCCTCACCAACAGCCACGTCGTACACGGCGCGGCTCGCATAGAGACGACGCTCGCTGACGGGCGTCGTTTCGAGGCTGCGCTCGTTGGCGACGACCCCGAGACAGACCTGGCCGTCATACGCATCGGCGCGCCCAACCTGATGCCGGTCGCGCTCGGCGATTCGCAGGCTATACGCGCGGGCCAACTAGCCATCGCCATAGGCAATCCTTACGGCTTCCAGTGTACCGTGACGGCCGGCGTCGTCAGCGCGTTGGGGCGCTCGCTGCGCTCTCGCACGGGGCGTTTGATAGACGATATTATTCAGACCGACGCGGCGCTCAATCCGGGCAATTCAGGCGGCCCCCTCGTCTCCTCGCGCGGCGAAGTCATAGGCGTCAATACGGCCATGATTAGACCGGCGCAGGGCATCTGCTTTGCCATCGCCATCAACACGGCGAAGTTCGTCGCCGCCCGCCTGATTAAAGAGGGACGCATCAGGCGCAGCTACATAGGCGTGGCCGGGCAGAACGTGCCGCTGCATCGCCGCATAGTGCGCTTCTACGACCTGCCCGTGGAGAGCGGCATCCTGGTCGTCTCCATTGACGAGGGGAGCCCCGCCGAGAAGGCTGGCTTGCGCGAGGGCGATGTGATTATCGGTTACGCCGGCCGTCAGGTCGCAGGCATTGACGACCTGCACAGACTCCTGACGGACGAGCGCGTCGGCAGGAGAGCGCCGCTCGAAATCATCCGTCGCACGGAAAAGCTCGCGCTCGATGTCGTTCCGCAGGAGTCCAGAAGCCGCTGATTGATCGGGCTCGGGAAAAGCAGCCCGCACGCTCGCCTGACGAACAGGAGCAAGAGAGATGCGAATCATAATCGCCGCGCTCGGTTCTATCTTTATCGTGATGGTCATGCTGGACGCCTTCGAGACCATCGTCCTGCCTCGACGGGTGACGCGCCGCCTGCGCTTAACGAAGCTCTTCTATCAATGGAGCTGGCTGCCGTGGGCGAGCATAGCGCGCCGTATGCGCGGGAAGAAAAGGCGCGAGGCGTTCCTCAGCTTCTTCGGGCCGCTCTCGCTGATTGCGCTGTTAGCGGTGTGGGCGACGGGCCTGGTCGTCGGCTTCAGTCTGCTGCAATGGGCCACCGGCTCCGGGCTCAACGTGCCCGCCGAAGAGGTCTCTATCGCTACCTACCTGTACATGAGTGGAGAGACATTCTTCACGCTCGGTCTGGGCGACGTGACGCCGCTCTCCAGGTTCGGCCGCGCGCTGACGGTCGTAGAGGCGGGCGTGGGCTTCGGCTTCCTGGCCATCGTGATCGGCTACCTGCCGGTGCTCTACCAGGCTTTCTCAAGGCGCGAGGTCAATATCTCTCTGCTCGACGCGAGGGCCGGCACGCCGCCGAGCGCGGCAGAGCTTTTGCGCCGTCACAGCGAGGGAGACAACATGGCCGAGTTGGGCCAACTGCTCGGCGATTGGGAGCGGTGGGCTGCCGAGCTGATGGAGAGCCATCTCTCTTATCCTGTGCTCTGCTGGTTTCGCTCGCAGCATGATAACCAATCGTGGCTGGCTGCGCTGACGACAGTCCTGGACGCCTGCGCGCTGGTGATCGTAGGCGTTGACGGGGCTTCGGGTCGGCAGGCGCAACTGACCTTCGCTATGGCGCGTCATGCCGTGGTTGACCTGGCCCAAATCTTCAGCACAGCGCCGCAGCCTCCCGCGTCTGATCGCTTTCCCCCGGCCGAGCTGGAGCGCCTGCGCTTAGTGCTCTCGGCGGCAGGCATTGCGCTGCGCGACGGCGCTGCGGCCGAGCAAAAGCTGGCCGAGCTGAGGCGTATGTACGAGCCCTATGTCAACGCGCTCTCAGAGTATCTGCTGATGCCGCTTCCGTCCTGGATTCCGGCGACGACGGCGGCCGACAACTGGCGCACGAGCGCCTGGGAGATTACGCCGCGCGCTTCCATAGCGCCTTTGCAGAGATGCGCGAGGGCGACGGCCGCGACCGTGGATTACGTGGAGTGAGGGCCCACATAAAGCGAGCGCGCTTTTCATCAACCTGTAAGGAGGAGACCTCTATGGGCGTGACGATTATTCAAGTGGATGCTTTCACAGACAGAGCGTTTGCGGGCAACCCGGCGGCGGTGTGCCTGCTTCCCGCACCGGCCGAGGAGCTTTGGATGCAGCAGGTGGCGAGCGAGATGAACCTCTCGGAGACGGCCTTCCTTGTCAGGCGCGAGGACGGCTTCAACCTGCGCTGGTTTACGCCGAGCGTGGAAGTAGCCCTCTGCGGACATGCGACGCTGGCGAGCGCGCACGTGCTCTGGGAGACGGGCCAACTCAAGGCCGATGAAGAGGCGCGCTTTCATACAAAGAGCGGACTGCTCGTGGCCAGGCGCAAGGGCGAGTGGATAGAGCTTGATTTTCCGGCCACGCCGCCCGTGCCTGCTCCCGCGCCAGACGGCTTGGCGCAGGCGCTCCGAGTCGAGCCGCGCTACGTCGGCCGGAGCAGGTTCGACTACCTGATCGAAGTGGAATCGGAAGAGGTGCTGCGCGCTATGGAACCGGACTTCACCAGGTTGAGGTCGCTGGGCGTGCGCGGCGTGATCGTCACGAGCCTTTCCAACTCGCCCACCTTTGATTTCGTCGCGCGCTTCTTCGCGCCCGGCTCCGGAATTGACGAAGACCCTGTGACGGGCTCGGCCTATTGCTGCGTGGGCCCATTCTGGGCCGAGCGCCTGGGCCGCAAAGAGCTGACGGCTTACCAGGCTTCCAGGCGCGGCGGCATGGTCGGCGTGCGCCTCGACGGAGACCGCGCACACTTGAGCGGGAAGGCCGTCACAGTCCTGCGCGGCGAGCTTCTGTCATAGCGCCTTCGAGGGGCTTCAAAGGCTACGCCTCTATCTCCACGCGGTCTCCGATCTGCGGGCGGCCGAACTCCTCCCAGGCATTTCCTCCGCGCAGGAACAGTTCCATCCAGCGCGTCTCTTGACCGCCCTTTTCCGTCCACCCGCTGCTGCCGGGCGCGAAGGCCAACTGCCCATGCTCGACTTCAAAGCTTCCGTCGCTGATCGTAGCCCGGCGCTCCCGTGCTCCGATGCGCAGGCGTAAGTGTGTGCCCGAGCGAGCAGCCGCCTCGCCCGCGGCGATAGTCGTCTTCAGGTTGCCGTAGCCGTCTATGTAGGCTATGCGGTTCTCCGGGACGGGCGGAATATCCGCGCGGTCGATCTCTTCGGCGAGCGCGTCGGGTTGGCCCAGGGCGATTGCGCCCGCCGCCTGCGGAAAGAGATCGCGCGAGCGAAACTGCGAGCCTTCGGCCGGGACGGCGGCCCAGCGCAGCTCTTCCGCAACGTCACGCACGAAGGAGAATGCCTCTCCGGCATTGACGCCGATCACGCGCACGCCCGTCGCGAGGCGCGCAAAGGCCAAACGCTCTCCGGCATTGCCCCGCCGCGCTTCCTCATCGTCTGTGCGCGGCGCGACGTTATGATAGATGATCGTCCCGGCGGGCGCTTCGTTCAGGCCGAGCTGCGCGACGCAGAACCCGGCCGCGAGCGTCGAAAAGGCCGGGACGGGCGTGAGCATAGGCTCGGCGTCGGGCAGGTAATATTTGATGCGCTGGACGACTTCGGCAAAGGCCAGGTCGCCGTGACCGTAATCGGCTATGATGTGAACTAACATTGCTCTCCTCTCCCTTGATCGTGAGACGTAAAAATTCCCTCTCTGTCCTTCCGAGTTTGTTTTAGTTCATCTCCTGAACACGTAGTAGACGACCCCGCTGTGATCGTCCGTGAAGAGAAAGCTGTCGGAGCCGAGCCGCAGAACGTCTGCCGGACGCCCGTACAGCTTGCCGTCCTGCACGAAGCCTGTGACGAAAGCTTGCACGCTCCCGCCCGCTTTAACCCGCACGACGGCGTGCCCGCGATTCATCCTGTGATCGGACGAGCCGTGCAGCGCGACCAGGAAGCTGTCCTGTAAGATCGTCGATTGATTGTCGGAGCCGAAATATTCGAGGCCGAGCGGCGAGCTGTGGGCCGGGAAGGTCGCGTAGGCGAGGGGGACGCTCCGGCAATCCTGCTTCCCGGCCGATGCGGCGAACTGGCGGTCTAAGTAGATTCTTGGCCCGTACTGGAAACAGTAGGGCCATCCGTAATTCGTTCCCTGCTTGACGATGTACATGGTGTCTGCGGGCCTGTCTTTGCCCAGGTGGTCTGCGCCCATGTTCGTCGCAAACAACCGGCCTCCGACCCATTTTATGCCGACGGCGTTCCGAAGGCCGCTCGCGTAAATGCGCCGCCCTCTTCCGTCCGGCTCCATCTCAAGCACTGTGGCCCGCACCTCTTCCTTCTCCTCGCAGGCGTTGCAACTGCTGCCGACCGAGACGTATATCTTCTCGTTTGGGCCAACCGCGACCGTGCGCGTCAAGTGCCAGCCGCCGTACTTATAGCTCAAGCCGTAATCGGGAAAAGTGGCGATCACTTCGGGCTCGCTCCGTGGCGCTGTGTCGCCCGCGCGATAGCGGTAGCGCACAAGGCGCTCGGTCAGGGCCAGGTAGAGCCAGTCCGCTCCGTTGCGATCACGGTAGAAGGCTATGCTGTTAGGATTGCGCAGGCGCGCGAGATAGCGCGTGACCTTGCCGAACTTCCCTCTGCGCTCGTCGAAATCGTCGAGGATATAAACAGCACCACGACTGTTATCCGTGAGGTCGTACATGTCGGTGACGAAGATGCGGCCTTCGGGGCTGCGCGCCATAAAGCGCACGCGCTTCAAGCCTTCGGCCGCAACCGTGATGTCGAACCCCTCGGGCAAGCTCAGCGAGAAACTCTTTCCACCCGCGAGCGAGATTCTGCGGGGCGTGAGCTTCAAAGCGTTGCGCTGCGCGCTGATGGGGGACGCCGCCTCAAGTCCGACAATTATGAAGAGAAGCAGGAGAGCGATTGCCTTGAGCTTTTTGAACCTCATCGTGCGCCGAGTCTGTAAACCTCTGTGTCGGGATGATAAGTCTTCCAGTCGAACCAGTAGTCGTTAAGGACTGCTATCTTCCGTAGCTGGCGGCCCGCTTGTGGGCCCGCGACGGCACGCCCCGTAAAATCCCATTCGCTGCCCGTCTCGGCATCCACCAGGACGAGCGGCGACGTGTTCGGCTTCTGGAAAAATTCGAGCTTGCGTTCATCCACAGCCCTCTCAAAGACGCGCACGCTTCGCCTGTCATCGCCGAGCACTATGAGCAGGGGCACGCCGCCCAGGGTGTCGAGGATAGGGCTCTGCTGTTCGATGGCCGGTACGGGATAGGCTTTAGACGATTGGCCCAACGCCACACCGGCGACGAGCGTGCGCGGCGGCATCGTCTCGTCTTTGACGTTCGTCGCGACAGGCATCGTGGCCGTGCGCTCTTCCCAGTTGACCGGAGCATAACGGCCCGCGCGCAAGACCTGCTCTTCGGGTCTGAGCACGCGTCCCTGCTGATGCTCGCGCTTCCAGGTGGCAAAGGTCAGCTCGTCGTGAAAGATGGGTTCAAGCCTCTTGCCTTTGAGTGGGCCCAGGATGGCCTCGCCTGTGACCTGCTGCCACCAGGAACCCGTCTCGTCGTCACGCATGATGAAATTCTGGTTGTTGATGCCCGCCAGATGAAAGTTGAGCTTGCGCCCGTCTACAGTCGTCGCCCACACCAGACCGGTGTGACAGAGCGTTCAATAGGTGGCGACGATGGGAGTGCCGCCGACAGTGTCCGCGACCAGGTGATGATAAGCCATCAGGCGAACCGGATAGGCCACGGCCTCGCCTTTGATCTCGACGGCGAGCACCATGTCCGCATCGTTCAGAAAATCGGCCTCGCCCGCCCGCGCGTACGCCGGATTGGCGAGCGGCTTGAACATCCACTCGAAATGGTTCTGTCGCGCCAGCCAGGCCGCCCCGAGCGAGAGCGCCAGAGCCACGCCCAGCATGCCTTTCAACCACCAGCGACGCGACCCGCGCCAGAGCCAGGTGATGAGCGCCAGGACAAGTATCAGGTTGACGAGCGTTAGCACCGGAGACCAGCGTCGAAGCGTATAGGAGGCTGCGAGCCCGCTCTCCGATTGAGGCCGGAAGGGTTGAATGAGCCATGCCGGCGCGAGCACTACGACGAGGCCCGCAACTACCAGAATGAGCAGCAGGAGCCAGGCCGCCCTGCGCCCCGCGCGCGAGCCCCGCCCCTCGTGGGTTTTCGTCAAAACCTCTTTCATCTCTTCACTCCCTGACTTGTCGCGGCAAGGGCAGGGCGCTCAATCGTTGTAAGGATTGTAGGCGGCATCCGGATACTATTCGCCGCGAAAGAGCGCGCCCTGTTTCTTGATCGAGCAGCGCTGCACGTGCACGCTGTCGATGAAGCTGTGATGCATCTGCGGCGTGCCCCAGTCGCCGCCCCAGATGACCCCGTGTGCGTGGGCCAATTGGCCCAGAAGCGAGAAGTCGCCCTTCCAGGACGGCTGCTTGTTGACGACACGGACGATGTCTGCGGCGAGGCCGTAGTTGTGCACGCCCACTTTGTTCAATCGAGTCGCGCCCTGGTTGAAGAGGAGCGTCTGGCGGGCCTGGCTGCGGAAGGTCTCAAAGACCATCAGCTCCAGGCCGTGCGCGGCGGCATCGGCGATAATGGCTTCGACTATCTGCTTTGTGACCGGCTCCAAAAGCGCCGTGTCGTTGACGATCTTGGTGGTTTTGAAGCGCGGGTCTTTCTGAATCACGTCAGTATAGAAATTGCTCACGGAATCTCCTTGAGGGTTTTAGTGGCCGAAGCTCTTGCCCGCCGAGGACGGAAGCTCTCATCAGCGGGAGAGGGCTGGAACAACCAGGCACGGGCACAATAGGCAGGGCGCGAACAAATGTCAATCGCCAGGGTTGGGCCCATCTCCGAAGCGACGAAAATTATATTGCCATTATTCCGGCTTGAAGTATATCATCACGGCCTCTTAGCTTTACCCATTACTTAGCGGAAAGGAAACCGCCTATGAAAAGCCATCTCCTCGGGCTCAAGCTTCGCAAACGCTACATCATCAGCTTCATCATCGCCTTCGCCGTGACGCTCGGCGCTTTCGCGCTCCTGCCTGCTCGCTCAAACGCCGTCGAGCCGCAAAGGGGTGAGTTCATGATCGTCAACAAGTCCAGGTTCACCATCTATCACCTCTATCTTTCGCCCTCGGCCAATCGTCGTTGGGGAAGAGACCAGCTCGGCCGTAAGGTCATCAAACCCGGTGACTCCTACACGCTCAATCGCATCCCCTGCAACCTCTACGACATCAAAGTCGTAGATCAGGACGGCGATGCGTGCGAGATCAGAGAAGTATCCATGTGTCGAGATCATACGCACTGGGATTTGACGAACGACGACCTCCTCAGATGCGAGGGCTTCAGATAGAGCCACTGCCCCCGATCACTCATCCTTTACGGAAGCGCCTGGAATCCATCCCCTCCCGGCGCTTCATATTTTTCCACCACACGCCGCCTCATACATGAGCCCCCACCGGCAGCAATCACGACCCACACGGCCCTGCTTGAACCTTCAAATCCTTCCCCCTATAATGCCTTGAATCCTTTGCGGCGGGGTAGCTCAGCTGGTCAGAGCGTGGGATTCATAACCCCAAGGTCGGGAGTTCAAGCCTCCCCCCCGCTACCATCCATCCTCCAAACTATCAATAGTTTAGCCTCTTCGGTTGACTGTCTTTTACCTGTGCCTTACCCGTTGTTGGCGGACTTTTGGCGGACTCAATTTTTCATGCGCTTAAATTTGAGCACCTCGCCGGTCCGTCGGCCGAGCTTGCTTACCGCTTCTTCTAGCATCTCCGGCGTCGCGTGAGTGTACCTGCGAGTCATCTTCAAGGTGCGCTGTCCCAGTAAGACCATCCTGGTGTTTTCAATCACCCCTCTGTCGCCGAGCCTGGTCGAGAACGTATGCCGGAGGTCATGGAAGACCAATCCGCCGGGTGTATTCAGGCCGTAAGGAATACCAGCCAACTGGCAAGCTTTCTTGAAACCCTTCTTGATCTCTTTCAGATTGACGCCAGTGCGAGCGTTTGAAAAGACCGGCCCTTCAGTTCTGCCTTGAATGACACCTAAGAGTTCCGTTCGAACGCGTGGCGTCATCGGGATCGTGCGGGGATCTCCGTTCTTGCTCTTTACGACTAAAAGATGGTTGGGCCTCAGCTCAACATCTCGTCCGTTGATGTTAATGAATATGGCTTTGTGGCCAAAGTTACAGTGCTCAATGAGCAGGCTCAAAAGCTCACTGATTTTACGCATGCCCGTATCGATGGCGGTAATGACGGGTGCGCATAAGTGTGTGAGCCTCCCATTGAGAACTGCCAGCAATCTCTCCTCCTCGTAAGTCAGGTAACGTTCCCGGCCCTGTCCCTCCGGCTCAAGTTCCACCCGACGCATTGGATTGCTGTCAATCAATCCCTCCCCGAAAGCTGTCTCCAAGATCTTGGAGAGTAGTTGAAGATGGCGATTGACCGTCGTGCCTTTGCGAAGAGTGCGTTCCTTCTTCCCCTCGCTCTCGCTCTTCGGATCGATTCGATTCGTTTTCTCACTGAGAAGTTCATTCTTCAGCCGGCGGATGAGTACCGGCGTGATGTCCCTAATTTGGATGACACCGAAAAACTGCTTAAGCCTCTTCGCGCGACTTTCGTCGTTTCGCCAGGAAGCTTTTTTCTTCGTCAACGGCAGATAGATGTTGTCAACGAAATCCGAGAAGCGGCTCGTCTTCGTCAACTTATTATATTTGCCGTCGTAGATGGACTCGCGAATAGCGTTCTCAGCACGCTCGGCTTGAGCTTGGGTTCGTGCGCCGGGGATTGATTTGTGGATGTCATGTCCGCGGAGTTGGAACTCCATCCACCACTTACCTTTCTGCCAAGCCTCCTTCTCTTCTGCGCTGAGTCGTTTCCCCTTTTCTTTCCTGAGTCGTTCGCCTTTGTAGCGTTTGTAGACTGCCATTAGCTGCTCCTTTCAGGTAGCAGCCGCCAAAGTGTCGGGAGTGTACTCTGTGCGCCTGCAGCTTGTCACCGCTCAGCCCGTTTTCTTCACGGCGTGAAGACGTTTTTGTGTCGCCTTCGCTTTTTGACACTCACTCTCTTCCCAAGCCCATTTATCGGCTGTAGCCCTGTGGAACCGACGTAGGTCGCCCATCCTGGCGCAGGGAAGTGGATGCTCATCTGGCGGCCTGTTGGCCCAGGAGATTATGCCCGCCGTGACGGGCTCATCATCCTTATTGAATATGCGCCAGTAACGAGCAAGCTCGACGTCGGTTAGCCATTCCGGCAGTGGCTCCTGTGTCACGTTTTGATTAGGGTCGGAGAGCGAGTGGACTAGGACTAAAGCCTCGTTTTTTGCCCGCTCGAAGATTTGCGAAATTTGATCTAAAACTGCAGCACTCATATCTCTTTCTCAACCTTAATCTAGGTTTGACAGAAAGATTGCGTAATAGCTTTAGAAAACGCGCCCGGTAAGTACGGCACACATTCCAGATACAGGACGCGCATAGCTATGCGCTAATTATTCTGTTGTTTCAGAAATAGGTGATATGCGCGCGCAGAGGGACTGAAGCGACTTTGATGGTCGCTCTAAAACGATCTTTTGTTGCTGCTTGACTTAGTTAAGGTAGCAGCCACTTGTCCCGATCGTTTTATTCCCCTCGCGCAATTGGAGGGATTTGAGTGCTTGGAACTTCTTAGAAATCGCAGGCCTCGGAGCCTGCGCCATTTCAACATCAACTTTTCAGATGTGGTTAAAGCAATCACTTTAACCAATTCAACATAAAACCAATATAGCATAATATTTTTTTTGAAACACGCTTGACAGGCGATTTATACCCATATATTTTGAGAGGTAGTTGGTGTAGCGCAGCACTCCAATCCGCTATTGCTATGCGGACGCAAGGGGAGCTTGGATCAAAGCGCGAAAGGTGAGTCGTGCTCCAAGTAAACACCGTAGAAAACCTATCTCTGAAGCGCGTCTCACCCGCAGAGGAGAGCCGAGAGCTGCAGCGGATTTGGACCGCTTCTCGGTAACTTAGCCTGTACCCCGAACCATCCAAAGGCCGGCCGGGGAGTCTTAGTAAGAACGCAAATTGTCAGTTGCGTCTAAGGCAATTCCAAGATCAGCACTCCCAGGCGCTGACAGCCTGATCGGGAGAGCACCTGAATAGTGAATTTGCTTTCGGCTCTTAAAGCTGAGGCAACAGACGCTTGAAGGGGTTCTCCGTGCTTGTATCCCGAACAGCTTCCTGCCCAAAAGAAATTCTTTCATTTAAGGAAAGAAATCCCCATACCTCGAGATTAACGACTTCAAGCGTTTCCACCTCCTCGGTGGAGGATTCTCCGCTCACATCAATACCACTTTATCCCGTTAAAGCTGCAGATTTTCCAAGTTTTAAAGGCCATCTGTCGGCTTTTCCTCTTTTCTGGACGGAAAATTCCAAGGTTAGTGACAGTAAAATCAAGCTTATCAAGGATTTAGCGCAAAAACTGTTACCGATAAAGGTTAAGCTTATCCATTCATTTTTGGAAAGCTTCGCTGCTAAAGCACTGATCTATATGCTTTTAATAAATCAACTGGCCTTTTCGAATTTGTCCTTGGAAGCTCGTTGGGATCACTTTTTCCAAGACTCAGAAAGAAAAAATGGCAAGCTTGTGGTGATTATTAACAATCAGACGGGGAGATCGGACACTTTTGTTTTATCTATTGAATCAAGTAGTTTAATAACCTCCCCGGTAAAGTCCCCGATTAAATCCCACCCCCCTATTTGTCCCCGAGATTCCCCGCTTAAGATACAAGGAAAGAATGTGTGGGAAGAAAATTATGAACGCGAATTTTCTCCATTCAAGCACTTAGCTAAGAAACTTCATAAACAGTTTTTAATCAAAATTCCCCGTCCCCGTGCATTTTGCTTCCCATGCTTAGAGGGTGCCTCAGGGAGCTGGGCAAATACCTACTCAAATTCAATCAAGTTTAGGTTCGCTAGAGCGCACATCTTCTGGCTAAAGCACGCAAAGTCTTCACCATGATGCAGGAAGATCATTGGAATATACCGATGATTCCCCTGCGAGATTTCTATTTAGTAACAATTAAAGTCAAATTTTGACTTTTCAGAATTTTGACAATAAAAAAGGAACTATCTTTGTGTTAGGTGTGCTATATTGTTGCACCTGTGCAAATTTCTCTAAGGGCCTGACCGACTCATCTGTTTTGTCGGCTTTTTGCTGCCTTCCCGGTGACCTTCATAAGTTCCTGTGCCACAACCGGGCGGCTGCAGCCAATCCTTTAAGGAGTCATTATGCCGGGCGTTAATCTGTCAAGTTGTTTGGTATCGATAATAGAGTCTGATCCGAACATGAAGCCGCTATTGGGTAAAGTTCGGAAGATGCTGAGTCATTACGCTAATTCCAAAGATACCTTACTAGAGGAACTGGCGATCCTGGACGTATGCGGCCCCATCAAGGGCCTTCAACAAGATTTAATCGACTTCGCCGAAATCTTCTATCAGGTCAAGAGCACCCGTCAATCTCAACTATGTATTGTGCGGAGGCTCATCAAATCAATAAGCACAAGTTCTGATATTAAGCGAGAGTGCCCTGAAGAGATCTCGTTTGTTGAAGACAATCTTCCGGATTATATGAAGAGCATTTGGACTCTATTACCAAGAAAGGGTGGAGGTGGTCTCGCCAATCCAAAGAAGCGTCTGCAACTACCTCTTTCATCGATCAGCATAAGCATTCTAAAGGTATTGCTCGCGGTTAATTCCGAGCAGGAGATCGACTCTTTGAATGATTTACTGGTTAATCATCATCTCTCAATTATTAAGAAAATCAAATCTACGGTTCTTCCTAAGACAAGAACTCAGCTTTACCATGCTCTCAGCAAGTTGACGAAGCTCAGCGGGCTCAAACTTAAGAGGCCTCGGCCAAGTATAACTCTGGAGCAGATACCGCCGAAATTAAGAGAACAGATTGAAATTTTTAAGGAACTTGCTCCAAAAGGATTGATCAACATCCCTTACTTGTCTAATGAGGCTGCAAAGTGGATCAAAGCGCGGCAGATGCAGGCACTCGATGAATCGACTGTTAGACAGTATGAGAAGGTATTACTGTATGGGTTTGCTTATATCGAATTTCAAGGTGATGTTGGCGTCGAGCACCTTCTCCAAATTAGAGAGGTGACTCGGGAGGTCAGTGGACGCACCTTCTTGGACATTCATAACCCATATGTAGATCAGTACCGTGAGATTGAGCGCGCTAGGTCTAGCGCGCACAAGCAGACAAAATTCGATAGCATACAGTTTATGACGTTTTTGGATGCACTCAAGGCCGTGGCAAAGTTTAGCGGATATTTCGAACTGCTCGCTCCCTTCAATAAAGCCTATCGGACCAATTCGGATCAAAATACAAAGAAAGATCGGAAAAAGAAGAAAAAAACCGTCATGACGCGCCCCTGGATTAAAGCTAACATCGAGGATTTGAAACGACGCTTTGACCGAATCATCAGAACGCAATCATTCAAATATGTCCTCGAGGATTTAGAGGTGTGCTTGTTCCTGCCTCAGTTGGTCACCCTCCGATATCTTGGTTTCCGTCAGCAGTGTGCTCGCAATTGCGAACGCGGCACACACATAATTTTCAATGCAGACGGCTCGATAACTTTCAGGTGGGAAGAGGGAGAGATTAAGAATGAAAAGGCAATCGACACAACGATCTCCCTCGAAGACCATGGTGATATTCCGGAGTTGGTTCTTCTATTGGAGGTTCTGAGCAATTATCACTCAAAAGTCCTCATACCGCTGCAAGAGATGGATGCAGACTGTTATCGGAAAGATATCGGGAATAGCTTCTTTGGATATTTATCCGCTAATGGGACGCTCACCGGTTTTGGCAGGGATGATGCGAGTACATACGCTAGATATTTTTCACAAACAGCGTACAAGTTCTTGAATTTTGATTCTTTGCTCTATAAGGACGTGGACTTTAACCCACATTTTTTGCGTGCGGTCTGCTGCGATTGGATGAGAAAAGATTTGAAAATGAGGTGGGCTGATATCTCCAAGGCCCTGGGTGATACCGAACAAACCCTCAAAGGCGACTACTTCGAAGAAGAGAAGCTATGGTCTGCAACTGACCCATTTGCCGGTGTCAGTAAAGCCATGGCCCTTGAGAAGAAAGCCAAGAAAGCGCAGGAAAACGAAAAGAGAGGAATATCCAAGAAAGAACTGGATGCAGTGCTTGGAGAATTAGTGGCTCTCCGGGAAGACCTTCAATCTATGCGAGAGCTACTTAAAAGCGAACGGGAAGATAATAGACGTAAAGATGAGCTGATATCTGAGCTTACCGGGCAACTGCAGCTTCAGTCACAGCAGCAAGCGTATAACAAGAACTTAGCAGTTGCTGGCGCTACTTGAAGTGGAGGAGGGCTTAAAAGCGAACCGGCCGCCGGGTGGAGCCGACAGCCGATCCAAATGTTCGCTGCTTAAGCGAAACGGATCATGTACGATGAAAATCTACCACAGCCCGAAGATTCCGGGCAAGAGAAGACATCTGAATCGCCCCCGCCTCCGTCTGGCACCCTCAAGTTTTTAGATTTCTTGTTTGAAGGGATGATGGGCGGCTTCGTCGAATTTCGGTATTTCGGGGCCGGACCAAAGCCGAAGGTTGTAGATCGCTCGACCTATCTCTCCCTACCTATCAATCACGCGCGCGTGATCGCCGAGGTTCTGTCTCGCAACGTCACACAGATGATCACGGTGGGCCCTGCGCCGCGGTGCCGTATCCCGACTAAAGGCGAAGGAAAAGACTACGATGTTTTGAAAGTTAATTGTATCTGGGCCGACCTGGATTACAAGCACGCGCAGGGGGGCGCGATTGAAGTTATACGGCGAATCAGGCAGTTGGCGCTTCCTCCCTCTGTTGTCATCAACAGCGGCTATGGCAGGCACGTCTACTATGTCTTTAACGAGGTGCTGAGCGTTTCTCAGCTTCCTGAATGGGCCAAGCTGATTCAAAACTTGCGCGACGTTTTACAGGGGGATGCCGTGACAAATATCAGTCGCGTGCTCAGGCTACCAGGCAGCTTCAACATTAAAGAAGCAGAACCGGTGCTCTGCGAGATCTGTGAAGATGAGTCAAGCTGGAACCGCTACGGCTTCGAGCAAGTCAAGGAAACGCTCCAAAAATCAGTAAGACCGGATAACTCGCAACTCATCCTTTCCCAATTAAGAGAATTATATCCGATTAAAGACCCGGGCCGATTTGAAAAAGCTCTGTTCGCCATTCACCGTCTCGATGACTACGATGTGCCTAGAGAGACCATAATGGCTATTTTTAGCGGAAAGAGAACGATCCGTACGGGGGCCAATGCCGGGCGTGAGGACGACGAATCGGGAAGAGATTTCTGGATCGTATGTACCCTGCTGGAGAAGGGTGTTGATGAAGAAGATATCAAAGATATTTTTCGGACTCATCCGGAGGGGTGCGGGAGTAAATGGGCTCGCCCCCAGCACGGTGAAGCTTATCTGGAATTGACATTACAAAAAGCTCGCGAAAAGGTAACCGAGAAGAAAAACCGCCAGATGATTGATACAGAGGACGAGAAAGAAGAGGAAGTTATAGGTGGTTGGGAAGAGCGTATTCCGCCATCCTATCGATTGGGAGCCGACGGCTCGATCTGGTACTGCCCGCCCGTACCAGACAATAGCAGAAAGCCCAGGCCTCCAGTTATAGTTTGCAATTCCTTCATGCGCATCTCCGAGATTCACGAACACGTCGACACCGGGCAGCTCTCAGCCGTTATCGAGTTTAAGTATGGCGAAGCCGTCAAGACGACGACGATTTTAAGATCCCAGATGGTTGAGGCGAGGAGCTTAGTGGCGGCGCTTGGCGGGGCTGGTGCTCCCGTTACTTCAAATAACGCGCGTGCGGTCATCTCCTACTTGTCAGCTTATGAGCACGCCTTCCTTGATCGTATACCCAGAAAGAAGGTAACTAACAGGTTCGGGCGTGGCCGAAATGATGGGCCATTTTACCTGCCAGGAATGGCTTCTGATGTAGAGTTCGCCCCAACAGGGGCCGGTGATGCATCGCTCTACCGCGCTTTCGCCTCCCGCAAAGGCACACTTCAAGATTGGGAGAACATCGTAAACCTGGTCGCGGCGGATTCGATGATTATCCCGCAGGTGGCCATCTGTGCCGCTCTCGTGCCACCCTTACAGAGCAAACTCCAGATTCCTAACTTCATCCTGGACATAAATGGTACGAGCGGTTCAGGCAAATCAATTACGGCGAAACTGGCGGCTTCCGTGTGGGGGAAGCCCAAAGAGCCTGATTCGATAATCCTGCCATGGGAAGCGACCAAGGTTGCGATCGAACAGATCGCAAGTATGTGTAGTGACCTGCCCGTGTTCTTAGATGACGCCCAGCATGTCCCGGATGACATGAAACGCAGTGTCATCTACATGATCGCTAACGGTAAGGGCAGAGCCAGGGGAGCAAAGGCCGGTGGAATTCGCGACACTACATATTGGCATACAGTATGTATTAGCACATCCGAACACCCGCTTCACGAATCTAGCCCGCATGAAGGCGCGCGGGCGCGGCTTTTGCCGGTTGGAGGTCTAGCCGTAAGGCCTTTTCCCCGTGGGATGAAATCTTTTGTTGATAGTATAGACAGAGCGGTCTCATCAAATCATGGCCTTGCCGGCGAGTTGCTTATCAATCACATAAGATTCTGGAACGAAAGCCAGTGGTACGCCTGGCAACAACGTTATGCGACTATCCGGCAAACGCTCTCAGAACGGGCAACGTCGGATATTGTAGGCCGCGTCAGCGAGTACATCGCTGCCATTCAACTTGCAGCCGAGATCGGACGCTCTCTCTTCTGCTTTAGGTTTGGGCCAGAACATATCAGTCGGTGGCTCATGAGCCACCTTGAGGATCAGCAGAAAGCGCAGAACCATGTCGCGCTCGCATTACAAGCCTTGGGAGATTTCTATGTTACAAACAGACGTTTCTTCTACGGCTCGGAGCCTTATGCCCTGCTGGAAAATCCAGCGCAGTTGCTGGGTGCCGTGAAGAGGGATTTGTTCGTGGGCTTCCTAACGACGACAATCCAAGATGTGTTTAATAAACGCAAGTGGAACACCACAGCGCTCCTCAACAAATTTGCGGCGGAGAAAGTTCTTTATGCACCGGATGCAGGTCATCACACTAAGAAAGTAAGCGTCGATGGAGAGAAGCCCCGGATGGTATGTATTCACTGGAGAGCGCTATTTCCTGACGGTGGCGGCGAAGGAGAAGATATCGATGCTGCCACCATTAGCGAGATCAAGTCAGGAGTTACAGGCTTCTAAACTTTTGAAGTTTCAAACAAGCTATATACTCCTTGCTCGAAAACTTAGGACGTAAAAAAAGAAGCGTGAAAATTAACGAGGAAGCTATGCTCACAAACTGATCCTATAGCGGCATCCACAAGTTTTATAAATCTTAAGGGCGCTTCTAGAGATAACATTTCAACTTTCTGAAATCCCAGAATTTCACCTTCCCGGAATTCTGTTATCATCCGCTCCCATGATCGTCTAGCTTCCTCGTCTCCGGGAGTGATAAGTGAGTAAATCCAGCAACGCCTCTGAATCAAAAAAGAGCCGGTCTAAATCGCCTACCCAAGCCGCAGCAGGTAAATCAACTTCGTCGGCAAGAAAAGAGCCGCCAGTAGAGTCTAAGCGTCGTGGTCGGCCTCGGGGAAAGCGCAGCGACCCTGATTTTGATCAAACGACAGCCTATATCAGGAAAGATACATATAAGGCAGTAAGGATCGCTCTGCTTGAAGAGGGTGAAGGCCGGGAGTATAGCGAACTGGTTGAGGAGGTGCTCTCGGATTGGCTTAAGAAACGCAAGTGATACATCTCTACATTTAATCTGAATAGCCGAGGCCGCTGCGGCCCTCGCCCGGTGCGTCAGCGGCCTCGCGGCACCATCCGCTCCCCCCAACCAGCAGACGTGCCTACGGGATGCCCTCATCATCCCGCGTATCAATATTCAACCTTTAGTTAAAGCGAGACCGCCGTACCCCACCCTTGATGCGGCGCAGCGGTCTCGCGGCACAGCGCGTCAGTGGGAGTGGCGTGAAGTGCCTGGCACAAATGTTGGTATTTGAAATGCTGAAATTCTTAAATATTCTGAATGCCCCTCGCTGCCTACATACATACGACGGTATTTAGCGCGACCTAGGCTCTCGGCCAAAGAGCTGGGCAGCGCCGCGCCAGGCCATGCGTAAAAGTACAAACAGCAGTCCGAAGAGTGCTCCCGTACAGTAGCCGATTAATCTCGCCAGCGGAGTAACCGAGTAGTCCCCGGCACCACCCAATCCATCGAACCTGTCGTCCATAAAAACTCTCCTCAGAAGAAAGTGATCTTTCAGTCACCGCCGATATAGAGCACCCAGAGCCAACGCCCGTTGATAAACACAAAGCTGGTGCGTAAACCTATGTAACTCATTTTGATAGCTGCCGGCGGGGCATCGCGTGAAGGCAGACCATATACGTTCAACCTGGCGGGAACGCGTACAATTCCCTTGTCCAGAATTCTTTCGAGATCAGCATAGGGAGTCATCCCGTGTTTAGCCTGATCATCCCAGTAATCAAGGGCCTGATCCCGGTTATCGCTATCGCCGAAGGTGTAGAGAAAATCGTCCGGGGACATCATCTCTCTGAGAGTTGCGCGATCACGTTTGTGCACAGCCTCTCGGAATTGGGCATAGAAGGCGGGCCACGTCTGGTCAGCTTCCCGATCCCTTTTAGCCAGCTCTGCTCTGGATATTCTTGGTTTGCCCCGACCCTGAGACCTTCTTCTTTGCGCATGGCTAGCAGGTAAGGCTAAAAGCGAAAGCAGTAAGAGGATAAGGAACAAAAACCATACGTTCCTCATCCTCCCCTCCCAGCTTTCGCTAACTCCAGCTTTATCGATGAATCTCATATATAATTTCCTGTATAATTTCCTGTGAATACTGTTTGCCACCGGACTTGTTCCTTTCTGCCTACCTTAAAATCAGGCGTCAGGCGGAAGTGGCTTCGGCTCTCTGCGGCTACCCTCCGGAAGTCGTGTCTTTGAAAAATGATTAAAGTCTCATGGCGGAAGCGCCTCTATCAGGTTGACGGGTGATGCGCGCCGCACGGAAGCACCAGACGTGGCAACTTCCGGCGGATACGGATTGGCAAGCTACATATAACCCATTTGAGTTATTTTGTAAACGGGGCGTAAAGAAATCTGTTTTATCAGGAAGGAGAGATTCCTGATGGGACAGTCGTCACGACCTCGCCCCGCCCGGCTGGCGGAAAAGCTGGTCAGGATCCGCACGGCACTCGGCCTCACACAAACTGAATTTCTGGAAGAATTGGAAGTCTTGGGCGAGATAACACAGGGAATGCTGTCTGCCTATGAGCGTGACGTGCGCGAGCCGCCTCTGCTATTTCTTCTTACGGTCTCAAGGAATTGTCTGGGCGGGGGAGAGTATCTGCAGAATCTGGCGGACGACGAGATGGAATTGCCCCGAGTGCTTCGCCCCGGGACAGGAAAGAAAAAGAGATAGAGCCCAGGCAAGCTCAATCCCGGATACGTTAGAATTTATCGCCACCCTTTTCCTAATGTCTTCGCACCTTATCTTCGCCTCTTAACGTTTACTCATCTTGACAAAACAGAGACATTTTTAACCTGTCAACATACTGACATTCTAAACTCCTAAAATTCTTCTGGATTATTACCCGAAGTTAGTCTATATTTCCCGCCTTCAGAAGTTTATTGCAGCCTTAGCACAATGTTTAACTCATAACACGCGCATTTCCAGAGTTTTTTTCATGCTGCGGATTTTCCTCGACATTGAAACGCTCCCCGAAGACCGCGGCAAGCTCGCCAACTTTCCAAAACTATGTGATTGCAATGAGGAGGAGTTCAGACGGCTGGCATTAAGCGGCGACCACGGCCAAGTGCTGAGCGTCGGTGTGATAGTCGAATGTGACGGGAAGGTAATCCAGAGCGGCTGCCTGGGTAGAGACAGACAAACAATGCTCTTCCATCTCGAAGAAAGACGTACTCTTTTAGGCTTCTGGAAGCTTTTGAAGGGCTTTAATCCGCGCCGGGACTTGATCGTTACATTTAATGGTCTCTCTTTCGACCTGCCGTTTCTGTATAAGCGCTCTTACGCTAATCGCGTCAAGCCGAGCGTGGAGCTGAGCTTCGCCCGCTACCGGAGCCAGCCCATCTACGATGTCCTGATGGAGTGGAACAAGTGGGACTACCGGGCCAGATTCGTCTCGCTCGACGAGCTGGCGAAGATCCTGGGGCTGGAAAGCTCAAAGACGGAGGAGATAGACGGTGGCCAGGTGTATGACAGGTTCTGTGAAGGGGCGCATGAGCTGATAGCGGCCTACTGCATGGCCGACGTTCACCTGACCAGGCGTATCTACTACAGGCTGGTGCAGCCGGAAGGCCCCGAGCCGGAACTATAGTTTATTGGTCTTGAGCATCGCTTTAAGTTTCAGGAAGGCTTCTGAAGACTGAGGAGCTGCGCGACAGGCATTTGCGGGAACCACGTTTTCTATTACCTTGGTCCGCAATGCAATGGACGGCTGCTCAGGGTCGAGGTAAGCCGGAAAATCACGCCCGATCATCTCCAGGTATCGCCCGTAGGCTAAGGGGCTCCGCCCCATCGCAGCCAGCGTAATCGAGCTGAAAGCGTCACACTCCAATTCGATCTTGGCAAGCTCCTGTAGAGTCTCCTATTCCAGGAGGGACGTGCCGCTGCCCACCCTGTAAAGCTTCAGTAGATCGCGCGCTCGCGCTGTCCGCCGCCAGAAAAGATCGTGGCCCAGTTCGTGAGCAGCAAAGCCCAGCAACTCATCCTCACTGCCAGCCCTTTCTATCAGGCCGGTGGAAACCATCAGCAACACAGCAGAGTCGTTCATCATCACCGGCACGTTATGCTTAATGACAACAATTTGAAAGCAGTCCTGCCTCCCATAGAGCCGCAGCACCGGCAGCAGCACTTCGCGTAGCTGTGCGACGAAGACCGGGTTGTCGAGGCGATATGGCGCGAATTCCGTGGTTTTCCATTCCTTCAATCTCTGAGCCTGGAATTCTTTGAACTTCGGGTTGCCGCTTGGATGAGTGATCTGCGCCTTCCAAACTTCCACCTGCGCTGCCGGGGAGTTCGTGCGATAGGCGGCGATCACACTTGAGACGGCCCCTTGAGCGGAATTAACGTCAACGGCGTTGACTTGAGTGCTCAGGAGCAGGCTGTAGATGAGAGCGGTCGCGACGAGCGTTTTGCGGGACGAGGATTTCATACTTCCGAGCAGATCGGTGATGACGAGTCACTTCTCTTCTGTTATAAGAACTGCTGTCATTGAGTTAGCTTCAATTTTGAATCTGGCGACGCCACATTCCAGCGGATGATTTGCGTCGCCCGGAAACCACTGGTCTTCCGGGTGACGATAAGCGGCGCACGTCAAGCCTCTCCATTTGGAGAGGACACACGCAGCATACTCCCAAAAGGAAAGGCAGGCAACAGGCGAACAAGCACCATCAGAGGGGAGATACTCTGATGGGCACAAGAAAGCGCCCGGTGCCAGCGCGGCTCCCTGAGAAATTGTTGAAAGTCAGAAAGCTCTTAGACCTCA
The DNA here is from genome assembly GCA_036389315.1 of Pyrinomonadaceae bacterium. Lineage (GTDB taxonomy): Bacteria > Acidobacteriota > Blastocatellia > Pyrinomonadales > Pyrinomonadaceae > DASQYE01. The sequence continues at coordinate 37,106 of DASVQF010000042.1, forward strand.
GCCAAGAGCAGTTGTCGGAGCGACTAAGCCACCTGCCGTCTCCGCCTACGGCTGGTCATATCAGTCGTTACGAGGCGGGGACGCGAGAGCCCAACCTGATTTACCTTTTAGAATTTTCTCGGCTCGCGGGCGTGACGTTGGAGTGCTTGCTCGATGATCGTCTGGATGTGCCTGGAAGATTGAAGAAAAAGTAATCTCAGCAATGATATGTGCAAGAAACGTCTACGTCGATGAACTACTCGACGATCAGGTCAAACTTCCAGAGGTGCTCCCGGCCAAAGGCAGCCCTGGTTCACTCCTGCAAATTTTACCCGGTGTGATCCTCATCGAACTCTGATTCTATTTACTCTGGCAGGCCTGATATTGTGTACCCACTATGTCAATTGCCAAATCTCTCTTCTACTTTCTACTGGCGGGTTTGTGCGAGATAGGCGGAGGCTACCTGGTCTGGCTCTGGCTCCGGGAAGGCCGCAGCCCCTGGCTGGGAGTCGCCGGAGCTATCGTGCTGGTGCTTTATGGAGTTGTCCCGACGCTTCAGCCCGCCCACTTCGGCAGGGTCTATGCAGCCTATGGCGGAGTGTTCATCGCGCTTTCCATCCTGTGGGGATGGCGAGTTGATAAGATAGTTCCAGACAGGTTCGATCTGATAGGCGGCCTGATTGCCCTGGCAGGCGTCTTCGTGATTATGTATTGGCCAAGAGGTTGAGTCATGAGCCAGCAGGTAGCCCAGCTTGGAAGCATTGACCGCGCTGAGATAGTCGAGCGTGGACGGCGACTTGAGTATTTTACGATCGCTTACAACAGCCTTGAGGGCCTGATTGCTATCGTGGCCGGGCTCTTTGCCGGAAGCATCGCCCTGGTCGGCTTCGGGTTCGACAGCATCATCGAGGTGACATCAGGAGCGGCCCTCCTGTGGCGTCTGCATGCCGATGTAGATGAAGAGAGACGAGAACGCATCGAGGCCATTACGCTGCGGATCGTCGGCGTCTGTTTTATGGCGCTCGCGGGATATATCAGCTTTGATTCCCTGAAATCCCTTCTCCGGCATGAGTCGCCTGAGCGAAGCCTGCCCGGAATCCTGCTCGCTATCGCATCGCTGGTTGTGATGCCGCTGCTCACCCGTGCCAAGAGGAAAGTTGCGCGGGGAATTGCGAGCGGCGCGATGGCCGCCGACGCCAGGCAGACCGAGTTTTGTACATACCTCTCGGCAATCCTGCTCGGAGGATTGCTCCTGAACGCACTCTTCGGCTGGTGGTGGGCCGACCCCGTTGCGGCGCTCGTGATGGTGCCGATCATTGTGAAAGAGGGAATAGAAGCTTTGCGGGGTGAAACCTGCTGCGATGAGGGAGCGTGCCATTGATGCTGACACCACAATATACGTATATTGCGCTGCTCGTTGTACAAGCCATCCATATCCTCCATCACCGGTTGGTCAAACGTCACATCAGCTATGCAGAAGTAATCTCGGCAGTCGTCCTGTGCGTGCCGCCGTGGACGCCGATGCCAGCGTGGCTGCTTATGGGAGCGCACCTGATTCTGATCGCAGTGCAGATCGTCGGCAGTATCTGGATCAAGAAGCTATCGCCGAACTGGGTGAGATGACGTGTGCCTTGACAGACCTTACTGCTCGTATATAGTCTTTAGTTAGCGATGAGGAAATGGCTGACAGCTTTCGTCCTACTGGTGGCAATGCTCGGCAGCGTGCTGGCCGGCACACCCATGCCCATGCACTCCGAAGAGAAAGAGTGCCCGATGACGGGCATGATGGATTGCTGTGCCAAGGCGCAGGCGCAGAGCGAAGCGCCCGAGGTCAGAACTGCGCAGTTGTGCTGCGCCCTGAACTGCTCGGAACCGTCTCCTACGCCGCCAGCCGGAACTTTTAACTTCTCGCCGCCGATCGCCGCTCTCCAAAGCGCAGTCGTTCCATATCACGTTTTTCCACTGAATCCGGGGCTGGCGCGCTCCAATTCGCCACCCGGTCTTCAAACCCCTTCAAATCCCGCGTACATTCGACATCTCGCACTCCTGATCTAAGACCTGAAGGCCGTAGTGTGCCTGCTCATCAGGTAGGGCACGCTTCTTTCAGGGATTAGTGTGTTCGGCCGTCTCAATCACTAGTTGAAGCGCCGGACACTCGTGACATCTGTCTACATGTCTACAATCGAGTCAGGAGACTTTAAGATGAGAAGAAACCCACTTTTCGCGGTGCTCGGTCTCGTGCTGCTCTTCGGCGGCGCGGGCACATCATCCGCCCAGGTCAAGCGAGTGCAGATGCACATCGCTGGCTACCTGTGCGGCAATTGAATCTACAACATTCAGAAGGCCGTGAGCCGTCTCGACTACGCACCGAAATTAAAAGAGATTCAGTTGACCGACATTAAGAAAGGGCTCGGAGTGTTTACGCCGAAGCCCGACAAGCCGGTCTCTTTCGCAGCGCTCAAAGCAACGCTGAAGAAGGCGGGCTATACGCTCGACTCTGCCGATATCAGCATCACGGGAAAGCTTATCCAAGAGGGTGATAAGTGGTGGATTGTGGCCGATCCTACGGGGCAGCGATTCGCCTTGGAGGGAGCAACGGTTGATCGAGTATTAGCCGGAGCCCCCACGGACACGCAGGTTGAGATCACCGGAGATTGGAAGACCGTCGGGGAAGGAGCTTCAGCGCGTGAGGTCGTCATTCCACAATCAATGAAGAAGGCTGATAGTGCGCCGAAGGCAGCGGCACTCGATATGGCAGATGAAGCGCCAGGCGTTGAAACATTCGTCAGGTTCGAGCACGCGAGCTTCGCTCCCGTCCTCTCGACATTGCCGTCTGTCGGGTCTATCGAAGGGGTGACAAAGCCTTTGGCTCCGATTCGCACCACGTCGCCGGGACTGACGGTCTATCAGGGAGGCGCGATCACCCCACGCCTCTACCTGATAAAGCAGCATCTGGGAAATTTGGATGTCAGCCGACAGCTTCTAGACGTGAGCGTCTCCTACACTCCATCGCCTCGCCTCCAACTGGAAGTTGAAGTGCCCGTCTCACGCACTGCATTTAATGACGAAGAAACTTCAGGATCGGGCGTGGGGCTTGGCAATATTACCCTGTGGAGCAAGTACCGGTTCTACAGGACTGTTAAGACCTATGGAGATCGCCAGGCGGCAGCGCGTTTTGGCCTTGAGCTGCCGACGGGCAAAAAGAGTGCTCCGAGCGAACAAGAGGTTAATGCTCCTGCCTTCGTCCGCCAGCAGCTTACGCCGATCAGCGGGGGATTGTCTCCGCATCTCGATCTGGCGTTCTCGCAGGCTGGAGGACGCTTCATCTTCGGCGGGAACATCGAAGGCATCCTGCGCTCGGAGCGGAACGGCTTCCGCATGGGCCATGAGCTTCGCGTCAATACAGACCTGGAGTACGTGCTTCTGCCGCGCGATTACCAGGCACCAGGCAAGGAGCTGTTCGTCATCCTGGAGACGAATTTCATGCAACGGGGGCGTGGCCGCCTTGATGGCAACATCGTTGAGGGGAGCAAGTCCACTGAGTTTTACCTGTCCCCAGGGCTTCAGTATGCCGCCGACCCCAGATTCGTGATCGAGGGGAGCGTGCAAGTCCCCGTCGTGCGAAATACCGGGCCGCTGGTGCTGCGAACGGACATCAATGTCCTGTTCGGCGTGAAGTACCTGTTTTGAGGTGACGAGATGGTTAAAGCAGTAGTCTTCGCAACCCTACTTATCATCCTGCCGGCCGTAGCGGCTGGCCAGAACAGTGAAGCGCCTGCTCTGGCGCTCAAAGACCTGCGGGGTCGCACTATACGTGTTAGCGATTACAAAGGTAAGGTGGTGCTCCTCAATTTCTGGGCGACGTGGTGCCCGCCCTGCCGCGCGGAGATGCCTGATCTGGTCAAATGGCAACGGCAATACCGGAGCCAGGGCTTACAGGTAATAGGCATCACTTACCCGCCGTCGGAACTTAAAGCGGTGCGCCAATTCATCCGTAGTATCGGGGTCAATTACCCCGTCCTGCTCGGCTCAGAAGAGACCAAGCTCCTCTTCGATCCGGGGAAGACGCTACCGTTTACCGTCGTCATAGATCGTGAGGGAAAGATCAGAGATAAGATCGAAGGCATAGTTTTGCCGGAAGAGTTCGAGCAGAAAGTAAAACCTCTGCTCCAGTAAGCCAAAGTCAAAGAATGTGCATCTGAGCTTCTTTGACCGGTAAAAACCAGCTATCAAATCAGTTAGGAGAAACAAAATGCAGAGAAAAAGAGTCATCGCCCTTTTAGTATTCACACTCGTGCTGGCGCTCGGAGCCATCAGCGTATCAGCAGCGACCAAGACCGCCAGGATCAAAGTTGAAGGGATGCACTGTAAGGCGTGCGCCACATCCATCACCAAGGCCTTGAAGGCGACGGCGGGCGTCGAGAAGGCTGAAGTCAGCTATGAGACAGCCGAAGCCGTTATCCAGTATGACGATCAGAAGGTCACAGAAGCCAAACTGCGTGAGGTCATCAACGGCACGGGCTTCAAAGCTGTAGGCGATTAGTCCTGACACTGAAACCTTGCGCTCTGACGGGACGGTCGGTTGGAGGCAATGAGGGGAATAGTTCTCAGGAGCAGAACTGGTGCGGCACACCTTCTGCCCGACGTGCCTTAGGCCGGCGATCTGACGATCCTGGCTATTCTACGACCCTGTAGCGAAGGTTCGAATCAAGAGTGGTATAAAAACCACTTGACTCTGTCCTCGACTACAGGGTTTAGAATGCAAGTGATGGCCCCGAGCCGACGAGCCGGGATAAAGCTGTCATGCCATAAATTGTTACGTTTTCGTGCGCTTTTGGCCGTTTCCGCCGGTTTGATGGTATAGTCGGCTGTTCAGTCAGGCCCTCAGGTCACCAAAACCGTTCGCTTTATGCTCAGACGTTATCTATCTACGGGCATTCTTATCGCGCTTCTCATGAGCGCGTGGGTCAACGTGCTGGCTGCCGCATTTTGCCCGCGCAGCACACAAGACCATGCCTGCTGCTATATGAAGCAGAACGTACACCGGCATGAAGCCCATAAGAAAGTACACCAGCATTCAGGTCATGAGCAGATGGCCGGTATGCCGATGGATGCCGTGCAGGTACAGCCCGCTGCGGACCAGAAGGCAGAGCCGGAGGCCGCCAAATGGATCGTTGCAGACTGCACGCACTGCGTAAGCCATTCGCAATTACCGGCCTCACCCGCCACGTTGCGGGATGCCGATCAATCGAAACGCAACGATAAAGGGGCTGCGCCGCCGCTCACCTCGGAGCGCGTTTTGACTCCTGGTTTATTTATCGCATCCGCATTGCCAAGGCAGCACGGGCCACCCGGCGCGACCTCCGCCTCTGCCCGGCATGTCCTGATTAACGTCTTCCGCATTTAATCCCTCTCTCAGAGCGTCAGCTCTCCGCAAGAGCTGGTCTGCCTCTACCCGTCGTCCACGATACAACATAAATTTTTTAGCCGAGCAGGAGCAGCGTGGCTCTATACACGCGCTTCCTTGCTCGCTCAACGAATCCTTTCAGAGGGGGAAATCAATGAATTGCTCTAATACTTTCAAAGCGAGTATCCGCGCTTGGCTGTGCGTGCTCGCCGTAATAGCGCTCCTTGTCTCTACCGGCAGCACGGCCTGGGCGCAGCACGAAGGGCACGACATGGGAAACATGCCGGGCATGTCGAAACCGAAGCCCAAACCAAAGCCGAAGCCGAAACCGACTCCGCAGAGGAGGAAGCCGCAGCCCGCGAAGCCCAAGCAAGATAACATGGGCAATATGCCGGGGATGAACATGCCAGCAACGGCGGCATCGCCAACGCCCGCTCCGTCTCCCTCTCCGCAGGCCAGCCCCGAGCAGCATGAGAACATGCCCGGCATGGAGATGCCGACCGCTACTCCATCGCCTTCTACAGAGAGTTCACCGGAGCCCGCAGCTTCGCCGGAGATGAACATGCCGATGCCTGAAGCATCTCCGACTCCGGATTCTCCTGCTCCGCAGGCGAGCCCGGCCCAAGCGACCCCGGCAGGCGGCATGGGCAACATGGATAAGACCAATCAGGGAGGCCAAGGACATCAGGGACACGACATGAGCCAGATGCCGGGGATGAATATGCCCGGTATGGCAGGTATGAGCGGAACGGGACGAATGCCGGGCAATGATCCGAACGCGTTGATGGTCATGTCCGGCAACCAGATGGCTATCAACCTCGGCGCTGGCGGGCGTAACTTCATCAACATGGGGCAGATGGGCTCCGGCACTGCCTGGCAGCCGGGCACGACGCCGATGTACATGTGGTACAAGTACGTCAACGGCTGGCTGCTCTTTCTTCACGGTGATGCGAAGCTGGGCGTCAACTCGCAGGGAGGCCCGCGCGGCGTCACTAAATTTGAATCCACGAACTGGATCATGCCGATGGCCTTTCGTCGAGTCGGACGTGGCACGCTCCAACTGCGGGGCATGTTCAGCCTGGAGCCCTTTACTCTCGCACCCGGCGGAACGCCTGAGCTTTTCCAGAGTGGGGAGAGTTATAAAGGCAAGCCGATCATTGACGCGCAGCACCCGCACGATCTCTTCATGGAGCTGTCTGCGACCTACACCGTGCCGCTCGGCGAGCGCGGGACGTGGTTCGCCTACTTCGGTTATCCGGGAGAGCCTGCGCTCGGCCCCGTCGCCTTCATGCACCGTTGGTCGGCCTCGGAGAACCCTTCAGCGCCGCTCACGCATCACTTGCAGGACTCAACGCACATCACCTTCGGCGTCTTAACGACAGGCTTTACCTACCGCAAGTTCAAAATCGAGGGCTCGATCTTCAACGGGCAGGAGCCGGACGAGAATCGCTATGACTTCGACGCGAATCCCTGGAACTCGCACTCTGTGCGCTTCTCCTTCGCTCCTAGTCAGAACTGGGCCATGCAATGGAGCTACGGCGTATTGAAGGAACCGGAAGCTCTGGAGCCGGGCGTCAACCAGCGCCGCATGACGGCATCCGTCCAGTACAACAAGCCCTTCCATAGAGGCAACCTGGCGAGCGCCTTCATCTGGGGGCGTAATCATTTCTATGGCGGCCATTCAACTGCCAATCTGAACGGCTACACGTTTGAATCAACCTTGAACTTCCTCGACAAGAACTACCTCTACACACGGCTGGAGCTGGCAGACAAGAACGAGCTGCTGCGAGCGGAAGATCGCACCCTTCTCGGTATTACTGACCACCACGCGAGTTTCCGCATCGGTGCTTACACGGTGGGAGCGGCGCGTGACATCTGGAACACCGATACGTTCTCGATGGCTATCGGTGGGGACGCGACCTTCTACTCGAAGCCAGCCGTACTCGACCCTCTCTATGGCAATAACCCGACCTCTTACAAACTCTTTATCCGCATTCGCCCGAGCAAGATGTCCATGAGTGATCACAGCGGTCACACGGGCACTATGCCGGGCATGGATAGTATGGGGAACACGGGGCAGAGACCTCAGCCGTAATCGGGAAGAAAGGGGGCGGATTCACAAGCGAGTGCTTCTGCCCCTGCTTCTCATCCTTGAAGGAAGAAGCCCATGAGCCTTCTACCGGCAGTGAGACCATTTGTGAACAGGAAACTCGTCTTCGGGCTGGGTTTTATGCTCGCTCTGGTGTTCTGCCCATCGGCTGCGTTCTCGCACGCTCGCCTGCTGCGCTCGCAGCCTGCTGCCAACTCAACTCTGAAACAGTCTCCAAAGGTAGTGGAACTCTGGTTCAGTGAAGAGCTTCAGCCTCCGATGTGCAGCATTACGGTCACAGATAAAGACGGCAACCGCGTAGACAAAAATAACGCCTCCCTGGCTGAGGAAAACAAGAAGCTACAGATCGACCTGGAAGAGTTGAAGTCCGGGACCTATACGGTTGATTGGAGAGTGCTCTCCACTGACGAGCACACGATGAAGGGCAATTTTACCTTCACGGTCGCGCTTGCCGGGGGCGCAGCATCAGCTCCCGCTCAAACTCCGTCACCGGGCACTCAGAGAGCGCCGGATCAACCAGCCCCCATGCAGTCCATGCCGCAGGCTCCGACTACCACAGGGAGGCAGGAGTCCGGCACGAGCTGGATACAGAGCCTTGTACGCTGGCTGGAGTACCTGGCGATGATGATGCTCTTCGGCGGCTTCGCCTTTCACGTCCTTGTGTTGGGGCCGTCGCTGCGCCGAACACGCGGCATAGACGAGGTCAAGCGGGCGGTAGGATTGAGCACGAGCGCGCGCCGCGTCCTCTTCTTCTCATGGCTGAGCCTCGCCCTGCTCGTCTTTGTATCCCTGACCTCACTTATACTCCAGGTCTCTACGGTTTTCGATAAGAGCGTAGGAGAGGCGCTCTCGCCTGGCCTATTGAACCAGGTGATCGCTAAGACGGGCTTCGGCTCATCCTGGCGGCTTGAGGTCTGGGCCATCCTCGTGCTCCTCATCATCGTCTTTTATCTTTCGCGGTATGTTAAGCGTGAGCCGACGGGTAAATACGCCATCTGGTGGTGGATGGGAATAAGCGTCGGTGCGGTGCTCTTTCTGGCGCGAGGCTGGACGGGACACGCCGTGGTGGCCGCCAGAGACTTCCCGTTCGCCGTCGGGACGGACTGGCTGCACCTGCTGGCTGCCGGATTCTGGGTCGGCGGGCTTTTCCATCTGGCCCTGACAATGCCAAAGGCCATCTCAATCCTTGATGGACGCGGGCGACTGCGCGTCCTCCATCAGGTGATTCCGCTATTCACGCGCCTCGCTATCGCGAGCACTTTTCTGATCGTACTCACCGGCCTCTACAATTCGTGGATGCACGTTGACCGCTTCGCAGAGCTGTGGAGCACGTCTTATGGAGGAACGCTATTGCTGAAGGTGCTGCTCGTCATCCCGATGTTCGTGCTCGGCGGGATCAATACGTTCATCATTCACCCGCGCGCCGCCCGCCTGATTGAGAATGAAGAGAACGCGCCGGAGGCTGAGCGCATAAAGCTGGCCCGCAGTTTCTACCGCTCGGTGAGAATCGAAGCAGTCCTCGGTGGTCTGGTGCTATTAGTCGCAAGCTTGCTCGTCTTCTTACAACCTGCGCGTGAGCATCAAATGCTGATGACCCAAGCCCCAGCGGCAGATTCAGTAGTTATTTCTAGGTAAGGAATAAGATTCTTATGAATAAAAAAGCAGTCATCTTAGTGCTGGCAATCATTGCCGTAGCTATCGTAGCAGTCGTGATGATGCGACAAAACCAGGCCACGCCTGCCCCTCTGAAGCGCACGCCGGTCGCACAACAGTCCGCGACGCCTGTGCAACAAACGGCTCGTCCAGCCGAGCGCGTTCCCGCGCATTATGAAGTAGCTCCGAGTGCGGGCAGCCTGGCCCAGACCCTTTCGCCGGAGAGATTCACCGGCATGACTAAAGAGGCTTACAGAGTGGCCGGGGAGATTCCACAGACGCTCGCTCAGCTACCATGCTATTGCCACTGCGACCAGAGCATAGGACATAAAAGCCTGCATAGCTGCTTCGTAGACGAGCACGCGGCGAGCTGCGCCGTATGTACAATGGAAGCACTGATGGCCTACCGCTTACAAAAGGAGCAGGGCCTGAATCCGGCACAGATACGGGATCGCATCGTCGCACAGTATTCAAACCAGTGAGGCATAGGATGGAGGAAAGTAGATGAGACTGCCGCTCTCAGGATTCGCTTTCTTGCTCGGTTATATCGTCATGGTCGGGGTCGCTTCTTTTCTGGAGAAATTCAGTATGAAGCAGTTGAACCCCTACCAGATCAATTTTCTCATGGCGATAGGCATGGTGGTCACGGCTATACCTGCACTCTGGATCAAACAAGGTAGTCTCACCGTTCCCATGAAGGCACTGCCGTTAGGAGCGCCCATCGGACTCTTGATGGCGCTTGGCTCTATCTGTTTCGTCCTCGCGCTGTCAGAGCTTCCGGTGGGAATGGCAACAGGAATCTCAACCAGCTATGTCCTGCTCGTGATGTTGCTTTCCTGGTGGTTCTTAGCTGAAAGCATGAACTGGATGAAGATCACCGGTGCGCTACTCACAATCACAGGAGTAGCACTCCTTTCGTGGCAGCAAAAGTGAAGGTGCGATCCTTCAGCCGGTAATCTTTCTCTCAGGAGACTATCTGATGATAAAGCTACGCCATGCTTATATACTCGGGCTCGTCTTTGCAGTAGCTTTCCTTACCGGATGCAAACAGGGTACAAACAGTTCTTCACCTCCCCAAGGCACGGCCAGTTCCATCTCTTCACAAGGGCCAGCGCTTATCGTTCGGGAAGTTGACTCCCCAGCCGGGTCGGATAGCCGGGAGCCTGATATGTATGCGACCTCGGACGGTCGGATTATTTTCAGTTGGGTTGAAAAGATCAGCGCGAATCAGTACGCCCTTCGATTTGCCGTCCGAAATGCCAAGGGCTGGTCAGAGCCGCGCACTGTTGCTGAAGGCAATAACTGGTTCGTCAACTGGGCTGACTTTCCATCAGTCGTAGCTCTCAAGGGCGATTCGCTTGCCGCACACTGGCTGGTCAAGAGCGGGTCGGGGACTTACTCCTACGATGTCAATATCTCGCTCTCGAATGACGGCGGCAAGACCTGGACGAAGCCTTTCTCTCCGCACACGGACAGGACTCAAACCGAGCATGGGTTCGTTTCACTACTGCCGCTTGCGGACGGACGCCTTGGCGCGGTCTGGCTCGACGGGCGCAACTTCAAGGACGTAGCAGGGCATGAAGAAAGCGGCCCATCGCCTGCTGATATGACGCTGCGTTACGCGGCCATTGATGCTCAAGGTAAGCTGTCTGAGGAAGTGCTGCTCGACGAGCGCGTGTGCGAATGCTGCCAGACCTCGGCTACTCTAACCTCGGAAGGAGCCATCGCCGTTTACCGTGATCGCTCCGAGGGCGAGGTTCGTAATATCAATTTCGTGCGCCAGCAGCAGAACGGCGCGTGGAGCGCGCCCAAGGCCGTGCATGAAGACGGGTGGGAGATTACGGCCTGTCCTGTAAACGGCCCCTCAATTGCCGCCGACGGACGGAAGGTAGCCGTCGCCTGGTACACGGAAGCAGACGATAAGCCGCGCGTCCAGATAGCCTTCTCGAGTGATGCGGGAGCCACATTCAGCAAACCTGTTCAGGTAGATGACGGTAATCCTATTGGCCGGGTTGATGTCCTGATACTGCCTGCGGGGTCGGCAATCGTTTCGTGGCTATCGGGGACGGCTGAAAGCGGAGCGATCAAAGTACGTCGTGTTTACCCGGACGGAGCCCTTGGGCCCGTATCAACGGTTGCTCAAACAGAGATCGAGCGCTCAAGTGGGTTTCCGCGTATTGCGCGTCTTGGTGATGAAGTCTTTTTCGCGTGGACGGATTTCGGAAAGCCGTCACGAGTGCGCATGGCGACCGCCAGGGTTGAGCCTGATAAGTGAGCGCCGCAGCGATTGACATACTCTGAAAATATACAGTAATAATGTGAGCGCCCAGTCATGTCCGACTCCCTCGTCAGGGACACGGGACTTCACCAGCCCGTGAGCGCGGATTCCGGTAACCAACCTTACAACCAGGAAAGGAACAAACCTCGAATGTTGACACCTACCCGTCGTCGTACACTTGTATTCGTCCTTGCCCTGTTAGCGATGGCCGCGTTAACGACTGTTTCGTTCGCACGCCATTCGTGGCGAAAGTATCATTGGGCGCGCACGAGCAATCCATTCACCATCAAGCTCGGCAATAACCTGAACTCAGCCTGGAGTTCCTATCTCAGTACGGCTTCGTCCGACTGGAGCCAGTCGTCAGTCCTCGACACCAGTGTCGTTGCCGGGCAGACCAGTCCCTCAACCTGTTCGCCGACAGCCGGGCGCGTAGAGGTCTGCAACTCCGCCTACGGCAGCACGGGCTGGCTCGGCGTGGCCCAGATTTGGACGAGCAGTTCCCACATCACCCAGGGCACAGTGAAGTTAAATGACACCTACTTCAGCCAGGCGAGGTACAACACGCCTTCCTGGAGGCGGATGGTCACGTGCCAGGAGGTCGGCCACACCTTCGGCCTCGATCACCAGGACGAGAACTTCAATAACACCAACCTGGGGACGTGCATGGACTACTCGAATGACCCGTCGGGCACGGCCGGCACGAACGGCACGCTCAACAACGAGCACCCGAACCTGCACGACTACGCGCAGTTGGAGAGCATCTACTCGCACTTCGACACCTCGACGACAATCCTCCAAAGAGGCGGCCAGTCCGCTGCCGCGCCTGGACAGCAGGACAAAGACCCGCAGTGGGGCAGGCTTGTTCGCACGACTAACGGTGGCCGCACAGCGCTCTTCGAGCATGACCTGGGCAACGACCGTAAGGTCTTCACGTTCGTGATCTGGGCCGATCCTGACCACGAAGAGAACGACGACGACGAAGCAGGGCACTAATCGTTCAGGGCCTACGAGGCCTTGCGCGTTAGCAACCGCAGGGTAATGAATAAGGGTGGGGTGTGTTACACACCCCACCCTTATTGACTTTCACCATAGACCCACAAGTCGGCCGTCTTCATGCTCAAAAGCTATTGACCGTGTTCCGCTTCCTCGGTCGGCTCGGTCGAGCCCGCTAATGGGCCGACTCCCTGCCTTCCCGGATGATTGGGGATATTGATTGTCACCTGACCTACGTTGTCGTCGTAGTTTGTCTCCGGCAGTTGATGGCAGAACCCGTTCGTGTCTTTGTAGGGGCACGCCTCGCCCTTCTTGGCGACGAAGGGCGGATTGACCGTCACGCGTATAACGTAAGTGCCCGGCGGAACTACCGGCTGACCATCGCCGCCGTCGAGGACGAAATACTGCCCGCCGAGGAAGAAGCGATATGTATCGGCCCAGCCCGCGCTGATGCCTTGATTGCCGGGAATGCCAACCGCCCCGCAACTCCTGAATTGCGGGCTCTTGGGCGGTACACCGCCTACGGGAACTGGATTCGGGTCAGTATCGAGCATACAGAAGCCGCGCTTTGCGGCCTTCCATATTTTACCCGTCCTGGGGTCAATCAACTGGTACAGCGCATAGTGACGAAAGTGGTAATGGTTATGACATGCGGCGAATTCAAACAGGCCGTCATTCGCTGCGACATGTTCATTAGGGTCTCCGACGTTAATATCCACGTTTCCGGTGTTGGGGGTCATGACGGTAAAGCGGACGAGCTTATGAGTGCCCGGAGTAACGCCGCCTTCAACGACGCTGCAAGCCTCGGCGGCAAGCTTCTCCTCGCGGACGACCCATTGCGAGCCGAGCACGTCTTCGCGCACGGAGAGATTTGGGCCATTAGCCTGTGGGGCAACCGAAGCAACTTTAGTAGCGCTAAAAGTGATGAGCGACAAAGCGAGAGCCAGGGCAATGAGGGTATAGCTTTTCAAATTTTCGTCCTCCTAAGATGGGTATGTTGAGTACAGGAGCGTCGAAGGTGAGAGCAGAGAGGAGCGAGTAAAGAAACTAACGCAACTCCTGCGACCCACGTTGAGAGGCCAAAGTCAGCGCACGAAATCTACGCCAAAGATACTTATCAGTCAAGAAATTCCCACAAAGAGCAAGGTCTTGATTCGGTACTCATGTGCAGGGTTTATGATTGGCATAGCTCGATATACTAAAGATGAGGAAGGCGAGGAGCATGGTGCCGAGGACGAACAGGAGTCGCTACATCTACGGCACGAGCATCGTACGCTCTTCATGCTGCTTACGCCGCCCATAGCGCGTCATGCCCCACGGCTTGTACACAGAAAGCGTTGTGGTCATGAGTAACACCAGCAGGCCGCCCACGGCATGAACCACAAGTTGGATCCGCAGCACTCCGGGATCGGCTCCGGACAATATCTTTCCTGCCGCTACGCCTGATATTCGGCTTACCGTCGGCATGTGCAGAAGCAAGATAGTGGTGGCACCGACGGTCAAAAGGAATTTCACTAGGACCCAATAGTGCCGGAACAAGCCCCACTGGGTGCCCAGTGACTGGACAAGCCCGGTTAACAGCGCAGTGCAGCTCAATGGGACGAGGATGAACCAGCCGATCAACTCCATCGCGAGATAGACGGCACGCACCATCTGAGCATCCTGGCTAGTCAAACCGGTGATGGCGAGAGGTAAGTAAGCAATGACCGCGCCGAGCCAGCCGACCGAGACAATGACGTGTGTGGTGAGCGCGAACTTGCGGAGGCCGGGTGTCATTATCATGGCTGTTGCGCCCCTTGTTCTATGGGCAATGGATAGACGCCGAAGCCATTGCCCATGAGGTGCAAGTGCCCGAATAGCAGGATCAGGACCGTGACGATTATCCCAAACACTATCACCCTGCCAGGTGTGTTGTTGGTCGATCTCCGGTCGGGCCTCATGCGGGTCTCGTCGCCAGCGTCGCTGCTGGCGTTGGGGTAGGCGATCAGTTCAGCCATCTGCGTATCGTCCTCTCTGACTACATGATCTCTTCGCGCAAAGTCCAGGATAGCAATGTTTTATGCATGGGAGATAACGGAGAATCACTCTTTTGGGGTTTTTTGACAGTTCAAGAGTGAAGTTGCACACGTACTTTCATACCCTAAAAAGTTAAAGAATTTTCACCCGGACCTCTTGACTCTGTAGACGAGTACAGAGTTTATACTGTCAACATTGAATCCACTTATGAGGTAAGAGTGATGAGAACGACCGGTTTACGGAACATGCAAATTGTTGACGAAGAAGATAGCCGCCGCATGCTGAAGATCGGCGATGTCTCTAAACAAAGTGGCATCGGGATTGAAGCGCTCAGGTTTTATGAGAAGAGCGGCCTTCTGGATAAGCCCTCGCGCACAGAGAGCGGCTACCGCGTTTATGGCCCGGAAGTGCTCGAACGCCTGGCCTTCATTAAGCGCGCCCAGGCCCTGGGCTTTTCACTCGACGAAGTCAGGCGCATCATCGAAGACGCAAGAACGGGCCAGAGCCCTTGCGACGAAGTGAGAGAGATCGTCAGTCGTCGTCTGGAAGAACTCGACGAGCGGATGCGCGAGATGCGCCGTTACCGAAAGGAACTGGCCAATACGCTGGAAGAGTGGAACAAGGTGGGCCGAGCGCCGGGTCATATCTGCGGTCTGATCGAAGGCTCGCACGTCGAGCACAGTGTGAAAGAGACGACGAAGCTGAGAGGCGTGAAGGCCGCCAAGGGCAAGCACGATCATCATCAGCATTGACAGGAGCTTTACCGGACTTAGGAATTGATATTCCAGGCTGTGTGGCAGAAAAGGGAGCTGAGTAATGGGAACCCCAACGACGACTAAGACAGAAGTTATCGATCCGGTTTGCGGCATGAAAGTAAACTCCGACTCCGCCGCTGGCTCTTATGAGCATAAGGGCACGACCTACTTCTTCTGTAGCAAGTCCTGCCTTAACAAATTCAGCCAAGAGCCTGATTCTTTCGTGGGAGGAGGGGATCAGCCGGAAACATCAAGCCGGGTTGAAGAGACGGCGGAGGGTAACATCTACACCTGTCCCATGCACCCGGAAGTCCGCAAAGAGGGGCCAGGCTCCTGCCCAAAGTGCGGCATGGCGCTGGAGCCTTTGCGTATCGAAGCGCAGAAAGAGAAGGTGGAATACACCTGCCCGATGCACCCGGAGATCGTGCGTGACAGGCCCGGCAACTGCCCCATCTGCGGCATGGCGCTCGAGCCTCGCACCATCACCGCGGTAGAGGACAATGCCGAACTCAGAGACATGAAACGGCGCTTCTGGGTGAGCGTCGTGCTCACTCTTCCTTTGCTTGTCATTGCGATGGGTGACATGACGGGGCTGCATCTCGACCGGTTCGCGTCGCCTCGCACGTTAAGCTGGTTGGAACTCGTGCTCGCCTCCCCGGTCGTCCTGTGGGGCGGGTGGCCTTTCTTCGTCCGCGGCTGGCAATCGATAGTCAACCGCAGCCTCAACATGTTTACGCTGATCGCGCTCGGCGTTGGCGTCGCTTATGTCTATAGCCTGGTCGCTACGCTCCTGCCCGACATCTTCCCGGCGACGTTCCGCGATGCTCATGGAAAAGTCCCCGTCTATTTCGAGCCGGCGGCGGTGATCGTTGCGCTCGTGCTCTTGGGACAGGTGCTGGAGTTGAAAGCCCGCAGCCAGACGGGCGCGGCCATCCGCGCTCTTCTCGGGCTCGCGCCCAAGACCGCACGGCGTATCAGCGCGGACGGCACCGAAAGGGATGTGCCGCTCGGTGAGGTGCATCCCGGCGACCTCCTGCGCGTGCGCCCCGGCGAGAAAGTCCCCGTTGACGGCGAAGTCGTCGAAGGGGCAAGCTCCGTGGACGAGGCGATGGTGACGGGGGAGCCGATTCCTGTAGAAAAGCGTGCTGGTGATAGCGTCGTCGGTGCGACAGTTAACGCCACAGGGACTTTCGTGATGAGGGCTGAGCGCGTCGGCGCAGACACCTTGCTCTCCCGGATCGTGCAGATGGTCGCCGAAGCTCAGCGCAGCCGCGCGCCCATCCAGAAGCTCGCCGACCAGGTCGCAGCATATTTCGTCCCGGCAGTGTTGGCTGTAGCAGTTATCACCTTCATCGTCTGGTCTCTCATAGGGCCTGAGCCGCGCATGGCTTACGCACTCATTAACGCGGTGGCGGTTCTGATCATCGCCTGCCCCTGCGCACTGGGCTTAGCGACGCCGATGTCCATCATGGTCGCCATGGGGAAGGGGGCGCAGTTCGGCGTGTTGTTCAAGAACGCCGAGGCCATTGAGCTGCTGCGGAAGGTGGACACGCTGGTCGTGGACAAGACGGGCACGCTCACCGAAGGCAAGCCTAAGTTAGTAACGGTGGTCACTGCAGAAAGGTGGGAAGAGCGCACCCTGCTGCGGCTGGCTGCGAGCCTCGAACGCGGAAGCGAGCACCCGCTTGCAGCAGCCATTGTTGCGGGGGCCGAAGAGCGTGGTGTCGAACTCACCAGCGTAGAGTCATTCGAGTCGGTCACAGGCAAAGGCGTCACAGGCAAGCTGGAAGGCCAGACAATCAGCCTCGGCAACCGCAGGCTGCTGGAAGACCAGGGAGTTGACCCTGGCGACCTTACCGCCAAGGCTGAGACTCTTCGCCAGGACGGGCAAACCGTGATGTTCGTCGCCGTGGATGGCCGTATCGCGGGTTTACTTGGCGTCTCAGACCCGGTAAAGCAGACGACCGCCGAAGCGATCCGTCAGTTACACGAGGAAGGCATACGCATCGTTATGCTCACGGGCGATAATCGCACGACGGCCGACGCCGTCGCCAAGAAACTTAATATTGATGAGGTGGTGGCCGAGGTGCTGCCTGACCAGAAGGTGGAAGTCGTTAAGCGATTCCAGCAGGAAGGCCGGACGGTCACGATGGCCGGAGACGGCATCAACGACGCCCCGGCGCTGGCGCAGGCTCATGTCGGAATAGCGATGGGAACTGGAACGGACGTGGCGATAGAGAGCGCCGACGTAACGCTGGTGAAGGGAGACTTGCGCGGCATCGTGCGCGCGCGCAAACTGAGCCGGGCGACGATGAGCAACATCAAACAGAACCTCTTCTTCGCGTTCGTCTACAACGCACTGGGTGTGCCCATCGCTGCCGGTGTCCTCTACCCGTTCTTCGGCATCCTTCTGAGCCCGATGATTGCGGCGGCAGCCATGAGCTTCAGCTCAGTCTCCGTGATAGGTAATGCGCTCAGGCTGCGGTGGGTGAGACTGTAAGGTCGAAAGCGGCGATCACCTCAGAGGGGGCTAACATTTTGAATAGCTGAAATGTGGGGAGAGTTGGCAGTTCGGCATGAGCGCTTCCACCAGTCTGGTTATGGGTTGAGCTGCTGCTTCAGCGCCCGCGCAATTTTGAATCCTCTGCCGGTTAGCATGTAGAGATCGCCGCCTTCGTATCTAACCAGTCCCTTCATGCGGAGAGATTCGAAAGCGTCAAGATAGAGCGCCGCCTGTGCCGGGTCTGACTGGTCGAAGAAGTGCTGCCTGCCCGCCCCAATCCAATGGCCTATCTGATCCGCGTAATGCTTCATGATCTCCCCGTCCTCGGCCGAGGCCACGAGCAGCATTAATTCCTCCTCCGAGAACTCCTCGTGCAACGGGTCGGCTGCCGTGGCGGTCTTTCCGATCAGGGCTAGTGCCTCAGCCTCGGCAGTCTGTTTCCACTGCCTGAGTTCTCCCTCGGTGAACCTGGCCTGATCGTTATCGACTAGCTTGCCGCAGTTTTGGCAGAGCCAGATTGCGTTGTTCGCATGCCGGCGCTCCTCTGAAGTGAGCGCGGAGTCGTACCTGGGCCCTCCAGGCGACGCGGCCGTGATATGAGCGGCTACGCCGACGTTGAGCGCTTTTGATGAATCAACCTGGGGACCGCTGGTCAGCGCGCGGCACTTTGGGCGCGAACATCGGTACCCGACGCAGGCCGCGACCGTTCTCTTTACCTCTTCACTAAAGTCATCTCTCATGCCGGATACAGTATCAGAAAAACAGTCCTTTACAAATCACTAAACAAAACGTATCTTTCGTTTAGTGTTTTGTTGAAGCTGAGAAAAGAGGTCCAGAAGAATGCCCAGCAACGCGACCGCGCTCGTCCCACAAAAAGCTACACGAAAGAATTCCGGGGCCGTTATCCGGGTTCCGGAGCAGATCCCGGACACGGTCTCGTGGTGGGCCGAGCAGTATTTTCAGTTCGAGGTCACGACCAGTTCTTCGTCCCGGAAGGTGCAGCAGCGAGACCTGGGACTCTTCGTCGAATATATGAACGTGGTGGAGAAGACCGACCGGAGGATTAACTGGTCGCCACGGCTGTCAAAGGCCTTTCAGGAGTATCTGAAGAATGCGGTGATTGATGGCAAGCGTCACTGGTCCGACCGCTCGATCAACAGGATCATGGCGCACCTGAAGACCTTTGCCAGGTGGATTCACAAGCTCAGAGCCTTCCCGCTGGGCAATCCGATGGAGAAGATCAAGCTTCAGGCGCTAGGCACGGGCCTTGAGGTGGAGCGGGCGCTGACGCCGGCGGAACGCCGTAAGGTTTTAGACGCTGCTGACCTGTTGGTGGAGATCGGAGGGCGCTCGCGCGATCGGAGCCGTTACAGAGGCACGGAGCGGCCAAAGCGCAAGGGTTATAGGGCGCTCCGCAACCGCGCGATCATCTACACGCTGATCGAGACCGGGATGCGACGGGCCGCGGCGATCAAGGTTGACGTGGATGATATTGATTTCAAAAAGAAGACGGTCACTGTCGAAGAGAAGGGCAGGGTGAGTCATAGCTATCAGATCAGCAACGAGGGCCTCCAGGCTATCAAGGACTATCTGGAACGCGAGCGGCCCCAAGATAATGAGAAGTGGCGCTCGCCGGCGCTGTTTCTCTCTCCCTCAACGAATCCGAACGGCAATGGCCGCCTGACGGTCAAAGTCATCAATGATGTCTGGAATGAGGTCGCGGAGATCGCCGGTGTGGAGGGTAAGACCCCGCACTCAGCCCGGCATGCTATGGGCAAGCATATAATGGAAAAAACAGGTAATATTGCTGCCATACAGCGGCAACTCGGCCATAAAAATGCTGCGTATTCTATGCAGTATTCACGCATCACGGCTGACGAATTGCGCGACGTGATAAATGATAGGTAAGCCCACACCTTCAGAACTTCTCACAAAATAAATTTGCTGGCGACCAAATAGTCTATGAAGTTCAAGAACGAAAATTTATACAAAGCGATGAGGGCTTATGTCTCTGCGGACATAGATGGATGTGTATAGATCCATTATTGATTCCGTTCTATTAGTTAGTTCAATTCTCTCTTTCTTGATAGCTGTCATAATCTTCGTTCGGGGCAAAACAGCATGAAGGACAACCTGAAATAAGTAAAACCAAATGTCTATATCCCAAGAACGAAGCTATGAGAAATAGTTGACACGTCAGCGCCTGGCACTGCCCACGCTGGTGTTATACTAAAGATTGACCTCGTACCTATTCTTAAACGGCAGCATGATTATAACTCCCAAACGATTCCGCGTAGCCTTCTCGTTCTCAGGTGAGAAGAGAGAGTTCGTCGCCCAAGTGGCGAGCCTTCTCTCCAAGCGCTTTGGTGAAGCTGCGATCCTGTACGATAAGTATCATGAAGCGGAGTTTGCTCGTAGAGATCTGGCTTTTTACCTGCCAGATCTGTACCACAAAAACTCAGATTTGATAGTTGTAGTGCTTTCTGCGGACTATGAAGACAAAGAGTGGTGCGGCCTGGAATGGGCAGCAACATTTGATCTGCTCAAGCAACGTAAAGACGATGAAGTCATGTTGTGTCGGTTCAATCATGCAAACGCTAGGGGGCTGTTTTCATCAGCGGGCTTCGTAGAACTCGATTCTAAAACACCAAATGAAGCCGCCGAACTCATTTTACAGCGACTTGCTATCAATGAAGGCAAGTCCAAGATTTACTATTTGGATAAAGCGAGCAAGCAGACTTTTAGTCCTTCCAATTTAAACTACAACTTGTTTGAACCCTGTCGCTTCGATTTAGACAATTTGACAGAGAAAAGTATGAAAACAATCATAGCTCGAAACGGTTTAATTGGATTTGCACTTTACTGCCATTCACTCACTCTTCTCAGACAATGCTGCCAGCGATTCAAACTTGAATTGGGGCGCAGCAACATATCAGTAAGAGATCCATTTGTTATTGATCCTAAATTCAGACCTGTAGAGATAGGAGTAAAGGATGTACTAAGGTACAGAAAGTTGCTGGAAGTGCAACATGTTTTACTGGCTGTACAAATATCTGATGAAGAGACAGCCAAACTGTTCTGGTCAAGCCTCAAAGAAGAACTATCTGGAGATATCAGACATAAGCTAATCATCCTATTAGCAGTAAGTGCAGACTGCTCCTTTCCAGAGGGGACAGTAGCTCTTGAGACTCCGATGTTCGAACCTGTTCATGCGTACAGATGGGTTCGAGAGATAGTTAGCGCAATGAAGTGGCCAGAAGATTTCATTGAATTTTGGGTGGATAGTATGATCACCGAATGCGGATCAGAGTCTACCGAATTATTTCCCGACCATGTATACATACATTTGGATGAAACTACAAAATTCATTCGAAGTAATTCAGATGTATCAGACTTCCGAGCCGAACTCAAGAGACGAGAGCACATCTATGTCGCGTCATGAAATTGATACTTCGGTAAGCCTTCTTCGGGAAGCTTACGACAATCTTCCCACCAAGCAGGAGATAGACGTTGTAGAGGTCGCTGCTAATGGACACTCCAGAGTGGTTAAGCAGATAGTAGAGAAAGAACCATATGAGCCTGATAGTGATTTAGTGGATGCCGTTAATTTGTCAATTGCGCTAGGACGGCCCCTCCTTTTACAAGGCGAGCCTGGCTGCGGTAAGACGCGTCTGGCCTATGCCGTAGCATATGCGTTAAAGCTTCCGATTGAGGAGGGATACGTCAAGTCAACCAGTCGCGGGCAAGACTTGCTCTACAGTTATGACGCGGTTAACCGTCTTTATGATGTTCAACTTGGTGCTTCCGGCCCCCGCGATAAAAATAACAATCCGCGCTGTCAGCAGATAGAGAATTATATAATGTTGGGCCCGCTCGGACGCGCAATTGCCCGTGGAGACCTTCGGAATGAACGACCGCAACGTTCAGTTGTGCTTATCGATGAAATAGACAAAGCGGATTTCGATTTTCCTAATGATCTTCTACTTGAGCTAGATCGCCTAGAGTTCCGCGTTGCTGAAGCACCGGAGATACGCTTTAAGGCTGGCGCGCGCTCCGACCTCCGGCCCATTGTCATTGTCACGCACAACGAGGAAAGCGAGCTGCCAGCGGCATTCCTCCGCCGCTGCATATTCCACTATCTTGAATTTCCGGCAAGCGAAATACAGTTGAAACAAATACTGGAGCTTCACCACCCCAACAACGAAAAACTAAGTCAGAGAGCAATCGCGGTCATATTAAGGCTGAGGGAATTAAAGCTCCAGAAGAAACCGGGCCTCAGCGAGCTGATCGACTGGGTGGGATATATGGCTGCGATGAACACTCCCGTCGAAGAGCTTCTAACCTTGCCGTACGCGGACATTCTTTTAAAGAATCACAGCGACCAACTTGCTGCCAGGCAAGAATTGAATAGAGAGTAATCAGGCAGTGGAACAAAACTCGCCTCTCTACAACTTATTCGTCCGGTTACGCCGTCGCCGATTCCTTCTTGGAGTGGAGGATTACTTCGCGCTGAAACGGGCGATGAGGCTCGGGTTCGGCTGGTCTTCAAGGGAAACTTTACGTAATCTTTGTTGCTTACTATGGGCGAAATCCAATTCCGAGCGGGAGCTTCTGAAATCACTCTTCGATCAACTTGGGCTGCCGGATTGGGATTTGAGTCGAGACATCTCATTGGCAAAGCCTACGACTGAAAGCGAGAATAAAGACCTAAGCGGAAGTGAAGAACCAGCGCAAGAAGGTTCGAACGTGCAGGGCCTAGACATTGATGAGCAAGTTCCGGCCACACTACCCAAGCGAGGCTTGCCACCAATTGATCTAGAGGGGATACGCTTACCTAGTAAATCATTTGTTTTTGTCCCACACTTCCCATTAACATCTCGTGATGTAGCCCAACGGTGGAGGTATGTTCGGGAATCTGAGCTGTCCGGCCCTTTAGAGGAAGTTGACATAAAGGCGACGATCGCTCTGCGCTGTCGCCAAGGTTTACCTGGCCCTATTGTCCTTAGACCGCGAAAGCGAAAGACCTCCCACCTACTTCTGCTGGTTGACCAGCAAGGCTCAATGGCTCCATTTCATAAGTTCGTTGAAATAGTATGGGACACTATTAAAAGGTCGGCTCGATCAGGAGACGTGGCGGTTTATTACTTCCACGATGTACCAGTAGAAGGCGCTGACGACAGGATATTAGCCTCAGTGGGAGGTCAACCGTTCCCCGTTCTTGATGATGTCTTAGATCAGATCGCTCCCTTGGACAGTGGATATGTCTACGAAGACAGGGAACTTCTATCCCCCATACCTCTTCCAGAAGTATTGCAAACCATTGGCAAGGGTGCCAATGTGGTCTTTTTGAGCGACGCGGGGGCCGCCCGCCGCCACTACGATCTACAAAGGTTACTTGATACCGTTGCCTTCATAAAGGTTCTTCGGAACTATAATCAGCGATGTGTCTGGCTCAACCCATTGCCTGTTTCTTCTTGGAGCGGGACTACGGCGGAACAGATCGCCCGCTACGTATCTATGTTCGCTTTAGATAGCCATGGCCTTCAACGTGCCACTACTGTTTTACTCGGGAAGCGTCGTCCTGTCGAGAACTCTTTATGAGCTATACGGATAATCCAGAGAAGCTGGTAAAAGGAACGGCTAAGACCTTTCTCGCTTCTTTTGGCGAAGGTGCATTGCATCTGGCCTGTCACGCCGCCGTTCCGGTAGTCCTTAGCCCAGAGCTGCTTCATCTGCTACGCGTCAACTTTTTTCTAGATACTCCTGAACCGCTCCCCTACATGGTCGAATCAGACATATTGCTATCCCCATTGTGTAACGAGATCGGCGACAACCTCTACGAAATCCCGCCTGATATTCGAGATATTCTGCTCAGAGAGCTAGCAACGACACCTGCTTACGGGGAGCAGCGCATCCACGAGATAGCGGCTCTTCTTTTTCAGTACAGCAAACGCTTCTCACCGTGGCAGAACAATCAAACATTGGAGAGAGGGCAGCAGCTTACTGCCTTCAACTTTCTCGACTCGCAAAGCGCAAAAAAATGGCTCGAAGCGTCGGAAGAAGACTCTCATTCGGCTGCTCTAAGCGAGCGCGAATGGTTCATTGCGATGCGCGCGGAGCTACTGAAACTTGACGCGGTGTTTAGTGAACCGCAGGATTTTAAGACCAATGCGACGGGGGAACTCGAAACTCCTTTTACCGAAGCGCCGGTGCACACCATCGAACCGCTTCAGTTTCCCTTTAACCAGAGGCCCTTTTCCAGATACGAGCCAATAGAGAAGCGCGTTGAAGATGCGCGCGTCCTCATCATTGACGATTTGCTGCGCAACGAAGATGACATTTCGGATGTCGCGCGGCGTGAATGGGGACGCAACATCCCCAATGAGCTACAGCGTGAACGTAGGGTCGCGGCTCTCGACATCGAAACTATTCACAACAATATTTCCCGGCTCGTGAAGCGCCCCACCATCCACGTTGGGCATCTATCGGAAATCGCCGAGGCGGCCCGGAAGTTCCGTCCTAACGCGATTATCCTGAGCGGCACGGTGCGCGACTTCGACTTTTACAAACCCGAACTCATTGAAAGCTTCGGCAGCTTTATTCGCACGACCACAATTCCTGTACTAGCCATTGGCGGCGGACACCAGCTCGTTGGCCTGAGTTTCGGCGCTCGTGTGCTCACGCTCGACTACCTGGAGCCGCGCGAACGACGAGAGAAACGGCAGTTTGAATATCAGTATCGTTTCATGCGCATCACCGACCCGGAAGACCCCATCTTCCACGGCATCAATGACGAGAGCACGGGCATCTGGGAGGACTACACTACAGGGCCACGCATTATTCGCGCCTGGCAGAATCACGGGCTACAACTCGACCGTGTCCCTGAAGGGTTCAAGCTTCTTGTGACTTCCTATCTCTGCCGCAATCAGATGATGGTCAAGCGCACCGACGGCCAACTCATCTATACGACACAATTTCACCCCGAAAAATCCTTCGAGGATTGGAACAAGAATCGCACGCGCTGGGAACACCAAAACGAATCTCGCGACGGCCGTATCCTCTTCGAGAACTTCCTCATCCAAGCACTGGCACACCGCGTTTGAGTCATGACCGCTGCGATCAGGGGGCTGCCGGTTAATCTAACTAACGCTATCCTCGCGCTGCCGCGAAGCACTTGGCCACCCATGACCATTTGCCGACTTTGTTGGCCCTAATACGAGTCTACATTCAATCGGTTTTTACCTAGAGTAATAATGCGCTTCCCCGGAACGCCTCAAATGGAACTGATTAGCTAACTAGATTCGTCCAAGGGGGAACTTTGGAGGCCCTCCCGCACGTGGACCCTCATTCCAGCTCATATAATATTTTACGAAGGGGTATTGACACTGAATGTAAAATATTTTACACTGAATCGGCATGTAAAATATTTTACCTGGTTACTGATGTTAAATGGATTCGGGAGCAAATGGATGGAAAAGAAGGGACCGCAGAATCGACGCGGCAGACGCCGGCTCCGGATTATCAAGGCATTGGTCGCATCAAGGAAATATCAGTATTCGGCAAAGGTTCAGAATCTTATCCAGGAAGGCTATTTCGATCTGGAAGATATGGAACGTTGTATCCTCAGCGCGAGCGTCATTCAAAAAGTAGAGCTGGATGAACTCGGAACGTCGGTTGATGGGTATAAATATACGATCATTGGCCTAGATGCTGAAGGATTGAGCTTTTACACGTGTGGAAAACTAATTCGCAATGAGGAGTCGCAAGAATTCTATTTCTTCATAACAGCTCATGAACAACATTGAGAAGCACAATGAAAGGGGAACTGCTATGCAAGCGGTTTCATTTGGCTACAAATGTCAAGAGTGTGGTCAAGGCAAAGTTCTGGAGAAAGTTTTTCCCGAATACCAGACTAAGGTGAAAGGCTATCCTCTGACAGTAAAGGACGCTCGCATTGGCGTTTGCGATCGATGCGGCGCGCAACATTTCGACGCAAATGAAACGGTGCGCTGGAGAACCCTGTTCGAAGAAAAGCAAGCCGGGTCTTACCTCCAGCCCGCGGACATCCGTAACCTTCAGAAGCGGCTTGGCCTATCAATGGAACAATTCGCTACCTTGCTGGGAAGCACGCGGCAATCACTATACAATTGGCAGCGGCCTGATCGCTCGGTCCCACAATCGCGTATGGCTGATCTCTTTATGCGCATGGTTCGCGAGTCGCACCGTGTGGGAGAGATAAATGTTCTAGATTTCCTGACATCTGAAGCGGCGAAACTGGGGTTCGATCTAAAAGTCTCGCCGAAGCCAAAATCTGTTGCGCCTATTGTGATGTTCCCTCATAAGACTTTACTGGGGCAGCTACCTAGCGACTCGGCACAAACTCCGGCGCTTGCCGCAGACAGTGATGCTCTGCCAGAAATGGTGGTTTTGGTATCAGAGCCTGATCAGGAACTAAGCGCGCGTCTGTCTTATGATTTTCCAAGCGGTACTCTGAAGCTCGTGTTTTTGCAACCAGTTCCGTTTGGTGAATTTGACGCAGAAATACAATTCACCGATGGCACACACACCCCAGTTGAACGGGTAGTGATCAATGACGGCGAAGCAGTATTGCTTGCTTCAACAGAGCGTACTGAAGAAACCGTTGCTCAGGTTCGACTGTTGCCACTTTAACTACGGTCTATGTTAGAAAGCAAATGAACCCGAAACTGAAATCACTCGCCGATAAGCTTAACGCACTTCGCCTTAGAGCAGTGGCGTCTCAAGACTCGGCGCAACTGATTAACGAAATTTACAGGGGGATTTTTAACGCAGATTTCTACCAAGAGATCTGGGACGAGCCTGTTTTACTCGCCATTCAAGATCTCATAGCACAGCATCCGCCTGCGAGATTTGCCTCGCAGCTTCAATCCATTAGCAACCGCATTGAGCAGGTGGTTGCTATTAACGACCTCTTCGCGGCATTGCTCCTGCGGTCTACAGAAGAGTTGCCAGGATCGGTGGCACGCTGTGCGGAGCGATTAGGGGTTGGTCAGGAATTAGTCCTTATTCAAACTGACGGCACGTTAGTTAGTATTAGAAGATCAAACCTACAACCGCTAGCAAAGCTCGCGGCTGCTTTTGAAGCACTCTCGCAGCAGGTGCCCTCTATATCGGATTCACTAAAGGGATGTTTCGAGGCGGTGATCGCGCGCCAAGAGATAGGTGCTGTGCCCGGGCTGCTCGTCACCCAGCAAGGGCGTGTTGGAGCGGTGTTGTCGGTGCGTACGGTGTTGCAAGAAGGCTCAGGAGACGTTAGAGCAGGTGTAGCGGCTCAAGATACTTTCAGCTCGGCAGTGCAACGCGGACGCGAAGCACTTCTTAATTCGGGGTGGCTCAATGCAAACCATGACGTTATTTTTACTATTGATAATACCAACGCAACGTACTCCGGCAGTTCCATAGCACTTGCTGCCGCCATGGCTATGTACAGCCATGCTAGAAAATGGCAATTTGATCCCTACACGGCTTTCACCGGCGATATAGACAGTAGGGATGGTCAATGGCATGTCGTTGGAGTAAAAGGCATTCGTGAAAAGCTAATTGCCGCACGACGATCTGGCATACGACGTGTCGTGCTGCCTCGCGAGAATAAAACGGATATACCTGAAGACTGTCACGGCTTGGACCTCATTCTTGTGGATACCGTCCGTGAGGTGCTCGACAACCTTCTCCTGCCGCAGGATAGCTTACCCGCTGATACGCCTCAGCGGCGAAAAGTTAATCTCGTGAAGACACAATGCTCAGCGAAAGGATGGCAGGTCTCAGCAGAGCGCGAACTCCAGCATGGACTACAATTAACTATCACCCCGGCAACCGGAGGTGAACTAACCATCAGCTTTTACAACAGTGGCGCCCATCAACCTAAACAGGATAGGCGGCCAGAATTCGAGGGGCTATTACAGCAACTTAACAAGCTCGATTCTTCTGACACGCCGCTACAAAGCGTGCAGCAGCCGCCATTTACCATTAAGGACGCAACTTTACGACAGCGGATCAAAGAGCAATTTGAAGCCCTTCGACCTTCGCAAACTAAGACAGAGCAATATTGCGACTACTCTTTCGTTTTCGAGAATGGGAAGGAAAAGCTCATCGTCAAACAGTACAGTTCCGGGAAGCTACAGCTTCAAGGTTATGCAGGGCCGCTGTATCGACAAGCACTTGATATTATTACTACAAAATACAACCTTCAGCATCCCAGTGCGAGGCTTGAGGTTGATGACTACCTTGCATCCGAAAAGGCAGAGGCTACCCCGGATCATACCGCTAGCGTTGAGCAGGTCGCGGTGACTTGGCCTCACATTGGCACGGACGAATCGGGAAAGGGTGACTATTTCGGGCCGCTCGTAATAGTTGGAGTATGGGCTGATAAATCGCTCGCATCGTCGCTTGCGGAGATCGGAGTTCGAGACTCTAAAAAACTTTCTGACGCTCAATGTCAAAAACTAGCACCTAGGATTCGGGCACTCTGTCAGGGCAAGTATCATCCTGTAGAAATCTCGCCTGAAAGGTACAACCAACTTTATGATCAATTTATGCGGGAAAATAAAAACCTGAATCATTTGCTCGCTTGGGGCCATGCCAGAGCAATCGAAGATCTTTTGAGGAGACAATCTTGTGACCAAGCGATTGCGGATCAGTTCGGTGACGAAAAATATATCGCCTCAAAGCTCATGGAAAAAGGCAGGACTATTAACCTGCTCCAGACTCCGAAGGGGGAGCGGTTCATCGCAGTTGCCGCTGCATCTGTCTTGGCTCGTGACCACTTTCTTTCCCGTCTCAAGCAGTTGAGTCAAGAAGCAGGACTGACTTTACCAAAAGGAGCCTCTCCAGCCGTTATCGAAGCGGCCAAACAGATAGCGCAGAAGCACGGAGCAGACGCGCTCCGTAAATTTGCAAAACTCCACTTCAAAACCACAGCTTCGGTGCTGGGGGAAAAGTAATCATGGATACACAACTACCAGCCATGAACGAATTAGAACGTGCAACACGTGCTGCGAGCGAAAACCGTTGGAGCGATGCGATTCCAGATTTACGAACTGCTCACGAACGCGCACCGCATGACGTAGATATAGCGTGGAAATTCGCATTTGCGCTCTCTCGTGATGAAAGATACGAAGATGCCATTCACGTACTAGATGAGTTGCACCGCAAGCACCCACAAAACCCAAGGTGGCCTTACATGATTGGCTTTCAGTTCTACCAACAGGAGGATTGGACAAAAGCTGTCGAGTGGTTTGCGCAGTCCCTTACGCTACGACCTGACTACGTGAAAGCGCTTTACCGGAAGGGTTACGCGCATACGAAACTGTCCCAGGAGCAAGAGGCGATAAAGACACTTAGCGAGTGCATCAGCTATTGGGAAAAGATGACACCCGAGGCTCAGGAGCGCGACCGCTCGAATTACGGAAAAGCACAGTTTCAGCTTGGCAAGGTGTACTTGAAGAAAGGGCTTTCGCTGAAAGCGCGCCGGCACTTGCAGATTGCAGCTCAGATTTATCCCCAAGATCATGATTTTCTGTATGAGTTGGGGAAATGTCATCTTCAGAACAACCAGCTTGAAGATGCCATTCGAGAGCTTCAAACAGCCGATCGTATCAAACCGGGAACCGACTACATTATTGATCGGCTTGCGCAGGCATACGTCAAAAAAGGCGATTATGCTACGGCTGAGCGACTCTATGAGGGAATACCAAAACATCGTCGGCGCCCATTCGTATCGCAGCACATGGGGATGTTGTATGTGGAGCAGGGGCAACATCAAAAGGCGCTTCCGCACCTTGAAGTTGCTGCTAGAAAACAGCCTGACAATCATAACATTCAATATTCTTTGGGATTGGCCCAAGAAGCTACTGGCCAACTAAGGGAGGCGCATGCGTCGTATACGCGTGCGGTAAAGTATCGGAAAACAAAGTATAACCTTGAGTTTGAAGAGGCGCAGGAAGCGCTCCAACGAACAACTGAAATGCTCGCTACGTCGCCTCCACCGGACCTAGCAGACACATCGAAAAACAGTGAGGGTGTAATTGAGTCATACAATGAATCCCGTGGATATGGATTCATTAGCAGCAAATCGGACCGTATTTTCTTCCATGTTACGGCTTTCACTGGCCAGCGAAAAATTTGTCCTGGATTACGAGTTACGTTTTCATCTGAGCCTTCGCCTAAAGGGCCTAGAGCCGTGCGCGTTGAGCCAGTGGAAGAGGTGCTGCGCTTGGCCAGTTAACAAACTCAGCGAAGTGTCTGATACTTTTGGAGCGACTCATGGAGTCATCCAATTACAGAGTTACATATTCGCCTTGAATGTATATTTGGGTAGTGTGACTCTAATAAGGAAATAGGACGCTACGTCTAAAGCAGTCGGCAAACTCACTTAAAGACGTTGCGCCCTAGCCTTCCAAGCCGGTATGCCCGGCCCGTGGAGTGTCTAGATGCGAATCTGACACCCCACGGTGCCAAGCATATCAAACTCTAACCACGGGCGTAAAGCACTCTTGACGCCCCCTTTATTAGGTGATTTGAACTGTATGCTTGAAACCAACACCAACGAAGAAGTGCTCGATGAGGTCGTAGACCTCGAAGAGTACGCCAAGTCCAACCGCAAACCTCCACGTGCCCGACAGTACCGCATTCGCATCGACAAGCAGCACTACGTTGTTGATGTGTCTGAAATGACGGGTCGCCAACTCCTTTACCTTGCCGGCAAGAATCCACCCGAACAGTACAAGATTCATCAGAAACTGCACGGTGGACAAGCCAAGCAAATCGGCCTGGACGAGAAGGCTGATTTCATGACGCAGGGTGTCGAGCGGTTCATGACCCTTCCCCTTGACCAGACGGAAGGCTAGAACCTATGAGACGCCAATTCTCCCTCCCGGAGGCCGACGAGACCTATTTGGAATCGCTCGGCCTTCCCTGGGAGGCCATCATCGAAAACGGCGTCCGCTGGCTGCTTCTGCACGGCTACACTGTCTTTCCCGGCTACAACCATAGTAGCGTCACGGCAGCTATCAGGATTGGGACAGGATACCCGGAAGCCCAGCTCGATATGGTCTATTTTCACCCGCCTCTTGCCCGTCTTGACAGGGTAACGGTGACCGCACTCACCCCTTATCCACTCGACGGTAAGACGTACCAGCAATGGTCGAGACACCGCTCTGGGGTTAATCCGTGGCGACCGGGTGAAGACGACCTTTCAACTCACCTTGCTCTGGTCAACGACTGGCTGGAACGGGAATTCAGACTTAAGAGGAGTGCGTGAAATCATGGACGTAGTACTTAGACTCACTGGCGAGCAGCACGCGCTGCTCAAAGCTCATCTTTACACCGGTGACGGTAACGAAGCCGCCGCCGTCATATTGTGCGGACGCTGCGCCGGCGAATCGCGCCACTGTTTAACTGCCCGGCAGATAATACCAGTTCCCTACAACCAGTGCAGCACGCGCACCCCCGTGCGCGTCACTTGGTCGACAGACGTGCTACTGCCGCATTTGAGCGAGGCCGCCAAGCGCGGCCTCGCCGTAGTGAAGATCCACAGTCACCCCGGCGGCCTTGAAAAGTTCTCCGAATGGGACGACGCCTCCGACCACGATCTCTTCGCCTCCGTCTACGGCTGGATGGACAACGAGTACCCGCATGCGAGCGCCATCATGTTGCCTGATGGGCGCATCTTCGGCCGCGTCGTCACCCTAGCCGGCGAGTTCGAGCCGCTGTCGATGGTCTCCATCGTCGGCGACGACCTACACTTCTGGTTACCCCTGGAGAAGATCGCTCACGTGCGTGAGTTCGCCCGCCGCCACGCGCAAGCCTTCGGGGCCGGCACCGCCGCGATCTTGAGTCGACTCACCGTCGCGGTCATTGGCGCCTCCGGAACTGGCAGCCCCATCATTGAGCAGCTCGCCCGCCTCGGTGTCCGAAAGCTGATTCTTGTCGACCCAGACCGCGTAGAAGAGAAGAACCTGAATCGCATCCTGAACGCCACCATGGGCGATGCCAGAAACGGTGTGTTCAAAGTGGAGATGCTGGCGCGGGCCATAAGGCGGATGGGGCTCGGCACCGAGGTCGTGACCTTCGCCCGCAATCTCTTCGACCCAGAACTGGTCAGGGCGGTAGCCCAGGCCGACATCGTCATCGGCAGCATGGACAGCATAGACGGACGCTTCCTGCTCAACAAGCTCGCGACCTTCTACGTGCTGCCGTATTTTGATGTCGGCATTAAACTCGAAGCAGATGGCCATGGCGGTGTCGAGCAGATCTGCGGCACGGTTCATTATCTCCAGCCAGGCCGCTCCAGCCTTCTGAGCCGCCGAATGTTCACCTTGGAGCAGGTGCGCGCTGCGGGCCTCAGACGCACTGACCCAGCAGCCTATAAGGAGCAACTCCGCTCGAAATATATCGTCGGAGCCCAAGAAGACCGGCCCGCAGTCATAAGCGTCAATATGCTGTTTGCCGCAATGGCTGTCAATGAACTCCTTGCCCGCCTCCACACGTATCGCGATGATGGCAACGCCGACTTCGCTGAATACGGCCTCAGCCTGACGCAGGTGCAGTTCTACAACGAGTCCGAAGGCCAACCATGCCGCATCTTGGCGCGTCATCTCGGGCGGGGTGACGTCAGGCCGCTCCTGGAAATGGCCGAGTTAAGTGACGGTAGTACGGAGAAGGCCGCATGAGGTTGCTCAGAAGATTGTGGAGTGCGCTATGGAGCCTACTTCTGGGCTGGCTCCATAGGCGGCCTGCTCCAATCAAAGCTATTAGAGTTGAGGAGTTGCCTGACGAACTGGACGGCCGGACCATTTACATAGTGGGCGAGGCGGAATACATATGGCTCGCTGCAATGGTCTGTCCGTGCGGGTGCGGCGAGACGCTTCACATGAGCCTCCTGCCAGACGAGCGGCCGCGTTGGAAGCTCACTGAACATCCTGACGGGACGGCTTCGCTAACGCCCTCCGTCTGGCGAGTTAAAGATTGCCGAAGTCACTTCTGTCTAAGGAAGGGGATGATTGAGTGGTGTTAGACCGATACCACTCAATTAGGATTGTCGCGCCCCGCGAATAACAAGGCGATAAAGCCAAGTGAAGTCCGATTCTGGAGCAATACCATTAGGAGGTTGGCTCAATTCTGGCGTTAAATTGCATGAGTCTTAAATGTATCGCAGACATTTAAGATCTCTTATTAGGAAATGGTGTTAGCGGTGAAATTTTACTATCTGGGATTTTTTTAAGTTGTTCATCCGCGTCCTGTTTCACTTGCTCAAGCTCAGTTCTCGATAAGCGGCGTAACCAAATTTTATATAGTTGGACAGTATTGGAAAAAGGGGCATGAGCCGGGTATTTTCTAGACATGGCGATAACATCGTAATGAGCATCCACAGTAAGACAAAATCCTCTGCCAAAAATCGGGAATGCAATTTCCTCGTCCGCCACACGAGAGATAAAATTTGCAGCAATTACATCGAGAGTATTTAGAGGATGCTTAAACACTCCGCTGGCACGGCGTTCCTCCGCGCGCTTTTTTAGCTCTTCTGGGATAGAGCTCGGAGTGAAATCACCTATTGGCCCCTTGTACGATTCTCGTAAAGTTTCTTCGAGTGTAGTGAGGCATTGCATAAATATCTTCCCTAATTCTGCATATTTGAACGCCGCTTCAATTGCTTTTTCTTTCGCTGCTCTTTCACTCTTAGCCATTATGTCGCGCTTCATAAGTCGGATTTGTCTCAGTGCAAATAAAGCAGCAATAGCAACTATAATTCCCGAGAGGAAATATAAGGCTTCAAAATAAGCTCTTGATTGAGTAATCAACTGTTCCATATATTTAAGAGGTTAAATGCAGTAATTGAGCGGCTCGCGTGAGAACGATCCAGCTTTCTTCAAACAGATAGGTTAAGGCTAACAAGGAAAGCTCCTGTCAGCGGTGATTAACATACGGGAAGATATTACTATGCGGAGTAGAGTGTCAATAGTTTTACTCAGTAATTTGGGGCAGGTGAGGAGATGGAGGTGATAAATAGCGGGTAAGTCATACTTCTAGCAGAT
Source organism: Pyrinomonadaceae bacterium (assembly GCA_036389315.1). Taxonomy (GTDB): domain Bacteria; phylum Acidobacteriota; class Blastocatellia; order Pyrinomonadales; family Pyrinomonadaceae; genus DASQYE01. The sequence continues at coordinate 70,870 of DASVQF010000042.1, forward strand.
GAACAAGGCAGCATAATTGAAAGTCAGGACGCTGTTTGAGATAAACCGTGCGGCTGGAAAATAATTCGCGACTTGGATGATGTCTCGAATCTGGCAGTGGGCGATATGTTGCCGCGTTATCTTATGGTGATATCTTGAATGGCTTTGGCCTACATAGGAACGGAAGGCGTCTCGCTTCGATAATGGGCAGCCCAACAACTCGTTCAACCCGACGCCTAGATAGCATGGCTTTCATCATGCTTCATCGCGTCGCAGATTGAATGGCTATGCTCGGCGCAGGTTAATTCGGGCGTTAGGCCATTGTTGCTAAGCTCAAGATTAAACAACGAATTACGCCTCTTTCCGCATCTCCATGGGCATTTCAATCACCCGGCCCTGCTGAAACATCGTGGCCTTTACGGCCTCGCGCTTCTTGCCTTCCATTACTCTGACATACCGGCGTGTAGTCTTGATGTCAGAGTGGCCCATAAGGTCGGCGATCTCAAAGGCATTATAACTGGCTTCACCTAACCGCGTGCCGAAGGTGGCGCGCAGGAGTCGCCCAGGTGGAAAGTCCAGCATTCCGAGTTCGTGTTCGCTATTATCCATCTGGGCCAAATCACCGATGACTCCGGCCGTCCCAGCGGCCCTCATGTGATAATCCCTCGACTTTGAGAATTGGCCCAGATCGTAGTATGCGGTCCCGAGTTGATGGTGTGAGAACATGACGTGCCGTATGTCACCGTCACGACGATGATCGCGGGAATCTACGGCATGAACTTCAAGGCGATGCCGGAGTTGGAGTGGTCTTACGGATACCCTGCGGTACTAGTGGTTACATTCGGATTGTCCGCACTCCTTTACATGCTCTTCAAACGCTCTGGCTGGCTCTGAGTTGATTACTCGTGTGCAACTCTTTCGGTTCGCGCGATTAATTTCTCAGTAATATCCTGTGGCGCCTGATAGTAACGCTCGAAGTGCATAGTGGAGGTAGCGCGCCCCTGCGTTGCGGATCGGAGATCGGTCGTGTAGCCGAACATCTCCGAGAGCGGGACGAAGGCCGTGATGACCTGCACGCCGCCCGGACGGGGTTCCATCTTCTCGATCTGCCCGCGACGACGATTGAGGTCGCCGTTGACAGCGCCCATGTACTCCTCCGGCGTCACAACTTCGACGCGCATGATCGGCTCTAAGAGCACCGGCCTCGCCTTACTCACCGCGTCCTGGAAGGCGCGCGAGCCCGCGATGTGGAACGAGCGCTCGTCGGAGTCAACCTCGTGGTAGGAGCCGAACACCAGGCTCACCTTAATGTCCACCAGCTTGTAGCCGGCGAGGAAGCCGCGCTCCATCGCTTCGCGTATGCCCTGCTCGGTCGACTCGATGAACTCGCGCGGGATGGCCCCGCCCGTAATCTTGTTCTCGAAGACGAAGCCTTCGCCCGGCGCTGGCTCGATCTCCAACTCGACGTGACCGTACTGACCGCGACCGCCCGTCTGTTTCTTAAAGACCTCTTTGCCGGGCGCTGGCTGTGTAATGGTCTCGCGATAGGCGACCTGAGGTTTGCCGACGTTGGCCTCGACACCGAACTCGCGCTTCATGCGATCAACGATGATCTCAAGGTGCAGCTCGCCCATGCCAGCGATGATCGTCTGGCCCGTCTCATGATCGGTCGAGACGTTGAACGAAGGGTCTTCCTGCGCGAGACGCGAAAGAGCGACGCCTAACTTGTCCTGATCGGCGCGCGTCTTCGGCTCAACCGCGACGCGAATCACGGGCGCTGGAAACTCCATCGCTTCGAGCACAATGGGCTTGTTCTCGTCACACACGGTGTCGCCCGTCGTGACCTGCTTCATACCGCCGATGGCGATGATCTCGCCAGCACTTGCTTCGTCAATGTCCTCGCGCTTGTTGGCGTGCATACGCATCAGGCGACCCACACGCTCGCGCGAATCCTTGATCGGATTGTAAGCGTAAGAGCCCGCCCTGATCGTGCCCGAGTAGATACGCACGAAAGAGAGTTGGCCCAGATGCTTGTCGGCCATGATCTTAAAGACGAGGCCGGAAAACGGCGCGCTCGCATCGGGTGGACGCGATTCGGTCTCGCCCGACTTCGGGTTGACGCCTTCAATCGGAGGAATGTCGAGCGGGCTCGGAAGATAATCGACTACCGCGTCGAGCAGCGTCTGCACACCCTTGTTCTTAAAAGCAGAGCCCGTGACGACTGGAACGAGCTTGATTTCAATAGTACCTTTGCGCAGCCCTGCGCGAATCTCCTTCTCGGAAATCTCTTCGCCTTCGAGGTACTTCATCATCAGGTCGTCGTCGACGCTTGCGACCGCCTCGACCATCTTCTCGCGCGCCGCTTCGGCTTCCGCCTGAAGGTCTGCGGGAATATCCGTCGTCTCGTACTCCGCGCCCTTCGTCTCGTCATTCCAGATCAGCGCCTTCATCGTAATCAGATCGATGACGCCCTTGAACTGGTCTTCGAGGCCGATGGGGATTTGCAGAGCGACGGGGTTTGCGCCAAGACGCGTGACGATGGAATCGAACGAACGCTGAAAGCTTGCGCCCGCGCGATCCAGCTTGTTGATAAAGCAGATGCGCGGCACGCCGTATTTATCGGCCTGACGCCAGACGGTCTCCGACTGCGGCTCGACTCCAGCGACGCCGTCAAAGACCGCGACCGCACCGTCGAGCACACGCAGAGAGCGCTCGACTTCCATTGTGAAGTCGACGTGGCCGGGCGTGTCTATGATATTGATGCGATACTCCGTGCCCTCGCGTTTCCAGAAGCAGGTCGTCGCAGCCGAGGTGATCGTGATGCCGCGCTCCTGTTCCTGCTCCATCCAGTCCATCGTCGCCGTGCCTTCGTGCACTTCGCCGATCTTGTGCGAGACGCCCGTGTAATAGAGCACACGCTCGGTGGTCGTCGTCTTACCGGCATCGATGTGCGCCATGATGCCGATGTTGCGGAATGTACTAATGTGATCTATATATGCCGGATACTTTGCTTGTACCTCTCCAGAAGAGCGCTCCCTAATATTTGATGTGGCTTCCAGTAATGTTCCAAGAACAAGTTGTTGATAAGACCGTGCTGAAAAGAGATAATCCGGTTCATGGTATTCGACGGCCTGCCTTAAAAAATTAGCTTTAGGATGCTCGATTTGAAATTGATCTATGCCGTTAACCAGTAAGGCGAGACCGTCAAAAAACGTGGGGACGCCTAAATCCAATGCGGCGGAAAAAGCGGTTTCGGCCTCACTCTCTCTACCTAGACTAATTAGATGTTCGGCCCACAGGATATAGCTATCAGCCAGGCTGCCATAGTCCCTGAGCATACTTTCTGCCAGCCCACCAAGTTCCCCGGCCTTATTAAATTTCAACCTCAAGTAGCCACCGAGACACCCGGTTATAGGGTCAGTAATACCTGTCTTCAGTAATTCCTCCGCGCCACGGTGAGCATAATCAAAGCGCCCATTTGTGTAGAAACGCTGGACGAGTTCCAATTGCCTGAGCCGTCTAGGTTCTGTCGTCTCGTCATGCTTAGGGCTGGGAGAATATTGGAAAATGTTAATTAGTCCTCTTACATCTCGTTGAAGCACTAACATGGATATCCGCCTCGGAAGCAAACTGAGCGCTAAAACGAGAGGCTCCTGATCAGGGTGCTCAATTGAAAGCCAGTAGTTTCCTCTCGTTACAGGATGGGCGAGCGCTCCGACCCCACTCAGCGAAGGGAGTTTATGAAGGCCGATAGTGCGCGAGGGCACCGGGCTTAACTGCTGCCAAAAGCGTAAGCGAACGCTTGAAATATAATCACGCTCGTCCGCCCTGTCGTCGAATTCAGAGCCCAACAAGAGATAAAGGGCGCTCGAACTGCTACCAATCGGGGCGACCTTGAATGCCTGCAAGCCGAGATTGCGAATATGGCCGGCCGGAAATTCATAATTCTCGAAGGTCGCGATGGAGCCAGCGACAGTCAGGATTGTTGAAAGCTGAGGTGAAGCTATCGGGCCTATTCTGGGATCGGACACCTCAGTTACTTGTAAGGTGTTATCGTCGTTCAGGGAGAACTTGGCGGTTTTAATGGCCTCCTTCATCCGAGAAGTTTCTGACAGCGCGGGGGCTGTTAAAGACAGAGTTTTCTTTTCGCCGGCACGTAGCTCAACCAATTGCTCTACCACTTCACCTTCGGGCGTGCGTAACCGTCCGCGATAAAAACCTGAGGGAAGGTCTACACATTGCAGATAACCTTGACCAATTTCTATGATTTCACCCGTGCTATCAGTCAGCTCAAGGTAAGCACAGGGATCGCTGGTTCTGATCTCTAAACGTGCTGTGCCGAGATGAAGCGGCGGATTCATTGAATTGACAATGTCCATACTAGAGGGTTCCTCTCCTCCATATTGACCAAATGCCTCCGGCATCTGAAGCTGTTTGGAAAAGAGCCACTATCCTGACCTACAATTTTATCTAACGTCAGACGAAGCTGAGATCATTTCACTAGAATCCTCAGAAGGTTCCGCAGGAGATTTGCGAATCAAATTTACAGTAAGGTCTTGGGAATAGTACAGGGGTACGGGCCACAGCTCTTCTTTCGGAAGATGTTCGGGGGCCGAAGCATATACGCTGTACTCTCTCGGCTTAAGGGTGAAACTCACAGGCAGATTCGTTATTCGAGTTTCTTTCCCAAACTCCTTGTCATCTCTCCTGACACTCACCTCCGCCGACGAGGCGATTACCGACGGGTCTACATAAACCTCCAAAGTCTCGTCCTTAATTTTATTGTCTGGAATAAATGTAATTATAGGATTGCTATCCCTGCCCGGCGTCCCCCGCTGGCCTCCCCCTTGTTGGGGTACTTGAATGTGCTTATTACCGCGAGCGTCTATGACGAGGTCTTTAATTTTACTGACCTCATCTTTAACATACTCGAAAAGTGTTTCCCATCGGACTAGGTATTTTTGCCTTCCGCTATCCCATACTTTGGCTTTACCGTAGCCTTCCAACCCATTTAGGACTGCCGATGTGAAAGCCCCCCTTTCTCTCTTATCAGCGTCCGGCACCTCGGCCGCTCGCAAGCCCAATGAGGTCGCATACATGACGAACTGTTGAACCGGAGGCAACCTGAAATTTATCCTTTTCGGCCGGGGATAGCGACCTGTCATAAATTCCGGCTCCTTGTCTTCGTCCCAGGGTATGTCACGACAGCCGTCGATGAAAAAGAACTGATCCTTAAACTGGGTTGCCCTGAAGAAATGAAGGATGGAATCAATCTCTAGAGATTGATCGGTATGAAGGGCGGTAAAATCACTAGCCGCCAGCGCCTCTTCGTAGCGATTCGCATAGCGGTGTGTTAACCCGTGGCCCGCGAAATAAAAATAGAAGCGCTCAGCTTCGCCCCCGCTTTCTTTAACGACCCGGTCAATCGCTTCAACGATGGTCGAACTGTCGGCTGGGTAATAGGTCAGGCCGGAAGGGATACTGCTCGTATCGAGAGGGGACAGCAAAAGAAACATCTCCTGCTCGCGTACATTTCCGCCGTCCGGCCGCAGGAGCCAATTTCTCACTTCCAGCGCATCTCTTACGGCACCCTTTAGACGCCAATCCTTTACTTCATATTTATCTATTCCAATAACTATAGCCCGATTCTTCTTCATGGCCGAACCTTTAGAGACGCGATAGCCTCTGCATTATTTTGTAGAACTCTGGGTTAAATTTCCCGAACACGATTAGGTCAAGCGGAGGGATCGGCATAGTTGAACGCGGCCGAGAACCATCGCCGTGCCTGCGCTAAACATTGAAGCCCTGCATGTCCACGAAAGGGCTCTCAGTCGTCAGCCACTCTGAATCGTTATCGGGAACCTTCTCTAGTGACCTCATGCCAAAGCCGGGCTCAAGCGGCTTAAATCGTTTGTATTGGCCTTTCTCGTAAAACAAGCGAATTGCTTGAAAGCCGAATACAAGCGGAATATTCCCCTCGTAACTTACTTTGGTAGTCGTGCTTTGCTCGTTGGCGACTTTGACATTACTGCCGACTATCCCCTGAATCACCGGAACCTCTACCTCCAAAGAAGTACCGTCAGATTTCTTGGCCTCAATCGTAAACTTGGTGCTCTTAATCGTAGCCGTGGTAACGTAAAGTTCGTCCGCCTCAAGCATATCCGCCACGTACCTGGAGAATGGGTTAACGTCGGCGTCAGCCAAGTACTGATCCAGCTCTATCAACTCAATTTTGTCTTCCAGGACGCCGGTGAACTCGAAGGCTGCACTTTTAGCCTGTTTGTACGAAGTTTCCAGACCTAGTTTCGAGCCTCCCATCGCACCTATAATATTTCCCAATATTGAAAGGCCGATTCCAATGCTGACTTCTCCAGTTCGCTGTCCCGAGATATTAGCAGCTACCGTATCAGCTTCAATCTTAGGCACTGCTATATTCTCGCCAGCCACAAGAAGTGTAGTTAAATCACCTAGTTTATTGAGCTCCTTTCCCTGTTTAGCCATGAGCTGTAAAGGCTTCAAATCTGCCTTAGGTAATCGGATTACGTTATAACCAAATGATTTCAAGTAAGTAAGATATGGATCAGCGCACCAGCCCATAATTTATCTCTCCTTGAACGGACAGCTACAGTTGATTGACGGCTGCATTGACTTTGTGAGTCAGCGGTGGTTATCAAATGGCATAAAAACTAGCGCGTTCATTTAAGGCAATGCGGAGGGTGACGCGCCATTGAAGACTTGGCGGAAACTTTCAAATAATCTCAATACATCCAACTAGACATGGACTTATACTCTTATACGATTGGAGATGTCAACATTTTCTCCTGCCTGTATGCACAAGCCGAGAATTGTAAAGAACAGCCCGCAATTTGGTGTCATGCTAACTCGACATTTTGATTCGCATAATTCGAGCATCCGAATATTCCTCTTGACTCTCAGACCGCTGCTCGGATAGTCTACGCCTTCGTTAATGGCCTTATAACCTCTTGTGCGGCGTGAGTCCTTACTTGACAGACTCACACAGCCTACAACCTTGTTATCTTGCATGCTCTCGTTGCTTGCCCTGCAATTCGCTGCAAATTCATGCGTTGACGTTGAAGCAATCGGCCCTGCTTATATCTGTCTCGTTGGCGGTGAAGAATTCAAGAAAACGCCGTTCCGTCTTCAGTCCTCGCAGGTAATAGCTCCAAATAATAATCCAAAAAACCTTCACAGGGTTTATCGGAGTTATTTGCTTCTCAAAATTTAAAGGAGAGCTTAAGAAAATGGCAGCCATCCCGATTCCTCGCACCTTTGACTCTTACGTAGACCCAGACATGAGAGTGTTTGGATTGAAGCACGACTTGATAATGGAATTGGAACACGGATGATTTTAGAATCATGTGAACCTAAGTATTTTGCTTGTGAGAGCAATTTGCGTCTTAAGTATGGAAGCGATAAAAATGGGGCATTCAAGATGTCTATCAATGGACACCCGGCAATAGTTCCTAGCTATAATGGTAGCAATATGGCCGAAATACTTATTACTAAAAAAAATTACAAACAGTTCTTAGAATGAATAACTTGTATCACGGAAACCCGCAGGCGTTGTTGCACAAATAATGAAGAATAGAGTAGGCCCTTGAACATGACGTTGCGGAAGCTGACGAAGAACCGTTCAATGTTCCCGAACGATGAGGCCGTGTTCAAGCTGATGTATCTGGCTTTGAAAAATATCAGCAAGCGGTGGACGATGCCGATCAGAGACTGGAGCGGAGCGATGAACCAGTTCGCTATACTGTTTGAAGGGCGAGTACCGATGGGCGGACTCAACCAAAACTCACTTACACAGAATGCTTAGTACTTCCGGCGTTAGATGGCTCGCTCAACATATCCGTTTCCCCTTAAGGTGAATACTTAATCCAATCATACTCAGCTTGAACGGGGCCTTGGTATGTGAAATCCCCGAACCAGCTATTCTCTGTGTCCTGCCCGGACCATAAGTTCATCATGATTTTGCTCGGAAACAGCGGTAAAGGGTCGCTCGCCGAGTGATTCACCGTACGCTTCGACACGCCGTCCGCGAACCACTCGATTGTGTTCTGTGTCCAGACGAACTTGTAACGATGAAAGCCGTAGGCCGCGTCGAAACCGAGCGGAATCGCTGCCTCGTGACCGGCAGCAGAATGGTTAAAGAAAAAGTTCGTCCACATAAAATTGGTGTCCAGGCCCCGAAATTCGATGTCTATTTCGTCGTGCTGGGTCGAAGGGGTCTCGAAGGGGCCAGTGTATGTGAAGAAAGAGGTCATCAACCCCGGGCCGCTAGCGGCTTTTAAGCAGACTTCGTACGCGCCGTAGCCATAGGTGGCGTTGGTTCGATACTCACCTGAGTTATAGTGCACGCTGCTATTTGGAGGCGCAGGCGTGTTGTTCAGATGCAGGCGCATAAGGCCATCACCAAAGAAAAGGACGTTGTCGTCTAGCCACCAGACGTCGTAGGCGGGGTTATTTACCGAGTCAAAGTTAGTCCACCCGTCGGCTGCGTGCCAGTTTGCCGGGTTGTGAGCATTTAAATCATGATAGAGGTCGCCGCTCGACACAATCGGTATATAAATTTGTTGGGGCTGAAGAGGGCAGAGCGAGGCGTTAGCGCAATCGCCGGCGTTGGCCACGTGGCAGGGACTCGTGATATTTAGAGGGCAGCTATTTATCGCAGGGTTGGCCGGATCAAAAGCCGTCACTCTCACGGTCGCGCACCTCTTGACCGACAGGCAGACTTCCCCGCTTGTGCCAGTGGTATAAGCAACAGGGGATGAGCCGGAATAATCGACCCCCTCGGCTTCGACCTTAGTTCCCGGCGGCGCTGGCTGGTTGTTGTCATACAGCACTTGCAGCTTAAGGCAAGTGGTTTCGAGTGCTTCGTCCGCATTCCAGATCGTAATGATACTAGTTATCGGGGTCTCGTAAGAGGCTTGCTGCCCGGTGGCCTGGAGCGTCCCCGCTTCGATCCAGAGGCCACTGTTCGTGTCGAAGCTGAATAGCCCGACAACTTTAGGGGCGGTAGGCCGACGCGCCCGCGGGATGAATAGTTCGACTGCTGCTTTGCGGCCTGGCGCGAGGTTAGCGCGCCGCCCCCTTGAGTCTTCGACATAGACTTCAAAGATCCCGTAGGTTTCCAGTTGACGTATCCTCTTATCGCGCATCCTGGCGGTGAAATCGCCAGGGGCACTCCTGACTTGTCTCCGGTCGGAGACATCAAGCGTTGAGAAAGAGACCGTAACGCTGCCGCGCAGAGGGCGGCCTCGCATATCAACCAGCGAGTTGGGTGGGAAGCTGACGGCACCGTCTGGGAAGGAAAGTCTTCCGCCCCGCGCCGCGTCCAAGGAAGATGGCGCGGCTCTGGGCCAGATGACGACGACGTTGCCGGTGATGCGAGACGACTCGCCGACTTTGTAGATTCTAGTGGTATCCATGAAGCCGGGTGCGCTGAAACTCACGGCCAGCCGCTCGGTCCTGGCCAAGCTGCGAATTTTAAACTCCCCATTTCGGTCGGTGATCACCACGGGCCGCCCCGACGCGCGCACCTGCGCGCCTTTGACGGGATTATTCCGTGAGTCCACAACTCGGCCGGTGATATGTAACTTTGGCGGCGGGGCGGTTTGGAGAGGCTTCTTGTTGATAATCATCTTTACAGGCGTTTCGATTTCAACTCTCGGCCCGAGCGACGCCCGCTCGTCAGCAACTGAGGGATTAGGCTTGACGGCTAGAAGTATAAAGCTTAGAACGAATAAAGTGAGCGACAGCCGACGTAGGATGTGAGTTTCAGGTGAGGGGCGCTTCATGATGCAAAATCCTTTTATCAGTCATGTGAGGCTAACAAGAAAGACTCTCGTCAGCGGGTACGCGAGGCTTGAGGTGAGCGTACAGTATTCCCGCTACAGTTGATTGTCAATAGCGAGCCCTTCGTTCGGCAGAGTGTTGAACCAACTGTGTGGGCTGTGTTTCAAGATTAGACCCGGATGACAATGCAATCGAAGCAGCCGTGCTTGATGTAACCCCGTTAAAAAGTGTAGGCCAATCTCAGGACGGGCGTTGTTGCACAAATAAGGAAGAATAGAGTTGGCCCAGTGTGAGGACTCTCGCGCTTCAAGTGGCGGCTCAGGAAGGTGGACGAAGTGGTGGTCGAGGCCACGCAGAACGTCCACTACTTCTACGACCAGGTGAAGGGCCACGTCAGCCGCGTCGCAGTCCTTGACACCTACCGCTTCGGCGTCATCGCCAAGTCGAAGAAGACCGACAAGGCGGATGCCTCGGCGCTGGCCCGCTCTCTCAAGTTAGGATGGCTGCCCGAAGTGCCGGTGCCGAGTGAGCAGGTCAGGATACTGCGCCAGCTACTACAAGCCAGAGAGACGCTGGTCTCGATGCGGACGAAGCTGAAGAACATGGCGCACGCCGCGTTCTCCCGAAACGGGGTGGCGCTGACGCGCGCGGCCTTCGCTTCTCGTGTGAGCCACGCCCGGCTGGTGAGTCGTGACGATCTTCCTGCCGCCGACCTGCTCGTGTTGCGTGCTTGCCTGAGACAGGTCGAGCAACTCGACTCCGAGATCAAGCAGATTGAGGAAGAGGTGGCAAGGCACGGGCAAGCTCTCAAAGGACTGCGGCGGTTGCTTCAGGTCCATGGACTGAACCTCTTGAGCGCCATCAGTCTGTTGGCGGAGGTCGGGGACATAGAGTTGTTCGAGACCTCAAAGCAGTTGGTCTCTTATGCCGGACTAGCGACCTCGACGAAGCAATCGAGCGAGACGACGCGGCACGGCGGGATCACGAAGCGCGGCAGGAAGCGGCTGCGCACGGTCTGCATTCAGGCGGTGCTGGCGATGGTCAACCGGACTAACACGCCTTTGATGGAGTTCTATCAGAAGAAGAAACGGGAGAAGGGTGCAGGCAAGGCCATCTGTGCGACTGCTCGGAAGCTACTGACGATCATCTTCGTGCTGCTGAAGAAAGAACTGGACTACTGGTACTTGGAAGACCGCTTGTACAATCGTAAGCTCCGCGCGCTCAATGCTGCGGCTTGAGTGTTGACTTTGCATAGGAACGGCATGCACCCGACCGCAAATCAGCCCGTCTCTCATCCGCAAGACTTGGCCGTACCGGGTTCTTTGAGAATCCTATGACGAAACTACCAGAAATCTGTTCTTAGTGGTTGGCGGAAAAATGGCGGAGTTATCTAGTCTTATGCGGTCAGACGTAAGCGAAATTTGGCGGCTGCTACTTTGTTTTATCGCATTTCATCAGACCTAGTAATACTTAGTAGAGGGTTAGAAATAGGATTCATAACCCCAAGGTCGGGAGTTCAAGCCTCCCCCCCGCTACCAATATTTTCAAGAGTTTACGGCGGCCCGCAACGGTCGCCGTTCTTCGTCTGGGGCAGATTCGGGGCACGCCTCTCCGACATTGATCCTCGCGGCCGCTTTGCACAAATATTCATGTGGAATGAATAATCTCGGACTATTTATGCAGTCCTTAATTTGTGCAAAGCCGTTCAAGGCCGATGTTCCAAACCGTGAACTCATTACAGAAGGGGTAGCGTCTGTTGTCAGTAGTGCGACGAAAAACGCCTGAATAGTGTAGAATACCAGGAAAAGAGGCGATGGAGTTCGCCGTATAACCACCCGGCTTCAGGCAGGGTTGATGACTCCTAACTGGGACGCACCTTGTGCGCCGTGGTTAGGAGTTTTGGTTTATGGGAGGTAAAGTGCGAACGCTGACAAATTACCTGATGGTCGCCGCCGGGGGCGCTCTCGGCGCTTGTCTGCGCTACTACTTGGGTGGCTCTGTGCTCTCGCGCACCGCCACGCCCTTCCCGACCGCGACCTTCGTCATTAACGTCACCGGCTCATTCATCATCGGCTTCTTCCTCACGCTGGCGACGGAGCGCCTCAGCATCAACCCGCACCTGCGCCTCGCCGTGGCCGTCGGTTTTGTCGGAGCCTACACGACCTTCTCGACTTTCGAGTACGAGACGGCCCGCCTCGTTGAAGAGAAAGAGATGCTTTACGCTTTCCTCAACGTCGTATTGAGTTTTATTGTTGGGTTCGCGGCCGTCTGGGCAGGAATATTTGCAGCAAGAAGGTTAGAGAAAGTGCCCATCACGAGCCGCGCTGTTTACACACGGTTTGAGACCCGGGCGGACTCAAGCGAGCAGGCGCAAGGGACGGGCATGGAGCGGGACATACGCGACAGCACGATTGAAGCGAAGCCGAAAGGAAAAGAGAAGAGAGTCCCGACGAAACGAGGGTAAAGCCCGATGGATAAGGAACTACAACCGGCCTCCAAACTGACGGTCTTCGTCGGCGGAGACGAGCGCCACGAGCACCAGCCATTGCACAGAGCGGTGCTCGGCCTCTTACACGAAGAGGGAATCAAAGGTGCGACGCTGACCAAAGGCGTGATGAGTTACGGCGTGCGACGGCGCGTCCACTCCTACATGAATGAGGTCTCGATGGAGAACCTACCCGTCATCATCGAAGCAGTCGATGAGAGCAGAAAGATTAAGCCTGCGGCGGAACGCGTCGCGGGGCTGCTAGGCGAGCACGGACTTGTGCAGGTGCAGCCGACCATGTTTATTCGTCTCGCGCCGACGGACTGAGAAAGGGTGGAAGACTGATGCTCGAAAGAGGGCCAGCGAAGAAGCTCGTTATCTACGTAGGTGCGCAGGAGAAGCACCACGGTAAACCAGTATATGAAGAGGTGGTGATGTTCCTCCACAGACACGGCTGCGCCGGTGCGACGGTGACGCGCGCCGTGTCAGGCTACGGCGCGAGCGGAAAAGTTCATGAGGCGCATCTCTTCAGCTTGACAGAAGACGTGCCCGTCAGAGTCGAAGCCATCGACTCGGAGAAAAAGATCAACGCCCTGTTGCCCTGGATTTACGAGATCGTGGGCAAGGGGCTGATTGAGGTGCAGGATACAAACGTCATCAAGTCGAGCAGTACGGAAGCGCCGCGTGAGGAGGAGCGAGCTATGGAACACCTGAAGCTGGAAGGCAAAGCCAAGATGCTCCGCATCCACATCGGAGAGAGCGACCGCTGGGAAGGTGAGCCGCTGCACGAGGCAATCGTGAAGAAGCTTCGCATGATGGACATCGCGGGCTCGACCGTCTATCGCGGGGTCATGGGCTACGGTGCGCAGCAACGTGTACACAAGTCGGGCTGGCTCGGTCTCTCGACGGATTTGCCTGTGATGATCTCGGTCATCGACACGGAAGAGAAGATCAGGAGCATCCTGCCCGCGCTCGATGAGATGGTGGATGAAGGGTTGATCGCCATCTCCGACGTAGAAATCATCAAGTACACGCATTCGAGAAATAAACAGGCGGCGACTGACGCGAAGGAGCAAGACGGGGCTGAGGACTAAATGAACTGGCTATTTTATGCGCTACTCTCGGCGCTCTGCGCGGGGCTCGTCTCCATCTTCGGTGAGATCGGCGCGTGCGCGACGTTGATTCCACACTGGCGAGAGCGGTGCGCGTGGAGGGGAGATTCTTGAATTCGTCATACGAGCGACGCTGCCAGACGCTTCGCCGAAGCAGCGAGGACTGATAACGCTTCTACAGTAAAAGTTGTGCGACCACTGCTTTGACATGAATCCGGGTCGTATCCAGGAGGGGTACGCCTGCGGCTGTCTCACCCTGCAAAATCAAAGGCAGTTCCGTCCCGCCCAGGATGAGACCTTCAATGCCCTCTTGCTCTCTCAGGCGGCTCGCTACCTTCAGCAATCGCTCTCGCGTCTCGGGAAGGAAAATACCCCTCACTAGTTCATTCATATACTTGTCATGAATGAACCTCTGCTCATCCTCGCTCGGCGCGACCAGCGCAATCCCTTCTCTAGAGAACACGTCCGGGTAGAAGTGTCCCTGCATGGTGAAGCGCGTGCCGAACAGGCCCAGTCTTTTGAGCCCCAGCGCCTTCGCCTCTGCACATGTGGCTTCGACGATGCTCACGAGGGGAATGGGTGACTGGCTGCTAATCTCCTCGAAAACGACATGCGGCGTGTTGGCGGCCAGCAACCCTACATCAGCCCCGGCCCGCGCGAGCCTTCTCACTTCGCCGACCAGATACTCTATGACCTCCGGTAACTCGTTCGCCGCGATGAAATCCAGCATCTTCTTCATATCGATGCTGTTGATGATGATCGGCGGGGCACTCCCGTCCCTTCGCTGTTCCCGGTAGGAGGTCATAATCAGACGGTAATACTCGACGGTCGACTCCGGCCCGATGCCCCCGATAATACCTACAATCTTCATACAGACTTCTCCCGGCTACGTTCCCTGCATAAGGAATATCGCCATGCCGTCCTCAAATCTATATCATGCCGGTGCGCTGTTGCACATGATAGGGCTCACCGTTCGCCGAGTTTGGTGAGGATGAAGGCGGCGAGGAAGCCGACCACTGTGATGAGACCCGCGAGGTCGTGCGCCTCCTCGAACGCCTCCGGCATCATGGTGTCTGCGAGCATGGCGAGGATTGCGCCCGCCGCCACGGCCGTCGTCGCAGCGATGACTTCCCCGGAGAAGTGGCTGAAGACGGCGTAGCCGACGAGCGCCGCGACGCCCGAAACTGTGGCGATACCCGCCCACACGCCGAAGATGTAACGCGCCGAGCGGTTCGCCCGTTTCATCCCGGCTGAACTCGACAGCCCCTCGGGGATGTTCGAGAGGAAGATGGCTGCCACCGCTACCCAGCTCACTGCGCCGCCGCCGATCATGCTCACCCCAATGACGATGGATTCGGGAATGCCGTCGAGGAGCGCGCCCACCGCAATCGCCAGCCCACTGCCGCTCTTATCAGCTTCGGAAGGTTGCTGGTCGCCCGAACGCTTGCGGTGCTTCGCGCCCTGCCGCGCCAGATACCAGTTGGCCGCCGTATAGACGGCTGCGCCTCCCAGGAAACCGGCGGCGGTCGAGTCGAATCCGCCGCGCTTGTAGGCTTCGTCCATCAGGTCGAAGGAGAGCGCGGAGATCAGGACGCCGCCGCCGAAGGCCATGACGGCGGCGATGAGTCGTTGCGGCACTCTGGCGAAGTAACCCGCAGCAGCGCCGACAAGCAGCGCAGACCCCGCGAGCAATCCCCACAAACCCGCCTCTAGCCAAATCGGAAACATTAGAACCCCCTTGCTAGAATGTAACTGATGTGATTACCTTCATGGCGCGCGCCCCATTCGGTTCTGCCTTGAGACTCGGCAGCGATATGGACTAAGTTCGATAGTCGAAATGCATTTCCACCCGGGGCGGCGTCGGAACTATTGTCAGGAATTCTCAAAAGACTTCTTTTCTCGATTCAAATCCCGGCGCGCTCGTCTTTTCAACTTCACCGGCGGCGAGGACAGCGCGAGCCTGCGCGCTCACAATATCGCTCATCGTTAAAAGGCCGACCAGCCTTCTCCCGTCCCCGCGCTCAATGACGGCCAACTGGCGCACCTGATAGCGAGATGAAAGGCGACGGCGGCGAGCCCGCAGAACACGCCGATGACAATCGTGAGCGCGAAGACGCGCTGGCGCTCAGAGGGGAGGACACGCAGAAAGAGACGCAGAGCCGCCAGATTGGCCCGCCGCCATCGTGGCCGCCAGAGTCGCAGCCGCGCCCTGAATCGCCGAAAACCCGCCATCAAGTTGCACTCATTGAATAAATCAATAAACACTATACCAAAAAAGCGGATTGCAATATGGAAGGAGGCGCAGGCGGTGCGTGGCGGAAGGAAGACTGCATCTCTCATTAGCGGGTGAGATGAGCCGGCGGTGCGCTTTCATTATCTGCCATCGCAATAGCTTACCGCCTGAAACTATCTTCACGTTTCAACTGACTCTCATGGCTTACGCCCTTCGGCGTCCGTGATATAGATGTCGTTGTCGGCAGCAGTGCTTGGCGGGGCGCTCAGGAGCGGACGCGTCGAATGCTGAGCAGTGCAGGCCGTCAAGATGAGCATGACGCCAATGAAAAGGAGCGAGCAAAAGCTGTAATTTATTCTCTTCACCACAAGACCAGACCTATCAGGAAACGGATGACTCCTGCGCCGAGGATTATCCAGAAGGGATTGGGCCGGAAGCGCACCAGCACAAAAACAGCAACAGCCGCGATCAGTAATCCGACCCAAGTATGAATGCCCGCCTGCCCGATGCTGAGCGCTGCGGCGACGAGAAGGCCGACCACGGCAGGCGTGACACCCCGCAGGAATGATTGGACGAGTTCATTAGAGCGGAAGCGTTGTAAGCTGGAGCCTGCCGCAATCACCATCAGGAAAGAGGGCAGAAAGATGCTGACGGTTGCTACGAGTGCGCCCAATGTTCCTGCTACCCTGTAGCCGATGAATGTGGAGGTAATCAGCACGGGGCCCGGCGTCACCTGCCCGAGAGCGGTCGCGTCTGCGAACTCCTGATGAGTGAGCCAGTGGCGAGAGTTCACTACCTCAGACTCGATCAGCGGGATCATGACGAAGCCCCCGCCGAAGGTGACGGCTCCCATGCGCAGGAAGACAGTCGAAAGAGCCAGCAGCAGCCCGAGCTTGGCGAGCACAGGCATCGAAACTCCCATCACGCCGATAGAGCGGAGCGTGGTCGTTCGTGGTGCTTGCGAGCTATCGCTATCGCTTTCATTTGTCGGTTCAGCCTTTTCTTCATCAGCCCCGCCAGCCCGCAGCACTCGCTCTTCAGCCAGGGCGCGCATCAGATAACCTCCGACAAACACTTGCTTCTGCCGCGCACGGCGCTCACGCCTGCGAGAGAGTATGCGTAAGGAGATACGCGCGCGCCGACGCGTAGATACATTGCGTGCCTGTCGCCACTTTTGAATTTGCTTCTCGGCAAACGAATCGATGCAGATGCCGACGATGCCTGCGGAAAGAACGACCTCGATCACGGTCGCGCCGAGCAGTGCCACGGCCAGACAGGCTAAAACGGCGACGACCCACTGCCACTGCTTGCTCAGCGTATTCCTGCCGATGCGCCATGCCGTCACAAGGATGAGGGCGACGACCGCTCCATTGAGCCCGTGAAAGAGTCTGTCAGTAGCGGGCAGTTGACGCAAATGCCTGTAGAGAATCGCCAGCACGATCATCATCAGCATGGAAGGCAGAATAAAGCCGCCCATCGAGACGCAGGCTCCGCGCCAGCCTCTCAGCTTGAAGCCGATATAAGTGGCAGTATTGCCCGCGTTCGTGCCCGGCAAGCTTTGCGCGAGGGCGAAGCCTTCGATGAATTCTGTATCCGTCAGCCAGCCGCGCGTGTTTACCGTAAGCTGCCTGATCTGTGCGATGACGGCCAGTCCGCCGCCGAAGCCGACCGTCCCGATTTTAAGGAAGGAAAGGAAGAGGCCGCCGAGCGTGGCCGTCCTTGAGATGCGCTTTATTTGTCTTCGACCATAGCGGGCGCGTATCCGAACATTGCGCACGCGCTCACGAATCCTTCGGGCTCTTTTGTCGATTTTCCCCGGCACTTCAGTTCTAACTCTATATCTCGCTCATGGCGTCACCGTGCCCTGTGCTGTTATTTATAATTGTATTGCTACCTTGCACACAGGCATCCGCCAGCCAATAGCTTTCTCAACAGCTCTGATGCTTCAGACGAGTTGAAAATCTGCTGGCATCGGAATTGTACTACTCACCGCTAATATCCATAGGAGAAGAATAGCTGTCCCGTATTGTTGCAAAGTTTCGCAACTTCGGCAACGAGGTGTATGGTCTGCGATACATGAACACGAGTGGCAAAGAAGTGTTCGCTTTGCACGCGGAGGTCTGCAAGGCGCTGGCGAACCCGAAGCGGACATTAAGGAGGGTGCGATGAGTGACACTGAGAATAGAATCGATAGCACAGGTCACGGCTCAGACCGTGTGCGCGAGAATACATCCGAAGAGGTCAATGCTCAGATTGACCATGAAATAAATGATCGTGTTCGGAGTTACGCCACACGAAGCGAAGCCGAAATCTCGCGCCGTATCGAGGAGCTTGATCGTGAGTGGGACATGGAGCGCCTGCTTGAGACGAACGCCTCCGCGCTGGCCGGAATCGGCGTCGGGTTAGCCGTCGCCACCGGCAGTAAGAAGTGGCTCATTGTTCCCGGCATCGTGCTGCCGTTCCTGTTCCAGCACGCCGTTCAAGGATGGTGTCCGCCCGTGCCCATCTTCCGCCGTCTGGGCGTGCGCACGCGCAAGGAGATTGACCGCGAGAAGTACGCGCTCAAGGCGCTCAGGGGCGACTTCGATGAGGTCAAAGCAGGCGGCGACGCTGGATCGCAGGCTGCACAGGCGCTCAGCGCAGCGAGGGCATGAGGGGTGAACGAGGACGGCAACTAAATATCAATCACTGGCCGCCTCGGCTACAATCCTAGTCTGCGCCTCAGTCGCCGCAGCTTGCCCGCTCTGCCGCTCCGCACGCGGGGAGCAGGTGAGGGCGATGATCCTCGGCTGGGGTGTCTTCCACCTCGTCGATGGAATCATTGACCACGAGATACTCGGCATTCACCAAGCTTACGAGTACGGCAACCACCTCCCGTGGGACATGGCGTTTCTCGCCTCGGGCGTCGTCTCCATCCCATCGGGTGGGCGCTAGTCCGTGCCGGAAAAGCGGACGGGGCAGCGGTGCGAAAAGGCAGGAACTAATTCCAGGGTCAAGTGCCTAATCATGACCTCCCGTGTTCCGTAATGAAATCGGCCATCCATTCGCGAATCTCGTCTCGCACGCGGCGAAAGATCACCATGCGCGACTCTTTATCGCCAACGGAAGGCGGCGGCGGGTCTTCAAAACTTTGATGGATGCGCTCGGTCTTGCCGGGGAAGACCGGACAGTTCTCCGCCGCGTTGTCGCAGACCGTAATCACGTAATCGAAGTCCTGGCCCGTAAACTCATCAACCGACTTGGAACGGTGGCCTGAGATGTCAATGCCGATCTCGCGCATCGCTTCGATGGCCTCAGGACGGACACGACCCGGATTAGTGCCCGCGCTGAAGACCTCGAATGCTGGCCCAGCGTCATGCCTGAGAATGCCTTCGGCCATCTGGCTGCGGGCGGAATTACCCGTACAGAGAATCAGCACGCGCGTCGGTTTGCTCATTTGGACTTTTCTCCCTTCGACCTGTGGCGTGTCTCATCCATAACCGTCATTCCTTCTTTCCCCTGCGCCGGTCATTGTGCGGCACGACGACTGCCGATGCGTCCTCAGGCAAGGCCGGGATCAGCCACCGGAACAAAATGGTCGCAATCGCCGCGCCAGGGTCATCATCAGCCTTATTCTTCTCGTTCTTTAGCGGGCTGACGGCTTCTGCAACTCACCGTTGCTGCCGACTCTCTACACAAGGGCATGAGCAACACTGCCTGCTTACTTCTTCAGGCCGCCGATGCCGACCTTCTCCGGCTGCGACCCGCAGCATGAAGTCCCGGCGGTCATCGCCTGTGTTGAACAGGAGTCCGCCTCTTGCCGACTGCACTCATCCGCTCCTTCCGCATAGTAAGTGGGAAGATTGTCCTGGTGGACGACGAAGACTTCCCACTCATTACCATCCGGGTCTGTCACCCACGACTTGTCTTGCAGGGCATAGCCGCAGACGATCTGCATCTCTTCGCGCGTCTGAAGACCGGCCTCGATCCACCTCTCGCGCATAGCAAGCACGTCCTCTGTCGAGGTGACCTGAATTCCTAAATGAAAGAGCGCGCCGCTGTCGGTGAACGGGCGCTCGTTCAGGGTCAGGTTCAGCGGCGGGCTCTCGACATCGAACTTCGCATACTTCGGTCGAGACTTAGAGGGCTCTATGCCGAAGAGCTTGCGATAAAACTCTATGCTCTGCTCGACATTACGCACGTTGACGGCGACGTGCGCCTTCAGTGTTTTAATAGCCATTGCCTTTCACTCCACCTTAGCGAGCGATATTGAACTTCGCAGCCTGAGTGTCGCAGCACGCAGCCTGGCCGACCGGAGGCGGCGAGCTTTCACAACCACATGACGATGAAACCTGAGTTGTATTCTGCTCAACCACATTCTGCTCAACTGCGACCGGAGCGCAGCAGGTGGCGGCCTCCGCGCTCACTTCCGGCAAATTGTCCTTGAGCACGACAAAGACTTCCCACTCATTGCCGTCAGGGTCATGCACCCAGGTCTTGTCCTGAGTGGCGTAGCAGCAGTTGGTCTGCATCTCGTCGCGCGTGACGAGCCCTGCCTCGCCCCACTTCTGGCGCATAGCCAGCACATCCTCCGTCGAAGCCACCTGAAGCCCCAGATGCGAGAGCGCGCCCCGCTCCCCAAACGGCACTTGATTCAGGGTCAGGTTCAGCGGCGGATTCTGCACGTCGAATTTCGCGTAACCCCTTCTGACTTTGAGCGGCTCTATCCCCAGCATCTTCCTGTAGAACTCTATGCTCCGCTCGACACTCTTCACGTTCAGCGCCAGGTGAGCCTTGAGCACCTGCACCTCTTTTGCACCAGTGTTTTCCATTTTACTTATCCCTTTCAATCATCTAAAATCGTATTCGCCTGGGCGAATGTGTGTGCAAGATACACCCGAAGGACACATATGTCAAGGCGTATTTGTAGAAGATCTGAAATAATTTTTAAGGCCCTACGGGAGCAGGGAAAAATGGTCGATAGAGCCGGAAAATTCGATATGGAGCTATTCTTTCAGGCGTTGGCGGATCGGACGCGTCTGCGCCTGATTAATCTGATGGGCTCGGATGAGTTGTGCGTCTGCTTCTTCGTCGAGGTCTTGAAGGCCAATCAGCCCAAGATCTCCCGCCATCTGGCTTATCTGCGGAAAGCTGGCCTTGTCGGGGCGAGGAGAGAAGGGAAGTGGATACATTACCGGGTCGCGGAGCCCGAAGACTCACACGCCGCTCCTGTTTTTTCCGAAGTGCGCGCGTGGCTGGCCGAAGACAGGGAGATGCAGCGTGACCGGGAGCGCCTGGTGAGCTTGTGTTGCGCTCCGCAGCCTCCCGTGCAGATTCAAGGGGCGCCGCGACCGGCAAGCCTCGTCGCTTGAAAGAGATTGATAAGCATATAGGGAAAGAATATGGATACCGCTACAGTACCAGTGCTGCGCGAACAACTCATCGAGCGCCGCCAGAAGCTTGAGGCCGCCATCGGGGCCTTCCAAACAAATGAGGAGCTCACACGCTTGCTTAGCGAGGTTGATGCCGCTTTAGCACGGATGGACGAGGGGAGATATGGCTTATGCGAAGTCTGCCATGACCCCGTTGAAGCAGACCGGTTGATCGCAGACCCGCTGGTGAGATTCTGCCTCGGACATCTGACCGCCTCGCAGCAGCGCGCCCTTGAGGAGGACTTGGAGTTGGCAGCGCACATCCAGCGGGGCTTATTGCCGAAGAAGGAGACCCTGTTCGACGGCTGGGAGATAGCCTATCACTACGAGCCGGCGGGCCCTGTCAGCGGCGACTATTGCGATGTCGTATGCGCCGAAGGGTGTGCCGATGCTGGTGATCTCTATTTCATACTCGGCGATGTCTCAGGCAAGGGAGTGGCGGCCTCAATGTTGATGTCTCACCTGCATGCGATGTTTCGTTCGCTGATCTCCGTCGGCCTACCCTTGAACAAATTGATGGAGCGCGCCAGCCGTGTCTTCTGTGAGAGCACACTACCGACACACTTCGCAACACTGGTCTGTGGTAAAGCCGGTAAATCCGGAGAGGTCGAGATCTGTAATGCCGGCCACCTGCCGCCCATCTGGCTGCATAAAGGCGAAGTTAAAACCATTGAGCCCGGCGGGCTGCCAGTTGGTGTGTTCTGCGATGAGCACTTCACCATCAGCCGGGTGCAGATGGAGCCCGGCGACACGCTTCTTCTTTACACGGATGGACTGTCAGAGGCTCAGGACGATTCCGGAAGTGAATATGGCAGGGAGCGATTAATAGAACTGGCAGGCCGCTCACACATGCTTTCTTCTGAAGCATTGGTCATCGCCTGCATTGATGAACTGACAGGCTTTCGTGCCGGCGTGCCCCTGGCAGATGATCTGACGATCATGTCCATCCGTCGCTCCGCTTGATCTCATGTTTTAAGCCGGAGATAAAGTTATTCTCGCTCACCTTCTTCACTGCCGGTCAATGGCCGAGACCAACGGCTGGTTGAAGGTAGTCTGTCAAGCGAGAGATTGATAGACCGATTAAATTAGCGAGAGTTACATCCAGCGAGGTCTGAGAACAAGATGATTTATAGTCTGAGAAATAAACGCTGTCAATGAATATGGAAGAGTCTTAACTTAGAATCAGGATCATAATTATTTTCATTTATAACTGAGACGTTCATTTAATCTAATGCTCAATAATCTCTCACGTTCTATTTCATGGTTTCTGCTGGCGGGTCTGATGGAGATCGGCGGCGGATACCTGATGTGGCTATGGCTGCGGGAGCGTTGGGCGTGGTGGGTCGGCGCGTTAAGCTCGCCGCCGAGATCAGAAAGCTACTTCAGCAGACAAAATGATGAACTGTTAGGAGAACAGGGGAATGAGCAGAAGACAGATGTTGATTGCCTTTATCTTTATGGTGGCCTTGACCCTCTGCGCGAGCACGGTCTTTGCGGCTACCAGAACCATCACTATTCGGGTAAAGGGCATGACCTGTGGTGGCTGCGCCACGACCGTCGAGCAGGCGTTTAAATCAACGGAGGGCGGAGAAGAAGCGCGGGTCAACTTCGAGCGCGGCGGGGCAGTTATCAAGTACGACGATCAAAAGGTCACGGTAGCCAAACTGCTGGAGATCATCAACAACACGGGATTCACCTGTGAGGTGAAGTGAGTAAAGACGGAACAGGCGGAAGCTGTTCTTCAGCCTCAGAAGTGCTCTCACGGCGGTTGCGAGACACGGCGCTCCTTCATCCGTCATCTACCGCAGGTATTTTGCCGTGAGCCGCTCTGCCGTCTCTGCAAAGCCGGGGTGGTGCTCCCATTTCTCAACCAGGTACTTCCATCCCTCACGTTTGCGCGCCGGGTCTTGGACTGTCGTGGCGCATACACCATCCACCTCAGGCCCATAGACTTGCCTGTATTCGACCATTACCTTCGGAATCCAGTGGACGCCGTCGGGGTAGCGAATCAGGCAGCGCGTAAAGAAGTCCCAATCTTCGAGCCAGCGACAGGCTTCGTCCCACCCGCCCGTCTCCGTCAACAGTGATCGTGTATGCACAATGCAGTTGGTATCAGGACTTTTGAGTTGAAGCGCCTCGGCGACAGTATAGTGAGCGCGCAGGTCGTCCTGCTCCAGCTCTATCTTCCACTTGCCAGTAGCCTCGCGTCGCCAGATCGTTGTGTGTTGCCCGCAATACCACAGGACTTTGCTCGGGTGGCTCTCTATCGCGTCGCGCATCGTGGAGAGGAACTGCGGATGCCAGGTGTTATCCGAATCCAGGTAAGCCAGATAGGGCGCGCTCCCGGCCAGACGCCCACCCAGATTGCGCGCCGCAGACGGCCCGCGATTCTCGGTCGTCACTGTACGGATGCGAGGATCACGAAATTCTTCCATGAGGCGGCGCGTATCGTCCGTCGAGCCGTCGTCCACCACGATCAACTCCCAGCGGTGTTCGGTTTGAGCAAGCACGCTCTGGATGGCGCGCCAGAGCACATAAGCGCGATTATATGTAGGAAGAATGATTGAGAAGAGCGTGGTCAATCTCTCCCTCCAAGAGAACGAGTGACTGAATAACGTTTCATGACCCCACACCTCAGGTGTAAACGGCCATTCGAGCTGCGCGCAGACCGCCCGCCAGCGTTCTTCCATCTCCGGCATATATAGAAACGGGACATAGCCCAGCTTGAGATAAGTTTTCAGGGCTGCCAGCCGCCAGTGCTCTGTGTAGAGATGAATATTGCGATAGCCGGCATTGATGAGCCGCCGGGTGACAGCAGCACAGACGGCCATCCCTAATCCACGACCAGCGTGAGCAGGATCAGACGCCACCCATCCCAATTCGCCGCCGAAGGGATGCATCTCTGTGTGATCGTGTAGTCCCATAGCGGTCGCCACGATCTGGCCGCTCTCCTCATGGACGATCATGAACCAGCTTTCGGGTGGAATCCTCGCAATCCAGGGCTGTAATTTCTCATCATTCCATCCGGGCCACCCGGCCAACTCCATAACTTTATAGAAGCGCGGTTCGTCTCCGGGCCGATACGTGCGTAGTTCATATCCGGGCGAGAGATTAATCGCAGGCGGGGCATTGAGTCGCTGCTCCGGCCAAATCATCTGTAAGTGAATGTAAGGTTCTTGTCGGCTCAAACATCTGACTCCAATTGTCATTCCGATAATCTGGGCAACGTAAATTGCTCAAGTTAGTTTCAGCGAAAACACTCTGCATGGCAACTCAGATCACTTATTTATTACTGGGTCAGAGTTCTCTTCTCAGGCGAAGAGGAGCGGCTTGTAGACTGATAACAACTGGGCAGGAGGTAAATTTTTCCGTCTCTCCGGTTGATGAGGTGATGACATAGACCGGAAGCTGAACAGGCGCGAGGCCAACCGGGTTGACGCGCCTGTTCACTTTTTACGTGGGAAAAGGCGGGCCTACTCCAAAGAGTGATTTAGCTCTAGTGAATCACCAGTCTTATGTTCTGTAATTTGGAAGCGCAGGAAGCTCCTCTCTGGAGGTATGGACATAGATAGTGCGGATGAAAGATAATCAAACGTATGAGTAAAGAGTATATTGAACAGCGCGATGGCGGATACTACATCATCGGCAAACGTATTTCGCTGGACTCGGTGGTCTATGCCTTACGCGAAGCATATCCCGAGTGGTATGAAAAACTAGATCGCGTGCGCAAAGAAGCACTTTCTCCACGCCAGTGAAAATTCGTTTTCAGGCTGATGCCGATTTCAACGAAGATATTGTCTCAGGCGTGCTCCGGCGGTGTACCGGAGATAGATTTCCAGACCGCCTCAGAAGCGAATTTAGAGGGAGTTGATGACAAGGATGTACTGGCGCTCTGCGCGCGAGAAGAGCCCATATTGGTGACGCATGATCGGCGTACGATGCCACATCATTTCGCCGAGTTTATTGCTACTGGAACATCACCGGGAGTTTTCATTGTCCAGCGAAGTACAGAGCTGGTGGTTGCTATCGAGGCATTGATCTTAGTTTGGACTGCGTCGGATGTAGAAGAGTACGTGAACTCGATTCGCACGCTCTCGCTTTGACTTCAGATATTAAAGGCAGCGGTCGGAATCGAACCGACGAATAAAGGTTTTGCACTACGTTCAGAGCATCTATCACGGAGTATCGTGGAGTGTAGCAGCCGCATAAATATTGACACTTTTGGTTGTGGTTGTCACTCCATGATTACTCAGTAAATGCAAGTAGCTACTACATTCATCCCGCGCTGTAAACTTTCCTTGAACTGCGTGCCTGCATTTCCCACCGCAAATAGGCTGTCCGCGCAGCCAGTCAGAGCGCATAAAGATAGCCTCACCTTGCCAGTCCAACAGGCATGCGCTTTTTTCAAGTTGCAAAGACGATGTTTCCATCAGTGCGACAGGAGGCTTAATGACGCGCGACACTCTCAAAGAATCCTTAGTCCAGGGGTTGTTCTGAGCAGGCCGAAGTTTCACGAACCGATGCGCGTAATCAACGAACCGAGGCGGGGCGATAAGTACGTCATTGTGGATTTGGTCGGCACGCGCACCCAGATTATTACCTCGGTGGACTTGGCCAAACTCGACTACGTGTTGCCGAGCGTGGATCAGGCTGAGGACTGGGATTTAGTAATCATAGACGAGGCGCACCGGAGCCGCGACCGCCGTGGCGGCCAAGTACCTTGCGCGACCGGATTCGAAGGTTGTGACGATCTGCGGCTGTGGCAACCAGGGCCGCATCTCGCTTCGTGCGCTCGCCAGAGTGCTCCCCGTCGAGAGAGTCTTAGCCTGCGACAGCGATGCCGCGCAGGCCCGGACGTTCGCCAGCGAGCTTGGGGAGGAATTGAGCATTGACGTGGAAGCCGTCGGCGAGGTGATCGCCGGGATAAGGCCCGGCCGCACGTCTACAGAAGAAGTGATCATCTTCGATTCGGCGGGAATGGCATTGCAGGATGTCGTGGCGGCTGCCGCCGTGTACGAGAGGGCCGTAAGCCAGGGGCGGGGCACGCTGATGAACTTTGCTGAACAAGTCTCCCGCTGATAGCGAAGGACGATCATGAGACTGCGGAGCGCGCCTCCTTTGTGTATGACGCACTGTATGCGAGTCTGAAGGAGACGGAAGGATGATTGGGGTGGAGAGGATGAAAAAAGTATCGAGGCGAGAAGCGATGACTAGATTGGCAGCCGGAGGCGCAGGTCTCGCGCTGGCGAATCTGGCCGGTGATGTTGACTCAAAGGCGGGGGAGAACAACCTGTCGCTGGGCCAAACATCTGTCACGGCACAAGCGCCGGCCCGCGCCTTCCGTGGACAGCACCAGCCGAAGCCCTTGAGCTTTGACCCGGCGAAGCTCAAGGGCCTTTCCGAGAAGCTCATCCGGTCGCACTGGGAGCACAACTACGGCGGCGCTCTCAAGGCTTTGAACGCCGTCGAGCAGAGACTCGACGCGATGACGAAAGAAAAGGAGCTTGCGGCATACCTCTACGGCGACCTCAAGCGTGAAGAGCTGTTGCGCACCGGCTCTGTCGTGCTGCACGAATACTACTTCGGGAATCTCGGAGGGGACGGTCGCGCCGGAGGGCTCGCGCTCGATCTGTTGAAGCAGTGGTTCGGCAGTTACGAGCAGTGGGAGGCCGAGTTCAAGCGGACGGGGAATGCTCTGGGCGGCGGAAGTGGGTGGGTCATCCTGGCCTACAACCTGCATACGGCCGAGGTGCATAACTACTGGTCATGGGATCACATGCACAACGCGCCGACAGGCTACCCGCTGCTTGTGCTGGACATGTACGAGCATGCCTACCAGATGGACTACGGCGCGGCGGCGGCCCGCTACGTTGATGCTTTCATGCAGAACGTCAACTGGGAAGAGGTCAACCGGCGCGCCGAAGCCGTGTCAAAGCTTCGTCTGGTGTGATGGGCGAAAGTAGTCGGGCGCTCATTTAAGTAGTCTACGCGGTGGAACTGCGGCGTCGCCGGGAAATGTTCAAGAAAGCGTAAGCCGATGCGCAAGGACGCCGCAGCAGATCCCGGCACAGATTCACGCGCCCCTGACCAGCGACGTGCTCACAGGTTGTGTCGTATCGGCGGGTGGCTTCTCTAAAGTCCTAATGAAAGCTTCCTGCACAGGGCTATTATACCGTCGTATTTTTCCGTATCTAAACTTCGGTTTGGCGATCACCGTCCTTTTGTGTGTGGCCTGAGTGGCGTTGTTCGGAATTTTAGTGTCGAGGCGCAGGAAGGGGATTCATGGCAGGTCACGACACGTTGGAAGCACAAACCGGGCGCAGCGGCGGATGAAGCGCGTCAGGCCGTACGGATCGAACGCTGGTTTTAGCTACTTAGGAGAACAAAAGATGAGAAGGTATGTTTCTCTCGCTCTGCTCGGGTTAGTGCTCCTGTTCGGCGGCGCGACGAGTTCCAGAGCCGAGGTCAAGCGAGTGCAGATGCACATCGCGGGCTACCTGTGCGGTAATTGAATCTACAATATTCAGAAGGCCGTGAGCCGTCTCGACTATGCACCGAAATTGAAAGAGATTCAGTTGACCGACATCAAGAAAGGGCTCGGCGTGTTTATGCCGAAGCCGGACAAGCAGGTCTCTTTCGCGGCCCTCAAGGCCACATTGAAGAAGGCAGGGTACACGCTCGCCTCTGCCGACATCACGATTACGGGAAAGCTTGTCGGTGAGGATAACAAGTGGTGGATTGTGGCCTATCCTACGGGTCAGCGATTTGCTCTGGAGGGAGCAATGGTTGATCGAGTATTAGCCGAAGCCATCCCGGATACTGAGGTTGAGATCACCGGCGATTGGAAGACCGTTGGCGATGGAGCTTCGTCGCGCGAGGTTGTTGCTCCACAATCAATGAAGAAGGCTGAAAGCACGCCGCAGGCTAATGCGCTCAATATGGCTGTCGAAACACCAGGCGTTGAAGCACCCGTAAGGTTCGAGCACGCGAGCTTCGCTCCCATCCTCTCAACATTGCCTTCTGTCGGGCCTATCGAAGGTGTGACAAAGCCTTTGGCTCCGATTCGCACTACATCGCCGGGCCTTACGGTCTATCAGGGAGGCGCGGTCACACCCCGCCTCTACCTGATCAAGCAACATCTGGGCAATCTGGACGTTAGCCGGCAGCTCCTCGACGTGAGCGTCTCCTACACTCCGTCACCGCGCCTCCAACTGGAGGTTGAAGTGCCTGTTTCACGCACTGCTTTCGATGACGGCCTAACTTCCGGATCAGGCGTGGGCCTCGGCAACATTACCCTGTGGAGCAAGTACCGGTTCTATAGGACTGTTAAGACCTATGGAGATCGCCAGGCGGCAGCGAGGTTTGGCCTTGAGCTACCGACGGGCAAAAAGAGAGCGCCGAGCGAACACGCAGTCGATGCTCCGACCTTCGTCCGCCAGCAACTCACGCCGATTAGCGGCGGGCTGTCTCCACACTTAGACGTGGCGTTCTCGCAGGCCGGGGGACGCTTTATCTTCGGCGGCAACGTCGAAGCCATCCTACGCTCCGAGCGGGATGGCTTCCGCATGGGCCATGAGCTTCGCGTCAACACCGACCTGGAGTACGTGCTCCTGCCGCGCGATTACCAGGCTCCGGGCAAAGAGTTGTTCGTCATCCTGGAGACGAATTTCGTGCAACGTGGGCGTGGCCGCGTTGATGGCGCTGTGGTTGAAGGGAGCAAGGCAACTGAATTTTACCTGTCCCCGGGCCTCCAGTACGCAGCCGATCCCAGGTTCGTCATCGAGGGCAGCGTGCAAGTCCCCGTCGTGCGAAACACCGGGCCGCTGGTGCTGCGAACGGACATCAATGTCCTGCTCGGTGTGAAGTACCTGTTTTGAGGTGGGAATGGTTAGAGCCGTAGTTTTAGCAACTCTACTTATCATTCTGCCGACCGTAGCGGCTGCCCAGAGCAGTGAAGCGCCTGCTCTGGCGCTCAAAGACTTGCGGGGCCGTACTGTACGAATCGGCAATTACAGGGGTAAAGTCGTGCTCCTCAACTTCTGGGCGACGTGGTGCCCGCCCTGTCGCGCGGAAATGCCCGATCTGGTCAGATGGCAGCGCCAGTACCGGGCCCAGGGCTTACAGGTCATAGGCATCACCTACCCGCCGACGGAACTGAGGGCCGTGCGCCAGTTCATCCGCAGCATTGGGGTCAACTACCTCGTCCTGCTCGGCGCGGAAGAGACCAAAGCCCTCTTTGATCCGGGAGAGACGCTGCCCTTTACGGTGGTGATAGATCGTGAAGGAAAGATTCGAGACAAGATCGAAGGCATAGTTTTGCCGGAAGAGTTCGAGCAGAAAGTAAAACCTCTGCTCCGGTAAGCCAAAGTCAAAGAATATGCATCTGAACGTCTTTGGCCCGAACGACCAACCATCAATAAATCAGGAGAAACAGAATGCAGAGAAAACAAGTCATTGCCCTTATCGTGTTCACACTCGTGCTGTCGCTCTCAGCCACCAGTGTGTCGGCAGCCACCAAGACCGCCAGGATCAAAGTTGAAGGGATGCACTGTAAGATGTGCTCCGCATCAGTTGCTAAGGCATTAAAGGCGACGGCGGGGGTCGAGAAAGCCGAGGTCAGCTTCGAGACCGGCGAAGCTGTTATCCAGTACGACGATCAGAAAGTAACCGAGGCCAAGCTCCGCGAGGTCATCAACAGCACCGGCTTCAAGGCTGCTGAGTAGAAGATGGGGATCAAATTTTTACGCTCCCATATCTTGAGCGGGAGGGAAGCGTGCTCCTTTGACAGGACTAATCCCTCCCTCTTCGGCGACCTTCGTGGCAGTGGAATCTTCCCGGGAAATATTCTCCGAGGCGCGCGGGTCTCTCACAGCCTTCCCAGGACACATCTCGCATCTTGGATGGCTGCCCAACTTTAGGGGCAAAGCCGGGCGTAACCGAGAAGAGCATCAAGATAGTGGCGAGGTCTTTCGCCTGAACAGCTACACGGTCAAGATCACCGTCAACTTCCTTGACCGCAACTACCTTTGCACCCTTCTTGAGCTAGTCGATAAAAAGGACTGCTGAGAGCCGTAGACATTCAAAAGCTCGGACTGCCTGCTGGCTTCCACCACCCGCAGTTCCGCATCGGCGCGTACACCTTCGGCGCAGCACGCGACATCCGGAATACGAATCGCATATTGCTGGCTATTGCTGGTGACGCTCCGTTTTACTCGAAGCCGAAGCAGCTCGACGCGATCTACGGGAGCAATCCGACCTCGAACAAGTTTTTCCTTCGCCTGCGGCCCGCCCGCGCAAGGGCGAACCTAAGGCGGGCATGGCGATGAAAAAGGGCTTGACTCTGTACTTGTATACAGGGTTTATGATGGGAATTGTTCGACAAACTAAGAGGGCAGTGGGCTACAGAAAAGGGAACTGAGCGATGGGAACCCCAGAAACTACGAAGACAGAAGTTATCGATCCGGTCTGCGGCATGAAGGTAGACCCAGGCGCAGCCGCAGGCTCTTACGAGCACGAGGGCCAGACCTACTTCTTCTGTAGCAAGTCTTGCCTGAACAGGTTCAAGCAGGAGCCTGAGACTTTCGTCGGAGGCGGGGCCGCGCCGGAACAGGAGAGGCACGACGAACGGGTAGCGGAAAGCAACGTCTACACCTGCCCGATGCACCCGGAAGTCCGCCAGGAAGGCCCCGGCTCCTGCCCGAAGTGCGGCATGGCCCTGGAGCCTTTGCGGGTCGAAGCTCCGACAGAGCAGGTGGAATACACCTGCCCGATGCATCCTGAGATCGTGCGTGACAGGCCCGGCAACTGCCCAATCTGCGGGATGGCGCTGGAGCCTCGCACCGTCACCGCAGTCGAGGACAATGCCGAACTCAAAAGTATGACGCGCCGCTTCTGGGCGAGCGTCGTGCTCACGCTCCCGTTGCTTGTCGTCGCGATGGGCGACATGGTCGGGCTGCAACTTCACCGTTTCGCCTCTCCACGCACGCTAAGCTGGCTGGAACTCATGCTCGCCACGCCGGTCGTCCTGTGGGGGGGCTGGCCCTTCTTCGTGCGCGGCTGGCAATCCATCATCAACCGCAGCCTCAATATGTTCACACTGATCGCGCTCGGCGTCGGCGTCGCTTACGCCTACAGCCTGATCGCAACGCTCGCGCCTGACATCTTTCCCGCCACGTTCCGCGATGCGCACGGCAAGGTTCCCGTCTATTTTGAACCGGCGGCAGTCATCGTGGCGCTCGTGCTCCTGGGCCAGGTGCTTGAGTTGAAAGCCCGCAGCCAGACGGGTGCAGCTATCCGCGCGCTCCTCGGACTCGCGCCCAAGACGGCGCGGCGCATCGGCGAAGACGGCACTGAAAGGGACGTGCCGCTCGACGAGGTGCATCCCGGCGACCTCTTGCGCGTGCGTCCCGGCGAGAAAGTCCCCGTTGACGGCGAAGTCGTCGAAGGGGCCAGCTCCGTGGACGAGTCTATGGTGACGGGCGAGCCGATCCCTGTGGAGAAGCGCGCGGGCGACCGCGTCGTTGGTGCGACCGTTAATGCAACAGGAACTTTCGTGATGAGGGCTGAGCGCGTCGGGGCTGACACCTTGCTCTCCCGGATCGTGCAGATGGTAGCCGAAGCTCAACGCAGCCGCGCGCCCATCCAGAAGCTCGCCGACCAGGTCGCAGCATATTTCGTCCCGGCGGTGTTGGCTGTAGCTGTCATCACCTTCATCGTCTGGTCTCTCACGGGGCCGGAGCCGCGTATGGCTTACGCGCTTATTAACGCGGTGGCGGTATTGATTATCGCCTGTCCCTGCGCGCTGGGCTTGGCGACGCCGATGTCGATCATGGTTGCGATGGGGAAGGGAGCCCAGTTCGGCGTGTTGTTCAAGAACGCCGAGGCCATAGAGTTGCTGCGGAAGGTGGACACGTTGGTCGTGGACAAGACGGGCACGCTCACCGAAGGCAAGCCTAAGTTAGTGACGGTGGTCACTGCGGAAGGGTGGGATGAGCGCACCCTGCTGCGGTTGGCCGCGAGCATTGAGCGCGGGAGCGAGCACCCGCTTGCAGCAGCCATTGTGGCGGGGGCCGAAGAGCTTGGTGTCGAACTCGTCGCTGTAGAGTCATTCGAGTCAGTCACGGGCAAAGGCGTCACGGGCAGGGTGGAAGGCCACA
The DNA here is from genome assembly GCA_036389315.1 of Pyrinomonadaceae bacterium. Taxonomy (GTDB): domain Bacteria; phylum Acidobacteriota; class Blastocatellia; order Pyrinomonadales; family Pyrinomonadaceae; genus DASQYE01. The sequence continues at coordinate 103,062 of DASVQF010000042.1, forward strand.
CAGTCAGCCTGGGCAACCTCCGGCTGCTCGAAGATCGAGGCGTTGCCCCTGGCGACCCCGCCGCCAGGGCCGAGACTCTGCGCCAGGATGGGCAAACCGTGATGTTCCTCGCCGTGGATGACCGTGTCGCGGGATTGCTCGGCGTCTCCGACCCCATAAAGCGGACGACTGCTGAAGCGATTCGTCAGCTACACGAGGAAGGCATTCGTATCGTCATGCTCACGGGCGACAACCGCACAACGGCTGACGCAGTCGCCAGGAAGCTTAATATTGACGAGGTGGTGGCCGAGGTGCTGCCAGACCAGAAGGTGGAAGTCGTCAAGCGATTCCAGCAGGAAGGCCGCACGGTGGCGATGGCCGGAGACGGCATCAACGACGCCCCGGCGCTGGCTCAGGCTCACGTCGGCATAGCGATGGGGACGGGCACGGACGTGGCGATAGAGAGCGCCGACGTGACGCTGGTGAAGGGGGACTTGCGCGGCATCGTTCGCGCCCGCAAACTGAGCCGGGCGACGATGAGCAACATCAAACAGAACCTCTTCTTCGCGTTCGTCTACAACACGCTGGGCGTGCCCATTGCTGCCGGTGTCCTCTACCCGTTCTTCGGCATCCTTCTGAGCCCGATGATCGCCGCGGCGGCCATGAGCTTCAGCTCGGTTTCCGTCATAGGCAATGCGCTCCGGCTGCGGTGGGTGCGCCTGTAAGGCTCCGGTGCAAGGAATCGGCGTGCAAACAGGTCTCGTAATGCAATACCAATCCATAGAATGCCTGCCGCAGCGCTGATCCACACGGCTGTTTTCTCAGTCATAAGATCACCACCATCAAATGAGACTGGTTGATGGTTTACTCTTTCCCACAGTCAAAGCTCGATGAGTGACTTTATTGTCAGAGCCCACTTTGACCATCAAGTCAGACTTTGGGTGCAAAGCCTGACTAAATGTTCTTGCCTCAAAAGTAATTAGCTTGCAGGCAGATTTGGAGCATCCACTTTTTCCAGATCAGCTAGACTACGATCATCAACTGCACCGCCCTCGAACCTGAGATGGAGTCGCGCATATGATCCAAATTGATTGGAATGCCAGGTGATATTGCCGACTATGGCGAGCTCACCAGCATGGTTGCCGTAACGCACACGAACCGTGTCGCCCACGCTGATCTGATTCTGATTACTCACTTCTTCTCGCCTCTCTTGCTTACCTGCTGGCGTGGTTTGTCTGCCGTGTCGTTAGCAACCTCTGCGGCGCGCTCGTTAATGTATTGCCCGACGTGTCTAGCTATCCCACTTAATCCCTTATCATTGCTCTGATCTTCCATCTGGGCCATAGCCGCGTGTACATCGCGCAGTACAACCAATCGAATTTCTTTAATCAGTCTTTCTTTCTCACCTTTATTGATCGTGCTACTCATTTCTTGTTGCCTTTCCTGGCACTCATTCTGAGATTTAAGCCCATGCTGGTCAGCACCGGCGCGATTGAATTTGAAGGTCTCGAACTCTCTGGCAGCCCGAAACCCCTTCAGACTTCGCCATCTTCTTGAGTTCCGCCGTCGCGCGTTCGACCGCTTTATCAATACCGCGCTTCAAGGCATGGGGGTCGCACCCGCTGCTACTGTCTTCACGCCCTCGCGGAAGATAGCCTGCGCCAGCACCGTGGCGATCGTCGTGCCGTCGCCAGCCACGTCAGAGGTCTTGGAGGCGACCTCTCTGACCATCTGTGCGCCCATGTTCTCCATTGAGTCCTTCAGTTCAATCTCTTTCGCCACAGTCACGTCGTCTTTCGCGGTCGTCGGGCTGCCATGTTTCTTATCTAGCACGACATTTCTGCCTTTCGGGCCGAGCGTGATTTTCATCGCCTCGGCAAGAATGTTAACGCCGCGTAAAATTGCTGCGCGTGACGCTTCGCCATGAACTATTTGCTTCGCCATAATCTTGATCTCTTCTCCGCATCAAAATTGCTTGTGATGTCCCCGTAGGGACTCAGCTATTAAGTCTTTAGACCGTACAGGGAAGGTAAGCGCCTTTGCTTCATGGTCATTGGGCTATGGGCGTCAGGTGATCTGGTAGATTCCAGAGAAGCTGAAAAGGGAGTGAGCCGGGCTCGGTTCTGAACGACTGTACACTAGACAGGAGTATATATCAACTGTAGAATATAGTTTGCATACATGACATATATCGTATATGGTAATACTGAATTTTAGATGAAGGATGTGTATTGTGATTGAGCTGCGAATTGATGAGTTGCTGGGGTCGCGCGAGCGGTCTTACTACTGGCTGGCGAACGAAACAGGGATCAGTCATACAACGCTATGGCGCTTGAAGAAGGGCAAGGCGCTGGGGATTAACTTCAGTACTTTGGAGAGCATCTGCCGGACGCTTAACTGTCAACCGGGCGACCTGCTGAGGCTGGCGAGTGCTAAGAAGGCTGGCAAGAGACAAGGTATCAAAAGCAGGCGTGCCTCATAATTCAGAAAGCTTTGACCTACTTGACGATACTCTAAATCTGAAAACAATGGACGAGCAATTGCTTCAGCTAAGACGCGAGAGCTACAAGGCCGCTGCCGATTACCACAGAGCCATGGAGCACTGGCAGACTGTCTCGCGAGCTCAGGAAAAGGGCGCGGCGTTGAGAGCCACCCTACAACAGTGTCGAGATATTGCGGCAACCTATCGCAATGCCTTAGAAGCAGTGAGCGCCCATCTGCGCACTCTTGAACCCGTAAAACTTGTGACTGAAGAAATAGGACGGGTACTAAAGCTTCAAGACCTCCTAGACCACGAGACAAACCTGATCTTCCAGTGATGAGCTTTTCATAAGCCCAATCTTTACACTGACCCATGACGCGGGATTACTTCGCTTGACATATATCCCGTATATGAAATATACTAAGTAAGAATCGAGTCCAGCTCACTCCCTTCTCAGACCGTCTGGAATCATCCAGACCACCTGAAACCCACAGCTAAACTTCCCGAGGTGTGAAAACGCCTCTCGATATTCCTCTGTAAGGAAAGCTACGGAGAAACTAGAATGAACAACCTTCATATCAAAGAGCGTCAAGTCGAAAACGTAGTCGTTCTGGACATGGACGGCAATATGAGAATCGGCGAAGGCGGCGTCGTGTTCCACGAGACGATCCGCCGCCTGTTGGAAGAAGGCCAGAGACGGATTCTTTTGAATCTCGCGGGAGTTGACAACGTTGATTCGAGCGGATTGGGAGAGCTGATCGCAAGCCACAATGTGCTGAAGAAGAACGACGGGCAGGTAAAGCTGCTTCATCTGACAAAGAGAGTCCGTGATTTGATGGTGATTACGAAGCTTCTGACCGTCTTCGATGTTTACGAAAGCGAGTCAGAAGCCCTCGATAGCTTCGAGAATCCTGCATTAAAGCTTGCAGAGCTTCAGCCTGCCCTTGTGTGAGACACCCATTATGAAACGCATCCTTGAAATCGGTATTTACAAGCCAGGCGATCTTACGTCCGAGGTAACTAACCTTGATGACGTTAATGGACATGTCAGCGGGGACAGGGCCGTATTCACCGGCCACGCGACGGTCAAAAGCCGGTTCAAAGGTCAAGACTTTAGCGGTCTGTACCAACTCACCAGAGTTTACGTGAAGCAGCAGGAGCGTTGGCAGGTTGTCGCATCGCGAACGGCGCGTCTGGGAAACGAATGAATCAGACGCCGATGGGCGCATCGAGGGGAAACTCGAAAGGAGAAAGTTGATGTCGAAATTTGATAAAGATGATCTGGGGCTGCCGGAGAGCCCGATCTTTTCCAACTATTCAAATCGCCTGTGGCAGTCGCACACGCGACACGGATCAGTCCAATCGCCCAGCAGATCGCACTTAAATACCGATGGGCCCAGACCGTTGCGAGACGAACTGTCGCCTGCCAAAGATGGGCCGGGATACATGTCTCTGGCAAATCGCAGGGAGAAGGCTACTAAGAACCGTGCATAGGCTGAATGCCTGCGCAATTAGTAGTCGCACAATTGGTTTCGCGCTTGACCTGATCTTGAAACAAATGGTGGAGGTAAGACATGGGTGAGATTAAAAAGGGTCGGACAAATATTATCGCAGCCGTGATCGGTGTTCTGTCGATTGCGGCGGTAGCCATCTGGCAGTTCTATCTGTTCGTGACGTTCAAGAGTGCTAATGGCGTGGTGGACGTTCAGGGTGGCACACATCATTTGTGGTGGGCCATTGGGATAGGTTTTATTGCCTGCCTCGTGGGATTCCTGGCGTTCTCAGTTTTGCTGCGCTATGACAAGAATGACGAGATGCACATCACTTCTTGAGCTTCGAATCATCGGGCTCAAAGAGTGGCTGGCAGGTCGTTGAAGATTCCCAAATGAGGTGATATGCGATGAGCAGTCTATATGCCATGCAGCGCGCCAATGGCGATTGGTTCGCGGTTAAAGATCAGGAACGTTTGCGGGTGCCTGTTTTTCGGAGCAACAGTGAGGCGATGCAAGCGCGTGCGCGCAACTTAGGAATGATGCTCTTTAAGCCTATGGTGCTCGATGAGCGTGCGCTGAATGATCTGATATCCACAGATAAAGGCGGCGCGTGCTTCTGGCTTGTGAACAATCCAGAAGTCAATCTGAGCCGGGGGCATCCACTGGAACACGCACAGCTTGTCCTGCTCATACGCGATTCCGCACAAAAATTGCAGGAACGCTAATGCGGCAGGTTTGAGATGAAAAGATATTTAGCTGCAATGCACCTTTGTGCAATACAAAAATAATGCGGAGCCGGAGCACTTTATGACAAGAACAGATCAAGCTACACACAACGGGTTCAGCCACATCTCGAATGAGGAGGTGTGGCCGGGGATAGATTCAAGGTATCGGCTAATCGTCGTCGCCGCTTTACGAAGCAAGCAGCTCAAGCGCGGCTCACTTCCACGGATTGATGCCGACCCGCAGAGGCGTAAAGCAACGAGCATCGCCCTCGAAGAGGTTAAACAGGGGCTTGTCCCTTTCACGACCATCGTCGAGGCCCATAAGGACAATGCTCATCATCCGGCGCGTCAAGACACTTTAGTTCTGACAGACAGTTGAACCCGGACGGGACGAGGGTCGCTTACGATGACGACACTCTCATTGGAGAGGAGGGTACATATGGCGAAAGATAATTTGATGGGCGCGGCAGTCAGAATACGTCGCGGCAGGCACGGAGGCAGAACCGGGAAAGTAATAGTTTGTAATCGCCACGCCAGCCTGGCTTCCTTTTACCTTGAGATCAAAGTTCAGCTTGATGGAAGCAACGAGACCGTGAAGATATACGGCGAAGATGATCTGGAGGTGCTCACCGCACTACCTCGCGCCTTAGCGCTTTAACGACCCGGGCAGAGCTATTAAAGCTTCCAGAAGCCTTGAAAGGTCAAAGACAGTTAAGATGCATAGACTGAAAATCTATACCGATCCGGTAAGCCTGGACACGCCCATCGGACGTGGAGTGTTCTACTGCCATCGCGCAGGCGGGCCCTATTATCGCTGGTGTGATGAAAAAGGACTCGATCAATGGCATTTCACCCGTGTGCCTCCGTCTGACTGGACGCCTAAGGCGCTCTGCCGTTCGAGTAGGAAAGAGATGCCGCTGGCGTTGCAAGAGAGCATAGATGCACACTACTTGCTATAGAGAGTTTCGAATTGAAATTGGGTAGGTAAAAGGATGATGACAATCAACAGCAAAACAGAGAAGCCATTTACAGCGACAGTCATGGATGTTGGGCCGGAGGTTCTATTAGAATTGATGAATACGACCGATCAGCCCCTCAAGTGCGTGGAGATTCTGACTGTCTTTTTGAAAGATGAAGAGACTCCGGGCGGTGGCCCTTCACGAGTCAATATCAAGTTTAAGGATGTAGAGTGTATATACCCGAAAGAGAAGGCAGTCCTGTCTCACAGAACTTGGATTGATGGTAAACCGGCAGATTCTACGCATGACCAGTTGGCACGTCTTAAAGTGATAGCAGGTCAAGTCAAACCTTACGTACTGGATATTTCATGGCAAGATACGGAAGGGAAAACACAGTTTCAACGCATAGCCATCGGGCACTGATTAGCCGGTTATATGTTATATCCAAAATTAGAGGCGAAACTGCATTACGCCCGGCACGCTCTCGAAAGAGCGACCAGTGAAAACATCATTGAGCTTTGCAAACAGTACCTCGGGCTGCTGGCCGAGTACCGTGATGAAATTTATAAACTTCCAGGCACGCCCGGCATCAATCTACGGTCAGACTCACCTTTATCAAGCGAAGACTTGGACAAGACCCGGAAAGCAGTCCGCGTGGCGATAGAAAACACTACGCAGGAGCGGAACCGGACGGCGGCGCTCCTCCGCTCGTTTACTGCCGTCAGCGGCTATGAAGCAGTAGAGACGCTTAACAGGCTGAAATATCAGGGCCATGACAACTGGGAATTGAGAGCAAGCGGGGTCAAGTTCAGCGGTGGCAGTGATGGCGATAGGATGACAATACAAGAAGCCGTTGAAACAACAAGTGCGCTTAGACGCGCGGACTACATCGCCCAAAACGCCGGTTCGGCGGGCGCGAAACTAGCGGTGTGCCCCGGTACTGTCTGTCCGGAAACGACTTGGAGTCGTTGAAGTGAGCGCATGATGATAGTTTGTGAATTCTGTTTGCAGTACAAGCCGGATGGCAGATGCGGGCTTGGCCTGAACATCGCCAAGGGGATGAGCTGTCGTGAGTTTGGCCCGGGCATGGAGAGATTCTGCTCCAATCCGAAAGATTTCGTGAGTCCGAGCCAGATCATCCAGATGGCTACTTTTTTTGGAATGAAGGGAAGGGAACTCAGGAAGGTCAAGCTGATGGCCGAAGGAGAATCACGATGCAGATAGCCAATAGCCCGATGGTGATGGTCGCCGATTACTCTGAGGATACACGTGAGATGTTGAGATTCTGGCTGGAGGCGGAAGGCTGCTGCGTGGTGGAGGCCGTAAATGGTCAGGAGGCAGTCGAGTTGACCCGTGGCGAATGTCCTGATCTGATCCTCATGTCTTTAAGAATGCCAGTTCGTGACGGCCTGGAAGCGACGCGTTGCATCCGCGAACACGTCGGGGAGTGCAACGTTCCCATAGTCGCCATGTCTGCCTACCCGACTCAAGAAGTGCAAGCCTTCGCTCTGGCCGCCGGATGTGATTCGTTCATCGCCCAGCCTATTGATTTTAGCCGTCTAGGCAGTCTTCTCAATCGCCTTCTGCTCGGATCAGCCCGCACGCCCTCGCCCGGAATGATTGGAGCGTGATTAACCTTGCTGCCTTTCCAAATTCGAAATCGCTTCAATCATTGCCCGCCCACTTTTGTGCGCCCTCCGTTCCGGTCTTTGTAACAACCTAGCAACGGCTTTTCAAGCTGGAAGGAAAAAATGAAGAATCTAAAACATATCATTTCTGTATTTATCACGCTCAGACGTATCGTCATGGTATTTCTCCTGATTACGCTCATGGGTCTCGGCCTGAGCATAACCGCGCAGGCGCAACGCAGGCGTGCGACGCGGGCTTCACGCACGCGCACGACTCGCCCCAATCTTGTAAATTCACGATTAACCGGAACCTATCGCTTCGACAGGACACGTAGCCAGGATGCGAGAACTGCCGCCGAAAGGGCAACGAACGACCTGCCGCCGGGAATACGAGAACAAGTCTTCGACGATGTGTTAGCCCGGCTTGCATCGCCTAACGCGCTCGCCATCGAACAACGCGGGAACAATGTCTCTATCGTTTCTTCAAGTGCTCCCCGGATCACGTTCGACGCTAACGGTCAGGAACGCTCCGAGTCAATCGGCGACGACCGCACGATGCGTGCACGCGCGACGGTTGACGGCGACATCCTGGATGTCAACACAGCAGTGGATGGGAGCAGTGATTTCAACGTCACATTCGAATCGCTGGATAACGGGCGCAGGCTCGGCGTGACCCGTCGCATCTTCAGCGCGCAACTCGATCAGCCCATCATCGTCAAAAGCTTCTACAATAAGAGTTCCAATATTGCCGAGTGGAACATTTATGGAGGCCCACGTCCTTTTTAGCAGAGAAGGATTAAGAGCGGCCGCGCCGGTATGGCTTATGAACACGAGCCGTATCGAAGAGACTTCAGGGGGAGCGCCTGACGAGAGCTTTGTTTGCTGTCCTGAGTTCATTATTATAAAGGAGACTGTTATGAGCGAGAACGAAAAACCAGATGTGGACACGAACACGGCGGAGTTCAGACAAGGAGTAGAAGCTGGACTCAATTCCGAAGAAGACACACGGAACTGGCAAGCCGGTAACAAATTAGGCCGGGCACTGAAAAACGAAGATCGGATTAAAGCTCCGATTGAAGATGTTCCGCTTTTTCTCAGGGGTGGCGGCTCAGATGGCCGGAAGGGAAATGCTCAAGATGAGAAGGACGGAATGGGGGAATAGCTTCGGCTTATCTTACCGAAGCGGTGCGTTGATGGCTTAACTTACCCGTGGGTGTCATGTAAAGGATTCGTTATGAGTGAAGACGTTCAACCTGAAATTGTCAAATCAACTCCACCGAGACGGCGCTTCGTCATCTATGCTGTCGTGCTGCTCGTCGTCTTCCTGCTTGGCCTCATTCCAATGTGGCTCAAGGCTCGTCAATGCGCCAGTAGTCTTGCCGAGTCGGAGCGCCAATTAACCCTTGTCAGGATGCAGAGTAATCTTGCCTCGGCGGTGATTGACGCGCGCCGGGGTGATTATGAGCCCGCCCGCCAGGCTGCCAGCCAGTTCTTCACATCCATAAGTGCAGAGATTGACAAGGGGGATGCGTCGGCCTTTACACAGGCCCAAAGAGAGGGATTGCAGCCATTGTCTGCCGGACGCGATGACATCATCACGCTGCTTGCCAGGAGCGACCCGGCTTCGGCAGATCGGCTCTCGGATCTGTATGTTTCCTATCGTAAGATCATGAACGGCTGACGGTCACGACAACCATTTAAATATTTGTGCAGAGCCGGTGAAAAGATTAGATAGAGGTGATGCGATGGGGCAGGACTTCAAGAGATGAGAAGGCTGCTATTTTGCAGCAGCCTTCTCATCTCCTGTGGCTCAACGATTTCCTGTAATTCCCCTGTAGGCCGGTAGAATAGCGCCAAAAAGGGGTAGCGCGGTGAACTTGAAGGTGCTGCCGATGGATGGTCTTCCACCGAAAGCGATATCGGTCAAGTGTAGCCTCGGAACTGCGACCAGCAAGTCATGAAATAAGTCCAGGTCGGCAGCCAGCTTGTCATCCGGGGAGTTATAATGTCTATCATGTGTCCGGCACCCGGCATCCACCCCGTCTACCGGGTCTCTGGTATCGCCCGCTCCGACGCCGATGCCCGGGCCACAGTAGTGCCCGTAGCCTGGAAGCACAGAGTCTTTGAGGGTTTTCCAAAACGACTTGCCAGGCTCGCTTCTCCATAACTGGTGGACGGCATCCTTGAGACCTGTCTTCAAACCGCTCCACAGCCCGCTGAAGAACTTCTTGAAGGAGAACTTCTTCCAATCAATGAAATTCTCACCGTTGACCGTGACCTTTCCTATCGCATGCTGCAAGCCTTCGATGATCCCGTTCTCGATTGTCGCAATGAATGAGCCGACATAGCCGAGACCCAGACTGATACCTAACTCCTTGAACTTGCCTGTCAGCAATTGTCCGGCCAGTTGTAGCTGTGACACGATGTCAGCAATTCTATTATAAATGTTGAGCGCGGTTTGGATGACCTTTTGGAGCACAGGCCCAAGAAACGGCACAAGGAAACTCGCGATAAACACGCCAATCCTGACCCAGCGGTTATTGAGCACTTTGGCGACGGCATGTGCCACAGCACTGAAGAGCTTGCCGATGGCTTTGAAGAGTTTCTTGAGCCATCCCCAGAACAGCCCGTCCGGGTCAGTACGGTTCACGGGGTCGTTACCGCAATACGCATACAGGTTGAGAGTTTGCGGATTATCGAGGCTGACAGCCTTCATCCCGATTGGGTCAACCTGCGTGAATCTACCTTGCCCGCTATCGTAATGACGATTGATGGCATAATCCAACTTCGTCGTTTCGTTCCTCTCATAGCTGGTAAATCGCCTCGTAGTGGTCCCGGCAATGGCCTGTGGGTCTGACGACTCTGAAGTGAGCGCCGTCCCGTACGGTAATGTCACCTGCTCGATGACGTTCGTGTCTGAAGCATTGGTGATTAGTCGTGTCCCGAGGCGGTCAGGGTGGTGGTATTGCGTACCATTCGGCTGCACGGTCGCCAACAGTCTATTTCCCAGGTAGACATAACTCTTCGTCCACACGGGCGTCGTGTCAGGAGTCGGAGTTGAGGCCGCCTCCGCGTATTCCGCAACGACAGCGCCTCCCGACCACGCATAGTAGGTGCGACCATAAGTGCTGTCGGGGCCGTTCTGTTCGATCAACCGCTGGTTGCCCGACCCGTAGGTGTATGTCACCAGTACCAGGCCGGTGTCATCCCTGACCGTCACCAGCCGCCCGGCAGCATCATACTCGTACCTCTGCCATGCCCCATCTGCTCGTTTGGCCCTCGTCTCATTGCCCGCCGAGTCATAGCTGTAGCCAACCACTCGATTCGTTGTCGCAGAGTAGCTCATCGCACCCAACCCGTCGCGCTGCATCGGAGTGGCTCCATCTATCGCCGTCCCCGCAGAGACGACGTTGGTGCGATTCCCATAGCGATCATAGGTGTAGTCTTGCGTCCACTGTGGCGCGGTCGCAACTGTGCTGGCCGCTCCTCCAGAGGCCCGCTCAAGCCGCCCCAACGTATCGTACTCGTAGGCGCGGCTCTTGTTCGTGTTGAGCCTGTCTGTAATCTTTGTCAACTGCCCCGTCCGGCCCGTCGTTGTGCCTGTCCGTAAATAGCTGTAGTTGAGGTTCAAGAGCGTCTTGGGCGTGGCCGTGCCTGCTCCACGCACGACTGTTTGATCCGTCAGCAGCCCTGTTTTCAGATCATAGGTGTAGCTTTCCGTGAGCTGATCGGAAGCGTTCGCCGCCGCGCCCACTTTCAAAGCAGTAGTCTGACTCGTCGGGTTGTACTTGATCGCCGAGGCATAGGTCGCACCATCATAGGTCAAGCCGCTCAACCGGCTGACCACATCATAGTCGTGATGCACTAGCTTGCGTGGATTGGTCGCCTGCCCGTACTGCGCCGGATACCGCACGTCCGTGATGCGGTGCAAAGTATCATAGATGTAGCTGGTCGCCATCGGATAAGCCGCCCGGCTCGTCAGCGTGAGCGTGAAGACGCTTAACCGGCCTTCCGTGTCATAGTCATAGTTCTCCGTGCTCACCCCGGTCGTCGTCACCTTATCGAGCCGTGTCCGATCACCCGTGGTCATGTAGGTATAAGTCACACTAGGGGCGGGCGCGACCGCTTGCTCGGCGGCCCCGACTCCTGTCGTGTCGTAGCTCACCGATTGCAGCCGGTTCAGAGGATCGTTATTGTACGTGAAGAGGGTCTTCACGCCTCGCGCGTCGGTGCGCGAGGTGAGATTCGAGCGACCATCATAGGCGAACGCGTCGCTCCACTTGCCGCCCGTGCCGACTCCTTTATAGACGCCGCTGTCATCAAGCGTGGCGCTCGCCTCGGCCAACTTCTGTCGCGTCAAGCGACCGAAAGAGTCGTAGTCGAACTTGCGCGTTTGTGATCCTTGCGTGACCAGTGTCAGATTACCCAACGTGTCATAGCCGTACTTGGTGACGAGACTGGCTGTGCTGGCGAGCACGCCCGACGGCGAGTCTATGACCAACCCGTTGCCCTGCGGGTCGGGCTCGACCACCTCGACCAGCCGACCTTGAGCGTCAGCGCGTCCCCAGCGCTCACGCCCCCAGGCATCCACCAGCCGCGTCGTCTGCCCAGCCGTAGGCGAGGCCGTCGCCGGACGCTTCTCCTCGTTGTAATACGCCTTTGACAGACTGCCGTCCGGCGCTTTGATTTGCGTCACGCGTCCCAGCTCGTCGTAGAAGTTCTCGCTCCACTGCGGCACGCCGCCGCTGCGGTAGGGAAGCGACTGCTTCCACACCTGCCCCATGTTGGTATAGGTCGTATCAACGACATCCCAGTAATCAATGCCTCCTTCGTTAGTCAAAGCTTCTTCACGACTGACGACGCCCAGCCCATCCAGGTGCTTGACGTTCTTATTGGCGATCACCGTTCCCCCCGAGAGGTAAGTCGTCTCCGTCAGCGTCATCGCGCTGTCGTCATAGTCGTACTGCGTGAAAGCTCCGGTCGGCAGCGTCACCTTCTGCGGGCGCAGCGACCCGGAAAAGTAGCTCTTGCTCGTGATCCGCCCGTTGGCATCTTTTGCCGTGAGCACCAGCCCCGTGCCGAAGCTGTAGGTGTTGCTGACCGTCACCTGCTGGGTCGCGTCCGTCGCCGAGCCGCGCGTCAGCGAAGTCGGATACGCGTACTGCGTCGCAGACGTGTAGGCGTAGCTCGTCTGCTCGCAACATGAAGTCGAAGCTGTGACCATGTTGCCCGTGATGTCGTAGCTGCGCGTCTCTGTGAGCGGCCCCGCCAGGGTCGCGGCTTCCGCGTAGGTCTTAACCTGTGTCACATTGCCGCGATAATCCGTCACCGGGTTGTAATCGCTGATGTAGGTGTCGGGCTCGCAATACTCGTAGCAGGGATAACCGTCCGGGTCGCAATCAACGTAGCACTCGCCCGGCACTAGGTACTGCGGGTCATACGGGTTGGAAGCATCGTTATGCTGGCGCACGCCGGGGGCGTCTTTGAGCGTTCCTCCGTCATAGGTGTATTCGGTTCGAGATTCCCTGGTCGTGCCGTTGGCGGCGAAGACTTCCACCTGCTTGACCAGGTTGAAGATGTGGCGGTAGGAGGTGTAGCTCGCAGAGTTCTCGTACTGTGTGCGCGTTACTTTCAGCTTGGTGAGGCCGCCGTAATCGTAATCGCGCACTTCCGTCACCTGGTTGTAGACGGGGCCGTAATCAAATTCCGTTGCCTTCGTCAGCGTCGTCGCCGTCTGCTCGACCCTATTCGTCATTTCGGTACGCGCCGGGCGCGGCGATTCATACGCTCCCTGCTCCCACGTCGCCGTGCTCTTCTGCACCGGCAGGGTGTCGCCGGGCCCATATGTCTCGTCCTGATAAACAAGGCCGTCGTTGAACTGTCCGGGCGCGTTGTAGGAATACTGTATATTCTTCGCGCCATTGGGCACGGTGATCGTCACCGTGCGCGGGCTCGCGTTCTGCTGCACGGCGTATTTCGTGACGGCCGCCGCAGTATCCATCCCGGCCCAGGTGTCTGTCTTAGTCGTATAAGTCGGCGCATCCGTCAACGCATAGTTCGCCGTGAGCGTATAGTTGTAGGCGCTCTCGCTGCTCTCTGTGCCCTGCGTCACCGTCCCCTGCTCTGTCAAAGACCCTGCCGTCGGAGTCGTCAAATTCATCCCGCGCTGCTCTCTGACGCGTGCGATCATCCCGTAAGAGGAGTAGGAATCGGCATCGCCGAACCAGTAGCCCGTATCGGTCGCCGGATAATAGACGGCATCAATGAGCCACGGCGCAGAGTCTCTCACCCTGGGCGTGATGCCCGCGGCAAAGCCGTAGCCGAGCGTCATCCGCTTGTAATGCAGACGCACGAGCGTGCGCGGCGTTGTCCCTGCGACATCCGGCGCAGTGATGGCCGTCAGCAGATTGTTGGCATCATAGTAGAAGCGTATGACTCGTCCGAGCGTGTCCGTGATCGTCTGAATATTCGGCCCCGTATTGTTGACATAGGTGATCGTGATGTAGTTGCCCTGCGCGTCTGTGATTCTTGAAGGGTACATCGCACCCGCGCCGGGGACGTAGTATTCAATGGCAGTCCCGTTGGGAAAGAGCGCATAGGCGGAGGTCATCGCGCCGCCCAGTCCCGTGTGATGCGAATAGTCTATGAAAGTGCCGTCCGTGGTGTGGCCGACGAAATCCGTGTAGCTGTAGTCGTAAGCATAGGTGACTGTGCCGCTATAGCCGTGACGTGTGCCGTCGGCATCGATGAGCAAGCTGCCGTTATCAACACCCATGCCGAGGATTTTGCCGAAACCCAGCGACCAGCCCGGCGCAGGCCAGCCACGATCAATGTCGTAGGTCATCTCAGAGTTAGACTTGTTCCAGAGCCGCGAGTTGTAGGCCAGAGAGAGCGAGAGGTCTACCCCACGACCGGGAAGCGACAGCACGGGCGCGGCCAGTTGGAAGTTACCGCTGCCCGCGCCGTCATCTTGCGCCCCGCCGGGCGTATCGCCGGTCGTATTGCCAGGATCATCAGCCGACGTGTAATTATAGCCATCCCAGCCGCAGTTATCGCACGGCAACAGTGCAGCAGCCGGAGCCGCAGCAGCGGCCAGTGTGGCCTTAGCAGCTTTGGCTAAACGCGACGGCGCAGCGTGTGCGCTTGAACGCTCGCCGTTCTCTTTTTTCGTGGGCGCAGATGCTTGCTGTGGCAGATCGCGCGTCGAGACCGCTCTGGTCTTCGAGGGCTTCTCATCCTTCTTCCTGCGTTTCTCGCCTTCGAGCACCCTCACCGTCACCTGCGCCTGTTGTCCTGCGCCTTCCGCAGTCACCGTATATGTGCCCGTGCCCTTCGGCGCGAAATCGCCGCGCCTGGAGACATGGACGGGACGGTTGCGCTGCACGTCTCGCCCGCTCCAGGTGAACTGGACGCCGCTGACGGGCGCGTCCTGCGCGTCATAGGCGACGGCCGCAAAGACCACTCTTTCTCCGGCCCTGATGGTCACATCGCCAGGAAATATCTGGAGGCGCGAGACCTGCCCATCGCGCTCATCTTGTCCCTCCTGCGCCCCTGTCGCAGGCGAGCCGCCGCCCCAGACGAACCCACGCACGCGGGCGGCCAGACCGCTCTCTTCGAGCCAAAAGATGAGGTCAACGCGCCACTCCGAAACCGTGCCGACAATTACCCGTGGAGCGGCGGGCGTCGAAGTCGAGAGCAACACGATGATTAGCCCGCAGGCCAGCGCGCGGCTCAAATGAGAACGAACAGTGGAGTGAAAACGCCGAGTGTAGCGACGGCCTTTGATGATGCGAGAAGCTAGGCGTGTGAAGGGCATGATGGAATGACTCCTTAAAATTGAGTGTTTGAGCAATCGTCGCACTTTGCGTCTAAATGCCTGCCGGTCAGCCAGTACATCTTTGGCGCAAGATGCGGCGGAGAATGTATCGTCGAGAAAGCTCCCCTTTCACCCGCCATCTGGAAGTGAAGCTTTTTCTTTCATGTGTCCGGAGCGAGAGGTGACGGCCAATCCCCTGGCTAATTTCCAATGCGTGGCAGTCTGCGGCCCTGCGATGAGCTATAACTCATCGCCGGAGACTCGCGCAGTTCGTTTTGCCTCGCGCGCTCGCGCCTGCCAGGCTTCCGGCGCGCAATGGCTCCGCGCCGCGAGTGAATTGCTCTAGCTATAACGTGGTATTACAGTGCTGATGAGGCGTCTACTGAAACGACGGGTGTCTCAGATAAGCACTCGTTATAAGAAACTGCAAAAAGGGCGGCCATATTACCAACCAACCTTAAATATTTTTTCGATAGCCTCAGCCCTCCTCAGATTTTTTCAGATGCCAAGATTAATTTGCTTCAGAACAACGTTTCGCCACATAAAGATGGTAAAGACATAAAGCTCAAGATGCCTTGCGTCAGGCGCGGGCATCCCCGCCCAAGAGCAGGCTGTCTTATCGTGATAAGGAGACTCTTCAATGTCACCCGTCAATAAAGGCCGGTCACGGGCCAGGGCACTACTCTCACTGTGTTTAGCCATCTGGTTTGCCTGCTGCGCCGCGATGCCTGCCTTGCCGCAGGCCGGTGAACGGGCTGTGATGAATGAGGAAGAGTTGGCGGCGGCGCTTGTCGCAGCCAAGACCGAGGAGGGGCGACGGGCGTTGCTTGGAGCAGAGAAGAGACTTCTGACAGTCAAGTTACAGCAGGCGTTGGTCAAGCAAGGTCAAAGTCTCATCAATCAAGGCAGCTACGCGCCTGCGCTGACGATCTACCAGCTTGCACTGCAACTCGCCGAGCAACTCGGTGACAAGACAGGGACGGCCGATGCCTTGCGCGGCATCGGGGCCATACACTTCTCTCAAGGCGATTACAAGCTGGCATTGAACTATTACCAGCAGAGCCTCAAGCTCGCCGAAGCATCGGGCTACAAGGCGCTGATTGCCCGTCTGCTGCGCAACATCGGGAACATACACTATGCGCAAGCCGATTACACACCGGCATTGGACTATTACCAGCAGAGCCTCAAGCTGACAGAAGAATTAGGCGACGAAGCGGGAAACGCCAACACGATGGGCAACATCGGGAGCATTTACAACGCGCAAGGCGACTACACGCTGGCATTGGACTATTACCGGCGGAGCCTCAAGCTCGCCGAAGCATCGAGCGACAAGATGGGGATGACCCGTGCGCTAAACAACATCGGGGTTGTGCACAATTCGCAGGGCAACTACATGCAAGCGTTAGACTATTATCAGAGGAGCCTGAAGCTGACGGAAGAATTAGGCTACAGGGTGGTAAGGGACATCGCGCTGAACAACATCGGGGACGTTTACGAGTTGCAGGGCAGCTACGCACAGGCATTGGACTATTATCAGCAGAGCCTCAAGCTCGCCGAAGGATTAGGCGACAAGGTGGGCATTGCACGCGCGCTCTATAATATTGGGAACACTTACAAATCGCAGGGCGACTACACATCGGCATTGGAATATTCTCAAAAGAGCCTCAAGCTGGCAGAAGAATTAGGTGACAGGGCTGGAATCGCCGGGACGATGGGCAACGTCGGGAACATCTACAACTTGAAAGGCAGCTATGCGCAGGCATTACATTATCACCAGCGGAGCCTCAAGCTGGCAGAAGAAGTAGGCGACAAGCTGTTGATTGCCAACGCGCTGAACAACATCGGCGGCGCTTACCAGATGCAGGGCAGCTCGACGAAGGCAGTAGAATTCGCCCGCCGCGCCGCCACGCTCGCAGACCAAATCGGTAGTCTTGAATGGTTCCGGGAAGCGCGCACCATAGCCGGTAAAGCTTATCGTGCTCTCAACCAGCCAGCCCAAGCCCGTCAAGCTTTTACTGATGCCATCTCCACCATAGAGAAATTGCGGGGTCAAGTGGCGGGCGGTGAACAGGCGCAACAACGCTTCTTCGAGAATAAGCTGACGCCCTACTATCAGATGGTTGATCTGCTCGTCACCCAGCAGAACGCGACCGAAGCCCTCGCTTACGCCGAGCACGCGAAAGGACGCGTGCTGCTCGATGTGCTGCGCAGCGGGAGAGCCAACATCACCAAAGCGATGACCGCAGAGGAACAAGCGCGGGAGCGTCAGTTAAACTCAGAGCTCGTCTCACTCAACTCTCAAATCTATCGCGAGAACTTCCGGCCACAACCCGATCCCGTGCGCCTCTCAGAGCTCAATACCCGTTTGCAAAAGGCGCGGCTCGAAAGCGAATCGTTCCATACAAGCCTGTATGCCGCCCATCCTGAGCTGAAGGAGCGGCGTGGCGAAACCCCACCGCTGACTTTGAACGAAGCGGCCCGTGTGCTGCCAGCCGATGGCAACACAGCCTTGCTTGAGTATTCGGTCTCGGACGACAAGTCCTTCCTCTTTGTCTTGACTAAAGCATCTGCGAGGAACCACCAAGACACCACCGCAGTCACCCTCAAAGTCTACCCGCTCGACATCAAAAGCAAAGAGCTGAGCGAGCTGGTCGAGACCTTCCAAAAGCGTCTGGGTGAACGCAACCTGGCTTTTAGCGCCCTCGCGCAGCATCTCTACGAACTGTTGCTCAAGCCTGCCGCAGGGCAACTGCGAGGCACAGACACGCTCTGCGTCGTGCCTGACGGCGTGCTGTGGCAACTACCTTTTCAAGCTTTGAAGCCCGCGCCCGGACGTTACCTGATTGAAGATCATGCCATCTTCTACGCGCCCTCGCTGACCACCCTGAGCGAAATGCTCAAACCCGGGAAAAGAGCCGTCGAAGGACGCGCCCTTGCCGCGACACCCGTCCTTGCCGGGTCTCGAAAAGGTTCGCGTCGGCTTCCTCCCGTCTCACAGCCGCAATCCTTGCTGGCCTTCGGTAATCCGCTGCTTAATCCGCGAACGGTCGTGCGCCAGCAAGCCATTTATCGAGACGCGGCGGCTTACGGCTCGCTCCCGGAAGCTGAAAGGGAAGTCAACGCATTGCGGCAGTTATATGGAGGCGCGCGCAGCCGGGTCTACACCGGAGCCGCCGCGCGCGAAGAGCGGGCGAAGGCGGAGATCAGTAACTATCGGGTGGTGCATTTTGCGACGCATGGGATGCTGGATAATCACAGTCCTCTGTATTCGCACCTGCTGCTGGCGCAAGAACCGAACGGCTCAGGTGAGGACGGCTTGCTCGAAGCTCATGAGATCATGAAGATGGACTTGCAGGCCGAGCTGGTTGTGCTCTCTGCGTGTCAGACGGCAGGCGGGAGAGTCGGAGCCGGAGAGGGAGTGATCGGGATGACGTGGGCGTTGTTCGTCGCCGGATGTCCGACGACCCTTGTCAGCCAGTGGAAGGTTGATACGCGCAGCACCTCGAAGCTGATGGTTGAGTTCCATGCTAATCTTCAGCGACAACGCCAGCGGTCAGCCGTCCTTACGAAGGCCGAAGCGTTGCGGCAAGCAATGCTTACTCTGCTCAGGAGTGAAGAGTACGAGCTGCCCTATTATTGGGCACCCTTTGTTTTGGTGGGCAATGGATTTTAGTGATAGCAGCGGAGATCATTACTGTGGCCGCAACACGTCTCCGCCATCACGCGATGGTCTGCGCTGAGTGGGACGCCACGCTTGCAGGCTCCGCAATAGTTTCCCGGCGACCTTTGACGTAGGATTATCTTCGACTAAGGCTTGCAACTCTGTCTCGGCCTCGTCCAGTAGTCCGCTCTGTGCATACAGCACGCCCAGCGCGAGGTGCGAGTTTGCATGTCTCTGACGCGCTCGCGCCAGGGCTTGCGCCTGCTGCTGTTCTAATATTTTGAACCTCGCTTCCGGGGCCGTCGGTGATGGTAGTACTTCTTCACGACCATCTTTAACGGCAATGACTTGCCACCGGTAGATCGCGCCACGTTGAAGTGCGCGCGGCGGCCTCCACACCGTCGTCGTCTGCGCCTCACTGCGCGCGACTTCGTTTAGCTGAGCGTCGAAGACGGAAACGATATAACTGGACGCTCCCTTCAATGGCTCCCAGATGAACGTCGGGCGGTCGCTCTCGACCATCGTTCCCACAGGTCGCTGAAGAGCAAATTGTGAACTCCCGCCAGTGATGTTAAGTTGCGTGCTCGATCCGCGAATAAGCCGGCCCAGGGCAGGCGGCTTCTCCAAACGCTGCGACCGGAGTGCCACGGCGAGCAATCTTTGTACGTCGGGTGCGCGTGCTGCTACACCGGAAAGGTGGCCGCGAGAGTCTAAAGTCACGAGCGTATCGCCGTCCTTGAGCGCGACTATAATAGGTGCTGAGGGAGTTGGCTGGCTTTCGCCCAGGCCCCTCCTTAATTGTTTCTCCGGTTGCGGAGTTGGCCTCGCTCGGTCATTCTCCGAAGGCTTTTCAGGCTCGCCCCCAGGCTTCACGTGCGATGGCGGTGGAGCAGTTGGCGAGGGGAGAGCCGGCAAGTTTCGCGGCGCGGCCTCACCGTTTGACCGGGGCGCTTGAGCCAGTTGCGTCCGGTCTTGCCGTAAGAGCTTAGTCCGCAAAAGGAGGACTCCCGCCGCCAGGATGAGGATTATGCCGAGGGCCGCCATCACCCTTTGGGCAGGACTCCAAAGCGCCCACCAGTTCCACCATATCAAGGAGCGCCCCCTTCTTGAGGGCGGCTTGATGGTCTCATGCTCTGCGGGCATGAGAGTAGATTTGAAGGTGCGCAGGTCGCGCACCTCAGCCGCGCACTCGGCGCAGATTTCGAGATGGCTTTCAACGATCTCGCGATCTATCTCGCGCAGCTCATCATCAATATAACCGGATAATTGTCGATAATGTAGATGATCGTCTTCCGCAACTTCTTGTTGAAGTTCTCTCTCGAACGCTGCGAAGGCCAATGCGACTTGGCCGGGAGCCCTGAGTCGCGCGCGACATGTCTCACAAGTAGCAATATGTTGATGGGCGGCGCGCAGTCCCTCGGGCGACATCTTTCTTCGATGGAAGGACTCTATTTGCTGTGCTGTGAGATGTTCTGTCATGTTGGCGCTACCTTCTACGGACAGATGAAAAACTGGGTTCAGGCTCCTCCTCGATTGTTGGGATTAACTCTCAATATTATCCGATGACCCGCAATCTCTTCTTTAATCGAACGTTTCCATCCGTCGCCGCAATCGCGCCCGCGCAGCCTTGCGCAAATTGATGACCTGCTGGCGCGTGCCGCCGAGCATTTTGGCGATCACGGCATCGTCCAGAGGCAAGTCATACCATAATTTTGCCATCTGCCCTTCCGGCATATCTAAAGCCTGCGCGATTTCTCCCAGGCTCGCAATCTCTATCAGCGGCAGTAAGGCCAGCACTCCGGCCCCTTGCTCATCGCGCAAGTTAAGCAGCAAAGCGGCGCGCTGGCGCGGGGGCAATCGAAGAATTTCGCTCCACAACCGCTGAAGATAGAGACGCCGATCCAGGACGAGCGCGACGCTGGCGCGCGGGTCAGCCAGGGCTTCATAAATCTCGCCGGTTTCTTCTTCGCCGAGAGCTGTTGATTCAGTTGGTTCTCTGATCCCCCACATTTCGGCAATGACATTAACCAGCTCGTCGAATTCAACGGGACTGCCGACTACGTTGAAGACCGTCAGGAGCGCCCTGGTCGGCTCGCTCCCTTCACTGCAATCGGCAATCAGCCGCCGCTTCTCAGATGATAACAGGTAGTCGCGTAACTGCCCTCGGGGCCGAGCGCTCAATGCTTCCCTGGCCCCATAGTGCCATGACGCGAGCCCACACAACCATTCCCCCTCGGCGTTCTCCCACAGCGCGAAAGCTGGCTGATGCGAGAAGAGATACCGCAGCCTGTTTTTCAATCGCCACCGCTCAGGATGCTTCCGACGCAGGTAGGCATTGTATGCAGAATAAGTCTTGATGGCGACATAGCCGCGAAAATTATTTATCGAAATAGTCGCCGGTTGTCGTTTGAGACGGTTCAGGTGGATCAGCAGGAGGGCTTGAATATCACTGGCAATCTCCAAAGCATCTTGATTATCGTAGCTCAGGTCAGCAGGCATCAGGGATACTCCCAACTTACGCTTGAGGATACCCTTAATCACCGGATCGGCATATTCATAGACGAGCCGCGCGAGCAAGTTCTCTGAATCTGTCTCATTGTGCGCTTGCAAAAAAGGCAAGAGGATTTTATCAATATTCTGTACCACCAACCTCACCTACCCAACATCGCTTTCAACAGACTCGACTTCTCCCCTCAAACCCTGGACATGGCCGGACAGCACCACCACAACAAAGCATGCCATGTGCGACACCATCTTAGCACCATTAGGCTCATCGCTTCGGAGAGTAGCGAGGGCCAGCCCGGCACTCTCATGACAGTCAAGCTGGGTAAGCGCCTAGCGGTCGTCCAACTTGATAATCAGGAGGGAAATAATCCAGCGTCGATGTCTCCGACCCAGTAATCGCACGCCTCAGCCTTTATGAGCATCCCTTTTTCTCTTTGCAAGTATGAAGAGGCGTCGAGCACGGAAAATGGCCATCGCGTGAAGTGTGGCTTTTCAGGGAGGGCTCAAAGCCTTCCTGTTTAGAGGTCGAGTTGGAACCGAGCGGCCATACGGTAGAGCGTCTTGCGATTGATGCCGAGAATCTCTGCCGCCCGTTTGCGGTTGCCGCCCGCAGCTTTTTGGCGGAAGGTCGTCCGCCCTCACGCGCCCGCTCTAACTGAGCGTGATGGCGCGTTCAATAACATTCTCAAGCTCGCGCACATTGCCGGGCCACGAATACGCGTTGAGGGCGCGCATGGCGTCTAAGTCGATTGCGAGTGGCGACTGGCCCGCGAGCGTATGTTCGCGCGTCAGATGAGCTACGAGGAGCGGGATGTCTTCGCGGCGCTCGCGCAAGGGCGGCAAGTGTATCTGAATGACGTTCAGGCGATAGAGCAGGTCTTGGCGGAAAGCGCCCGTGGCGCTCAGCTCTTCGAGGTCACAATTGGTGGCGGCGATGACCCTGGCCCGCACTTTGATGCTTGAGCTTCCGCCGACGGGCGTGACCTCTCGCTCTTGCAGGACGCGCAGCAGCTTGACCTGTAGGGCCGTACTCGTCTCGCTGATCTCGTCGAGAAAGACCGTGCCTTCTCCGGCCTGCTCGAAGATGCCGCGCTTATTGGCAATCGCGCCGGTGAAAGAGCCTTTGACGTGGCCGAAGAGTTCCGATTCGAGCAGCGTTTCCGTTAAAGCGCCGCAGTTGATGGCGACGAACGGGCTCGCTTGACGCGCGCCGTGCGTGTGTATGGCGCGGGCGACGAGCTCTTTGCCCGTGCCGGACTCGCCCGTGATGAGGACTGCCGCCGGGGCATCCGAAACTCGCGCGATCATCTTATAGACTTCGAGCATCGCCGGGGTGCGCCCGATGATGCCCGAAGCACGCTCTTCCTCTTCGGGCGGCAGTGTCAGGGGCGTAGCCGTCTCGAGCGGCGACGGCGCGGCGCACCGTGGCGACCAGCTCGTCAATGTTGAAAGGCTTACTGAGGTAATCGAAGGCCCCCTCTTTGACGGCGCGTATGGCGGTCTCGATTGAGCCGAACGCGGTCATCAAGACGACCGGGATCGAAGGATGCTCGTCGCGCATTCTGTCAAGGAGCGAGAGCCCGTCGAGCTGCGTCTTCATGCGAATGTCGCTCAGGAGCACGGCGGGTCGATCATGAGAGATGGCCGCGAGCGCCGCTTCGCCGCTCTGCCTGGAAGCCGCTTCGAACCCTTCGCGCGCGAATACCTCGCAGAGCAGCTCGCACGTCACCGTGTCGTCATCCACAATCAGAATGCGCGGGAGTCTACGTGGCATCCGCTTCGACCTCCACCGGCATCGCTTCAGCCTCTTTAGAGAGCGGAAGCGTCAAGCGAAACTCTGCGCCCTCCTGCAAGCGGCTGTTGCATTCTATGTGGCCGCCGTGTTCGATCATGACCTGGCGCGCGATGGCCAGCCCGAGCCCGCTCCTCGTAGGCCTGGTCGTCCACATCGGCTCGAAAATGTACTCGACCGCATCGGGAGCAATCCCCGCCCCCGTATCACGAAACATAATCTCTGCCGCACACGCGCCCCTGTCCACGCGAGTCGTAATCCCCGGTCGTCCGCCGTCTGGCATCGCGTCAATGCTGTTATTGACGAGGTTAAGAAAGACCTGTCGCAGGCTGTCGCCGTCGCCTGAGACGCGCGGCATTTCTTCAGCCAGCGTGACTGAGACTTTGATCCGATGAGAGTCGAGCATCGGCGCGACGAGTCGCAAGGATTCTTCGACCAGGGCGTTGAGGTCAGAGGGCCGGAGCGCGAGCGGTTTGCGATGCGTTCGTTCGAGCAGGCTTCGGACGCTCTGGACGATGAAAGCGATCTGAGTGTTGATGATCTGGACGCGGCGCTGCGTCTCTATCTCCGGGTGGCTGCGCGCCAGCAGTTGCAGGTGGCCGGAGATGGCGTTGAGCGGAGTCCCTATCTCGTGGGCCAACTCGGCGGCGACCTGGCCCACGGCCGCCAGCCGCTCGGAATACGCGAGCCGCTGCTGGGCCTCGAACAAGGCTTTGTTGGAGGCGCGCAGCTCGTCGGTGGCTACTGTCACGCGACTGAGCAACTCGTCGTTGAAGCCGCTGATGCGCTCAAGCAACTCCTCCCGCTCGCGCTCGCGCGCAGCCAGGTCGTCCATCAACTGGTTGAACCCGCGCGCTATGTCGCCTAGCTCATCGTCACCTCGGAGCCAGCCTTCGCAGAGAGTTAGAAGTGGCGAAGCCCGGTCGCTTTACTCTTAACTCCAGGAGGCAGGTGAAAATGGAGTGTGGCTCTTTCGCCCACAAAGGAAAGAAAGCCACACGACTGAGCGTAATCAATGGAGGAGGAAGAAGGTGAAGAGTTTCTAAAAAAATCAAAAGAGATGGCGCGATAAGGATCGCGCCATCTCTGTCAAAGAATAGCCTACAGCGTGAGCCGGTTCCATCACGAACGGAACCCGGCGCTGTAGCCGTTCGTGAAGCCTTCCCGGTAAGCCTCCGCTAAGTTGCCGAAGCCCGCATCCTGGAAGAAATGCGACCTCTCGGGATCGTAGCTCTTCCCCTTCCTCGCGTCGTCTGAACCCGTCATCAGGCCATCATGGTAGCCCTGGCTCTCGGCGGCAGCAGTATTCGCAAAGACGAATTCACTGTAGCCGGAGCGCGCATAAGGGTAGCCATACCAGCCCCAGCGCGGCCCGAACCCAATTCTGGGAGCGATAACCACCCGCCCACGGTGTCCTGCGCGCCACCGTCCTTGCGCCTGAGCGTTGGCGCTAGACAGCACAGCTATGCCGGGCAGCAGTATGGCTGCCAGAATAAGTCCACCTACCTTGCGTAGAAAGTTTTTCTTGTTCATAACCCACCTCCTTGTTTGCGTGTCCTACGCTTTCCGCTTGAGGTCATGGCAGGTTTCATGCCAGAGCCTTGTCAAGGGTTGTGATAAAGTTGGACGACGATGCATATTGATAACTTGAGTAAGAACTTGCGTCTGAAAGAGGCTGCCCGCCGAGACGAACGAGCATACGCCTTACCCAGTGGCTTGAACGACTAGTCACCCTTATTACACAGGCGAAAAAGCCACACGAAAGCACTTTTGTCGTTTCTGCTGATGATCGTCGGAAGAGTCATCAGAAGATTGATTAAGTCTTGTTCAGCCGGACGGCGGGTAATAAGATTAAGTTTTAATGAATGGGCGGCAGCATAAACCATTCGTCATGCGCGACGATTATCAGGGTAAGTATGGGAGATAGGCAGGGCGCATATCCAGGTCAGAGCGTCTCCGGCGACTCCTCGATGCTTCCGCCTCTATTCTCCCGTAGGTCGGACGAGTGGATACTTGAACACCATCGCCAGCCCGCTTTCGAGCTCCCGCCGCAAACCTTCCTCATGTATAGCATCGCAGTTATACTGGACGGCCCCTCAAATATTGAAGTCAAGCTGGACGGGAAAACCTATCGCCAGAGTTGCATGCACGGAGACGTGTGTATCGCGCCGTTCCGCTTCAGCCTGACAGGCGCACGCGCCGAACCTTGCGAATTCATTCAAGTCCACCTGCGGCCTTCGTTCGTTGAGCGAGTGGCAGGAGATGCTCATACAGAGCGTGTGGAGATTGTGCCGTGCCTCGGCGTCCCTGATCCGCTCGCGGCACAGACGGTCAACGGCCTGCTGGAAGAACTCAGGAGCGCTGCCTGCGACCCCGCTTACGTAGACGCGCTCGTCAAAGCTTTGGCATTACATCTCATCAGATACTATTCGGCCACGGCGCGGAACGGAAGATGCCGCGTCGGCGGATTGCTGGATTACCTGCTGTATAGCTCACCGAGAGTCCGTTAATTATCTCTATAACTCACAAATCAACGTGGCCGACGGCTGTTTCTTGCGCTCATCTCTCAATCCTTTTTGAAGAGGTGGGCCCGCGCCGAAATAGAGCAAGGGACAGAAGATTCAAGCAAGAATTAGAAAGAAAGCCCTGACGCCTCTCACTAAAATCCATATCGAGCCTCGCACCGGCGTCGGTTAATAGTCGCAGTGCCCACGTCCTGCGAGGCTCAAGCCGAAGCAGCGTTGTAGCACCTCGTCGCTGCTAAAGCAGCCGCACTCCTGATGGGCCCGATGTGAATTTGCGTCCGGCTCAGCATGGGGGCGCTCAGAACAAGGGGGAAAGGTGAGTACATGGTGAAGCAGTCGGACTCTGCGTCCGGCTCCATGTGGGCTTGGCAAAGGCGGACGGGGAGCTTCAAGCCGCCCGCCGCTAATGAAGGAGGTCGGATGAAAACGGTAAGCAAACTATTCCTCGCGCTCTGTCTGGTGATGGGTTTCGGGGCGGCGATGGTCGCCAGTGCGCAGATCGACAGCGACGCGACGATTGAGGCCAATATCCCTTACGCATTCGTCGTCAAAGACACGCAACTGCCAGCGGGCAAGTACACGATCAAGGTCGCAGACGAAACTGACCCGAGCGTGATGGAGATACGCAGCGCCAACGGGCACACGGCTGTTTTTTTCGAGACGGAGAACAAGCTGGTCGACCGGACGATGCGTCAAAGCGAGCTGGTCTTCGACAAGATCGGCGACACGTACTTCCTCTCCCAGGTCTTCCTTAAAGGGGACAATTCCGGGAACCAGTTGCCCGAGTCGAAGATGGCACGGAGGCTTGAAGACGGCGGCCACAAGGCTGAAAGGCATTCCATCGTTGCGTATCTGAAGCGACTCAAATAATCGAAGCAGTCGCCCAGAGCGGAGCCTTTGCATCTGGACTGGGAGCGTTCGAAGCGCAGGCCCGAAGGGAGGCGGGACTGTCGTTTGAGCTTGGGGAGAGCCGTTCCATCGGCCACAAGGACTGAGCCTATGAGAGAGAGCATCAGGGCCTACGAGCGAGCAATTTCGGCGGTTGCCACGGCTGGCCCCGCTCCCCGGCCGGGTGCAGGGTGGCGCGGCCGGCTCGCCGTTGTCGTTGATCTTGGGACGCGGGAAAGGTTGCATCGTTTCCTGTTGTGGCTGGTCGCGCTCGGCACAGCCGGGAGCGGGCTGCTGAACATCTACTCGGTGATCGGCGACAGCCTCCCTGCACGCACCCAAGCCCTCGAAAAGATTTTCCCGCTCGCGTTCCAACACCTATCGCGCTACCTGACGCTCCTCATAGGGTTCGCGCTCGTCGTCTCTTCCATCAACATCTACAGGCGCAAGCGGCGGGCCTTCTGGCTCGTCCTGTTCCTATCACTCTCGTCGGTAATCTTTCATTTAACGAAAGGCATTGACTACGAAGAAGCTTCCGCTTCGATGCTGCTCTTCTTCACGCTGCTCGTGACGCACAAGCACTTCAACGTTAAGAGTGCGCGGCCCAGTTTACGCCAGGCGGGAGAGCGCGCTCTGGCCGGAATGCTCATCGTCTTCTGTTACGGCGCGGCGGGCTTCTGGTTGCTTCAGGAAGATGAGTTCGGCGTCAACTTCACGCTCACGCGAGCCGTCAAGCACACCCTCTTGATTATTTCGCTCGCAGGCAACCCGCAGCTCAACCCGCAAACACCTTACGCGCGCTGGTTCGCGGACTCAGTTTACCTGTTAACTTTCGCCGCCATCGTTTACGCTGGCCTGGCCTTCTTTCGCCCGATCATTTACCGCCTGCGCACGCTCCCGCAGGAGCGTCTTCTTGCAGCCGGAATCCTGCGCATGCACGGGCGCTCGTCGCTGGACTTCTTCAAGCTGTGGCCGGACAAGTCATACTACTTCAACGAGGCGGGGAACTGTTTTATCGCCTACCGCGTGGGGAACAACTACGCGATGGCGCTCGCAGACCCCGTCGGGCCGGAAGAGTATCTTAAAGAGACTGTGCGCGGCTTTCTGGAATTTTGTCGCTCGAACGACTGGGGCGTCAGTTTCCACCAAACGCTGCCGGACTTTCTGCCCGTTTATCACAAGCTCGGTCTCAAGCGTTTGAAGATAGGCGACGAGGCGACAGTTGATTTGACTAACTTCGGCCTCCACGGGAGACGCCGAAGGAAGCTGCGCGCAAACCTCAATAAGTTTGAGGAGCACGGTTTTCATATCGTCGAACACCGGCCGCCGATTCCAGACGAGGTTCTGCGCGAGGCCAGGCGCGTGTCGGACGACTGGCTGGGCCTGCCCGGACGCCGCGAGCGCCGGTTCTCGCTCGGCATGTTCGACGAAGCATACGTGCGCAGCACCCCGCTCTACACGCTCGTTGACGCGCGGGGCCGGATGGTCGCTTTCGTCAACCGCGTCGAGTCCTACCGCAGAGGCGAGGCGACGATTGATCTCATGCGCCACCTGAGGGACGCGCCGAACGGCACGATGGATTACCTCTTCACGAAGCTCTTTCTTGATTGCAAGACGGAAGGCTTTCGGCATTTCGCTCTGGGGATGGCCCCGCTCAGCGGATTCCGCGAGAGCGAACAGCCCACGCCCGAAGAGTTGGCCGTGCATTATTTCATGCGCCGCCTTGACTTTCTTTTCAGCTACTCGGGCTTGCGCTATTACAAGGCCAAGTTCGCAGACAGTTGGGAGCCTCGATACCTCGTCTACCAGAACATCCTCACGCTGCCGCAGGTGGCGCTGGCGCTCGTGAAGGTGTCGGAGCTGCATTAGGCGAGGTAAGGCTTAGGGCCATGAGCGCATCATTCAGAATAAATCATCGACGAAAGCCCTCGCGGCTCCCGCGAAAGTGCTCGAAGGTCATAATCCGCCTGTGTCGTGGGTTGATTCTTCTCGCTGTAGTAATCGCCTGCGTTGCGGCTTACGCAGTAACCCGCCCGCGCCCGCTTCCCCCCGCAGGCAAGAACGCGCTGGTCATACGCGGCCAGCAGCAGGATGTCTATTTCTACCCGGCGCAGGGCGGAGTGAAGGACGCGCAGAAGGTTCTCTTCCTTTGCGGCGACGGAGGCTTTCAGGGATTCACCCTCACAATCGCCGACGCGATGGCTAAAGCCGGATACGACGTTTACGGCTTCGATACGAAGCGTTACCTGGAAAGCTTTACGACGGACGCGGGCACGTTGAAGGAAGCGGACGTGCAGCGCGACCTGGCCGAGGTCGCAAAGTGGATGCAGACGCGCTGGCGCGAGCGCGTGACACTGGTTGGTTGGTCTACGGGGGCGGGACTGGCGGTGCTGGCCGCAGCCTCTCCAGACAACCGTGCCATTTTTAACGGCGTGGTCGCCTTTGGCCTCTCGAACACAAATGAACTCGGCTGGCGTCTTAAAGACGACGCGACCTACATCACGGGCGCAGACCCAGACGAGCCCATGTTTCATACGGACGATTACGTAGGGAAGCTCGCGCCTCTGCCTCTCTACGTGATTCAGTCCAGCGGCGACCAGTTCGTAGCAAAAGAGGAGGCCGAGAGGCTGTTCGCGGAGGCTCAACAGCCCAAACTCTACAAGGTGGTGGAGGCGGAGAATCATGCGTTCGACGGTAATGCTGATGGTCTTTTCGATGCGCTCAGAGAGGGGCTGGCATGGGTGAATCAGACCGGGCGATGATTGCAGAGAGTGCTCAGGTTCCAAAGCCGGGGGCGCGCTGCGCTTGGTCGAGGGCTGCGCTCGGCTACGTGCTCGCCTTCGTGTGCCTCGTCTGGGTCTTTCACGATTTCGATTTCGCAGACCTCCTGCGCCGCACAGCCTCCATGAATCTCTACTGGGTGGCGGCGGCTGTTCTGTGCGATGTTTCGAGCTACGCGTGTCAGGGCGTGCGCTGGCGCTTGCTCTTGCGCCCGCTTGGACAAGTCACTGTGCTGCGCTCGGCGCAGGCCATCTACGCGGGCCTCTTCGTTAACGAGGTGTTGCCGATGAAACTCGGCGAAGTGGTGCGCGCCCTTCTCGTCTCACGCTGGATGTCTGTGAAACTAGGCTCGGTCGCCGCTTCCATACTGGTCGAGCGTATTTGTGACGGTGTGTGGCTCGCCGCAGGCGTCGTGCTGGCGATGCTGTTCGTCCCGCTGCCGCGCAAGCTGGTCGAGGCCGGGGATATGTTCGCCGTCGGCATCCTTGTGACGTTAATCCTTCTCGCCCTGCTCACATCGGCCGGACGACGCTTAGGGCTGAACAGTTCCACGCCCGCCGAGAGTGATGCTGACCTATGGCAGGGTATGAGCGCAGGCGGTGGAGAGCCGCGAAGCTCTATAGGGAAGAGCGGGCTCTTCAAATCCCTCTCTGTTCTTGTCAGCCGGCTCTCTTCCGACTTGCGAATGATAGGTCGGACGCGTGGGGCCGTTTGGGCCTTCGGGCTCTCGCCCGTGATGCTGCTGTTGCAGGGCCTCTCTTTCTGGATGGTGATGCGCGCCTACGGATTGCGCCTCTCTTTCATGACGGGCGCGCTGGTGTTCCTCATCGTGCATCTGGGGTCGGCGCTGCCGAACGCCCCGGCCAACATAGGCACTTACCAGTTCTTCACAGTCCTCGGCCTGACTCTGTTCGGGGTGGACAAAACAACGGCAGCCGGTTTTTCGCTCGTCGTCTTCGCGCTGCTCACAGTGCCGCTCTGGGCCATAGGCTTCTGGGCACTCGGCCGCAGCGGCCTGACGCTTCTCGCAGTATCAAGGGTAAGACCGGGGATGTAGCTCATGTTTCCGATTCGCAGCCGAGAGCCACGTTACCACATAGCGTTCGTCACCGGCGCGCTCATCACCTGCAACCTGCTCGCGTTCTTTTACGAGCTGATGCAGGGAGATGATCTGCCGGGCTTGATACGCGTTCTGGGACTGCGGCCAGCCCTCTTCACCTGGTATTGGTGGACGGGAAGCATCTACGTCTGGCTGCCGTTCGTCACTTCTATGTTCCTGCATGGCGGCTGGCTGCACCTCGCGGGAAACATGCTCTTCCTCTGGGTCTTCGGCGCGGGTGTAGAGGAACGCCTGGGCCACGGAAGATTTACAGTGCTTTACCTGCTTGCAGGGCTCGCAGCCTCGTTGACACAAATCTCGATGTCACCGGACTCGCCCGTCCCCGTCATCGGCGCTTCGGGCGCGATTGCAGGTGTCTTAGGCGCATACCTCTTTCTCTTCCCGCGTGCGCGAGTTCTGACGCTCATCTTTATCATCATCTTCCCGCTGCTAATAGATTTGCCGGCGGTAGCCCTTCTGGTCATCTGGTTCGCCAACCAACTCCTGGCGGGCGTCGCCTCACTCGAAACCGGCGAGGCGCTTTACGGCGGGGTGGCTTACTGGGGACACATAGGCGGTTTCGTCGCGGGCGCAATTCTGGGACTTCTGTTGGCCCCTGAGACGGCTGCGCGAAGCCTGAAGTAAGGCCTGCCCCCTTTGGCCCAAAGTCAGCCGAGCATGTGCAGCAAAAGAGAGCAGTTCACCGCAACTTTTCGGAAGAGCTTTGAAGCTTCCGCCTCATAAGATTGCGGCGCGGGCCGGAGAATCGGGTCTTCCGGCGCGAGACTTTCGGGACTCACAGAAGAAGGCGACGACGATGAAGGTGGCGAATCTTTGTATCGCCCTGGCTGCATCCCTTTTCTGTGTGATGGCGGTCGGTGCACAGCAGCCTCTCGACACGCAAGCCGGTGTCGCCCGGGTCGCACAACCTTCGACAGCAGAAGCGCAGACTACGGGGCCTGCGCCTCTGACTTACGACGAGCTCGTACAACTTTACGAGCAGGGCACGCCGCCTGCTCCGCTCGGCGATAAGTTGGACAGGTTTGACCACCCCGTTCGTCAGTAACAGTGCGTACGATTCCGGCGTCAGGCCGCTGAAACCCTCTTCGCCTCAAACGGCATACCGCTCGGAGAGCCCGCGAAGACGGAAGACCGCTAGCCCTTTTTTTAAGGAGGCGAGTGTTGGGCGAGGATAAGAAGGCTGCTCGGTATCTCGCTAACTGACAGGATGAACGCAACGGCGCGGCGATCCACCGTGCTCTCTGGCTTAGTAAACCGTATACACAAAAGTGAAGGGCTTGGCTGGATGAAAACAGTTGGTCTGCTCATTATCTCAAACATCTTCATGACTGTTGCCTGGTACGGGCACTTGAAAGATAAGAGTAGACCTTTAATCACAGCTATCCTGCTCAGTTGGGCTGTGGCTTTCTTCGAGTACGTTTTCCAAGTACCGGCCAACAGGGCTGGCTTCGGGCGGTACACGCTAACGCAATTAAAGATTATGCAGGAGTGCATTACGCTGGTCGTCTTCACCGGCTTTGTCTTCATAGTCTTTCGCGAGCCTGTGAGGTGGAATTACATGGTTTCTTATGGGCTCGTCGTGGGGGCCGTGTATTTCGCCTTTTGGGGGTGAATCAAGTCGCGCTGTGAGTCATCTATATTGACGCCCTATCAAAGTGGAAGGCGGTCTTGATATTTTACAC
This sequence comes from Pyrinomonadaceae bacterium, assembly GCA_036389315.1. Taxonomy (GTDB): domain Bacteria; phylum Acidobacteriota; class Blastocatellia; order Pyrinomonadales; family Pyrinomonadaceae; genus DASQYE01. Next base: position 135,098 of record DASVQF010000042.1, read on the forward strand.
CGACCGAAGGGAAGGTTTCGGGACGCGGCGGCTGGAAAGCGGCGCGCGGATTCTCTTTCCAGAGCGGGTGTTTCGGAAAGATTTAATCAGGCAGTAATAATCATTGCGATAACCGCCGTGGCCATAATGGCGGCAGTCGCCCAGCCCAGCCCTGTCATGAGCGGCGTGTTCACGTGCTCGCCCATTACCTTCCGATTGCTTGTCAGCAGCACAACCAGCACGATTAAAGGCGGAGCCAGTACCCCGTTCAGCACTGCCGACCAGAAGAGCATCTTCACCGCATTGAACCCGGCGAAGTCGAGTGCTAATCCGAGCGCCACGGAAACGCCGACGACCGCGTAGAATTTGGGCGCTAGTCGCGGTCGCGCTTCGAGTGTGCCGCGCCAACGGGCGGCTTCTGAGACGGTATAAGCGGCGGAGCCGGCCAGCACGGGCACACCGAGAATGCCTGTCCCGATCAGCCCCAGGGTGAACAGCCAGTAAGCTCCGCGCCCCGCCAGGGGGCGAAGTGCTTCCGCTGCCTGTTGGGCGGTTTCGATGTTCGTCTGTCCGTGCGCGTGCAGGGTTGTTGCCGTCGTGAGGATGATGAAATACATGATGAAGTTGGAGAAGAACATCCCCGTCACGACATCCGTGCGCGCTTCGCGTAGCTCTTCAGCAGTCGCACCCATACGCGAGCGTATGGAACGACGCCCTCGTGCGCGCTCTTCTTCTACCTCCTGGGCTGCTTGCCAGAAAAAGAGGTAGGGCGAAATGGTTGTGCCGAGAATGCCGACGAAGGTGGCCAGATAATCGCTAGACCATTCGACGCGGGGCACGAAGGTCGACCTCAAGACCGCGCCCCAATCAGGTCGAGCCAGGAAGGCTGCGATGACGTAGGCGAAGAGAATGAGCGTGAGCCACTTAAAGATGCGTGCGACCTGCTTATAAGAAGACCAGAAGAGAAGCGAGACGATGAGGATTGCGTAAAGGGGCGTCCAGACGAGCGAGTCGATGCCCGTGACCATCTCCGTGGCGTCGGCCATACCGCCGAGGTCTGCGCCGATGTTGACGACGTTGGCGACAATCAGCAGCGCACATGCTCCCCACAGTACCCAGCGCGGATAGCGGCGGCGCACGACGCTGGCCAATCCTCGTCCGGTGACCAGCCCCAGCCGAGCGCACATCAACTGCACGGCCGCCATCAAAGGAAAAGAGAAGAGCGCAGTCCAGAGCGGCGCGTAGCCGAAAGCAGCCCCCGTTACCGAATAGGTAGAGATGCCTGACGGGTCGTCATCCGCCGCGCCGGTGATAAGCCCGGGCCCGAGGTCTGCGAAGAAGCCGCGTATCTTTCCGCGCGGCCTTTGCTTCCCTTCGGGAACTGGCGTCGGCTCCGTCGTCTCTGACTGTACGGTCGGCGGTTCCATTCTCTTGTACCGGAACGATTATAGGCGATAAAGCTCGGCGCTGACTCAAGCAATTTCAATGTGGAAGTCACAATCCGGCAAAGGAGAGAAGTTTTCGGCAAGGTAACGAAAAACAGACGCCAGCCTTTACTCGTTTGACCAACACCGCAAGATAAAGCAGGTTCGGGCAGGATTTAGAAAGAACCGCGCGGGCACTCGTCACTACAATCCGGGTTAATGATGCGGCGATAGATAAACGTGGAGGGCTGAAGATGAAAACTCTCAAACCGCAGGCGTTGTACATCACGGCAATCATCACCATAATTTGCTTCGTGTTCTGGATCGCGTCGTTATTTGTCGGCTACGTGAGGGATGAATGGAGTTCTCCCCCGGCGGACGAGACGAGCGTTCCGGCACCGAAGACATACTGAAGATGTTTGGATTACGGATTCTATCTACATGTGTTGATGATCGGAGTGGACACTAATGTACGAGGATCGTAGCAAGCGGTTACTCTCGCGGGTGGAATTCATTTTCCGCGTGCTGCGCCACGGGCTGCTCGCCTTCGGGGTTGTGTTCGTCGCCTTGCTGATTGGCATTCTCGGCTATCACTGGTTCGAGGGCATGCCGTGGATTGATGCCACGCTCAACGCCTCAATGATTCTCGGCGGGATGGGCCCAGTCAATCCTTTAAGTACAGTCGGCGGCAAGTTGTTCGCTTCCGCCTACGCGCTCTTTTCCGGCGTGGTCTTCATCGGGGTGATGGGCATAGTCCTGGCTCCGTTTGCGCATCGGTTGTTACACCGCTTCCACTTAGAGCGTGATGAAGAAAAGGACGATGTTGCGGCTGGGTGACGAGTCTCAACGCAGCACGCAAACTTTATTACGGCCCTGTTCCTTCGCGCTATACAGGGCCCGGTCGGCTGCGCGGAATAATTCTTCGCCCTCCTGAACGACTCCGCCCGCCCCACAGCAAAGACGGCCCGCCGCGTCGATGCTGATCGACAGTGTCCCGGCGGGAAACGTTTGGCCGTCGAGCGTCGGCTGAGCCTCGTAAACAGCCTGCCGTAGTCCTTCGGCGATTTCCACCGCTTGCCCGATTGTGCGTTCGGGGAGCGCGATGACAAACTCGTCCCCTCCGTACCGGCAGGCCACAGCGCCCGCAGGGATGTGCCTGGCGATCAGATGACCGACGGTACGGACGGCCTCCGCGCCCGCCAAGTGACCAAAGCTTTCGTTAAGGGATTTGAGCCGGTCAAGGTCGAGCACCAACAGGGATAGAGGACTCTTATTTATTTAAAATTGCAGGCGCAGTTGCTCAAGTCTTCTGAAGAGGACAAGACCTGTTTGAAGGATGACCTGCCAGATCCAATCATCCTCCAGCCTAAAGAGACGCGGGTCGTGGATTGGTTCATCCTGGCCGAAGGGCGTGTAGAGACGGGCGATCTGGCGTGGTACGAACCGCTGCGGGCCGGTAAGTATGGGCTTTCGATCAAGCGCCGCTTAAGCTGTTGTGACGGCCCCGTGCTTGCGTCTAACAAGATCAGCTTTGAGGTCGTGCCTTGAGCCGTGAGAAGTGAGCGCAAGCATTATCGCCGAGCCTCATTACCCTGTCAGCAAAGTTAAGGAGCGCCCATGATGCCCCTACGCTCAACTCGTGACGAACAGAAAAGCCGGGAGAGCTTCGAACGGAATCTAGACACATTCCTCGCAATGGTCACGCACGAGCTACGCACGCCGACCAGTTCGATTCTCGGCTGGGCGACGCTGATTAGGGAAGGGCAGCTCAATGAGAAAACTTTAGAGCACGCTATCAAAGCGATAGAGCGTAACGCGAGACTACAGGAACGACTCATCGAGCAACTCCTGGACTTTTCACGCATCAATAATGGCTGCCTCATGCTGGATGCTCAGAAAGCCTCGCTCGTGCCCATCATCGAGGCCGCCGTTGACATGATGCTGCCGATGGCTCAAGCGAAAGAGATCGACCTGCAAGTATGTCTTGATGCCTCGACGGGCGCAGTTCTCTGCGACGCGGCCCGCTTACAACAGGTCGTCACGAACCTCTTGGCGAACGCTATCAAATTCACACCCTCGGGCGGGCGCGTGGATGTCCGGCTTGAGCCTTATGAATCGCACGCAGAAGTCAGGGTGAGCGACACGGGGCAGGGCATCGCGTCCGAGTACCTGCCGCACATTTTTGACCTTTTTGGCAGGCGAGCACCAATAAAGCGACCCCTCATAACGGATTGGGCCTCGGGCTAGCAATCGCCCGGCAGATCGTCGAAAGACATAACGGGAAGATTCTTGCTGACAGTCCCGGTGAAGGGAAAGGGACAACCTTTACCATCAGGCTATCTCTTGCGGATGAAGCGGTCGCGACAAACATAGAGGCTTGATTGCCAGCTCTTCGATACTTGTTTTTCCTCATCATCACGTTCTTGATTGGTTCTGACATCCTCCTTCTTTATTCAGTTGACGCGCCGTCGCGTTCTCATCGAAGATAGAGGCCGCTTTATACGGGTCTTGGTCGTTTCAAAGCCTCTACGAACACTGCGGGGATGCTCTCTCGGGCTGTTAAGTCAGATGTATTTCATGTTCTCGTAAGATACAAAAGCAGTATCATAGCCTTTTAAGTGGAGGCAAGCTTATGTCTAAGTCTGCCCTTGATAGGCGGTGGATGGAGTCTGCACCCTTTAGATATGGGCTAGCCGTCTTATCCGTCTCCGTTGCGCTGGCCCTCACCTATCTGTTGCACCCCGACGCGCTCATCATGCCGTCCTTCTTCCTGGCTATTATCCTGAGCGCCTGGGTCGGCGGTATTGGCCCGGGCCTGCTCGCCGCACTGTTGGCGACTCTGTCCGTCGTTTACTTCTTCCTGCCTCCGACATACAGCCTCAGGTTTGACCTCGTCCACCTGCCTCAACTGCTCGTCTTCATCGTGTCGGCGGTGCTCGTCAGCTCATGGAGTGCCGCCCGCAAGCGCGCCGAGACGCTGCTCCGGCAGGCGCGCGATGAGCAGGAGGCCAAAGTGCAGGAGCGTACCGCAGACCTCAAGCAGGCAAATGAGAAGTTGCAGGAGGAGATCGCTGAGCGCAGGCGTGTGGAAGAGACCTTGCGCGAGCGTGCCAGCCTGCTCGACCTGACGCACGACACGGTCTTCTCGCGCGACATGAATGATGTCATCACCTACTGGAATCGTGGCGCGGAGGAGCTGTACGGCTGGACGAGCGAGGAGGCCACGGGGCAGGTCTCACACCGTCTCACGCAGACCATCTTCCCCGCGCCGCTCGAAGAGATCAACGAGCAGTTGTTCGACACAGGCCGCTGGGAGGGGGAACTCATCCACGCGAAGCGGGACGGCTCGCGGGTCGTGGTGGCGAGCCGCTGGTCTTTGCAGCGCGACGAGCGCGGGAGGCCCTTGGCGATCCTGGAGACGAACAACGACATCACCGAGCGCAGGAGCAGTGAAAGGCGATACCAGCACATCTTCCAGGCGGTGGGAGTCTCCATCTGGGAGGAAGATTTTTCTCAGGTCAAAGCCGCTATTGATGAGCTGCAAGCCGAAGGCGTTCGAGACTTCCGACGATACCTCGTCGCGCACCCGGAGTTTGTCCGGCAGGCTGTCCCCTTAGTGAAGATCGTTGACGTTAACGACGCGACCGTCAAGCTGTTCGCCGCCCGAAGTAAGGATGAGCTTCTGGGGTCACTGGACAAAATATTCCTGCCCGAGACCGAAGAGGTGTTCGCGGGAGAGCTGATCGCCCTTGCCGAAGGGCGAACTTCTTTTGAATCCGAAACCATTCTTCAAACCCTCAAGGGGGACAAACTGACCGTACTGTTTACAATAACGTTCCCGCCTCAGCCCGCCAACCTCGACAGCGTGCTGGTGACTATTACGGACATCACCGAGCGCAAGCACGCCGAGGAGGCGCTTCAGAAGGCGCAGGCCGAGCTGGCGCACATCACGCGAGTTACGACGATGGGCGAGCTTGCTTCTTCCATCGCGCACGAGGTCAACCAGCCCCTGGCTGCCATCGTCACCAACGGCAACGCAGCATTGCGCTGGCTCGCCGCCGAGCCCCCTAACCTGGACGAGGCGCGCGAGTCCGTAGGCCGTATCGTCAGAGACGGTCACAGGGCCAGCGAAGTGGTAGGCCGAGTGCGCGCGCTCTTCAGGAAAGCCGCGACGGCCAAAGAGCGGCTCGACATCAATGACCTCATACAAGATGTCCTGGCTCTGGTGCCCGGCGAGTTGCGCAGAAATCATGTGCAGCTTCGGACTGTACTGGCGCATGACCTCCCGCAGGTCGTCGCCGACCGGGTTCAGTTGCAGCAAGTGCTCCTGAACCTTATCATCAACGCCGTCGAAGCCATGAGCACGGTCGCGGATCGACAGCGCCGACTCTTGATACGCTCGCAGAGAGCGGATGCGGACGGCGTGCTCGTCTCGGTCGAAGACTCCGGTGTGGGGATAGGCTCACAGAATCCCTCGCAACTATTCGACGCCTTCTTCACGACCAAACCTGACGGGCTGGGGATGGGGCTATCCATCAGCCGCACCACCATAGAGGCGCACGGAGGCCGTTTGTGGGCGACGGCCAACGACGGTACGGGAGCGACCTTTCAGTTCACTCTGCCTGTGAACGGGGAGAATGCGTGATGACGGAGACTGATGCAATCGTTTTCGTGATTGATGACGACCCGTCAATCCGTGAAGCCATCAGGAGCCTGATCCGCTCGGTCGGGATGCGCGTTGAGACATTTGCATCCGCGCAGGAGTTCATGCAGAGCAAACGACCGGACGCGCCCGCCTGCCTCGTGCTCGACGTGCGGATGCCCGGACTCTCCGGCCTAGACCTCCAACGTGAACTCTCCGGGGCGGGCGTCACCGTTCCGATCATCTTCATCACAGGTCACGGCGACATTCCGATGTCCGTGCGCGCCATGAAAGCCGGGGCTGTGGAATTTCTGACCAAGCCCTTTCGTGACCAAGACCTGCTCGACGCTATTGCGCAGGCGATTGAGCGTGACCGCGCTGCTCGCATGCAGCGAGCGGAGATGGCTAACTTGCGTGAGTGCTTTGAAAGCCTGACGCCGCGCGAGCGCGAAGTGATGGAACTGGTCGTCGCCGGGCTTCTCAATAAGCAGGTCGCAGTCCGCCTGAGGGTAAGCGAAATAACGGTCAAGCTGCACCGCCATCAGGTCATGGAAAAGATGAAGGCGGAGTCTTTGGCGGAGTTGGTTAGAATGGCCGAAAAACTCAGCATACCTGCCACAAAGAATTAACCCACCTATACCAAAGTATAATAGCGCTTTCCATCAGTATAATAGATTCCCTCCGGCTCGCCCTGCTACCTTACGCTCAGGATAAGAATTCCGATTGAGAGTGACCAAGATGGAAGCTAAAGCCGGTATGTCTGAAATCCCCCATGTCTCGGTTGTGGACGACGACGAGTCAGTCCGCGAGGCGATCAGGAGTCTTCTGAGGTCTGTGGGGCTTAGCGCCGATGTCTTCGCCTCGGCGGAGGATTTCTTGAACTCCGGCCACCTGCACGAGACGGCTTGCCTCATCCTGGATGTGCGTATGCCTGGGATGGGCGGCCTTGAGCTTCAACAGCAGTTAGCCTCCGACAACCGCCGAATCCCGATCATCTTCATCACGGCACACGCTTCCGACGAGGAAGCGCGCTCTCGCGCGTTGCGATTGGGCGCGATTGACTTCCTCTTCAAACCATTTAGCGAGGATGCCCTGCTCAACGATGTCTACGCGGCGCTGGGGCCCGGTGGAGGCGGCGCGCGCTCAATTCTGAGGGGTGAGAAGTCATGAGAAGAAGGAAAGTCATCAAGAGGAGATTACGCATCCGGCGAAGGCTGAGCCGGGAGCAGAGAGCAGCACACGAGCGACGAGGAGTGAAAACGCTATGAAGCCGACAGTGAAAATCGTCAGGCGCGGAAGGGAAGAAGGCCGCTCGCAGGCCGTTGATGAAAGAAAGACCGGGAGTTCCAGCGAGCGTGAAATCATTAGCACGGTCAAAAGCTGGATCGCCGAAGGGCAGGAACGAAGACGGAGCAGTGAGCGCAAGAACTGGGAACTACTGATTAAATTCGCGCAGTAGTAGTAGCCGTAAGGTCGAGCGCCGGTGGCATGGGCTCTTTTAGCAAGGGGGTTAGAAAAGAAGCAGGAGTGGCTCTTATGACAAACGTTCAAATGCGGCAATCAGCTTACCTCGCACCGGGACATACTTTCAGCAGGGCCGGGAGGGGAAGCGCCCAGATGTCTAATTCGCAGAGGCTACGTCTCGCACAAGTACAGGTCAGTGATTTGTCGGTCGTCTACCCCGAAGCGGTGGTCGCATCCAGTGAGGAATTAGGATGGCAGAACATACGGGCGATAGAGATGCGCCATACGTTTGCAGAATGGAGCATGCCGCCGCTTGAGAACCATTGCATCATCATTCAAATGGGGCCGCCCGTACAATTGAGCGCGCGAATCGGCGGGCAGAGCTTTGACGATTGCTTGCAGACGGGCGGGATCGTAATCGTCCCCGCTGGCTTGCCTTCCGAGTGGAGCCAGAAAGGTACGGGCGTCCTCGATACACTGCATCTATATCTCAATCCACATTTCGTTCGCAGCACAGCCGAATCGTGTGACATGGATAACGTGCAGGTCACTATCGAGCCGCAGTTCGGCGCGACGGACGAACATATTCATCACATCGGAATGGCCCTGCTCTGCGAATTGAAGGAGGCGAACGTTGTCGGACGGCTCTACGCCGATTCACTGGCGACGGTGCTGGCCATGCAACTCGTTCGTCGCTACAGCTATTTGAAGGAAGTTCACACGAGCCGTGGCGGGATGGCTCCGCGCAAGCTGCGCAAGGCCATTGAGTTCATCAACGACAATCTTGATAAGGAGCAGACGGTCGCGCTCGCCGCCGTGGCGGAGGCCGTACAGATGAGCTACTTCCACTTCTCGCGCGCCTTCAAGCAGTCTATGGGTGTGAGCCCCAACGTCTACATGATCGAGCAGCGCATCGAGCGGGCCAAGAAGTTGTTGTCAGAAACAGACCTCCCCATCGCCGAGATTGCGCTACGCGCAGGGTTCGCCAGCCAGAGTCACTTCACGACGACGTTCAGGCGGCTGGCCTGGACAACGCCGAAAGCGTTCAGAGAGATGCTGTAGCCGCCAAAGCGGGAGCGCGCACATTCTTTTGATGTCTCAGTATGGGAGCGACTGAACTTCCTATCTTTTTCGACCGGACAGGCCGCCGCTGGCGGCGCGTACGTCGCGTGTGGCTCGCGCTCGCCGCCGTCGTGACTCTGATGGCCGCCGTCCTTATCCTGAGCGTCTTCATAAACCCGTTGTTGCCGCACCTGGACTTGCGGCCTGCGGCTTTCCTGCCACGACCTGCGGACTTAAAACTGCAACCGCCGACCCTGGCCGTCACGCGCCGCGAGCAGAAGGCAAAGCGCGCAGAAGATAGATTGAGAAAGGCGCTTCGCACGACGAAAGTCGTCTCGTCTCAAAAACCGCAGCAGATTACGCCAGCGCCGCCGCCTCGGTTGCCGCCGCAGACAGTCACGGCTGGCGTTAAGCCACTCAGCATAGGCTTCTACGTCAACTGGGACGACTCTAGCTATTCATCACTCAAGACCAACCTCGCGCAGCTTGATTGGGTAGTGCCCGAATGGGTGCGATTACAGGATGGCCCTGACCCGCTCGTGCGCGACATAGACCCTCGCGCGCTCGACCTCATACGCCGGGAGCGACCTCAAACAGTCATCATCCCTCTTGTGCAGAACTATCAGGACGAACAATGGAACAGCGAGCTGCTTGCACGCGCCGTCGCCGACGAGCAGTCACGGCAGAAGCTCATCAGCTCGCTCATGGATTTCGCCACCGAGAATAAGTTCGCAGGTGTGGCGATTGACCTTGAAGAGGTGCCCGCTGCTTCGCAGGGGAATCTGCTTAGCTTCGTGCAGGAGCTGCACGCGGCTTTCAAGGCGCGCGGACTAATCGTCGCGCAGGCCGTGCCCTTCGATAACCCGGACTGGAACTATAAGGCTTATGCGGCCGTGACCGATTACCTGATGTTGATGGGCTATGACCAGCACTGGGCATCGAGCGCGCCGGGCCCGATTGCAGGTGAAGACTGGTTCGACGACGTGCTCGCGCGTCGTCTGCGAGAGCTGGACGCGGGAAAGACAATCGTCTGTTTCGGCAGTTACGGCTATGACTGGTCTGCTGCGACGAAAGAAGCGCCCGAGCTGACCTTTCAGGAAGCGGTTCTGGCGGCGCGTGATTCCGAGGCGGAGATTAAGTTCGACCCCGTGACGCGCAACCCGTACTTCGCTTATACGGAAGACGATGGCTTGCGTCACACCATCTGGTTTCTAGATGCGGTCACGGCATATAACCAGATGTGCGCGGCGAGCAATTTCCACGCGGCCGGGTTTGCCTTGTGGCGACTCGGCTCTGAAGACCCTTCGCTCTGGAAGGTATTCGGCTCGGCTACCAGTGGGAATGCTTCTGCGGACGAGTTGCGCCAGATACGCTATGGCTACGATATAGACTTTGAAGGCGCTGGAGAAATCCTGCAAGTGACGGCGGAGCCGCAGGACGGCACGCGCGAAATAAAACGGGATGCTGCCGGCTGTATCACTTCGGAAAACTACACGGAGATTCCATCCGGCTATGTCGTACGCCGAACAGGCGACCATCCGGGGCTCGTCGCTTTGACCTTCGACGATGGGCCTGACGCGCAATGGACGCCACGAATACTGGATATACTCAAACAGGAGCAGGTTCCCGCGACCTTCTTTATCATAGGCGAGAACGGGGAGGCCAATCCGGGCCTGGTGCGTCGCATCGTCTCTGAAGGCCACGACATAGGCAATCACACTTTCACCCATCCGAACCTCGGTGAGATGCCGTCAAGCATCACCGATTTTGAGCTAAACGCAACCGAGCGCCTGATAGAGTCCTTGACGGGCCGCTCCACACTGCTTTTTCGCCCGCCATACTTCGGCGACGCGGAGCCCACGACGCCCGACGAAGTCGAGCCGATTGAGCGCGCGAAACAACTCGGCTATGTGACGGTTGGCCTGCACGTTGACCCGGACGACTGGGCGCTGCCCGGAACTTCTGAGATAGTGCGGCGAACGATTGAGGGAGTCACAAGCGCAGACCCGGAGCAGCGCGGCCAGGTAGTCCTCCTGCACGACGGCGGCGGCGACCGCGAGCAGACGGTAGAAGCCCTGCCCGCAATCATTCATGAATTGAAGGCGCGCGGCAACAGGTTCGTCACGGTGTCGGAATTAGCGGGCCTCACGCGCGACCAGACGATGCCGCCCGTTAAGGAGAGAGGCGGCTTTCTGGCTCGCGCAGACCAGGTGAGCTTCTACGCGCTGGCGCTCGGCGGGTGGGGGCTTCACTGGCTCTTTCTCATTGGCATCCTGCTGGGGCTAGGTCGTCTGATCTTTATCGGGACGCTCGCGCTCGCGCAGTGGTGGCGCTCAAAGCGACGCGAACAGGTACACGAGGGCGCGGAGTTGATGCCCTTTGTCTCAGTCATCGTGCCGGCCTTTAATGAAGAGCGTGTCATCACAAAGACCATAGAAAGCCTGCTCGCGTCCGCTTATCCGGCATTCGAAATCATAGTGGTTGACGACGGCTCGCCTGACAGAACGAGCGAGGTGGTGCGCGAGCGCTTCGGCAGTGAAGAGCGTGTGCGTCTCTACACAAAAGCGAACGGCGGCAAGGCCGAGGCCCTGAACTACGGTTGCTCGCGCTCGCGCGGCGAGATCGTCATCTGTCTCGATGCCGACACGATCTTTACGCCGCATACCATGAGCGCACTCGCGCGCCGCTTTCATGACCCGCAAGTGGGAGCGGTCGCAGGCAATGCTAAGGTGGGCAACCGCATCAACCTCGTCACGCGCTGGCAGGCGCTCGAATACATCACTTCTCAGAATTTTGACCGCCGCGCCTTCGCCAGCCTTAACTGCATTACGGTCGTTCCCGGAGCAGTCGGAGCCTGGCGACGCGAGCTGGTTGAGCGGGCCGGAGGATTTAGTTCCGACACGCTGGCCGAAGACCAGGACTTGACGCTCTCTGTGCGCCGCATGGGCTTCCGTCTAGGCTACGAAGAGGATGCTGTCGCGTGGACGGAAGCGCCGGACAGCTTGCAAGGTCTGGCCAAGCAGCGCTTCCGCTGGTCTTTCGGGACGTTGCAGTGCATGTGGAAGCACAAGGACGCGCTCTTTCGTCGTCGCTACGGCGCGCTCGGATTTATAGCCATGCCAAACGTCTGGATTTTCCAGATCTTTTTCCCGCTCATCTCGCCGCTGATGGATTTGATGCTAGTGTGGACACTTATCTCGGCGGGGCTCGAACGTCTCGAACATCCTGCGGAATACGCGGTCACGAATCTCAAACAGGTGCTCTTCTATTACGCGCTCTTTCTAGCCGTAGACTGGCTGGCCGCAGCCTTCGCGTTCCTTCTGGAAAAGCGCGAGCAATGGTCGCTGCTCTGGTGGCTCTTCCTCCAGCGCTTCGGCTACCGGCAGGTGATGTACGCGGTGATGCTGAAATCAGTGAAAGCTGCCATACGGGGCGCGCTCGTCGGCTGGGGTAAGCTAGAGAGGAAGGCCACGGTCGAAACTCATTCCTGACCTTACTTGAGTTTCAGATATGCTTCGTTGAAACCGGAAAACTTATGATTTTAGTGATTTGACCAGGGATCAAACGGGGAGCCACGGTTGAAGCGCGCCACAAAGGCATCGAAGCATTGCCGGGGCGGGTCATCTGCCGCGCAATTAACATTTGCGTTCAGGGCCTGCGAGTGCTGCGCCTGCATGGCGAGTTCAGTAGTCTGGAAGTCTGTCGAAGTGGTAGTGCCCGTGATGAAGGCGAAACCATCGTTCACGTCGAGATCCATGATGACATCACGGCTCGCCCCGCCGAGGTATGTGAAGACTCATAACGCGTGGATTCCGAACCGAGCTTCACCAGAAAACCATCATATTCTCCGCCCGCGAACGACGCCTGGTAGCTGCCGCTGGTAGCGTCGCCAGCGTTGCCGCCGGACATGAAGTTCGAGGCCGCGCCGGTGATGTAGACGCGCCCGTCGGCGAGCGGGGCGACTGCACGCCCGCGCTCGCTCGCCGAGCCTCGGATGAACGTGGCGTAGACGAGTTGCTGGCCGGCAGGCTGCGTCGGGTCAATCCGTATCACGAAAACGTCGGTGGAGCCATTCATGGGGCCGCCCGTATTGACCGGAAAGGGGAGCGATTAATAGAACTGGCAGGCCGCTCACACATGCTTTCTTCTGAAGCATTAGTCATCGCCTGCATTGATGAACTGACAGGCTTTCGTGCCGGCGTGCCCCTGGCAGATGATCTGACGATCATGTCCATCCGTCGCTCCGCTTGATCTCATGTTTTAAGCTGGAGATAAAGTTATTCTCGCCCACCTTCTTCACTGCCGGTCAATGGCCGGCCCCTCGCACGCGCCTCACGGAACTATGCCTCGACTCTACCGGCAGAGACGGCCATCACGATTGACTGGACAGCCCCAATCTCATCCGCAGTGATCGCTTCTTGGCTGGCGACGCCAAGCTCATACCTCATTCAGGGATAGCATCCGACGGCCAGGGCTGCGGCCAGATGGAGCAGGATGGTCGTTTTAGAGTCCAGCGTCTCGTTATGGCGGGCCGAGCGGTAGAACTCCGCGTACGCCCTCTTCTGTTTCTTAGGCAGCAGCATAGAATTTTGCCAGTTCTTTGTATTCCTTATGCCAGGCTATTCAGAACCATCCTTTCGGGCACGTTCAATCGCGGCCGAGGCGACGGCGCGGCCCAACGCAAGGCCGACCTCGTTATCCACACGGAAGTGAACTCCGGCCAACAGGCGTGACATGGCTGCTGCTTCCGCCTGTTTGTTAAAGAACTCGGCGTCAGCAGGGAACAGATGCGAGAGCACGGCGGCGGCGGTTCCCGACAGCATCGCGTGCCCTGATGGATAGCCGGGAAAATTCGGTGTCGTGATGAGCGGCTTAAACTCCGGATCGACCTGGAAAGGGCGAGCCCCCCAGTAGGCATACTTAGCATCCCAGCACGCGATCAGCGAGTCATAATAGGCTGTGCTCAGGACGGCATAGACGCGCGCCGCCGCTGGCGGGTTGCGGTCAAGTTTGTTCTCGAAAATCTTTAACGAAGCTAGGTCGTTCCAATATCTTGGCAGTGAAGTTATCGCCCAGTAGTATGCCTCGCGCTTCGCTCTGGGATTTTTTGCGGCCTCCCTGACTTCCTCCATAGCAGCGGCGTCGAAGGTGGGCGGCGGTGCGGGGCGGAATTGGCCGGGAGAAGACAAAATCCAGGTCTTCCACTGCGCCATCTCAGGCATCGCCGGATTGGTGCCGTTCCATAGTCCAGATGTAGTTGGAACTGCACCCGTCCACTTAGCGTCGGAGCCATCTTTTTTCGCACGCTCGATCACGAGCGCCGCGACTTCGCGCCCGAGCTGAAGACCGGCATTCACGTCGCTCCTGAATTGGACACCCGCCAGGAGTCTAGACCTGCCGCATTCTTCCGCCCGCTCGGCAAGGAAGGTGGCCTTGTCGGGGAAGAGGTATGAAAGCACTGCCGATGCGGCTCCGGCAGCTACGGCGTGCTCCGAAGGGTAAGACGGGCTCTCAGGGACGGGAACGATGCTCGTCAGCTTTGTCTCGATCTCCGTCGGTCTCTTCCGGTTATGCTTGTACTTAGAATGCCAGGCAGCAATCATCGCGTCATAAATAGCCACGTTGACGAGCGCCAGCATTCGCTCTGTGACAACGCTCGCGGAGCTATCAGTAGCCACCTTGAAGGCGATTTCGTTCCAGCGGTAAGAGGGAGAGCCTGAGTCCCAGTAGCGCACAGATTCGAGGGCGCTCTGACTACGCTGCGATTGCAATGACAACAACTCAGCAATCTCTTCTTTACTCGCCTTCGCTACGGGCGGCGAGGGTATCGCTATTTGAGCGCCTGTGGTTAAGACCCAGGTCTTCCAAGCGCCTGCGCTCGGTTCAACCGCTGTGGGATAAGCCGCCGCCGTCAGAGAGAGCATATTGATTAGCGCGGCGCTGATAAGTATTGCGGAGAGCATTGTTCTCAAGAACATGAGTTGCCGTGTCATTTACACCTCCTTAAAACTTTAGTCGTCTTTTGAAGATTACAGCCCCTCTCCAAACACCTTGCAGACACACTCCTACCCACTCGGCGTAAGCCGTAGCATGAAGCATGATGGTTTAGAAAAAGGTCGGCGGGTTAATTAGCGCATTTCGCCTTCTGAGCTTTGACGGATGACTCATTCTCCGCCTCTGTTCGTAAGGCGTCGCGCAATAATCGCAGTGACTCATAAATATCGGGCCGCTGCTTCTCGGGTATGTGACTCATGACCTGCTCAATCTGAGCGTTCAGAGACCGATCCAGTTCTTCGTACCGTTTCCTTCCCGTCTCCGACAGCGAGACAATCAACGTGCGACGGTCTTCGGAGTTAGATTCCTTCAGTAAGAACCCTTCCTGAACCAAAGCTTCAACCGCTCGGCTGACCCAGCCCTTATCGAGGGCCAAGCGCCTTCCCAAATCCGCCAGGGTGACGGGGCCGCTACGGTAAACCTCTCCGAGGATGAAACACTGCGTCGAGCCGGTATCACCACAAGCGGAGACGCACGCACGCTGGAGCTGCAAGTGCAACCTGGCCACCTCGCGTAACAACCCGCTGTCGGGTATATCAGTCATCAAGCCTCCTTATTCGTTGCCGTTAGCAACCAAATCGGAGGCAGTGTACGCCCGGCGAAATTGGTTGTCAACAGCAACGATTTTCTTTTTACAACTGCGTATGCTTAATGCCCTACCCAGGCAAAGCACATCGCTCCTGATGTAAGCCTTCCGTAAAATGAGGAGTGCGCGCGCGCGGTGTAGACGGCTCCGCGATACGGCGAAAATGAAGATTTATTGGCGAATTGATGATACAGGTGTGATTGTCAATATTATTGGAGCAATCAGTTGTTAACAGCATGTGAGAGTGAGAGCCAGGAGGCGCGCAGCAATTCATCTATTTTCTTCCAGTCCTCTTCTGTGACACCGCCCTCTTCTGCTTTCGTGTCGCGAATTCTCATCGCTTCGGCACGCAGGCGCGCGTGCTCCATCATTCTCTCTGCTGGCAATTGGTAGAGCTCTGCCGCCAGTTCTGCCAGGGCACGTTCCAGCTCACCACTCTGATATTTAGCTCGCTCACGATGAATAATCCACCACTCCAGCTCAAGCCGGGCGGCGCGCTGGGCGTCGAACTCTACGTTGCTCACTTTGCGGATTTCCGCGTAGAAGCTCAAGAGATTCGGTAGCGCCTTCTCGTAGTCCGCACGACTTTTTCCATCCTTGAAGATGAAGGCAGCTTTGGCGGCCTGGTAGGCGACCAGGTGAGAGCGGAGCAGTGGCAAGTGGTATTGTGTCCGCAACAACTCAGCGAGCTGGCGAAAGAGGGCCACGCGTTGCTTGCCGTAGTAAGAGCGCCACATCGCCGTGTCAAGACGGGCCACTTCTTCAGGGTCGAAGCGGCGGATGTCTGTCTGTCGAGGGCTGAAGATGTCAAAGGCAGCCCATGCCAGCACTGCTAACATGACTGCGAGAACGACCAGGAGCCATCTGCGACGCTTAAAGAAGAAGTTGCGTCGAGCAGTTAGTGCTTCTCCATGCTGAGTAATATTTGCCACGCTCATCAATTATAAGATACGGATGAATGCAAGGATCGGATTTATTTGGCAGAGGCCGCCACCGCGACTGTCGTTCATGCTCTGCGCGAAACGCGATGTTTGCGGCGGCAAAACGGTTCTTCAAGAAGATGATGAGAGCCGACCATAGAAGGCTTCCATTTACGATTTCAGTGGCTAAGAATGGCGCTTACCCGGAAACATTCACTACATCACAGAAGGATAAGGTGCTACCGCATAACTGCAAATTGAGAAGAGTGAAGTATCTCAACACAGCATTGAGCAGGATCGTCGCTTTATTAAGAAACGAGTGCGAGCATGCATGGATTATCACTCATTCGATACTGTCGAGCGAACGCTGCAAAGGGTTGAAGCCCTTGAAGCGCAGTCCATTCTCCTCTGAGCGGAAATGCTAGATTTACAGCTCCTTCTATCCTCATACGCCGACATTATCCCCGCCGCTCAATTGTTTGCGCCTAACGACAGAATTAACCGGGCGCGTACACAACTTCAATCAATTCGAGCGGATGAAAGCGGCACTATTTCCGCTCCGGTTCAATGAGCTGTTATGCGGCATTGGATTGCCTCGACTTTGCGCCAATTCAAAATCTTCACAGCTAAAGCGACGTTTCCCTGGTCACACGCAGATTAACCCTTCAAATTAATTTCGTACGCGACCCTTTACTGCGTTAGCCCGCGCACTATAGGTGATACGGCCAGTATCATCTGCCGGCAGGCGCGCGCGCATCCGCGCTTTCAGCAGCGCCAGATCCTCGGACGCCATCGCGGCCAGCCTCGGCCCGACGCTCGGCCCCCCCAGAATGGTCGTCCAGTAGTCGTCAAAATCGGCGAATGTCCGTTCGGCGGTGATCTCCCGCGTTTCGACCCGTAACAAACCCGCACCAGTCCACAAGTCCAGCATTACCTCTATCCGAGAGGCTTCAGGGCTCGGCGGCGTCGGGACTGCGATGCCGAGCCCACGCATTTCAACATGCAATGCCTCGTAAGGAAAACCACCGCCTTCCATGTCCCAAGCATAGGCTGTGACGATGCCGCCGGGGCAGACCACTCGCGCCATTTCGGCAACGCCCCTGGCCGGGTCTGTAACGAAGAAGATCACCAGCGGCATGACGGCTACGTCGAACGTGTCGTCTGGGAAAGGCAGTGCCATTGCATCACCCTGACGAAACTGCGCGGCGTGCGACGCGGGCCGTGTGCGAGCATAGGCAAGCTGCTCCTCAGACGGGTCTATCCCCTGTACTGAGAGTGGCGCACATCGCTCGACGAGCATTTCGGTAAAAGCTCCATTGCCGCAGCCAACGTCGAGCCAGCGCAAAGCTGATTTTGGAGCCAGCCAGTCGAGGAAAGCTCCGCCTGCAAGCTGGCTCCACTTGCCCATGTAATGTTCGTAGGCGGCCCCGTCGTCGAAGCGAATTTGGTTCGTCACTCTTAGTGCTTTCCTCCGGTTGGGCTACCTGCGAAAAGTGATGCTCTATCGCGGGGCCTAGTGCCGCCGAACGCCCGGCATTACCCGCGCCCCAATTCAACGTACATCAGAGCCATGCTAGAGGGGGTCGAGTGCAGGCCGTTGTAAGCCCGCCCACGGCCAGGGTTCTAGCTGGCCAGATTACAACGCAGCTTTCCGGTCGCGAGGCGTCCCCTTACCTGCTCAGGCCCGCCTTCCGGCGGCGGAGCACCGGCCGCGCCCTCTTCAAGGCTTTCAGCAGGGATCGCAGATTCACTGAGCGCAGCCGTCTAACGCCCGAATTAACCGGGCGGAAAGAATTGCCGAGCAGCATCCAATTCAACGATGGAATGCAAGCTGATTCCGCTCCGGTTGAACGAGTTGTTAGGCGGCTTCGCCAGCAGAATCGGTGACTGCTCTTACTTAACCTAAAACCTCTCGCATGATTCCTGCCAAATCGCGTACCGCGCGCTCCCCGTCACCAACATAAGCCGAGCCATGCATAGGCGCAATCGTCCGTGGCTTGAGGTCTGCCAACTTCTGCAAAATGCCGTCGGTCTGTTTCGTATAGGGCATGTAATTGGCCATCGGGCCTGCTTGATAGTCCACTAAAGTCTTGCGTGCCCGCCCCGTAACATCAGATTCGGTGAGCGGCTCTACGTCCCCGCTCTGGTGAAACAGGTCTGAGGAGAGCAGCGTGCCCTGTGTCTGCTCGAACAGGAGCCCCGCCTCCCAACAATGTGGGACGTGCGGCGTCTGAACAAAACGAAAACGATGCTTGCCCGTATTGAGCACTTCACCATCCGTCATCCCCAATGCAGGGCGAATGGCGAAATCATTGATGCTCACAAGCGCCCCGACCATGCTGCATACAGGCTGTGCGGCGGGAGCCAGTTGCAGCCACTCATTGAGTGAACCGCACTCATCGGCCTCGAAATGGCTGAATCCTATCCAACGGATACTCGACGGCTCGATCAGACTTGAGACCGCTTCAAGCACTGTGGGGAACAGGGCCTTCATTCCCGTGTGAAAGAGCAACGGCTCATCGTCTTTGACTAGAAATTGGTTGAATTGCAGGTCAATTTCCGGGACGTATGTTGAGATACGATATAGGTCTGGGGCTATTTCCGCTATCGCCATGTCATTCCTCCTCAATTCAATCTTCAACTATTAACGCGAAATTTCGACGGGAAATAGATCACCTACCGCTATTCTCCTGGAGGAAATAGTCTAAGATGCTGCGCTCTCCAGTATTCTGTTTGCCATCGAAAAGCCGTCTAACCGGAAATATACGCTAGCACATGGCGCATAATATTACGTCAATACCGAGTTCTAATCCTCAATCCTAACTCATGAACTCAGGAATAAACTCCACAAATTTTTTTTAGACAAGGCTTGACTCTGTAAACGAGTACGCCCCTGTGAGCAATTAAAGCTCGAATTCAGGGAAGTTTGAAGGGACATCATGCATAGACTCGGCTCGAATACAGGTTTCCGGGAGGCAATCGCACTGACGATTGTCTTACCGATTACGAATGGTACTATTTCTCTGTTCGCGGAGCTAACTGCGTAAAGCTTACCTTTGAATCAGTATCGTCCCGGTACTTCTAACGGATCGCCGGTCTTGTGTTCTTTGATCTGGAAGCGCAGGAAGCTCTGAACCGCTGCAACGGCCTGCGCATCATCCGTCGAGATGAGCAGACGCCCACCCCGCTCGCTCTCCTCGTACTTGTAGCTGATCGCTGATTTTAGCCTCTGCATCTCGGGAACGCCCGGCGGTATCTGATCGTGGACGAACATGGGAATGTCGAAATTTCCTTCCGCGAACATCATCGCGATGTGCCTCAGATGTTGCCTGATCTGATCCCTGCTGACTGTATCCTTCGGATCACTGGCCTCAACCTGGATGATGCCCCCAGTCTTCGTCAGGTAGAAGTGATGCGTCGTCTTCTCCTGTGAGAAGCCCATCCCCTCATAGCCCCGCTCATTCATCCCGGCCATATCATGTTGCTTCATCATCGGGCAATCAGGATGGGTCTGCTGCGGCTTTGTTTGGTGCTGCGCCTGGGGGCGAAGCGTCGCGGCAGCGCCGACGATGACCAGAAGTGTTGTCAAAGTGATGTATAGATTCCTTCTCATCTTATTTTAGCCTTCCTTCTTAAAGTTCGTGTCCGTGAAGAAGCCTTGGCGATCAAGCTCCCGGCTTCCTGTTCGGCAAGAGCATCGAGCAGCCCGGCTCGCTGCCCGTCACCTTTGCGGGCAAGACGCCCGTCCCAATCCACAAGCGTTGCTCGCAATTCATCTCGAAGCGCCTGCATCTCCGTGAGACGGCTTTCCAGCTCTGCGAGTTTTTCGGCAGCCAAAGCGCGCACGTCACGGCAGGGCGTTTGTCCATGGGCGCGGGCCTTCAGGAATCGAGCCAACTCGTCGAGAGTAAAGCCGACGGCCAGTGCTCTGCGAATCAGTCGTACACGGTCAACCGAGTTCGCCGGGTACTTGCGATAGCCGTTGCCGAGCCTGAGAGGCTTGGGCAACACTCCCTTACGCTCATAATGTCGAAGGGTATCTGGGCTAACGCCGAAGAGTCGAGCTAATTCACCTGAAAGCAGACCATCAGGGAATGGAGAGACTTTACTCATGACAACAGTATAAAGGCTGGAACTAATTCCAGGGTCAAGAGGTTTTTGTAAAATCAGATTTAGCTTTAGCGGGCAGGATGGAAATGGCTCTCAAAAAAAACTCTACCCGATTCGGGCGTGTGGAGCGGCTCGCTTGATGCGACTGGCGGGTCTGCTTAGCTTTGCACAATTATTCAGTTGGAATGAATAAATCAATCTCTTCTGAATAAATGTGCAAAGCCCTTGCAGTGTGCCTCGCCTGAAAGCCTTCAGGCCGCGATGGGGCGGCGAGCGCCTTCAATAATGCGCCCCACGTTTTCGGGTGCGAAGAACTCCTCTGCCCGGACGGTTCCCGCCGTGATGCCTAAGAAACGGCCCGTCTCCGGCCGGTTCTCCCACAAAGCCTCGAAGAGTTGAAACATCTCTGCCGTGGGAGGCTCAAGCGCCCCCAACTGGCACGTAAACTCGTAGATCGGAAAGGCATCCTTGTTACGTTTGCGCTCGTACTCGGCCAGTGCTTCATTCATCGGTTTGCGTCCAGAGAATCCTGCGTCGAGCGCCTCCGAGAGCAGCTCCGCCTGCTTGAAGCTGTCTGTAATCCCCTGTGCCGTGATCGAATCTTTGTTGTAGCCGGCGTCGCCCACGAGCGCCCACCCCGGGCCATACGGCCGACGGAAGAAGTTCGGCATGTCGCCGGAGCCACGGATAGGCTCTTCACGCCTGCCGGCACGGAGCCTCGCGGCGAGCGAGGGGACAAGCTCCAACTCCTTCATAAACTGGTTTTCCACGTCCGATCTGATGCGACCGAATTCGCTCATCGGCAAGACCAGCCCGATCATGGTGAGCCCGTCGTTGGTGCGGTCTGCGACGAACATCCTCCGCTCTCTGACATACAGCTCTGTCCCCTTCAGCGGGACTCCGCTCCAGTAAGAGTAGTAGTTACAGGTGAGGTTCGGCCGCTCGTTGTAAACGGGAGCCGATACGCTCCTTGCAACTATAGAGTGCTTTCCGTCTGCGCCGATGACGATTCGCGCCCGCTCTGTGACGGGCGTCCCGCCATGCGTCAGGCCCTTGATGCCGTTAACGCCGTGCTCGTCAGAGGTTATCTCTCGGACGGCAAACCCCTCGCGGACTTCGGCACCTGCGCGCTCAGCAGCCCTGACCAGTATGTTGTCCAGTACATGCCGCCTGGGAGAGAAAGCCTCGGTCACATCTTCGGCCGGGGAAGGCGTGCCAATCAGGGCGAAAGGCCCCACGTCAAAGCTCATTTCCGTCAAGGGCGGGCAGTTGGAGGCGCGCACTTCTTCGAGCAGTCCCCAGCGTTTGAGGCGCAAAACGCCCGGTTGATGTACGTGATGCGTGGAGATTGTGTCGCTCGGGAATTGAGCTTTGTCCGTGAGCAGCACCTTGTAGCCCTTTCGCGCCAGCAGCATGGCGAGCGGCGAGCCCGCGACCCTCGCCCCGACAATGATTGCGTCGTACATTGATTAACCTCCTCAGAAGCCTCCTCAAAAAAACGCTCTATTGTCTAACGCGAAAATCTCGGCGGAAAAGAATCATCCGTTTCGGATGGGGCCTGTTTAGTGCCAGGTGGATAGGGGCTCAAAGGTTGTCCCGGCGGGCGAGCATCTCTACTGCGTCGGCAAATCGGCCAGCCGCCCCGGCAGAGTGGCCGAAGAAGAGAACCGGGTCGATCAATTCCAGCTCCATCAGCGTCAGTTCTTCGTCCACCTCTACGCCATCCACGCGCGCATAAAGCAGAGGCTCCTTCACCTTCAAGATGATGTCTTGCGCCTGCTCTACGAGTCGTGGAGGCGGGTTGGATTCGGCGTGACGGCCGCCGAAGTCCCGCTGGGTGCGAAAGTCGCCCGGCTTAGGCATCTTCAGCACGGCATGGCTGTACTCTTTCATGAAGAAGACGAAAGACCATTCGCCGTGCGTCTGTACCTCGGGGACGAAACGCTGAATCATCACGCCTGAGTTCGATAATATTTCACGGACTTCTCTGTCGTCCGCCACGGCTCGTAAGGGGGTAGTGATCCAGGTCTTATAGGCTGACATTGAGACTGTGGGCTTGATGACGGCTTGCGGCCAGCCTTGCTGTTCGAGGCTCGCGGCAAGGTCGAAATCATCTCCCGGTTCGACCCAGACGGTCGGGGCGACGCGGACTCCTTCCGCCTCCAGCCTCCTCAGGTAGTGTTTGTCGGCGTTCTCGCGTACGACGCCGGGCGGGTTCCACAGCCTGACACCTCTCCGCTCCATTAAAGCTACCCAGTCGAGGAACTCTCTGGTGCGCAGGTGGTATTCCCAGCAAGAGCGCAGGACGACCGCGTCGAACTCTTCCCACTTAACTTTCTGGGAGTCCCATAGTGCTGCCTCGACTTCGACGCCACGGCTCCGCAACAGTTCTGCCGCGAGCCTGTCGTCATCGTAGAGAAGCGGAAGGTCTGCGTATGTGACGAAGGCAACTCTGGTCATTTAGGTCTCCCGTGGTCTTGGCTCTACGCCCAACTTGCTGTGGAGTGATGATTCCCTAAACCGTGCTCACATAGAACCACAGGACGGGCGTGTCATAAAAGCCGATACTACTGATTCATCTTTATCCGGAATTTCGCGTTATTTAATGGAGCCATTAATGGCGCATTTGAGTCTTAAAGAACTTAATCATTGCCGAAATCAAGCGGGAGGCCACTCCCACCAGGCATAAGCCATCCCATTGGAGAATTGCATTATGAAAGCGTTTACAACACTCGGTGACGGGATCGATGAGCTGAAATTAAGGGAGCTTCCCGTACCCGAGCCGAAGGCGGAAGAGATTCTGGTGAAGATGTCCGCCGCCTCGCTCAATTTCCGCGACCTGCTGGTAGTAAATGGAATCGGGGGTTGGAAACCGAGGTCGCCGCGCATCCCTGTTTCAGACGGAGCCGGTCAAGTTGTGGCCGTCGGCCAAAACGTCTCCCGGTTCAAGGCGGGCGATAGCGTAACCGGCATCTTCCTTCCCGGATGGCTGGACGGCGAGTTGACGGCCGAGAAGGACGCTTTATCGTTGGGCGGAGCGGCCGCCGACGGAGTGCTGGCGGAATACGTGGTTTTCAAAGAAGAAGCTGCCCTGAAAATCCCTGAGAATCTATCGGAAGTGGAGGCCGCAACCCTGCCGGTCGCGGCGCTGACGGCCTGGCACGCCGTAACTCGCCGCAGCCGTGTGCAAAGAGGCGACACGGTCGTGATTCAAGGGACGGGCGGCGTTTCATTATTCGCCACGCAATTTGTTCGCGCGCTCGGCGGCCTGCCGATTGTAACTTCCAGCAGCGATGAGAAGCTGGAGAAGGTCAAAGCCCTGGGAGCCTCCGCCACAATCAACTATAAAAAGCTTCCCGACTGGGAAGATCAAGTCTTGGAACTGACCGGGGGCTCGGCGCAGACCATATCATTGAAGTCGTCGGAGGCGAAAACCTGAACCGCTCCCTGAGGGCCGTCAAAGTAAGCGGTACGATCAGCTTCATCGGTCTCATGGCGGGCATGAGCGCGCCCATCAATACCTACCAGTTCGTCGTCAAGAACGTCCGTCTACATGGCATCGAAACGGGCTCCAAAGAGATGTTCGAAGAGATGAACAGCTTTATCGAGTCCAACAGACTGAAGCCTGTGATTGATCGAACTTTCGCCTTCGATGAAGCGCGCGCGGCGCTTAAATACCTCGAAAGCGGAGCCCATTTCGGAAAGGTTGCGGTCAAATTCTGAAACGTCACGATGGACTCAAAATAAGAGAGTATGGAGCCAGAGCAGATGGCTTCTCACCATCGGCACACTGAAAGCTGTTTACCGCCGCCACGATTGATTCAAAAAAGCAAAAATTCCCGCGTTAACTGGTAGGAGACTGTTGAGGGTTCAGCGATGTATATGGGAGGTTAATAATGGCAGAAGCAACGATGGTGCTTGATAAAACCGATATGGACGTGCGGGATAAGGCGGCGCTGAAGGCGGGCCGGATAGCCGAGAACCTTGCCTGCGTAGAGCTGCATTTTCACACCGAGGCGCAGAATGAGATTGAGGCGGCGCTTGAGCTGTACACGGACGACATAGTCTGGGAAGCGCCCGCGCCGAACGGCCTCAACCGCTCCTTCTCGGGGAAGGAGGCTGTCGCCGAAAGCTATCGTGAGCTTTTCGCTTCGATGGGCAACGTACAGTTCCAACCTCTTCAGCGGTTTGCGACTGAAGACCGGGTCGTGGACGACAGCCTGGTCACGTTCGAGGTGGTCAAGGACGGCTACTGGGAGCACTTCTCCGTCGGCCAGAAGATTGAGATGCGCCTTGTCCACATCTTCGAGATGCGGGACGGGAAGATTTCAAAAGAGATAGTCTTCGACATGGGCCGTCCCGTTTAAGATCGGTTGCTCGAAGCAGGGTTGACGATTATGCGCGGCGAGATTGTTCAGGGAATGGTGAGGTTGCCAGGAAAGACTGGCAGATTGAGTTAAGGAGTGGATAGGTATGAATGTCAAAATTCGCGTGATGAAGCAGGAAGACATAGAGACTTGCGGGCGCATCTGCTACGAGGGTTTCAAATCAATCGCTGAGCGGCACGACTTTCCTCCCGATTTCCCTTCTGCGGAAGCTGCGGCGGGGTTACTGTCTCTACTGTTCTCGCGCGATGACATCTACTCGGTCGTAGCCGAAGTTGACGGGCGAGTGGTGGGAAGTAATTTCCTCTGGGAGAGCGCCATTATTGCCGGCGTCGGGCCGATCACGGTTGATCCTAAAGTTCAGAACGGCACAATCGGCAGACAACTGATGAGCGAGGTCATGCGGCGGGCCGAGGAGCGACGTTTCTCGGGCGTGAGGCTGGTGCAGGCCGCTTATCATAACCGCTCGCTCTCGCTCTACACCAAGCTGGGATTCGACACGCGCGAGCCGCTGTCGGTGCTTCAAGGTGCGGCGCTCGGCATTGAGGTTCCCGGCCATTTCGTACGCCCTGCCAGCGAGAAAGACCTTGATGCCTGCAATAAATTGTGTCTCAAGGTGCACGGCCATGACAGGGGTCAAGACCTCTTGTTCGCCATAAGGCAGGGTACTGCCACCGTCGTTGAGCAGGGCGGCCGCATCACTGGATACGCTACTGAAGTGGGCTTCCTCGGCTACGCTGTTGCGGAGAACAACGAAGGCTTGAAGGCGCTCGTCGGGGCGGCCCAGAGTTTTACGGGGCCGGGGTTCCTGCTTCCGACGCGCAATAGCGAGCTGCTGCGCTGGTGTCTGGAAAAGGGCTTGCGCGTAGTCATGCCCATGACGCTGATGAGCGTGGGCCTATACAATGAGCCGCGCGGCGTGTTTCTACCCTCAGTTCTTTATTGAACCGGGGGTAGAAAGTCTCCAGGTAGCTTCCCCGGAGCCCCTCTCGTCCCTAACGTATTTCTCGCAACACTGCCAGCGCGGTTGTTATCTTTCTCCGGTTCCTGTCTGTCTGACTGCTCACGTTGCCCGGTATCGGTCAGAAAGATTGCTCGCCCGATCAAGCTCATACTGGCTTCCCCATTTTTATTAGGCATAAGCAGGTTAATAGTAGCGGCACGCTACTTGTTAGTTTCCCCCTGGTCAACACTCGGCTCGTCACTGCGCCGGTACTTTAGATTATTACCCGTCACATCGGTCGGAGTCTTATCGAATGCAGAAAACGTCCCCCATTGTTCTATTGTTAATCATCTCCTTATTCTCGCCATTTGCAGGAATGCTTGAGCGACAAGCGCGTGCTCAAGGGCAGACGCACGCTTCACGCCGCGCTCGTTACAAAATAGCTGAAGAACTTCTGACGCGAATCCGGCAGCCCCGCTCTGCCGGCGCGCGCGAGCGCGTTATCCTCAGCGCGGCAGACAAAGCGGCGGCCGACAGAACGCGCTCTAAGCTTCAGAGCATGGGGGCGAATGTCCTCAAACAGCTTGATGCCCTGGATGCCATCGTCGCAGACGTGCCCGTCGAGATGTTGGAGCAGGCGACGGATAATGACGACGTGTCGTGGGTCTCTCCCGACCAGGAAGTGCGCTCGCTGGCTACGTCGGCCGACAACACGAGCCATCTTGAGATGACGACCGGCGCGAGCAAGCTCTTGCCGAGTGATGTCACGACGGGCGGCGCAGGCAACGGCGTCGGCATAGCCATTCTCGACAGCGGCATCAGCAGGCCGGATGCGGCGGAGTTCGCGGGTTACAAGTACGAAAGCAGCGGCGGGCTGCTCGGCGGCGGCGGGCTGCTCGGCACGGGAGTCCTTTCTACCCCGACGCTTACGCCCTACAACCGCATCGTGCAGGAAGTGGATTTCACAGGCGAAGGCACGAAGCTGGATAATTACGGTCATGGCACACACACGGCGGGCGTGGCCGCAGGCACGGGGCAGGCGAGCGAGGATTATGCTGCGCAGCATCCCGGCGCTCCGACCTACGGCGGCATCGCCCCGATGGCCAACCTCGTCAGCGTCCGCGTCCTCAACTCGCAGGGCGTGGGCACTGTCTCCAGCGTGATCGCCGGAATTGACTGGGTCATCAAGAACAGAGCGACCTACAAAATCCGCGTCATGAATCTGTCGCTCGGTACGGCCGTCACTCAAAGCTACAAGACAGACCCGCTCTGCCAGGCCGTGGGACGCGCCGTCGATGCAGGCATCGTCACGGTCGTCGCGGCAGGCAACCTCGGCAAAGATAGCGCCGGGCAGACGATCTACGGCGGCATTCTCTCGCCAGCCAATTCGCCGAGAGTAATTACAGTCGGCGCGACTAACACGCAGCAGACCATTGGGCGCTCTGACGATGTGGTGACGACCTACTCGTCGCGCGGCCCGACGCTCGTCGACGGTCTCGTCAAACCAGACCTCGTCGCCCCCGGCAACCGCATCGGCGCGGCCGAATCATCCGTCACCTCGCCCTCATCCAGCAATTCATACGAGACGACGGGCGGCGGCATGCTCGGCTCTCTCGGTGGCCTCGTACTGGGCGACACCAGCACGACGACGCCGAACGCGACGGGAACCTACCGGATCTGGAGCGGCACATCTTTCTCTGCTCCGGCCGTCTCAGGAACCGCCGCCCTAATGCTCGAAGCCAACCCATCTCTCACGCCCTCGATGGTCAAAGCCGTGCTCATGCGCACTGCTCAGCGGCTTCCCACCTACGAGGCCGCCATGCAAAGCGGCCAGCTCTCTTCTTACGAGCGCATCATCACAGAAGGCGCTGGGGAACTGAACACAAACGCCGCCGTCTCGCTCGCCTGCGCCATCCGTCAGGACGCTCACAGGGCGATGCCGGGCGACAACCTGATTACAAATAAGAAGGTCACTTACGCGACCGTCCCCGGCATCACCTCGACGATTGGCGGCGAAGCCATCCCGCTCAACAACGGCGTCATCTGGGTTGACGGTATAGCCTTCACCGACCGGCTGCAAATGACCGGCGGCTACAGGCTCGCAGACGGACAGTTGTTGACCGGCGGCTTCGTAGTTGCCGACGGCTACCTCTTGTCCAATAACAGCTATGTGCTTGCAAACGGCTATGTCGTCAGCAGCGGCATTACTGTCGCCAGCGGCATCACGGTCGCCAGTGGGATTACTGTGGCGAGCGGCATCACCGTTGCCAGCGGCATCACTGTGGCGAGTAACTACACGGTCGCCGACGGTCTCCTCTCGTCCGGTCAGATGAACGGCCTGAGCTTCGACAACGAAGCGATATGGGCATCCAACCTGGTTGACCCGAGCACGGTGGACATTAAAGCGGAAGAGGTCATCCTGCTCGGCGAAGATGCAATCCCCGTCGGCGTCCTGCGGTTGATGCGCACAAGCCCGCTATTTCCCCGTTCTTGAATTTGTGAAGCGTCGAGTCGTGCGGAGTATGAATCAAAAGCCGTCGGAAAAAAACAGCCTCGTCTATCTCGTGGCGGTCGCGACCACGGGAATTTCGCTGTGGCTGGCGGCGGCGCTGAGCCTCCGGTTTAATTACATCCTCCGAGATTGTTTGATCTTTCTGGCGCTCGTTCCGGCGATCATCGTCACCGGAATGTTCACGAACACGCTGCCGATGCCCTCGGCTTTGAGGTTCAGCCGGGAGAAGATGAACTTCACTCTCTCGGACGCAATCGTGCTGCTCGTCGCCTGCTGGTACGGAGCGATGCCTGCGATCTTCATCGCGGGCATCGAAGGTTTTGTCTCCTCGCGCCGGGGAGTGCGCCGACTTTCCAGCAACCTCTTCTCTTTCGGCATGCTGTCGCTGGTTGCGGGCCTGAGCGCCTTGATCCTCGGCGCGGTGCTGCGTTTCGGGTTCGGAGAACCTGCTGCGGGTCATCAACACAGCATTCCTGCCGTCGCCGTCGCCTTCCTCGCGGCGAGCGTCGTCCATATCATCTCGAACACGGGACTGATCTCCACGCTCTTTGCGATGCGGTTGGATAAACCCGTCGCCCCCCTCTGGAAAGAGAACTTCCTGCTGGCGGCTCCGCTGTTTCTGCCGACGAGCGCGGCGGCGAGTCTGATGTACATGGCGCTTCAGTACAACGCGCTGACGATGATCGCCATCGGCGCACCGATTCTCATCGCCATCCACTTCGGGCACAGGCGGTATCGCGACAGCGTCCGCGAGCAGATCAACCTCATCGAGCAGGCCCAACGAGAGCGCGCCGAACAGGCCGAGCGCCACGTCGAGGAGCTTAACGGTTATGTCGGCGAGTTGGAACAAAAGAGCAAAGAGTTACACCACGCGGCTTTCCACGACGCGCTGACGGGGCTGCCGAACCGCGCTTTACTGATCGAGAAATTAGGGCTCGCCATCGAGCGTGCCGAGCGGCGCAATGGCTTTCAATTCGCCGTGCTCTTTCTCGACCTCGACCGCTTCAAGAACGTCAACGACAGCCTCGGTCATACCATCGGCGACGAACTGCTCACCACCATCGCCCGCCGCCTGGAAAACTCCGTGCGCGAGGTGGACACGGTGGCGCGGCTCGGCGGCGACGAGTTCGCGATCCTGCTAGAGGGCATCAAAACCTCCGAAGACGCGGTGTATATGGCCGAGCGCGTGCAGAAGGAGTTGACCACGCCTTTCATCCTGAGCAGCCACGAAGTCTTTACGGCGACGAGCATCGGCATCGCGCTCAGCACAGCCGGGTATGAACATCCCGAAGACATCCTGCGCGACGCCGATACGGCTATGTACCGGGCGAAGGAGGGCGGCAGGGCGCGCCATGAAGTCTTCAGCCAGGAGATGCATGCCCGCGCGGTTAACCTTTTGACATTGGAGACAGACCTGCGTCGCGCCATCGAACGAGAGGAATTCCTCGTCTACTACCAGCCTATTGTTGCGCTCAGCACGGGTCGCATCGCCGGCTTCGAGGCGCTGGTGCGCTGGCAGCACCCGGAACGCGGCCTGATTCCCCCCGCGGAATTTATCTCTGTGGCGGAAGACACAAGGGTCATCATCCCGCTCGGACTGTGGGTGCTCAGGGAAGCGTGCCGACAAATGTGCCGGTGGCAATGGCAGTCGCCGGACAATCGCTCGCTCACCTTGAGCGTCAACCTCTCCGGCGTACAGTTCACGCAGCCCGACCTCGTCGAGCAGATCAAGCGGATTCTCGACGAAACTAATCTCGACCCGCACTCCTTAAAATTAGAGATCACGGAGAGCGTGGTGATGGAACATGCCGAGGCGGCAATTGCGATGCTCGTCCAGTTGAAAGCACTTGGCGTGCAGTTAAGTATTGACGATTTCGGCACCGGCTACTCTTCTTTAAGTTACCTGCACCGCTTCCCCACAGACGCTTTGAAGATCGACCGCTCGTTCGTCTGCCAGATGGGCATGAGCGACGAGAATGCTGAGATCGTGCGTACGATCAAGACGCTCGCCGGCAACCTCGGCATGGAAGTAGTGGCGGAGGGAGTCGAGACCTTAGAGCAATTGGCGAGGCTCGGCGCGCTCGGATGCGAGTATGCCCAGGGATACCTGTTCTCTAAGCCCGTCCATGCGGAGGCGACCGAAGCGCTGATCGCAAGAAATCCATTGTGGCAGATTAACGGGTTCCGGCAGACGGGAGAATCTTTCGTCCCGGTGCGCTCCTGCCCCGAAGCTGTCCATCTGCGGACAGCCTAGATATTTGTCTCGCCCAGAAAGAGGCTCCGTAACCCTCTTCACATGAACTGTTGCACCCGAACTCGCTCCATCTCATGCGGGCGATCTCGCCGCATGTGCTTCTCGGTTGCCTATGCTGTAAGGAGGCTTAAATCTGACTGACGATCCTGACGAAATCTTCGACCAGATAGGGGTCTAACTCATACCCGGCCATCTCAGTAAGAGTTGACAGGGCTGCCCATTTTCTTAGCGTCGGCTTATATGTGCGCTTTGCGCGTAAAGACGTATAGACATCAACAATGGAAACAATGCGTGCTTCTAAAGGAATAGCGGTTCCAAACAATCCCTCCGGATAACCGCTTCCGTCCCAGTGCTCATGATGGTGAAAGATTACGCGGCGAACGGCGTCGGTTGTACCCGGAAGCTTTGAAATAACGGTAGCCCCGTAGGACGGGTGAAGGCGCATGACGGCTTTTTCTTCTTCATCAAGTGAGCCCGGCTTTAAGAGCACGGAAGGATCAATAAAGTATTTGCCGATGTCATGCAGGTAGGCGCTATATTCGATCTCATCCAGGTTAGGCGGGCGGCTTTTACGATTGGGGTGGCAGGCCGCGGCAAACAGTCTGCTCAATCTGGCCGTGGCATGTGCATGGGGCTGCACGTGCGCAAACGTCCGTGGCTGTGTCTGCTGTCCGATTGTGGCTATCGTTCTCAGGATGGTGCGATAAGCTATTCCGCCGACAGTTCTACCGTCTTCGGGGAAAGCTATATTAGTTTTCATGGCGACATCTCCCGAGGGAATGCAATGCATGTCGGAGATGCCTGTGTGGCTGCCCTTCTTCCGCACGAAGGGGGGCGGCAGCACAAGCCCGTATGCCCTGATACGGAAATCGAAGATGACATAAAAAACAGCATCGCTTTAAATTAATTTCGTGATGAAAAGATTGCATTTAGATTGTGAACGCAGAGTGATTGACTCGTAAATCGAGAGAGTCAGGATCGGGAAGAGAAGCATCCGGATGCTGAGCAAGCGGAAGTAGAGCAACGCGGCTCTCCGAGCGGCAGGGTCGTTTACAAGACGATCTTGAAAGACCGTGATTCTTTTGAGTCTGCATTTAAGAAATTGCTTCGCGATCCGGAAGCTGAAGAGAAGAAGCCTTAACCGTTGACTTTAGAGTCTCACAGTAATATCGTAGCCGTGTTCCCTAGTTGGCTGTTCTGCTGATAAGCCCTCAGCTTACCGGCCTCACGTCCACTTTCCAACAAAGGAGTGATACTCATGACTAACTCACCGCTAAAAAAGCTCGTACAAAGATTCCTGCTCAGCGCGATGGTCGCGTTCCTGACCGTTTTCGGCGTAAGCAATGTTTACACGGGGGCGAAATCCGCCGCCGCTTGCAAGCAGAAGACGGCGCTTATATGTTGCTCAGCCTGCGAGGTGGAAAACCCGCCGCTGGCTTGTCGGCACGGTTGTTCGCCGAGCTGTAAAACAGGCGAATGAGAGGCGTCTTAACCTGGCGAAACAGGAGGTAGTGTCCTAATTTGAAATTAGAAATTTAGGTGGGCGGTTTCTGCCCTCTGATTCTGAGAATCACGCTTTTGGCTTTGTGACGCGCAAACCTTATAGGCGCAGGGAGGCTGTTGTTTTCCTCCATAACCAGTGCATTTAAGAGCGCAATTAGCTGACTTTTCCTTGCGTCGTCTAGTTTCTCCAAAGCGGGTTCTTCCTTGATAGCCCTTCTAATGTGTTTTCTATTTGTTCTAGCGACTATAGCTTTCATCGTCTTCTCTGGAATATGCGCCTCAGTGAATCTCTTATCAAGGCGCTTAGCTTCTTGATAACTCTTATAAGCGTCTGCCAAATTCTTAACGCCTTCAGTAGCTATCTTAAACATATTCGGCAAGCTTCTTAGGAATAGTTGCCGTGCTAGAGCTTCCGCCTGTGGACTCAGCACAGAGCGCAGTCAAGGCGGCAATCGTTGATGAAGCCAAAAAGCAAAAAGCCGGGTAAAGTTGGGCGACGACCCATCCCCGAAGATGAGCGTTTAGTCGTAAGAAGTTATAGAAGTACCAACGCAGAACATGCGGCACACACGAAAGCTGCTGAGGCCGAAGGGTTGAAAGTAACCGAATGGGTTCGTAAAACTTTGAACGAAGCCGTAAAAAAGTGATAGAGTCTTAAAAGGTTCGGAGGGCATGGGAATCGAACCCCGCGCCAGAGCGCCCCTTAGGGTGTAAATCCCTTTTACTGTCGCCAGACAATGGGATGCCCTCCGTACAAACTTTTCCACCGAAATATGGCTACACCATATAGAGCCCGAAACGAACAATCTGATTATGACCCGCCTTTAGATCATGGCATTAGTAATGCCGTGAACGTACTACAGGCGGCTGGCATAGAAACCTTTGAATCTTGTGAAGGTGGGCCAGAGCACGCATACCCTGAACCCACCGTAAGGTTTCATGGAGATCAAGCAGAAGGCTTTAGAGCGTTAGCGGCTGCAATGCGTGGCGGCCTTCATGTTGCCGAGCTTCGCCGCGTGTGGCCCTTGCTTGACGGTGAACCCACTGGCCCGTGGTGGGAACTAACGTTCGTCACCACGGGCTGACAGTGAATGCTATCGGCCTTTGGCGTCGAGATCAGCACACTCTTTGCAGAGGGGCTTGCCGCCCGTGCCAGAGCGCAAATTCTCTGTCTCGATGTTGTTGCCGGTATTGCATTCGGTGTTATCGTGGTGGACATTCTGCTTAACAGAATGCCAAGGTGATTTACGCATGTTTGAAGTCTCCTTGGTTAATGCCGAGTTTGACGGTGGGCTATAGCTGACACTGTGGCCCACCTATCGGCAAAGGTTTCAGCCTTGCGAGGTACAAAGGTGCGTAGTTTCAGACAGGTTAGGTGGCCCGCGTGAAAGCGAGAAAAGGCAGGGAAAAATAAGGAATAGATTTTGGCCCAGCGTATTGAAGATACGCCGGTTATATGCTATAAGCATGATGTCCGTACCCACTCGCGTTACCGTCGAAAGCACCGCGAGATGGACTTAGAAGGCTGGCTTAACTGTCAGCCTTCACTAATTAAAGCCTCCTGTTGAACAGTCTCAATTGGCCCTGTTACTCCTTCAATGGCTTCATCTACTTCTTTCGGTAGTTTACGCCTATAAATATGCGGAATTGACCCGCCGCCTTCCTTATAGATATAGATCAACTCATCTTTCGCCAATTTATTTAATGCAGAAGCAATCTGTGCTTTAACATTAACGGGCTTGGGATTGTCCCTTATTTCAGGATATTTTTGCTTGAGATAGGCATAGACCGGCGGCGTTGAAATATTCGTATCGTATTCAACCGTATCAATTATCTCTCTGATTGCTTGTTTGTAGGGGAATCGCTCCGAAGGTTCAGAGCTTAAGCCATTAGAGGGCGAATAGGGTATTTGCTGAGGTTTGGTTTGAGATGCTAAAGCGTTATTATACTTGGCGGTAATGACGCTCAGGAGGGGAATAGGAGCGTCGTCAATCCATCGGTGGCTGTTTCTGCGCTCCTCTTCTATCTCTTGGATTCGGGCATCGCAGGCGGCGTCAACCTTTTCGTGCAACTCTATACGGAGTCTTTCCTCTTCTGACATAACGGGGAGATAATAGCACGAATTTTTGACAGCGCAACTATTATTTAGAGGATTTGAGAAGATTTTTGAGGCGAATAGACAATTAGAGGGCAGGCAAGCAATGTGCCGCTCTAATTTGAGACTAAGGATTCCAGATACACCCCACCCTAGCCGCGCGTGAAGCCCACAGCAGCTTATGAAGCATTAGGTTAGGCTATCTACTTAGAACAGCAGTAGCGCAGTTTGTAGCAGGTTCCCCACAACCACTGACAGACCGCACTCTATCTCCCCTGCTGTTGTTGGCTGTGACGTGATACCGGGACAATCTATATCGCCCGCAAAAGCAGCGACGGCTAAGACCAGCATCAAGATAGTTCCCGCGCAAAGTTGTTGTATTCTTTTCATCTTTCTGTACTCCTTACAAAAAATTTTGCAAGCGCACAGACTAGACCAGCTTTGCAGCCGTCTTGCAAGCTATAAGGCGAATGCCTAAGATGGCGGGCGTTATGCAATATCTATTGCACGGAGCTTGAAAGGCCCAACCCACATGGCTTTACTAACCTCACTTGTGCGGCGACTTGAAAACACCAACTTGAGCTATGACCAACGGGCAGAGGTTCGCTGCCAGTATGCCCTCCAACTGACAGAGAAAGGCGAATACGAGAATGCCCGCAAAGCATTAGGCGAGTTATGGCAAGGCGTGGGCGAGCGCCCCGTTATTGAAGGGCTGGAAAAGAGCACGGCGGGCGAAGTGCTTTTACGTGCGGGCGTCTTGACGGGCTGGATAGGTGATAAGCAACAGATCGAAGACGCACAGGAAACAGCAAAGAATCTCATTAGCGAAAGCATCTCTATCTTTGAATCGCTCTCTTACGGTAAGAAGATACTAGAAGCACAAGATGAGCTTGCTTTGTGCTACTGGCGTGAAGGTCGCTATGATGATGCTCGTATCATCCTGAAAGACGTATTAGCGAGGCTCACTACAGATAGCGAGTTGAAAGCAAGGGCTGTGCTGCGCCTTGCCACTGTCGAACGCGGCGCGGGACAGTATCAAGACGCGCTTCGTATCCTAATGAATAATGCGCCGCTCTTTGAGAAGATCAATAGTTACCTACTCAAAGGCGGTTATCATAACGCCCTGGCGGTAGTCTATAAGAACCTAGGCGAACGTCTGAGCACAGGAAAGAAACGAGATGAATATATAGATCGTGCGTTCGTAGAGTATGCCGCCGCGAGTTATCACTTTGAACTGGTAGAGCATAAGCAATACCTCGCCAACGTCGAAAACAATCTCGGTTTCCTCTACTTCAAAGCTAATAAATTCAAAGAAGCTTATGAGCACCTAGACCGCGCCCGTCGCTTGCTGGTCAGCCTCAAAGATAAAGGCACACTCGCGCAAGTTGACGAGACACGCGCCCGTGTACTTATCGCGCAAGGTAAATATAGAGAAGCCGAAAGAGTGGTAAGGACTGTTATCGCTACGCTGGAAAAGGGCGGCAGATTGTCTCTATTGGCCGAAGCTCTAACCACGTACGGCACAGTCTTATTCAAGCTTAGCTACTTTGAGCAGGCCCGCTCTAGCCTTCAACGTGCAATTGACTTAGCGGAACAAGCGGGCGCTCCCTCCGAAGCGGCAGAGGCCGAACTACAGACGGTCACAAGCTATCAGCTAACTTCATTGAATGAAGATATGCGCCGCCATGAGCATGACCTGATAAAGCAGGCGCTTGACCGAACACAGGGAAGCGTAACGCAGGCGGCAAGGCTACTTGACATCTCATATCAACGGCTAATCTACTTGATAAAGACACGGCACAAAGACTTGCTCAAGGCCAGGACTCCTGTAATGCGGCGGCGCAAGAGCCTTATCAAAAAGAAATAGCCATCAAAAGGCGTGCCACAAATCAAGTGCCTCTAATTCAAATTAGGACACTACCGAATATTCGGGCAAACTCTGCTGCGGTCTCATGTTGCTCTCCCTGACATTGAAGCTGAGATGGGCATCTATCTCGGCGCTAAAAAGAGCTGAAGCCGCCGCTCACTAAAGCGACGGCTTCGGGAGGGTTGAGGTTTTACCAGGGCCAGCATTCCCAGATCGGATACATGGCAGCCGTCGTCCTGGTCGAGTCAGCTTCGCGTATCGAGAACTTCTTCATGTTAGATTCTCCTTAGGGGTTAGTGAGTCGACGGAAGAACCCATTGATGGTACCAGTCAAAGGGAACTTGTGAAATGCGTTGACACGCAAATGCTGGTGAAGTGCGAATCGCGCCCGCAGCACGTCAACGGCAGGGAAGCATAAATAAGCGCCAACCCATAAGCAAGAAAACTTAGCTGGCCGATTTGGTTATCTGCTGGCCGATTTGGCCGTCAAGATTTGACGCTCCTGCTGCGCCGGATTCTTCATCGCCGACTCTGGTTCGCAGTCGCGCTGGCGGCACTCCATAGACCTTTTTAAAGTCGCGTATGAAGTGGCTTTCATCCGTCGCGCCAATCTCTCTCCTGATCTCTTTGATACTGAGGAAGGTGTTTTCCAGATACTCTTTCGCCTTGCGGATTCTTAGTTGCTTGAGATATTGCGGCGGGGTCAAGCCGGTTTCATGCTTTGAAGACACGGCGCGGCCGCGAAGCGGAGAGGTGCGTGGTGTGGGCGAGCTTATCAATCAACAATGCTCGCTTCAAGTTGTTCTCGATCAACTCAATCGTGGCCTGTACTCTGCCATCCATAGATTTTCTCCTGGGATTTTGAGCCGATGAATCCCGGTCGGGTTGAGAATTTCAAGCTGTTGGCTGTCTGTGTTTGTGAGTAAAGGGGTAAGAGTCGTGAATTGTCCCTCCCGTGTTGACAAGCGTGTGAATCACTCGCCTCGGTGTGCTCCCGGCCCTGCACGATGACAGAAAAGAACCGGGCCGTATATGCGCTAACATACACAACCTTTTTTCGACCCGGCTTCTTTAGCGGCGGCCGTGTGATTCCCGACATACGACGCGGCACGTCTTGCAGCTACCCGGAACGGTCGTGTTGCAGGAAACGGTTTCTTCTGTATAATCAACCTCTCAATCCACTCGGCACTTTTGATGAGTAAGAAGTTTTCCGGCAAGGCGCACTTGAGACGAAACCACACCTTCTCGCCGAAGGTTTCCGTCTGCATCCCCCTTTTCAACCACGCGAGGTTCCTCCCCGAAGCCATCGAGAGCGTGCTGGCACAAACCCTGCGCGACTTCGAGATCGTCATCGTTGACGACGGGTCGCAAGATCACAGCTTACAGATCGCGCGGGCTTACGCCTCGGAGTATCCCGAACGGATTCGCGTCTTCACCCACACGGGCAAAGAGAATCGCGGCATCTCCGAGACCATCAACCTGGCGCTTGAGAAGTCCGCAGGAGGTTACGTCTTGGGCCTGGCCCCGGACGACCTGCTGAACCCGGACAAGCTTGAAAGGCAGGTCTCTTTCCTGGAACTCAACCCTCGGGCCAAGTGGGTCTACGCGCAGGCCCACTGTGTTGACGGGCAGAACCGCTTGCTGCCCGGCCACGCGCTGTTCGGCGCTGACCTGATGAAGGAAGCTAACCCGCTTGAGAGCCTCATCAGAACCAACGTCATTCCCGGCATGACCGTGCTCTCTCGTCGCCAATTTATGCTGGATGTCGGGAGGCACGAACCGGGCCTCCTCTACTCGGACTGGGACATCTGGGTAAGGGCGCAGGCAAAGTCAGAGGCGGCCTTCCTTCCGCACCCTTCGTCCCGCTACCGCATTCACGCGACTAACACGAGCGTTGATGTAGAGGCTGTGACCAACATCAAGCGCGGCCTGGCCGTGATGCGCTCGCTGCGGAAAAGAGGAGAGACGGCGACCGATAGGCTGGGCGAGCCGCGTATCGTCGCCACCCTCGATCTACAGATCGCCTTTTACCTTTATTGCCTGGGAGAAGAGGAGGGGGCGGCTGCAAGCCTTGAGCGCGCCTACCTGGACGATGCCTCATTCGTCCGAGACGAGGCGTTCCTCGGGAGGTGGTTGAGATGGCTCGTCTTCCATACTCAGGACGCGAGGCTGACTGCGGCCTTCCTCGGTTGGCTGAGCGCAAGACCGATCAAGCCCGTACGGAGAGTGTCGAGAAAGATTTCGGCCGCGCGCCATGCAGCCGAATTACGTCTCTGCCCCTCAAGGAGGACGACCCTGCGCGCGACTTTTAATTGTCTGCTGAGCAATCCTTCCTGGCTGACAGACTGGCGGATGCGACGTGTTGCGGTCAAAAGTCTACTCGGCATCCGCCTCGCAGAAGCGGCCCGAGACCTGCTGCGCTCAGTCCAGGGCAGCGGAGTTCGTGGCGGCGAAGTGGCGACGGAGCGGGAAGAACGGTTCGACTCGGGAACGTGAAAGGAGCAGGGAAGAGATGAAAACCGGATTCAAAGGCGCAAGCATAGTGGATGACGAGCAGGGCAGGCGGATGCTCAAGATCGGCGACGTGTCAAAACAGAGCGGGATCGGCATCGAGGCGCTGCGCTTCTATGAGAAGAGCGGTCTGCTCGACAAGCCTTCGCGCACCTTCAGCGGCTACCGTGTCTATGGGCCGGAGATATTGGAGCGCCTGGCATTCATCAAGCGGGCGCAGGTTTTGGGATTCTCTCTGGACGAGATCAAGCGCGTGATCGAGGACGCGCGGACGGGCCAAAGCCCCTGCGATGAGGTGCGAGAGATCGTGCGCCGCCGCCTGGAGGAGCTGGACGAGCGGATGCGCGAGATGCGCCGTTACCGGCGGGAGCTGGCCGAGACGCTGGAAGAGTGGGACAAGGTAGGCCGCGCGCCGGGTCACATCTGCGGTCTGATCGAAAGCTCGCAGGTCGAGCATGGCGTCAAAGAGACGAGGAAGATGAGAGGCATGGGAGCCACAAGGGGCAAGCGCGATCATCCTAAGCATTGATGATGCGCTCAGGGCTGACCGTACCATCTAGTCGGTTCCAGGATGAAGAACGTTCCGAACGTCTGCCCCTTGGCGTAGACGATACCGCGCCCCCCGGCAAAGTACATTTCGGCCGAGGCTATGACGTTGCCCAAGCCGGTATCTTTGAGCGTCTGTTTGATCTCGATCCCGAATAGCGGCAGTGCCGGACGCTTGAACTGGCCGAGGCTGGCCAGAGTTGCCGTCACCTTGACGGCGTTGCCGGTCGCAGGGTTTGCGCCGGGCTGAGAGGTCGCCGAGACCGACTCTCCGACAGTCCACTTGGAGGGAAGAGTCAAGCCGTCCACCCATTTGACCGTCTGGTTTTGGTCAACCCGGCGCGATTCTATGAACGTATATTGGCGAAGCTGCTGGCCCGTCTGCTCGTCCGTGACATCCCTGGTTTCGATCACCTGCTCGGCCAGTTGATTTCCAATCTTAATCCTGAGCGTCAGAGTGCTCCCCGTAGCCTGACATTCGACGCGCGCCGGTGCGCCCACCGCCGTATCCTTGAACTCCCACCAGTGGCCGTCTTCGAGATTGAGGAAAAACTGGGGGACGATGATTTCCGACATAGCGATCTCTCCTTACAATGGTTTCAGGACACGCCTGCATAGCTTTTATGCCATTTAGCGGCGGCAGTCAAAGCCGCTGCCTTCGATTGCGCCGTTGGTGTTTTCAATAATCATTGCTATAAGGTGATCGTATGAAAAGACCGATTCGCATCCTATTGCAAACGACCATCCCGCACGCAGAGGACGACTGGCACATCGGCAGGTTCTCTCTGCTCAAGGAGCACCTCTCCGCTCTGCTGGACGAAGAGGGGCGACCGCTCTGTCAGGTCACGGCGCGCGACCGCGAGGTCAAGGGCGAGGTGGACGACGAAGTGCTGAGCCGCCTGGACGCGACCGATTTCGATGAGCTGTGGCTCTTCGCGGTGGACACGGGCGACGGGTTGACGGCGGCCGATTGCCAGGGCATCACGCGCTTTCGCCAGCGCGGCGGCGGCATCCTCTCGACACGCGATCATCAAGACCTGGGCTCTTCGCTCTGCACCCTGGGCGGTGTCGGGCGCGCGCACTTCTTTCACAGCAAGCATCAAGACCCGGACGAGACAAGGCGCACGCGCGACGATCAGGATACGAAAGAGATCACCTGGCCCAACTATCATTCGGGCAGCAACGGCGATTATCAACTGCTTGAGCCCGCCGGGCCCGTACACGAGCTGCTGCTCGACGCTTCGTCCCCGTCGGGCTACGTACGCTATTTCCCGGCCCATCCGCATGAGGGCGCAGTCGGCGTGCCGCCGGGCGAGCCGGGCGCGCGAGTGATTGCGACCGGCACGAGCCAGGTCACAAATCGTCCCTTCAACCTGATCGTCGCTTTCGAGAAGGAGCGCGACGATCACGGCAACCTGCTCGGGCGAGCCGTGGCCGAGTCCAGCTTTCACCATTTCGTAGACTACAACTGGGACACTTCGATGGGCTGCCCGAGCTTTCTGGCCGAGCCCCCGGGCGACGAGATTAAGAGAGAGCCCGAACGGCTCGAAGATGTGAAGACTTACGTGCGTAACCTGGCCCTGTGGCTCGCCGGGTGAGCCGGAGAAGCGGCGCAAAGAAGAGGTATCCTTGATGAGAGGCGAAAGCGTCGAGCATACGGAAAGAGAGCCCACGGCGGAAGCAGCGTCGCGCGAGCTGTCGGTCTACGACCCGTTCGCGCGTGGGCCGCTGCCCGTGGGCGTGCGTACCATCCGGGCGCACGACGGCGCGCGTGATCGCCTGTTTCCCTGCGAGGTCTGGTATCCGGCCGCGCAGCAGCATGAGGGGCAGGATATTGCGCCCGAAACTATGGATGTCTTCACAGTGCCGCCGACCAAAGCGCAGCGCAGCCAACAGGCCGTGCGTGATGCACAGGCGCGGCCCGGCTCCTATCCGCTCCTCATCTTCTCGCACAGCAGCGGAGCGGGCCGATTGAGCGCCACCTTTCTTTGCACTCACTTGAGCAGCCACGGCTACCTGGTCGCGGCCCTCGATCACTCCGAGGTCGTAGCAACAGAGCTGGCCCGTAAGGCCGACGAGACCGAAGAGCAGAAGAGGGCGCGATGGGAAGCCCTGATCGCGAGCCGTGTGCCAGACATACGCTTTCTGCTGGATCAACTGCTCGGCGGCGGGGCTTGGGCCCACTCGGCAGCCGTGCTCGACCCTCATCGAATCGGAATCGTCGGACACAGCTTTGGCGGTTGGACGGCGCTCGCCGCGACCGGAGCCGAGCCGCGTATTGCAGCCGTGGTGGCGCTCGCGCCGGGCGGAAGCTCAAATCCGAAACCGGGGATTCTTCCCGTGCGGCTTACCTTCGATTGGGGGCGCGACGTGCCGACGCTCCTGCTGGTTGCGGAGAACGACGCTTCGCTGCCGCTCGACGGAATGTACGAGATATTCGAGCGGACTCCGGCGACGAAGCGAATGCTCATCCTGCGCCGGGCCGATCACATGCACTTCATGGACAACGTGGAGGAGCTGCACGAGGCCGTGCGGACTATGCCGTGGCCGGGTGAGCTGTCCTGGCTGCCCACGGAGATGAAGCCGATCACTGAGCTCTCGTCCGGCGAGCAGGCCCACTTATTCGTGCGTGGGCTCACCCTCTGCCACATGGACGCGACTTTGAAGCGATGCGAGGAGGCGCAGCGCCTCTTAGCGGGCGACATCGAATCGGCGCTCGCCTCGCGCGGCGTAGAAGTAATCCTTCATCAGCCCTGACCGAAGACAAAAGCCCTTAGCGGGCGACGGCGGGAACATGCTTTTCATCCTTCCCGTTTCCTTTACCGCAGGCGGATCGCTTCACCCCTGACCTCATTTGTCCGGCATTCTTTGCAGCCACCCGGCGCTAAAATATTGCGCCGCCGCTCGTCGGCCACTCATTTCCCGCCAGATTTCCATGCGGCATCATGTTTGCCCTGCCTGTGGCCGCAAGGTTGTCAGGAGTGGCTGCTTGGTTTACGTGATGAGACATCTGCTTCGGAGCGTGCAGCGGCGACGCTTGCGCGAGCGCAGGCGGCGGCGCGTGGGCAGGGCTTACGATATGGCTTTGGAGGTAGCGCGCGTGATTCCTCGCCGGACGCGCGTGCTCGACGTTGGCTGCGGCAGCGGTTTCATCGCGCATCACCTGACGGCCATGCTCGGCGCAAAGGTCACGGGGATTGATCTGGGGGAGAGGGCCGACGCTGCAATCGAATATTTGAGCTATGACGGCAGGCGGTTTCCGCTGCCGAACCATTCTTTCGGCGCTGTGCTGCTCTGCTACGTCCTGCATCACGCGCAAGACCTCGCGTTGGTCTTGAGTGAAGTGCGCCGCGTCCTGTGCGAGGGCGGCCTGGTCGTCGTCTACGAAGACATTCCGCAGAGCTTGTGGGATCGCTTTGTGTGCTGGACGCATGACCTGCGCTGGCGAGGGCGCACGGGCCACTGCTTCTTTCGCCGTGAGACGGACTGGCCCGCGCTGTTCGCCGCTTTCGGTTTCGAGGTGGTGACAGAGCGGCCCCTCTCGCGCTGGCGCAACCTGGCCCATCCCGTGCGCCGCAGATTCTACCTCCTGAAGTCGCAGAGCGCGCGCTGAAAAGCGAGCTGCTCTCGCTTTCCCGCCGGAACCGATTCGGATATATTCATAGCCGATGAGAGCGAGTGTGAAAAGACCGGTCGCACACATCTGCGCTCTGGTAATGAAGCCTTCACGGTCTCGATTCCTGGAACTCCGGCCGTCAACCGGCGTGAATATCGCATGGGGCATATGAACGCCTGCGGGGATGCTCGGCAGCGTTTCTCATGCAGGTCTACAAACTTTAGCCGAAGAGCCATGAACGCATTCGTCAAAGCAGCTTTCATCACCACCCTTTTCATCGCCAGTGCTGCGCCTTTG
The DNA here is from genome assembly GCA_036389315.1 of Pyrinomonadaceae bacterium. Classification (GTDB taxonomy): domain Bacteria; phylum Acidobacteriota; class Blastocatellia; order Pyrinomonadales; family Pyrinomonadaceae; genus DASQYE01. The sequence continues at coordinate 177,868 of DASVQF010000042.1, forward strand.
GCGGCGCAAAGGGGCCCCGAGCCGAGACGCGAGCGACAGCCCGCCGGTCGGGAAAGAGCCGCCCGCACAGCCGAGCCCTTGACGCTCTTCTCCGAGCCTCTGACCAATCTGGAAGAGATGGAAGCAAAGGCCGGCACAGTCATCGTCAAGAACTACACCATCATCGGGTCTGCTTCAGGGTTCGGGGGCGCGCTCACCGTCACGGCCTACGAGTTCGCAGATGTCCAGTCGGGCCGCAAGGAGTACGGCGTCGGCGTCGAGATAGAGGAAAGCGGGCGCTCCTCTGAAAGGGCGGACGTGGAGAAGGTATATGTCGATTATGACGAGATAGACGGGCTGGTCAAGGGAATTGATTACATCATTAAGCTGGAGAAAAGCGCGACGCTGGAAAACTTCGAGGCGCAGTACAAGACCAAAGCTGACCTGACCGTCACGACTTTCAACAGGGCTACGGGCATGCTTCGCGCAGCCGTCTCAAGCGGCCTGTTGGGGAGGGCGAGGGTCGGCCTGACGCTCGGGAGCCTGGCCGATTTCCGCAAGCTGCTCGTAGATGCTCGAACCGCATTAGACAAAATCAAGTGACGAGCTTTGGGCCCACCGCGCACAGCCTGGATGGACGGCCCCACCTATCTCGTCAGCGAAGACTTCATGCTGTGTATGACGGCGGCCTCGCATTGCACTTCCGTGCCGTCCGGCAAGGGATGCATCCAGCCGTAGACCTTACCGCTCCCGCCGTAGACGTAAGGCTTGTTGCGATACTCAAGCCAGTAGCTTGAATGGCACCACCCGCAGACGGCGTGCGCCGACTCCTCGTACGCCTGGACGAGCGTGTCACGCAGAGCGGCGCTTATTAACTCACCTTCTCTCTCCGGCTCGCATGAGACGAGCGACCTTCTCAGGCTCTCCGCTCTCTCTTCAACATCCTGGTTTGTCATGGGGCCATTATAGCAATTCCGTGCGAGCCTTCATCGCCCCTGTGCGAGGAGCGAGGTGCGGCAGATAAGCAGCGCGCCCGCCTCCGGCTCCGTCCAGTGAAGGCTGCCCGCCTCGGCCCAGCGCAAGACCTGCCTCGAAGTTACGCCGAGCAACGCGGCCGCTTCCTCCATCGTCAACATAAGGCTTTCAGCGCCGCACGCTTCGCACCACAGGACGCGCTTCCGCTCTCGCCGTCGTCGCCTGATGAGGATGACGCGCTCCGTCTCGACGATGATCTCTGTTCTTCTTTTCATCTTCAGCCCTCGGTCACCGAGAATCTGTTTTCACACCTCCCCGATTGCGATACAATTGGCGACGCCCCAGTCAACCGCATGCCCCAAGACGCCCGGTCACTCGTCCGCGCTTGAGAATAGTCTCGGGCCCGGCCGGAGGTCTTTAGAAAGCTCTGAGACTTTCCTGATGTTTTCTTCAAAAAGTTCTGAAGGACGCCATGAGTAGAGGGGTCAAACGTCTATACCGGTTCGGGCGCTTCAAGTTGAACAAGGCCGAGCGCCTGCTGCTGTGCGACTCGACGCCCGTGCCGCTCACGCCCAAAGTCTTCGACACGCTGCTGGTGCTGGTCGAAAACAGCGGGCACGTCGTCAGCAAAGAAGAGCTGATTCAAAAGGTTTGGCCCGACAGCTTTGTCGAAGAGAACAATCTGGCGCAGAACATCTCCATCCTCCGCAAGGCCCTGGGCGAAGGCGCGTCCGGCCTCAAGTTCATCGAGACCGTGCCGAAGCGCGGCTATCGTTTCGTCGCAGATGTCAGCGGACGCGCCGAAGACGAGACCGAAATAGTCATCCACGAGCGCACACGCGCAAGGGTCATCATCGAAGAAGAGGACGAGACGGAGCCTCCCGCAGCCGTCGTCGCCAAGCATCCGCTATCGAACGCGGCCGACAGTCCCAAGAGGCTCGCCCCGCCGCGTTCCGCCGAAGCTGACCACGCGAAGCTGCCGACACCCGAGACACATTACGCGCAAAGCGGCGATGTCAACATAGCCTATCAGGTCGTGGGCGACGGGCCGCTCGATCTGGTCTTCGTCATGGGCTGGGTCTCGCACCTGGAATACTTCTGGCAGGAGCCCTCTTTCGCCCGCTTCCTGACGCGCCTGGCCTCCTTCTCGCGCCTCATCCTCTTCGACAAACGCGGGACGGGCTTGAGCGACCGCGTGCCTATTAAAGAGCTTCCGACCCTTGAGCAGCGCATGGACGACGTGCGCGTCGTGATGGAGGCCGTCGGGTCAAAGAGCGCCGCGCTCTGCGGCGTCTCCGAAGGTGGGCCCATGTGCAGCCTCTTCGCGGCCACCTATCCGGAGAAGACAAACGCGCTCGTCATGATCGGCACTTACGCCAAGCGCATCTGGGCCCCCGAATACCCCTGGGCTCCGACGCAGGCCGAGCGGCAGGAGTTTTATGAAGAGCTACAGCGCCATTGGGGTGGGCCAGTCGGCCTGGAGGAACGCGCGCCGAGCGTCGCCGATGACCCGCATTTCCGCGAGTGGTGGGCCACCTACCTGCGCATGGGGGCGAGTCCCGGCGCGGCCCTGGCCCTCACCAAAATGAATGCAGACATTGACGTGCGGCACGTTTTGGAATCCATACGCGTTCCCACGCTCGTCATACACCGGGCCCACGACCAGTGCTTGAAAGTCGAAGAGGGGCGCTACGTGGCCTCGCGCATTCCGGGCGCGAAATATCTTGAGTTGCCGGGCGTAGATCATCTTCCGTTCGTCGGCGACCAGGACGCCATCCTCGACGAGATAGAAGAGTTCCTGACGGGCGTGCGCCATGCTCCGGATTACGACCGCGTGCTGGCGACAGTCGTCTTCACACGCCTGACTGACGCCGTGGGCCAAGCCGCACGCCTCGGAGAAGAGCCGTGGCGCAAGCTTCTGGAAAGATATACTTCGCACGTCAAGCGCGAGCTTGAGTTGTTCCGTGGCCGCGAGGTCGAGATGTCTGAGGGCAATTTGCTGGCGACCTTCGACGGCCCGGCGCGGGCCATTCGCGCCGCAACAGCCATCTCGGAGGCGGCCGCGCGCCTGCGGATAAGCGTCCGCGCCGGGCTGCATACGGGCGAGTGCGATTGCGTGGGTGATCGAGTGGGCGGCATCGCCGTCCGGATCGGCGCGCACGTCGTCGAGCACGCCCGGCCGGGCGAAGTCCTCGTCTCGCACACGGTTAAAGACCTGGTGGCCGGCGCAGGCATCGGTTTTACCGAGCGCGGCGCGCACATTTTGGAGGGGGTGCCGGGCGAGTGGCGGCTCTTCGCAGTCGAGCGGGCCCACTCCGCTATTGAAAAGCCGGACGTAAAGGCGTAGTATAGGCGCGCTTTTGCAGAAAGTCTGGTTTGAGGAGGCCGTTCGGTTCACCGAAAACTCATAACTCTTTCAGAAAAAATTCAGACTGCCCTAAAGACACCTCACTTCATTCCGGTTAAATTGCCCGTAGTCGGCAAAAAACAAATCTTAATGCGTCGGCAAAAGTCAGTGACCTGATTCGTCGTCGTTCATTGAGCATAAATAAGGCAGGAGACGCCCTCTGTGCGTCATCCATTTCCAACCACCTACAGATATGAAGGAGACTCCCAAATGAAAACCCTTTCCACTACCCTTAAAGTTCTGACCTGTACAGTCTTCGTCCTGGCGCTTGCCTCCCTGGCCAACGCGCAGGCGACTCGCACCTGGGTCTCGGGCGTCGGCGACGACGTGAACCCTTGCTCCCGCACGGCTCCCTGCAAGACTTATGCTGGCGCGATCTCGAAAACGGCCAAGGACGGCGAGATCAGCACGCTCGACCCCGGAGGCTTCGGCGCAGTCACTATTACCAAGTCCATTACCATCAACGGCACGCACGGACAGGGCTACGGCTCGATCCTGGCCGCTCTGACCACCGGCGTGATTATCAACATCACGGACGTAAACGATGTCCGCAAGACGGTTCGCCTGCGCACGCTGGACATCAACGGCGCGAGCACGGGCATTGACGGCATCAGAATCAATTCCGCCTTGAAAGTCTACGTCGAGGACACGGTCATCGACGGCTTTACCAATCGCGGCATCAACGACATACGCAATAACGCCAACGGCCACCTCTACGTCTCCGATTCGAAGGTCAGAAACACTGTGCAGAGCGGCATCGTGGTCTTGCCGACTGCCCCCGGCAACATCATTGCGATGATTAATAACACCACCGTCCAGGGCAGCAGCTCGAATTCCGGCATCGCCTTCGACGGTAATGTGAAGGGGACGGTCAATCATTCGTTCGTCACCGGGCACACAGCCTCCGGGTTCTTCGCCAACGGAGCGGCCGAGATGACGATTGAAAGCTCTGTGTCGTCGCACAACGGGACGGGAATCCAGGCGAATTCGCCCGCCATCGTGCGACTCTTCAGCTCGACGGTCACCAACAACACGACGAGCATTCCGGCTGCCAGCCAGGCGCAGGTGCGGTCAACCAATCCGGCGACCAACAAGATTACGGGTAACACCACCAACAATCTGCCCACAGGGCCAGCAGTCACTCTCAACTAATTCGGCTCTCGAAAGCTCTGGCCCGCCTCTGCTTGAATTGAGGCGGGCCGGCCAGAGAGGCTTTTCGATCAGCCAGCGTTCGAGTTAAGGCGAAGCCGGTCTCCCTCGGCCTTGGAGGCCCTCTTTACGCCTTATGCGTTAACCGTCTGTGCAGAGGAGATTTTATTATGAGCAAGTTCCGTTTTTTCTGGAGTGCGCCAGTCAAGAGCATAACGTGCGCCGCACTTTTAGCGTTCTCGTTGGGCTTCATCGCACCGCGCTCGACCGCCGCCCAATCGGCCGACGGAAGCGTGAAGTTCTCGCTCGATGATGATTTGTCAAAGAACCTGGACTTCGTCGCCGTCACCAACAGGGACGGCAGCGCGAGCGGCCGCATGTCTTTCAGCGGCCCGGCAGAGTTTCCCGATCAGGATGTTGACGGCACGGGAAAGGGCGGCTTCAGCGGTAGAATAGAGAATCTACAGATCGATGCCGAGTTTGACGGCCTGGTGGTTGATCGCAACCGGGCAGTGATGAGCGGGACTGTCGTCGGCTCTACGCTCGGCGACTACGTCGGCCAGCGAGTGCTGCTGGTGGTCGAAGACAACGGGGCAGGCATCGAAGACAAAGCTGCCGACAAGCTGACCTGGGGCGTTTACAAACCGGCCGAGACGGGATGGATACCGTCGGACGCGGAAGTGAAGGACGACCGTGGGTGGAGCATGACCTGGCTCGCGACCGATGCCGAGCGCAGAGACGATAAGGGATTCCAGATCACCCGTGAGTGGTCTCTCACCACTCATACTTTTCCGGTCTCGTCCTACGACTTCGTTGACCCGGCTTCAGGGGCCGGCAATATCACGGTCAAGCCTTAAGAAGGCCGAGCGCCTGAAGCTTTAAGACCTGAAGCTTTAAGACCTGAAGCTTTAAGAGACGCCACGACCCGAGATCCTTCGTGGCAACCCGGAATGGCGGCGATAGTCATAAGCTACCGCCGCCGTTCTTTGCTGTCACTCTTATCGTTAACCTGCACGGGTGGGCCCATCATCGTCATCGCCTGCGCCTTCCGCTTCACCGGCAACCTCTGCTCGCTTCGCTTCAGCATCCCTGCCGGTTGCGCCGCCCGCCCCAGTAGTACTGCCGCCCTGTTCGCTGCCCGTAGCGCCGCCCGCGCCGGTCGTCCGGCCCTCGTCTTCGCCTTCTATCTCGTCGTCGTCTTCCGCCATGACTCTTCTCCTTTACGTGCTCGATTGTCGGATGGCTGTTGTCTAATCTTGCGCCGCCCCGCTCATCGTCTCGGCGATTGATCGGAAAAGGATGTGTCGGCCGCCGGGCGGCACGGCCGCTCGCGCTCGTATCTATTCAACTCCGCTCTCAGTTTCGCGACCACGTCAGGCTGAGCCTCGGTGGCCGCTTTGCTCATCATCCGTCGCTGCCAGTCCGCCGCCTCGTCGCAGCGCCCCAGCTCCGCCAGCGCCATCGCGACCAGCGCGCCGTGGGCCACCGCCCCCGTAGCCTCGTAGACGCGCTGGGCCAACTCAAGCGCCCGCTTGCCGTCGCGCAGCTCTGCCTGCGGAGCGGCGGCAAGCAGGTAGGCGAGCGTCACAGCCGTCTGCCCCTTCTGCGGAAACTGCGCGTGCCCCTTCTCTAAAAGGGAGAGCGCCCGTCCGTACTGCTTCCTGACGAGCAGAATCTTTACGAGCCAGAGCAGCGCGTCCTCGTTGTCGGCTTCGGCCTGCAAGACCTTTGACAACTCTGCCTCGGCCTCTTCCGAGCGGCCCGTCTTCGAGAGTTCCTGTGCGAGCAGGAAGCGCGCGGCCGTATCGCCGGGCAGAGCCAGGACGGCAGAGCGCAGGTGCTTAATGGCTTCCTCATGCCGGTCTGCGCGTGCGAGCAGAAGCCCGAGGTTGTAATGCGCGTCTGGATGCTGTGGGTCTAGTCTGAGCGTCTCTTCAAACTCTCTGATGGCCCCGGCGAAATCTCCCGTCTGCGTTAAAGCCGCGCCGAGGTTGAAGTGGGCCGTGACGCTACGGGGCTGCTCGGCGATGGCCTTGCGAAATTCCTCCACGGCTTCCGCAAACCTGCGCGCTTCCAGCGCCGTCCGGCCGCGAATCAAGTGCAGGCGCGCGCCCCTCGCCAGGTCTTGCAAGCCGTCCAGGAGCGGGTCTGAGGCGCGCACGCCGACCGTGCCGCTCTGCGAGAGATGAGCCTGGGCCTGGGCCAACTCTCCGAGCCCGCGATAAGCCATCGCTAAGGCGTAGTGCAGGCGGTTGGCTCCGGGCGCGAGCCTCAAAGCCTGCTCCAAATACTTGACCGCCTCGGCGTAGCTCCGCTTCGAGAGCGCCACTTGACCGAGCCCGTATTGAGCCGCCGCGCTGCGGTCGTCCAACGCCAGCGCGCGTTTGAAAAACGCCCCGGCCTCCTCCAAACGGTTCAGTTGCAGGTGAATGTTTCCGAGGCTCACGAACACAGGCAAATAGTCCGGCCGCAGGCTGAGCGCGGCGTTGTAATAGCCGATGGCCCTCTGCGCCTCGCCTTCGCGCTCGTACAGCTTCCCCAGCAAGTAGGGCCAACGGAAATCCTTCGGCGCGAGACGAGAGGCGTTCAGGTAACAGTCCCTCGCCTGCGCGTTCAGGCCGTACGCCTGATAGACTTGGCCCATCATCCCGTAGGCTTCGCCGAGTTTGTCTGCCGGCGTCCCTGGGTCTTTGGCTGCGTCTTTGGCCGTGGCTATGAGCGCGTTCTGCACAGAGGCCAGGTGCTCGCGCGCCTCCGGCTCCATGTCGCGCGTGTCCGGTTTCAGAAGAGGCGCGAGGCCCTCGACGGGCGGCGGCAGAAGGAGGCCTTCCTGCGCGGCCTGCCCCCGCGCAGAGACCTGCGACAGAAGGAGCACAAGGCAGACGGCTAAACCGGAGCGGCCACAGCGCGCTCTTCTACCGGCGCGGACGTGTTTGAATCGGCAGCTCACTTCTTTTCGGCAGAGGTTCCTTCCTTCAGCGTCAGGTAACGATCAATGGGCGGGGCCTTCCACTCTTCGACCGTGCCGTTGGGCCAACGAACGCGGACGGCCTCTACGCGCTCTGCGCTGCCCAGGCCCACCAGCACCCTCGGGTCTTGCGACGAGAGATAGCTGCCGTCCGTGCGCGCGCGCCTCAACAAGGTCTGCTTCTGTGTGACGACTACCCAGACGCTCGCGCCGAGCATGTCGCGGCCCAAACGCTTGCCGGTAAGTCTCAGCCCGAGCCAGTGATTTCTGTTGCCCAGGCGGTTCAGGAAGAGCCGCGCGGGGCCGTTGTTATTGGTCACGAGCACGTCCGTATCGCCGTCGTTGTCAAGGTCTCCGCAGGCAGCGCCGCGCCCGACCTCCAACAGGCGAAAGGCTTCGCCCGCCTGATCTGAGACCTCTTGGAAGCGGCCCTCGCCCTCGTTATGAAAGAGCTGGTTGGGTTGGCCCAGAGGGTAAGGGTCGCCTTTGCGTAACAACTCCTGCAAATGTCGCACGGCCCCGTTGACCACGAGCAGGTCTAGTCTGGAATCGTTATCGTAGTCGAAAAACAGCGTGCCGAAACCCGTCAAGCGGCTGCCGGGTAGGCCCAGGCCGGCTTCGCGCGTGCGGTCTTCAAAAGCGCCGCCGCCCAGGTTGACGAAGAGCGTGTTGGTCTCCTCCATCAGGTGCGTGATGAAAATATCTTCAGTGCCGTCGCCGTTAAAGTCGCCCGCGTCCACACCCATGCCCGCCTCAGCCTGCCCGTCGCGGTTGACGGCGGCTCCGGCCATCAGGGCTTCGTTCTTGAAGGTTCCGTTCCGCTGGTTGATCCAGAGCTGGTTAGGGTCTCCGTCATTGGCTACGTAGATGTCCGTCCACCCGTCGCCGTCGAAGTCAGCCGTCACCACTCCGAGCCCGTGACCGAACTCCGCGCCGACGCCCGCCCGCTCCGTCACATCCTCAAACGTGCCGTCGCCCTTGTTGTGAAGCAGACGATTGCCCGCCGGGCGGAAAGAGCGCGGCCCGCAATAATCGCGCGCAGTCGTCTCGGCATAACAGGCCGGGCTCGCGGCGACAGAGAAGTTGGCGTAGTTGACCACCATCATGTCCAGCCACCCGTCCCGGTCATAATCGAACATGGCCGCGCTCGTGCTCCAACGCCTGTCGTCCGCGCCCGCTCTTGCCGTCACGTCCGTAAAGGTGGCGTCGCCGTTGTTCAGATACAAGTAGTTTGGGCCCATGTTGCAAACGTAGATGTCCGGCCACCCGTCGTTATTGATGTCACCAACAATAGCGCCCATGCCATAGCCGTTGGCCCGGATGCCGCTCCGCTCCGTCACGTCTGTAAACTGAAGCCGCGCGACGTTGCCGTCTTTGCCCGTGATGAGGTCGTTGCGGAAGAGTCGAGCGCGCGGCTCAGTGGGCCCACGCCAGGGAAAGAGCGTGCGCTGCGGCTGATCGCCGGGCTCTAAGACCGAGCCCTGAACCAGGAAGACATCCAGATCACCATCGCCGTCGAAATCCAGCAGGGCCCCGCCCGCGCCCATTACTTCGGGCAGAAACAGCTTGCCCGTCATGCCGTTGTAGTGGCGGAACCTGAGCCCCGTCTTCTCCGCCACCTCGTCGAAGATCGGAGAGGACTGAGAGCGCGCGCGCCCGGCGTTTGACTGGCCGTCGGCCGCAAACGGCAGGAAGAAGAGCAGGCCCATGATGGCCCAACTATTCAGCTTTAGGAGCGGAGGTCTACAATCCATACGTCCGCGCGAGTATGGCAGAAGCTCGCCGCCCGTGTGAAGCGCCGCAAACTTCTGAAACCGAACCGTCGCCCACAATGACAGAGAAAACATGACCCGGCTTGCGTCGGCGAGGCGCACCAGAAAAGCCCGGCTCGCGGCCTGCAAATGTTTTTGGTATCAGGGCTAAGTATCCGGCTTTCAGCGCAAAACCACTTGACAGCCGGGGCCGTGGTTGCTGTATGATCTGTCCTCTTGCACCAGTCCTCTTAAGTTTTCCTAAAGGTTTTCCTTCAGGCTCTAAAGCCCGGCTTTATTCACTTTTGACAGTAGCTCGGTAGCAAGCCGACAAGCGAGGTTCCCTCATGAAAAATTTGAAGCACTTAGGCATCGCCTTAAGTATGGTCTTTGTCCTCGTCTGCTTTCACGCTTCTGCGTTCGGACAGACGACGGATGATAAGAATAGAATTGCCGCGATCAGCGCCAGCGGCGTGAGCATCCGTTGGGATGTGTCCGCCGCGCACGCAGGGGCGACGCTGACCGTCTCCGGGCCCGACGGCCAGGTCTATCGTAAAGAGTTCAAGTCGGGCGGCTCCCTCGTCTTCCAACTCACGGACGAGCAGGGCAACAGGCTCGCCGACGGCGCATACAATTACGAGTTGCGCCTGGCCCCGGTGCTTTCGCCCGGCGTCAAGGAAGAGCTTAAGGCCGCGCGCGCCAAGGGCGAGCGGAGCGGTGATGACGCTGCCGCCGAGCGCGAACTGCGTAAACGCGGACGCCTTCCCGCACAGCCCCTAGTCCAATCCGGAAGCTTTTCTATCGTCAACGGGTCGGCGCTGGTCGGCGGGCCCGGCGAAGGTGAGGAGCACCAGAGCAGGTGGATGATGAACAGGGCGATGATGAAGCGGCAGCAGCAGCCCTCTGGCATGGCTCTCAGCTACGCCATGACCAAGCGGCTCAACCACGCGACGCGCGCCGGCCTCGTCGTCGATCAGGTAATCCCCGATGACTTAATCGTGCAGGGAAGCCTCTGCGTCGGCTTCGATTGCGTCAACAACGAGAGCTTCGGCTTCGACACCATCAAGCTGAAGGAGAATAACCTGCGAATCCATTTCGAGGACACTTCGACCGGGAGCTTTCCATCCAACGACTGGCAACTGACGGCCAACGATTCGGCGAGCGGCGGGGCCAGCAAGTTCTCGATAGAAGACCTCTCAGGCTCAAAGGTTCCGTTCACCATCACGGCAGGCGCGTCCACCAACTCCATCTTCGTTGATTCGACCGGGCGAGTGGGCCTGCGCACCAGCACGCCCGTCCTGGACATTCACGCCGCCACCAGCAACACGCCGGCCATCCGGCTCGAACAGAGCAACTCGGGCGGCTTTACCGCCCAGACCTGGGACATTGCGGGCAACGAAGCCAACTTCTTCGTCCGCGACGTGACGAGCGGCTCGCGCCTCCCCTTCCGCATCCGGCCCGGCGCTGCGACGAGCAGCATAGACATCAGCGCCAACAGCAACGTCGGCATCTCCACCGCCTCTCCGAGCCAGCGCCTTGAGGTCAAAGGGGCGGCGGCCGGATTGCCCGCCACTTCGGGCACGACGCAAAACGGCATCGCGCGCCTCAGTCAAGGCACCGGCACGGGCGTCGTTGATATGGGCTTCGGCGGCGTAGCGGGCCTCGGGTGGATTCAGGCGACCGACAGCGGGAACCTGGCGACCAATTACAGTCTGCTGCTCAACCCGAACGGCGGCAACGTCGGCATCGGGACAACCGCACCGACAGACACTCTGTCCGTCAACGGAACGGCGAGCAAGCCCGGCGGCGGCTCCTGGGCTGTCTTCTCAGACGAACGCTTGAAGAACATCAAGGGCAGCTTCACGAGCGGCCTCAAAGCCGTCATGCAGTTGCAGCCGCTGCGTTACGAGTACAAGCCTGACAACGCTCTGAACCTTCGCTCAGGGGGCGAGCACATAGGCTTCGGCGCGCAGGCGCTCCAAAGGGTCATCCCGGAAGCCGTGACCAGAAACAGCCAGGGCTTCCTGGTCGTCAACAACGACCCGGTAATCTGGACTATGCTCAACGCGATCAAGGAGCAGCAGAAGGAGATCGAACAACTGAGAGCGGAAATCCAACGCTTGCAGCCTCGCGCCGCGAGAAGTAACAGGACGCGCCAGCGACGCAAATAGAGGCGCGTTGAATCGGGCAGTCTACGGGGAAGGCTATCGCTGCGATAGCCTTCCCAATTTGTTTGTTTTCAAGCTCCCCTTAGCCGCCCTATACTGTAGCGGGAGAGTGAAAGATGAGAGTTATTCTGCGAGCCGCTTACGTCTGGCACGCGTCGCTTTTGATTGCAGCATTATCTCATGCGGCCTCTGCTCAGGAGGGCCTAGCCGCTTTGATCTCTGCCGACGTGCGAGTGGACGGCTGCGTCAACGAGCTTTACCCAACCGAGCACGCGGCCGCCCGCACGACGCGCGAGCAGTTCTTTCATGGCGTTGAGTCCGGATGCCTGCCGAAGGTTGAGCAGGCGCTAAGCAACGGGGCGGACGCGAACGCGCGCGACGATAGCGGGACGCCTGTGCTCGCGCGAGCCGTTGCGGCCGGACGGCGCGACGTTGTGCAGGCGTTGCTCCGCGCCGGGGCTGGGCCCAACGCGACCAATGCTGCGGGCGGCTCTGCTCTCCTGAGCATCCTCTCCCGTCCGTCCGTTTACAGGGCCGAAGACCTGCCGGGCATACTGGCGAAGCAGTTGGAGATTTTGGATGACCTGCTGGCAGCGGGCGCTGACCTGGAAGCCAGCGATCAATCTGGTCGCACGGTGCTGCTTGAGGTCGCTCGCATGAATTACGACGACGGCTCGCCCGCAGTCCTGCTCAGAGGTTTGATCGAGAGAGGCGCAAACGTTTCGGCGCGTGACGGCGAAGGGCGTACGGCCCTCATGCTGGCTGTGCTGAATACGCATCCGAAGGTGAGCCTACAGGCTCTACAGATTCTTCTGGCTGCGGGCAGCGATGTCAATGCGCGGGACAGCTCGGGAAAAACTGCTCTCTGGTACGCTTTGGAGAGGGCAGACACTTACGGCCAGCGGGAATGGGGACAATGCCTCAGCATGCTCACCAGCGCCTGGGCTACGGCAGAAGTCTCGGAACGTACCGGCGCTCTCAAGAGCCCGCAGTAGCGCGCCCAGCATCCTCTTCACTCATCCTTGCGGCCTGACGAGTGCCTTAACGACTTTGCCGGCGGCTACGTCCGCCAGTGCATCGTTGGCCTGGTTGAGGTCGTAGCTCGTAAGCTCAAGTAAAGACCATGCGGCCGAGCGCACAGGGTCGGACATAATCTGCACGCCGCGATAAAAGTGCGAGAAGTCTGAGCCCCAGCACCCGCGCACGTCCAAGTGCTTCTTGTTCAAATCAAGGTGCGGATTGAAAGAGACCTCGCCGTGATCCGTATATTGCCCGACGACCAGGACGCGGCCGGCATCGCGCGTATAGCGCATCGCCTCGACCACGGCGCGCGGTGCTCCCGTCGCTTCAATCGTGACATCTGCACCGCGCCCGCCAGTCTGTTCAAGCACCCATTGCAGGCGCGCCTCAGCGTCGCTCGTCTCAATGCTCAGCACTGCGTCGGCTCCGAGCTTGCGCGCCGCTTCCAGGCGATGATCCGGCGCGCCTATGCACAAGAGCCGCAACGCTCCGCGCATCGACGCGAAGATGATCGTCGAAAGGCCGACGGGCCCACTGCCGAGCACCAGGACTGTATCCCCTATCTCCACCTCGGCGCGCTCCACGCCGTGCAGCGCCGTCGGCAGCGCACAGCCCCCTGCCATGAACTTCTCAAAATCAACCTCGCCGAGACGTATGCAGCGCGTCTCCGGCTTGAGATAGAGCTTTTGGGCCCACCCGCCGCTGAGCCCGTCCGCGAGCCCATAAGTGATGCCGTAGACTTTACGATGCGGGCAACGCGTCGTGGCCTTCGCTACCAGACAATGCCAGCAGGCGTTGCAGGTACGATGCACGTCCAGGAACGTGATCGCGTCGCCCTCGGCGAACGGTCGGCCCGCCACATCCAGCAATTGACCCCGAATCTTGCAGAGGCGGCCCACCGAGACGTGCCCCGGGATGAGCGGGTAGGGAACGCCCGCCAGTCGCCCTTGTTGCAGGTAAACGTCCGTTCCGCAGACCTCGCTGAGCGCCACTTCCAGCAAGGCCGAGTTGGGCTCTAGCTCAGGCTCCGGAAGCTCGCGCACCTCTACCGGCGCGTGAGGCTTCGGTATCACTGCTGCCAGCACTTTTGCCATCTTATTATGATCGCCGGATAAGGTTGATTGCGGGTGAACTAATAGGTGATGGGCCAATAAATGTCAAGACTCGGGCGTGATTGGCCCAAGCCGCCGCCTGCTCCCAAAGCCGGCCTTTCCGGTGTATATTGATTGGCCCATAGAACACCCGTGCGTAAAGGAGATTGGCCGGTGGTTGATGTGAGACATTTGACGATGGAAGAGCTGGAAGCGGGGCTGGAAGAGATTCGCCGCTCGCCGCAGGATGGAGGTCTGTTGGAGCTGATCGTACGACGCCCCCGCGTCAACGAGCGCGAAGTGCTCGAAGAGGGCGAGCTTCACACGGCAGAAGGTCTCGTCGGCGATAGCTGGAACAGGCGCAGCAGCTCGCGGACGCCGGACGGGAAGGCGCATCCCGAAATGCAGCTCAACATCATGAACTCCCGCGTCATCGCCCTCGTGGCCCAGCATAAAGAGCGTTGGCCGCTGGCCGGCGATCAGCTCTTCATAGACATGGACTTGAGCGATGAAAACCTTCCTGCCGGGACACGCCTGGCCGTCGGCTCGGCCGTCATCGAAGTGACCGCTCTGCCCCACACCGGCTGCAAAAAGTTTGTCGCCCGGTTTGGTTTGGACGCGATGAAATTTGTCAATTCCCCTTTGGGCAAGCGGCTTCATCTACGCGGCATCAACGCCAGGGTCATCCAACCCGGCGCGATCCGGGTCGGCTGCGTCATCAAGAAAATCTAAGAGCCCCCTCCCGCAGACCTTCGCGACATCGCCGTCTCCGCTTCTCCGATCATTGCGGCCCCTGCTCCTATTGACACGCGATAGGTCTGTTCTTATACTCACTTCCTATCGGTCATCTAGAGAGAGATGGCTCAAGAAGCGGAAGGACGAGGATGATGCTGAGCAGGTTGGCGAGGCGGTTGCGGGCGCTGCTGCGCAAGAGGCGGGCCGAGCATGAGCTGGACGAAGAGCTGCGCTATCACCTGGAACGCTTGATCGAGCAGAACATCGCTGGCGGAATGAGCCCGGAGGAGGCGCGCTTCGAGGCCCGTCGCAGCTTCGGCGGCCTGGAGCTGGCGAAGGAAGAGTGCCGCGAGGCGCGGGGCGTAAAAGTGATCGAAGACCTGTGGCATGATCTTCGTTACGGGGCGCGGAGGCTGCGCAAGAACCCTGGCTTTACCGCCGTCGCAGTGCTCACCCTGGCGCTCGGCATCGGCGCGAACACCGCCATCTTCTCTGTCGTCAACTCTGTGTTGCTCAGGCCGCTCCCCTTCTCGCGCCCCGAAAGATTGACGATGATCTGGAATAACGGAGTGCCGGCGGCGGGCGGAGATCGTACGCCGCTCGCGGTCGCAGACCTCCTGGATTTGCGCGCGCAGAACCGATCTTTCCAGAGCGTCGATGCCTTCCAGAGCGCCTTTTATAACTACAACGCGGGCGACTCCCCGGAGCGCATTCGCGGGGCCAGAGTGACGGCCGGATTCTTTACCACCCTGGGTGCGCAGGCCGCCCTGGGGCGCACCTTTAACACGGACGAAGAGCGGCCCGGAGCCGAGCGCGTCGTCGTCCTCAGCCACCGATTCTGGGTCAGTCATCTGGCCGCCAACCGTGAGGTGATCGGCCGGGCGCTCAGCTTGAGCGGCAGGAGCTTTACCATCGTCGGCGTGATGCCCGAGGCTTTCGACTTTCCCACGCGGGAAGCGCAAGTGTGGACGGCCTTGCAATTGGAGCCGCCCGCGCGTCGTGGGCCATACTTCCTGAGCGGGATTGCCCGTCTGAAGGACGGCGTGGAGTTGGAGCAGGCGCGGGCAGAGAGCCGGGCGCTCCGTTCGACGCTCTCGGGCGAAAAATTCGATTTCAATTACTTGCCGGTCAATGAATTTATTTTCGGCGATGTGCGTCCGGCGCTGCTGGTGCTGCTGGTGGCGGTGACGATTGTGCTTTTGATCGCCTCGGCGAACGTAGCCAATCTCTTGCTGGCACGCGCGGCCGGGCGCGAGAAAGAGATTTCCATTCGCGCCGCGCTCGGCGCAAGCCGTGGGCGCATCGTTCGACAGTTATTGTCCGAGAGCTTATTGCTTGCGCTGCTGGGCGGCGCGGCCAGCTTGCTGTTGGCCTTCTGGGGCGTTGACCTGATGCTGAAGCTTGCGCCGGAAGGCATCCCGCGTCTTGAGGAGATCAGGATTGACGCGAGCGCCCTGGGCTGGACTGCGCTCATATCGCTCTTGACGGGCATAGTCTTCGGCCTGGCTCCGGCCCTTCAGGGCTCGCGGCTCAATCTCAACGAGGCGCTGAAAGAGGGAGGGCGCAGCTCGACGGAAAGCCTGGGCAAGCGGCGCTGGCGTAACGTGCTGGTGGTTGCGGAGCTGGCCATGGCAACTATGCTGTTGATCGGCGCGAGTCTGCTGCTCAAGAGTTTCTGGCGCTTGCAGAAGGTTGACCCGGGCGTCGATCCCGAGCGAGTGCTGACAATGGACATAGCTCTGCGGGGCGAGCGCTACGCCGAGCCTGAGCAGGTACAGGCTTTCTCCAAGCAGCTTCTCGAAAGAGTCGCGGCGCTGCCGGGCGTGCGAGCGGTGGCCGTGAGCAACAGTCTGCCGCCGGACGAGCGCGACTTTTCAAGCGACTTCACAGTCGAGGGGCAGCCCCTTGATGCTCGCAAGGGCGCGCCTGTGGCCGACTTTATACTCGCGAGCAAAGATTACTTTCGCGTGCTCACGCTTCCTTTGCGGCGCGGGCGCTACTTCACCGATGCGGACTCTAAGGACGCCCCGCGAGTAGTGATTATCAACGAGTCATTGGAGCGGCAGTTCTTCGCGCAAGGTGACGCCATCGGCAGGCGTTTGAACCTGAGCGCGCAGGGAGAACCCGAGTGGGCCCAGATCGTAGGCGTCGTCGGAGACGTGAAATACACCGGCCTTGAAACCGAGACGCAGCCGGCCATCTATCAGCCTGTGGGTCAGAACCCTTCCTGGGGAATGTTCCTGATCGTGAAGACTGAGGCGGCAGACCCGCTCACTCTGACTCCGGCGATTCGCCGCGAGGTCAGAGCGATAGACCAGGAGTTGCCCGTGGCCAACGTCAGCACGCTTGAGCATAGGCTGGCTGTGGCCGTCACTCAGCCGCGATTCCGCACCACGCTCATCGCCGTCTTTGCCGGAATCGCGCTCGTCCTGGCCTCGGTCGGCATCTACGGCGTGATCTCCTATTCGGTCACGCAGCGAACGCACGAGATAGGCATTCGCATGGCCTTAGGCGCGCGGGCCGTGGACGTGCTCGGGCTTCTTCTCAAGCAGGGAATGTTGATGGCGGTGGTCGGCGTCGGTCTAGGATTGATCGCAGCCTTCGCCCTGACGCGGTTGATGAGAAGCCTGCTGTTCGGCGTCTCGGCCACAGACCCGAGCACCTTTATCTTGATCGCGCTGCTGCTGACAACTGTGGCATTGCTGGCCACTTATCTTCCGGCGCGGCGTGCGATGAAAGTTGACCCGCTCGTGGCATTGCGCGCTGAGTAGATGCGAGATGAGTAGCCAGTCACCGGGAAGCCTCTCGCTTCACTTCGCGGGCGCGCCGCTCTCTGCGCTTCGCTCTTTTTCCAGCAGCGGGCGAAGCGACTCATAGACCGTTGCGGCGACGATCTTCGTCCCTTCGGCGTTCGGATGAATGCCGTCCGATTGGTTGAGCGTCTCAATGCCTGCGACGCGATCAAGGAAGAAGGGAATGAGCGTTACGTTGTGCTCGCGGGCCAGCGTTTGAAAAGCCGCCTGCACCTCTCGTTGATAATCCGCGCCCGTATTCGTCGGCGCATACATCCCCGCGAGCAGGACTTTCACGCCGCGCTGCTGCGCTCGCTCGATCATCTCCGATAGGTTCTTCTTCATCTCGCCGACGGGCTGGCCGCGCAAGAGGTCGTTCGCGCCAAGCTCCAGGATCAGAAAACGCACATCTCCCTCAAGGGCCCAATCAAGGCGGCGCACGCCTCCCGCAGACGTGTCGCCTGAAACACCGGCGTTGACCACCTCGTACTTGTAGCCTTCGTCGTCGAGCCTTTTTTGCAGGAGCGAAGGGTAGCTCTCGGACTCTTTCAGACCGAGGCCCGCCGTCAGGCTGTCGCCGAAAGCGACGATCTTCGGTAGACTCTGAGCAGGAGAAGCCGCAGGCGTAGGAGATTGTGCCGTCGCGCTCGGCGCATTGCGCTGGCCCTGACCGGCGCAGGAGGCCAGGGTGAGCATCATTAGGACGAATAAAAGGGTGAACAGATAGGCTCTCATGATCGAATTATACAAGGTCTCGAAAACGGTTCCATCCGGCACGGAAAGCTTGACGATACTGCACTCGCTGGACTTGGCGATACCGGACGGGCAGTTCGTCGCGGTCGTGGGCCCATCGGGCAGCGGCAAGTCAACGCTGCTCGGTTTGATTGCTGGGCTCGACGCGCCGACTTCGGGGCGCATTCTGATAGACGGACAGGAGACGGGCCGGATGAGCGAAGACGAGCTGGCTGAGCTGCGCAGCACCACCATCGGCTTCGTCTTTCAATCGTTTCATCTGATTCCGTCGCTGACCGCGCTGGAAAACATCCTGGTTCCGATGGAGATCGCGGGCCACGCGGACGCGCCCTCACGCGCGCGCCAATTACTGCGCGACGTAGACCTTGAGGCGCGCGCTCATCACTATCCTTCGCAGCTTTCCGGCGGCGAGAAGCAGCGCATCAGCATCGCCCGCGCTTTCGCCAACGAGCCCAGCATCATGCTGGCCGACGAGCCGACGGGCAATCTGGACTCGCGCAACGGCCGTCACGTCTTTGACCTGATGGTCGAGATGAACCATCGGCGGGGCGCAACCCTCGTGCTCGTGACGCACGATCATGAGCTGGCGGCCGAAGCCACGCGCCGCATTTCGCTCAGGGACGGGCGCGTGGTGAGCGATAGCGAGGCCGCTCTCGCTCAGAGCAGGGAAGAGGCCGACGAGGTGACGGAAAGGATGGCCAGGTCTTGAGATTCGTTCTGCAAATGGCGCGGCGAGAGATGCGCTCCTCCTGGCGGCGGCTCCTCTTTTTCTTCCTCTGCATAGGCATCGGCGTCGGCTCAATCGTCGCCTTGCGCTCGACCATCCGCAACGTCAACGCTTCGGTCGCGGGCGAGGCCCGGCAGCTCTTGACCGCAGACGTGCAGATCGATTCCACTCGGCCCTGGCGGCCCGAGACGCTTCAGATCATCGAGCGCGCGACGCGCGATACGGCAGTCCTCGCGCGCACTGAGACCATCGAGGCCAATACTATGGTGCGCCCGGCCGATGGGGCGAGCGAAGGCGCGATGATGGTCGAGCTGAAAGGCATAGAGGACGCCTATCCTCTCTACGGTGATTTCAGGCTGACGGGCGGCGCTCGGTTCGATCACGCGCTGCTTGATGACAACGGTGCTGTTGTGGCTCCGCTGCTGCTTGAGCGCCTGCGCCTGCGTGTTGGCGATATGGTCAAGATCGGCGAGTCCGCTTTCACCATCCGCGCGACCTTCGATTACGAGCCGGGAAGCGGCGGCGGCTTTCGCCTGGGCCCAAGAGTCTTTATTGCGCGCTCGGCCGTCGAAGCGACGGGCCTCACAGGATTCGGCAGCCGCGCGCGGCGAAGGATTCTGCTGAAGGTGCAGACGGACGCGCTCGACCAGGTAGTCCGCCGCTTGCGCACGGAGCTGAAGGGCCAGCTTGTCACAGTCAACTCTTACAAGGATTCGCAGGAGAATCTGAGCGAGCAGTTCGCGCGGACGGAGAACTATCTCTCTTTGACGGGCTTGATCGTCCTGGTGCTCGGCGGCATAGGCGTCTCCAGCGTGACGCGCGTCTTCATCGAACAGAAGAAGCAGACCATAGCGGTCTTGAAATGTATCGGTGCGACCGGACGCCAGATCACGAGCGCGTACCTGGCCCAGGTCATCACGCTCGGACTGCTGGGAAGCCTTCTGGGCATCGCGCTGGCTAAGATGGCGCTCCTTCTGGTCGCGCACTATTTCGCAGAGGCTCTACCTCCGAATATGAGTTACGGGCTCGTCCGGGGAGCCGTCGCGCAGGGCTTGGGATTGGGTCTTCTCGTCTCGCTGCTTTTCTCTGCGCTGCCGCTGCTGCGCGTCCGGCACATCAAGCCGAACATGCTGTTGCGCGACGAGGCGGGCGAAGGTGGACGGCGCAGGGTAGACTTTGTGCGCTGGGCTACGGGCGCGCTCGTCATGCTCGGCCTGGCGCTGCTCTCTTCCTGGCAGGCGGGCTCGGTTCGCGTCGGCCTCTTTTTTCTTGGCGGGCTTCTGGCGACGGCTGCGCTGCTCTACGGCGCGGCGTTTCTCTTAATCCTGCTGGTGCGACGGGCGCGCCGTTTTCGCTCCTTTGCGCTTCGTCAAGCCGTCAGCAGCCTCTATCGCCCGGGCAATCAGACGCGCGTCATCATCATGGCCGTCGGCCTCGGAGCCTTCGTCGTGATGGCCATTCAATCGCTGCAGGCCAACCTGCTTAACGAGATAGACCTTTCGCGCCGCACGCAACTGCCCAACATGTTCCTGATAGACATTCAGGCAGACCAGAAGCAGGGCGTCGAGCGTTTGATCGAAGAGGCGACGGGCGTACGGCCCGACTTGATCCCGACCGTCAGAGCGCGCATCTTTGCCATCAACGGGCGCGAAGTTGACCTCGAACAGCCAGACATGAGGCAGCAGCGCGGTCGCCTCGGGCGCGAGTACGTAGTCACCTATCGCCCGCGCCTGGAATCGAACGAGACGATTGTGGCCGGACAGTTCTGGGATGCGCGTCCTTCGCCGGAGCCCGAAGTGTCAATTGAAGAAGGGATGCTGGGGCTCGCCGGGCTGGATGTCGGAAGCCGGATCACGTTCGACATCGTGGGCAGAAAAGTTACCGCGCGTGTGACGAGCGTCCGGCGTGTAGATTGGAGAAACTCGCGCACAGGGTTCATGGTGCTGTTTCGGCCCGGCGCTTTGGAGAGCGCGCCGCAGATGCTCATCGCCCCGATCAATGGGCCCACCACGGAGCCCGAGCGTTCGCGCTTTCAACGCGCGCTCCTGGACAAGTATCCCAACATCTCCGTCATAGACGTGGCCGAAGTCGTCAGTACCATCGGTCGCATCCTCAACAACGCGACGCTCGCCGTCTCCTTCCTCGGCGGCTTCGTCCTCTTGTGCGGCGTGCTCATCCTGGTGGGCTCAATCGCGATGACGAAGTTCCAGCGCGTCTACGAAGTCGCGGTCTTAAAGACGCTCGGCGCGAAAAGAAAAGTGCTTCTCGTCATCCTCTTCGTCGAATACGGATTGCTGGGGCTGGTCGCGGGAGTGATCGGAGCCGTGGCCGCCTCCGCGCTCTCCTACGCCGTGACCCGGTTCGTGTTCGAAATTCCCTGGGACTTCTCCCTTAAAATAATCCTCGCCGGCATAGCCTCAACCATCGCGCTCGTCACTATGGTCGGCGTCATCTCAAGCTTCAACGTGCTGACGCGCAAGCCGCTCGCGATTCTCCGGGCGCAATAAGCGAGGGCCTTCGGGGGCGGGCCGGTTCGTAAATAACTTTTTACAACTGGCGCGCCTCTTTTACGCGTATAAGGGTTGTGCTCGAAGACGGCGCTGGATAATCTCTTGACCTTAAGATGACCACAGTAGAGACGGACTTGCAGAGAGATGTTAAAGTGGCGCGCGAGGCGCTCGACGCTCACGTGCGCGAGATTGTGCGCTGGCATTTCGACCCCGAAACGGGCGCTCCCTTCTGGCTCGATTACGCGAAGCGGTTGGACTGGAATCCGGCGAGCGAGATCAGGGGCTTTGACGATCTCGCGCGCTTCGGTTTTTTTCAGGACGAATGGCTGAGGGGTGGGCCCGTCAGGCGTTGGGTGCCGCGCGCCTATGCTGATCGGCCGGTCTACGTTTTCGAGACGGGCGGGAGCACTGGCGTTCCCAAGTCGCGGATCAGCATCGAAGATTTTCGCATTGATTACGAGGCGTTCAGCGCGACGCTGCCCCGTGAGTATTTCCCCGTGGGCGCGGACTGGCTCATGCTTGGGCCCAGCGGGCCGCGTCGCCTGCGACTCGCCGTCGAGCACCTGGCCCAATATCGCGGCGGCATCTGCTTCATGCTCGACCTAGACCCGCGCTGGGTCATCAAGCTGCTCAAGATGGGCGAGGCGCGCATGGCCGAACAGTACAAGCAGCACGTCATCGAGCAGGCGCTCACGCTGCTGCGCGCTCATGGAAATATTCGCTGCCTGTTTACGACGCCGAAGCTGTTGGAGGCCCTGTGCGAGAAGGTCTCACTGAAGAAGGCTGGCATCACGGGCGTCTTCTGCGGCGGGACTGAGATGACGCCGCAGTTTCATCGCTTCGCCGTCGAAGAGCTGCTCGAAGGCGCGTATTTCGCTCCGACCTACGGCAACACCCTGATGGGCCTGGCCGTGCACAAGCCGCGCGGGCCCGAAGACGGCTACGACATCATCTATTATCCGCCCAGCCCGCGCGCCATAATCGAAGTCGTCGACCCAGACCATCCCGAAAGAATAGTCGAGTACGGCGAGACCGGCCGGGTGCGGCTGACGACGCTGACGCGCGAGTTCTTCATGCCGCGTTTTCTCGAACGCGACGAAGCCGAAAGAGAGCCGCCGTGCAGCCTTTATCCCTGGGACGGAGTGCGCAACGTCCGCCCCTTCTCCGGACTGCAAGCGACAGTGGTCGAAGGAGTCTATTAAGCTGATGCGAAGGGCGTTCAGTCTCTTGACGGTTGCGGCCGCGCTGCTGCTGCTTGGGCCCATCCTCGGCGGTCATCAAGCGCGGGCTTCGGGGCTGTGGGGCGATTTGCGGCCGGGCCCTTACCATGTGGGTTACAGAACCATTTACGCCTACGATCTCTCGCGCCCTTCGATTAAGGTCGAAAGCGCGCGGGCGAATGGCTTGGGCCAACGCGGACGCCAGATGCAGATCAACGTCTGGTATCCGGCCCAGATGTCGCGCGGCTCTCGGCCGATGCTGTTTGAGGAATATGCCGAGCTGCTCTTGCAGGAGGTGGATTTCGCGCCGCTCACAAGTGCACAGAAGAGGCTGAGCGCCGAGAAGTTTCTTGAAAGCCCTGTGGAGCTTGGCGGCGATGCCGCTCAGATACGCCCTCTTCTTCCGGCGTTGATGAAGATGGAGACGGCTGCTACAAAGGACGCTCGCCCGGCGGGCGGACATTTCCCCCTAGTCATCTTTCCCGCATATAAAAGTCCGGCCGTCCAGAGCATCATGTGCGAATACCTGGCCAGCCACGGCTTCGTCGTCGCTTCAACAGGGCTCAAGGGAACTTTGGACTCAGACCCGGAGATTTCCGTCGCGGGCCTGGAAACGCACAGCGCCGATTTGCAGTTTGTGATGGGAAGGCTGAGGGCCCTGCCCTTCGTTGATGGCGAGAAGCTGGCGCTGATGGGCGTCGGCTTTATCGCGAGCGGATGCCTGGCGCTGCAAACACGCAACCCCGAAGTGGACGCCCTCATCAGCCTGGACGGTGGAATCCCGAGCGCCTTTGAAGACCGGATGTTGAAGCGCACGCCCTACTGGGACGTGTCGGCGATACGCGTGCCCTTGCTCGCCATTCATGCGCCGCATCCGAACATAGACCCGGCCTTCTTCGATCAATATAAATATTCGATTCGTCACATAGTCCATTTCCCACGGATGTCGGAGTTCTATTTTCTCAACTACGGCATGATTGAAAGATTCGTGCCGGGCATTATCGGCAAGCCGCCGGGCGATACCAAGCTCGGCTACGAGTGGGCCAGCCGCTACTGCTTGCACTTCCTGAAGGCTTATCTTAAGGGAGAGGCCGAGAGCCTGGCCTTTCTGCGCAACGAGCCCGCACGGAATCTTGTGCCGGAAGGCTTACGGCTCAGCATGACTCTCAAGAAGGGGCTCGCGCCTCCGCCGACCATGCCTGAGATCAAGGTCATGATTCGCGAGAAAGGCTTTGAGAGCGTCGTCGCGCTTTACAATCAACTACGGCGCGAAGACCCGCAGCCCTTCAGCCAGGAGAAGCTGGCCGACCTCTCAAGCTGGCTGGCCTATCGCAGAGACCCTGAGTGGAAGGCGCGACGCGCGCTCGCGCTGATTCGCGTCGAGAGTTATCCGGAGTCGGCACGCGCTCATTTCGCGCTGGCCGGTGTCGCCGCGCAGCTCGCAGAAAAAGAGCTGGCGCGCAAGCACTACCGAGAGGCTCTGCGCCTGCTTGAAAGCGACCCAGACCCCGTGCTTGACTATGCGCTCAGGAAGCGAATCGAGCAGAGCGCGCGACAAGGGTTGAAGAGCCTGGAAAGCTGATCGGCAAAAGCGAAGCTGATCGGAAAGTAACGAAGCTGAAAAAATCAAGATGCTGCACCTGCCCATACTGCGCAAAGGTCTGCCATACAAAAGCCTGGACGTGACGCGCGTCGCGCATCACCGTACACGGGAGCCGCTGGTCGAGATCAGCCAGGCCAACACGGGGCTCATCCGGCGCGACCTGCTGGATCAGGAGAGGGGACGAGCGGCGCTCGCGAGCCTCTCCTGTGCGGAGCTTATAAGTATCTGCGCGCGCGCGGCCCCTAAGTTCATGCACGGCTCGCTGCCCCTGGGCGACGAGGAGCAGACGCCTGAGGATTACGTGCGGCAGGTTTCGGCGACGACGGGCTTGCCCTTTGTGCTGGTGCGAAGGAACATGGCGAAGATTCGCAGCGTGATGGCCGAGATGGAGCATGTCTTGAGGGGCCTGACGCGCGGGCTAGACCTCGCCGTGCTTGACGAAGGATACGGAGAAGCGAACGGCCAAAGCTTGAGCTTCTTTCCGCGCGCCGCCTCGCTCGGAGTGGTCTTGCCGAATAACTCGCCCGGCGTGCATACGCTCTGGACTCCGTCGGTCGCGCTGAAAATCCCGCTCGTCCTCAAGCCCGGAAGCAGCGAGCCCTGGACTCCTTACCGGATTATTCAGGCCCTCATCGACGCGGGAGCGCCTTCGGAAGCTTTCAGCTTTTATCCGACAGACCACGGCGGGGCCGGCGAGATTCTCCGGAGCACAGGGCGCGGGATGATCTTCGGCGACGCGGGAACGGCCCGCGTGTGGCTGGACGACCCGCGCATAGAGGTTCATGGGCCAGGCTACAGCAAGGTCGTCATCGGCGATGATTGCGTTGACGATTGGGAGCGATACCTGGACGTGCTGGTGGCTTCGATTGCGGATAACGGCGGGCGTTCGTGCATCAACGCCTCCGGCGTCTGGGTCACAAGGCACGGGCGCGAGATTGCCCGTGCGCTCTCCGAACGCCTCTCGCAGATCGTGCCGCGCGACGCCGAAGATGAAGAGGCGTTGCTCGCTCCGTTCACAGACGCGAGGACGGCCGCGCGCATCTCGTCAATCATCGACGAGGCTTTGAAGGAGCCGGGCGCAAGCGAAGTGACGGCGCAGTTCAGGGAAGGCGCGCGGCTGGTCGAGCGCGAGGGGTGCGCCTACCTGCTGCCGACCGTCGTCCTCTGCGAGAGTGCTGAGCATCCGCTGGCCAATCGCGAGTTCCTCTTTCCATTCGCCAGCGTGGTCGAAGTCGGCGCTGATGAGATTCCCGCCGCGCTTGGGCCGAGCCTGGTGGTGACGGCGATCAGTTCCGACAGAGGGTTGATTCGACGGCTCGTCCGCTCTTCAAACGTTGACCGCTTGAACGTGGGCCCAGTGCCGACAAGCAGGCTGACCTGGGATCAGCCGCACGAGGGAAACCTGTTCGAGCACCTTTACGCGCGTCGCGCTTTCGAGCGCAGCGAGGCTGCCATTGCCTGAGCGATGAAGATTCTCTACATCACAGCCGGGGCCGCTCAGATGTACTGCGGCAGTTGCCTGCGGGACAACGCGCTCGCGGCGGAGATGATCGCGCGCGGGCACGAGGTCACGCTCGCTCCCATTTATACGCCGACGCTCACGGACGAGCCGAACGTGAGCCACGAGAAGGTCTTCTTCGGCGGCATCAGTGTCTATCTACAGCAACACCTCTCGCTCTTCCGCCACACGCCGCGCCTGCTCGACCGCCTGTGGGACGCGCCCTGGGCCCTGAAGCTTGCCTCTCGTCGTTCTATTCCGACAAGCCCGAAGCTGTTGGGCGAGTTGACCGTCTCGATGTTGAAAGGCGAGGAGGGGAACCAGCGCAAAGAGCTGCGGAAGATGCTCGACTGGTTGAAGAGCGAGCCGTTGCCGGATGTCGTGAGCCTGCCTTACACGCTGCTGATCGGGCTCGCCAAGCCCATCCGCGAGGCTTTGAAGCGGCCCATCGTCTGCACGCTTCAGGGCGAAGACCTCTTCCTCGAAGGCTTGCACGAGCCTTATCGCACGCAGTCGCTTGAGCTGATTAAGTCTGGCGTCAAACACGTAGACGCCTTCATCGCCGTCAGCCATTACTATGCCGAGTTCATGCCGCGCTACCTCGGCATCCCCGCCGAGAAAATCCGCGTCGTGCCTTTAGGCATTAACCTGCAAGGCTATGAAGAACGGCGGCCGCGCTCAGGCACGGAGCCTTTCCGCCTGGGCTACTTCGCGCGGGTCGCTCCCGAAAAGGGCTTGCATGTATTGGCCGAAAGCTACAGGCTGCTGCGCGAGCGCGCAGACCTGCCGGAAGCGCGCCTGGAAGTCGCGGGCTATCTCGGCCCCGAGCACGCCGATTACCTGAAGGGCATAGAGGGACGCTTCAAGGAGTGGGGCCTTGCGGAAGAGTTTCGTTACCGTGGCATCCTGGACAGGAGGGAGAAGATCGAATTCCTTCGCGGCCTCGACGTGCTCTCGGTGCCCGCCACTTACGACGAGCCGAAGGGCATCTTTCTGTTGGAGGCTATGGCCTGCGGCGTGCCCGTCGTCCAGCCGCGTCGCGGAGCCTTCACGGAGATCATCGAGCGCACGGGCGGCGGCCTGCTCGCGGAGCCGGACAATCCGGAGTCTTTGGCGGAAGCGATTCTCAGGCTCTATCGAAATCCGTCTCTCGCCGCAGAGCTGGGCCACAGGGGCTTTCGACAGGTGCGCGAGCATTACAGCGTCGCTTCGATGGCCGAGCGCGCCCTGGAAGTTTACTCCAACCCCACCGGCAGAGACGCGGCGGAAGCCGTCCGCACCAGCGCGGCCTAGAGCGCGGGAGGTTACGGAAGATTGCTGGAAGTCGCAGAGCTATCGAAAGAGTATCCGACTCCGCAGGGCGCGCTCAAGATTCTTTCTTCCGTCTCTCTCTCCTTGAAGCGCGGCGACGCCGTTTCGATCATGGGCCCATCGGGGAGCGGCAAGAGCACGCTGCTCTACATCCTCGGCGCGCTTGAGCCGCCCACTTCAGGCACAGTCCGCCTCGACGGCCAAGACCCGTTCCGGTTGAAGGAGCGAGAGCTGGCCGCCTTTCGTAACCGCAAAGTCGGGTTCGTCTTTCAGGATCACTGCTTATTGCCGCAGTGCTCGGTCATCGAAAACGTCTTGACGCCGACGCTCGTCTCGAACGAAGGGGACGAGCGGGCGGCGATGGAGCGTGCGCGCCTGCTCTTAGAGATGGTGGGCCTGGCCGAGCGCACAGAGCATCGCCCGGCCGAGTTGTCCGGCGGCGAGAAGCAGCGCGTCGCGCTCGCCCGCGCGATGATTATGGAGCCGCTGCTACTGTTGTGCGACGAGCCGACGGGGAATCTGGATCAAAAGTCTGCCGAGCGCGTGGCGGCGCTCCTGCTTGAGCTGCACGGGCGGCAGCAGACGATACTTGTGGTCGTGACGCACAGCGCGGAGCTGGCCGCGCGCTTTCCCATTCGTTTCGAGCTGCACGGCGAGCGCCTACAGAACGTGTGACATGCGTAAAGGTCTACTGCTCAAACGGAACCTGGCCTACTTCTGGCGCACGAACCTGGCAGTCGTGTGCGGAGTGGCTGCGGCCGTGGCCGTGTTGACGGGGGCGCTGCTGGTCGGCGATTCCGTGCGGGCCAGCCTGCGCGACCTGCTCCTGTTAAGGCTCGGACGCACCAGCCACTTCGTCTCCGCCTCAACCTTTTTCCGCTACAACCTGGCGGCAGACATTCAAGCGCATGAAGAGTTCGCCGCGCACGGGTTCGACGCCGCCTGCCCGCTCATAGCCGTTGAAGGAGCCGTGACGCATGAGCGAAGCGCGCGGCGCGGCGCGGGCGTTCAGGTCTACGGCGTGGACGAGCACTTCTGGCGCTTTCATGGGCGGGACGTGAGCGCGCCGCAGAATCGCGAAGTCCTCCTAAGCGAGAGCCTGGCCCGCGAGCTTGAAACGAAAGCCGGAGACACCATCCTGTTAAGAGTCGAGAAGCCTTCGGCCATCCCCGTAGAATCTCTGCACGGCCGTAAGGAGGAGACGGGGCGAACCGTTCGCCTCTTTGTGCGTGGGTCTCTTGAGGCTTCCGCGATGGGGGAATTCTCCGTTCGCCCGCAACAGTCTGGCGTGCGCGCGCTCTTCGTCCCGCTCAAGCTGTTACAGAAAGAGCTGGAACAGGAAGGGAAGGTCAACGCCTTGCTCATCTCCGAAAGGGAAGGTGACGGGCGAGAGTCAGAGGCGGAAGCGCGGACTGCCAGCCTGCGGAAAATCTTAAAAGAGAGAGTGACGCTCGAAGACTTAGGGATAAGGCTGCGCTTCTGGGAAGAGCGCGGGCAGATTGCCGTTGAAAGTGAGAGCGGGCTCGTCAACGACCGCCTGGCCGAGACTGCACGGGCGACTGCCGCTGCGTCTGCTTTGCGTCCCATCCCCGTCCTCTCATACCTCGCCAACAAGATTCGCGCGGGCCCGCGCGAAATCCCTTACTCGATTGTGACGGCGATAGACGAAGAGAGCTTCGAGAGATTGAAGCGTGCGGGCACACAAGCCGTGGCTGTTTCGACAAACCAACAGCCGCCCATCCTCTTGAACGAATGGGCCGCGCGCGAGTTGGGCGTCAAAGTGGGCGACGCCGTGTCGCTCGACTATTATCTCTGGCAGGAAGGCGGGCGGCTCTTAACGAAGAGCGCGCAGTTCGAGCTGGCGGGAGTCGTCGGGATTGAGGGTGCGGCCTCGGACAGGGATTTGGTTCCGCAGTATCCGGGCATCACAGGCACGGAGAGCCTTTCTGACTGGAACCCGCCGTTCCCCGTTGACCTCTCGCTCATTGGGGCGCGCGACGAAGAGTACTGGGACAAATACCGCACGACTCCGAAGGCTTTTATCCCGCTTGCGAAGGGACAGGAGCTATGGCAGTCGCGCTTCGGCAAGTTGACTTCGATCAGGCTTGAGCCTGCGGCGGCTGCGACGCTTGAGCTTCACCGCGCGCTCGACGATTACCGCGCGAGATTGAAGCAGGCCATAGAGCCCGAGCAGATGAACCTGGTCGTGTATCCGGCCAGGGCCGAGGGCTTGCGAGCGGCGCGCGGCGCGACGGACTTCGGAGAATATTTTCTCTACTTCAGTTTTTTTCTGGTCGCTTCCGCGCTGCTTCTGGCCGCGCTCTTCTTCAAGCTCGGCGTCGAGCAGCGATTGCGCGAGATAGGCATTCTGCAAGCCACAGGTTTCGCGGCCCGAAAGGTTCGCTCGCTCTTCCTGCTCGAAGGATTGTTGCTCGCCGGGCTCGGGACTATAGGCGGTCTCGCGGGCGCGCTCCTTTACGGCGCTGTGATAATGAGGGGTTTGCGGACGTGGTGGATCGGAGCCGTGGGAACGACCATGCTCGGCCTGCACGTCTCTCCCACTTCTCTCGTGCTCGGAAGCATTGGCGGGCTCCTCGCTTCCGCGCTCTGTATCGTGTGGACTTTGAGACGCCTGTCAAGGCTTTCGACGCGCTCGCTTCTCGCGGGCACATTGCAAGGCGGCGAGCAGCAGCCCGGCATGGATGTCATGATAAAGACGGGGCAGGGCAGCGTGCGCGGCCTCTCTTTATTCCCGAGTCTTTTCAGAGCGTCGCGCCTCGGCCTCCTGTTCGCTGTGCTCGCGTGCCTGATGCTCCTGGCCGCTGCTGTGGGTTGGATTGGGCAGGCCGCAGGCTTTTTCTGTGGGGGGACGGCGCTGATGGTTGCGCTGCTCTGTTATCAAGCCGTGTGGCTGCGAAGGAGGAGCAGGCGGTTGATCGGGGGGCACGGGTGGCTGGCCGTGTCGCGCCTCGGCGTGCGTAACGCCACGCACCGGCCGGGCAGGAGCGTGCTCTGCATCGCCCTGGTCGCCTCCGCAGCCTTCATCATAGTCTCTGTCGATGCCTTCAAGCGCGATGGAAGCGATGCTCTAGGGGACAGAAAATCCGGGAGCGGCGGTTACGCTCTGCTGGCCGAGTCCCTGCTTCCGCTGGTGCATGATCCGAACACGCCCGAAGGGAAAGAGGCGCTCAACCTCTGGACGAATGAGGAGTCGTCCATTCTCGACCGCCTGGTCTTCACGCGCTTTCGCCTGCGGCCCGGAGACGATGCCAGTTGCCTAAACCTCTACCAGCCGCGCAGTCCGCGCGTCGTCGCGCCCGTGGACGATTTTCTGCCGAGCGGCCGTTTCTCTTTTCAATCTTCGTTGGCCCAAACGGAAGAGGAGAAGAAGAGTCCCTGGCTGCTCCTGAACAAAGAGCTGCCTGGCGGAGAGGTTCCCGTCATCGCCGATGCCAATTCGCTCGCCTACGTGCTTCATCTCAAAGTGGGCGACCCCTTTGTGCTCGACGCGGGGGGCGCGCCCGTTCGTGCGCGCGTCGTCGGCGCGCTCTCCGACAGCATCTTTCAAAGCGAGCTGCTCATGTCAGAGCGCAATTTCATGCGGCTCTTTCCGGAACAGGAGGGCCATCGCTTCTTCCTGCTGGACGCAAAGCCTGAGGAAGCTGACCGGGTTGCTGGATTGTTGGAAGAGCGGCTCTCGGATTACGGACTGGACGTGGTGGGAACCGAAGAGCGGCTGGCGGAGTTTCATCGCGTGGAGAATACTTTCATCTCTACCTTTCAGATGTTGGGAGGGTTGGGGCTAGTGCTCGGCACGCTCGGGTTGGGAGCCGTGCTGCTCAGAAATGTTCTGGAGCGCAGGCGCGAGCTGGCGCTGCTGCGCGCAGTAGGCTATAACGGCCAGCACTTTTCCCTGATGGTCATCGCCGAGAACGCTTTTCTTCTGATCTCCGGGCTCATCACCGGCACTCTTTGCGCGCTCATCAGCATCGCTCCCGCAGCCGTCGCGCGCGGAGGCCAGGCCCCGACCTACACCCTGGCCCTCCTGCTCATCGGCGTCCTCGCTTCCGGCCTCCTATCATCGCTCGTCGCAACCATCGTCGCCCTGCGCTCTCCCTTGCTCTTAGCCCTTCGTGCCGAGTAAGCGAGACATGCCTACGACTGCGGCTTGAAGTAGAGGACAAGACCTGCGCCGACCGAGGCCAGCACGAAGCCCAGGTAGAGCAGCGGGTTGGGCGCGCTCTTCGGCGGGTGCAGCCACATCGAGAAGAGCACGTTGACGAGCGGCGCGCCCGCGAAAACCAGCGGCATGACGAAGGCCGGCAGCCCCCCCGACTTGAAGGCGAAGATAATGCAGATTGCGCCGGCCGCGCCCAGTGCCCCGCCTATCGTGGCGGCCACAGAGCCTTTCGCAGTAAACCCGCCCAACTCTCCCTGATACCAGAGGCCGACGAGCGGAACCAGCACCCCGATCAGAAAATATGCGACCCCGACGCAGAGCAGGGCTCGAAGCGGACTCCCGAGCGCCACCTGCCCGCGATGGAGCGCAGGCCCATACAGCCCCCACGAAAGCGCCGCCAGCAGAGCGAAGATGATCCAGGTCATAAACGGTCTCCTAAAACAGTGACGAGTGACAAGTGACGAGTGAAAAGCTTCGGAGCTTGTCTTTCACTCGTCACTCGTCATTCATCACTCGTCACTTAGAAAGTAATTCTCAGTCCGAGTTGAATCTGTCTGGAAGAGGTCACGGTCGAGCGTATCAGGCCGAAGGTCGAGACGGGCTGCTCGTTGTCTGCCGCGCCGGTGAAGGCCGTCAGGAGAGGCGGCCCGAAGTTCGTCCGGTTGAAGACGTTGAAGGCTTCTATGCGAAACTGTATGTTGGTCGTCTCGCCCAGGCGGGCCCAGCGCGTGTTCTTAATCATCGCCAGGTCGAAGGTGCGCAGGTTGGGCCCAACCAAAGAGCCGCGCCCGACGTTGCCGAGCGTCCCGGCGGGCTGAAGCACGAAGGCAGCCGGGTTGAAATACCTGTTCGGGTCTCCCGTGACCGCCGTCTCGTGCGTGAAGCCGGGCGCAAAGCTCGGCCGATCCTGTCCTATGCCTGGGCCCAGAGAGGGCGACCATTGCGAGCGCGAGCGGTTGCGCTGCACAAAGACCGTTAAGGGGTTTCCGCTGCGCATCTGCGCAATGCCCGCCATCTGCCAGCCGTCCAGAATCTTTCCGGCCGCGCCCCCCAAGCTCCGCGCAAACGGTATCTCCCAGATGAAGTTCAGGACAAGGTTGTGCTTGGCGTGATAATCGGCCAGCCCCTTGTTGTACTCAAGCCCGAAGGGCTCTGGGAAAGCAGAGGTCGTGCCGTTGGTCGCGTCCGAAAAGAAGGTCGAAGCCTGTGTCGTGTCTATATTGCGCGAGAGCGTGTACGAGGACTGGAAGCTAAATCTGCGGCTCCAACGCTTTCTTACTTCAAGGATCAGCGCGTTGTACCAGGAATCGCCGTCGCTGCTCTTGAGCTCTATCGCCGTAAAGGCCGTGTTCGGGCGCGGCTGGCCCACAGGGTAAAAGACGCTGCCGTCGGCGCGCAGTTGCGGCGTCGGCACGTTGACATCATTGCTTCGGAGCAGGTGCACGCCGCGCGAGCCCGCATACCCAACAGTCAAGACCGTGTCGAACCACAGTTCGCGCTGCACGTTCAGATTCCAGACCTGCACGTAAGGGTTATCCAGATCGAACTGCACGGGCCGTACAGAGATGGAACCGGCGAACGTAGGCGTGGGAAACGCAGGGTTGTTGATGACGGGCCGGGGCGTGACGGGTGGATTGGTGACCGTCACGATCAGGTTTTGCTGGTTGTTCGTGTTGAAGTAGATGCCGTAGCCGCCGCGCACGCTCGTCCTGCCGTCGCCCGTCACATCCCAGGCGAAGCCCACGCGCGGAGAGATGTTCTTCAAAGTCGGGTTGCGATAGAGAGGCCCGAGCGTGGGCTGGCGGTCGAGCAGGTTGGGCAGAGACGAATCATAGCCGTTCGTATCCACGGGCAAGGTGGCAAACTCGTAACGGACTCCGAGGTTAAGACTCAATCGCTCGCTCGCCCTGTAAGTGTCCTGCGCGTAGAGGCCGAAGAGAGTAAAGCGCCAGTGGCGATCAAAACGGCCTTCGGGCGTGAGGCCGATAAAGCGTTGCGGGCTATTGATGAGAAACTCGCGCAGGCCCGAGAAGGTGAATATCCCGAGGCTGAACGTCGGGTTATACATATTGTCGCGGTAATGCTCCACGAGCGCGCCGGCTTTAATCAGGTGGCGGCCGCGACTGTGAATCAAGGCATACTCGAAGCCGTAGATATTCTGCGTCAGCCGCAGGTTGGCAGAAGACTGCGGGCCGAAGCGCGGGATGCCGCCGATGTCTATGTCGCCTACAAGGTCGCGGCCGGGCACGAAGACGGGCAGGCTGCGCGAGGTGTTGGCCTCTACTTCCTGGCCTATGTGCGTGCGGCCGTAGCTGAGACGAAATGTGTTGAGCGTGCGCGCAGTCAAAGCCTGGCGATACTCGCCCGTGAAGAACTGGTTGCGCGAGAGAAACGTGCGCGGGAACTGCGGAAAGTCCGTCGGAAGCCTCTGGTCTGCGTCGTCGAAAGTGTAGCGCGCGAAGAACTGGTCGCGCGCGCTGCGGTTATAGTCGAGGCGAAACTGCGTGAAGTTCTGAGAGAGCTGCTGGTTGAAGCCGAAGCTGTACTGGGCAAGGCCGCCGCCGAGGTTGGGCCCATTGGGCAGGGGGAATTCGTCAAGGTAGGGACGAATCGCGGCGTTGACCTGAACGGTCGCGCCCGGCAGACGGCCGAGCCGCGCCTGCTCGTCCGGCACGACCGTCGAGATCGTGCGCCCCAGGTTCTCCCTCAATCCCTCGTAGCCGAAAAAGAAGAAGGCACGGTCACGACGGATGGGCCCGCCGATGGTGGCCCCGAACTGGTTGCGCTTGAACTCGGGCTTGCGGGCCTGGTCGAAGAAGTTGCGCGCGTCCAGGTTGTCGTTGCGATGAAAGTAGTAGAAGCTCCCGCCGAAATCGTTCGTGCCAGACTTGCTGACGATGTTGACCTGCCCGCCCGAGTTGCGGCCATACTCGGCCGAGTAAGCATTTGTCTCAACGCGAAACTCGCGGATGGATTCCAGCCCGAGGGCCGTCCCGGCGGCGCTTCCGGCCGGGCCGTTGGTGAAATCGTTCTGCGGCGTGCCGTCCAGCAGGTAGACGTTCGAGCGCGGGTCTTGGCCGTTGATGCTCATGCCGAGGCCGTGAGCTACGACCGAGCCGCCGTCACGATGCGGGAAGGGAATGACGCCGGGTTGAAGCGAGGTCAGGTCTGTGTAGTTCCTGCCGTTCAGGGGCAACTCCCTGATCGCCCTCTCGCTGACCAGGTAGCTCAATTCCTGCGACTGCGTGTTGACGAGCGCCTCTCCGCCCGCCACCTCGACATCCGCCGTCAACTCGGCCACCAACATCGTCAGGTTGATCTGCAAGGTCTCGCCCACGGTCAGATTCACGCCCCTGTGAACCAAACGCTGGAAGCCGGACATCTCGGCCGTCAGCTCATAAGCGCCCAGGGGCAGACCGGGGAACACGAATCGCCCCTCGTCCGTACTTATGGTTGTCCGCGTGAGCCCGGTCTCAAGATGGCGCGCAGTGACCTGCGCCCCGACCAAGCTCGCGCCGTTGGTGTCCCTGATCTCGCCCGTGATCGTGCTCGTAGTGGTTTGAGCAAGGGCCGTCCCCGCTAGCATAGCCAGTGAGCAAAGCAGCAGCGTCAGGGAGAGCAAGCGGCAAAAGAGCGGTCGTAAATTTTCGAGAGGGCACATGATAATCTTGATGGCTCCAAGTTTGAATCGAGCGGGACTGATGGCTTTCAATACTACCGATCAATACTACGGATTCTAGCAATTAGTTTCAGGCTTTTACATCACGAGCCGCCCGACTTTTACAAACAGTTGACAACGGGCCCGCTCCTTTTACAGTTTTTTACAACATAACGGGAGCGCGGCTGTCATAATACGACACCACCGGAACGGACGCTCTCTCTCGAAGGAGAATACATCTTGAAGTCTTACGCCCTGCTTCTTCTCATACTTGTCCTCTTGCTTTCATCTTCGGCCACTGTGGCCCAGACCCATCGCGCCACTGTGCGCGGCCAGGTCACAAACGCGCCCGGAGAAAACTTAGCCGGGGCGCAGGTCAGGCTCATTCACACGGGGACGAACGAGACGCGCGCTCTCAGGACGGGCGCGCAGGGCGAGTTCGTCATCTCGCAGCTTGCGCCCGGCCCCTACCGCCTCGAAGTCGAGTCCACGGGTTACGGAAAATACGCCAGGGAGTTCGAGCTTCAGGTCAACCAGATGCAGCGTCTCGATGTCACGCTGGAAGTGGGCCCATTGCCCGTAGAGGTCGTCAACGTGACGGACGCGCTCCCGCCGCTTCAGAAGGATTCGGCCGCCACGGGCACGGTCATCGAAAATCGTCAGGTCACGGGGCTGCCGCTCGACGGGCGAAACTTTTATGAGCTGAGTCTGCTAGTACCGGGCGCTGTGCCCGCCGCGCAGGGCTCGGCCGGTTCCGTGCGTGGGGACTTCGCTTTCAGCGTCAACGGCGCGCGCGAGGACAGCAATAACTTCCTGCTCGACGGTGTCTACAATGTAGACCCCAAGCTCAACACCTTCGGGGTGCGTCCCTCTGTCGATGCGATACGCGAGTTCGAGATGTTGACGAGCACTTATGATGCCTCGTTCGGACGCAATCCGGGCGCGCAGGTCAACGTCGTCTTGAAGACCGGCTCGAACCAATTTCACGGCTCCGCGTTCGAGTTCTTCCGCAACGGCGCTTTGGACGCGCGCAACTTCTTCGCCCCGAGCGACCAGCCCGCGCCCCAATACCAGCGCAACCAGTTCGGCTTCTCCCTCGGTGGGCCCATCCGCAGAGACAGCACCTTCTTCTTCGTCGATTACGAAGCGACGCGCGCGCGCGAAGGCATCACACGCGTCACTAACGTTCCGACCCTTGCAGAAAGAGGCGGCGACTTCTCGCAGAGCCTTCTGCCCCGGCCCGTTGACCCTTTGACCGGCCAGGCCTTCAACGGGGGCGTCATTCCACAGGGGCGCATAGACGCGATTGGGCGCGCGATTGCGAATCTTTATCCGCTGCCGAATCGCGCTGTGCCGTTTGCCAACTTCGTCTCCTCGCCTGCTCAGCGCGACCGTAACGACACTTTCGACGTGCGGCTCGATCACGCCTTGAGCCCGCGTTCAAGTCTTGCTTTCCGCTACAGCTTCGGCGACCGCAACCTGTTCGAGCCCTTCACGGGCGCGACCTTCTCGCTCATCCCAGGCTACGGCGCGACCATCCCGCGCCGCAGCCAGAACGTGATGCTCAGCGAGACGCACACCTTCACGCCCGCTCTCATCAACGACGTGCGCCTGGCCTTCAACCGCGTGGCGCTCGGCGTGATTCAGGAGGGGGCCGGGACGAGCATCAATAATCGTGTGGGATTGCCGGAGCTTTCCACCAATGAGCGAGACTTCGGCCTGAGCCTGATTAACGTGACGGGCTTCTCGCCGCTCGGTCACGAAGGCAACAATCCGCAGAACAGCGTGACCAATACTTACCAGATTCTAGACACTGTGACCTACGCGCGGGGCAGTCACCTCCTGAAGTTCGGCTTAGACCTCCGCTTCATGCAGCAGAACGCCTTTCGCGACGTGCAATCACGCGGCTTCCTGACCTTCTCCACGAGCGCCGGGTTGACGGGAAACGCGCTGGCCGATCTTCTCTTGGGCTCGCCCTTCATCACGGGCGGCGCGCGCCTCGACAATGCTCAACACCTGCGCACCAACAGCTACAACTTCTTCGTCAACGACAGCATTCGCCTCACACCGCGCCTGACCTTGAACGCCGGGCTGCGCTACGAATACAACTCGCCCTCGGTTGACGCCGAAGACCGTGCCAACATCTACGACCCGGCGAGGCGCTCGCTCGTAGCCGTCGGGATGGCTGGCGTGCCGCGCAGCGGTTACGAGCCGGACAGGAACAACTTTGCGCCGCGCGTAGGGTTGGCTTGGACTGTGGGCCCAAGTGGAAGGACTGTGCTGAGGGCCGGTTACGGTATTTATTACGACCAATCCGCGCTGGCTCCGGGCGAGGCGCTCTACTTCAACGCGCCGTACTTCGATTTCAATCTCTACTTCTCTCTGCCGGGCCTTCCGCTCTCTCTGCGCGACCCTTTCCCGAGCTTCTTCCCAGTGCCTCTGCCGGACTCCGCGCTGGCAATTCAACGCGACCTGCGCACGGCCTACATGCAGCATTGGAGCTTCTCCGTTCAAAGAGAGCTGGGCGGCAGCCGCGTGGTCGAAGCCTCTTACGTCGGCTCGAAGGGGACAAAGCTGCTGGCTGCGCGCGACATCAATCAAGGGCAGTTGACGACGCTGCCGTTCGTCATCCGTCCCGTCCCGCAGTTCGACGACATCAACATCCTCGAATCGCGCGCCAATTCCAGTTACCATAGCCTTCAGCTTCGCCTGCAACAACGCCTGGACTTCGGCCTCTCGCTTCTGGCCTCCTACACCTGGTCTAAGTCTATCGACGACGCTTCCAGCTTCTTCACGAGCGCGGGCGACCCGAACTTTCCGCAGAACAGTTACGACCTCCGGCAGGAGCGCGCGCTCTCGAACTTCGACGTGCGCCATCGCCTGTCCGTGAGCTACTCTTATGACCTGCCGTTCGGCAAGGGGCGCGCGCTGCTCTCCGGTGACGGCTTGCTCTCGGCACTCTTCGGCGGATGGCAGATGAACGGCATCGTGACCCTGCACACGGGCCGCCCCTTCACGGTCGCGCTGCTCCCGGAGATTGACAATAGCGGCACGGGCCGCTCGACGCTCGGCTTTCTCGGCAATGATCGCCCGAACGTTGCGGGCGACGCCTCCCTGGGCCCACGGACGATTGAGCAGTGGTTCAATACCTCCGCTTTCGTCTTTCCTCCGCGCGGGACTTTCGGCAACGCGGGGAGAAACATCCTGACGGGGCCGGGCTACAGTAACGTCAATGCTTCGCTCGTGAAAACGGCCGCGCTCTCCGAACAGCTCAAGCTGCAACTGCGCGCAGAGGTCTTCAATCTTTTCAATCATCCGAACTTTAATCTGCCGGACAATTTCCTGGGCTCGCCCACCTTCGGGCGCATCACTTCGGCGCAGAGCCCGCGCCACATTCAATTCGCCGTCAAGCTGCTCTTTTGAGGCGGAGGAGACAAACAAGGAGACAAACTCGGTGACGCTCGTTCGAGAATGGTCGAAAACCTTTGTGCTGCTGGCGAGCCTCCTGGCCCAGGCACTCCTCGCACAGGCTGCTACGGATTGGCCGCAGTGGCGTGGGCCCAATCGTGACGGCAGCCTCGCAGGCTTCGTCGCTCCCTCGTCCTGGCCCGCCTCTCTCAAGGAGCAGTGGAAGGTGGCGGTCGGCGTGGGCCACTCGTCGCCGCTACTTGTTGACGGCCGCGTTTACGTCTTCGCCAGGCAGGGCGAAGAGGAGGTCTTGCGCGCTTTGGACGCCGCGACGGGCAAGGAGATTTGGCGAAGCGGTCAGCCAATCGCTTACGAGATGCATCCGGCCGCGCGTGGGCACGGCAAGGGCCCAAAGTCCACGCCCGTCTATAGCCAGGGGCGAATCTACACCTTCGGAATCACAGGCGTCCTCTCCTGCCACGAGGCGCAAACGGGCAAGCTTCGCTGGCGCAAAGAGTTTTCCAAAGAGTACCCGAACACCTCGCCGCTCTATGGCACGGCCATGTCGCCCGTCGTCACGGACGGCCTCGTGATAGCCCACGTCGGCGGGCATGACCGTGGAGCCCTCACCGCATTCGACGCCGAGACGGGCGCTGTCCGGTGGGCCTATACGGCGGACGGCCCCGCTTACGCTTCGCCCATCGTCTTGACGCTCCTGGGCACGCGCCAGGTCGTCACCTTTACGCAGAAAGAGCTGGTGGGAGTCGCTACGGCCAACGGGAATTTGTTGTGGAAGCTTCCGGCCAAGTCCGCCTACGACACGAACGCCGTCACGCCCATCGCTTACAAGGATATGCTCATCTTCTCAAGAGAGGATCAGGGCATCACGGCGGTGCGTCTCGTCAGGCAGGGCGGGCAGCTCGCGCCGCAGGAGGTCTGGAATAACCGTGAGAACGAGCTTTATATGAACTCGCCCGTCTTGCAGGGCAATCTCCTGTTCGGCATGTCCGTGCGCCGCAAGGGCCAGTTCTTCGCCATAGACGCCGACACGGGAAAGACCCTCTGGCAGAGCGCCGGAAGGATGGGCGAAAACGTCGCGCTCCTGAATGCGGGCCAGGTCTTACTGCTGCTGACGAACGAGGCGAAGCTGATCGTGCTCTCTACAACGGCGAAAGAGTACAAGCCGCTCGCCGAATACACAGTCGCACAGAGCGAGACCTGGGCCCACCCCTTAGTCATAGGCAGCCGTATCCTCGTCAAAGACGAAACCTCGCTCACTTCGCTGGCCTTCTGAAGGGAGAGTTCTCGTGAGAAAAGAGCCCCGGTTCTCAAGAAGAGATTTCATAAGCTTCAGCCTCGGCGGCATCCTGGCGGGCGGAGGGCTGCCGCCGGCCCGTGCCATCTCGCAGCAGCCGCAGCAGAGCGCGCACTCCCTTACTCCAACTCCGAGCAACACGCTCGGCCCTTTCTACAAGGCTGGAGCGCCGCGCAAAGAGAGATTGATCGAGCCGGGCGCTTCGGGCTCGCCCTTGCTCGTTGCCGGACGAGTCATCAACACCGAAGGGCACGCTCTCTCGGATGCAAAGGTCGAGGTCTTTCATGCGGACGCTTCCGGCGAGTACGACATGCGCGGGTTCAACTGTCGCGGCGAGATTCCCGTCGCTCGTAGCGGCGAATACTTTTACGAAACGATCATCCCGGCAGGCTACGGCGGGCGCGCTCAGCACATCCATTACGTTATCAGCGCGCCGGGCCACAAGCGCCTGGTCACGCAGCTCTACTTTGAAACCGACCCGAAGTTCGAGGGCAATCCTGACCGCAACTACACCAGAGATAATCTGGTCTGGCACAGAGAGCTGATTCGCCCCGTCAGGACTGTGAATAAAGACAGGACGACCTACTCTTCCGTCCTCTTCGACATCTGCCTGGAAACGGCCTAGAGCGCAGCCTCGCTTGCGAAAAGAGAGGTTCTTTAAAGTTAAGACCGCCATGCCTCCCATTACACGGCGGCCTTCCCGCACAGCCTGCTCGTCTATTCTGGCCTGAGAGCAGGCGTGCAGCAGAGAGCGCAGCCCCCTCCCGGCGCGCTCCCTAAAGAATCTCTCTATGGTTTTAGTGAGGCCATAAGATATGATTGGCCTGCTCTTAAGTATTTGAAAACTGACAACGGCCTGATGCGTCGTCTCAAGCCTCAACCTCAAAGCTGAGTGATGAGCGCCGCCGTTGAATGTGAAAGGTTCACACTCACGGCGAAAGAGTTGAGCGAGCGCATTCTATACCATATACGGTATAGCGGCAAGTCTTATTTAATGCTCGCGCCACCAGGAGGGAATTCCTGATGGCGACGGCGCGTCTTACTTCACAAAGGCTTGGTGAGAAACTGCGACAGGTCAGGGAGAGCTTGGAGCTTTCTCAATCTGAAATGCTCAGGCATCTCGGCTTTGAGGATGTCCTGATTTACAACCGGATTTCAGATTATGAACTTGGGAAACGGGAGCCACCGTTGCCTGTTCTTCTGCAATATGCGCGTGCGGCAGGTGTTTGTCCTGAAGTGTTAATTGATGACGATCTTGAATTGCCCGCCAGATTGCCAAGCAAGCCGAAACATACCCACCGCTAATCCCCGGACTTTTCGAGCAGAAATGTCGTTTGCCCGAAAAGTCCTGTAAGTCTTGCACATTTCGGGCAAGGCTGCGGCGACCTGCTCAGGTTAGCGGAGAGGAGCCGGGCCCCGGTTTTCCTGGCGGCTTACTGGGCCGCGATGTTATAGGCGGCCATCTCGGTCGCGTTGCGGACGAGCAGTCGGCCGTTGGCGATGGCCGGGTTGTTCCAGGTTCTTCCCTGTAGGGCGCTGAAGCGGGCCAACTCCGTGTGCTGGTCTGGTGTGGCGCGTACCAGGACTATCTCGCCCTCCTCGGTCGTGATGATGAGATGCCCGCTCGCCAGCAACACCTGTCCGTAGCCGTAGCGACCGCCCTTCCACTTACGCTCGCCCGTCGCCGCCTCGACACAGCTCAGAATGCCCTCGTCAAGACCGTAGACGTAGCCGTTATAAAGGACTGAGCTGTTGAACTTGTTCTTCATGGAGTTGTTCTCCCAGACCTTGCGGGCGCTGAAGCTGCGGCCCGCGCCCGCCACCTCCACGAGCGCCGCTCCCTTGCCGTAGCCTGCCGAGATGAAGAAGCGGTTCTGGTTGACCAGGATGGGCTGAGCGACGTTGATGCTCGCGCTGTTCTGCCAGGGCGTCTCCCACAGCAGCGAGCCGTCCTCCGGAGCGAGTCCGACGATGCGGTCGGCTGTCACGACGAGCACCTGCCGCCTGCCCGCCAGTTGAACGAGCATCGGGGACGTATAGGACGCCTGATCACCGAGCGCGCTCCACACGGGCGCGCCCGTCAACCTGTTATAGGCGACGACAGATTTACCCGAACGGCCGCCCGGCTGCACCAACACCTTGTCGTCAAAGACCAGAGGCGAAGCGGCCATCCCCCAGTCGATATTTCGCGCGCCGTTCTCCGTCAGGATGTTGCGATTCCAGATGAGCTTTCCCGTCCGGGCTTCCAGGCAGCGCAACTCGCCTTCAGCGCCGAGCGCATAAATGCGCCCGTCATACCAGACGGGCGTCGCCCGTGGCCCATCGCCGCCCAGCGATTCACGAAACTCAGCCGGCCACCCGTGCGTCCAGATTTCGCGCCCCGTCTCGACATCGTAGGCGGCGACTACTTCCTGGCTGCGTCGCTGCTCGATGGTGTAGGCGCG
This sequence comes from Pyrinomonadaceae bacterium, assembly GCA_036389315.1. Lineage (GTDB taxonomy): Bacteria > Acidobacteriota > Blastocatellia > Pyrinomonadales > Pyrinomonadaceae > DASQYE01. The sequence continues at coordinate 219,530 of DASVQF010000042.1, forward strand.
CCCCTCCGCGATGACGAAAGAGGCATAGCCGCCGCCCACAGGCTGCTTCCACAGGCGCGGCAAGCCTTCTGTGGGCCAACTCGTCCTGATAGCCACCTCGTCGTAGCGACCGTCGCGCGCAGGCCCACGAAAATCTGTCCAGTAATTCTTAGCCGGACGCACAACCTCGCCTCCGTGCGCAGCATCCGTCGCGGCGGCGTTTGGGCCCACACCCGTCTGCTGCGCGTTCGCGTTGGCAGCCGCGTCTGCGCTCGGCTGCGCGTTGCTATTGGCGGCCGGGGCGCTCGCTGATTCCTGCTGCATCTGCTGGCGCTGCTCTGCACGGTGTCGCTCTAAAGCCGTGTAGTGCTCTTCATTAGGATTGCGGAGGGCGAAATAGAAGAGCGCCGCGTGAGCCGGGAGGAGCGCGCAGATGCCCAGAGAGATGAGAGCCCTGCTTTGGCGGCTCAACTCTTTGCGCCGCCAGAGTAGTACCAGGCCGAGCGGAGGCAGTAGTATGGATGCGACGATGAGAGCCGTTAAAGTCGTGTGCCAGGGCTTTGATTCTGTTTGCTCGAACATCTCTCACTCCGAAGATAGGAATTAACAGGGATGGACAGGAGAGACAGATAAAGAAAAAGAGAGGAAGCAGTCATACCTTCTCTTTCATCCTGTCCATCCTGTTAATTTCCTTCTCTTTTAAATTGAACCATTACTCATCGAAATCTCCGGCTACTTCGCGGATTGTACATCTCCACCGCGCGCCGGACGTAGCGTGAAAGCCTCTTTTTACTATATTTTTACAACACTTTTCTGCCGAGGCGGCATAATATTGCTCTCACCAAAATGTGGGAAAGAATGCAGTTGATGTTTAAGGAAAGGCGATGATGAATGCTCTGCTTTCGACTCTCGGCCCGGCTCTCGTAGCCCTTCTGCTCTTCTCTTTAAAGCCCGCGCTGGCGGGCGACTGGACGGAATGGCGCGGGCCCCGCCGTGACGGCATCTCGGAAGAAAAGAATCTGCCCGCGCGCTGGTCTCCTTCAGGAGAGAATCTTTTGTGGAAAGCTCCGTACGGCGGAAGGAGTGGGCCCATCGTCATGGGTGATCGCGTCTACCTGCAAGACTCTGTGGGCGCACGCGAGACGCTTCAAGAGCGAGTCGTGTGTCTGAGCGCCGACACTGGAAAGCTGCTGTGGGAGCATCGCTTCAACGTCTATCTATCGGACGTGCCGCCGCACAGGGTCGGGTGGGCCTCGCCCGTGGGCGACGCGGTGACGGGCAACGTCTACGTCTTCGGCGTCGGGGGAACGCTGCTCTCTCTGTCGCGGGAGGGAAAGCCGCTGTGGGAGCGGTCGCTCGGCGAAGAGTTCGGGCTCTTGACGACTCACGGCGGGCGCACAGTCTCTCCGATCATAGAGGGCGAGCTGGTGATCGTTTCCGGCGTGACCTTCGGCTGGGGAGACACGGCGCGCGGCGCGCATCGCTTCATGGCCTTCGACAAAAGGACGGGCCAGACCGTCTGGGTCAGCTCTCCGAATATACGCCCTTACGATACGACCTACGCTCCGCCCATCGTCGCGGACGTAGCGGGCACGCGCCTGCTGATACAGGGCGGAAGCGACGGGCACGTTCACGCCTTGAAGCCGCAGACGGGCGAGCTGGTCTGGAAGTACGAGTTCAGTAAGCGCGGCATTAACACCGGCGCTGTGCTGAAGGGCAACGTGGCCATCCTCACGCACAGCGAAGAGAATCTTGACTCAAGCGAGATGGGAATGATCGCCGCCATAGATGCTGCGGCCCGTGGCACTCTTGGCCCACAGCAGATTAAGTGGAGCGTGAAGGGTTGGCAGGGCGGGTTCTCTTCCCCTGTGATTGACGGTGATCGTTTCTACCAGGTGGATAACGGCGCGAACCTCGCGGCCTTCGACATCAATACGGGCAAACAGCTCTGGCTGCAAAACCTCGGCACAATTCAGAAAGCCTCGCCCGTGCTTGCGGACGGCAAGCTCTACGTCGGGACGGAGAACGGCAAGTTCTTCATCCTCCGGCCGTCGGCCACGGGCTGCGAGATTCTCGACCAGGATCAGCTCGGGACAGAGGCCCAGCCGGAAGCTATTATCGGCTCGGCGGCGGTCGCCAACGGGCGCGTCTACCTCGTCTCCGACAGCGCCATCTATTGCATAGGTAAAAGGAGCGGCGCTCATGCTTCGACGGTTGGGACGGGCACTGCGCCGGAACGTGCGCCCGCCGACGCGGCCGTCTCATACGTTCAGGTCTCTCCCACGGAATTGATCTTGAAGCCGGGCGAGAGCGTGCAGCTTCACGTTCGTCTCTTCGATGATCGCGGCCGTTTTGTTCGCGAGGAGCAGACGGCCGCCTGGGCCCTCGACGGGCTTCGCGGCGAAGTGACGAAGGGGAAATTCACGGCCTCGGCCGATACTGTCGCGCAGGCCGGACAGGTCAAGGCCACGGTCGGGCAGGTCGTGGGCGCGGCGCGCATACGCGTCGTACCGCCCTTGCCCTGGACTGAGAGCTTCGATTCTCTCGCCGTAGGCAACGCGATTCCGGCGCATTGGGCCAACGCCACGGGCAAGTACGTCGTCCGCGACCTTGAAGGCAACAAGGTGCTGGTGAAGACGACCGAAGGGTCTTCATTGATGACGCGGGCGCGCTCCTTTATGGGCCCGAGCGACTGGGCCAACTACACTGTCGAGGCGGACGTGCGCGCGACTTTGAAGCGCAGGCAGATGGGCGACGTGGGCGTCATCGCGCAAAGATACGCGCTCGTGCTCTTCGGCAACGCGCAGAAGCTTGAGATCGAGCCGTGGCAGCCCGAGGTCGCGCGCTCGGCATCCGTCCCCTTCGCCTGGAAGGCGGATACCTGGTATCGGATGAAGCTACAGGTGGAGAACCTGGCGGACGGCCGTGTCCGAGCGCGCGGCAAAGTGTGGCCCGCAGGCGAGGCCGAGCCGGCCGCGTGGACGATTGAGCACACAGACCCGATACCGAACCGGCAGGGAAGCCCGGGCATCTTTGCCAGCGCCCTCGCCGAAATCTTTTTCGACAACCTGAAGGTCTATTCAAATAAATGAAGAGCATGTTATTCAGCATTCAGCGTTCAGCGTTCGGCGCATCGAAGGCCGGAGTCTTGAGCTATGGCCCGAGGTTGATTGCGCTATCTTTCGCCGCGCTGCTTTTGGCCTTCTCCCTTCTGCCATTTGTCTCGGTTGTTCAGGCGTCCGATCCCGGCACGGGCGATTGGCCCATGTGGGGCGGGACGCCCGACCGCAACATGACCTCGAACATGAAGGGCCTGCCAGTGACCTGGGACGTGAAGAAGAAGCTGAACGTCAAGTGGGTGGCCGAGCTGGGCTCGCAGACCTACGGCAACATCACAGTGGCGGGCGGCATGGTCTTCGTCGGCACGAACAACGAAGGCAAGCGCGACCCGAAAGTGACGGGCGACAAGGGCGTGCTGATGGCATTTCGCGAATCGGACGGGGCCTTCATGTGGCAGGCGGTGCACGACAAGCTGGCGGCGGGCCGCGTCAACGACTGGCCCTTTCAAGGGATAGCCTCTTCGCCGCTCGTGGAGGGCGACCGGGTCTACTACGTCTCGAACCGGGCGGAGCTGATGTGCGTTGACGCGCGGGGATTTCAGGATAAAGAGAACGATGGGCCCGTGACGGACGAGAAGCTGACGGGCGAGACCAACGCGGATGTCGTCTGGCGCTTCGACATGATGGAGGAGGTCGGCACATTTCCGCACAACCTGGCAAACTCTTCGCCCGTCTCCTACGGAGACTTGCTCTTTGTGAGCACATCGAACGGGCAGGACGAGAGCCACGTCAACATCCCTTCGCCGAAGGCTCCGGCCATCATCGCCGTCAATAAAAGGACGGGGAAGCTGGTGTGGGAGGACGCCTCTCCGGGCGACAAGATTCTGCACGGGCAATGGTCTACGCCAAGTGTGGGGAAAGTGGGCGGCGTGGACATGGTCGTGATGGGGCAGGGCGACGGATGGGTGCGCGGCTACGAGGCACAGACGGGAAAGAAGCTCTGGGAGTTCGACACCAACCCGAAGGATTCCATATGGCCCAAGACGCGCAACGAGATCATCTCGACGCCAGTCATCTACGAAGACAAGGTTTATCTGGCCAACGGGCAAGACCCTGAGCACGGCGAAGGCGTGGGCCACATGTACTGCATTGACGCCACGAAGCGCGGCGACATCACAAAGACGGGGCTCGTCTGGCACTACGACAAAATCCGCCGCTCGATCTCGACCCCGGCCATCCGCGACGGCCTGGTTTACGAGCCAGACTTCAGCGGCTTCCTGCATTGCCTGGACGCAAAGACCGGACAGGTCTACTGGACGCACGACATGTTCGCGGCCGTGTGGGGCTCGCCGCTGCTGGTTGACGGCAAGCTCTACCTGGGCGACGAGGACGGCGACGTGGTCATCATGCAGGCCGGGAAGGAGAAGAAGGTGCTGGCCGAGATGAACATGGGGAGCAGCGTCTACAGCACGCCCGTCCCGGCCAACGGCGTGCTCTTCATCACCAATCGCAACCAGCTTTTCGCTCTCGCCGCCACTGCGCCAGCAACATCTAAGAACCCTTGACGCAGATTCAAACAGGCATGATTCACAACGGTGCAAGAAAGATGAAACGCATTCTAACGCTCCTCTTCTGTCTCTGCTTAGCCGCTCTGACCGCTGAGGCGCAGAACTGGCCTTCGTTTCGTGGGCCCAACGCTTCGGGCGTCGCCGATGGGCACAGCACGCCTGTCAGTTGGAGCCTTGAGAAATCAGAGAACATCGCGTGGAAAACTGCCGTGCCGGGTCTTTCGCACGCGAGCCCGGTGGTCTGGGGTGATCGCGTCTTCGTCATCACGGCCATCAGCCAGGGTAACGTCACCTTCAAACCGAAAGATAGAGGCATCGGTTTAGCGGACGATAACGCGCGTCACGTGTGGCGTATCTACTGCCTGGATAAAAGGAGTGGGCGCATACTCTGGGAGCGGACGGCCTACGAAGGCGTCCCGCGCGCCAGGCGGCACGTCAAGGCGAGCCAGGCCAACGCGACGCCCGCCACAGACGGCCGTGTCGTCGTGGCGCTGTTCGGCTCAGAGGGGCTGGCCTGCTATGACATGCAGGGCAGGCTCCTATGGAAGCAGGATTTGGGAATCCTCAATCCCGGTTACGCCGGGATGCCTGACTCCGAGTGGGGCCATTCCAGCTCGCCCATCATCTACAGGAATCTGGTCATCGTGCAGGCCGACGGACAGAAACAATCTTTCATCGCCGCCTACGACCTGCGGAGCGGCAAGCAGGTCTGGCGCGTCGAGCGCGGAGAGCTGCCCAGTTGGGGCACGCCTGTCGTTTATGAAGGCAAGACTCGCACGGAATTAATCAGCGATGCGGGCCGCTACGCGCGCGGCTATGACCCGCTGACCGGAAGAGAGCTGTGGCGATTCTCCCAGAACAACATCGAAGTGAAGATGCCCGCGCCCGTCATCGCGCACGATCTGATCTACATCACGGGCGGCAACCCGGCCGGGAGCCCCATCTACGCTTTTCGTCCCGGCGCGACGGGCGACATCTCTTTGAAGGCCGGGGAAGAGACGAATAAGTACCTGGCATGGCGGCTCGGTCGCGGAAGCTCTTACACGGGAACGCCGCTCGTTTACGGCGACTATCTTTACATCTCCTCCGACAATGGAGTCTTGAGCGCCTACAATGCCAAGACCGGCGAGCGCGTCTACCAGGAACGCCTGCCGAGCAGCTTCAGCGCCTCGCCCGTCGCGGCCGACGGGAAACTGTACCTGGCGAGCGAGGACGGCGAAGTCTTCGTCGTCAGGGCCGGGCCCAGGTTCGAGCTGCTGGCGACCAATTCGATGAATGAGGCCCTGATGGCGACGCCGGCCATCTCCGACGGCATGCTCATCCTGCGCGCGCAGAGCTACGTCTACGCCATCGCGGAGCGCGCCGCCGCCCCGCCGCAGCCCAAACGAAAGAGCGCCCGTTGATTGACCACAGTGCTTGAAGCTTTCGATTTCGAGTCCCGTACGCGCGTCCTCTTCGGCAACGGTGCGATGGAGAGCCTGGGCCCACTGGCGCATTCCCTCGGCTTCAGGCGCACGCTCCTGGTGGCAGACAGCGGGATGATCTCGGCGGGCTACGTGGCGCGCGCGTGCGCGTCTTTGCAGGGCGCGGGAGTAGAGGTCTTCGCCTTTCACGACTTCGAGACGAACCCGGACTCTTTGATGATCGAACGTGGCCGCCGCTTCGCCTCTCCGCTGAACGTTGACTCGATCATCGGCTTAGGCGGCGGAAGCTCTCTGGACACAGCCAAGGGCATCAACTTTCTGCTCTCTTGCGGCGGGCGGATGGAGGATTACAGGGGGTATGGCAAGGCTTCGGGGCCGATGCTTCCGATGATCGGGATTCCGACGACTGCGGGCACGGGAAGCGAGGCCCAATCCTACGCGCTCATCTCAGAGGCCGAGACTCACGAGAAGATGGCTTGCGGCGCTCCGGGCGCGGCCTTTCGCGTCGCCCTACTAGACCCGCAGCTTACTCTCTCGCAGCCGCAGAACGTGACGGCCACAGCAGGCTTCGACGCCATCGCGCACGCCGTCGAAACCTTCGTCACCACCCGGCGCAGCGCCATCTCAGACCTCTTCTCTCGCGAAGCCTGGCGACTGCTCGTGGCGAATTACGAGCGCGTGATGAGCAATCCGCAAGAGCTGGCGGCGCGAGGCGCGATGCAGTTGGGCGCTTATTTCGCCGGGATGGCGATAGAGCATTCGATGCTCGGCGCAACGCACGCCTGCGCCAATCCTCTGACGGCGCGCTACGCCACTGCTCACGGCTTGAGCATAGCCATGCTCCTGCCGACGGTCGTGCGCTGGAACAACTCCTTTGTGGCGGAGCGTTACGCTGAGCTGCTAAACGTCTGCGGCGAGCGTCGCGGCCGGGGCGAGCCGGGCGAAGAGTTGGCCGTGCGACTCGAACAACTGGCTGCTGCCGGAAAGCTCTCTCTTCGTCTGAGAGAGCTGGGCATCTCAAAAGCTGAACTCCCTGAGCTGGCCGCAGAGGCCGCCGCGCAATGGACTGGCCGATTCAACCCGCGCCCCTTTGACAGCGCGGGAGCTTTAGAGATTTACGAGCGAGCATACTAACGAGCTATAGAATTTATGGGCCAACTTCTTCAAACGAGCCTTTCGCCTCTGCTCCTATTGCTGGTCTTTCATCTTTCTTGTGCGACAGTCCTGGCACAGTGGGCGGCGGCCGATGCCTGGCCGCAGTTTCGCGGAAGCGCCCTGATGACGGGCGTCTCGAAGTCCGACGTGCCGAAGAACCTGAGACTGTTGTGGACGTACGAGGCCGGCGAGGCGATTGAGTCTTCGGCGGCGATTGCGGGCGGGGTGGTGTTTGTCGGCACGCAGAAGGGCGAGCTGATTGCGCTCGACCTACAGAGCGGCGCTGTGCGCTGGAAGTATGCGGCGGCGAAGGAAGGCATAGGCGAGTCGTCGCCCGCTGTGGCTAATGGCATCGTCTACGTAGGCGACCTGGCAGGAGTCCTGCATGCCGTCGGCGCGCGCGATGGCCGCCCGCTCTGGACATTCAAGACGGGAAGCGAGATCAAATCATCGCCCGTCATAGCCGGCGACAGAGTCCTGATAGGCTCCTACGACCAGCATCTCTACTGCCTGACGGCTGCGCGCGGAGAGCTTCTGTGGAAGCTCAAGACGAATGGGCCCGTTCACAGCACGGGCAGCGTCTCCGATGGCTTGATCTTCATCGCGGGCTGCGACGAGATTTTTCGCGGCGTGCGGATAGCGGACGGGCGCGAGGCTTTTCGCGTAGCTTCCGGCGCGTACACAGGGGCTTCACCCGCGCTGATGAATGGCAGCGCGTTCTACGGCACGTTCAATAATGAAGTGTTGAGCGTGAATCTGGCGTCGCGTCGCATACGCTGGCGCTACAGCCATCCGGAGCGCAAGTTCCCTTACTACTCGTCGGCCGGGGCGGTCGAGGGCCGGATAGTCGTCGGCGGGCGCGACAAGCTGGTGCACTGCATCAACGCTGCGACGGGCAAGAGCCTCTGGACGTTTGCGACGCGGGCGCGCGTGGAATCTTCTCCGGCCCTGGCGAGCGGGCGTGTCTTCGTCGGCTCAAACGACGGCCGGATTTACGAGCTGGACTTTTATACGGGAGCTAAGCTCGGCGAGTTCAACGCGGGCGCTCCCGTCTCGGCCTCGCCGGCCATCGCCGCGGGGCGCGTCGTCGTCGGAGCGCAGGACGGTCGGCTCTACTGCTTCGGATAGATAAGGATTTCAGGCCGCCAGGGTCTCTCGCCTATCAGCCTCTTTGCGTTTACTGACGGCGAAGTACTTCTTTAAAGTCTCCGTGCCGGGCTTGGCCGTGAGCCACGACACGACGATCATCAAGAGCGCGGAGATGATGACCATCGGGACGACGGGCATAAAGCCAAAGACCGTTGTGCCGCCGGGCGTTCGCGCCAGTACGCTTAAGCCGCCGATGGCCCATGTGACCGTCGTAGCGCCCGGAGCCGGAGCCGCCACGACCTCTTGATAGACGGCTACTGCCACGACGGCGCAGATCGTCCAGAGCGTCGAGGCGAGCGCCCCCCATTTAGTGCTCCCGCGCCAGAAGAGCGCGGCCACCAGCAAAGGCGAGAGCGCAGCGAAGCCTGAGAAGGCATACTGTATGGCAAGCTCGAAGATCGTCTCGGGCGCGCGCAACGCGACAGCATAAGCGAAGACCGTGAGCAGGATGACGAAGATGCGCCCCGTTTGTACCTGAACGCGCTCGCCGAATCGTCGCTTGCCTCCGTAGAAGGCGAACACGTCCTCCGTAAACATCGTCGAGAGCGCGAGTATCTGCGAATCTGAAGCCATCACGGCCGCCATGATGCCTGCGCCCAGTAAGCCAGCCAGCCAGAGCGGCGCGTAGCGTTCGAGCAGGAGCAGCAACACGTCATCACCCGCCGCCCGCTCGCGCGTCGCCTCTCGCTGCTCGGGCGTCATCGTCCTGCCCTCCTGGGCCAAGACTCTTCGCGCCGCCACCTTGCTCTGAATAGCCGGGATGTCGCGCACGCTGTTGGCGACGACCCCGAGAAAAACGCAGGGCAGCCAGATCGCCAGAATACAGAGCGGGTAAAAGATGACAGTCTTTTTGAATTGGCCCATGCGGCGCGCCGTCAGGCAGAAGATGGCTATGTGCGGGAAGGCTATGGCCGAGAGCGGGATGAAGGTGTAGCTGAAGAAGTAGAGCGGCGAGATGCGCTCGCGCGTCAAGAGCGGCGCGAAGGCCGGCGCGCTCGCCAAAGACTCTATGGCCCTGCTGAATCCTCCCATCTGCGAGCCGATGACCACGACCGCGATCACGCCGAAGATGAGAAACAGGATCGTCTGAAACGTGTTGACCCAGGCAGTGCCGCGCATCCCGCCGAAAAAGACGTAGCTCATCACGACCATCGCCACGATTGCGCCGCCGAACCAGTAGGGCACGACGCCGCCGCTGATCGCATGAAGCGTCGTGCCGCCGCCCATGATGCCGATGATGATGTAGGGCACAAGCAACACCGCCTGCACGGCAAAGATCACTGTGCCTATGTGGCCGCACTCCCAGCGGTCGCGGAACATCTGCACGGGCGTCATGAAGCCGTGCTTCTTCCCCAAAGCCCAGACGCGCGTGCCGATCAGGAAGAGCGTCAGCGGAATGACCAGCCCCGAAGAGGAGGCCATCAAGCCGAACGTGACGATGCCGTTCGTAAAGGCGTGGCCCGACGAGCCGAGGATGGCAAAGGCCGTCATGTTCGTGCCGAAGAGCGAAAGCAGAAAGACTACCGGGCCAATGGAGCGGCTCGCCAGAAAATAGTCTTCGGCCTCGTGACGGCTCTTCGCGCGACGGAAAGCGAAGATGCCTATGTAGAGGACTATGCCGAGGTAGATGAAGACGACCAGAGCAGGGATCAAAGCGCCTCAGTCCTCCTCCCGGCCCTGTTCACTCTCCTCGATTTCGCGTTCGAGATGAGAGGGCCAAGCGTACTTCACGAGCAGCCACATCAACCCGGCGGCCGCCACCGAAAAGCACGCCTGATAAAAAAGCCCTATGGGGAGAAAGCCAAAAACGAAAGGACGCGCGACGCGCCAAAACCAGAAGTCCTGGTGCAGAACATACAACGCTGCGACGGCGATAACCAGAAAGAGGCGTCTTCTATTTTTCACAGGTTGGCCCTGTCAGAAACTATTTCTTCTGCCTCACGTCGAAAGCATAAATGGTGTCCTGGTCGCGCAGGTAGAGTCGGCCTCCGCTGACTACGGGGTGCGTCCAGGTGGGCAGCGATTCCTGCGGGATGCGGAAGCGCCCCTTCTCGCGATAGGCCGCCGGCGTCGCTTCGACCAATCCGACCACGCCGTTCTCGCTCAAACAGTAGAGATGACCGTCGGCGTAGACGAGCGAGCCTTTGCCGACGCTGCGGTCGCGCCACGCCACCTCGCCCGTGTCGAATCGCATCGCCGTCAGAATCCCGCTTGAGAAGCCGTAGAGATAGTCGCCCACCAGGACGGAGCTGCTGTGATGATTGCGCATCTCCTTCGTGAAGTAGACTTCGGATGCCGTCACGCCTCCGGCGCTCGCTTTGATCTCGACCAGGCCGCCGCCCGTCCCGTAGTCCGAAGAAATCCAGACGCGATTGCCGCGCGCGACGGGAGTCGCCACGTTGGCCACGTCGTTGGCCGGGCGCGCGTACTGCCAGAGAACTTTTCCGTCCGCAGGGTCAAGGCCGAGCGCGCGCTCCTGCGTAAAGAAGACGACCTGCGTCTTGCCTCCGACCTGTACGGGAATCGCGGATGAATAGCCCGCCTTGTCGCTCTGCGTTTTCCAGAGCAGCGAGCCGTCCCTTTTGTTCAGGGCGACGATGGAAGCGCCTGGGCCTCCGGCGTTGATGAAGAGACGGTCGCCGATGACGAGCGGCGATTCGCTGATCCCCCAACTGATATTTTCGCCGCCGAATTTTTTCAGAATGTTCATCGTCCAGACGATGCGCCCCGTGCGCGTCTCAATGCACGAAAGGTCGCCGTTACCGCCCAGAGCATAGAGTCGCTCGCCCTCGACAGTCGGCGTGCCGCGCGGGCCGTCGCCCCGACTGTCGCGATAGGCCGTGCCGTGCGCCGTGGCCCAGACCTCTTTACCCGTACTGATGTCGAAGGCTATGACATATTCGCGGTCGCCACGCAGGCCCATCGTGTAGAGACGGCCCGCCGAGATAGCCAGAGAAGAATAGCCCGTGCCTGCGCCTTTGGCCTTCCACACGAGCGGCGGGCCACCTTCCGGCCACTCCTTGAGAAGACCCGTCTCCTGCGAGATGCCGTCACGATTGGGCCCACGCCACTGCGGCCAGTCCGCCCCGCCCTGCGCCCGCGCCCCGAAGGATAAACAGAGGAGCGCGAAAGCTCCGCCGAGCATGGCCCTGAAGCTCAATCTCTTCATAAACCTTTATTCTCCTTTGCGACCGACCGAAAGCGGCCCTCTTCGTGATCCGCCTCTGATGTGGGCGCTCATTATAACGAAGCTTGCGGGGCGGCTGATGTAAAAAGATTGCAAAAATATCGAGAGGCAACAAGCCTCATCCGAAAAAATGAAGCGAGAGAGGGCTGGCCCATCAGGCGTGCGAGGAAGTATTATTCGGTCACAAACAGATTCACGGGAGGATAAGGACTTCGGATGTTTGAGCTGAACGAAATCCCGCATCGTCGCTTGAACCCGCTCACGCGCGAGTGGGTCTTAGTCTCGCCGCACAGAACCAAAAGGCCCTGGCAAGGTCAGACGGAAGAGGTCACTCCTGAGTCACAGCCGCGCTACGACCCGACCTGCTATCTTTGTCCGGGCAACGTGCGTGCAGGCGGCCACGTCAATCCTCCCTACACCAGCACCTTCGTCTTCGACAACGATTTCGCCGCGCTCCTGCCCGCAGCGCCCGCAGGCGAGATTAAGGAGGCGGAGTTGCTGGTGGCCGAGAGCGAGCGCGGCATCTGCCGAGTCGTCTGCTTCTCGCCGCGCCACGACCTCACGCTCGCGCGCATGAGCGTGCCCGAGATCCGCCAGGTCATAGACGTGTGGGCCAATCAGTACCAGGAGCTAGGGCAGATGCCTTTCATCAACCACGTGCAGATATTCGAGAATCGCGGCGCGATGATGGGCGCGAGCAATCCGCACCCGCACTGCCAGATATGGGCCCAGCAGAGCATTCCAAACGAGGCAGTGAAGGAACAATCGGCGCAAGCCGATTACTTCAGGATGAAGGGCGCGAGCCTGCTCGCCGATTACCTCAAGCTTGAGCTGCAAAGCGGAGAGCGGCTCGTTTACGAGAACGCGCATTTCGTCGCGCTCGTTCCGTTCTGGGCCGTCTGGCCCTTCGAGACCCTGGTCATCGGCCGCCGGCACACGACGAGCCTAGACCTTCTGGAAAGTCAGGAGCGCGACGCACTGGCAGACCTCCTGCAAAAGCTGACCACGCGCTACGACAATCTGTTCCGCGTCTCTTTCCCCTACTCGATGGGATTTCACCAGCGCCCGACGGACGGCCTCGCGCACGAAGGCTCTCACCTGCACCTACATTTTTACCCGCCGCTGCTGCGCTCGGCGACCGTGCGAAAATTCATGGTCGGCTATGAGCTGCTGGGAATGCCGCAGCGTGACGTGACGCCCGAGCAGGCCGCGCGCATGCTGCGCGAGCTGCCCGAAAAGCATTACCTGGGTTGAAGCGGGCGCGAAGGCTCTTATTGCAGATTCACAAACCGACTGAAATTATCCTGGAAGAGGCGGCGGGCGTCGCGCTCAATCTCGGCGCGCGTGACGGCGCGGCCCGTTCTGAGCAATAAGCCGTAGGCGTCCGAGAGCACGTCCGAGATGACGCGGCGCGAATGCTTCCATTTGTAGATCAACTGATCCAGGACGCGCGCGTCCGAATGCTGCGCGACGAAGCTTGTGCCCAGCAGCTCTACGCGCTCCTGTGTGACCTCGGCGATGATCGAAGGGTTATTCAGGAACCACCAGCAGCCGAACGGCATGAGGTTCGAGAACTTGCGCGCGCTCACACACAGCTCGTGCTGGTTCTCGCGCGAGAGCAGAGTGACCAGGAAGCGAACTTCCGGGTAAGCGGCGCAGATGCGCTCGACGGCCCGCACGTCCGCCCGGCCCAGCCCGTCGCCAGCCACCCGCAGCCGAGGATTCACCCCGCGCCGCACGCCGATCATCATCGCAAACGGCAAGTCGTGTTCACGACAGGTCGGCAGGATGACCTCGCTAAGGACTTGCGCGCGCAGGGGGCTCGCGTCCGTGGGGAAGTTGAAATCGTCGGGCAGGGAAACGGCCAGGTAGAGTGGGCCCATGCGCCCGATCCATTGATCGAGGAAGCTGCGCGCCGCCGTGACCGAACCGGACGAGAGTTCTGCGTGCGCCGCGAAACCCTGCGCGGCTATTTTAGGCGCGGTGCTGGGCCAATCTATCAGGAGCGGGTCAATCCTGAGCGCCGCGTGAAAGCGCCGGTCAATCTCGCCCGCGTTCTGCCAGACTTCCCGCTCCTTCTCGTCAAAAGGGTCGTTCGTCATAACGACGGCGCTGACGCCCGCCAGCTCCAACACTCGATCAAGATAATCACTCGGCTTCTGCGCGCGAAAGAACTGACGGGCCTCGGACAGGTCACGTGCCCGCGCGTCCAGGCCAAGCGAGGTCAACACGGCCACCACTCCTCTCGTCGCTTCCGACAGCGGCGTCTCGCGCACGAAGAGCGTCTCCCAGACGAGGTCTGCCTGCGCTGGCTTCGGTAACTTCCAGAACTGTTCGGGAGTGATGTGGGTGTGCGAGCGGAACAGCTCCGCGATGAGGTAATGATAAGTAAGCAGCTCGTCAATGCCCCACAGGTTCAGCGCCTCGAACTGCGGCGCGAAGAGGTGCGTGTGCATGTCCAAGACGGGAGTGGTGTCCATCACGTCCCAGACCTCTTTCCACAGCTCGCGCTCGTCCGTCAAGAGGGTATGCCCTTTGGTCTGCCCGTCGCTGCTCTGACTCATCTTCGTTATCCTCGGCGATTAAGTTGCCGTACAGGATAAGGTCACAGGGCGAGCGGGGGCAAGACGTGAGAAGAGGAAAAGAAACTGCTGCGGGGGCCTCAGGCGACGGTGCTTTCCTCTGGAGAGTGCCGCGCCTCGGTCTCTCTGGGGCCCGTCGTGATCGCTTCGTCCGAAGAGTCCGCTGCGGACTCGCGCATCCAGCTTTGCAGGCTCTCCATGTCTTTCGTCACCGTGCGAGAGCTGGCGAAGAGCACCAGCGTCAGCAGCAGGCCGAGCACCGGGATGATGTACATGGCCCAGTGCAGCCCTTCGGCGCGGAAGGGTTCGAGCGTCTTCTGCGTGATCTCCACGACGCCCGCTGCGTGGGCCGCGCGAGCCGTGAAGAAGTCGCTCGCGAGCCCCGTCCCCAATGGGCCCAGCGCCGCGCCGAGCACGTACATGGCGAAGAAGTAGATGGACATCGCTGTGCCGCGCAGGCTCGGCTCCGTCACGTCCTGAATCGCCGGGTAAACGGTCGCGTAATAGACATTCATCAGGGCGACGCCCGTGCCCATCAGGAGGATAAAGCTTGCGGTCGAGCCCGGCGGCGTGTTGAGCGCGAAGAAGATGAGCGGGACGGAGGCGAGCAGAGAGAGCGCGCCGAAAGCGAGCCGCCCGTGGGCCCAACGCTTCATCACTGCGTCGCCTATGACGCCGCCCAGTAGGAGGCCCGGAATCCCCGAGAGGCCGAACACCACCATCGTCGTGAAACCGGCCGTGCGAATGTCCTGGCCGTGATAGCGCATCAGGAACGGCGTGAGGAACTGGCCTATCGCATACATGTTGAAGGTTTGCAGCGCGCCCGAGACGATGATCCAGCGCATCGTCGAAGTCCGCAGCACCAGGGCGTAGGGCGAGCCCTCGCGCTTGCGCCTGCCGATGGCATGAGCCTCTGTTGCGCCGCGCTCCGGCTCGTGGATGAAGAGGACGGCCAGGGTGCAGAGCAGGCCCGGTAGTCCCGCGACGTAGAAGGCCGCGCGCCAGCCGTAGGCGTGGGCTACTGAGCCGCTGATGGCATAGCTCAATGCAATGCCTACGGGCAGGCCGAGCATGAAGACCGAGAGCGCCTTCGAGCGTCGCTCCGAAGGGTAGAGGTCGCCGATCAGAGAGGTCGCGGCGGGCGCGCAGGTCGCTTCGCCCACGCCGACGCCCAGGCGCAGGACGAACAGTTGCCAGTAGTTCATCGCCAGCCCCGACGCGGCCGTCAACAAACTCCACACGAAGACTCCTGCGGCGAGAATCTTTTTCCGCGCGCGACTGTCCGTCAGGCTGCCGAGCGGCAGGCCGACGGCCGCGTAGACCAACGTGAAGGCCGTCCCGACCAGACCGATGGCGCTGTCGCTCAGGGCCCACTCCTTTCTGACCGGCTCGGCGATTGCGCCGAAGACCTGGCGGTCGAAAAAGTTGATGGTGTTGATGGCAAACAACACCGCCAGCGCGTACGTAGTCCTCGTGCGATCTCTCAACTCTTGCACCTCTGACAAAAGATTACCGACGGGAGACGAGTGCAAGCCGTGTTAGTACTGCCTGCGCTATCGACCGTAAACTTCCTCTTGACATTCTTCGGCAACAGGAATAGCTTACGCACGTTCGTCCTCCGCTTTAACCTGTCGGCAAGTGCTCTTTGCCGACCTCACGAAGCGCTCAACAATTCGGTGCCCCGATCTTTGAAGGGTTGAGCGCCACTCCTACCATCAGAAAGGAAACCCGCCATGTCGAGTAACGTCATGACCATCTCACAGCAGGACATGCAATATGACTACTACCAGATCAACCCGCCTAAACACGCCGAAATAGCTTACCAGCCAAAACAGGGCGACAATTTTCCGCCCGTGGCAACAGTGCCCTCTACGAGCGCGACCGGGTACTTCGTTTCGATGATGACTCTCATCTACAACAAGGGCATTTTCGGCGTCGCTCAGATGGAGCTTGTTGACTATAACTCTCTCATCAGGTTCAACGGGGGCGTTTTCCCTAATCTGCAACAGGCCGATCAGATCATCAAAGCTCATCCTGAGATAGTCTGCGTGCGCCTGAGCGGGCGCACGCCCTTCATCGCAAAGGTCTACTGCGCGCCGGTTGACCCGCTGACCGTAAGACCGCTGACCCCGGGCTACATGAGCAAAGTCGTCAGTCTCAAAGATTACACTGACCTCGGCGGAAGGCCTCCACTTTAATTCGACCTACTGCAAGGAGTGCGCGGGGAGGTGCGAGCCTTTATCGGCGCGCGCCTCCCGCTTTCTACCGGCTCAGCAGTTCCTTCTGTATCTCTTCGACGAGCGCGCGCTTGAAGACTTTGCCGGAGGCGAGCAGGGGGAACTCCTCGACGAAGACGACGCGCTTCGGAATCTTGTAGCGGGCCAGCTTGCCCGAACAGAACTCCATGATCTCGTCCGGCGTCAAGGCGCGGTTCTGCTTGGCGACGAGGACGGCGACGGGCATCTCGCCCCATTTCGGGTCGGGCAGGCCGATCAGCGCGGCCGAGGCTACCGAAGGGTGATCGTGTAAGACGGCTTCGACCTCCGCCGGATAGATATTTTCGCCGCCCGAGATAATCATGTCCTTGGCCCGGCCGACGATGTAATAGTAGCCTTCTGTGTCCTGCCGGGCCAAGTCTCCCGTGTAGAACCACGGGCCCGACAGCGCCGCCTCTGTGGCTTCCATGTTCTGCCAGTAGCCGGAGCAGACGTGACCGCCGCGCAGGATCAGCTCGCCGACCTGTCCGCGCTCTACGTCGCGCCCCTTCTCGTCCACGATGCGCGCCTCGCTGTGAAAGCTGGGAAAGCCCACAGAGCCAGCCTTGCGCACGGCGTCTTCGACGGCGAGCTTGAAGCAGTTGGGCCCAACCTCTGTCAGCCCGTAGCCTTGCGTGAAGGCTACGCCGCGCTTTTGATAAGCCTCGATGAGCGGGATCGGACAGGGCGCGCCGCCCGAGATGAAGTAGCGCAGCGAGCTGAAATCCGTCTTCTCAAAAGCTTCCGCTTCCATCATCATCTGAAACATCGTCGGGACGCCGAAGAAGATCGTGCAGCGATACTGCTCGATGATCTCAAGCACGCGCGCCGCGTCGAACGTGCGCAGGATGATGACGGTCGCGCCGACGTGCATGAGCGGCAGCGTCAGCACGTTGAGGCCGCCCGTGTGAAAGAGCGGCGCATGCGCGGTCGTGATGTCGGTCGAGACCAAGTCCCAGTTGATATTTGTGTTGATCGAATTCCAGGCGAGCATGCGATGGGAAAGCAGCGCGCCTTTCGGCCTGCCCGTCGTCCCAGAGGTGTAGATGATGAGCACGGGCATCTCGGCATCGAAATGCTCGACTTCGACCCGGTCAGCTTTGGCCGAACGTAGCGCCGCTTCATAAGCCGGCTCAGTCCCTTCAGCCCCTTCCGCATCGTCGAGCGCGAGGTAATGCTGCACCGTCGCCTCTCTGCGCAGGCGCGCGACCGTCGCGCGAAACTCTCTCTCGTAGAGCAGGACTTTGGGCTCGCAGTCTTCGAGGATGTATTGCAGCTCGGGCGCTGCGAGACGGTAATTGAGGGGCACTAGTATGGCCGTCAGCTTGGCTGCGGCGAAGTAGGCTTCCAGTATCTCGGCGCGATTGGTGGCGAGAATGCTCAGGCGGTCGCCGCTTCCGACGCCGCAGCTCTCGCGCAGGTAGTTGGCGAGTCGCGTGGCCCGCTCGTCCAGCTCCCGGTAGGAGAGCTTTGCGCCCGTCGCAGCGTCTATGATCGCCGTCTTCTCGGGCGAGAGCCGGGCGCGCCGCTCAGTCCAATCTCTGACGTACATGTCTCCTCCCGCTTATCGGCGCGCGCGCGAGGCTTCGGGTGCGAGCCGGGCCCGGCAGCGCGGCGAAGCCTCTCAGCCCTCACCGCGTTGCCGATTCTGCCCCGGAAGTCACACCAGGCGCGAGCCCTCCTCGGTCTTGCCTCAGAAATTGAACTTCAGTGCGAATTGAATCAGTCTTGGATTGTTGCTCGTCGAGATGATGCGCCCGAACGAGCCGGGGTTTGTGACTCTGCCCGTCACGGCGTCAATCGTCCCGCCGGAGCTTGCCACAGCGTTCAGGTCGCTGATTGGGTTGGCATAGTTGACTTGGTTGAAGAGATTGAAGAACTCCGTGCGGAACTCAAGGTTCTTCGACTCCGTGATGCGGAACCTCTTGATGACGGAGAAGTCCACGTTGTTCTGATGTGGCCCGCGCAGGATGTTGCGCCCGACGTTGCCGAGGTCTGTGCCCGCAGCACCCGCCACGGCCGTCCCGCCAGAGCTTGGAATGACCTGCCCGGCAAGAATGATCGGACGAGCGAAGGCCGCCGGGTTGAAGAAGTAGCCCGCCGGGACGTTGCTGAAAGGATCGCCCACGAGGTTCGGGCGCGCGAGCGGCGCGCTTCCGCCCGAGAGACCATAGAAAGAGCCCGCGCCCGTGTCCACAATGTCTATGGGCAGGCCGGACATCGCAGTGACGATGCCTGCCAGTTGCCAGTTGCCGAAGAGCAGGCGGCCCGCCGCCCCATGCTCTGCGAAGCCAGGCTGCGGCAGGTCGTAGAGGAAGCTGAAGACGAAGCGGTGCTTGCGGTCGAAGTCCGAGCGCCCACGGTTGGCGCGGTTGTTCAGTTGGTTGCCGATGATCGTAGAGGTCTCGCCGACGCCTCCGGGGTTGACCACGCCGCCGATGCCTGCGCCGCCGCCCTGCCCCGAAGCATTGTCAATTGATTTCGCCAGCGTGTAAGAGGCCAGGAATTGCAGCCCCCGCGAGAAACGCTTGGTTAGGCTCAGTTGCAGTGAGTTGTAATTGGACTGAGCCGTGGACTGGTTCTGGAAGAAGCCGTTGACGGAGACGCCCTGGTAGGGCGCGCGCAAGGCAGCATTGGCCGGAGTGTTCGTCGTAATCACAGCGCCCGTCACGGCGTTCGTGATCGAGCCGCCCACGGGAACGAGCGGGGCCTGATTGATGCCGACCTGCCGGAAGAGGTTGACGCCGTGCGTGCCTACGTAGGCCGCTTCAAAGAGATAGTCCTTGAAGATTTCGTACTGCACGTTGAAGTTGTACTGCTGAAGATAGGGCGTGCGAATGTTGCGATCAAAGAGCGTGCCCGAAAGAGCCACGCCGGGGACAAGCGTCGGGAACTGGCTAGAGGGCGGCGCGGCGAAGAACGGATCGGAGAAGGGAATCGGAGCGGGCACGCCCACCCTTGCGCCGAAGACGTAAGTCGGCGGCGCGATCACGTTCAGCGTGATGTACTGGAAAGAGGTGCGCGAATAGAAGATGCCATAGCCGCCGCGCACGACCATCCGTCCAGAGTCTAGCGGCGAGTAGGCGAACCCGACGCGCGGGGCGAAGTTGTTCGGGTCAACGCTATTGACGACACGCTTGTCAACGTTCGGCACGCCCGGCAGATCATACTCCGGAATGACGTTTCCGGCCTGCACGTAGCCGCCGATGGGTGGGCCAATGGGTGTGCCCGCCACGGCCAGCGGTCGCGGAACATAGAGCGACGGGTCGAAGGTGGCTATGCGCCCGCGCGTATCATAAGGCGGCATGTCCAGCTCGTAGCGCAGGCCCAGATTCAAGGTCAGCTTCGGCGTCACCTTCCAGTCGTCCTGCACGAAGAAGTTGTAGTCGTGCGCGCGCAGAGAGCGATTGCCGAGGCCGCTGCCGAATACGGAGACGAAAGCGTTGCCCTGTAGAAAGCTGGTGAAATTCAGGAATTGAATCTGGCCGCGCGTGAAGAAGTTCAGGACGTAGTTGTTCTCGTTGTAGCGAAACTCTCCGCCCGCGCGAATGTTGTGCTTGCCGTGAGTGATCGAGAGCGTGTCGGCCAGCGTGGTCGAGGGCGCGACGGCCTTCACGTCTATGGTCGGCGAAGTGCCGATGACTACGCCTCCGGCGGCGGGCGCGATCTGGATCAGCGGCAGGCCCGGAAATTGGGCGGCGTTGGCCCGCGTGATGCCGATGGCGGAATCGTTGACGGGCTCTTCGGGGAAAGCGTCTACGCGAATGAAGTTGTAACCGGCGCGCAGCTCGTTAAAGACCGTCGGGCTGAAGATGTGTACGTACTGCAAGGAAAGGAGCCGGTTGTTGTTGCGCTGGAAATTGCCGAAGCCGGGAACGTTCGGGCCGCCGCCGAGGAAGCTCGGCAGCGTCAAGGTCTGCGGCGCGTTCGAGAAGAAGAACTTGAAAGCTAAGGTGTCCGTGTCGCTGAAGCGATAATCGAGATTGGCGTTGAACTGATCTTCGTCAAAGACGGAGGGCGTGGAGCCTGAGTAACGGCCGCCGACCTGCGGCGTCGGAATCAGGTATTGGCCGTTCGCGAGCCTGGTGTTCAGGAGCGCCAGCGCCGTCGGATTGATAGAGGCCAGGCCGTAGGTAGCCTGAAGCCTTGCCGCCGAGCGGTCGTCTGTCAAAAGCGGGTCAACCAGGATGTTGGAAGAGAGGCTGTTGATAATGGAAGCGCCGTTGGTCTCGCGCGTCCCCTGATAGGAAGCGAAGAAGAAGGCTTTGTCCCGCTTGATGGGCCCACCGATCAGGCCGCCGAAGACGTTACGGCGCAGCACTGGGCGCGCAACACCCGCAGCCTTCAGAAAAGGGTTGTTGGCGTTGAGCGCGTCGTTGCGCAGGTAAGCGTATGCGCCGCCGTGAAACTCGTTCGTGCCACTCTTGGTGACGGCCTGAATGTTGCCGCCGCCCGAGCGACCGAACGTCGCGTCGTAGAGCGAGGTCTGAACCTTGAACTCCTGAATCGTTTCCGGCGCAGGGACAGAGAGCGACGGCGCGGAGTTTGTGCCCATTGAGTTGGCGTCCACGCCGTTGATCTGAAAGTTATTGTTCGTCACGCGCCCGCCGTTGACCGAGATGTTCTGCGAGTTGCGGCCGACAGCAGTGTTGTCGGGCAGGTAAGTGGCCGCGCCCGGCGAAAGACCGAGTATCTGCGTGAAGTTGCGCGTCGCCAGCGGAAGCTCTGCGACGGCGCGCGTGTCGATTACGCGGCCGAGCTGAGCGCCCTCTGCCTGCACCACTGGCGGCGCGGCATCGACCGTCACGGTCTCCTGCACCGAGCCGACCTCAAGCACGGGATTGATCGGCGTCGTCTCAGTGATGGCTACCCTGGCGTCTTCGGAGATGTACTTTTTGAAGCCGCTGGCCGTCACGGTCACAGTGTAAGTGCCGGGAGGAAGAAGCGGGACAAAATAGTTGCCGTCGGCGTCGGCCGTGACCGTGCGCGCTTCGCCCGTGGCCTGGTTGGTGACGGTGACTTCGGCACCGGGGAGCGCAGCGCCCTGCTCATCCCTGATCGTGCCGCTGATGCGGCCGGTGGTCTGGCTCTGGGCAAAGGCTGATGAGAGGCTCGCGAGCGACAGCAGGGCTACGGCCAACAGAAACGCGATTCGCTTGTGGGGGATCATACCGTCTTCTCCTTAACCGAATTTACGGGCGCTTTGGAACTGAGAACTGGTTTTTCCGGCTGGAATGAAACGCACCTTCAGAGACGAACAGACATTTATGGAGCAATTATCGCTCCACAACATCAGGAGACCGAAGCAGGGAGCCACTTCTTGAAGTTTCGGCCCGCTTTCGCTGGTAAAGACAACTTAAGGCTTGCGGTGGAATGGAGCGAAGTGATTAAGAATTAAACAGCGCGCCTGAACACTGCCCAAAAATTGAGCAGCCAACAAGACGGGATTTAATCGGCCCCGCGTCCTAAAGCCAGTGAGCTTCTGTCTATGTCCCGCCGAGGTTGTATTTGCGCATCTTGTTGTAGAGCGTGGTGCGGGTGACGCCGAGAATCTCTGCTGCCTTGCTCAGGTTTTGCCCGGTCGCGGCGAGGATTCTTTGAATGTGCAGCCTCTCGACTTCATCGAGCGAGAGGAGGTCTTCGCTCTCTTCTTCGCGGGCGGCTCCCCACTCTTCCAGTCCGCCGAGCGGAAGCTCGCTGGCGTGTATGCGGTCGCCCGCGCAGAGGATAATGGCGCGCTCGATCACGTTGCGCAGCTCGCGTATGTTGCCGGGCCAGTTGTAGCTCTCAAGCAGAAGCTCCGCCTTTGGCGTCAAGCCCTGCACGCGGCGGTTAAGTTTCTGATTGAACTGCGTGACGAAGTGTTGGGCCAACGGCAGGATGTCTTCGCGCCGCTCGCGCAAGGGCGGAAGCATCAAGGGCATGACGCTCAGGCGATAGAAGAGGTCTTCGCGAAAGCGACCGCGCTTGATCTCGCCCTGAAGATTTCGGTTCGTGGCGGCAACCACCCGCACGTCCACCTGCTTCTCCTGTATGCCTCCGACGCGCCGGAACCTCTTCTGTTCGAGGACGTGCAGGAGCTTGGCCTGCATGGCGGACTCCATCTCGGCTATCTCGTCGAAGAAGAAAGTGCCTTCGTGGGCCAACTCAAGCAGGCCGGGCTTGCTAGAGACGGCCCCCGTGAACGCGCCCTTCTCGTGACCGAACAGCTCGGATTCGAGCAGCTCGTGGCTGAGGCCCGCGCAGTTGATCGTCACAAAGGGCTTGGCATGGCGCTCGCTCAAGCGGTGTATGAGGTGCGCGACCATGCCTTTGCCCGTGCCCGTCTCGCCTTGCAGCAGGACGGTCGAATCCGAAGGCGCAAGCCGCTCTATGGCATGATGCAATCGCTTGGTCATCTCGCTCTGGCCGAGGAAGTACTCGGCCGCGACGCGCTCCTCGGCCAAGCCTATCAGGAGGCGCTCACGCCGCACGCGGCTCTGTTCGAGCGTGCGATTGATGAGAATCAGAAAGCTGTCGGCGTCTGGCGGCTTGGTGAGAAAATTCTCGGCCCCGCTCTTGAGCGCGCGGATGGCCGTCTCAATCGTCCCGTGCGCGGTCAGGATAATCACAGGCACGTCGTCGTCAATCGCCTTGATGCGCGGCAGCAGCTCAAGCCCGTCCGTATCCGGCAAGCGCAGGTCGAGCAGGACTAGCTGCGGGGCCTGCTCCGTCAGCAAAGCCAAACCCTGCCGCCCGTCCTCGGCCTCCATCACACGATACCCTTCAGCCTCAAGCAGACTACGCAAGCCGAACCGCACCGAAGGCTGATCGTCAATAATCAGAATGTTCCCCTTACTATTCGGCATAAATACATCAGTGAAGAGTGACAAGTGACGAGTGACGAGTAAAAACGCTTTCACTCGTCACTTGTCACTCTTCACTGCCTTTGACCGGCAGGTTGATGATGAAGGTCGTGCCCCGGCCTTTCTCCGAGTGGGCTGTGACGCTGCCGCCATGATCGTGTATGGTCTTGCGCACGATGGCCAGGCCGAGACCCGTGCCGGTGGTGCGCGTGGTGAAGAACGGCTCGAATATCTTTGGCAGGTCGTCGGGAGCAATCCCCGCGCCCGTGTCTTTGATCTCGACGCGAATCCCCTTGTGCCGTTCGCGCCCTACCGGGTCGCCGTTCGACGCGGAGACTTTGATGCTGACCCGGCCGCCGCTCTCCGTATGCTCCAGGGCGTTGTTGAGGAGATTGGCGAAGACTCCGTGCATCTTGCGCTGGTCAAGGCGCAGCGTGGGCAAGCTCTCCGCGCCCTCGAAAGTAAGCTTGATGCCTTTGGCCGCCGCCTGCCCGCCCCATTCGCTGACGATCTCGCGCACCATGTCTCGCATGTCGGTCGGATGATTGTCCGGACGGCTCGGGCGACTGTGTTCGAGCAGCTCTTCCATCAGGCGGTTGAGATGGTCTGCCTCTGTCATCACGACATCTATGAAGGGCTGCACTCCCTCGCGGTCTTTGAGCTGGCGGGCGAGCGCGCTCAGAGTCGTCGTGATGCCGCACAGAGGATTGCGAACCTCGTGCGCGACGCCCGCCACCAGCTCGCCCACCACGGCCAACTGCTTCGAGATGATAAGCTGTTCGGAAAGCCGCTTCTGCTCCGTGACATCGCGCACGATCCCCAGGTGATAGGGCTCCTGGTTGGCTTCGTCCGTGACGGCGCGAATGCTCAGGCGCGCGCTCAGGCTCTCGCCCGTCGGACGCCGCAGCTCACATTCGACATCGAGCGCGAGGCCCCGCCGCCTGACCTCTTCAAGCAACCGCTCGGCATCCACGGGGTCGGCGAAAAAGTCCTGGATGAGATTTGCGCCCACCAGCTCCTCCGGCCCATCGCATCCCAGGAGCCGCGCGAGCGCCGGATTGACTGTCACGAAGCGGCCTTCGGGCGTGCTGCGGTAGAGGCCGTCGAGCGCGCTCTCGAAAATCTGGCGGTAACGCTCTTCAGAGTCTCTGACCTGCTCGAAGAGCTGCGCGTTGACGATCAGGTGCGCTGCCTGCGACGCGAAGATTGTCACCAGCCGCTTGTCGTCCTCGGCGAATCCGCCCTCCTTGTTCATCACTTCGAGCGTGCCGAGCGTGATCTCTCCGGCCTGAAGCGGGACGGCCAGGATGGCGCTCACGCCCAGGAGCGCCGCGGCCTGTTTGCTGATTAAAGAGTCCGTCGCGATGTCGTTCGTCAAGTAGGGCTCGCGCGTCTTGTAGACCCAGGTGGCGATGTTCTTTTCGTCCAGGCTTGAGCGGAGAGATTGCACGTCGCGGTCGCTCACGCCGTAAGCCGGAAGCTGCGCGTAGATCAGCTTCTCCTTCTCGTCCGAGAGCAGTATGACGCACATGTCAGCGCCGAGCAGCCGCGCGATCTTTCGCGTCAGAAGCTCGCAGATAGTAGAGACTTCCGCGCCCGTGCCCATCATCAGCGAGATGTGATAGAGGCCGCTCAATCGCTCAATATCTTTTCTGAGCTGCTCGGCGGCCTCGTTCAGGACGCGTTCGAGGTTTCCCACCTCGTCATCGCTCGTCACCGGCACGGGCTCGAAGGCGCTGCCGACCACCAGGCTGCGCGCCAGCGCCTCCATCTGCCGCAAAGGGCGTATGACGACCGCGTGCAGCACAAACGTACTTGCGACGGCGACGATCAGCAGAGAGCAGAGCGCCATCGCGCCGAACGTGTGCAGCGTACGCAGTTGCTCCGGGCTCGCAGCGTTAAAGAGGAGCGCCAGGTATGAGACGAGCAGAAAGAGGAAGCCGGCGAGCCAGACGGCGAGGAGCTTGCCGAGCAGGCTGCGGCGCGGGTCTAGACGGGCCCAGGAGTTGATGACAGTGCGCGCTGGGCTGCGCTGCTCAAGCTCCTGTATGGCGCGGATGGCCTCTTCGCGCGTCGTAAAGATGTTCGATTCCAGATCGAAGGCCGCGCCCAGGTAGCGCAGCACGGAGCGCGTCAGTCCGCTCGAAGAATAGCGCACGGTCGTCATCGCATAGCGGTCTTGCAGCTCCTTGATGCGCTCGCCGTAATACTGAACGATCTCCGGCGTGATCTCAGTGCCTTCGTAATTGACGACGGCGTAAACGCGGCCGCCGTTTCGTTCGACCGACTCGCGGACGTAGCGGGCCATCTCGTCAACCTGCGCGCGACTCTCTATCTTCAAGCCCGCGAAGTTGATGAAGAGGATATTCTCTTTCTGGTCGAGGACGAATCTTTCCCGCATCTTCAATAAGAAGGAATTAACAGGGATGGACAGGAGAGTCAGGATAAAAGCAGGAGCCATTGCTTTTTCTTTATCCTGTCCAGCCTGTTAATTCTACCCCAGGTCAAGCGTAGAGCCCCTCCAAAATATCCCCGTATCTTTCGGTCACGACCTTTCGCTTGATCTTCATGGTCGGCGTGATCTCTTCGGCTTCGATGCTGAAATCATGATCGAGTATGGCGAACTTCCTGATCGCTTCCGTCGAAGAGACTCTTTCATTCACCTTGTCAATGAGAGATTGCACGAGCGTCTTGATCTCCGGGCTGCGGGTCAGGCCGGCGAAATCCTGATAAGAGATAGAATGCGCGCGAGCATAGCTTTCAGTCTCAAGCGCGTTGAGCGTGATGAGCGCGACGAGGTAGCTTTTGCCGTCGCCGTAGACGAGAGCCTGGCTGATGAGGTGATGTTCTTTGAGCAGGTTTTCGACGAGCGCGGGCGCTATGTTCTTCCCCGTCGAGGTGACGATCAGCTCCTTCTTTCTGCCCGTGATCTTGAGAAAGCCGTCGGCGTCCATCTCGCCGAGGTCGCCCGTGAGCAGCCACCCGTCTCGAAACATCTCGGCACTCTTCTCCGGCTCCTTGTAATAGCCGCTGAACATCATCTCGCTACGTACCAGAATCTCGCCGTCTTCGGCTATCCGCACGCGGCATCCGGGCATCGGTGGGCCCACCGTGCCGAGCTTGTATCTCTCCTCGCGATTGAAGGCTACGCACAGGTTCTCGGTCAGGCCGTATGCCTGCAAGACCGGCAGGCCCAATGCGGCGAAGAACTCGGCTATCTCCTGCGGGAGCGGCGCGCCGCCCGAAGTCGCAAGCCGTATGCGCCCGCCGAAGTATCCCTTGATCCTGTCACGAATGGGCCCAAGCCCGGCTGCATACTCCCGCGCGAGCGCCGCCGGAACTCTCTCTCCGCGCTCTCTTAAACGCACGACCCTTTTCCCCAGCCCGAGCACTTCTTCAAACAGCCCGCGTTCTTCCGCGCTCGCGCCGTCCAGGTCGGACACGGCCCGCGCGTAAACCTTCTCGAAGAAGCGCGGCAGGCTCGGGAACACAGTCGGCCTCACTTCCCGCATGTAGTCCCAGAGCTTCGCCGGGTCTTCGACGAAATAACAGGCCGCCCCCGCGTAGAGCCTGGTGTAGAAGCCAGAGATGCGCTCTGCGACATGGCAGAAGGGGAGGTAAGAGAATGAGGTGTCCGAGTCGAAGGTGGGAATGGCCGCGAGCAGAGACTCGACGCTGTTGATGACGTAACGATGGCTCAGGCAAGCGCCCTTCGGCAGGCCCGTAGTCCCGGAAGTGTAGACCATGTGGACTGTCTCTTCGGCCCCGGCGTGCAGCGCCCGCTCCTCCATGACTGGGCCCGTCTCGGTCAACCGCTCCGCGCCCAGAGCTAAAAACTCGCGATAGCTTACGACGCCCTCAAGCTCACCGGCAGCCCCTTCATCCAGCACTATGATCCATCTGACTTTCGGCAGCCGGTCGCGCACACGCAATATCTTTTCGAGCTGCGCCGCCCGGTCAACCAAGACGAACTCGGCGTCCGAGTGATCTATGATGTACTGGCACTGCTTGGCCGAGCTGGTCGGGTAAAGCCCAACGCTCACGCCCCCGGCGATGATCGTGCCGAGGTCGCTCACAGCCCAGGCCGGCACGTTGCCCATCAGTATCGCCACCGCGCGCCCCTTCTCAAGCCCCCGCGCGATCAGGGCCGAGGCGAACGCGCGCGCCTCCCTGTCAAAGCCTTCCCAAGAAATACCTCTCCACCCATCTTCCTCGCGGACATAAAAGATGTCGCGCCGACGATAATGCTCGACGCGATCACAAAACAGCGAATAGATGTTCGGATACTTCACTTCTGTTACCAGCGAAAGGCCGCGCAGGCCATGTTCAGGCCGCCGCCGGAGGCGCACATCACAAATACCTGGCCGCGTTCGAGCTTGCCTGCGCGCACGGCGTCGTCTAAGACCATGGGGATGCAGGCAGAGCCGGTGTAGCCCCACTTCTGCATGATCGTGTGCGTGCGCGACATGGGAAGCTCCAATCGGCTCATCACTTCTTTGATCGTGCTCAGGTTGACCTGTGTGAAGAGTAAGAGCGAGACATCTTCCAGGCCCAGGTCGCCTTTCTCCAACACGTCGCGGATAATCGCCGGCCAGCCTTCAATGTTCACTTCCGGCGGATACTTCCGGGCGAAACGCACCTTCGTCCATAAGCCTTCTCGGAGGACTTCACCTGTGATCGGCATGTGCGTGCCGCCCGCGTAAATCCCCATGTGCTTGTGAAAGCTGCCGTCGGCAATCAGCTTTGAGGCGAGAAAGCCGGGCCCTTCTTCAGTCGCCTCTAAAACCACAGCGCCCGCGCCGTCCGCAAAGATGGTCGAGGTCTTCTTCTCAGTCCAGTCCAGGTACTTGCTCATGGCATAAGCGCCGATCACCAGCACCCTCTTGTAAGAGGAATCCGCGATGATGTATTTCGCCGCCGCGTCGAGCGCCGTGACGAAGCCTGCGCACGCGCAGTTGAGGTCGAAAGTGCCCGCGCGCTGCGCGCCCAGGCGATGCTGTACGACGACGGACGTGGCGGGCGACAGGTATTCCGGCGTGTCTGTCGCCAGGATGACCAGATCTAAATCCTCCGCGCGCACACGGGCCTCTGCGAGCGCACGCCTCCCGGCCTCCGTCGCCAGATCAGCAGTGCTCTCATCTTCAGCGCAGACGTGCCGCTCCTGTATGCCGACGACCTGCGAGACGAACTCGTTGATGTCTTCGCCCAGCATGCGGCTGAGGTCGTCGTTGGTCAGCACTTTTTCAGGAACGAACGCGGCCGTGCCTGTGATCTTTGCGTAGGTCATAGGGTTTTCGAGTTTCTAAGAGTCTGGGCTTGTCGCCTGCTCGATGAAATCAATCACAGCGCGATTGAACTTCTCGGGTTGTTCGACGAAAAACATGTGGCTGCCGCCTGCTACGCGGACGAGTCGAGCTTGAGGAATCTGCGCCGCCAGGTACAGCGAGTTGCCGGGCGGAACTATTTCATCCTCGTCGCCCGTCAGCACGAGCGTCGGCGCTTTGATCTCGGAGATACGCTCTGACGCGTCGAAAGCGGCGGCGGCCTGCAACTGCGCGAAGTGGGCCCAATCCTTGACCGGATGGCGCAAACGACGCGCGATGAAGGCTTCGACTTCGCCTGGCCGCTCGCTGACGAACTCAGGGGCAAAGGCCCGCAGCAGGTCTTTGCGCGTGCGCTCTTCCGTGTTGAGCCCTTCGACGGTTGCCAACGCCTGCAAGGCGCTGGCCGAAGGGAGCAAGTGTCGCGCCCCGCCGCTGCTCGTACAGCACAAGACCAGGCTGCGCGTCATCTGCGGGTACTTGATGGCGAACTCCTGCGCGACAAACCCGCCGAAGGAAGCGCCGAGGACATGGGCCCACTCTATGCCGAGCGCACCGAGCAGGCCGGCCAGATCGTCCGCCAGCATTTCAATCGTGAAGGGCTCGCCCGTGTCGGCCGATTGGCCTATCCCGCGCGGGTCGAAAACGATGACGCGAAACTTGCGGGCGAGCGCCTCCATCTGCTTGAACCAGAGCCAGAGCCCAGTCCTGAAGCCCGGAATCAGAACTACCGGCTCTCCTCGGCCTTGCGTCTCGTAATAAAGTTGCAGCCCTCCGACTTTGGTGTGCGGCATGCTGATGGCCCCGCTGTCCTGGCTCCTCTCCGACTGCTACAAAAACGAACGCCCGTCTTTTTATGCCTCGACCGGGCGGTTTGTCAACCCGGCCGGGGCGTGAAGAGAGAGTGCCGACCCGTCTCGACGACTAAACCTGATGCTCCTATTGACGCTCGATAGGGCCAGCGGGTACACTCGCCGGCAATCGAGCGTCCGGAGGAGGAATATGAAGAAGCAGAAGGCTGATCTGTTGCAGGGAACTCTTGAGCTGCTGGTCTTGCGCATACTCCGCTCAGGAGATTTGAACGGCTGGGACATCATGCAGCGCATTCAGGTGCTTTCCAGAGAGGTCTTGAGCGTCACTCCTGGCTCACTCTATCCCGCCCTGCACCGCCTCGAAGAGCGCGGATTGATCGAAGCTGAGTGGGGAACGTCTGAGAATAACCGGCAGGCCAAGTTCTACCGCCTGACTCGCGCCGGGCGAAAGCAGCTTGAGGCAGAGCAGAAGAGCTGGCAGCTTTTTTCAGGAGCGGTTGATCTGATCCTGAGGGATTCCTGAACGGGAAGGGAGGCAAGCGATGTTTGGCAGATTGAAGAGGCGGTTGCGGGCGCTGCTGCGCAAGAGGCGGGCCGAGCATGAGCTGGACGAAGAGCTGCGCTATCATCTGGAACGCTTGATCGAGCAGAACATCGCTGGCGGGATGAGCCCGGAGGAGGCGCGCTTCGAGGCCCGTCGCAGCTTCGGCGGCGTGGAGCGCGCTAAAGATGAGTGCCGAGATGCGCGCGGCCTCCGCCTCGTAGAAGAGTTGCGGCAGGATTTGCGATACGGCGCGAGGATGCTCCTGGCGAACCCTGGCTTTACCGCCGTCGCAGTGCTCACCCTGGCGCTCGGCATAGGCGCAAACAGCGCCGTCTTCAGCCTGGTCAACGCCGCGCTCCTGCGCCCGCTGCCCTACTCTGACCCGCAAAGCTTGGTGATGGTGTGGGCCAATTTTCGGAGGCTGAATATGATGCGGCTGGGTGTCTCGGCCCCGGAGTTCTTGGACTACAGGAATCAGAACGGCGTCTTCGCGGAGGTCGCGGCCTTTCAGCCTGTGACCCTAAATCTAACCGGCACGGACGAGCCGGAGCGGCTGAGTGGCGCTCGTGTTTCGCCGAGCCTCTTTCCGCTGCTCGGGACAGCGCCGCTCGTCGGCCGAACGCTCGCCGCAGAAGAGGAGAGGCCCGGACAAGCGCCTGCGGTAGTCCTGAGCCATCGGCTGTGGCAAAGACGGTTCGGCTCAGACCCGGGCGTCACCGGCCGGAGCATCAAGCTCGACGGCGAAAGCTACACGGTGATCGGCGTCATGCCGCCGGGCTTTCAATTTCCGTTCGGTGAAAGCTTCAGCGCGGGGCGTGTTGACGTGTGGCTGCCGCTCGTCTTTTCTCAAGCAGAGCTGACGAGCCGTGACCATTACTCCTTTCGCATGATCGCACGCCTGAAGCCGGGCGTGACGGTGAGCCAGGCGCGCGCCGAGATGAGTACCATCGGGAGCCGCCTCGAACAGCAATACCCGCGCACCTATCGCGGCCCGCACGGAGAGGACGGCGGCTGGCAAGTGACCGTCACGACGTTGCAGGAAGAGGTGGTCGGCAATTCAAGACTGCTCCTACTGGTGCTGCTCTGTGTCGTCGCGTTTGTTTTGGCCGTAGCCTGCGCCAACATCGCCAGCATGCTGCTCGCGCGCGCCATCACGCGCCATCGTGAGGTGGCCATTCGCACCGCGCTCGGAGCCGGACGCGCGCGCCTCGTGCGACAGTTTTTGACGGAGAGCATGCTGCTCGCGCTCCTGGGCGGGGCCGTGGGGCTATTTCTGGCGATGTGGATTGTGGAGTTGCTGGTCGCCCTGGGCCCACGCGAGATTCCGAGGCTTGACGAAGCAGGGCTTGACGCTCCGGTGCTCTTGTTCACGCTCGTTATATCAATCGTGACGGGCCTGCTCTTCGGCCTTGTGCCTGCTTTGCAGAGCGAGGGGGCGAGCTTGAGCGAGGCGCTCAAAGAGGGAAGTAAGGGGGCGACTGCGAGCTACGGGCAGAGACGATTGCGCGGCCTGCTGGTCGTCACGGAGATTGCGCTCTCGCTGGTGCTGCTGGTCGGCGCAGGGCTGATGCTCAAGAGCTTTCAAAGACTGTTGAATGTCGATCCGGGTTTCGACCCCGAAAACGTGCTGACGATGCAGGTCGCGCTGACGCCCGCGAGATATACCGAGCCGAAGGCGATGGCCGCCTTTTACGATCAGCTTTTGACGCGCGTCAAGGCGCTGCCCGGCATAGAGTCTGCGAGTATCACGACGGCTCTGCCGATGAGTGGGCCCACCTTCGGCGCGCCGTTCTCGATTGAAGGCCGCCCGCTGGACATGACCGGCAAGCCGCCGCACGCGGAGATTCGCGACATTGCGCCGGGCTACTTTCAAGTGATGAGGAGTCCGCTCGTCAGGGGGCGCGATTTCGGGGCCGAGGAAACGGACGCTTCCGTTCCCGTAGTGATTATTAACGAAACGCTGGCGCACAACTTCTTCGGCGGTGAAGATGCTCTCGGCCGTCGCATCAAGATCGGCGCGCCCGGCTCGCCGCGCCCCTGGATGCTCATCACAGGGATAGTGAGGGACGTGAAATCTTCGGGCCTGGATGCGGAGGTGATGCCGGAGATGTACCGGCCCTATTCGCAGAACCCCGGCGAGGCCATGACGATTGTCGCTCGCACTAAAGGCGAGCCGTCGAGCAGTCTGGCCGCAGTCCGGCGCGAGGTGCTCGGCGTAGACAGGGATCAGCCGGTCTATAACATGAGCACGATGAAACAACTGCTCACAGAGTCGGTTGCGCAGCGCCGTTTGAGCATGCTGATGCTCGGGGCCTTCTCGCTCATCGCGCTCGTGCTCGCAGGCGTAGGCATCTACGGCGTGACGGCTTATATGGTGGCCCAGCGGACGCACGAGATAGGCATTCGTCTTGCGCTCGGCGCTCGCCGGCAAGACATTCTGAAACTGGTCGTCGGACAGGGAATGGTCTTGAGCTTGACGGGCGTAGGTCTAGGCGTGCTGGCCGCGCTCGCCCTGACGCGCTTCTTGTCGAGCCTGCTCTACGGCGTCTCGGCCACAGACCCTTTGACGTTCGCCTCAATCGCGCTGCTGCTCAGCTTGGTGGCGCTCGCGGCCTGCTACATCCCGGCGCGGCGCGCGATGCGCGTTGACCCGATGGAGGCGCTGCGTTACGAATAGCTCAACGGGATGAAGAGAGATAAAGGGCACGCTGCTTTATCTGCGGCGTGCCCCACTCTGCGTAAAGCGCATGTTCTCGCTAAGCTTTGACCGCTTCGACTATGCTGAAGGGCGAGGCGGTCTGGATGACTCTTGAGAGGCGCAGTCCGGCCGCTTCGAGTAGCTCGGCGTACTCAGCCTCGGTGCGCTCGACGCCGCCCGGCGAGGCGAGCATCTCCAGGTCGAGCAGCTTGCTGTAATGCGGCTCGTTGCCTTCCGGCACGACCGTCTCGACGATCAGGACTTTGCCATTGTCCGGCATCACCTCTCGAATGTTGCGGAGAATCCTCCGCGCTCGCTCGTCATCCCAGTCATGTATGATGTGCTTCATGATGTAGGCGTCTGCGCCGGC
Organism: Pyrinomonadaceae bacterium; assembly: GCA_036389315.1. Classification (GTDB taxonomy): domain Bacteria; phylum Acidobacteriota; class Blastocatellia; order Pyrinomonadales; family Pyrinomonadaceae; genus DASQYE01. Next base: position 252,478 of record DASVQF010000042.1, read on the forward strand.
CGGAACCGAGGCGAAGAAGTCGCCGCTGATCTTCTCGACGCGGTTCCCGACGCCCTCTCTTTCGAGCAGCGCGCCCGCGCCGGCTATGACCGAAGACATGTCGAATAGCACGCCCTTCATCTTCGGATGAGCCTTCAAGACCTGGGCCAACAGGTAGCCGTGGCCGCCCGCTATGTCGGCGAGCGTCTCTATGCCTGAGAAGTCGTAAGCTTCGACCACGGCCGGGGCCGTGGCCACGGACATGTCGGTCATCGCGCTGTTGAATATTTCCGCATGCTCAGGGTTCTTCGTGAAGTAATCGAAGACCTCCGCCTCTCCGTGTACGTGCCCCCAGGCCGGCTTGCCCGTCCGCACGCTGTAGAGCATGTCGCCCCAGACTTTCCAGTGCCACTCTTCGCCCATGAAGATCACGCCGTTGCGCACGGAGTTGGGCGCGGCAGAGCGCAGCGGCTCGGCCAGCGGCGAGAGCGCGAACCTCTTCGGCTCCGTCTCCTCGAATACGCCGGCGCTGGCCAAACTGCGCAGCACGCGATACAGAGCGCGCTCGTGTGTGCGGGTCGCGGCGGCAAGCTCCGCGACGGAGCGCGCCCCGTCTGCCAGCAGGTCTGCAACCCCCAGCTTGGCTGCTACGTAGAGGGCTTGCGACATCAGCGCCCCGAAGGCCATCTGCGTCAGACACTCTTCTGGCCGAAGCGGCTGCACATCTGTCGCTGCCTCTATCGCCGTTGACGTGCTCGCCGCGCTGTTGCTCTCAATGCTCATCGTTTTTTTGCTTCTCCTGATCGAAATTTTAAAGGTTGACCCCTTTCTCCACTTCCATAGACTAACGCGCAAACCGTGGAGAAACTGAATCAACCACGCCGCAGCATTCTTAGAGAATCGAGAGACAAGGGTCGGGCGTGTCTTGCAGGACTTTTCTGACAATGCGCAGGCCCTCTTCAAGCTGCGCGCGGCTGCGCGGCGCTCCCAGGCAGACGCGGACGGCGTGGGGCGCTTCTTCGCGGGCCGGGACGAACGCCTCCGAAGAGGTGACGGCGACGCCGTGGCGTTTGAGCTGTGCCGTGAACTCATTGCTGCGCCAGGGGGCCGGCAGGTGCAGCCAGAGGTGAAAGCTCAGGGGGTGGGCCTCGAACTCGAAACCGGAGAGGGCGCGGCGGGCTATCTCCTGTCGGGCCGCAGCCTCCGCTCGCTTCTGCTCCACGAGGCGGTCTGCCGTCCCATCCTTGATCCACTCGGAGGCGATCTCGGCCATGAGCGGCGCGGCCATCCAGACGGTCGCGCGCAGCGCAGTCGCTAAGGGCTCGACCACGGGCGCGGGCGCGAGCAGGTAACCGATCCTCATCCCACCGGCTATGCTCTTCGACGTGCTCAGAATGTAATAGCTGTTCTCCGGCGCGAAGGAGGCGAGGGGCGGCGGGGGCTCAGGCAGCATAAAGCTGTGCACATCATCTTCGACGATGGAGACATTGTGCGCGGCGGCGACTCTGGCTATCTCGCGGCGGCGAGCTTCGGGCATCACCGTGCCCAGGGGATTCTGAATGGTCGGTATGGTGTAGAGCACCTTTGCCCCCTCGCGCCGGCAGGCTTCGTCCAAAGCGTCTGGCACAATCCCTTCGCCGTCCACAGGCAGCCCCCGCAATCGCAGGTTCAGCAGATGTGCCAGGTTCTTCATTCCAGGGTAAGTCAGGCTCTCTGTGAAGATAGTGTCGCCCGGCCTGCACAGCGTAGAGAAGACGACCGTCATAGCATGCAGCGCGCCGCTGCACACGAGTATCTGTTGCGGGCGCGCTTCTATCCCGGCGCGAGCCATCCAGGCGGCTCCGGCTGCGCGGTGGCGGTCGGCCCCGGCTGCCGGTTGATAACCCATCAGGGCCGAGAGGCCCGCGCGTTTGGAGAGACTCTCGAACGTCTTCGAGAGAGCCTGGCCGAGCGGGTCGCCCAGGGGAAGCGGCGGGATATTCAAGCTCAGATCGATCAGCGTGTCGTCTTCCGTGGAAGCTGGCGCGGGGAACTCTTCGCTGAACAGATTCTCTTTGACGAACGTCCCCCGGCCCGTCTCGCCTACGAGCAGGCCGCGCCGCGCAGCCTCGGCATAGGCCCGCGTCACCGTGCCCGTGGTGACGCTCAAGTGGTTCGCCAGGTCGCGATGCGTGGGCATCTGGTCGCCCGGCTTGAGGCGGCCACGCTCTATGTCTTCGCTGATTGCCTCGACAATCGCCACGTAGCGCGGCCCGCCATACCGGCTCAAATCTGGAGTCCACATTGTCATAGTAAAATTTCTGTTGACAGCCCGATTGTCGCTGCGTATATTAGCGACAATGTTGCGCGATTGTCAAATTGTACGCATACAATCCGGAGCTGACCTGAAGTGTAGCCAGCTTAACTGTCATTACTTTCTTCCGAAATAAGGAGCGCTAGTCATGCGAATCCCAGCTTTTCTGCTCGACCAATGGCTTAATCAATACCAGTTCGCCGAGAGGCCCCCGGAGTCCAACTTCGCTTCGAGCACCGGGCCGCACTGGACTGCGCGCGAGCTGCTCGCTTTAGCGGACGGCGACGAAAGGGAAGCTCTGCTTGAAACGAAACTGGTCTACTCGGATGCCTCGGGCGGTGAAAAGCTGCGCCAAAGCATAGCCGAGATGCATGGCGTGAGCGCCGAACAGGTACAGGTCGTCACGGGCGCAGCCGAAGCCCTGCTGATCCTCTTCTTTCTCGCCGCCGAGCCGGGCGCGAACGTCATCTTACCATTCCCGCTCTTTCCGCCGACAGCCACGGTCGCAAGTATGCTCGGCCTTGAGACGCGCTTCTACTACTTACGGCGCGAGAACGGCTTCAAGGTTGACCCGGAAGAGGTCAGGAAGCTGGCAGACGACAAGACCAGGCTGCTTCTGGTCAACACGCCGCACAACCCTACGGGTATGACCTTGACGGACGAGGAGTTGACGGGCTTGCACGACTTCGCTGTCGAGCGCGGCATCAAGTTCGTCTGCGACGAAGTCTATCACCCAATCTATCACGGGCCCGAAACCGGCTCTGCTGCCAGGCTTGAGCACGCGACTGCCCTGGGCAGCTTCTCGAAGTCTCTCTCGCTGAGCGGCCTGCGCATAGGGTGGATGATAGAGCGCGACGACGCGTCGTTGCGCCAGTACACGAACGCCAGAGGTTACTTCACGATCTCGAACACAGTGCTCGGCGAGGGCCTGGCCACGTTGGCCCTCAAGCAGCGGGAGAGAATCTTTGAGCGCGCGCGAAGGGTGGCGGCCGCCAACCTGGCCCTGCTCGATCAATTCTTTGCGGAGCATGAGGACAGGCTTGGCTGGGTGCGCCCGCGCGGCGCGATGATGGCTTTTCCGTGGCTGCGGGACGGAAGCGACGGGCGCGAGTTCAGCCGTGCCCTGGCCGAGCGCGGGGTGCTGGTCGTGCCCGGCGACTGCTTCCAACTGCCTGACCATTTCCGCTTAGGGTTCGGAGCCGCCGAGGAAGGCTTCGCGCAAGGCTTGGAGCGGCTCGCAGATTTTCTGAAGACGCGCGCGGCCGCGCGCAGAGAAAGCGCCGCCCCGAAGGCGGCCTAAAGCTCAGCGGCGGCCTGTCTCTGCTGCAAGCGCGAGGGGGTTAGCTCGGAGCGATACCCGAAGGCTTGCAGCCGGGCCGCCGCTGGTTTCAGGGTGTCGGGTTTGAGAATTGAGTTTCAAGGCGAAGTGCGATGGCGACGAGCAATATAGCGACGATCAATCCCGCGACGGGCGAGCTGCTCAGGAGTTTCGAGCCGCTCTCTTCCCAGGAGGTTGAGGAAAAGCTGGGGCTGGCGGCGGAGACTTTCCGCACGTACAGGCGTACTTCCTTCGGCGAGCGCCGTCGGCTGCTGCTGCGAGTGGCGGCGATGCTGGAAGATGGGCGGGACTCGTTCAGCCGCCTCATCACGACCGAGATGGGCAAGCCCTTGCAGGCGGCAAGGCGCGAGATCGAGAAGTGCGTGCGCGGCTGTCGCTATTACGCGGAGGCGGCCGCTGGTGTCCTGGCAGACGAGCAGGTTCAAACGGGCGCGCACATGAGCTACGTGCGCTATGAGCCGCTTGGGCCCATACTGGCCGTGATGCCCTGGAACTTTCCCTTCTGGCAGGTGATGCGTGTGGCTGCGCCTGCGCTGATGGCCGGAAACGTCATCCTGCTCAAGCACGCCTCGAACGTCCCGCAATGCGCGCTCATGGTCGAAGAGCTGCTGCGTCGCGCGGGCTTCCCCGCAGGGGCTTTCCAGACTTTGCTCGTCCCTTCCCAAGTGGTCGAGCGCCTCGTCGTGGACGAGCGTGTGGCGGCCGTCACGCTGACGGGCAGCGAGGTGGCCGGAAGCCGTGTCGCTGCTTGCGCCGGCGAGCACATTAAGAAGAGCGCGCTTGAGCTGGGCGGCAGCGACCCTTTCATAGTCATGCCGAGCGCAGACCTGGAACGGGCCGTCCACGTCGGCGTACAGGCGCGCACGGTCAACAGCGGCCAGTCCTGCATCGCGGCCAAACGCTTCATCATAGCCGAAGAGATTTACCCGGAGTTCGAGCGCCGCTTCCTGGCCGGGATGGAATCTTTGCGCGTCGGCGACCCACTGGACGAGACAACGGACATTGGCCCACTGGCGACCGAGCAGGTGCTCCGCGACCTTGAGGCGCAGGTGCAAAGCCTTTTGTCTGCGGGCGCGCGCCTCATCCTGCGCGGCGGGCGACTCGCGCGCCCGGGCTTTTACTACGCGCCGAGCGTGCTGGCGGAGATTCCACACAACGCTTGGGCCGCGCGCGAGGAGTTGTTTGGCCCCGTGGCGATGCTGTGGCGCGTGCGCGACATCGAAGAGGCCATCGGCCTGGCCAACGATACTACGTTCGGCCTCAGCGCAAGCGTTTGGACAAATGATGAAGAAGAGCGTGATCGCTTCATAGAGGAGATAGAAGCGGGCTCGGTCTACGTCAACGGGCGCGCAGCTTCGGACGTGCGCCTGCCCTTCGGCGGTGTGAAGCGTTCCGGGTACGGGCGCGAGCTGGGCCCACACGGCCTGCGCGAGCTGGTCAACGTCAAGACCATCTGGGTTGAGGACTGGCGTCCACGCAGGCCCGCGAGCGCCGCCGAGCGGAGCGAAAGGAGAGGACTTTGATGAACCGCTCACAGTTACCCATCGCAGCTTTCATCGACCCGCGAGGCGAAAATCGCCGCGAGGTGGAAAGCTTGACGGGCCGCGTCGTCTCGCTGCTGCTGCCGCACTTGACGGGCGCGGCCAAGGGGTCGCCACTGCCCGAAGCGCGCGCACAAGAAGTCTCTATCCCCGAAGCTGCGGTCGCGGAGGACAAGCTGCTGGACGGCTTGCGGCTTTTGATCGCGGATTCGACGAACATAGCGCATCCGGGCTACATAGGCCACATGAACTCCATGCCGACGACCGTCTCCGTTCTGGGCGACATGGTGGCGTCGGCCTTGAGCAACAACATGCTGTTTGAAGAGCTGTCGCCGGTCTTTACTCCGCTCGAAATCTCTTTGATGAGAGAGTTCGCACGGCTCTTCGGTCTTGGCGAGGAGGCTGGCGGCGTGCTCTTGGGCTCCGGAACGATGGCTAATCTGCAAGTCCTGGCGGTGGCCCGTAATCTCAGGTTCGGCGCGCTGGAAAAGTCGGTCGCAGCGTCGGGACGGCTGCCGGTCTTCTTCGCCTCGGAAGCGGCGCACGCCTCTGTGCGCAAGGCTGCGATGATCTTAGGGCTCGGGATGGACGGAGCGGTGGCGGTGGCGACGGATGAGAATTCACGGATGAGGCCCGAAAGCCTCCGCGACGAGATCAGGAAAGCCCTGGCCCAGGGGCAAGAGCCTTTCTGCGTCATTGCCACGGCCGGGACGACCGTGACGGGCAACATTGACCCGCTCGTCGAGACCGGAGAGATTGCGCGCGAGCACGGGCTCTGGTTTCACGTAGACGCGGCCTACGGCGGCGCGCTCATCTTCTCGGAAAAATACCGCAGCCGCCTGCGGGGCATAGAGCGCGCCGACTCCATCACTTTCAACCCGCAGAAATGGCTCTACGTGAGCCAGGGCTGCTCGATGGCGCTCTTCAGGAAGAGGGCAGAGATGGAGCAGGCTTTCAGGGTTCCGTCTCCTTACGGAGCCGACGCCGGGCCTGCCGCCCTCAACCTGGGCGAGGTCACGGTTCACGGGAGCCGTCGTGTAGAAGTCCTGAAACTCTGGCTCTCGCTGCAACACCTGGGCAGGCGCGGCTACGCTCAACTGGTCGAAGAGGGCTGCGCGCTGGCGGAATATTTTCTCGGCAAGATAACGGAGCGCCCTCTCTTACAGGTCGCCGGGCAGCCGGACATGAACATCTTGTGTTTTCGCGCCACGCCCGAGCGGGTTCCTGCGGCGCTTCATGACGAGTGGAACACACAGCTTCAAACGCACCTGCTCAGGGAAAAGAAGGTCTACCTATCGCTCCCGCCCTATCGCGGGGCGCGCTGGCTGCGCACAGTTTTGCTCAACCCCTATGCGGACGAGAATCTGGTCGCCCGCGTGTTCGAGTCCATAGACTCTTTCACGACTGATGTTAACTGAGATTGCTAGAGCCTGATGATGATGAAGCGTAGAGTCGAGACGGCGAGCGCGCCCGCGCCCGTTGGCCCATACTCGCAAGCCACGATTGCCGGCAATCTGGTCTTCGCCTCGGGCCAGGCGGCGCTCGACCCGCAAACGGGCGCGCTCGTCGCGGGCAACGTGGCGGAGCAGACGGCGCAGGTGATGCGCAATCTACAGGCCGTGCTTGAGGCGGCCGGGAGCAGCCTCGACCGGGTGCTGAAAACGACCGTCTACCTCGCGGACATGGACGATTTCGCCGCGATGAACGAGGCTTACGCGCGCTTCTTCCCACAAAACCCTCCGGCCCGCACGACCATCCAGGCCGCAAGGCTGCCCCTGGACGCGCGCGTCGAGATCGAGCTTGTCGCCCTCGCCGGCCCCGTAGACGGTTAAGCTCCCGCGTGCTCCGCCCGAAGCGCCTCCGCTTTAAAAATATTTCCGACACGATTGATTCATTCATTCTACACTTTCCGCGTTTATAAGGTAGAGCACCAAATTTTTTATCTGCAAGGACAGGAGACAGCAATGCTGAGAGGCAATCATCATCAAGGGGGACATGGCGGGCTCAAGCTCTTGAGCGCGATTCTTCCTTTCAAGCGCCGCAAGGGTGCTGCGTCTGAAGGGACGGGCGCGGTGGCGGCGGCGGGCGCGACTTCCGTCCGCTGGGATCAGACTTTCTGGGGACGCCGCTTTCTGAAGTCCACGACTCTGATGCTCGCCCTTCTCTGTTCGGCCGCAATCGCCGTGGCCGACATCAAGATCAGCACGAAGAGTTCGGCGGGCGGGCGCAGCATGACCAGCACGACTTACGTTAAGGGAGCACGCCAGCGCACGGAGGGCGTGGGCTACACAAGCATCTATCAATGCGACCTCAAACGGACGATTTATATCAACGATAAGACGAAGACCTATTTCATAGCGCCACTGGAAACCGGCGGCGCTGGCGCTGGCAGCGGCGGGCAATCGCAGCGCACGGCGGCGGGCAAGCGCAAGGGGGGCGTGGTCACTTATACCACTACCAATACTGACACGGGCGAGCGGCGCGAGATCATGGGCATGACGGCCCGCCACCTCAAGTCCAGGATAGCCATCGAGGCTTCTGAGGGGGCCTGCAACTCTATGAACATGGAGATGGAGACGGACGGCTGGTACGTAGACCTGCCCGACGGCATGAACTGCGCGACGGACGGGTCGGCCACACCCAACTTCGGCACAGACCAATCCGATTGCGTGGACGAAGTGCGCTTTAAGAGCGTCGGCACGGTCAAGCTGGGCTATCCGGTGCAGACGACGACGAGGATGAAGTTCAACACGGGCACGAGCGGCTCGGATGAAGTGGCGGCTAATATCCCGGAATCCTCCTCGACACAGGAGGTGTTGGAAATCTCGAAGGCGACGCTGGACGCCGCGCTCTTCGAGATTCCGCAAGGCTACACGGAAGTGAAGAGCATGCAGGAGCTTGGCAGCCCCTACTAAGAAGAGAGAAGCGAAAGCCATGCAGGTCAGCAGCGCCGCCATCGTAGCCGCTGCTGACCTTTCTTCTTTTGCTCCGAGGGCGGCTCGCGGCTTTGCCATTCTCAGGCGAAGGGATGATAATCAGGGCCACCGGACGCTATCATTAAGAGGCATTCACAGGAGCAGAAAATGGCATACACACACAACGGCGATCTGGAGCGCCTGGTCGAGCAGATTACGGATGTCATCGTCGCGCGCCTGAACGGCGACGGTGACAATCAGGCGGCGATGTGCGGGTGCACTTCGGAATGTTTCAATCGCTGCCCCGAGCGGATGCACAGGGTAGTGGATGCCGGCGCATCTCGCATCGGCCTCGTCCTGGGCGAGACGGCGCGCGCGGGCGATTGGGCGAGCCTCATAGACCACACGCTGCTCAAGCCGGAAGCGACCGAAGCCGACATCAAGCGCCTGTGTGAAGAGGCCGCGCGCTTTCATTTCGCCTCGGTCTGCGTCAATCCGACCTGGGTGCGAGCCTCTGCCTGTCACCTGCACGGCTCGGGCGTGCCCGTCTGTACAGTGATCGGGTTCCCCTTAGGCGCGACCCTTCCCGACGTGAAGGCTTACGAGGCGCGGCGCGCGATCTTCGACGGCGCGCGCGAAGTGGACATGGTCATCAACATCGGCGCGCTCAAGAGCGGCGATGATTGCGCCGTCGAGCATGACATACGCTCCGTCGTAGAGGTCGCGCACGAAATCAATGTCGTCTGCAAGGTGATTATCGAGACTGCGCTGTTGACGGATGAAGAGAAGGTGCGGGCCTGTCTTGCGGCCAAGCGGGCGGGCGCGGATTTCGTTAAGACCTCGACGGGCTTTGCCAAAGGCGGCGCGACGGTTGCGGACGTGGCCTTGATGCGGCAGACGGTCGGGCAGGAGCTTGGCGTCAAGGCTTCGGGCGGCGTGCGCGGCCTGGATGATGCGCGCAAGATGGTAGAGGCGGGCGCTACCCGTATCGGCGCGAGCGTCGGCGTCAAGATCGCGCAGGAAGCCGAAGGCATCAAGACCAGCAGCGCGGCCGCAGCCTACTAAAGCGCCCCTCCTTCTGCTCTTGAAAAGCTGTGCTTTCGGGACTATGCTCGGTGCGTTCCAAACAAACAATCAAGCATGGGGGAGTCGAACAATGGCAGCAATGGCAGCCGGAACGCATAATGTGCTGGCAGTGATTCTGGGCGGAGGCGTCGGCACGCGCCTCTTTCCGTTGACGCATCAACGCTCCAAGCCCGCCGTCCCCTTAGGCGGCAAATATCGTCTGGTAGACATCCCGATCTCGAACTGCATCAACTCCGACATCATCAAGATATTCGTGCTCACGCAGTACAACTCGGCCTCCCTCAATCGTCACATTGCGCGCACCTATCGCTTCTCGCCCTTCTCGGACGGCTTCGTCGAAATCCTGGCCGCCGAGCAGACGCCGGAGAACCGGCAGTGGTTTCAAGGGACGGCCGACGCCGTGCGCCAAGTCTTGCCACACATCCGCGACTGGGGCATAGACACGCTGCTCATCCTTTCGGGCGACCATCTCTACCGCATGGACTATCGCAAGTTCCTCGCGCGCCATTACGAGACGGATGCTGACGTGACGATCTCTGTGATTCCGATTCGGCCCGATTCGGCCAGCGAGTTCGGCCTGCTCAAGACAGACCCCGAGGGGCGCATCATAGAGTTCAGCGAGAAGCCGAAGGGCGAGGCCCTGGAAGCGATGAAGGTCAACACGGAAGCCCTCGGCCTGAGCGCCGAGGAGGCGCGCTCGCGCCCCTTCCTCGCCTCGATGGGCATCTACGTCTTCAAGTACGACCGGCTTGAGCAAATCCTCGATGAAGACCATTCGTGGCTGGACTTCGGGCGCGAGGTCATCCCGTCGATGATTCAGTCGGGCAACGTGCAGGGCTACATGTTTGACGATTACTGGGAGGACATCGGGACGATCAACGCCTTCTACCAGGCCAACCTGGAGATGACCGCGCCCATCCCGAAGTTCAATTTCTTCGACGCCGACGCTCCGATCTACACGCGCGCCAGGTATCTGCCGCCTTCGAAGGTCAACAATTCCGAGATACGCGAGTCCTTCATCAGCGAAGGCAGCATCATCAACGGCGCGCGCATCACGCAATCCGTGATCGGCCTGCGCAGCCGCATCGAGCAGGGCACGATCATCGAATCCACGATCATGATGGGCGCGGACTTTTACCAGACGATAGACGACATGCGGGCCGAGCTGGCCGCCGGCACGCCGCGCATAGGGGTCGGGCGCGGCACAGTCATTCGCCGCGCCATAGTAGACAAGAACGCCCGCATAGGAGAGGGCGTGCGCCTCATCAACGAGCGCGGCATAGAGAACGCCGACAGCCCAGACGGCAGCTACTTCATACGCGACCGCATCATCCTCGTCCCCAAAAACGCGACTATTAAAGACGGAACGATAGTGTAAGGGATGAGGGCGGAGGGATGAGGGATGAATGATTGAGTGAACTGCTCAAGTGACTCAAACATTCAACCCATTTCATCCCTCATCCCTTAATTGATGAAGGGTCTGCGGCGGAGTTCCGGTTTCTGGGGTTGCTGTGTGCCGTTGTCCTGGGCGGTGGCCGTGCCGGGCTGCTGGCTTGAGATGTAGCTGTCGCGGGCGCGCACGATCAGGCCCGGTTGATTGACTCTGACTCTGATCTGGCGTCGCTGTCCGGCCTGCGCGGCCGTCTTCGGGTAATAGCCCAGGCTGTACTGGCGGCGCAGCTCCTCTGCGATCAGGGCGAAGGATTGCGAGAGATTGCTCATGCTGTCTGCGCGATAGCCGCGCGCGCCAGTCCTCGCGGCCAGCTCTCGCAGGTAAGCGTCGGCGCGCTCATATTCGCTGCGGCTCGTTCCCACGCCGCCACCGCCACGCCGACCCGGCCCGATGATGATGCCGCCACGGCCCATGCCACCGCCGCCGCTCAGAATATCCCCGAGAATGTCCCACGGAGAATTGCCGCGCCGTCTCGGATAAGGAGAAGGCCAGGAGCCGCCGCCACCGCCTCCGCTTTGCATGTCATTATAAGTGTCGTACTGCACAGGGTAGATGAGCGCATCAAGCTCCTCGGCATCGCGCAGCGTGCTCTCGTAGCTGGCGACCTTGCTGGTCGTGTCCACGCCATCCGTGAAGAGGACTATGGCCTTGCGTCCCTGTATGCGATTGAATCGCTGGTTGATGACCAGATCAATCGCGTCGTAGAGCTTTGTGCCGTCGCCCGGACTCGTGCGGCGAATCGCGTTGCGCAGCACATAGCGATCACTCGTCGGCTCGGCCAACACCCTGACCTTATCGTCGAAGGAGACGACCATCACACGGTCGTCGGGACGCAGTTGGTCAACAAAGGCCAGCGCGGCGTCCTGTATCTCGTCTATACGGAAACGGGTCGAGCCGGAAGTGTCTATCACGAGCGCCACCGTGAAGGGCTTTTCGACCGAGGCGAAGTAAGAGACCTGCTGTTCGACGCCGTCTTCAAAGACCCGGAAATTCTGCTGGCGCAGGTTTGGCACATACTTGCCCGCGCGATCCATGACGCTCACGGGGACTGTGACGAGCGCCGTGTTGACCCTCACCACGTCGCCCTCGTCAACCTCTTCCGGCTCATTGCTCGGGGCCGGCGAGGTGGGAGAGGGCGCGGGCGTCCCCCCGTTAGTGGTCGCTGCGCCGCCAAGAACGGGCGGACGGCGCGGCGAAGTAGTTGTCGGCGCAGACTCCGTACCGGCCGGAGACGGTGCTGTGGCGGGAGGCTGCGGCGGCGTGCTCGTCTTTTGACCCACACGGCGCGCACGCGTCTGCGCCCCTGCAAACTGAGCCAGAAGCAGAAAAAGGGAGAGGAGCAGGCAAGCGGAGACGATCTTTCTCATCTTTTTAGTAAGCTCCTATGCGGGACGAAGCGCCAGCCGTCAGGGGCGGGGGGCGCGTAACCCTTTGATGCACACCACCGGAAAGAGATGCTTATTTCTTTCGCGAGGTCAAACCGGCGTAGGAGGGGAGAATCGGACGCAAGCCAGAGCATAATCCCGCAACCGCCCGGCAGGCAAGCCTTCCCCGAGAGTACGAAGAACCGGCGCGTCGTCACGACGTACCCGCGCGCGGGCGGAAGCTTCCGGCCCGCCGGCGCTTAATGCTGACGCACCAGCAGTCAATGCTGGCGCGCCAGCATCTTCTGCCGACGCGCCAGCACCTTATGCTGATGCCTCGGCACGTCATGCCGACGCGCGGGTAGAAGCTGCCGACGCGTCAGCATTAAGGACTTTTGGCCGGGTATTTCATCCCCTCCTTCGGGTTTGCGGCCTCCGCGCCAGCGAAAAGTCCTTTATTCACGCGAGGTAGCCTGAGTTCGATGTGAGAAGGCGTGCGGCTGCGGGCCGCCCCTGCTCTTATGCTTGTTGCGCTCGGGCTCGCCGTCGGGCTTTCGCTGGCGGCTGGCCTGCCGCTTTTTTCGCCGCCTGCTTTTTAGTCCCGGTGGCCGGAAAGAAGAGCCCGGCCTGGTAATTTTGTGTGAAGGTGTAAGGCAGCCTCATCCTGGCCTTGTTGATGAGATCAATTTGATCTTCCTTGAGAAGAAACCCGGCTCTGCCCAGGTCGTCAACGGCTCTCTCGAATACCCGCAGGTAAGGGCCGATGCTCGGAAAGAAGTCCGGGCTGCCGATGGACTTGATGTCATAGTACGCGCCGAAGAGCCTCCAATTGCCCGGCTGTCTCAGCTCGGAGGCGACGAAACGGGCTTCTCCCAGTTTGAGGGCGGGGTGTTGCAGGCCGCCAATACCATTGCCTTTGCTATCGCGCGCGATTCCGCCATAGGGCGCGACCAGCGGCCTGGTGCTCGGCGGCGGCTCTATGTTAGCCGTACACCAGCGATCACCCGCCACGAAGATCGCCTTGAGGAACGGTATCCAGTCAATTGGCGTCGTTCCGGCGACGCTCACAGGGGTGGGTACTGAGCGCGTGGTCTTCGCGTCGGGGATGTGTGGTGCGCCCGTCACAACATAGACGCGATGGTTCGGATATGCCCGGTCGGAGAAGGGCGGCGAGTTGACGTTGAAATCAAACTCGCTCTGAAAGAACATGACCAGCCCGTCACCCTCAAGCGGTTGATGGCCGTTCCTGAAGCCGGTCGTCCCCGGCACAGAGAGATCGAATAGGGATTTCCCGTAGGGCAGGTGCAGGAGGCTGTGAACGGCTGCGCCCGAATCGGAGAGACCTATGCTATAGATGCGCTTGAGCTGGCCGACGAGGGGCGGGGGATTGTCGCGCAGGGCCGTGGCAAAGTCGGCGATGATCTCAAGGTCTGTGACGGCGGGCGGCGTCGCCGGAGGGGGCGGATAGCTCAGACCGCCGATGATGATTTGGAAGCCGGGAGTCGGGTTGAGGATGCGCTGCTCGGTGGTGCTGAAACCGACCGACGCATGACTGAAGTTCCGGTTGAAGAAGAATTCCTGGCCGAGGACGCGAAGCACGACCAGACGGTCTTTGAAGTGCGGAGGCTCGACGATGAGGCGCAGGTTCCCTTCGGTAGGGTTTGCCGGTGCGGTGATCTCGTAAGGCACTATATAATCGCCTTTCGCCGTCTCGCCGACGAACCGGCCACTGTAGCGCCGGTAGCGGATGCCCATGAACTGGCCTATGTCCTGGCTCGATAATGGTTCCTCGATTCTTCCCATATCTTTTTCTCCCTTCAGAAAATTCAAAAGATTTCGAGGCTGCTCGAAAGTACTGTCCTTCGATTTGTGATGAGCGCGCGCAGTGTCCGTCAGGTTCTAGCTACCTGGATGGCCTTCGACGCTTACGGATTGTGGTCTATAGGATAATCAAGATCTGCTGCACCGAGATGAACGCGCGTGCGCGTTTCGTTAGCATGGTGATGAGAAGTAGCGTGAGGCCGATGGGAAACAAGGTTCCCGTCAGCGAGTAAGCGAGGCTGAGAAGACGGCCGACACGATATGCCTGTCCGTGGAGATTGTCAATCTTTACCGGCGCGACTTGGGCCCGGCTCCTTCGGAACGGCTAGGACGGGCTCGCCCGCATGATCGAATTAAAGATGAAGGGAAAGGTGGCCCACGTCTGGCCGCGATGCTGTGGGCGAAAGGCGAAGAGGATGACGCGGCCCCTCCCGAGGGCGACTTCGGCGAGCGCGACCTTGCCCGCGATGCGACTCTCGCCGAGCAGCCAGCCCGAGCGCAGCACACGTTCCTGCCCGTAGCGCGCGATGACTCTCACAGCCTGCGCGTCAAGCACCTCGAAGGCCGAGCTGTTGATGAAATATGCGTCCGCGCGGGGCGGCATCCCGGCGGCTACCGGGTGCGTCGTGTCCACGTCAATCGAGAGAATCGAGCCGGGACAATAGAAGACCGATGACTTGACCTCTTCGAGGACGTTGCGCAGGGGGAAAGGCGTGCGCCTGGCCGAGGCGGCGCGCGCGCTCGCCTGTGGAAGCGTGAAATACTTGATCGCCAGCTCGGTCGAAGCGTCGAAGCAGATGAGCGTTCCGCCCTCTTCGACGAAGCGGCGCAAGTGGTCGGCTCCGGCGCGCGTGATGCCGCCCGTAAATTCCGCCGGATAGGTGCCCGGCTGATTGCCTTCGACGATCTCTTTGGCGCGTTGCGAGGGCAGCACGATCACGTCGTAGCTCGCGCGCAGGTTTCCCCCTCGCACCTCCGCGTCGCGCAGCGTCCGGTAAGGCACGCCGAACTGGTCGAAGACCCAGCGCGTCCAGCCTTCGTCCATCGAAGCAGTCCAGCTTTTGTAGAGCCCTACGCGCACGGGGCGCTTGACAGAGCTCGGGATGAGAGGAACGCCGTCTGGGCCAACGGGCAGACCGAGGTCGCGGTGGACTTCCCCCTGGCTAGTGATGAGCTTCAAAGCTCTTTCCGCAGCCGACTCTCTGATGCGCGCCACCCCTTGAACCTCCACGCCCATCTGCATCGGCAGCGTCCAGCCGGCCACGTCATAGGGGCGCTCGGCTTCGCCCGTGGGCCCACGACGGTCAGGATAGACCTGCGGCTCAAAGAGCGAGCGCACGTTCGAGCCGTAAGGCTGCGCCGCAAAGACTATGTAGCTGCCGGCCGGAGTCTCTTCGAGACGCTGCGCGCTCGCGGGAGAAGAAGGGCCCGCGCCTGTGCCCTCTCTCTGCTCCTCCATAAACTCCATGTGCAATTCGCGCTCCAGCCTGTGGACTTCAACCCCTTGCGCGACGAGCGCGCCGACCATCTTCGCCACCGCTTCGTCGCGGCTCCGGCCAGCCGGAATCAGGTAGGCTATGGGCCGCCCCTCAGCCTGACTCTTAACGTTGGCCAGGCCCAGCTCGTAGAAATTTCTGAGATAGTCCGTGCGGTATTTCGCCGCCAGCGAAAGTATCGAGCGCGAGGCCAGCATCTCCATCGCCATGATGTCGCGCGGCCGCCACAAGCCGCCCGGCCAGGGGTCTGGAAAGTTGGTCGCGGCTTGCAGCGCCGAAGGCATCCCGCGCGTCATGGCATGCGCGAGCTGATCGCGCGTCACGGTGACGGGCGTCATCAGGCGCGCGCTCGCGGCCTCGGAGAGAATGCCGATGGAATTGTGATAGTAAGGGGCCGTGCGAAAGCCTCCGTGCCACCAGGTATCATAGAGGGCGTTGGTGATGACGCCGCGAAAGCCCGCCGCCTGTAGGTCTGCCGCGACCTTGTGGCCCAGGAGACCGACCTCTCTTAACAGGAGCGGCGCGATCTCAGGGTTCGGCGGGTCGTAAAAGGGCGGGATGAAGAAGCGCGAGCCCGTCATGCCCTGTTGATGTACGTCGTAGACGATCTGCGGGAACCACTCTTTCCAGAAGAGGCTTGTGAGGAGTTGCGTCTCCTTCAGGTTGAGCATGAACCAGTCGCGGTTGTCGTCATGACCGGCATAGTGATGGTAAAGTTCCGGTGGCTCTTTGCCCTCGAAGGGAGTGCCGAGCATCTTGCGATACCAGTCGGCGACGATATTGATGCCGTCCGGGTTGGCCGAAGGGATCAGGAGCAGGATGGTGTTGCGCAGAATCTCTCGGGTCTCAGCATCTTCGGCCGCAGCCAGCTCGTAGGCGAGCTGCATGGACATCTGCGAAGCGACGATCTCTGTGGAGTGAATCGAGCAGGAGATGACGACGACCGCTTTGCCCTGATTGATGAGCCGTTCGCGTTCCTCGCTGTCGCCAACGGTGCGCGGGTCTGCCAGGCGGCGCTGAATGGCTTTGTACTTTTCCAGATCGCGTATATTCTCTGGCGCGCTGATAAGGGCGACGATCATCTGGCGGCGCAGCGTCGTCTCGCCTATGGTCTGAACCAGCACGCGGTCGCTCGCCGCGTCCAGACGCGAGAAGTAGTCTGTGATCTGTCGCCAGTCGGCAATGGTGCGATCATCGCCCGGCGTAAAGCCGAGCACCGAGCGGGGACTGGGAACTTGAGCGGAGAGCGGCCGGGCAAAAGCCGGGGCTGTGACAGAGGCCGAGCCGACGGCCAGGGCTGCGGCGAATAGGAGACAGAAGACGGCAAACGCAAACCTATGACGAGCCATTCCGAACACCCTTCGAGTGAAATGGTCAACGACGGGGATATAGCTACGGGGAAGCCTGCGAGCGAGTCTAGCATAGGAGCTGGCCCAACGCTCAGCGGACGCCTGCGCTACTGGTGGTCTCTGTTTGTCGCCGCGATGCTGCTGCTCATCCTGGGCCCACCCGTGCTGTTTGTCGCCTGGGCCGCCCGCCATCGCGAGTGGGTTTACCCGTGGGCCGATTGGGGCGGGCGCGCCTGGCTGCGATGGAGCGGGATGCGCGTCCGTGTGCGCGGGCTCGATAGGCTCGACCCACACCAGACCTACGTCTTCATCTCGAATCACAGGTCTTACCTGGACACGGCGACGCTCTTCTGCTACACGGGCCGGAGGATAGGCATACTGGCGAAAAAGGAGCTGTTGAAAGTGCCGATACTCGGTTACGGGATGGGCTACGTCAACGTGATGGCGATTGATCGCTCGAACCGCGAGCGCGCCATAGTCACCGTGCAGGCGGCGACAGCGCGCATCCGCTCGGGCGTCTCCTTCGGCGTCTTTGCAGAAGGGACGCGCGCGCGGCCGGGCCAACTGCTGCCTTTCAAGAAGGGCGCGTTCTACATGGCGATTGAGGCCGGAGTGCCGATAGTCCCCGTCGCGATGAAGAACACAGACAGGCTGATGGGCAAGGGCACGGGCGAGGCCAAGCCCGGCACGATTGAAATGGTGCTCCTGCCCCCGGTCGAAACCAGAGGGCTCTCGACGGACGCCGACGTAGAGCAACTGATCGAGCGCGTTCACAAAGAGATCGCCGGGGAGCTGGAAAAAGAGTAAAAGAGAAAAGCCCCGGAAGAGCGAAAGAAATCGAGCCTGATTTTCTTTCACCATCCGGGGCTTTTCTTATGCCCGCTCTTAAGGCTTGGACTTCGGGGGGGTCGAAGGCTGAGGCGCGGGCGTCGGCTTCGACTGTGGCTGCTGCTGCGTCTGGTCTTCGATACCGGGGCCGCCTCCCTCGTCGTCCTCTATGATTCTCACGTCGGCCTGGCCGCGCTTGAAGTCCGAGTACTTGACGAGCATACGCATGTGTACGACCTGGCCGCTCTGGAATACCAAATCCTCGTCCGCATAGGTGTAGGTCGGGAACCAGTAACGACCGTCAATCTGCTCGCGGTAGGTCTCGAAGGTGGGAAAGCGCTGCTCGCCTTCGGGCACTCCCTTGCCGCGCACCTTGACGATTTGCAGGTCTTGATCGTCCACCCAGATGCGCCCCTGAAAGAAACGCTCGCTGACCTTCTTCGGGATCACCTTCGGCGCGACATCGAAGACGTACAGGTCTAGCTCGTCTATACGCTCCTTGCCGACGTAAGTGAAGTTGTACTGGTCTAACTTAGAGGCTTCGAGCGCGAAGGGATTGATGCCGCCCAGGTCTTCCAGGTCTTCGTTCGTGATGACCAACTCCTGAAGCGTCGGCATCGGGAAGAAACTGATCTTCTCGAAACGCTGGCCGCTGTCGTCGAAAGTAAAGTAGGAGACGCGGTGATACTCGCCCGTGACCTGCCCGCCCATCCCTATGCTCTGCACGGTCGCGTCGCGCTTAAAGACATAGCTGTTGAGGGCGCGGCGAAACTCCGTCTCCTTGGCCGAGAAGGCGCGGATGATGCGGTTCACTTCGGCAGGCGGCAGCGAGCCAGCCGACACGGCCGTGGTTGCTGCCGCAGGCGCAGCGACCTTTGATTGCTGCGCAAGGGTTCTGCCCGCAGGGGCCGTGATAAGGAGCAAAAGCGCTGCCAGCGCAAAAGTGTCGAAGGAAAATCGCCGCATACCGATAAGACCCTCTGTGCCCAAGCCTAAAATCAATGAAGTTAATAGTTATCCTGACCAGCGTCGCAGGGGTAAACGTAAACCATATAGATGCTTGAGAAAGAGCGTATGTTGCCACGCCGCTGCCGCCCGTCGAAGGGCCCTGCGCAGAGTCCTATAAACTTAGGAATCGGCACGAAGGCCGGGAAATTATGCTATACTCACAGCTTGCGAGTTTGGCCCCTTTGGTTCTTGAGATTTCCGTCCCTTTACTTCGATGACCCAGGCTTCAGTCAATCAGGCGACTTTTGCAGATGCCCTTGTCCGCGCACAGAAGGCTAATGATCGCGGAGACCTGATGGGCGCGCAAAAGCTGCTGCTTGAGCTGATCGCCACGGGCGCTGACGGGGCGGCGAGCGAGCGCGGCGTGCTGGCGCGCACGCTGCTGGCAGAAATCTACGAGGGGCTCGGGCAGTATGAGGGCGCGGACGAGACCTTAGCTCCCTACGACATTCGCGCGCTGGACGAGTTCGCGCCGCACCTGAGAGGGCTGCTGCTGGTCGCCGTGGGCTCTCGGGCCTATTGGCAGAACGATTTCCCGCGCTCCGTCACGCTCCTGAACCGCGCGCTTGAATGCCTTGAGCCGACGGGCGACGCTTCGAGCCTTTCGCGCGCTTATCATTGCCTGGGGCGCACCTACTGGGCCCTGGACGAGCAGCCCCTTGCGCGCGAGCACTACGAGTTGGCCATTGAATGGGGCCGTCGCGCGCACCGTGACCGGGCGCTGGCAATCACCTACATGAATCTGGGCCTGGTCGCGCGCCACGAAGGCGACCTGGACGAAGCGGGCATGTGTTACAGGCGCGCACTGCGCCTGCTCAGGCACACGACGGACGAGATCAATCGCGCGCGGCTTCAGAATAACCTGAGCGCGATGCTCATCTTCCAGGGCAATTTCTACGAAGCGGCCAAGGCTTCGCGCCGCGCGCTTGAGCATCTGACGGGGTCGCAGAACCGTCTGCTGCTCGGACGGGTCAACAATAATCTGGCCATCAGCCTGATCTACACGGGCGATTGGGCAGTGGCCGAGAGCCGCTTGCAGCAGACCTTAGCGACCGTGCGCGCAGAGGGCGACCGCCACAGCGAAGGCTGTTATTCGGAGACCCTCGGTTCCCTGCGCGCTCATCAAGGGCGCGTCGACGAAGCCAACGAGCTGCTCCGGTTCGCCCTCACGCGCGCCCGCGAAGTGGGCAGTAAGAAAGACGAGACGCAGACCCTAGTCTCTCTGGCCAAGCTCTGGCTCATCGCGCGCAACGTCCATCTCTCCTTGACCTACGCGCGCAACGCCCGCGACCTGGCGCGCGAGATCAACGACGAGAGGATGGCCAGCGAGGCTGCGCTCCTGATGTGCGAAGGCTACCGCCGCAGCGATAAATGGATGGCCGCAGAGGATTGGGCCGCCGTCGCGCAGTCGGAGCTGGAACACCTGCCTTACCCGTACCTCGATACGGTCTTGCAGCGCAACCTCGCCAGCTTCATCTCGCGCCGCCGCGACCCATCCAAAGGCGAGCGCCTCTTTCAACAGGCGGAAGAAGCCTTTCGCTCGATGAACGCGCCCTATCAGGTGGCCGTGACCGTCTTTGAGCACGCCGAGAGCCTTGTCAGGCGCGCAGAATACTCCGGCGCGCACGAACGGTTTGTCGAAGCGGCCAAACAGTTCCGCTCCCTCGGCGCACAATTGGACGCAGAGCGCGCCGAATCCGAGGCGCAACGCGCAGCCGAGCACATGGCCGCCTGGCAGATTCCGCCCGCGTCGTCTATCAACCTGATCCCGCCGGATGTCGCTCCGCTCATCACACAAATCCTGAGCGCCTCTTCGGGCCGCGAGCGCCTGCTGAGAGAGCTGATGTTCGCAGCCAAGTCCGCGCTCGCGGCCGATAGCGCCGCAGTCTTCGCGGCCGACGACGACGGGCAGCTTTATGCGCAGGCCACCATAGACCTTGACGAACAGGGGCGCGAGCGCGCAGCCCGCGCCATCGCAGAGCACCTGGCGGCGATGAAAGAGAAGGATGCGCCCGCGTCCTCATCCGAGACGGGGACGCTCTCGTTTGCTCCTGCCGCAGTCCTTCGCGGAGCCGCCCAGGGCGAGCACTGTCGCACGCTTGCCCCGCGTCGAAACGGCGGCGCTTTCGTCCTCTATCTGCACGCACCGTCGCCGCTCTCAGATCGTCGCCGCGAGATACTGGACGCTTTGACCGGCACGGCCCGCCTCGCCCTGCAAATGATCGACCTGCGTTCGGACATGAAGCGCGCCCGCCCCTTCAACGCGATGGCGCTGCCTTCCGCTTCCGGGCTCTTCCCCAATATCATCGCCACCAGCTTCGCCATGCGCGATGTGCTTTCGCGCATGGAGCGGCTCAAGGATTCGGAAGCGCCCGTGCTCGTCCTCGGAGAATCGGGCACAGGCAAAGAGGTCATAGCGCGTGCGCTGCATGAGGAGAGCAGCCGCCGCGATAAGGTCTTTCTGCCCTTCAACTGCACTGCGGCTCCGCGCGAGCTGGTCGAGAGCCAGCTCTTCGGCCACCGTCGCGGCACTTTTACGGGGGCCGTCAACGACCAGCGCGGAATCGTGCGCGCGGCCGAAGGCGGCACGCTCTTTCTGGACGAGATCGGCGACCTCTCGCTTGAAGTGCAGCCCAAGCTCCTGCGCTTTCTACAGGGCGGCGAGATCATGCCTTTGGGCGAAGCGCCGCAGAAGGTGAACGTCCGCGTCATTGCCGCCACCAACCGCGACCTCGAACGGGACGTGAGGGAAGGGCGCTTCCGCGAAGACCTCTTCTATCGCCTCAACACCTTCGTCATCAAGGTTCCGCCGCTGCGCGAGCGCCCCGAAGACATCCCGCTCCTGGCCTCCTACTATTTCGAGGAGACCTGCCGCCGCAACAACCGGCAACTGGCAGGCATCACGCCAGAGGCGATGAGCTACCTGGTGCGCTACCAGTGGCCGGGAAACGTCCGCCAGCTTCGCAGCGAGATCGAGCGCATAGTGGTCTTCGCAGAGGACGGCCAATCGGTCGGGGCCGAATCGCTCTCCTCAGACATCCTGCGCGCCGCCGCCACAGAATCGCCCGTCCGCTTTCACCTAGACTTCTCCAAGCCGATTGACTTCAAGGAGCTGATGCAGGACATCGAGCGCCAGCTTTTGACGGAAGCCCTCGCGCGCCACAACGGTAATATGACGCGTGCAGCGGGGCTGCTGGGCCTCAGCCGCCAGACGCTCAACTACAAGCTGCGACGATTCGAGATCGCGCACCCGGTCGCCGACGAGACGGACGTGGCTGAAGGTTGACCCTCGCTTCCAAAACCGCAAAAAAATTTGCACTCGCTGCAAAATCTCCGGCACCCGCCTGAAAGTCAGTTAAACCGGGGCCGTTATGCCTCTCGCACGTCAAAGCTGCGGGTTGGGGCCGCAAAATTTTTGTCGCCTGGGCGCGAGCGCGGCCAGCGCCTTCTGCATCCAACCCCCCGTTTTATAAGGCTCAAGTGGCGCTGCGTGCGCACGCTGGCGCAGTGGCACGCCTATTGTTAATAGGATTGGCGCGTTAGGAGAACTGGAACGGGTTTTACGGTGGGCATGCCAGAAGGTTCGATCCAGGTAAAACTAAACTTCTGAATCAGAAGAGGGGACTATGAAGGGATTGAAAAAAGTTGCGGGCGTCGCGTTACTGGCGACGATCATAAGCATGGGGGCCATTGGGGCCCGAGCCGGAGTGACAGAGACGCCCGGCGGCGGCATTGGGGGCTCCTCGAACTCTGACGTTGAGGCGATGGATGGAACTGCTGAATCGCCCGGCTTCTTCGACTTGGCGATCATATTTACGGCTACGCTCATAAGGTAATGAGAGACGGCAGCGGCATATTGTTGGATGTAAGAGCCGACGAAGCGAGACTCAGGTCTTTGTATCGGCGGCTGGCGGCGTCCCGCCTTCCCGTGAACCTCTACAGCGCTCGCGCGCATTGGCAACGCACAGCGGCCGCGTTGCTCCACGGGATGAGGCAGGGATCAAGCTCGTGGGAGGAGCTTGATGGCCGCCAGCTCGCCGACGATGTGCGCGGCGACCGCACGGCGCTCTTTCTGGCCGGAGCGACGGGCGGCGTCGCGCACACATCTATGAGCCGGGGGCTGCTGGCGGCGGCCGGCACGGGCACGCTCTTGCTGACACATATCGAGAAGCTGACGCCCGCCGCACAGCACGTCCTCTGCTCCATAGTCGAGACCGGGCGTTATACGCCTGTGGGCGACCCTTACCCGCGCTCGATCAATTGCCATCTGATCGTGGCCACGCACCAGCCTTTGCGCGTGATGGCACATAACCTGACGGTCGAATGGAAGCTGGCCGACGCCCTCGGCTCCATAGCCATTCACGCCGAGAAAGTCCTCCGCGCCTTCGAGGACGAAGGCATCTACGAGACCCACCCCAGCACTCTTGCTGCGGCGAGCTAAACTCAGGCTGGTCACTGACAAGACGGGTCGGCGGCGCAGGGTTCCTTCCAACTCGCGCCGCCGGAATATTTTTTGAAGAAGAAATTAAACAGGGCTGGACAGGATAGTCAGGATAAAACATAAAATCAATGCTTTATCCTGACCATCCTGTCCAGCCCTGTTTGCGTCTGCTTTCCGCCTCTTCAGTCGACGAACTCGACCGAGACTTGATGCGGGATGATGCCGCGCTCAAAGCCTTCGGTGAGCAAACGCTGGACGGCTTCGCGCCCGCGCGCAGTGTAGTCCAGGGTCAGGTCGTTGACCCACATCCGGACAAATCTGTCTGCCAGCGCCGGCTCCATGTCGCGCGCAAACTGCATGGCGTAGGCGAGCGCGTCCTCGCGATGATCTAAAGAGTATTGGATGCTCTTGTGCAGATAGCCTGACACTCTGCTCATCAACTCCGGCCCCAGCTCGCGCCGGATGACGTTGCCGCCCATAGGCAGCGGCAGCCCCGTGCGCTCGTGCCACCACTCGCCCAGGTCAACTACCTTGTGCAGCCCGAGGCTTTGATAAAAGAGCTGGCCTTCGTGAATCAGGAGCCCGGCGTCTGCGCGCCCCTCCTGCACGGCCGCGATGATCTGATCGAAGGGCACGACCTCATACTCGAAATCAGGGTTGAAGAGACGCAGGGCCAGAAACGCGCTCGTCAGAGTGCCGGGCACGGCCACCTTGAGGGCGGACAAATCCTGCGGCGAGTGCGGAGCGCGCGCCACCACTATGGGCCCATAGTTGTCGCCGATGCTTGCGCCGTGCGGAAGCAGCGCGTAGCGGTCGGCTATGTAAGCGTAAGCGTGAAAGCTGATGGCCGTCACGTCGTAGACTCCGCGCCGCGCCTTCTCGTTCAAGCTCTGAATGTCTTCCAGAACGTGCGTGAACTGTAGGTCGCCCGTCTCTATCTTGTTGGTCGCCAGGCCGTAGAACATAAAAGCATCGTCGGAGTCGGGCGAATGCGCGACCGTGATGGTTCTTGTTTCGGTTGCAGTGCTCATCGTCAAAAGGTTTCCGTAAGAGATTTTGGCAGAGGACACGCTTTTCGGCAGGCGACCCTTTAGGCGGCCGTCGTCTCTCGCTCGACACGGTTGTAGAGCGTGTCGCGCTCGACCGCCTCGAATCCGGCGTCTTCAATCAGTGTGATGATCTCCTGTTTGGTCATCTTGACCTCGCCGCCGGCTTCGACCGAATAGCTTTCCGTCAGCTCGCCGCCTTCAGTGATCGTGCCGTCCAGGTCGTTCGCGCCGTAATGGAGCGCGACCTGGGCCAGGCGTTTCCCGAGCATCACCCAGTACGCCTTGATGTGCGCGAAGTTGTCGAGCATCAGGCGCGAGACCGCGATGGTCTTCAGAGAGTCAACCCCGGTTGGGCCCGGCAGGTGAGAGAGCTGCGTGCCGGGCGGATAAAAGGCCAGTGGGATGAAGCACTGAAAGCCGCCCGACTTGTCCTGCTGCTCGCGCAGGCGTATGAGATGGTCAACGCGATCTTCAATCGTCTCTATGTGGCCGTAGAGCATCGTCGCGTTGGTCTTGAGTCCGGCGGCATGAACCTTGCCGGAAAGCTCAAGCCAGCGGTCTGCGTCGCACTTGTGCGCGCAGATCATGGAGCGCGTGGGCTCGCGAAATATCTCCGCCCCTCCGCCCGGACACGAATCCATCCCCGCCCGCTTCAGCTCTTCAATGACGGCCTCGTCCGTCATCTTGTAGAAGTGCGCGAAGTGGTCAAGCTCGACCATCGTGAACGCTTTCAGATGAAGAGAGGGGTAACGGCTCTTGAGTTCCGAGAGCAGGTCTGTGAAGTAGCTGAAGGGCAGCTTGGTGTTGAGGCCGCCGACGATGTGCAGCTCGGTCGCGCCCTCACCGACGGCCTCGCCCGCTATCCGCAGAGAGTCCTGAATGTTGTGCGTGTAGGCGTCCGCCTGCCTGGGCGTGCGGTAGAAGTTGCAGAACTTGCAGTCGGCGTAGCAGACGTTGGTCGGATTGAAATGGCGATTGACGTTGAAGTAGGTCGTGCGAGAGTGCATGCGCCGCCTGACCAGATCGGCCAGCTTCGAGAGCGCCGCCAGATCGTCCGTCGCGTAGAGCGCCAGCCCGTCTTCAAAAGAGAGGCGCTCGCCGTCGCAGACGCGGGCGGCGAGCCCTTCGAGTTTCGAGTCGTGTGAAAACTTCATCAGCTTCTTATCTGAACAAGTGTGTGGTGGCGAAGATGGCTGCTCCACCGAAGGTGGCAAACAGTATCACGCTCACGAAAGCGTTGGTGGTAAAGAACGCCGCATTCAGACGCCTCAAATCATCTGCTCGGACAAGCGTGTGCTGGTAGACCAGGAGCGCCCCCGTCGCTAAGACGCCGAGCAGAGCGAGCGGCCCCAAATGCGTCACCAAGTATAGCGCGACGAGCGCGGCGAACGCATCCGCGTGGAAGAGACGCGAAATCCAGAGCGCACGCCCGAGCCCCAGCTCTCTCGGAATCGAGTGCAACCCTTCGGCGCGGTCGAACTCAAAGTCCTGGCAAGCGTAGAGCACGTCGAACCCGGCAGTCCACAGGAGCACGACCAGCGAGAGCAGCAGGGGGACGGGACTATCCAGCGCGCCGCGCACGGCAATCCAAGCGCCCGCCGGGGCTATCGAGAGACACCAGCCCAACACTAAATGCGAGAGCATAGTCCAGCGTTTAGTGAAGGAATAGAGCACGACTGAGGCGAGCGCGACCGGAGCCAGGAGGAGAGACAGGCGATTGAGCATCGCCGCCGCTAAAAGAAAGAGCGCAGCCGAGACAATCGTGAAGGCCCAGACGAAGCCGACCGGGAGCGCGCCCGCCGGAAGAGCGCGCGTGCGTGTGCGCGGATTACGAGCGTCGTATTCGCGATCAACGATGCGATTGAAAGACATGGCGCAGGAGCGCGCGCCGACCATCGCCAGCGTGATCCAGAAAATCTGCTCGACCGTGGGCAGGCCGCGCGCCGCCAGCACCGCTCCCAAAAAGGCGAACGGCAGGGCAAACAACGTGTGCTCGATCTTAATCATTTCGAGCGTCGTGCGGATGTTTCTTGCTGTAGCTGTCAACATAATCTTTCGGGGCCGCAGGTCACTCAGGCTGTGACCCCAATCCTCCAACCTACTGTTGCGCTAAGCAATGGCCGCGCCACTCGGAAGAGCGACGAAAAAGCTGTGAAAAAGCTGCTTTTCGGGCCTGAAGCTTTGCAATTCGCCACTGGCCCAACCCGCCCGTCGCACTCTGCCAATCAGGCGTCGGCGAATAGCCGTCAGCTTATTACTCATCGCTGCTCTTATCGCCTTTCCACTTGGTCGCCTGCGAATGCGGGACGCCGAACTGATCCAGGATGCGAAAGACCAGGTGGTCAACGAGCGCGTCAATCGTCGCGGGGCGATGATAAAAGCCCGGGCTCGCGGGAAGAATGCGCGCGCCTGCTTGGGCCACCCTGAGCATGTTCTCCAGGTGAATCGTGCTGAGCGGCGTCTCGCGCGGAACCAGCACGAGCCTGCGCCCCTCCTTGAGCGTGACATCTGCGGCGCGGTGAATGAGGTTCGTGCCCGCCCCCGAAGCGATTGCGCCGAGCGTGCCCATAGAGCAGGGAACGACGATCATCCCGGCCTGCATGTGCGAACCCGAAGCGGGCGTGGCAGCCAGGTTGTCCAGGCGATGCAGGCGGATCAGCTTTGAATCTGCCGGCAGGCCCACCCACTCGTTGATTCTCTTATCATCTGCCGCGCGCAGGTTTGCGCCAAGCTCTACGCGCGCGACCGTCTGGGCCGAAGTAGACATGATGAGGTTGATGCGCTCGACCGTGCCGCTCGCGGCCAGGTGCAGGAGCGTGCGATGCGCGTAGATCGAGCCCGAAGCTCCCGTGATGGCGACAGTCAATTCCATAAAAAGAGTTTTAGAGGAAGCGTCCGAGTGCTTTCGACTTTAATGATCTCAGAATCTCTCCGGCTCGGGACAAATATTACGCGGCCCGCGCCCGTGTGCGCAAGCGACTCCATTTCGAGGCGAGCCCGTTGCAATGCTAGAATGGCCGGACATTATAGGCAGTGCCGAGGGCACAAAGAGAAACGGTTGCTGGAATGAGTTTAGCGGAGATCGAAAAGCTACTCAGTGCTTACAAGAGCGGCGAGATGGAGATGCGCGAGGCGGCGCGCCTGATAGGCGACCTGCATTACGAAGACATAGGCTACGCGCGCGTCGATCATGACCGGGCCACGCGCCAGGGCTTCCCCGAAGTGGTCTTCGGCGCGGGCAAGACGCGCGCGCAGGTCGTCCATATAGTCGAACGATTGGCAGCACGCTCGCCTAACCTGCTCGTCACGCGCACGGACGAAGGCACGTTCGGGGAGGTGCGCAACGTCGTCACCGATGCCGAATGGCACGAGGCGGCGCGATTGATTCGCGTGCGCAGGGACAGGACGGAGCTGGGCCTGGGCGAGATCACGGTCGTCACGGCGGGCACGAGCGACATTCCGGTGGCCGAGGAGGCGGCGCTGACGGCCGAGACTATGGGCAATCGCGTGCGGCGGGTCTGGGATGCGGGCGTGAGCGGCATCCATCGCATCCTCGCCGAGCGCGAGCTGCTGAGACGCTCGCGCGTCCTCGTCGTCGCGGCCGGAATGGAGGGCGCGCTCCCTTCTGTGGTGGGCGGGCTGGTCAGCGTGCCTGTCGTCGCCGTTCCGACCAGCATAGGCTACGGCGCATCGCTAGGCGGAGTGGCGGCGCTGCTCGGCATGCTCAACTCCTGTGCGTCGAATGTGACGGTCGTCAACATAGACAACGGCTTCGGCGCGGGCTTCGTCGCCAGCCTGATTAATCGCCGGTGGAGCGAGCCGCCCGAGTAGTCTGCGGAAAGATTTTTGAGAGGAGCGGCTATTCTCCCCGGCAAACGCGTAGCATTCGATTCGAAAGCCCGTACCAAACTCATCTTGCAACAAACGGCTCCCACGCAAAGACTACAAGAGAGGCGAAGCAGCGCGGCCATTCTTTTGTTGATGGCGCTCGTTCTCGGCACGCTTCCGCTCTCGGGTTGCGGCGCGCGGCGCACGCCCAACCTGCAACGCATCTTTGCCCAATCCAGGGAGCGCACGGGCAAGCGGCCGCTCATCATCATCCCCGGCATCCTCGGCTCGCAGCTTGTCAATAAGCAGACGGGCGAAGAGGTCTGGCCCTCGATCTTTCGCTCATCCGACGACGGGTTGAGCCTGCCCATCTCGCCCAACCTCTCGGCCAACCGTGATAACCTGGTCGCGCTCAAGATCGTGGACACGATCAGGCTGGCGCGGCTCGCGCCCGAAGTCTACATCTATCACGACCTGCTCGACGCTCTCAAAAAGTATGGCGGGTATCGCGAAGGCGATTGGGCCAACCCCGGCGCGGAAGGCGACCGTGATACCTTCTACGTCTTCCCGTACGACTGGCGGCGCGACAACGTAGAGACGGCGCGCGACCTCGTCCAGCGCCTTGAGCTGTTGAAGAGCAAGCTGAAGCGCCCGGACTTGCGCTTCAACGTCGTCGCGCATTCGATGGGCGGCCTCATCGCGCGCTACGCTGCGATGTATGGTGACGAGGACTTGGGCCTTGAAGCTCGCCCGGTGCCGACCTGGGCGGGGGCCCGCCACATCAATAGGATTCTGATGTTCGGGACGCCGAACGAGGGCTCGATGAACGCCTTTGCGATACTGCTCGAAGGCTATTCGATCACCGAAGGCTTGCGTCGTCCGATTCGCCTGCTCAACAAGCTGTCGAGGGAAGACGCTCTGAGCGCGCCTTCCATCTTTCAACTGCTTCCGCACAAGGCTTCCGTGCGCTTCCTGGACGAGAACCTGAAGCCCTTGCAGGTAGACCTCTATGACCCGGAGACCTGGCGGCGTTACGGCTGGTCTGTCGCCGTGGACGAAGACTTTCGCGAGCGTTATGCGGACGGCAAGGTGGGCGGCGATTATGCCCCTTTCAAGGGCGGCTCGCTCGAAGACCTGGACGCCTATTTCGCAGTCGTGCTCAGGCGCGCGCGCCGTTTTCACGAGGCGCTGGACGCAGGCTTAGAGGGCGAAGCGCCCGTTCCCATGTTCGCCTTCGGCGGCGATTGCGAAGAGACCCTGGAAGCGCCTGTGCTGTTGAGGGACGAGAAGCGAGGGCGCTGGGTAACGCTCACCAGGCCGCGCGATTATCGCACCTCGACGGGGCGTCGCGTCTCGCGCCTTGAGGCGACGCTGGCGATGTACGCGCCCGGCGACGGGCGGGTCACGCGCCGCTCGCTGCTCGCCGAAGACCTGGCCGAAGTGCGACGGCGCAATCCGCTCTTCAACACGGGCCTGCCCATCGTCTATGCAGTCTTCGCCTGCGACCTGCACGGCGACTTGCAGAAGAACAAGACCCTTCAGGACAACGCCCTGACGGCGCTCATCGGCGAAGCCATCAAGTAGAGAGCGATTGATTGCAGGAGGGAGCCGAAAGAATCGAAGGTTCAGGATATGTAGAGCAATCTATCTTCGATCACGACCCACCTGCTGCCTTTGCGCTTGACCCTGTACCTGTTGCCCGAGGAACTCAAGTCCGCTTCATAGTAGCCTCCTGTAACCTCTACTTCATCTTCATCGACCGGCTCGATTTCGGTGACGTAGAAGATCAGCCCATTAACGACCGTTCCTCTCCCTCGCGCGCCGTTGATTTTCATGGACGCCAGCAACGGGGCCGCCTTGACGGGCGGTTTGTGATCCTTGAACCTCAACATAAAGAGGTCGCTCGGAGCTTTGCCTTTGCCGAGCGACAAGAAGTAGACCTTCGCTTTCCGCTGTTGTGCCGAAGCGTTGTGCTCGAACTGGTAGCGAAAGACTGCCTCGCGGATGTCGTCTATCTCCTCGGCCGTCAGGTCGCTGGCGCTCTTCGCCTGAGCCTTCGCGTGATGCTGCGAGGCAAACCCTGCGCCGTATACCAGGAAACAGAGACCGAGAAATATTAGCCAAGCGGTTCGCCGCATCTCTCCTCCTTTTGAGCCATCCGGCGAGCGCCTCATTGCGCTGGGATGGCCGTGTTCAGTTCGTCCGCGAGGTCTGGGTCGAGGGTTCTGAGGATGTTGAGCTGTTCGAGCGCGCCGTCGCGGTTGCCCATCGCCAGGTAGCCTTTGCCGAGGTTGAAGTAGGCGCGGGCGAAATCGGGCTTCATCAGCGTCGCCTGCCGAAAGGCGGCGACCGCCTCGGCCGCGCGGTTCAGCTTGATATATGCCTCGCCCAGGCTGTTGTAGGCTTTGGCGTCGCCGGGCTTCAGCTCGACCAGCTTGTTGAGGGCCCACACGGCGTCCGCGAAGCGGCCCGCGCGGGCGTAAGTTTGGGCCAATCGCTCGTACGCGATGCTATAGTCCAGGCGCAGGCGCACGGCCCGCCTGTAAGCTTGTATCTCGTCATCCGTGCGCCCCATCTTGCCGTATGAGAGGCCGAGCGCGTAATTAGTTTCGGCGCTTTCGGGGTCTAGGCGAAGCGCCTGCCGGTAAGCTTCTACAGACTCCTTGAACTGGCCCGTGTGATAATAAGCGAGCCCCATGTTGAAGTAGGACTCGGCCGAGTCTGGCCGTAAGCTGATGACCTGGCGCGAGGCTTTCAGAGCTTCACCGTGACGGCCCAGCTTCTCGTTACAGAAGCCTGTCTGGGCCCAAGCCTCGGCGTACTTCGGGTCGGCATCCGTCGCCCGCTTGAAATAGCCGAGCGCCGTCTCGCAATCGTCGCGCGACAGAAACCCGAGACCCTGCGTGTAGAATCTTTCGGCCTGCGCGCGCTGGCTCTTAATGGTGTCTTCGGCCAGCCCGCCGAGCGTGCGCGGCACAAGCGTCTGCCCTTGCAGGAGCGCCACGCGGTCGGAAGGGATGGCGAAGTTGAGGCTTTGGCCCTCGGTCAGTTGCAGGGTCGCGACGCCTATGACCTGGCCCTGCATGTTGATGACGGGGCTGCCCGAAGAGCCGGGCGAGATCGGCGCTGTAATCTGGATGATGCGCCCGAAGTTCGGAATGTCGCGCACGGCCGAAACAATCCCGTCCGAGACGCTGCCTTCGAGCCCGAGCGGGTTGCCGATGACGACGACGCGCTCTCCCTCCTGCGGAGTGGTGCGCACCACCTGCAAAGGAGAAGCTAAGGAGGCTGGAACCTCTACCTGCAAGAGCGCGATGTCTCCCGCGCCGTCCACGGCCAGCACGCCGCGCACGTTGTAAGCATTGCCGTTGGTGAGATGCACCTCGGCCTTGTAGGCTTTCTCTATGACGTGACGGTTGGTGACGATGCGGTCGGGCGCTGTGAAGAAACCGCTGCCGCGCGTCAGCCTTTGCCCGCGATTATCGTAGGTCACGATGGAGACCACAGACGGCTTGATCCGCCTGACCAGCTCGGGCAGCGTGTCCTGCGCGCCCCTGGGGAAAGCGGAATTAACAGGGATGGACAGGATTGTCAGGATAAGAATTGATTTAAGATAGCAGCCTTGAGATTTCAAATCCGAAATCCAAAATCTAAAATCCAAAATCGTTTTTATCCTGACCATCTCAGTCTATCCCTGCTAATTTCTTCTTACAATCCGGCCAGGGCGAGCTTTTGTACGCGCTCGACTATGTCTGCGAGCTTGACCTCTTCGGTCTTCTTCGTGCTCCTCTCGAACAGCTCGACCACTCCGTCGGTGATCTTCTTGCCGACGGTGATGCGGTAGGGAACGCCGATCAGGTCTGCGTCCTTGAACTTCACCCCGGCGCGTTCGTCGCGGTCGTCCAGGAGCACGTCGAGCCCCCGCTGCTGCAAAGTCTTGTAGAGTTTCTCTCCGGCTTCGCGCAGCTCCTCCTGCTTCATGTTCGTGATGGTCACGATGCAATCGAAGGGGGCGATGGCCTTGGGCCAGATGATGCCGTCCTCGTCATGATGCAGCTCTATGGCGGAGGCGAGTATGCGCCCGACCCCGATGCCGTAGCTGCCCATCACGATTGGAGCCTCCTTGCCGTCTTGCGTGAGGACGCGCGCGCCCATCGCCTCCGAATACTTCGTCCCGAGCTTAAAGATATGGCCCACCTCAAGGGCTTTGGCGATCTCCAGGCGGCCTTCGCCACACACCGGGCAGCCTTCGCCGGAAGTGACCGTGCGCAGGTCTGCCCAACTGTCAACGGGGATGTCACGCGAGATGTTGACACCGCGCAGATGATGCTCATCCTTGTTTGCGCCGGTAGTCATATTGCGGCGACCTTTCAAGGCCAGGTCGGCGAGGATGCGCAAGTCGCGGCCAGCCTCGCGCGCACGCGCCTTCGCCCCGACGCCTCCCAAACTTCCGGCGCTTGCGCCGAGCAGTTCACGAATCTCTTCCGGGTGCGCGGGCCTGACCTCCGCTCCCGCGAGCGAGTCCGAAAGCTTGGTCTCGTGCAACTGGTGGTCGCCGCGCAGGAGCACGAGCACGAACTGTGACTGGCCTTCATGCGGCGCCACGAAGACGAGCGATTTGATCTGCTGGTCTGCCGCCGCGCCGCCGGGAAAGGTCGTCAAATCTTCGATAGTGCGTACATTGGGCGTGGGAAACTCTACGGGCGCGTCCAAGCCTATGCCGTCTTTGATCTCGGGCAGGCGCGAGGTGGCCTTCTCAAGGTTCGCGGCGTAGGAGCACTTGTCGCAGGTCGCGATCATGTCTTCGCCGGCATCGGTCTTGACCATGAATTCGTTCGAGGCCGAGCCGCCCATCGCCCCCGAGCTGGCTTCGACGATGGTGTACTTCAATCCGCAACGATCAAAGATGCGCTTATAGGCTTCGCGCTGGTGCTCGAAGGAGCGGTCAAGCCCGGCCTGATCCACGTCGAAGGAGTAGGCGTCTTTCATGATGAACTGGCGCACGCGGAGCAGGCCCGCTTTCGGGCGCGGCTCGTCGCGGAACTTCACCTGAATCTGATACCAGACCTGCGGCAGTTGCTTGTAAGAGCGAATCTCGCCGCGCGCAATCGTCGTCAAGACCTCCTCGTGCGTCATCGCCAGACAGAGGTCTGCGCCCTTGCGGTCTCGCAGGCGAAACATGTTATCGCCCATCACAGTCCAGCGGCCCGATTCCTCCCACACCTCGCGCGGGTTCAGGGCGGGCAGATAGAACTCCTGGCCGCCGATGCGGTTCATCTCTTCGCGCAGGATTTGCATGATCTTGAGGCTGACGCGCTGCGCCAGCGGCAGGT
Source organism: Pyrinomonadaceae bacterium (assembly GCA_036389315.1). Taxonomy (GTDB): domain Bacteria; phylum Acidobacteriota; class Blastocatellia; order Pyrinomonadales; family Pyrinomonadaceae; genus DASQYE01. The sequence continues at coordinate 285,601 of DASVQF010000042.1, forward strand.
AGGAGTAGATGCCTGCGGCAAGCTGGCGCACCATGCCTGCGCGCAGCAGCAGGCGATGCGAGACAACTTCGGCGTCGGCCGGGTCTTCACGCAGCGTCGGGATGAAATATTGTGACCAGCGCATAAGTAAATACTTATGACTCCTTAGGGATGGATAAATAACTTGCCTCTCATTCTCGCGCAGCAGCGGCAGGTAAAGCAACCAGACAGGGCCCTCGAACGGCCACGAGCCTTCTTCGAGTACGCTCCCGTCCCCGCTTCCGGTTTCACGCTTTCTCATTGCGGCAGGCGCGAAGCGTGATGTACCATCTTGCTTCTTCTTGATGCTTGCCCGTGCAAAAAAGTGAGGTCGTCTGAAGGATGAAAGTAGCGCTCGCCAGCGATCATGCCGGTTACGCCGAGAAGGAGCGTCTGAAGCCTCTACTGCAAGAGCTGGGCCTGGAAGTCGAAGACCTCGGCACGGTCTCGGCGGAGTCCGTGGATTATCCGGATTACGCGCGGAGAGTCGCCGAACGGGTCGCCAGCGGAGAGGCTTCGCAAGGCTTGCTCGTCTGTAGCTCGGGCACGGGGATGGCAATCGCCGCCAATAAAGTGCGGGGCGTGCGCGCAGCCCTCGCGTGGTCGGAAGAGACCGCGCGCCTCGCACGCCAGCACAACGATGCCAACGTGCTCGCCATCGGCGCGCGCACCACTCCGCCCGAAGATATTCCGAAGATCGTACGCGCCTGGTTCGGCGCACAGTTCGACGGCGGTCGTCACGCCGCGCGCGTCGAAAAGATCAAACAGATGGAGAAAGAGGATGAGAGATAAGAGGAACGCTCCGCTCAGCGAGGTTGACCCGCTCATCAGTCGCGCGATTGACGACGAGGTTGCGCGCCAGGCTCACGGGCTTGAGTTGATCGCGTCGGAGAATTTCGTCAGCGAGGCCGTGCTCGAAGCTATGGGCTCGGTCTTCACGAACAAGTACGCCGAAGGCTACCCGCGAAAGCGTTACTACGGCGGCTGCGAATTTACGGACGTGGTTGAGCAGGCGGCCATTGATCGCGCCAAAGAGCTGTTCGGCGCAGAGCACGCCAACGTCCAGCCGCACTCCGGCGCGCAGGCCAACATGGCCGTCTACCTCGCAGCCGTGCAGTACGGCGACCAAATCCTGGGCATGAACCTCTCGCACGGCGGCCACCTCACGCACGGCCACCCGATGAATTTTTCGGGGCTCAGCTACAAGGTCGCAGACTACGGCGTCTCGCGCGAGACGGAGCAGATTGATTACGACGAGCTGCAACGCATTGCCGAAGAGCATAGGCCCAAGCTGATCATCTGCGGCGCTTCGGCCTACCCGCGCATCATTGACTTCGAGCGCATAGGCGAGATTGCCAAAAGCATCGGCGCGCGTATGTTCGCAGACATAGCGCACATCGCCGGGCCCATCGCCGCCGGCCTTCACCCTTCGCCCATCCCGCACGCCGATTACGTCACGACCACCACGCACAAGACTCTGCGCGGGCCCAGAGGCGGCCTCATACTCTGTAAGGAAGAGCACGCCGCCGAAATTAATCGCAAGCTCTTTCCGGGCGTGCAGGGCGGCCCGCTCGTGCACATCATCGCCGCCAAGGCCGTCGCCTTCGGAGAGGCGCTGACGGAGGATTTCAAGGAGTACCAGCAGAGCGTCCTGAAGAACGCCAAAGCTCTTGCAGCAGAGTTACAGGAGCAGGGCTTACGAATCGTTTCGGGCGGCACGGACAATCACCTGATGCTCGTCGATGTCTTCCTGGGAGGCCGTGGGGTAACGGGCAAGGATGCCGAGAAGGCGCTCGAAGCCGCAGGGATCACCGTCAACAAAAACACCATTCCTTTCGACACCAACAAGCCCTTCGTGACTTCCGGTATCCGCATCGGCACACCGGCCCTGACGACGCGCGGCATGGGCGAGCAGGAGATGCGCGAGGTCGGACGACTCATAGCCGAAGTCCTGCACGACCCGCAATCGGAAGAGGTGCGCCGCAAAGTGCGCCAGTCGGTCGAGGAACTGACGGCACGCTTCCCGCTCTACCAGCAGCGCCTCAGACAGGGAGCGCCGCAGCCGGAAGCGATGGGCGCGGATTGAAAACGGCAGGGCGAAGGGATGTCGTTTGCCCTTCGAGGAGGTGCTCTATGCGCAGGATTTTTCTTACGCTGGCCCCGCTTCTGTTATTGACGGCGGGCGCGGCGGGCGCACCGTCGCGCGAAGCCTGGCATCCGCCCTTCATTTATCTTCAGGCTCCGGCCGCTCCGGCCGCAAAGGAGCTGAGAATCAAAAGCATCAAGTTTGAAGGGTTGGGCCAAATCCCCGAAGCGGACATCCTGCGCGCTTTCCGCGATAAGCAGATCGGGGGCACAAAAGAGCTTCCCCTCGATGAGTCCAGGGTTCCCGATGCCGTTGAAGTTGTCAGGCAAGTGCTCGCAGGGCTCGGCTATCTGAATGCGACCGTAGACGCGCGCGAGGCCGAGCTTTCATCCACGGCGAAGGAAGTCACTTTCATCGTCGGCGCGGGCGAGCGACTTCGCGTCGCGGAGATTCAATTTCAGGGCAATAAAATCTTTTCGACCGAACAACTGCGCGCAGAGGCGACGCAGTGCCTAGACCATTACACGCAAGGCTTCTATGACCGGCGCGTGTTCGACGAGTGTCGGCGCAGGCTGGACTTTTTCATGAGGTCGCAGGGGTATCTGCAAGCCAGGGTTGACGAGCCGCAGTTGGATTTGTCCGAAGGCATCTTGAAAGTCATGGTGCCGGTCAGCGAAGGCTCGCGTTATCGCCTGGGCCAACTCGGCGTCGAAGGCTCAAAGCTCTTTTCGCCCGCGCAGGTCTTGGAGATACTCGACCTCAAGCCCGGCGACATCGCCGACGGCGAAAAGATCGGTCGCGGATTGTATGAACGATTGAAGACGCTTTACGCCAACAGCGGCTACTTGCATTACACGGCCGAGCCCGAGCCGCTGTTCAGAGGGGGCTTGGAAGGGGCGGGGGATGCGCTCGTTGACTTCCGCTTTACTATTGACGAAGGCCCGCAGTTTACCGTCCGGGCGATCAGCTTTCAGGATAATCGACGGGCCGAGGATGAAGAGTTGCGGCGCGCCCTGCTGATTCGCGAGGGCGACACCTACAACCAGCAGTTGCTCTCAGAGAGCATAGAGAACCTCAACCGCCTGGGATTCGAGCTTGACCGCGAGCGCGACGTTGACTTCGTGATGCAGGAAGGGTCATCGCAACTCGGCATTGTCATTCATCTTGAGCGAAAAAACAGGGAGCCTGCCGCCGAGCAGTCTGTCAAGGGAACGGCCGCACAATAATGAAAGCGATGAAAACGCGGGGCCGGGCCTCGGAGCCTTCCCGTGTTAGGCTCTCGTCGTCGTCGAATGTTATATTTTGAGCCGTCGTAGTCGCAAACGTCTCTCAGGGCCTGCAAACGTAAACTCCCGCCGCTTGAACCTATATGGAAGAGATTTTCGGGCGCGACGGGTTGATCGCGCGCACACATCCGGAGTACGAGTACAGGCCCGGCCAGATTCAGATGGCCGAGGCGGTGCTCAGCGCCTTTCACGAGAAGCGACATCTGATCGTCGAAGCCGGCACGGGCACGGGCAAGACGCTCGCCTACCTCGTGCCGGCAATCGCGGCCGCGCTCAGCACCAAGGGGCGCGTCATCATCTCCACGGGCACGAAGAACCTGCAAGAGCAGTTGATGGAGAAGGACATCCCGTTCCTTCAGCGCGTCCTGCCGCGCAAGTTCGCCGCAGCCTACATGAAGGGCCGCAGCAATTACGCCTGCCTGCAACGCATTAAGCGGGCCGAGAACTCTCCCGTCCTGGACGGCCTCGACGAGCTTGATTATTTCGACGAGGTCAGGCGGTGGGCCCGCGAGTCACAGGTCGGCGACCGGGCGGAGCTGGTCGCGCTCCCCGAAAATCTCCCCTTCTGGCGTCACATAGACGCGCGCTCTGAGACTTGCCTGGGCCAGAAGTGCCCGGACTTCGACCCGTGCTTCATCACGCGCATGCGACAGCGCGCTCTGGACGCAGACATCGTGATCGTCAACCATCATCTCTTCTTCGCAGACCTCGCGCTGCGCAATAGCGAGTACGGCCAAGTCCTGCCAGACTATTCGGCCGTGGTCTTTGACGAAGCTCATTTGGTCGAAGACGTGGCGGCCGAATATTTCGGCTCGCAGGTTTCCAGCTACCAGATAGAAGACCTGGTGCGTGACCTCGCGCAGCTTCCGGTCACAAATGTCGATATCAATAAAGAGCTGACGCGCACGGCCGGAAGGGTCGTGCGCTTCGCGGACAATTTCTGGATGGGCTTTCGCGAAGGGCGCGGTGAAGAGGGAAGGTTTCCCATACTGCCCGGCACATTTGCGCGCCGCAAGACTGATGGCGAGATCGAGGCGACGGCGCAGGGCGATGCTTATCTGGGCCTGGACGGCGCGCTCGAACGTATGGAGACGACGCTCGCAGCCCTGCGCGAGCAGCCGCCCGAGATCGAAAATCTGGTCAGGCGCGTGCGACAGATACGCTTCGACCTGCAATTCATCGTCGCGGGCGACGAACGTGCTTTCGTCTACTGGATGGAGCGGCGCGGGCGCGGGACGTTTTTGCGCGCCTCGCCCATAGACGTTTCGGGACTCCTGCAAGACAAGCTGTTCGAGCGCGTCGAGACGGTCGTGCTGACCTCTGCGACCTTAGCGAGCGCGGGCAGCTTCTCCTTCATCCGCGAGCGCCTCGGCCTCGCGGAAGCCGACGACCTCATAGCGCCTTCGAGCTACGATTACGAGAACCAGGCTGTGCTCTATCTGCCGCAACGTATGCCAGACCCGCGCTCGCCGCAGTGGGCCCAGGCGGCCGCCTCGGAAGTCGTCAAAATCCTGCATGCGACCGAGGGACGCGCCTTCGTCCTCTCGACCAGCTTCGCTGGGATGCGGGCCCTCTATGACTGGGTGGCGCGCGAGGTTGACTATCCATGTCTCTTGCAGGGCACGGCGTCTAAGGCTGGGCTGCTGGAAAAATTCCGCGCCACGCCGCATGCCGTGCTTTTCGCCACGGCGAGCTTCTGGCAGGGCGTGGACGTGCGCGGCGAGCAACTCTCCTGCGTCATCATAGACAAGCTGCCGTTCGCCGTCCCCTCAGACCCGGTGGTTGCCGCCCGCCAGCGTTACATAGACGAGCAGGGCGGCTCAAGCTTTTACGAGTACAGCGTGCCGCAGGCCATCATCAGCTTGAAGCAGGGGCTCGGGAGATTGATTCGCAGCACGACTGACAGGGGCGTGCTGGCCGTCCTAGACCCGCGCCTGCGCACGAAAGCCTACGGGCGCATGTTCCTCGAAAGCCTGCCGCCGTGTCGCATCACTTCCCAGATTGAAGACGTGGCGCGGGTGTTTGAAGAAAACGAGACGATGGCGCGATAATACTATCGCTAGTCCCGATTAAAGAGTCCGAAGCCGCAGCACGACGGGCGCTTCGGAGAAGGAGGCTCTCAGTGGATAGAGACGAACGCGAGGACAACACTATCTACAAGGTGGTCGTCAATCATGAAGAGCAGTATTCGATCTGGCCCGCTGACCGCGAGAACGCGCTGGGCTGGAACGACGCGGGCAAACAGGGGACGAAACAGGAATGCCTCGACTACATCAAAGAGGTCTGGACGGACATGCGGCCGCTCAGCCTGAGAAAGAAGATGGAAGAGGCGGCCAGCCAGGGCGAGACCGAACAATAGAGGGAACCGAAAAGAGCAATATGACCGGACAATTTGAAGTGATGATCGAGCGCAACTTTTCGAGCGCGCACCAACTGCGCGGCTACAGGGGAAAGTGCGAGAATCTACACGGGCACAACTACAAGATTGAAATCTATGCGCGCGGGCAGGAACTAGACAACATAGGGCTGCTCGTAGACTTCGGCGAGCTGAAGGAGGCCGCCGACCAAGTCGTGCAATACCTGGATCATCGCAACATCAACGAGCTTGAGCCGTTCGACGAAGAGTTGAACCCGTCGGCTGAAAACCTCGCACGCTACATTCTTGAACGCGTTTCGGAGCAGGTCACAGACGAGCGCGTGCAGGTCTACAAGGTGCGCTGCTTCGAGACGCCGACCAGCGTGGCTACATACCAGATTGATTAAGACTGGCCGCGTGTGCGAGGGCGCGCCGTGGGCCCACAAAGCTCACGGCGCGCTTTTCTCTTCCTCCTCGGCGGCAGTCGCCTGCCTGTCTTCCCAAGTCTGCCTGGCGGTCTCGTCCGTGATCTGGATGCTCGGGCTCCCGCCGATCATCTGCGCGACGACCTGAAAATCGCTGCAATCCAGTTGTTGTCCGCCGCGCGGCCTCTGGTGCCACGCGACGGGCAGCCCGAGCACGCGGCTCATCATTGGCACGAACTCTTCCATCGTTTTCCATTTGAACGAGCCGTTATAAGCGATACGCAGCGCCGTCACGCGCCCGTCCAGGAACTCAAGAGAGATGGTGCGCGCTCCGGCCCAGGCCGCTTTATCCATCGCCGGGTGAAACTCCGGCGAGAAGCTGGTCTTCGACAGTCCCGAAGCATCCGTAAATCCCATCTCAATGCTTGGCACGCGCGCCTTGACCTGCTCGGCCGTCATGCCCATATGCAGGCCGTAGAGTTCCGGCCCCTGCCCGAGCTGCGCGAGCTTCGCAGCACACTTGCCACCGTCCTGCGCCTGAGAGGCCAGCGCGCAGATCAACATCAGGCTGAGGAAGAATATCGCTCGAATACGCTTCATACTATTCAGGCTCTAACGCTTCAGGGAGAGACGAGCGAGCCGACATCTATGTTGTATTTCCTGATCTTGCTGTAGAGGCGCGGGCGGTAGATGCCCAGGAGGTTAGCGGCCGCCTGCTTATTGCCGCCCGTCCTCTGCAAGGTCTTTTCGATGACCAGCTTCTCTATGTCTTCGAGCGTCATGTTGAGCGGCACGTCCCAGGTCGCCGCGCCCGCCGCGCCTTCGGGGAGAGAACCGTTATCGAAGGGCAAATCTACGGGCTCTATCTTGTTCGATTTGGCCAGCAGCACCGCGCGCTCGATGACGTTTTGCAGCTCGCGTACGTTGCCCGGCCAGGAGTGCGCGAAGAGTCTCTGATAGGCCGCCTGCGAGACGCCCGTGATCGGGCGGTCGTACTTCTGCGAGTACATCTTCAGGAAATGTTCCGTCAACAGTTGTATGTCTTCGGCGCGCTCGCGAAGAGGCGGAACGTGAATCGTGATGGTCGAGATGCGATAGAAGAGGTCGTCTCTCAAGAGCCCATCGCGGATGGCGTCTGCGGGCATGCGGTTGGTCGAGCAGATGAGACGAAAGTCCACGGCATAGGTTTTCTCAGACCCGATCTTGCGATAGCTGCGCTCTTGCAGCACGCGCAGCAGTTTCGGTTGCAGCTCGACCGGCATCTCCGCAATCTCGTCTAACATTAGAGAGCCGCCCGCAGCGTGTTGCACCAAGCCTTCCTTGTCGGCATGCGCGCCCGTGAACGCGCCTTTGGTGTGGCCGAACAGCTCCGACTCGATCAGCTCCTTCGGCAACGCAGCGCAGTTGACCTTGATGAAAGGCTTCTTCGAGCGCAGGGAGTTGTAGTGAATGGCGTTGGCGATCAACTCTTTGCCCGTGCCCGATTCGCCGACGATGAGGACGTTGGCGTCGGATTTGGCGACCGACTCTATGGTCTCATAGATGGTCTGCATCTGCTTGGACGCGCCGATGATGTTGAAGTATTCGGCGCGCGTCGAGAGCTGGCGGCGCAGGCTCTCCGATTCCGCCATCAGCTCGCGCCGCTCAAGCGCCTTCTCCACGAGCGGCTGCATCTGCTCAAAGTCGAAAGGCTTTTCGACGAAATAGAAAGCCCCGGCCTTGGTCGCTTCCACGGCCCGCGCGACAGTGCCGTAGCCGGTGACGACGATGATCTCGGTGGCGGGCCGGGCGTCCTTCATGTGGCGCAAGACCTCCAGGCCGTCCATGTCCGGAAGCTGTAGGTCGCAGATGGCCAGGTGATGGCCGCCGCGATCAAAAAGCTCTATCGCTTCAGCGCCCGTCGGCGCTGTGTCCACCGTATAACCTTCTTCGACCAAATTCTGCTTGAGCGAATCGGCCATCGTCGGCTCGTCGTCAACTACCAGAATGCGTGCGTCTTTATGTTGCAAATTATCCCCCTAAGAATAGGGATGAGGGCCGCAGGGTGAGGGATGAAAGGAATGCTTTCCAATCTTGAATGCTTTCTTATTCATCCCCCGTCCCTCATCCCTCATCCCTCTGTTTTATCGGCAGGCGAACCCTGAGCAAGCCTGTGTCGGGGCTCGCTTCGCCGCCGTGCGCTGCGATGATCTTGGCGGCCAGCGACATCCTCAGCGCGTCGCTGCCGACAAAGGAATGAAACGGGTCAACGCCGTCCAGGGCACGGACGCCGCGCCACTCGACGACCGCCGTGGGCTCCTCGCCCTCTCGCTCTTCGCGCCGGACGAGGATGAGGAGCGCCTCGTTGTCTTCGGCCCGCCGCAGCGAGCGCGCTCCGGCCGTGATCGCTTTTAAAGCCTCAGACAGCGCCACCGTATCAAATTCGCCTTCGAGCGCCTCTTCCCCCGTCTCGACCCGCACGCTCTGCGGGCCAAAATCGTCGCTCGCGGCGATGGTCGAAACGATTTTAATGAGGTCAACCCTGGGCTGGCGGCGCAGCTCGACGGGGCGGCTATAGCGCACCAGGGCCGTCATGTCTGCGGCCGCGCGCTCAAGCCCGCCGATCAATTTCGCTATCGTCTCCTGCTCGTCCGCAGGCCGCTCGCTCTTCTCCATGCGCTTGCGGAGGAACGTGGCATAAAGTTTGAGACCATTAAGCTGGTTTTTTAGGTCGTGGACGATTTGGACGGACGCTCGCCCCAGCTCTTGCAGGGTATCAACGTCCTGTATTTCCGATATTAACGGCTTCATATTGCTCACGAACCTTCGCGCCCCGGGCGCTCCACAGCCCGTTTTGGCCCGGCCCGCAGGCCGCTTGGCGTGTACGGATAGAGCCCAAAGGGGGCAGCTACTAGTGTCGCGTTTCGATGCGGCATCTTAGCAAAAAAAACCACCGTATGCTAGTCATGCATCGGAATATGCGAGCGGAGGGAAATCTGTTAAGCTGTCGGAAACTCAAAATTCAAAAGTCGAAGTGGGGGAGAAGCGGTGAGCAGCAATGGTGCCCTTGCGACCATCATGGTGGTCGAGGATTTTGAGGATAACCGTTTTATGATGAGGCGGTTACTGGAAATGAGCGGGTATCATGTTCTGGAAGCCGTGAACGGCGAGGAGGCCGTCGAGATCGCCAGGCGCGAGCGCCCACACCTGATCTTGATGGATTTGAGTCTGCCGCTGCTGGACGGCTTGGCCGCGACGCGCCGCATCCGGCAGGAAGCCTCTCTGCGCGACGTGCCGATTGTCGCCGTCTCGGCCCATGACACGGCCGATTTTCATGCCGACGCGCTGGCCGCAGGCTGTAACGATTACGTCACCAAGCCGATTGATTTCGATCAGCTCGAAGCCCTTTTAGGAAAGCTCTTGCCAAAATCCTGACCCAAGAGGCTGGCGCGCCGCCCCGACCCGAAGCGTGCGGCCCTCTCCTCTCTCTCCGATGCCTGAACGGTTCATCACATTAATACAGCAGTACGAAGAGGCCATTATCCGCGCCTGGATAGAGGAGCTTTATCGTGACCGGCGCACAGAATTGCCGAGCCGCCTCTCCTACGGGCAGCTCGTCAACCACCTGCCCGAAATGCTCGAAGAGTTGGCCCACGTCCTCGATAGCGCATCCAATGACGTGGAGACGGCGGAGGCGACGCGCCGCCTGCGGGCCCACGCGCAAGTCCGCTTTCATCAGGGCGTCCTGATTGACGAGATGGCACGCGAGTTGATGACTTTACGTCGAATAGTCGAGGATTTTTTGTGGCGCGAAGGCTTCAGTGTGGTCGAGGGCAACTTGCGCGAGCTGCGCGACGCCCTGCGCCGTGCGAACCGCTTTATGGAGGAGATGCTGGCGCAGTCGCTCCTGATCTACGCCGCGTCGCTCAGGCCGCCCGTCGAGACGCACGCCAGTGTGTGGCCGCCGCCGCGCCGCCGCAAGACAGATTTTACGGAAGGTGAGATGCCATGACCGCGCGGGGCAGAGTCACGCCACTCCTTCGCAGTATACGCACCAAGCTGCTCATCATGCTTGCCGTGCTCTCTCTGCCCCTGCTCGTTTTAAGCCTCTATCAACTGAACAACTATCGCCGGAGCCTGAACGATCAGGCGGCGACCATCGCGCACATCGAGACCAACGCCGCCGCCGAGGCGCTCAAATCCTGGCTCGACAGCCGGGCCGCTGCGGCTTCTTCTCCGGTGGGCCCATTCACCGACGAAGAGGTGAGAAATCTCTACGGTTACTTGCAGCGTAACGCTTCGGCCGGGCCCGGAGATTTGATTGCCGTCTACGACTCGTCGGGGCGCGTGCTGCGGGAATCCTCCACGGGTGGGCCCATGCCTGTGACGACCGAGTTCACTTCGTCGGCCGAGCGCGTGAAGTGGACGGACGGCGTGGCGCGGATGACTCAGGCGCGGCGCATAGAGCCCGCCGGGTGGAGGGTCGTGGTCGGCGTTCCGGTGGCGGAAAACACCAGCGCCGGGAGGGCCGGGATTGCGCTCGCGGCGACTTGGGCCTTCACGCTGATGGCCTCGATCCTTCTAGGCTTCTGGGCGGTGGGGCGCTTCACCAAGCCGCTCCGGAAACTGGCCTTCTCGGCCTCCATGCTCGGCGAGGGCCACTTGCACGAGCGCGCAACGGTCGAGACGCAGGACGAAGTCGGAACCCTGGCCCAGAACTTCAACCTCATGGCCGGGCAGTTGGAGACGAAATTCAAGGAGCTGCAAACGCAGGGCGCATTTATCGAAGAGGTGCTGAACGGCCTGCCCCTGGGCGTGGCGCTTCTCGATACGGGCCTCATTGTGCGCAAGATCAATCCGACCTTCGCGCGTTTCGTCGGACGCGACGCGCAGACGTTGGCCGGGCGCGGGCTCTACGAGGCTGCCGCCGGGCTTGCAGTCCTGAGCGATGTGGTCGAAGACGTGCGCCGCTCGCGCAAGCCTTTCGTCGCCTACGGCCTGCCGCTCAACCTTGTGGCGCGCGCCGGAGCGACGCCAGCAGCAAACGGCGCGACGAAGGAAGAGACGGAAGGGCCAACCTTCTGGGACGTGACGATCTGGCCCGTGACGGAGCGCGGCGCTGGCCGTGGCGATCTGTTGCTGGTGCTCTCGGAAGTCTCAAAGCGCGTGCGCGCCGAGAAGCTCGCAACCGCAGCTTTCGCTTCGGAGCGCACGCGCGCCGCAGAGCTTGAGAGCGTCATCAACCAGATGAACGAAGGCGTCGTCATCATAGACCGCCACATGCGCTACAAGATCAATCCGGCGGCGGCCGAGATCATCGGTCGCAAGCGCAGCGATTTTCGCGACTACGCCACGGGGCTCATCACAGACATGTCGCTCAAGGACATGGACGGGCGCGAGCTTGCGCCGGAAGAGACGCCGATCATGCGCGCCCTTGAAGGACGCGAGCAGGTGCAGGCTGCGCAACTGAAGATCGCGCGGCCCGACGGGCAGGAGCGCGTCATAGCCATCAGCGTCACTCCCCTGACGGGCGAAGAGGGGCAGCAGGAAGGCGCTGTCGCCGTCTTTCGCGACATCACGGAAAACGTCCGGCAGCACGACGAGCTGGTCGCAGCCTATGACCGCTTGCGCGAGCATGATCGTTTGAAGACGGCCTTCGTCTCGAACATCACGCACGAGCTGCGCACGCCCCTGAACGTCATCATAGGGCTTTGCCAACTGCTCATGCGCGACCGCCAGTTGCCGCTCGCGCCCTTGCAGGACGAGGCGGTGATGCGTATGGAGCGCAACGCGCGCTCGCTGCTTGAGCTGGTCAACGACCTCCTTGACTATTCGCGGCTCGAAGCCGGGCGCGCCGCGCTTCATCTGGAAAACGTGAGCGTCAGGGAAGTCATCAACTCTATCGTGGAGGATTACGAGGCGGAGACCAGGGACAAGCGCGTCGCGCTCACGACCGAAGTCTGGCCCGAGCTGGGCACTGTCCTGACCGACAGGTACAAGCTCGAACAGGTGGTCTCTAATCTGATCGGCAATGCCGTCAAGTTCACTTCGGTCGGGGCGATCAAGATCACTGCGGGTTTGCTCGATGAGGAGCGCTGGTTCCTGGAAGTGAGCGACACAGGCATAGGCATCTCAAGCGAAGCTCTCTCCTACATCTTCGACGAGTTCCGGCAGGTGGATGACCGCCTCGCGCGCTCGTACGGCGGGACGGGCCTCGGCCTGGCGATCACGCGCAAGATAGTCGAGCTGCTCGAAGGCGAGATCAGCGTCACGAGCGAGCCGCAGGCCGGCAGCCGCTTTCGTATCGTGTGGCCTTTAAAGGTCAGGCAGCGCACCGGCACAGGCTCGCTCGTAGAGAAGAGCGTGCCCGCCCCGACGCCCGTCAAGGACTTGCGCTCGCGCGCGCGTTAGTGATATGAGAGAGGCCAGATTCTTCAAGAGCACTTAAAATTTTTTCAGGTCACACGAGATGGCTTCGCCTGAACGGCAGAATACGGATGCGGACGATTCGCGGCGCACGATCTTTATCGTGGTCGGCGTCGTTTCGGTGGTGCTGGTCGCCGGGCTGCTGTACTGGATGACGCGGCCCGGCGCAAGTACCGGGAGCGGGCCGCCGCGACTCGAAGGCGCGCTGCGTCCCGGCTCGCCCGAGTTCGAGCAATACAAATCCAAGATCGTGCTCGACAAGCCGGAAGCGACAGAGGCTACGCGCCCCATCGGCGACATAGTGATGACGCTCAAGACCACCGCGCGCAACTTCACGGGCCGCACCATCAGCGGCCTGGAAATCTACGCGGCCGTCGTAGACATGCAGGGCCAGCCCGTCAAGGAGCGCACGGTGATCGTCGTTCCCAGCAGCCGCACGGGCCAGACCGTCTCGGAGCTTGACCCGAACCGGACGCTGGAAATCCCCATCGTCATAGACGGCATGAGCAAGGAGGCCGACCGCGCCAACATCAAGATGGAAGTCGCCGCCATCAAATTCAAATAGAGTAGAGCGAGCGGAAAGCTCAAAAGAACAACCGGGGCAGCCGGGGAAGATTTGTTTACACTTCCTCGCTGCCTCTTTCCAATTAGGCAGGAGCTTGTCTCATGGAGTCCTCTCCCTGATGGGCCCAAAGATAAAATCTCTGCTACGGCTTTATGCGAACAGGCGCGTGGCGGCCGTGCTCTTGTTGGGGTTCTCTTCGGGGCTCCCTTTTCTGTTGACGAGCGACACGCTGCAAGCCTGGATGCACGACCTCGGCTTCGAGGTGGGCGTGATAGGCTTTTTCTCGCTGGTCACTCTTCCTTATTCTTTGAAGCTGCTCTGGTCGCCGCTGATGGATCGCTACGTTCCTCCTTTTCTGGGTCGGCGGCGCGGCTGGATTCTGTTGGCCCAGCTCATGCTCGTCGCGAGCACGGCCGCGCTGGCCTTTGCCCCCAACCCTTTCCTCTCTCCCGTCACCCTCTTCATCCTGGCGCTGCTCGTAGCCTTCTTCAGCGCGAGCCAGGACATAGTCGTCGATGCTTACCGCGCAGAGGTGCTCAGCAGGGAGGAGCTGGGCCCAGGGGCGAGTTGCGGTGTGCTCGGCTTTCAGGCTGCGCTCCTGGTCTCCGGGGGAGTGGCCCTTTTTCTTGCCGATCACCTGCCGGGAGCGAGCGCGGGTCTTCGCTGGCGCATGGTCTACCTGTTGATGGCTGCGGTGCTGCTGGCGGGCGTCGCGACTACGCTTCTGGCCCCGGAGCCGCAGATAGAGGAGCGCCCGCCGCGCACTTTCAGAGACGCAGTGGTGCTGCCGTTCTTTGAGTTCTTCAGCGCGAAGGGGGCCCTGGAAATAGCCCTTTTCATACTGCTCTACAAGCTGGGCCCATTGCTCGCGACGGGTTTGACGATACCTTTCCTGCGCCAGTTGGGCTTTGCCAATACGGACGTGGCCGAGGTCAATAAGGGCTTAGGTTTGTTGGCGCTGATAGTGGGGACGCTTCTGGGCGGCGCGCTCATCCCGCGCCTCGGCCTCCGTCACGCGCTGCTGATTTTTGGTCTGCTTCAGGGGCTTGCGCTGCTCGCGTTCACGCTCCTGGCCCACTTGGGCCAGAGCTATCGCGTGATGGTCTTCGCCATCTTGACGAGCAGTTTTTGCAGCGGGATGGGCACGGCCGCCTACATAGCTTTTCTGATGAGCATCTGTAACCGGCGCTTCACTGCAACGCAGTACGCCTTCTTCACGAGCCTGTTGGCTCTTGCGCGGACTATGCTGAAGACGCCTTCAGGCTATCTGTCGGCGGCCGTCGGCTGGGAGAGCTATTTTCTGATCTCCGCGCTGGCGTGCGGGCCCGGCTTGCTCCTGCTCATGCTGCGATACAAGAAGTGGGAGATGAGCGAGCAGGAAGACAAGCCCGGACTTCTCCGTGCTTAGCTCTCATCTAAGCTTTCTGACGGTCACGCCCGGCGGCGGGCGAAACTGGAAGGCGTCTGCGGGCGCGACGTAGTTCTCGCGCACGTTCGAGAGCGCGACCTCCGAGACAGCGCCCGCTTCGTCAGTGATCCTGATCCTGGAAACACTGCCGTCCGTGAAGACTTCAAGGAAAACCTCTCGGAGGCCGGAAGCGTTTGTGCGGGGGATGAGCCGGAGCGTGCGCGTGCCGGGCCGGGCGCTGCTGCTGCTGCTGCTCTGCTGCTCGGCCAGTGAGATCGAGCGAAAGAGGCGGCGCAAGCGTGTGTTGCCGAGCAGGAAGAGAAAGGGGAAGCGCGCGTCTGAGACCTTTTGCGCGTCCGTATGAGTGGCCTCGCGGTCTGCCGGGACGTAGAACCAGACCTCGCGCCCGTTGACGATAAAAAGCTTCCCCGGCTTAGGGTCGTACTCCCAGCGCATCATGCGCGGTCGCTGAAGAAAGAGCCGCCCCGTCTCGCGCCGCACGCGAGAGCCAGCGCCCACAAAGGTCTGCTCGAACTCGGCGGCCATTCCGCGCATGGGCCCATAGCGCGCCTCGATTCGTCCGATCAACTCTTCCAACTCGCCTTGCCGAGACGAAAGCGCAGAAAGAGCAGCCGTGCCGGTCAGCGCGCGCGCGACGAATGGGCCCGGCAACAACAGCATCATCGTCAACCATACGACGGCGCTTTTACTCATGGGCCCAGTCATCTCCGCCTCGCTCCCTTCAAGCCTTAGTTCTCGCTCATGAACAGCTCTTCGAGCGATTGCTTGACGGGTTGGACTGAGACCAGACGGCCGCCCGCCAGCCGCAGGGCCGCGAGCACGCCGTCCACCTCCTTTTCGTCCGCGACTTCTATGCGCGCGCCGCCCGGCACAGGGCTGACCTGTGAGTATTGGGGAAGGCGGCTCGCAATCGCCTCGGCGTCAGTTCCGGCGACGACTATCTCTATGCGGTGCGAGTCGCCCGCGCGCGCGCGCAGCTCTTCGAGGCGTCCCGTGTGGGCCAATCGCCCGCGCCGCATAATCGCCACGCGGTCGCACAAGACCTCTATGTCGGAGAGGATGTGCGAGCACATAAAGACCGTCCGGCCTTCCGTGCGGAGCGAGGCTATGAGGTCGCGCACCTGGCGACGGCCAATCGGGTCTAGGCCGCTCATCGGCTCGTCCAAAAAAACTATCTCGGGATCGTTGACGAGCGCCTGGGCCAATCCGACGCGCTGCAACATGCCCTTCGAGAACTTGCGCAACTGCTTGTCCCAGCTCTTTTCGTCCAGATGAACGCGAGAGAGCAGGGAGTGCGCGCGCCGCTGCCGCTCGCTCCGGCCATAGCCGAACAGCTCCGCCGAGTATTCCAGAAACTCGCGCGCCGTCAGGTAATCGTAGAAGTAAGGATTTTCGGGCAGGTAGCCCAGGCGCGCGTGCATATTGATGTCGCCTATGTCGCTCTGCAAAATCCGCGCCCGCCCCGCCGTCGGATAGATGAGCCGCATCAGGAGCTTGAGCGTAGTGGTCTTTCCCGCGCCGTTCGCTCCGAGGAAGCCGAATATCTCGCCGCCCTCGACCGTGAGCGACAGCGAATCGAGCGCCCGCACCTTGCGCTTACGCAGGAAGCCCACCTCGTAATCCTTCGTCAGATTTTCGATCTCTACAACCGCAGCCATGATTCAATAAGGGATGAGGGCCGCAGGGTGAGGGATGAAGTAAAAGCAGTTTGTCTTTTATTCATCCCTCATCCCTCATCCCTGCCTTTCATTCGCGTGGGACTAGGGAGTGCCGGCCGATGTCAACGTCGCAGCCTTCCTTGACGAGCACGTAGGGCGTATCGGACGGGTCTAGGGGAGCGCCCGTCGCGTCCAGACGAAGCCCGGCCGCGCGCAAGGGTTGGGCCAACTCCTGCCAGGAGGCGGCGCAGCTTCCCCTTCGCGCGGCGTACTCGTTCAGGACTTTGCGAATCACGTCGCGCTCGTCCAGCGAAGCGACCTGCATCAATCGTCGCACGGCCATCTCCTTGATCTGCTTGTCGTCTGACTCTTCGTACAAGCGCCGGTATATCTCGCGCGCGGTCGCGCGGCTTCCGCCCTCAGCCTTCAGGCGCGCGCTCATCAGCGTCATCCACGCAGGAGCGCCCGGAAGGCGCGCGCCCGCGGCGTAAATCTCGCTCGCCTTCTGGTAATCACGCCGCTGCCAGTAGATGTAGCCCAGGTGATGATAAAGACGCCAGGCCGCAGGGTTGGCGGCTATGCCCCTCTCCAAAAGGCGTATCGCCCCCTCCTGGTTGACCTCCGGCAAGACGACCGCGCCGTACTCGTAGGCCGCCATGAACTGCGGGTCGAGCGTCGTCGTAGTGTCCAGCAGCGGATAGAGCAGGCCGAGGTCTAGCTGGCCGAGGCTGTCGAGTTGAACGTCGCCGTGCTCCATCTGGTACTTGATGAGCTTGCGCCCGACGTATTGCAGCGCGCGCATCCAGTACCAATCCGCGACCAGCCCGTTAAATCCCAGGCTCGCGCGACGCACGGCCGTGCCCGTCATGTACAGCCGCTCTTCTTCGACGGCCCGGTTGGCCCGAGGGCGATTCTCATCCATCCACCGGCTGAGCCCGAAGACGCAGAGCATCCCGGCAAAGACTATGAGCGACAGCAACACGGTCTGCCGCCGGCCGTGAGCCGGCCCCTTGTTCATCTTGTCTGTGTCGCGGCCGTTCATTTGAAGTTGCGGCGATTGAAGATGAGCGTCGCGGCCGAGAGCAGCACCGCGCTGTAGACGACGGCGTAGGCGAACGCGCCCAGAAGCATCGAACCCGCAGGCGTCTGCCCGTAGGCTGCGGGCGTGATGAAGCTGTAGTTCGCCAGATTGGGCAGCAGGTAATAGAGCGCCCCGAAGAACCAGCGCGCGCTCGCCGTCCCCAGTGAAGAGGCGAAGGTGCGCAGGTCTGCGCTGAAGTGGCCTATGATGAAGACGAAGAAGGTCAGCAGGGCCGAGAGCGCGGGCGTCGAGAAGGAAGAGAAGAGCAGCGCGACGGCCGTCACGATCATCAGCTCCATGTAGATCAAAAGCACTGTGGGCCAGATCGAAAGCGCCAGGGGGTTCCACCCGCCGCGCACATAGAGCAGCGCGAGCGAAATGCCTAAACCCATGACCGTCACGTTGAGGGCCAGCGTTAGACATAGGCCCAGGTATTTACCGACGAGGAACTCGCCGCGCTCCACAGGCTTGGAGAAGATGGCGTAGACAGTGCGCCGCTCGATCTCTTTGTAGACGAGGCCGACGCCGACGAGGATGCTGATAAAGGTTCCGAACAGCAGCATCGCGCTCAAGCCGAGGTCAACGATGATCTTCGGTTCGTGGCCCGCCGACAGCTCGCCGACGAAGATGCTCGTGGCCGTCAGGCCCAGGACGAAGAGCACCAGGTTATAGAGGACGCGGTCGCGCACGGCTTCGCGGAAAGTGTTACGCGCAATCGTCAGGATGCGGCCCATGCTCGTGCCGCGCACTCGCCCGCTGGCGGCGGCCTGTCCGACGGGCTGTTGGCCGGGCGCTTCATGCGCCTTCGGTTCCGGTGCCGTCGCTTGCTCAGAAACGCTCACTATCCTTTAGCTCATCCTCTTGTTTATTCTTGTGAAGCTCTCTCTGGCCGGGCTCGCGCCGCAGATCGTGCGGCCCCGCCGGTAATAATAGCATAGCTCTCGCGTAGATATATTTTGACGCTCGACACATGTAGGGCCCTTCGCTGCGGGTTCATGCTAATATTTGTGAAACCTGGGAAGAGAGGGCGGCAGGAAGACGGGCGTGAAACGGGCGACACAGGAGAGAAGCATTGCGCCTGGCGTAATACTGCTCGTCTGGGCACTTGTGCTCGTCGTTGCGTTCCTCAATTTTCGCGGCGCGGACGTGGGCCAACTGCCCTCCCTCGCCCGCTCCTTCTTTGGCTCTCTTTCGCCCGGCGCTCTGCTGGGCCCGTCAGGTCTGGCCGCGAGCCTCCTGGGCGTGGGTATAGCCGCGCTCATCCTGCTCTCCTGGTACGGGCTCGGCGACCTGATCGTGCGTCTGGCGCGCGGGCGGCGCGGCGCGACAATCGCCGATTCGGAAGAAACAGTGTCGCGGGCCTTCGAGTGGGCCAGGGCGTGCGCTTTAGGCGCTGGGGCCTGGTCGCTCGTCTGGTTCGCGCTCGGTCTGGTCAGAGCTTATAACAAGCCTGTAGCGTGCCTGGCCCTGCTCGCCGGCCTCTCCCTGGCCGTCGTCTCGTACCTGCGCCGCAGGGGCTTGCGTGAGGGCGCGAGCGCCGAGCCTGCGAATAAGCCGGGCCGCGTCGCTTTTCTGTTGATCGTTCTTTCGGGAACGCTGGCGCTGTTGGCGGCGCTCGCTCCTCCGGTCGCCAAAGACACGCTGCTTTATCACATCTCGCTTCCGAAGCTTTACATTGCCGCCGGTGGGTTCACCGACGCAGGCAACAATATTGCAAGTTTCCTGCCACTCGGCGCGGAGATGCATAGCGTGTGGGCCATGCTGCTGGGCCAACTCTTGAGTGAGCGTGCGGCGGAGGCGGCCTCGGGCGCGACGCAGTTCGCCTTCTTTCCGCTGCTCACGGCGTTCGTCTACGGTTGGGCCAGGGAACTCAGGCTCGGCAGGTCTTGGTCATTGACGGCCGCGCTGCTCATCGCATCTGTCCCGACCATCTATTACGTCGCCGCGAGCGGCTACATAGACCTCGCGCTCTCTCTCTACGTGGCGCTGGCCGTGCGCTCGGTCGCGCGCTGGTGGAAGACGCTCGATAGGGAGCAGCTCGTCTATGCTGCGCTCGCGCTTGGGTTCGCGCTCTGTATCAAGCTGACGGCCATCTTCGTAGTCTTCCCGCTGGCGCTGGTCGTACTTCTGCGCGCTCGCCAGGCGCAGGAAGACGAGGGGGCTGCTCGTGCCGGCGGCGCGTCCGTGGGGCGCATAGCTGCGGGGGGACTGCTCGCGCTGGTGCTGGCGGGCGTGGTGGCGAGCCCGTGGTACATCAAGACCTGGGCCCAGACGGGAAGCCCGGTCTTTCCGTTCTACTTGAATATCTGGAAGGGCAGCGCGCCGGGCTGGGACGTGGAGCGCTCGCTCTGGTTTCAAGAGATCAATTCCAGGTACGGAGGCTATCCGAAGAATCTCGTCAGCTATGTGTTGACGCCCGTGCGTCTCTCTTTGATGGGCCAACCCGACCTGCCCGCCTATTACGACGGCGTCCTCGGAGTGGCTTTTCTCTTCGGGCTGCCGCTCATCATCTGGGCCTGGCGGCGCGAGGGGCTGGACGTAGAGCTGCGGATCGGAGTGGTCGTCTCGGCGGTGCTCTTCATCTTCTGGCTCTTCTCAAGCGAACAGGCGAGGTATCTGCTCCCGGCTCTTCCCTGCCTGGCCGTCGCCGTGGCCGCCTCAGGCTCTTTCCTCACAGACCGTTATGGCCGCAGGAGCGGCCGCTTAGTGGAGTGGACGCTCCTGGCCGTCGCGCTTCTGACGGGGACGCTTGTGACGCTCGCATGGTTCATGGAACAGAACCCGTTGCGCATCGTCCTGGGCGGCGAAAGCCGACGCGATTATCTGACGCGGCGGCTCGACTACTATCCTTACTACGAGATGGTCAACACGGAGCTGCCCGCGCAGGCGCGCATCTGGCTCATCAACATGCGGCGCGATACTTATAACCTTGAGCGCCCGTACTTCTCCGATTACATGTTCGAGGACTACACGATCAAGAAATATGTTGAGGAAGCAAAGAGCGTCGAAGAGCTGCGCTCGCGCGTGAGGGCTGACGGCATCACGCATCTTCTGGTGCGTCACGACCTGCTTCTGGATATGCAGAGATCGCCAATCATAGACGAGCGACGCACGCCCGAAGAGAACCTCGCGAAGATGAGGCTTCTGGGTTCATTCCTGCTCGACGGCACACGGGTCATTCGCCGGGACAACAGATTTATGTTGATCGAGCTGCCTGCTGGACAGAAGACCGCCAAACAAAGAGCGGGGAGAACTCTTGCTGTCCTCCCCGCCTGAAAAATTCAACTTAGCTTTGAAATCTTAGTTGCCGAGAGCTGTACCACCGGCAGCCGGGTGAGTCGTGTAGTCCGCTGCAAGCGTAGTATCAAAGAATATGACGCCAACCTCATCAGAGTAGAAGCGGCGAGTGCCGGTCTGCGTCATGCCGGAAGTAACGCTCGGACGGGCCGAAGAGGTGTAGCCAGCCTGCGTGCCCGTCGCGGGATCGGCAGCCGTGATGGCGACGTTGTAGATGTAGCCGCTCTTGGG
>DASVQF010000043.1:0-144880 GCA_036389315.1 Pyrinomonadaceae bacterium
CAAATTTGGTGCAGGGTGCCTGCAAGTAATTGTCATCAGTAGCTTTGCCGGTTTCAGTCAGTCTGACCGGAAAACTCTGTAAGTTACACAGCTTCAATCGGTTGCCGGATTTCTTAGCACCAAAAGTGCGGATGACCGGCAATCCGATGGCTTTGCACATAAAGTCGGTTTTGACCATAAAGTCCGATTAGCCCGCTCACATCAATAACCCGTTTTTTGGCTCTGCCTCCAAAGTCGGCGGATAGCTTTCGGGCACACTTCACCCTAGCTGCGCGCGGCAGCCGAAAATACTCCTATCAATCGGCCCCTAAACGAGCGCCAGTATTACCAAGATCAAGGTTTCGGTGATGCCGTTTTGTATCTTGCCCGCAGCCGTTACCTCTGATGAGTTTGTGACGCCGGGACACTCTATTTTACCGGCAAAAGCGGTAGAAGTTAGGGCTAAGGTTAAGGCGAGCCCTATAAATAATTGGCGTAAGGTCTTCATTGTGCGTCTCCTATAGAATCGCTTGCAAAAATTTTTGCAAGCAGAATCGCAGGTAAAAAAATTTGCAAGCACAATAGACCAGCTTTGAATTTTTCTTGCAAGGGTGAAGACGAGGGCATAAGATTGCGGCGTCTTGCCAGTTTTGTTGCATTCACACGAAAAGGTAAATTCCGCATGGACTTTCAAGCCTCACTACTGCGCCGACTAGAAAATCCAACTTTAAGCTTCAACCAAAGGGCAGAGCTTCGCTGTCAACTGGCGAGAGAGTTGGAAAACAAGGGAGACTATGAGGCCGCGCGCCAAGCCATGAGCGAGTTATGGCAGCGTATAGGCGATTATCCGAAGATTGAGGGGCTAGACCGTAGCACAGCCGCAGAAGTCTTATTGAGGTCTGGCGTCCTGACAGGCTTAATCGGTTATAAGCACAAGATTACAGACGCACAGGAGACGGCAAAGAACCTCTTGAGCGAAAGCATCTCTATCTTTGAATCGCTTAGAAATAGTGAAAAGGTATCAGAGGCACAAATAGAAATTGCCCTGTGCTACTGGCGTAATGGTGATTATGATGAAGCCCGCCTCATCCTTAAAGAGATACTGCCAAGCCTCAAGAGTGATGATGAGTTGAAAGCCAAAGCTTTGCTTCGACTTGCTATCGTAGAACATTCCACAGACCGTTTGAGTGAAGAGTATAAAATTCTAACCGATAACGCGGCATTGTTTGAAAAAATCACCAATCACACCTTGAAGGGCAGCTACCATAATAACCTTGCTAATTTGTTGGAAGATTTGGCAAAGGCAGAGAGGCGAGAACATTACACAGACCGGGCTTTTGTTGAGTACACGGCGGCAAGTTACTTCTTTGAGCAAGCCGGACATAAAAGTTATCTAGCTAATGTCGAAAACAATCTCGGTTATCTCTACTTTAAGGCGGGCAAATACACAGAGGCTCACGAACACCTAGACCGCGCGCGCCGCTACTTATTGAGTCTCAAGGATAGCAGCACTCTTGCGCGAGTTGATGAGACGCGAGCCTGTGTCTTTCTCGCTGAAGGCCGTAATGCAGAGGCCGAAAAGACGGCGCGGGCTTCCGCCACGATACTTGAGCATGGCGGTCGGCAAGACTTATTAGCAGAGGCGTTGATAACGCATGGCACGGCCTTAGCGCGGTTAGGCTTCTATAGCCAAGCATACGCTACGCTCCAGCATGCTATTGAGACGGCCCAGCAAGCGGGCTCACTCAGCCGCGCGGGGGAAGCCGCGCTGATTCTGATTGAAGAATTGGGTGAACATCTCACACCGCGCACAGTACAGACTTCAGCCGCAACTACGTTTGTCGAAGAGATGAGGCGTTATGAGCATGACCTGATAAAAGAGGCACTTCTTAGATCAGAGGGCAGCGTGACACAAGCCGCACGGCTTTTAGGCGTCTCTCATCAACGGCTTATCTACCTTATTAAGACGCGACATAAAGAGTTGCGCTCCGTTCGGACTCCTGCCCTCCGCCGCCACAAGTCCGTTATCAAACGGAAGTAAAAACACTCAGGCGTATTGCTTGCACCAAGAATCGGTTTTCTGTAAAGTTTGCCTAGCATGTCTATATTGCTCGAAAAGTTCACCTCATCATCCTTACTTCTTCACTCGTAACTCAACCCTTTTCAGCCCTTAAAATGACTCTCGGAAAGTGGCCTAACTGGCTTACTTTTCTGCAACTTAGCACGGGTGTTTTACGTATGAGACGGTGTAGTTCTTTCCACTCCAAAGCAAAGAAAATGGGCCTAGCCGAGAGCGCCAACTCTCAGCTAGACCTCTTCGACCACAGCGTGCCTGCACACACTGTAGGCGCAAGCTTTTTGTGCTCGCATCACGCACCGACTGTAAAGGTAAGGTGCATGATGGCAACAGAAGAAAACGAAATCCGTAAGACCTATCCGCAACAATGGCGATCTTATAATCAGGCGCAAGTAAACGAGAAGTCGCAACTGCTGTCTCTTCTCTATCAACTCTGCCAATCAATCGAAGAACCCCGGCAAGTCATGACAAGGAAGAACTAACACCTGTTCTCAAGCGACTAATCACTGAATCAGCTTTGCCACTCAAGGGCATTGAATCCGACTTCGCGGTTGACTCTTCTGGCTTCGCTACGGGCCAATTCTCGCGCTGGTTCGATGCCAAGTATGGCGAAGAGAAAAAACAGCACGACTGGATAAAAGTACATGTTATGTGTGGCGTCAAAACTAACATCGTAGCGAGCGTTGAAGTCAGCGAGCGCCATGCCAACGATAGCCCGTTCTCAAGCCCTTACTTCATACGACTACAAGCAATGGCTTTCAGGTCAAAGAGCTTTCAGCCGATAAGGGCTATGACTCATTCAATAATCGTTGCCTTGTACTCATTAAGGGTGGGCATCCCTATATTCCATTCCGCGAAGGCGGAAAGAACAAACCGAATCCTAGCAACAAAGGCGAGCTATGGAAGCGGTTCTATCACTTTTATAAGTTCAGAGAAGCAGAATTCAAACAGCACTATCCTCTTGCTCCTTCGGCCTCAGAGCCTACCAGACTTTATGGTCAAAACTCACAGTTGACCATAAAGTCTGACCATAAAGTGACTTTATGGGCAAAGCCCCCTGGAAAGGTGACCCTCTTAGGTTATCGGACGCGCTGCGGGGTGCTTCCAGGCTTGGCTGAGCCCTTTACCCCTTCAGGTCTACTATTCCGATCTTAAAGTGATCGAAGGATCGACCCGTGCGGCGCGCCAGGCGGGCACCCAGCATGCTATGAGCGACACGCATACCAGCAGCGCGCTGACGCCGAGATATGCAATCGGGTCTAGGCGCGAGACGCCGTAGAGCAACCTTGTGAGTGCCTGGCTTGAGAGGACTGCTCCGACCAGGCCGACGAGGACGCCAAGCGCCGTCATCCGCATCCCTTGCCGAAATACCAGCGCGAGGATTTGGCTTCGCGTCGCGCCCAGCGCCAGGCGCACACCTATCTCGCGCGTTCGCTCTGTGACGCTGCCGGAGAGCACGCCGTAGATGCCTGTGGCGGCGAGCATCAGGGCCACCAGGCCGAACGCCTCGAACAGGGTCAGCGCGAAGCGTCGCTCGGCTGCCGAGGCGGCGAGCAGGTCGTCCATAGTGGCTACTCGAACGACCGGCTGATCCTTGTCCACAGACCAAATCGCCTGTCTGACGGCCGGGGCAAGCGACGCCGCGTCCACACGAGCACGAACGACAAGCCAGAGAGCCTTGTCTGCGAACAGATGCCACTGCTGTGTCGGGATATAAACCGCGTCCGACTGGCTCAGCACCAGCGAAGTCTGCTTCACATTCCCGACCACGCCGACGATGGTGTACAAAGGGCCGTTGCTGGGCCCAATTTGTAAGCGCTGGCCGATGGGGTCTTGATCGAGGAACTTGCTCTTCGCCAGGGATTCGCTGATGAGCACGACTAAGGGCGCATCGGCTGTGTCGTACGTGTTGAGCAGTCGGCCGCGTCGCAGCGGGATGCCCATCGTCTCAAAATAGCCCGGGCTCACGGCATACCGAAGCGCGCCTTGATCGGCCTCTGGATTGCCGGTCGGACTCGACTCGAAATGCACGCCGTAGCCGTCTTCAAGCTCGCCGCTCAGCGGCAACTGGCTCGTCAATGCCGCCGCGCTGACGCCTGGAATCTGGCGTACATTTTCAAGCGATTGCGCGAAGAACCTGTGCGTTGTCGCCGCGTCGAATCGCTTCCCGGAAGTTTGCACCTGCATCGTGAGCAAGTGCTGCGTCTCGAATCCTGGGTCGATGGCGAACAACCGTTGCATGCTGCGCAACAGCAGTCCGGCGCTGACAAGCAGCACGAGCGCGAGCGCCACCTCCGCGACGACAAGCGTGCGGCGCGTCAATTGATGACCGCCGGCCGTACTGCGCGAGCTCTGCTTCAGTCCGGTCTGTAGGTCTGTACGTGAGATGTGCAGGGCCGGAATCAGTCCGACAAGCAGGCCCACCAGCGTAGTGATAGCGAAGGCGAAAGCGAAGACCGTAGCGTCAACGCTGATCGCGCCCACCCGTGGCAGCCCCGGAGGACTGAGCGCGAGGAGCGCACTCACGCCGAACGCCGCCACTATCATCCCGAGCACGCCGCCGATGACTCCCAGCAGCAGACTCTCCGTGAGCAGTTGCCGGACAAGGCGCGCGCGCGTAGCACCGAGCGCGGCACGCATGGCGAATTCGCCGCGCCGCTGAGCGCCGCGCGCCAGCAGCAGATTCGTCACGTTCACGCAGGCGATCAAGAGCACCAGCAGCACAGCGCCGAGGACTGCGAGCAGCGCCGGCCTGACCCCGCTCGTCATGTCGTCCTGAAGCGACCTGATCATCAACCCATTAGCGAGCGATGCGTGGGGCGGTCTGGAAAACTCCATCACGGGAATGCGCGCTATGGTGTTGAGTTCCTGCCTGGCCTGCTCGATTTCGACCCCTTGACGCAGTCGCCCGACCATGCGCAGATGATGGCCCCATTCCCTGCCCTGAGGCGGGAGCGACTTGTCGTACTGCAAAGGAGTCCAGACCTGCGCCGAAGGAGCCAGCAGGTCTTCAAAAGCGGCTGGCATGACGCCGATAACGGTATAAGGATTGTCGTCGAGCCTGATCTGTTGGCCCAAGATTGCGCCGTCGCCGCCGAAGCGTCTGCGCCACAGACCTTCGCCGATGATCGCTACCTTCGGGCCATTGACTTCATCTTCGGACGGGTCGAAGTCGCGCCCGAGAGCCGGCACTACGCCCAGCACGCGAAAGTAGCTTGCGCTCACACGCTGCCCTTCGAGTCGCTCGGCCGGGCCCGTCATCGTCGGCTGCCAGGGCCTCATGACGGCCATCGCCTCGAAGGAACGGCTGCGCTCCAAAAGCTCGCGATAGTTGCCGAACGTTGTGTGAAGACGCGCGCCTTCCGGGCCGAAATCCCAGATCATCATGACCCTCTCGGCGTGCGGATAGGGCAAGGATTCAAACAGAATCGGGTTCACGGCGCTGAAGATGGCCGTGCTGGCACCGATCCCGAGGGCCAGCGTCAAGACAGCCACGAAGGTAAAGCCCGGCCCGCGCCGCAAGAAGCGCCAGCCATACCTGATGTCCTGTAGCAAATGTTCCAGCCACATCCATCCCCACATCTCCCGCGTCACTTCTTTAACAAGCACGACATTGCCGAACTCCCGCCGCGCGGCCGCCTCCGCTTCCTCCGGCCTCTCACCACGCTCGACACGCTCGCGCACGGCCATCTCCAAATGAGTGCGCAGCTCCGTGTCCAGCTCCTCTTCGTGGCTTCGTCTCGGCGACCGCAGCCTGAACCTCATGCTTCACTCTCCTCGCTCTGCGGGTTCAAAGCGCGGGCGATGGCCGCGGAGAGCTGCTCCCAACGTGAGCGTTCGCTGGCGAGCTGCTTTTTACCGCTCGCAGTCAGGCGGTAGACCTTGACCTGTTGATTGTTCTCGGAAATCTTCCACTCCGAAGTGATCGCCTCCTGCCGCTCTAAGCGGTGCAGCGCCGGGTAGAGCGAGCCCGTGTCCACTTGCAGCACCTCGCCGGAATTGATGCGAATCGCCTGGCTGATGCCGTAGCCGTGCTGCGGGCCCCATTGCAATGTCTGGAGGATGAGAAGATCGAGCGTCCCCTGAAGCAGTTCTATCTTGTTTCGGTATGGAGTCTTCTTAGGCATGTAGACAGTCTACATGCTTGGGTGTGGAATGTCTACTCCTTTTTATTCGGACGGTGGAGACTGCGCTTCAGCCGAGCAATCTCGGGTCGAAGGTGAATGGCATGGGCGGGTCGATGACGAGTGAGGCGAAGTCCGGATGCTCAGGATTAATCAGATAATTGCTCTCGCTCTCGACGACGGCGCTCGGCACTTCCAGCACAGCCGATGAGCGGGCGGCGATCCAGGCGTCACCGATCATCAGGAGCTCGGGCGGAGCAGGGCTCTCTCTCCACTTATCCGAGAGCCGCCTGCGGTCAAGATGGGCCATGACCGCCTCGTCGAAATGGACTGCGCAGAGCGAGTATGAGGGGAGAACGTCGCTGCTCTCAAGGTGTACAAGCATCTCAAGCACGGCCAACGATACGCTGCCAGCCGTGTAGACCATCCGCACGCCGACGCTGTTCCATCGCCCGCCGTAGAGGCGCGCGCCCTCTCCGTCGAAGGGCCGCTTTGCGAGCCTGGTCTTGACTATCCGCCAGCCCGTCGGCATCAGGAGAAGACCCCGTGTTCGAGCCGACCGATGAGCCGTTCAATCTCCAAAGCACCAAGCTCAGTCCTGGCCAGCGAGAGAGGCACTGCCCCGCCAAGCGCCCGCTGCGGGGCCGAGAGCCAGTGGCGCGCCGCATCGTCGTCGCCTTCAAAAAGCTCTATGGCCCGGCCGAAGAGACGCGCCGCGCGCAGCAGCCTGTCCGATTCGTCCGGCTGCAATCGCCCCTCTTCCTTTCTGCGATGCAGCGTCCGGCTCCTGATCTGCGTCAGCTCGGCAATGGCCTTGAGCGGGAGCTTGAGGTTTCGCCCGAGGCGTTCCAGCACCTTGAAGGGCAGGCCCTTCTCGACCTGTCTGAGCAGCTCGTCCGTCTCGCTCATCTTCATGCCCAGCAGTATGAGGTAAAGATGGCCGCTGCCCCGCTCGCCCGTCCGCAGCCGCTCGCGGAAAGCCTCTATATCGGGCAGTTCCCTCTCGATTGTCTCTTCCTGCGCGCCGGGCATAATTGAAGACTCCTTACCGACCGATCGATCCTGGCTGCTGCTGACCGTCCCCGGATGCCGTGTGGCGCGATTGTAATAGCCGAATGGCAGCCGGTCAAGACAGATCAAGAAGGACAAATGCTTAGGCTTCGTGCCCTTACGACGGGGCAGATTACGAGCGGCTCAAAGCCTCTGCGCGGTGCGCGGCCAGTTTACCTTCGGCGGTTTCGACTATGTAGCGAGGGTATTCTCTGGATGCGTCGTAAACGTAGTCGCCTATGCGCCCGCTCTCGAATGCTATGCGGACGACTTGCCCTTCGGCAGTGCCGCCGCCGCACTTCCACCTGACGCGATCCCCGACTTGTAAGGTTTTGCTCGCCAATTCTCTATCAACTCCTTTTCCGGCAGCTAACGGGCGGGGCCGGAAGACGAAGCCGCACAATTGAAGCCTTCGTCTTCCGGCTCGCTAACGTGAGAGTGCTGCTAGTTCTGCTTAGCGTTCTTATCGACCACGGATTTGAGCGCCTGAAAGGTCGGCGGCCAGAGGCCGACGAAGATTCCGGCCTGACGATTGCCCGCCAGGAAGAGGGCTACGGATGCGCCTATGGAGCCGAACGTCAGGATGTGAAACAGGCTCACCCCAGTAGTCCCCTTCGTCGTCTCGTCAACCTTCTTCAGTATTGATTCCGCTGCGTCGCGCCCGGCCACCGCCTCTTCATTTACGCCGTACCCGGGCCCCTCGCTCGTCATTGCGCTTTGTGCTGTCGCCATTGTCTGTTTTCTCCTTTAAGTGCGTGTTACATATGCCAGGGGGCTTGCTGCCGTCTCCGTTTAGCAGGACGGCCCCGTCCACTGCGAACGATTTGAACGTTTTAAGCCATCACGAACGATTTGTCAAGCCGCAAATTATCTCTTGCTAATCTCTTCTTTGAGCGAATTGAGCGTTTTTCTTTACAAGGCAGGCTGGTTTTGTTAAAGTGCCATTGGATTGGTGCGAGGCGAGGTGACGAAGGCTATCAGAGGCGGAAAACTGACAAGCAGAGAGGCGGCGCGGGTGCTGGGCGTGAGCGAGGCGTCGGTCAAGCGCTGGGCCGATAGCGGGCTGCTGCCGGTGGAGAAGACTGCCGGCGGGCACAGGAGGTTTCGCCCCGAAGATATTGCTGTCATGCGTCGCACGGGGGCAGGCGAGGAAGCTCAGAGCCTTCTACGTTCCGCCGCCAGGCCCGGCGCACAACCCGCGCAAGTACTGGAGCTGGGGCCCGGCAGAGAGGCCGAGCTGGTCGAGGAGACGTTCCGCCTGCTCGTGGACGGGTCGGACGAAGAGCTGTCGGCCCTTTTCGTCAACCTACACCTGCACGGGCAGACGGTCGCGAGTCTAACAGACAGCTTCCTGTGCCCGGCGATGCGCCGCGTAGGCGACCTCTGGCATAGCGGCGAGCTGTCGGTCGCGCAGGAGCACATAGCGACGCTGACGGTCAGGCGTGGGCTCAGGGCCCTCGAACGTGCCATGAGCTTACCGGAAGAGAGAGGAATGATCGCGCTCTGTTGCAGCGTCGAAGAGGACTTTCACGAACTCCCCGTGCGACTCGCCACGCTCACCCTGGAGGCCGGAGGATTCGAGGTCTTGGACATGGGGATGAGCACGCCCTTCTCGGCTCTGACCGAGTCTTTGGAAAGGTTTCGGCCGCGCCTGATCTGCGTCTCTTCCACCATCCTCGCCAGCCTAGACCGCTCCGCGCGCGAGTACGCCGAGTTCCACAGGGCTGCGCGGCGCAGGCTGGCGCAGATAGTGCTTGGCGGCGCGGGCTTTGCCGATGAAGAAGTGCGCAGGCGGCTTCCGGCAGACCTGCACGCGGAGAGTTTCCGGCAACTGGAAGAGTTCATCTCGGCGCTCGACGCGCGTGAATCTTGAGTTTAAGGATGGACTTTTTCCGCGTAATGAGTTATTTCCGATCTTTGCGAAAACGGCGGAAGTAGTTCAAGGGCGATCATGAGAAATCTGTTAAAGGGGCTGTTCACGCGGGACGAGCTATCGGATTTAAACCCTGATGCGATTCCTCTGGCGAAATTGGAGAGCCTGCTCTCCAAGCTGACGGAAGAGGAGGTCAGACGGCTTTATCGTCATGACCCGTGGCTGGAAAACTACGTCTTCAACGTCTGGGAGAAGGTGCAGGGCCGCACTGTTCTTCACTCTTATCCCTGGCACATGGCCGTCTCACTGGCCGATCTGTGTAACGCCAAGTGCGCGTTCTGCACGTGCTCGGTGGCAACGTCAGGACTCTTAGACCTCGCCGTGCTGCCCGGGCTGATAAAGGTTGCGCGCTACGCGCGGACGCTCATCCTGACGGGAGGCGAGCCGACGGTTCACCCGCGCTTCCGCGAGATCATTAAAGCCTTCGGCGCGGCGGTTGACCCTCGCTGCTCCTTCTACATGATTACGAACGGCGACCGGCTCGGCCGCTTCAGGGAAGAGCTTGAGCAGGTACGGATGGGCTTCTGCGTGAGCCTCAACGCGGGAACGGCCGCGACGCATCACGAGATCATGCAGATGGGAGTTGACTCCTTCCGCCGCATCCTCGAAAACATCCGTTGGCTCAAGTCGATCAACCGCTACGTGAGCCTGAGCTTCGTCGTGACCAGGCAGAGCATACATGAAGTGCCTCAGTTCATCCGCCTGGGCAACGAGCTGAACGTCGATTACCTTTACGTGAGGACGATCAACCCGATTCAGGATTTGATCGATTCCTTACCCGGTTATTCCGAGCTGCCGCCTTACAAGCACCCGCAATTCGAGGCGCTCAGAGAGAGGGCCGTGGAGGCCATCAAAGGGTCGCGGGTCGGCGTTCAGGCTATGCCGGAGCAGTGGGGCGTAGAGGTCTTCAGCCCGTCCACAAGTGGGCCCACCGGCCTGACCAGTATCTTGAAAAGAGGCAGCAAAGAGAGCGCCATACCGAAGGGGCAGCCGCTCTCAGAGCAGGAGGCTCGGGAGGATTCGGCATTTTTGGATCATGGAAATCCGTATGGGCGCTCGCACCCTTTCTCCTGCAATCTGGTCTACTATTCCGCGCAGGTGCTTGACCAGGTGATGAGGCTCTACCCTTGCTGCTTCATGCCGCGCGTGCCCGGTTTTGAAGAGATGAGGCTGACTGCGACCGATGACTTTTTCGAGCTTTGGAACTCGCCCGCGCTCGTCGCGCTGAGGCGGAGCTTACAGCAGGGGCCGCTCTATCCGGCCTGTAAGACCTGCACCTATCAACTTGAGTATTAGGCTTCGGCCGACAGCCTCACTATTTCGACCGAACCGATTCCGTTAACCTGAAACCATATCAAACCTTCCATGAACAGGGCATTGATCTTCGCTAAGAATAAGTTTGTGAGCATGGTTGTCAGAATACCTTCGCCCAGGTTGCACCTGGCCGTCTCGGCCAAATATCTTGGCGAAGATATTTCGGGGCTGAGCGGTTTGAAGAGGCGCGGATTCGAGCCGACCGTTATTTTCGATGTCGGCGCGTCCTACGGCATCTGGTCTAACGCCGTCAGCAAGGTCTTCCCCCATGCGAACTACTATCTCTTCGAGCCCCTCGTAGACCATCTTCCCATCTATCAAAAGTACCTCGGCGTCGTGCTCTCGATGCATCCTAATTTCCAGATACACAAGGTCGCCGTCGGGGACAGGAGCGGGAAGGTCAAGATGTACACGGAGCCGAACATGTTCGGCAGCACCTCTCTGGACATGAGCGGCTCGGAGATGTTCACGCCGCTGGAAGTGCCTATGATCCGGCTCGACGAAGCCGTCGGCGAGCTGAATCTGCCCGTGCCGCAACTGATGAAGATAGACATTCAGGGCGGAGAGCTGGCCGTGCTCGAAGGCTTCAGGCAGCATCTTCGTGAGGTCGAAGTGCTGCTCTTGGAAACGTGGCTGATTCGCGGCTACGGCACGCAGACGCCGACGCTGCTTGAGCTGTCCAACTGGCTCCTCGATTATGGCTTTCACCTGGCGGACTTCACCGGATGTTACAGAGGCGCGGACGGCACGCTCGAAGCGCAGGACTGTATCTTCATCAACCAGAAGAGCCAGCTCTACAAGAACAAAGTGATCTGAGGGGCGGCGGCAGCGGAAGAACTATCAGGCGAAATCTCTGCGCCTGATGCCGTTCCGTTTTTGTCGCAGGTAGTAGGTGAAGCGGCCCAACCGCCCCTCAAGTCTGGGGAAGCGATTGAGGAGCCTGTAGGTCTTGCTCGCGAGCATGTTGAGGAAGCGTGTTTGCTCTTCGACCTGCTTCAGCAAAACGATCATTTCGCTGACCGGTATATTGCAAACGATCCGCTCCTTTCTCTGCTCGATCTCGTCTAGCGACTGCCGGTAGGCGGCTATCAGGTGGGGCGGAGTCTCCGGGCTTTGAAGCGTCGAGTTAGTGCTCTCGGGCCGGATGCGATACTCGCACAGGTGCACCCCCAACCTCTTAAAATCAAACTCGTACTTTGCGCCCATGCGCAGCAGGAACTCATAATCCTCGTGGATCGAAAACGATTCGTCAAAATAGAGGTCGGAGGCTGCTATGCGCTCGCGGTCTAGGACGAAGGAGTTGATCGGGATAAAATTCCTTCTGAACAGATCATAGCGCGTCAGGTGAACGGCGAAGGGCGTGGACATGCTGACCGTGACCTCGCGGCCGTCCCGGCGCTCGATCTGTATCCGCTGGCAACCTCCGACAGCTATCGCGCAGCCGCTCTCTCTCAAGCGCTCGATGAGCATCCTGTAAGCGCCCGGGTAAACGATGTCGTCGTCGTCCAGGAAGGCCACGTAGCGCCCCCTGGCCTGGGCCAGGCCGTGATTTAGGAGGGCGCTGCGCCCGTCTGTGCCTTCAGGCACGGGGACGGAAAGTACCTGGAAGCTGAAGGAGGGCGGAAGGGGCTGGCGTCCGAGCATCTCCTGCACGGCTCTTTTCATCTCTTCCGTGCCGTTCTGCAAGACTAAGACGGCCTCGACCCGGGCCCATTCCTGTTGGGCCAGGGAATGAAGGGCTTCTTCTAAAAGAGGGAACCGCTTCGGGTCATGGAAGCGGAGGATACTGCTGATAAGACTTTGTTCCATCTAACACTCGATTTGGACTAAGACGCGACTACTTGAACGATGATTCTCAGTATAATCATATCAAAGTTTTTTGCCAGCGATTTCTTCACACGAGCGGCAGTCGCTTCCATCTCCTCTCTGCGGCCGGCTCAATCCGTGAAGTAGGTGGGCGGAAGCAGGGCCGAGCACCACTGCAAAGCCTCCTTGAAGACACTGTAGTCCTGAAAGAAGAAGGCGTTCCCCCAGGAGTTTTCTACCGATCGGTCTTGGTTGCAGTAGAAGGAGATGGCTTCGCCTTCTTCTGTGCGGTAGATGACTATGTGCCAGTGATACTCGCGCCGCCTCATCTCAGAGACCAGCTCTTCGAGGCGGTTGAGCGCCCCTGCCTTGCCGAAGACAAAGCTTGCGTCCCAGAACTCGGCCAGGACGACTGCGGGCCGCCTGCCTGGGCCCATGCCGCGAATCACTTCGAGGTCGTAGCCTTCGGCATCAATTTTCAACAGACCTATCTCTTCCGGAATCTCCGACGCGTTCCAGAGGCTCTCAAGGCTCCTCACACTCACCTCGACGGTCGTCCCGTCAAAGAAGAGGTCGTCCAGCATGGGGTGCTGTACCAGGCTGTTGTAGAGCGTCGTGTCGTCATGGCGGGCAGAGCCGGAGACGGCTTTGGCGATGTGTAAATCCATTTTCCGATCATCTCGACCGAGGGCTAACTGTAGGGCGTGAAACCTCTCGTTTTGGCCCAGCCGCTCCCGCAGACGCTCGAAGACCGGCGGGAAAGGCTCAAAGGCGTAGACTGTGTAGCCAGCCTCCAACAGACGCGCGGAGACCTGGCCGGCGTTGGCCCCAACGTCAACGGCATTTCGGCTCGGCAGGTATGCGTAGAGATAGGTCATCAAGCCTATTTCAGGATTGGCAGAACCGTATTGGCCCGTGCTCCTGACGATCCTGTCCTTCGTCACTTGCTTCAGGATAGCTTGATTCTGCTGTTCGAGCCCGGCCAGCCTGTTCTTTATCAGTTGCAGCGACTCGACCACGTAGATCGTGCTCTGAAGAAGAGCCGCGCTATTTTCCAGCAGGTGCAGGTTGATTTTATACGGGCCTTCGAGGCGCGCGACCGTCGATCTCAGGATCGCGCCGGAATGCTGCCTGATTTTCAAAGCCGTCCGGCCGCCGAGAAGTTTTTTGACCTGTGACTTCATCACAATTTCTTCCGAATGAAAGCGGGATTTAAGAGACGCGCATCGGCTCGACGAAAAATCCGAGTTGAAACAAGAGCGGGGCTCTCAAACTCAGGCTTCCAGAAAGAGCGCGTGCCGCACGAACAGAACATCCTTCTGCTCCAGGCTTCCGTCCGTCGGCCTGCGCCACTCCCCAGTGTCATCGTAGTACCTGAAGCCCATCCGATCCATCATCCAGACCATCTCAAGAAAGGTTTTCGCCTCCTCGACGGGCCTCAAAAGCGTCAGTTCCATGATGATGGCGTCAACCTGTTCGCAGATGAACCGGGGGCCGCCTTCGATTATCCTGTGCTCTGCGTATTGCACGTCCATCTTCAGCAGTCCGCGCCCGGTGATCGTTTTGCTCCGTGCCAGTTGATCGAGCGTCAGGACTTCGACTTCGACCACCTCGTCCAGTTGCACTATCTCGTTCACCTTGACGAGCGAGCTGTTGTAGAGATCGGAAGAGACCTGGAAGGAGGCCCTGCCCGGCTTGTCCGAGACGGCCGCTTCGACCATCTCGAAACGGTCATGGCCCGGTGCTTCGTAAACCCTCGACGCTTCATCATACTTGGAGGCCACGGCATCGACCAGAATAAACCTGGCTTCTGTAAACAGGAGGCTGACGACCTGCGACCAGACGCCCGTCGAAGCCCCTATGTCGATGACGAAATCGGGTTCAAAGCCCTTACTCTTTAACCGCCGCAGCGCGCGGTAAGTGGGAGCGAAATCTACGGGCACGGATTTGGGGACGGGCGGCTCGACGTAGAAGGCAAACTCGTCCCCGGGCAGACCCAAAAGCTTCTCATACTTCATCTCGCACGGCTCGCCCTGCTCCAAAGATTTCCAGACCCACTCGGCCGTCCCACGGGCGGCGAAGGCTCCGGCCAAGCGGCTGGCATTGCGGCGCATCAAGCGTTGTGTCTCGGGCGCTGTCACGTAATCTACGGCCGAGCGGTAACTGCCCGGCTCGTAATCGCAGACCGTGCCGATCTGAAAGCGTTTGACGAAGCGAGAGGAAGCTGTCCTGTGATTGCCGATGACGATGATCGGCGTATGAGAAGAAGCCAGGATGAAGGGGATGCGCGTCGGCAGGCTCAGCCTGGCAATCCCCACATTATCGTCCGTGTCGTCGAGAGTTCCAGAAGGGAGGACGGCGAAGGAGCATTTTCGCAGGACTTCGGCCAGCTCTGCTTCGGGCAGCGCCTCGTGCAAGAGGATGCCGTCCTGGGCCAACTCCTCCATATTCACTTTGAGCCAGGCGGGAACTCTGCGGCCGCTGTTGGGATACCAGTGAAGCTTTGTCCCGGAGCCCCTGATCGTCTCGCGCAGCAGGTTGAGCCACCTCTGGCCCCAGATGTTGCCGACCAGCACGCCCGTAGACGCGTCCGCCCGCTCGTCAACAGGAAGCGCCGCCGCTTCGCGAAGCACCAGCTCGTCCGAGACCACGGGCGGAAGCACCCAGAATTTCAGACGGTATTTATCCTGGTAAGCATGCTGCATCTCTGTCGAGATGGCCAGCCGCAAATCCGATTTCCTGAGCGCCTCTTCCATCAAGTCGTCAGGGATGGCCCGGCTGTGGATGTTATGATCGTCCATGATGTAGATACAGAGCGGGGCGTTGAAAAGCTCCCTGGCCGCAATCGCCACCAGCAGGTCTTCACTGTAGTAAGGCACGCAGACGATTCTGCGCGCAGTGGCCCCGGTCAGCCAGCGATAGACGATGAAAAAAATCTCGGCCCGCGACAGCTCTTTCTGAGGCAGGCAGAAGCTTGCCGCGCCGAAATCCTGCTCCGAGTCGTAGTGACTGTGCGTGCGAATGGCGACGACATCGGGAGTCGCGCCGAAGATTCTGGACACGAGGACGCCCGTCCCGTGGCGCTGGTTGACCTCTGCGGCCGTGATGATCAGAGTCGGAGAGGGCGGGACAACGGAGTCCTGCTCGACCGTCAGAGATGCCAATCGCTGGCGCAGTCTTTCATTCCTGTGCAGAATATCGTCGAACATTTTTAGATAGATATTTGGACGGATGCATCCTTCGGCGAACTGAGTATGAAGGGCGCATCATAAACAGTTAACCTGAATTATTCAAGAAACACGACCCGGAACGGAACAAGCCTCTTGAGAATCGCCATCGTAAATGCTTTCGCGGGCCGGGAAGTCGCCGAGACGGGGCTTTCGAGAAGGATAGCGCGCGCGGCGCTCAACCTCGGATGGGAAGCCGAGGAGCTCTCTTCTTCGACGGAGATCAACCGCTTCGACCCTGACTTCGTGCTCGCGCTACATTTCTTCACCCCGAAGCTCACGCGCCATCCGACCTACGGCTGCATGTGGAATCCGCCGCCCTTCTTCGAGCGGGAGAAGAGCTACATCGAGAATATCCTGAGCTACGACGCTTACCTGACTTCTTCCCGCCAGATCAGCGATTGGCTGAAGGCTAAACTGCGCGCGACTCCGAAGAAATATTTCCTGGCCCCGTTCTATACAAGCTGCCATCGAGTGCCTTACAGTCCGCCAGACATCTCGCGGCCGCGCCTGCTCTATGCCGGAACGAACTGGGACGGCCCTCGCTATCGAAAGCTGTTTCAAAGGCTGGACTCCGAGCCTTACATGGATATTTACGGCGGAGAGACGGCCTGGACTTACCTCAAACACGCCTACAGGGGGAAGCTTGCCTTTGACGGCTCAAGCATCCTCACGGCGCTGAACCGGGCGGGAGCCGGTCTGTGCCTGCACAAGAAGGAGCACGTCCTGGCGGCCACGCCCTCGCTTCGCATCTTCGAGATAGCCGCTTCGGGAGCCGTAGCCATCTGCCAGGAACACCCCTTCATTCGGGAAGCTTTCGGCGATTCAGTCCTCTACCTGCGTCCGGCGCGCAGTACCGGGAAGACTGTCGAGCAAATATCGGAATACATGCGCTGGATAACAGTTCATCGCGAGGAGGCACTGCGGATGTCGCGCCGCGCCTATGAGATCTTCGCCGAAAGCTATACGCTCGAAACTCTGTTGTCAGGAATAGTTCCGCACCATCAAAGATTGATTACGGAGAAGGGCTTTGTCGCAAGCCCGGCCGGGCACGGTCAAGACGGCGAGAGCGTCCGGCTCATCGTTCCGGCAGGGAATAAGGAGAAGGGCCCAGGACTTGTCAGACGAGTCTTTCGCAAGCTGCGTTCTCTGCGGAAGAGCCATGTCCGGGCCAGATAGATGGCAGTTACCTTTGCCATTTAGCGGCTCATTTAACCCGACGCCTCGATAGCAATCGAACATACATGATTCTATTGACATCCCTATCCCACAGGAATATTGTACGCGCGTTTCGATTCTCGTTTATCTTCCGAATGAGGGCCTTCTTGTGAGCTTCAAGAATTGTCTCGGGCCAATCCGGTGCGCCGGCAACTTCTAACATTTGGCTCCGCTCACGATCAGGGAGAAGTTGAGATGTTCAGCCATCAACAGCGTCAGAACGCTTCCCTGGAACAGAAAGACAGTTCTCAAAAGCGAACTTCCACAACTCAGCCAATCTCCAAAGCGGGCCTGCATACAGGGCTGCCTTTCTACTTGGAGAATCGGCCGGTGCTGCGTCAGGACATGGAGCGGCGCTTCGGCCAAGACTTTTCCCGCGTGCGGGTACATTACAGCGCGGCTGCCGAGCAATCGGCAGCGGACGCTCACGCCAATGCCTATACTATCGGTCACGACATCGTGTTCGGTGGCGGCCGGCTCGCTCCGTGGACGTACGAAGGTCGGCGCTTGATTGCCCATGAGTTGACGCATGTGGTACAGGCCGATAGGGCCGCAGCCAACCCGGCGCGGCCGTCCACTCAGGTGGAAGAGTTTGAGCTAGAGGCCAGGCAGGTCGCCGGAACGACGACGACCAAGCCCGCAGCCAATGTCGGGACGGCCGCCGCGCCCAAGTCTGGAACCCTCACCGCAGGGCCGGTGACGGTGGACTATAACCTTGATGCTGCTCTTCGGTTGAGCAGCATCAAGGTCTCAGACATTAATTTGTCTGACTACCCGCCCGATAGACAAGGGCCCGTCACCAGGCACTTTAAGAGCGGCCCGAGTTTACAGCAGCTAAGCTCAGGCATTTTCCTCACCCGTCTCGTCGCTTCACTGGCATCACAAGGGGTTTCGGACGAGACGAGGAAGAAAATCGAGAAGGTCATCGAACCGATTCAGTCCCATTTCAGGGGGGCTATCGAAGATGCGCGCAAAGAGTTTCGAGCGCAATTCCCTGCCCCCGTTACCCTCTTTGCGGGAGTTGTTGGAAAAGTATGAGCAACCGCTGCCGAAAATCGCCGCCGATATTAAGCAGCGCGCCTTTGTGCTGCAACGCGCCGGGAAGAGCCTGCTGGACGCTTTCTGGTCAATCATGAGATCCCCGCTCGGAAGCTTCCCGCTCGTCTATTACGAGGCATGGGGGATATACAATCTGAGCTCGGTCTTCCTCGGGCTCGGTAATCATATGGAGGGCTTAGCCGACGAGATCGCCGGACAGGTCGGCGGCTATGAACATATGGAGGGGTTGCTGGACGAGGAGCTTATCCGAGTGGGCAATCAATTGAATGACTTCCAAATTCCGAGCCCGCGTGAGAGGGGTAGAGCGCGCTGAGCCCGGTCGAGCCGGCGGCTCCGGCTTATCCTAAGGGGAAAGTTATGGCGAAAATCACTGTCGGCCCTGTAATAGGGAAAGTCACTGATACGACGGCAAGAATTTTGATCGAGGTGGACGATAACGTTCAAGTCACTTGTGACGCCACGGATACTAATAAAAATGTGATTACACAAGCAGTCAACTTCACCAAAGACCGTCCTTCCGTATTCAAATTGCAAGGACTGCTACCGGAAACGGAATACGAGATTACCTTTAAAGGCGTCGCCGCCAATTATCCTAAAGGGCGAGTGAGAACATTCAGCGCCAGTTGTGACAGGCTGAATGTCGCGACGGTGAGTTGCAACTTTCTCGGGCGGCGCGCTGACACAGACCTCTGGGCGGACTTAAGAGACCGCTACGTCTTACCCGGTGATATTGATCTAATACTTCACCTGGGCGATCAGATCTATGGCGATGCCACGTTTGCCAG
Organism: Pyrinomonadaceae bacterium; assembly: GCA_036389315.1. GTDB lineage: Bacteria > Acidobacteriota > Blastocatellia > Pyrinomonadales > Pyrinomonadaceae > DASQYE01. The sequence continues at coordinate 18,573 of DASVQF010000043.1, forward strand.
AGCACTAAAGATCATCAAGAGCAAAGAGCCTAAGAGTAAAACGGCGCAGGACGAGCAAATTCTCGAAGCATACCGCAGGCTCTATCGTGCATGGTGGAGTGAAGCATCGACACGGGACGTGCTCGCCAACGTTTCCAACCTGATGATCTGGGATGACCATGAAATACGTGATGATTGGGGTAGCCGTCGTGAAGATTCTGATCCGAATTCGGTAGAGTATCGTATCGGAACTCTGGCCCGACAGGCATACAGGGAATACCAGAGACAATTATGGGAAGATGTCCCGCATTCAGATGTTGAAGAACACTTTCATGTCTGGGGAACGATTGGCGTCTTATTCGTCGACCAGAGGGGCGGAAGATCGTTCACAAGGGATGTGGCAAGACCTTATCTAAGCACGCGGCAGTGGGATCACATCGCAACGGCACTGAAGACGGGTGAGTTCTCCACCGCGCGCGCCCTGATCGTAGTGACATCTGTCCCACTCGTCTACCTCGGCAGCCATATTACTGACTTCGGCACGTCTGCGTCTGATGATTTATACGATCATTGGTCTCATCCGCTGCATAATAAAGAGCAGGTGGAGATGGTTCGCGCGCTGCGCGAATGGAAAGCAGCCATCCCTGGCCAGAGGGAATTGTTGGTTGTCGGAGGTGACGTTCACGTCGGCGGACATACACAGATTAAGCATGAAGGTGTGACGATCTTCAATCAATTGATTACCAGCCCGATCACAAACACCCCGCCGAAGTGGTACGCCTTTTATGGACTGCTAATCCTCTCTGAGGCGGAAGAGAAGCTGACCGGCAGTTATTCCTACGAGCATCATGATTTCACCAACAAGCGAAATTATGGAGTGATTATAGTGAGGGTTCCGGTGAACGGGACACCGCGGGTTGAGGGTACGCTGGTGAAAGAGACGTAAGTAACGTGCTGCTCACGGAAGACTGTCAGGAGCGGAGTCTTTACGGACGGCCGCGCACGTAACGCTGCATCCAGGCAACATCCTCTGTGTCTCGGATATGAAGGTGTCGCGGTTGCTGTAGGTCGTGTCCCTCGCCCGGATAGCGGAGATAGCGGGCGGTCGTGCCGAACCGCCTGAGCGCCACAAAAAAGTTCATGCTCTGAAAGGGAAAGTCCGTGTCATCCTCGTCCCCGTGGTGCAGCAGCGTGGGCGTCCGCACCTTGTTCGCGTGCGTCAGGCTGCTGCGCCCGCGCCAGTGTTCCGGGTTCGTCCACGGATTGCCTCCCAGGAACCACCGCTCAGTGTTGTAATAGGCGCTTGAGCCGTAATCAGTCACCCAGTCGCTCACCATCGCCCCGAGACTCGCCGCCTTGAACCGATTGGTCTGCGTGATCGTATAGCCGCCGAGAATCCCGCCGTAAGACCACCCGTCTATCCCTAGCTGGTCTGGGTCGGCAATCCTTCGCGCGATCATAGCGTCAACGCCCGCCATGATGTCCAGGCGGTCGCCGCCGCCGATGTCAAACATATTGGCGCGCATAAAGGCGTCCGTATAATTGCTCGTGCCGCGTACGTTGGGCGAGAGCTGCGCGTAGCCCAGACCGGCGTAGACTTGGTATTTGGGATTGAACACGTTCAGCCAATTGCAGCCCGGCCCGCAGGCCACGTGGACGATCATCGGGAGAGGCTTTTCGACGACCGCTTCGAGCGGCGGCAGTTGAAGCAGGCCCTCGATCTGTTTGCCGTCGTAACTCCTCCACTTCACAAGCTGCACAGAGCCGAGGGCGATCTCTTCGCGCACCCACGGGTTCAAATCGGTCAGGCGAAGCTGGCGTTCCTCGCCTACGCCTGTGCGCCCCACGTAAACATCTGGCGGGGTCGTAAAGTCCGTGTAGACGTAAGCAAAGGTTTGACGGTCGTCCGACCATGAGCCGACACGGGCGACCGCTTCCGTCTGCACCAGTTGCGTGATACGGCCTGAGGCTATGTCAATCCGAACGGGAAAGCGCGTCGTCCCGTAGCCGCTCTGTGCAAAGAGGGACTTCCCGTCAGGCGAGAAGACAGGCTGAACGAACCTGCCCGTGTGATTCGGCGTCAGATTCCGCGTCCGGCCGCTCTCGACATCCAGCAGCCAGAGATCACCGTTGCCGAGTTCCCAGCGATCCAATCGGACTGCTGAGAACAGAATGGACTTCCCGTCCGGCGACCAGAGCGGGCTGGATTCGGGAACCTCGTTGTGAGTGACCTGCCGGGTGACGCCCGTCGAAAGGTCTACTATGAAGAGTTCGGCTTTCCAACCCGTGTTGCGACCGTTATCGGGCCTGCCCGAGACGACCGCGCTTCGGCCATCGGGCGACAGGTCGGCGCTGTTGATCCACCATTCGCGGTTCGTGACGCGCGTCAAAGTCTCCGCGCCGAGGTCGTAGCGCCAGAGATTGTTCCAGTAGTCACGCGTCTGCCCGTTGGAGCCCTCGTCAACGAAGACTACGTCGGAATCCGCGCCGGGGCCGCTCGGCTTCGCTTCCTGACGGACTACCAGAAAGGAGTTTCCATCGCGCGAGAGTTGCCAGGAGCCGCCCGGCCCCGGCCCTATCCGGCTGTGTTGAACTGCGACGCTCTCTTCTAAGCCCTGTTCGAACAGCTCACGGCTACGCCGTTCGCCCGCGACCACCTGGCGAAGGAAGTAGACGGAGCGTGAGGTCTGGGCCCAAATGGGCTGGGAGTCGCCCTCGCGCAGGAACTCCCTCGGGGCTCTTTTGTTCTGCGTCGATGCGATCCAGAAAGATGAGTGCCGCGCGTTCTCCTCCACTGAGGAACGACTGACAGAGTAGAGCACCCATTGCCCGTCAGGCGAGATCAGGGGAGCGCCCGGCTCGACCAGACGGAACTGGTCGTCTACAGACATTGGTCGCCTGGCCCTCTGAGCCTGTGCCGAAGGGCAATAGGTTAAGAGCAGCAGGCAAAGCGTCAACGCGACGCCGTGCCATCTCTTGAGTAGATTGCTCCGCGCGATACTGACGGGAATTTGAACTTTAAATGTTAGCTTGCGCATCTCTTAATATCTCCTGGCATCCTTTCATCTCCTGCCCCTTTGCCAACCTGCCGATTCCATTCCCACACTACTAGTAATGCTTCGTTTCGGCGAGAGTTATGTTGTGAGGCGGAGGTGTCGGCGGGCGAGTTGTCGTCTGCGGCGGGTGAATCGGCCGAGGCTGCTAGAAGGGATTCTCCAAAAAGGGGCGTAGTCTTTCCCTGTAGCTGCGGCCGGAATTTAACCGCGTCCCGTCAAGCAGTGTAATGACGTATTCACCGTGGAAGAGGGGATGTAGTTCTTTGATGCGGGTGATGTTGATGATCGTGGAGCGATGAATGCGTAAGAAGATGGACGGGTCAAGGCGGGCTTCCAATCCGCTCATCGTCCCGCGTATGAGGTGCGATTTGCCGCCGGCGTGCAGGCGCACATAGGTATCTTCGGCCGCTATCCAATCAATCTCTTCGACGCCGAGGAAGGATAATCGCCCGGCCTCTTTGATAACCACCCGCTCCAGATACTTCTCTCCGGGTCTGAGGTCTTGCAGCAGTGCCGCCAGCCGCCCCGTCAGGCTCTCGCTGCTCGTCTGCCTGAGCCGGGATTTAGCGCGCTCCACTGCCTTGACGAACCGCTGCCTGGTAAAGGGCTTCAAAAGGTAGTCCAGGGCATGAACCTCGAAGGCTTCTAAAGCATATTTGTCATAGGCCGTGACGAAAATAACTGCCGGGATCAGCTCTGCACCGACCTCCGCCAGGACATCGAAGCCGGTCATCTCAGGCATCTGTACGTCCAGGAAAACGAGATCGGGCATTTGCCCCGTGATCGCCCCGACAGCTTCCCGGCCGTTGGCGCACTCGCCGATGATTGCGATTTCCGGATCGTCCTCAAGCATCATTCGGATGCCTTCGCGCGCCAGCGGCTCGTCGTCAACGATCAGCGTCCGGACTTTCTTCACCGACTCCGAGTTCATAGCTCGATGTACTCCCGCTCAGCTTAAAAGGGATGATGATGGTCGCTATTGTTCCCCCGGTCTCGGCGCTGCGTAAGTCAAAGCTATGTGCCTCTGCGTAGAGCTGCCGGAGTCGTGCCCTGGTGTTCGCGATGCCGATACCTCTGCCGCCGGGAGAAGACGGGCTCGCCCCGAGGCCCGGCCCGTCGTCGCGCACATGCAGGTGGAGCTCTCCGTTCTCGCGCCGGGCGCTGATTTCTATGACCCCCGCCGTCAAACTCTGACCGATGCCGTGACGCAGGGCGTTCTCGACCAGGGGTTGCAGGATGAGATTCGGCACGAAAGCGCCGAGGGCCCCTTGCTCGATGAGCATCTCCACCCGGAGGCGATCTTTAAAACGCACCTTCTCAATTTCGAGGTAGCGTTCGATGAATTCTATCTCCTGCTCCAGACGAACCTCATGCGTGCCGATGTTCTCCAACGCGTACCGCAACAGCTCGCTGAGGCCGGTCAGCATATCGACGGCTTCACGGTTACGGCCTTTGCGCACGAGCACGACAATGGCGTTCAGGGTGTTAAAGAGGAAGTGCGGGTGGAGTTGCATCTTCAGCGCGCCCAGTTGCGCGCTGGCCAATTGCGACTTCAGTTCCGATGCGTGCAACTCAAGCCTGGCGGCCCTCAACTCGTTCTCTTGATTTTTGAGATAGTAATCCAGAGCCGTAGTCAGGCCGATCAGCGCCCAGTATGTGACGATGTTGAATTGAAAATCGACGCCGAAGAGATAGGACAGTTTCGAGAGGAAGCTGATCCCCTCGGCCGGATTGCCGATCAACCGGTCGATCAGGAAAAAGTAGATCAACTCGACCAGAGCGATCAGTATGCTGACCATGAGGTGGACGGGCAAGCTCTTGCTCAGCCGCCCACGCCGTAGAGGGAACCGGCGAACGATTCGTAGAATAAACGGAGTCAGGACGGCCCAGAAAAATATGATGCTCGCCCAGGACTCTATAATGTAAATCCAGGCGATCTGCCTGCCCGCCACACCTCGTCGGAGAAAGTCCTGCCCGGCGAAGAAAAGGCCGACGAGCGCCCAGCAGATGATGATCTGAAACCACCTGACCCGGACTGTGATCTTGTCCGCCATGTTTTTGTGCGCGCTTACCAAAATCTGATGACTAGGGTAACGATTCTATATTTGATCTTAAGTCCTTGATCTGCCCTTCAGTGCACTTCAGTGTAAGCGTAGCTCGATCAAATCAGAAGAGATGTGTGGCGAGAAACGGAAAGGCAAAGGTGAGCCGGCCTATTAATCCGGCGAGCTGTCGGGCGAGCGTGCCGACATACTTGCGTCTCTCAGGAGAAGATTCAAGCGCGATCACGCATGGCAGGCCCCGCCCCAAGTCCACTAAACAATATTGACGCTGCTAAGATTCTCTTGTAAATTCCCTTCCCATGAAGAAGCTGACCACTATGGAAGTGGCCGAACACCTTAACGCTGCTCGCTCGACCGTCAACCTTTGGTGCCGACAAGGTAAATTTCCTAATGCCGAATGGGTAAAAATACCGATGGCCCAGGGCGGCTACTGGCTCGTGCCTGAAAGTGACCTTAAGAATTTCACGCGCCCCAAGCTCGGCAGGAGGAAGAAGGCCGCATGAAAACAATCGCCATCGCAAACCAGAAGGGCGGCGTAGGAAAGACCACGACCGCCTGCAACCTGGCAGCCAGCCTTGCCATCCGGGGCTATAAAATCCTTCTGGTAGACCTCGACAGCCAGTGCAACACGACTTTTACCTACCTTGAGCCGGACGCCATTTCGACGACACTGGCGGACGTACTCGTGGGCCATCACGAACGCCCGCCTCTGGTAGACGCCATATACGAGACTCATATCCAGAATCTAGACCTTGCCCCCTCTCATATCCGCCTGGCAATGCTTGAGCGCGCCGTGCAGATCGAAGAGCAGTACAGGCTCAAGGATGCCCTGGAAAGCCTGGACGGCTACGATTTCACGATCATAGACTGTCCGCCAAGTCTGGGTATGACTTTGACACAAGCCCTGCTTGCCACTTCCAGCGTGATCGTGCCCGTGGCGGCACAGTACTACCCTTTGGAAGGCGTGATTGACCTCAAACAGACCGTAGAGGCCACCAAAAGGCCAAATCCAACGCTATCCGTCCTCGGTTATCTTGTGACTTACTTCGACACCCGCAACCGGATATGCGCCGAAGCCCTCAGTAAGATTCAAGACATGTTCGGAGAACTGGTCTTTGACACGGTGATCCGCACGAACGTCAAATTGCAGACTGCTCCGGCCTTCCGTCAAAGCATCTACGAACATGCCCCCGAATCCCACGGCAGTAAGGATTATGACGCCCTGACCGATGAAGTGCTCACCCGCCTGTCAATGGATTCTCATCTCAGAATCGTGAAAGGGGCCACTAAATAATGGTGCCTGATAAAAAAGAGAAGCTCGCGGTACAGACGCGCCAGCCGAAGAAGAAGACGCAAGGCATATTCGACAACCTGCGTCCTATTCAGCCCCACCCGGTCGAAGAAATTTTAGGTCTCAAAGAGAGCCAGCCGGAACCCACGCCACCCACGTCACGTACCCCACCCACGCCACGCACGCCAGGCATAGCGCCCGAGAGGGATTTTGCCAAGGTCGCCAACTCGATTGTGCGCGAGGCCATTGCCGGTGGTCATTTCATAGGAAAGTCTAAGCATCTCTATGATTACCTCTATTCTTTGACCAGGGGGGCGATAGTCCCTAAGCGGAGCGTGACAGTGACAAAGCCTGCGTTGATGCGCGGCTCTCACATCGGCTCTGAAAGGACATTGCTGAAGAACCTTGCGCACTTAAAGGCTGTAGGTTTGGTCGAAGTCAGTTACACGGATGGGAAGCACGAAGGCAATGTCTATACAGTCCATTTGCCCGAGGAAGTAGGGCTCAAATTAGAGCCCGCGCCACGTACCCCACCCCACGTACCCCACCCACGCCACGCACGTACGGAACTACCGTCCGTACCCCCCGTAGAAAGTGGGGTGGGTGGCGTGGGTTCCGGGCCTGTAGAATCAAGTACTTACGAGCCGTCTAAGACTTATTCTTTAAGACATGAGAAATTTGATGATGATGACGCTGCGCTGGCCGCGCTGGTCGCCACATTGAAAGAGGCTGCGAAGGAGATCACAGGGAAAGAGGTGACCCTGGCTGAGAGTGAAAAGTGGAAAGAACTGGCCGACGTGTTGATCGCAGAGCTCAGGATTGCAGCCGCGCGCACGACCGTCTCCAATGTGCCAGCCTTCCTCGCCGAGCACTTGCGCAGAAGGCTCTGGAAAATTGATCAGAGACAGGCACAGGCCGAAGGCAGGGAACTGCCCGATCAAGCCTCCTCTCTCTCTCACCTGGACGCCAAAGAGTGTCCGGACTGTGGCGGCTCAAACTGGCATTATCCTGAAGGAGTTGAGAAGGGCGTCCGCCGGTGCACACATCAGAAGCTCAAGAGCGAGAAGGCTTAGTTTCACACTCTAGAGCGAAACCTCATCAAAGATGGGGGCAGAGCGCAGCAGAGGCGATCAGTGAGCGACGTTTCACGATCCCTAATATTTCATATTCCATAAGTTAAATCTCTTCGATTCGGAGAGCGGGATACACAAACGCCTCAGTTGTGTTTCCATAGAAGATATATGCGGTAATGACCGCCTCATCCGCCGATTCACGAAGCGGCGTGTTGGGCCCATCGCCAGCACTTCAGTCGCCAATCGTGCCCTTCGACGGCCAGCGCACCGGCGTAGCCTGGGCCAATGGGGAGTTCGCGCAAAGACCAGCGCAGCGCCTCTTCGGGATCATCTCTCACGCTCAGGAGCGCCGCCCGCTCTCCCGGAACCAGAGAGACATCAAAGCCGTCCAGCGCGAGTGAAAGACCTTCGCCGCGCGCCTTGATATAAGCCTCCTTGCGCGTCCAGCAATTGAAGAAGGCTTCCGGCTGAAGGGAACGGGGAAGGGCATCGAGCGTGGCCGCCTCGCGCTCGGAGAAGAAGCGTTCGGCTATCTGCTGATGAGCGAAATCGGGGCGGATGCTTTCTATGTCAACGCCTAGAGCGCGCCCGCGCGAGACGGCCAGCAGGGCCAAGTCCTCCGAGTGAGAGAGGTTGAAGTGCAGCGTCTCACAGCCTCCTTCCACTTCTTCCAAGTCGAGGGCCGGTTTGCCATAAGCGTTGGAGCGAAAGCGCAGCCGGTCTGGGCTCTCTCCTTGATATTGGCTGAGAATGAGTCGCAGCGCCAGGTGCGCGACGATGTAACGCTGGCGGTGATGATCGAAGTGGAAATTGCTGGCCCTCTCTCTTTCCTCCGCCGAGAGGATGCTGTGTTGGCTCATCAGCTTTTGGGCGGGTTGGCCCAACTGTATGAGCCAGACGTGAATCTCATTCTTTTCGAGGCGTGGACTGCGCGGGGCAGCCGTCCACACAGGATTGAGCGAAGTCATCTCCGATTTCCACACTCACTACGGCCGTTGACATTCGACAGAGACGCGGATAAGCCGCATCTCTTTCCGGTGTGAAGGACTATTATACGCAGCTCACGCTCTCGCCCATAGCCTCTTTTCAGAGCCCTCTCAACAGTTTTTCTTTCAACCAATACAACTGATGGGAAAGCTCACGCAGGACTGGCTGGCGTTTGGTTTGTAGAAAGAAGTGGCCGCCGGGGAACATTTGAAACTCAAAGCCGCCCGTGGTCTGTTTACGCCATGCCTCTATGTCGGCGGGCGGAGCGCCCTCGTCTTGCAGCCCGCCGTAGGCCGTAATCGGACAGCTCAACTGCGGCTCCTCAGTGTAGACGTATGTTTCGTTGATCGTAAAATCTGCGCGGAGAATGGGAAGCAGGTAGCGCATCAGCTCCTCGTTCTCCAATATCTCCTGCGGCATCCCTTCGTAGCGCTGCACCTCGCGGATGAACTCAGCATCCGGCAGCGTATGAATGGGCGGCTCCGTGCTCTGGATGTGAGGCGCGCCGTGCCCTGAGACGAAGAGGCGCAAGGGCGCGGGCCCACCGGCGCGGCGCAATCGCCTGGTCAGCTCGAACGCCAGCTTTGCGCCCATGCTATGACCGAAGAAGACGAAGGGCTTGTCCAGGTGCGGGGAGAGCGCCTGCGCCAGGGCGTTGACCAGCGGAGGCAAGCCTGTGAAGAGCGGCTCTCTGATACGGTTCTCGCGGCCGGGAAGCTGTATCGGACAAAGCTCTACGAAAGAGGGCAGGGCCGAGAGCCACAGATAGTAAGCGGAAGCGCCCCCGCCGGCGTGCGGGAAGCAGAACAGGCGAATATCGGCCAGCGGATTCTCTCTCGGGTAAATCACCCATTTGTCCTGTGTCTGTGTGGCGATCATCTCATCTCGTTTCAGTGGAAATCCGTGATCTTATCCCGCACGCGCGCGCGAAGCTCGAAAGGAGGTAGGGATACCACTGAAAAAGAAGAACTGTCTGTGTGCTAGCGCACAGACGCTCTTTCTCTCTCATGTTACTCGTACGGGGTCACGCCTTTCGAGTGGAATCCATCAAGGACAATAAGGCGTTTTGAGCTGGCTGGCCGAAGCCCGACGCATGACGGGGCCGATGCGGCCGTAAGCGACATTCAAAGCTTAGGACAAAGGTGCGGGCAATACTATGGCGCTGCAAATACTTCCTCTCTTGTTCGGGGCTGTGACCCCTGATGCGAAGGTCAACATTGTCGTGCTCGTGCTGATTCAGACGGGGCTCATCATCGCGCTCTCACGCGCTATCGGCCTGCTGTTTAGAGCGATGCGGCAGCCCTTAGTGATGGGCGAGATCGTGGCCGGGATCATGCTGGGCCCTTCTTTGTTTGGAGTGCTCGCGCCCGGCTTGTTCCAGCAGGTCTTCCCGCAGGAGACGGCCCCCTACATGAATATCCTGGCGCAGGTCGGGCTCATCTTCTTCATGTTCCTCGTCGGATTGGAGCTGAACCGCAAGATTCTGCGTGGAAAGGGCCACGCGGCAATCCTGGTCTCCCACAGCAGTATTATTCTCCCTTTCGCCCTCGGGGTGTTGCTGGCCTTCTATTTGTACGGCACCGTCTCAAACACCGATGTCCCTTTTACCTCGTTCGCTCTCTTTATGGGAGCGGCCATGTCGATCACGGCCTTTCCCGTCCTCGCCCGAATCGTTAAAGAGCAGAATCTACAGAAGACCTCGCTCGGTGCGATAGCAATTACGTGCGCGGCCGTCGATGATGTGACCGCCTGGTGCATCCTGGCCTTCGTCATCTCCATCGTTCGTTCGGGAGGCGTTTCGAGCGCCGTCATCACGACGCTGCTCGCCCTGGCTTACATCGCATTTATGTTCACCATCGGGCGCGCCCTCTTCAATCGCATAGCCGATCATGCCGAGAAGAAAAACCAGGGCCAACTGACCCAGTCGCTCGTCGCGGCCATATTCATCGGCGTCATCTGCTCGTCGATCATCACGGAGATGATCGGCGTGCACACCCTGTTCGGAGCTTTCATCTTCGGCGTGGTGATGCCGGATCGGAATCTGCTGCGGAAGCTGATCGCAAGGATTGAAGACTTCACTTCGATCTTCCTCCTTCCCATTTTCTTCGCTTACACAGGACTAAGGACAAACTTCAATCTTCTGATCGCCCCCGAAATGCTTGTGGCCTGCCTTTTAGTGATCTTGGCTGCGACGCTCGGGAAGTTTGGCGGCGCAACGGCGGCGGCCAGAATCTCCGGCCTCGGGGCGCGCGATGCCTCGGCCCTGGGCCTTCTGATGAATACGCGCGGATTGATGGAGCTGATTATCCTTAACATCGGGCTCGATCTGAAGGTCGTCTCTCCGACGCTGTTCGCCATCATGGTGATCATGGCGCTGGTCACGACCTTCGCCACCTCTCCGATCCTGCGTTTGATCTATCCGCGAGGCTTCTTGATAGAGAGCGAAGTTGATGACCCGGCCGCAGAACCTCCGGCTGCGGAGCCTTTAGCCGCCACGGCCAGAGAGGCGCTCGTGCTGCCCGCTCAGATGGCCAGCACCAGCTCAGAGTCCAGTTGAAGATCTAAAACCCAAGAGCCTTACCCCTAACATTTCAATAATCGGTTATTCAAATAATTGGAGGTAAACGCCTGGGCTAACGGATGATATGAGCGCTCTGTAAAGCTGGTCGGCAGAGGGCCCGAAGCTGTCCGGCGAGAGGTTGCAAATTTTTTTGCTGTAAATCTCAAAAGACTCAATTCCAGATCTTTACGATGACACATAGTTGTGATATGCTCCCGCCGTCAATTGGTTCCGATGGCGCTTGCTCCCGGGCGTTGCCCAGCAAATCAAATTAGCTACAAGATATAAGCAAGCCGGATTCTTGCAGATTCAAAATATTGTTGGCCCATCTTAATTGTTGGGCAGAGCTTTGCTCCTGAGTGATCACCTCATCGCACTGGGTAAGTCAGGACTTCTTCTTCAAGCCAATTCTAAAGTACATCACGCTCTGGAGGGCCTCGATGTCTCTATTTGTAAGACCTCATTATCCGGTGGAGAACCGGCTCCTTGCTGCGCTCCCCGCCGACACATATGAACGCATTTGCCCACACTTGGAGCGGGTCTCTTTCAAGCTTGGTGAAGTCCTCTATGAATCTGGGGGACATCTGGATCATGTCTATTTCCCGACAACAGCCATCATTTCTCTGCTTTACATGATGGAGAACGGCTCATCGGCGGAAGTGGGGATGGCGGGCAATGAGGGGATGGTCGGCGTAGCCCTCTTTATGGGCGGCGGCAGTATGCCCAACCGCGCCGTCGTACAGAGCGCCGGGCGGGTTATCAGGATGAAGGCCAAGGCTTTGCAGACTGAATTCGCCCAGGGCGGAGCATTTCAACAGGTGTTGCTGCGCTACACGCAGGCGCTCATCACACAGATTTCGCAAACGGCTGTCTGCAACCGCCTGCATACGGTGGAACAGCAGCTCTGCCGCTGGCTCCTCTTAAGCCATGACCGCATCGAAGCGGACGAATTGGCCATGACGCAAGAACTGATCGCCAATATGTTGGGCGTGCGCCGCGAAGGCGTGACGGTGGCTGCCGGTCGGCTGCAAGACGCCGGAGCGATCAGCTATTCCAGGGGGTGCATCAAAATACTCGACCGCACGAAGCTGGAAACGATGGTCTGTGAATGCTATCAGGTCGTCGAGACAGAGTTCAATCGCCTGCTCAGATAGAAGAACCTCTTTCATCCTTCTTCACTTTTTCGGATTAAAATCTTCCTCATCGTCCTATATGTGTGCTACCGCACGGACGGAAGCGCCAAAGAGGCATATATCTACCCCGGTCTTTACTTTCAACAAGTCACCGTCCGACACCGGCACTAGCCTCAAGGCCAGACTTTTTTCTTGTGCTGCCGGACATAGTTTGCTAGCCTGCTCATTGCTGGGGAGGCGCACGATGCCCCTATCCGTAGCAACCCGGATTTTACTCAGAAACCGGCCTCTCTGCATGAGCGGGAGGCGCGTAAACGCTTTCGTCTCGACCTCAAGCATGTCGTCCTGGTTCCCGACCAGACCATCTCCTCGCATGGTCAATCCATTTTCTCAGCCTTTTTACGATAATGACTTTGGTCTATGTATACCCCCCGAGAAGATTAAAACAGATTGCCCGCCGAGAGCAGGAAAGATTTAGCGGGTCACAGACATGATGGAGCAGAACAGAATCATCGAGCCGGGCGACGGCGTCCGCGTGTGCTCGGGCGGCTCGGCCGGGCAGACGGGAACAGCCATTGATGTGGTATGGTATAGCGAACAAAGCCATTTGCATGCCCTGGTGCATGTGATGTCGGATGAAGGCGTCAACCATTTTTTCGACATGCGCATGCTGGAGAAGATGACAGCCCCTTTGGATAAGGACCCACCATCTGACGGAGCTCAGCGAACATGGAAACATGTGAAGTGACAGCTTATGAATAAAGAAACGAATATGCACCGGACGATCCTCGTCGTAGAGGATGTCGAGGAGACCCGCGACGGAATAGTGGAGCTGCTCAGCTCTAACGCTTATTGCGTCGAGGCCGCAAGAGATGAGCGATGGGCTGTCGAAATCGCCGGGCGCAGGTCTCCAGACCTGATCCTGGTAGGTCTGGGCAGGCCACTCGGCGAGGGCATAGCTACTGCCGGGCGAATCCGCGAACGAGCCGAACTGGACGAGCGCGTGCCTGTCGTGATCTTTTGCGGTGGCGAGGTCGAGGAAGGCGGAGAAGTTGCCGTCGGCCCCAATATCTATGCCACGTGCCCGGACAATTTCAACCAGTTGAGAGGGCTGATCGCGCGACTTTTAAGCGAGATTCCGAATACCGCTTGAAGTCTAAGTTGATCTCAGGCAAGTCGCCAGCATCTCTGGGGATGAAAGGCAGCGTTGTCTCGATTCGCGCCGCCCTCACAACTGAGCCCAGAATATCACGCATCTCCTCATTTTCTCTTTTCAAGTTCTATTGCCAAAAGGGTTCAAGGAGCTATCCGTCAGGCAGTCTCAGTGTGCCGCCTGGCTGAAGAGGCCGAAGGGCCTGTGCCCGGAGCGAGGGAGACTCGCCCCGGACAAGCCCGCAGGCCGCACACGGCGACAAATACCGAATTACGGAATGAAGGCCAAATCTTCAGGCAGTGGGCCATTGATCGGCGTTTCATACAACGGCCCGACGCCGTCGGGATCAATGGTCACGGCCCCGTCGGAAGCAAGGAACGTGGCGATCTGTGTCTGGGCCTGAACTGCTACCAATCTCACAGCAGGCGGCAGCGCGAGGTCTGTTAAGAAAGTGTGCGGGTTTTTGGAGAAACCGACTCCCAGAGGAAACGCCAGGTCGTTGCGAAACATGGTCGTCCGGTCGGCCAGGTCGCCCGCACGAATCAGCGCTGTATTGGTCGGATTAGGAACCGTCTTATCACCGCGCGCAATCTGCACAACGACGTTCTTGGCAGACTGGCCGGGGAGCGGCGATTTGCGTATGTAGGGAGCCCAGGCTACCTGATCGCCCGACTGCGAGAGCCAGACGGCCCAATCCTCATAGGTCTGAATATCTATGGCCCCCGCCACGGTATTGACTACCGGCGGTTGATTGCGCAGCGGCATGTTGTCATCGAAGTTGATCCCTCCGATATTGATTAGAGACGGAACGCGCGGGGCCAGCAATGCGCCGAGCAGCGGGCGGAAGCTGGGCCCAAGACGCCCGATGTCCGTCATCGTGCCGCCGGGAACGTTAAGAGCGCCCGCGCTGATACCGGGCTCGACGCCGAGCAGAATAGTGCCGTAGATGCCGCCGAGGGATTGTCCGATATAATAGATGCGGTTGGCATCGAGCGCCACAGAGCCGTTCCCGTCAACGTCAACTCCGCCTTCGATCATACGCACGACCTGCATCAGGTCGGCCACGGTCTGAGTCAGGCCGTCGCGCGAGGCTATATCGACTTCGTTGCCGACTGCGAAGAAGCCCTCGGTCGAGCCGATCACGCCGTTGCTGTCTATATCTATACTGCGTCCTCCGGCCGGCATCACGACCGGCCCCGTGGCGCGCACCACGGTCAGAGTGCTGGCTGGCCCAGCGCCATGTCCCACCGCATTGATCTCAATGGTGGCAATCCCCTGAGCAGCCATGCTGGCGGCCACAGCCACCGGACTGTTGTTCTTGTTGTCGCCAAAGCCATGACCGAAGATGGCCACGGGCCATCCATTGGCCGGGCGAGGCCCGGAAGGCAGGAACAGGTTGAAGTAGATGTCCTGAACGCTCTGCACGGCCGGGACTCCCGTGAGCGTCGGAACTGCCGGGATGAAACGGCCCGCCGTCTCATAGTTCCTGGCGCTGAACTTCCCGAAGGCGACCGAGCCGACGGCTCCCGGCGCGACCTGTAGCGCGGTGAGGGGCACGGCGTTCGTGACCAATGGGCCCGCAGTGCTCACCTGCCGCCCGAAGGCTATTCCCAGCACGGAGCTGATCGGAAATACCGTCCGCTGGCCCAGCGTCCCGATGTTGAAGTTAGCTGCGGGCGCGGGCGCGGCCTTGATCTGATCGCGAATCTTTTCCAGCGTCGCCGTCACGCTTCCGGTCGTAAAGACGCTGGCGGCGGCAACATCATGCTGTGACAGGGCAGGGGTGGCCGTGCCCAGCACTTCCTCGCCGAGCGCCGTAATCAAAGCCTTACGATACTGCTTCAACTGCCGGTCTTTGGTCTGCCCAAAGTTCATATCATGACGGAAGTGAGCAAAGGCGTCGGAGGCTTCTATTGGATCGCCCGCCGCATCGAGGATGCCGTTGGTGACGACGAGCACATAAGTGGTGTCCTGGTCAAGATGCTGGTCTGACTGCGCGAAGAGAGTCAGCGTGGCCGGATCCCAGACGACTTGATTAATGCCGATGACCTGTGGATTGCTGTCGGGTTGAGAGAGGTCTCCAATGCGAATAAGAAAGAGGGTTTGGCTGGTCACCGTCGCCGGATCAATCGCGCCGTCGAAAGGGATAGAGAGGCGCGGCTGCGTGCTGAAGCCGTCGAGTTGATTGAGCAGCGCCACGTCACGACAGTCCGATGGACGAGTCGCGCAATCGGGCGACGGCAGGTTGACGCGTTGGCCTGTGCGCTGTTGAGTATCAGGCACGGTGAAGCGGTCGCTGGGGAACGGCGTTTGGGTGGTTGACTGGAAGTTAAAGACCGGATGCACGCCGCTTGCCGACGCCAGAGTCGGTGCAAGCAGAAGAACTGTCAGCGACAGCAACCAAGACAGGATTGAAGGGTATTTTCTCAAGAGTACGCGTTGGCGCATTGGGGTAACCTCCTACGAGAGTGAAGACTGCCGGAACGGGGCAGCCGCGCTAGTCGAATAAATTTAGAACTGAGCAGAAGCGATGCAAAGGGTGCTTTATCACTAAGGAAGACAGAAGAGACAGCCAACGTCTGCGCCCCATCCGAAATAGCCTGAGGGACGGGCTGAAGAACTTCATCTAACTAATGACAAGGAAGGCCACGCTCTGTCCTCCAAGCGTAACCGATGGTCTGCGAGGCTCGTCTGTCTATCGAATCCGCAGACGCGAATGCCGCCCTATTTCTGCCAGGACAAAGGAAAAGAAGGTAACTGGTCAGTTTCGATGTCGAGTAAAGAAAAATGGCCGCGCGCCTCTTCTGAGGGATCAGCGCAGAGAGGCTGCTGCGGGTCGCATATCTAACTCGGCCGTCAGTTAATCAACCAACAGGGCAGCGCGTCTGTGCGCTAACACACATAGCCGGAGAATCTTTCTGCGACTGCTCGGTTCTGATTTTGATATGTGCGCGCATCAACCCTCTGGGCCCAAAATTCCATCTTGAACAAAGAATCTCTGTCTATGTGTGCTAGCGCACAGACGCGCCGCCGTGTTCGCTGTTTTACTCCTCACCGAAGTTGGTCTTCGACCGCAAGCAGCGGCTCACTCTCTGCTAGTAGCAAAGAGAGAGGAGCGCGGTCATCTTTCATTGAAATCGAACCACTACCGAACATCATCGCAGCCGACGGGATTCCAGTACGATAACCAGGTTTGAACTCGCAGAACTCTTGCCTCACCATGTCAACTCTTGCGGCATGGCGAACGTCCTTGAAGCCCGACGAACTGTGGGAAGTGATTGACACTTTGAGCGGCCGAGAGCTTGTGACGCTGCACTAACGCCTGGACTGTTGCTGCCGGCGCACCCCTTTGTTGAGAAAAGAGCTATGAGAAAAGAGCTGGTCAAGATCGAAAGCTTAACGCGAGAGTTCAAGCCTGAAGGTATCAAGGCTCTGGACAATGTCAATCTTGTTGTTGAAGAAGGAGAGTTCCTGGCCTTGACGGGGCCTTCAGGCTCGGGCAAGAGCACTCTGCTCAAGATCGTGGGCGGTGTTGATCGCCCGACCTCGGGCAGAGTGCTCTTGGACGGCGTGGCGATCAATGAGATGGGAGACGGCGCGCTCGCAGCCTGGCGGCACCGGAATGTCGGATTCATCTTCCGCACCATTGATCTCGTGCCAGTCCTGACGGTTCGCGAGAACGTCGCGCTGCCTTTGCTTCTCTCCAAGCTCTCTCGCCAACAGAAGCGGGCGCGCGTGGATACAGTGCTGGAACTCGTCGGCCTCGCGGAGCATAAGGATTCATCTCCGCGCAAGCTCTCAGGCGAGCAACAACAGCGCGCCGCGATTGCCCGTGCGCTCGTGATGGAGCCGCCTTTGATTCTGGCCGACGAGCCGACGGGCGAACTCGATGCACAGGCGACCGAAGAGATTCTCATCCTGCTCGGCCAACTCCATTCGGATTGGGGGAAGACCCTCATCCTGGCCACGCATGACGAGGGAGTGGCCAGATATGCTCGGACTATTTCACGGCTAAACAAAGGGGTCTCCGTGGAGGCTGAGACGCTCGGTGTCGGGAGGGTTTATGGGGTACCTGAGTTTAGCTAGAAGGAACATCACCAGGAACAAGAAGCTGACGCTCGGCGCTCTCGCAGGGATTTCAATAGCCGTCTTTCTATTGGTCACGCTGCGCACCATCGTCACCGATCACGCGAGCACCTTCGACCGCACAGACCCCTCTCGTTTAGTGGTCAGCAACCGCATCTCGGCGGTCTTTCAGTTGCCCGAGCAGTATGGTGAAAGAATCAGGCGCATTCCCGGAGTCGAGGCCGTGTCGGCTATGAACTGGTACAGGGGAGCAGCCCCCGGCAAAGGCACTTTCTTCAATGCGGCCTGTGACCCGGAGACTCTATTGCAGGTCTACCCGGAGTGTCAGATACCGCAGGAGCAGGCGCAGGCATTCATTAAGGATCAGCGCGGGGCCATCGCTGGACGCGCGCTCGTCGAACGGTTCGGATGGCAGCTCGGCCAGCCCGTCAAGCTCAACAGCACGCTGCACTACAGCACCCTTGATTTAGTCCTGCGCGGCGTCTACTCGAACCCCAACGAGAGCGAAGAGCTGAACTTGTTCTTCCACGAGCGCTATCTGGAAGAGGTGATGGGCCAACCCGTAGAGGTGAGCTATTTCTGGGTGCGGGCCGCCCCGCAGGCGTCACTCGAACAGATTGCGAGCGCCATTGACGCGCAGTTTCGTGGTACGAGCGCCGAGACCAGGACTGAGCCCGAGGGCGCTTTCAGAGGACGGCTCGTCCCGTGGGCCAATATTAAGAAATGGCTTCTCTGGATGAGCATTCCGATCATCGCGACGATCTTTCTCTGCTCGATGGCTGCGATGACTGTCGCCGCCCGCAGGCGACAGCGAGAGCTGGCTGTCTTGAAGGTCTTGGGCCTTGAGGGAAAGAGCATTCTGATCTTGCTGCTCGGCGAATCCCTGATGATCGCTCTGGCGGGCGCTCTCATCGGCTCTCTCGGTGCGTGGGCTTTTCACAGAGCCGTGCCGGTCAGTCCGATGCTCGCCTTCCACGTCACGCCGGAGACAATCCTCTTCAGTATCGGGCTCGCCCTGCTGGCGGGTCTGGCGGGTGTTCTTCTCCCCTTCTACCGCATCTCGCGCACGACGATGATCGAAGGGTTGCGGCAAGGTTGAAGAGACGCGCCGAGCGTCGGAGGCGAGCGAGCCGTCTCGTTGCTCGTTGCCAGTCCCGTTTTCAAC
The DNA here is from genome assembly GCA_036389315.1 of Pyrinomonadaceae bacterium. Classification (GTDB taxonomy): domain Bacteria; phylum Acidobacteriota; class Blastocatellia; order Pyrinomonadales; family Pyrinomonadaceae; genus DASQYE01. The sequence goes on from DASVQF010000043.1 coordinate 37,119, forward strand.
TATTGATGATCTCCAGGCGATATGAAGGAGCGTGGCCATGCTACTGAAATACAGCTTGCGGCACATCTTGGCTTCCCGGTCGAAATCCCTCGTCGCGGCGCTCAGCGTCGCCGCCGTGGTGAGCGTGTTTGTCGTCGTGCTGTCGCTGGCTGCCGGGCTCAAATCTGTCTTCGATCATACGGGGGATCAACTGGACTTGATGGTCATGCACAAGGGCTCGCTCGGGGACATGAACGGCGGCGTCGATACGGAGGTTCTGAAGGCCATCAGAGAACTCCCCGGCATTCGGAAAGATAGTGACGGGAACCTGCTGGTCTCGCCGGAACAGTATGTGATCGCCTACCTGACGAGGCGCGGAAGCGATCAGGGAGCCAACATCACTGTGCGCGGTCTCTCCCCAGTAGGGTTTGCCCTGCGCTCCCGCATGCGACTGCTCGAAGGACGACGACTTCGCCCGGGCGCGCACGAAATCATGGTCAGCCAGTTTGTTTCCCGTCGCTATCAGAACATGTCTCTCGGAGACCGTTTCCACCTGGGGCAGCGGGACTGGACTGTGGTCGGCATCTTCGATGGCGGAGAGAGCATTATCAATACGGAGGTCTGGGCCGACCTGGATGAGTTATCGGCTGAGTATGGTCGCACAAACTTCTACTCCCTGATTCTGGCGCGGGCCGTGGACATGAACGCCCTGCGCGACCAGATCAACCGCATGACGAGCAATCCGAAGATTAGTGTGAGAGCCGTTTCACAGAATGAATATGCCAGAGACAGAGGCAGAATATCGAGAGTCCTGAGCCTCGTCGCAATCATCCTTTCGGTCACCTTATCTATCGGGGCAGCCTTCGTCATGCTCTCTGTCATGGATGCCGGCTTGGTGAGCCGGGCCCGTGAGCTGGCCATGTTGCGCGTCATCGGATTCAGACGCGGGCGCATCTTCCTTTCATTCCTCGGAGAGTCTGTGATGCTGGCGCTCATCGGCGGCCTGCTGGGCTGCGTCGTCCCGCTGCTCTTGAACAAGATGGCCGTCGGTGCGCCCTTCATGATCTACAGGGAAATAGGGTTTCGTGCTCAAGTGTCGCCGGGTCTCATCCTTGCGGGCTTGATTCTCGCCGCTGCGATAGGTCTGGTGGGAGGGCTCCTGCCCGCTTACCGTGCGGGTCGTCAAGACGGGGTCGGGAGATATGTATGAGTGAGGGAAGAGGCACGGGCGCGTCACCTGCGCGGCGAGAAAAATTTGGTTGGGACGCGCTGGTGGAGTTTGCCCGCGAGAACCTGGACAGCCCCGTGGCTGCGCCTTCGGCTGCGCCCGATTTCCCTTACTCGTGCTGGCGTCGCGCCGGAGAATACGGCCTCTTAGGGCTGCCCGTCCCGGTCGAATATGGCGGCCAGGGCATTGATGTCAAAAGCACGGCGATGGCGATGGAGGCGCTCGGGTACGGGAGCCGCGATAACGGGCTGTTGGCGGCCATCAACGCGCACATGTGGAGCTGCGTCGTGCCGGTCTGGAAGTTCGGGACAGAGGAGCAGAAGCGACACCTCTTGCCACGCCTCTGCAATGGAGATTGGGTGGCCGCTCATGCAGCGACCGAACCCGAAGCGGGCTCAGATATTTTCAGCCTGCAAACGCGCGCCGAGCGCAAAGGCCAGAAGTACATCCTCAACGGCCGGAAGAGATTTATCATGAATGCTCCGGTGGCCGATTGGTTCGTCGCTTTCGCCACTTTAGACCCCACGCAGGGCGCAGAGGGCGTCACCGTTTTCGTTGTCGAGAAGGGGACACGGGGCGTGGAGGTCGAGCGCGTGATTAAGACCATCGGGCTTCGTCACGCGCTGATGGGAGAGGTCGTCTTCAATGACTGCGAGATTCCCGTAGAGAACCGTCTCGGCCCGGAAGGAAACGGCTCGCTCGTCTTTCAACATTCGATGCAGTGGGAGCGGACGTTAATTCTCGCCCCCCACGTCGGCACGATGAGGCGCGTCCTGGAAAAGTGCGTCCAGTATGCCAAGCGCCGCCGCCAGTTCGGCCAATCCATAGGCAAGTTCCAATCCATATCCAATCGCATCGCCGATATGAAGGTTCGGCTTGAGTGTGCGCGCCTGCTCTTGTACCAGGCGGCCGACCTCCTGCAACAGAAAGCGCGCCTCGCTCCCGAAGCCTCCATAGCGAAGCTCTACATCAGCGAGGCGGCCGTGGAAACTTACCTGCAAGCCATCAAGATTCACGGCGCCCTGGGGTACACGCAGGAACTGGAATTCGGAGAAGACCTGCAAGATGCCATCGGCACGACGATCTTCTCCGGCACGTCGGATATTCACCGGCAGCTTATCGCTCGTCACCTCGGACTATGATGATTACCAGAGGCGGATTCCCATATCTCCTACCTCAACTGCTGGACACAGCGGCGGAGTGCTTTCCAGAGCGCGAGGCGTTGCGCTTTTTCGACCAGAGCTTGACCTATGAGGAGCTGGCCGGCCGATCAAGCAGCCTCGCACGCCTGCTCGTCGAGCAGGGCGTCAAGAAGGGAGATCGCGTCGGGTTCTACTTGGAGAAAAGCCTGGAAGCGGTCGTGGCGATTTACGGCATCATGAAGGCAGGCGCGGCCTATGTCCCCGTCGATCCGCTGGCCCCTGTCTCTCGCGTCGCCTTCATCATTCAGGATTGTGGCCTTCGCCACCTTGTCTCCAGCGAGACCAAGAGCAGCCAGTTGCGGCAACTGCTCGACAGGCGCGTCGCCCTGGAAAGCGTCGTCGGCGTCGAGGCAAAAGAGTCGCTGCCCGTGCGATGTATCACGTGGGATGAGGTTCATCAGACGCCACCGAAAGCGGCGGCGGGCGCGGACGCCACCGAGATGGACTTGGCCTACATCTTATACACCTCAGGCTCGACAGGCGACCCGAAAGGCGTAATGCACACGCATCGCAGCGCCTTGAGTTTCGCTCAGTGGGCGGCCGAGACCTTCCGGCTCAGTTGTGAAGATCGCCTGAGTAACCATGCGCCCTATCATTTCGACCTCACCATTCTCGATCTGTTCGCGGGCGCAGCCGCCGGAGCCTCAACCGTCATCATCGGCGAGGACGTTGCGCGCTTACCAGCCAGCCTGGCGGCGCTCATCAGCGAAGAGCGTTTGAGCGTCTGGTACTCTGTGCCCTTCGCGCTGATGCAGTTACTTCAACGCGGGAGGTTGGAGTCTCGCGACCTGAGCGCGCTCAGGTGCGTGCTGTTTGCAGGCGAGCCGTTTCCGCCCAAACATCTCAGCCAGTTAATGCGCTTGCTCCCGCATGCTGCGTTCTTCAATCTCTATGGCCCGACAGAGACCAACGTCTGCACTTTTTATGAGGTTCCTGCCGTGCCGGAGGACGAGGAGCGTCCACTGCCCATCGGCGGGCCCTGCTCGAATACGGAGCTACTGGTCGTAGACGGCGAAGACCGAGCGGTCGCGCCGGGCGAAACGGGCGAGCTGCTCGTCCGCAGCGCAGCCACCATGCCCGGATATTGGAATCGCCCGGAGCAGACGGGCCGTGCCTTTCTACGGCGCAGCGCCACGCCGCCCTTCGAGCAGCTCTTCTATCGCACGGGCGACCTGGTTCAGCAGGATGCCGATGGTCATTACCAATTCCTGGGACGTAAGGACAGGCAAGTCAAAGTCCGTGGATTTCGGATTGAATTGGACGAAATCGAGGTCGCCCTCTTGGCCCATGCGCAAGTTGAAGAGGCGGCCGTCTATCTCCGGCCCAACGGTGAAGAGACGGTCTCGATTGAAACGGCTGTCGTCGCCAAGACGGGGACGCCGCCGACCTCGCTTGAGCTGAGTCGTTACCTGTCCGACCGCCTCCCCTCTTATGCCGTACCCAACTCTATCTTGATCGTGGATCAACTTCCCAGGACTTCCACCGGCAAGATTGACCGTCGAACACTGCGGGATCGGGCTTTATCGGCTCGCTCTACTTGAGACAAAGGAGAAATTATATGCCTACGCATGATGTGAAGGATGTTTTGAAAAACTATCTCCACGAGGAACTCGACGAAAACGGCAACGCTGTCGAAGTTCGAGAGGACGACAACCTGCTGGCCAATGGAATCATTGATTCTCTGGGAGTGCTCAAGCTGGTCTCCTTCATCGAGCATCAATTTAAAGTCCAGATCCCCGATGAGGATGTGACGATCAAGAATTTCCGTTGCTTGAAAGACATCGCCAGCTATCTCGAAACCAAAAAGCAGCAACCGGAGGTGGAAGGATGACCAGGAACGGCTCCGATTACGATGTCATCATTGTGGGCGGCGGCCCGGCCGGTTCGACCGCCGGCACGCTGTTGGCCCAGGCGGGCCACCGCGTTCTCATCATCGAGAAGGAGATCTTCCCACGCTTTCATATCGGCGAATCCCTGCTCCCGGCCACCTGGGAAATCTGGCAGCGGCTCGGATTGGTCGAGAAGATGATGCAGAATTTCGCCACCAAGCCGGGCGTTCTCTTCAGCATCCATAACAACGAGCAGCACATGTTCAGTATGGAGGAGGCACGCGAGCTGCTCTATCGCCCTTATGCCTTCCATGTGCGCCGCGCCGAGTATGACAAGATGCTGCTCGAACACGCGCGCGACAACGGCGTCGAAGTCTGGATCGGAGCCGCCGTCAAGGATGTGCTCTTTGACGGCGAGCGCGCGGCGGGCGTCGTGGTCGCCAAGAAGGATGGACAATCGCAGCGTCTAACGGCACAGGTCATCATCGATGCCACGGGGCGTGAAACCTTGCTGGCACGCAAGCTCGGGTGGCTGCGCCCCGACCCGACCCTAAACAAAGTGGCCTACTTCACGCACTACGAGGGCGCTTACAACCTGACGGCGACGGAGCCCGTGCCGACCTACATCTTCGGGTTGGAGGGAGCCTGGCTCTGGTACATCCCGATGAAGGATGACGTGACGAGCGTCGGCGTCGTGATGGACATGAACCACCCGCGCCATAAGGGGCGGGACAACGCCGCGTCGCTGCTGTCGGATTTCGTGAGCGACTGCCCGCAGATCACCGACTGGCTGCAAGGCGCGAAGCAGATGGAGAGAGTGCGCGGCATCCCGAACATCTCCTATATCAACAAGCAGTTCACCGGCGACGGCTTCGTCATGATCGGAGATGCGGCCATGTTCGTCGATCCAATCTTCTCCTCTGGCGTCTACCTGGCCATGCGCAGCGCGCAGATCGCCGCCGACACCATCCACGCGGCCTTCGAGCAGGGAGACTTCTCGCAAGCCTTTCTCTCCAGCTATGAGCACGAGCTACGCCAGCACCAGAAGAACATCTTCGGGATGATTCGCAACTGGTACAAGATGCTGGAAAGTGAATCGCCCGAGGAGGCCGTCAGAAGCTTCGGTCGCGTGGCGCGCTCGCCCCTGATGCGCCGGAACTTCCTGCTGACGGTGGTCGCCGGGCTCTTTAAGAAGGGCGACATCGTTCCTCTGATGGAGGAATAATCGGCGCGCTCCTGGCGCACACTCTTACACACTCTCTCTCCCGGCCCCACTCTCACGAACGGAGTGCAGCGGAGGTTTGAAGGCGATGAGCTTGCAGCGGGTTGTCATTACAGGCTTAGGCATTGTGGCCCCGGAGTGCCCGGCAGTGGATGCCTTTTGGCAGCGGCTCTTCTCGGGTGTTTCGGCCATTAACTGGGTCACCACACTCAACGGAAAAGAGTTGAGGGCGGGCCGGCTGACGGCTGAAATCAAAGCTGTGGATAAGGGGTCGCTGGCGATCCCGAAGAAGCAGCAACGCTACATGGACACGGTCTCGCAGTTCGGCTTCATGGCCGCCAGAGAAGCTCTCGGCGCAGCCGGGTTGCTGACGCGAGAGGAGATCGCAGCCGATGACATAGGTCTCTCCGTCGGCCTCTTCTCCGGAGCCATGAGCGCCACCCGAACCGATCCGCACTTTAACCTCTTCACGGCGGCGGTGACGGCCTACTACGGCAGCATCCTGGGAAACATCACCATCCCTCTAGGGATTTCCGGGCCCTCACATGTCTTCCTGAGCCTAGACCTGGCCGGAACCGATGCCATCGGTTACGCCTACGAGGTTATCCGTCATGGGAAGGCGCGGGCGATGCTGGCCGGGGGCTCGGATTCCGCCTTCAGCGTCTTCGTCTTAGCCGGATTCGATAAGGCCGGATTGCTTTCCAGACAGGAGAATCCGCCGCGCCTGGGATGCGGCCACGGCAAGCGTGACGGGAGCGGAGCCGTGCCGGGCGAAGGAGCCGCCCTGCTCGTCCTGGAGAGCCTGGAAAGCGCCCGTCAGCGCGGCGCAACCATCTACGGCGAAGTGCTCGGCTATGTCACGAGCGCAGATGGCTCTGGTGCTGCGGGCATCAGCAGGCTCTTGCGAGAGGCGCGGGTGGAGCGCGAGCAAGTGGACTGCATTATGGCCAACACGACCGGCTGCGCGCCTATAGATTACCAGCAGGCCAGAGCATTCAGGCGCGTGTTCGGCACGGGAGCGGCGAGCCCTGTCGTGACGAACATCACCTGGGCCGTCGGTCATACGTGCGGGGCGGCCGGTGCTATGCAGGCCGTCGCCTCCGCGCTTGTGCTGAAGGAGCAGCGCATCCCGCCCGTGGTTAATCCCGGCGACGAAGAGGATGTTTGCTGTCTCAATCTGGTGGCTCGGCCGGGCCTTGAGCGCCCCGTGCGAGTCGTTCTGCAAAATACATTCGGATTCTCAGGCAAGACCAGCTCCTTGCTCCTGGGCAAGCCGTCAGAGGGGGCTCAGTGATGAATCGCCGCGTAGTTGTGACCGGAATCGGTGTCATCGCCAGCCCCGGAGCGGGCAAAGAACAGTTCTGGGCTGGCATTACGTCGGGTAAGAGTTTCATTCGCCGCATTACGCGCTTCGACTCCTCTTTCATGAGAGTGCAGATCGCCTCGGAAATAGATGATGCGATTCTGCGACCCTTCGTCAAGGAAGAGGATGGGCCAATCGATAACCGCATCTCGCTTTACACTTCGATTGCGGCTCGACTGGCGCTCGAAGACAGTCAACTCACGGCAGATGATTTCGCACCCGACCGGGGCGGCATCGTCCTCGGAACCTCGACGGGGCCGACGCCCGCCGCCTTGACGGCCTTTTATACCGGACAGAACGGGAGTAACGGACATAGCAAAGCGAACGGGGCGGCCGGTTGGATGCGCGGATTTCCCGCCGAGCTGGTGCGCGAATTGAGCCTCCGGCACGGGCTGCGAGGTTATTGCAACGTGGTCTCGACGGGATGCGCTGCCGGCGCGGACGCCATCGGGGTGGCGAGCGAAGCCATCAACTGGGGCCTCAGCGACGTAATGCTGGCCGTGGGAGCCGAAGCGCCCATCGAGCCGAGCACGATTCAGGCTTTCGATAACATCCGGGCCCTCTCGCACCGCAACGATGATCCAGATCACGCCTCTCGTCCCTTTGCGCGCGACCGCGACGGGTTCGTCATAGGTGAAGGAGCCGCTGTCCTAGTCCTAGAAGAGAAGGGCCAAGCTCTGCTGAGAGGGGCGAGGATTTACGGCGAGATCAGGGGCTACTGTACGACGACAGATGCCTCGCACATGACGGCCCCGCGTGAAGACCTCTCGAAAGCGACGCTGGCGGCGCGCCGCGTCCTCCAACTGGCAGAGGTTCAGCCGCAGGACGTGGACTACGTTTCCGCGCACGCGACCTCAACCCCTGTCGGAGATAGATTAGAGACCCAGTTGGTGAAAAATGTCTTTGGGCCCAGAGCCTATGAAATCTCCATTAGCTCACTGAAATCGATCATTGGTCATTCTTCGGGGGCCGCCGGGGCCATGCAAGCAACGGCCAACTTCCTGATGCTTCAACATCAGGTGCTGATGCCGACCGTCAATCTTGAGAATCCAGACCCGGAGTGCGACCTCGATTACGTCGCCAATCAATCACGACCGTCGCACATCAGGTGCATTCTCCAGCAGACGTTCGGCTTCTCGGGGAAAAACAGCATGTTGGTTTTATCGAAAGCGTAACGCACTTTCGGTCGAGGAGGAGAGTATGAGTCTCAGCGCAACGATCACATCCATCCTGACACGGATTCAAGAGAGTACAGAGTGTCAATCCGATCTTGACAGGCTTCAGGGAGAAGTTTTGCAGTTCAAGGTCACGGACGGGGAAGAGTACCGGCTAGCCTTCCGAGACGGGACGGTGAAGCTCGACAACACGGCCACGCCGACCTTCCATTTTGAAGGCAGGTCGGACGTTTTATCTTCGATTTTCGACGGCAAGCTGACGCCGCTCGCAGCCATTCTCACGCGGCGCGTCAAAGCCACGCTCGACCCGGTGCGCGGCCCGGCCATCGGCCGCGTCATCGCCGTCGGCCTCAGGCAGCACAGAAGCGACGGCGCGTAAGGCGCAGAGCGGAAGCCGGGGATTAGATCAAACCCAAGGAGAGACCGAGCTATGACCGACAGACATGCGGGGATCGTCAGTTACGGCGTGCATATCCCCAAGCTCAGGATGACCGTCGAAGAAACCTTGCGCATCTGGAACAACACGCTCCTGGCCATCGTCAAAGAGCAACTGCTTGTCAGCGAGCGCGTCGTCTTAGCGCCCGATGAGGACAGCATCACGATGGCCGTCGAAGCCGGGCGTCAAGCCCTGGATCGTTGGGCCCAGCCCTACGGGCAGATCGGCGGGCTGTTCCTCGGAACCTGTACGAATCCTTATGATTCGAGACCCGCTTCGACCATCCTGGTCGAAGCCCTGGGCGACAATCGCCGGGTTCATTGCGCAGACATTCAATTCTCTACCAAGTCGGGCGTCTCGGCCTTGCAGATTGCCCGCGCAATGGTCTTGTGCGGGGCGATGGACAATGCCGTGGCCATCGGCAGCGATACCATGAACCGGCATACGGCTCCGGGCACGTTCCAGGAGTACGTCGCTTCGTCGGCCGCCGCCGCCTTCATCGTGGGCAGCGAGCCCGAGCAAATTATCGCTGAAGTCGGCCCCTTCGAGACGGTGGTGAGCGACCTCTCGGAATCGTTTCGCCTCGATGGCGAGCGCTATATCCGCTCGGGCGGTCTCTCGGCGCTCGAATCCGGCGTCGGGTTATTCAAACACGTCAGCCAGGCCGTCACAGAGTATCTGAAAAAGTACGAGTACAAGCCTGCGGATTTCGACTTCGTGGTCTTTCAACAGCCGATCGGGGTGGTTCCTGTGGCCCTCTGTTTACGCTTGGGCTTCAGCATGGAGCAGGTGATACCCGGCCTCATAGCCTATGAGGTAGGCGACGTTGGCTCGGCATCGCCGCTGGTCTCGTTGGCCCTCACGCTCGATCAGGCACAGCCCGGACAAAAGATTCTGCTGGCTTCGCACGGCTTCGGAACGGGAGCCGATGTGACTGTACTGACGGTGACGGAGAAGATCAGCGAGTACAGGCGCACGGGCCCGAGCGTCGAAGAGCAGATCAAGCGGAAAGAGATGGTCGATTACGCCACGGCCATGAAGTATGAGGGCAAGTATATGAAGGTCGCCCACGCTCTGACGGCCTGGTTATAGACGCAAGAAGGCGAAGGAGAATAAAGATGGAAAGACGGGTCAGCATTATCGGCACGGGCATCACCAAACATGTCGCCTACGACGTAGACAGGTCATGGAAAGAGATGCTGGCCGAGGCGGTCTTTGAGGCGCTGGATGATTGCGGCCTGAAGCCGACTGAATTGCAGGGCGGCGTCGTGGCCTATCATGGTGAGGCCATGCTCGACACGGGCAACATCGGCCCCTTGATCGCGGACACGGTCGGGATGGAGCCGGCCGGAGTGACGGGCATCTCGGTGGCCTGCGCGGGTGGCGCAGTCGCCCTCTATCACGGCTACGCCCTGGTCGCTTCAGGCTTGTGTGATGCCGTGCTTGTGGCGGGCTTTGAAAAGGGGAGCGAGCTGTACGAGTACGTCGAGACGATAGGCAACAGCTCCGAGTCCGACTACGACTACAACTTCGGCTTGACCCATCTCGACTGGCTCGGGTTGATTACGCTCAGGTATCAGCAGAAATATGAGATGCCCGATTGGGAGTCGGTCGTCAACTGGATCGAAGATCGGCACTGGTTCGCGCGCCGTCACCCGAAGTCCTTCTACTACGGGCAGGCCATGCCCTCGCGCCGCGACCTCCAACGCAACATGATGCACTGGGCGGCGGCGCGAGCCGACGGCGCGGCAGCCGTTATCCTCACCACAGAGGCCCTGGCCAAGCGCCTGCGCAAGCCTGCCGTCTACCTCGATGGGCTCGGCTTCTCCTGCGCTTCGGCCTACCTGCCCCACAGGTTTCATCACGCCTGGCAGAACCCGGAAGCAGACATCGCCGACTCAGAGCTGACGCGGACTGCGGCTGATAGAGCTTACCGGATGGCTGGCTTGAAGGATGTCGGGGAGATCAATCTGCTGGAAATCTCAGATGGCTCGCCCGGCGTGACCTTCGTCGAGCTGGAGGCGCTCGGGCTCTATCCTCGTGGCGGCGCTTGGAAGGGCGTCCTTGAGGGAGCGCACGGTTTGACGGGGCGTTATCCGACCAACACGCACGGCGGCAGCATAGCCTTCGGCCATGCCTCCGGCGCAGCGGCGCTGGTGAGCGTCATCGAAGCCGTCGCGCAGATGCGCGGCGAAGCCGGCGAGCGGCAAATCTCCGGGCCCGTCACGACGAGTCTCTGTCAAGCCAGCGGCGGCTCCAACAGCAACAATACGGTCATGGTATTACGGAGGGAATAATCATGTCTGAATTCCGCGAACAGGTCTCCCGGCACGCCACCTACAGTTCGGTTAAGAGCTGGCGCGAGCGGCACGGGCGATACCGCCTGGTGGGCTCGCGCTGCGCGCAGTGCGAGGCGCTCTATTTCCCCCGCCGTCCGAGCTGCGCAAAGTGCGAGGGGCGAAAGATGGAGCCGTACCAATGCGCTCACACGGGCACGGTCGTCGTCGGCTGGCCCCAGGTCAGTCTGGTGCGCTTGATGGGCTACGCGGACTTGCCCCAGCGCCACGTCTGTATTGTGCGGCTCGACGACGGCCTACACATCGAAACGGAGGTCGTCGATGTGACGAAGGATAAGGTGAGACCCGGGTTGCGAGTCGGGCTGGTCTTCCGCAAGCTGCGCCGGGAAAGCAACGGCAACGAGCAGTACGGGTACAAATTCGCGCCGCTTCAGGATAGTGAGCAGGCGCAGGCGGACGCGGCCGAGTAAGGGAGCGAGCCGGTTCTTCGGCTGTCTCTCCGGCGCACGCAAAATCCTATGTCTTTCGAGTGGCTGGTGCTGATGATCGGGTGCGGCGTGGTGATCGGTTCGGCGCTCTTTATCCGGGGCCTCCCATCAATAGGGTGGATGCTGCTACTGAGGACTCTCTTCTGGGCCATCATTCCGGCGGTGGTCGTCCTTTATATCCCGTACCTGATCGTGACCAGGTGGCAGCCGACGACCGTGACTCGTTGGGGAGTTCCGCAGTTCCTGAGCTTGATTCCGATAACCATCGGCTCTGCGCTCTTCGTTCATTGCATCTGGCTTTTTGCTGCGATTGGTCGCGGCACTCTCTCGCCGCTTGATCCTCCGAAAAGATTCGTCGTGCGAGGGCTCTATCGTTACGTGCGCAACCCGATGTACGTGGTCTGCCTCGTCATCCTCTTTGGAGAGGCTTTGTTCTTTCAGTCCACAGCCCTACTCAAATATGCGCTTGGCTGGTTTGTGCTCATACACCTGGTCGTCGTCCTGATTGAGGAGCCAACCCTGCAAGACCAATTCGGTGAATCCTACGCTCGCTATCGTCGAAAGGTGCGCCGGTGGGTGGTGGGGCGGCCATACGATGACAATATCTAGCGCGAATGCCTTATGGAACCTAACATACTCAGCTTCGATTCACCTCTTGCCGACCTGGCCACAGTGGGCGGCAAAGGGGCGAATCTTGCCAGGCTGACGCGGGCCGGGTTCGCCGTCCCTCCGGGCTTTTTCGTCACCACTGCTGCCTATCATCAATTTGTCAGCGCCAACGGCATCAAGGCACGCCTTCTCAAGCTGGCCCGCAGCGTGACGCCCGGCGACGCGACCGCGCTCGACGCAGTGGCGGAAGAGATTCGCGCGCTCTTCGCTAGTGGTCATCTGCCCCGTGAGGTGTCGGATGCGATCATCTCGGCCTACGCTGCTCTGTCGGCGACGGTCGAGGGAGAGAGCGCGAGAGCTTCTCTTCTTTCTCACGGGTTGATGGTCGCAGCGCCCGTGGCCGTGGCCGTTCGCTCCTCGGCTACGGCAGAGGATTTACCAGACCTCTCGTTCGCCGGTCAGCAGGAGACCTATCTGAACGTGACGGGCGCGCGTGCCGTCTGCGATGGCGTCAAAGCTTGTTGGGGCAGCCTGTGGACGGCGCGGGCTCTTGGCTATCGCGCTCGCCACAAAGTCCCGGAGGAGGAGCTGGCCCTCGCAGTAGTCGTGCAGCAGATGGTCTCTTCGGAATCCTCCGGCGTCCTCTTCACGGCCAATCCGCTGACGGGCTCTCGCCATGAGACGGTCATTGACGCCTGCCTCGGTCTGGGCGAAGCGGTCGTCGCCGGACAGGTCGAGCCGGATCATTACGTCGTTGATACGCGGCAGTGGCAGATCGCGTCGGTCAAGCTCGGCGCGAAGGGCACAGTCATTCTTCCGAGACCGGGCGGCGGGACACAGAGCGTGCAGCAGAACAACGGCGCGCGGCAGGCTTTGCCCGACGAACAAATCCTGGCGCTGGCGAATTTGGGCTCGCGCGTGGCCGAAGCCTTCGGCACTCCGCAGGATATAGAATGGGCCTGGGCCAATCGGCAACTATGCTTGCTGCAAGCGCGCCCGATCACCGCGCTCTACCCGCTCCCGCCCCGCTCCCGCGACGGGGACGATCTTCGAGTCTATCTCAATTTCAGCGCCATTCAGGGCATGATGGAGCCGATGACGACGCTGGGCGCTGCCGTCTCAAAGATGTTTGCGCGCGGGCTCAGTCTGGGCGACCCGGAACGGTTCCTCTCCTGTATAGGCGGTCGCCTCTTTATTGACATCACGGCTCTGGCGCTCAATCCACGGCTGCGCAGGCTACTGCTGCAAGGACTATCCAGGGTCGATCCGGCCTCGCGCCGGACGCTTCTGCGTCTCAGTTCCGAGGGGCGGCTATGCGATGGGCCCACGTCTTCGGCGCAGGGGCCGGAGGCCGAGCCCTCTTCAAAGGCTCTGCGAAAGAGAGTGGCGATCCTGAAAGCTCCGTTCAGAGCGCGGCGGCTTTTGTGGCGGGCGCTTGCGGCTTTGCTCAGACCTGAGGGAGCGCGCTGGCGAGCCCATACGCGCGCCGAAGCCTTTATGGAGCGGGTTGGGCGGCACGCGCAGGAAGCCTCCACGCTCTCAGCCGCTCTGGCTGCGCTCGAAGCCGACCTGCGCGACACTCCCTCGCGTCTGTTCGCTCAAATCCTGCCCGCGATTGTGCCTGCCATGCTCATCATGTCGAAGGTGGACGGCTGGCTGGTCGAGTGGCTCGGTCTGAAGGCGGGCGCTGGTCTGCAACTGATGCGCGGCCTGCCGGGCAATGTGACGACCGAAATGGATTTGAAGCTCTGGTCTCTGGCGCAGACGATTAGAGCGGAGGCCGAAGTCCGCCGCAGGCTTCTTGCCGCCCCGGTCGCCGAAACGGCCGAAGCCTACAGGCAGGGCATGCTGCCTCCGAAGATACAAAGGGCGCTGAAAGCGTTCTTCGACGAGTACGGGCTGAGGGGCATCGCCGAAATAGATATTGGCCGTGCGCGTTGGCGCGAAGACCCGTCCTTCATCCTGCACACGCTCTACAGCTATCTGCAACTGGAAGATGCCAGCATGGCTCCCGACATCGCTTTCGAGCGCGGTGCAGCCGAGGCCGCGCGGCTGCGCGCAGAGTATGTGGCGCGCGTGCGTCGCATGAAGTTCGGGTTTGTGCGAGCAAAGCTGCTGAACGGCGCGATCAGACGGATGCGCCTGCTGGGTGCTCTGCGCGAGCTGCCGAAATCCTATCTCAGCAAAATCCTCGGCACTTACCGCGCGCTCCTGCTTGAGCATGGACGAAGCCTCGTGCAGAACTCCGTGTTGGACTCGCCGGAAGAGATTTTTTTCGTCCCCTTCGACGAGCTGAAACGATTTGCCGAGGGCGCGCCGGTGGATTTGAAAGCCATCGTCTGCGAAGAGCGCGCGGCCTATGAGCGAGAAATGGCTCGCAAGCAAGTGCCGCGACTGCTGCTCTCGACGGGCGAGACCTTTTATGAAGGGATAGCTGAGGCAGATGCCTCAGACCTGACGGGCGATGCCGTGTCGCCGGGACTGGCCGAAGGCAGCGTGCGCGTAGTGCTCAACCCGCAGGGCGTGCGTCTGGACGCGGGCGAGATTCTAGTCTGCCCGTCAACCGACCCCGGCTGGACTCCCCTCTTCCTGATGGCCGGTGGTCTGGTGATGGAGATGGGCGGGCTGGTCACGCATGGCTCGGTGGTGGCACGCGAGTACGGCATCCCGGCCGTGGTCGGCGTGCACCAGGCAACGCAACGATTGAAAACCGGCCAGCGCGTACGCATCGACGGAAGTGCGGGCCGCATTACGGTGCTCAACTAGAGGAGAACATGAACCATACGGAACCCGATTTTGAAGTTGGAATTATTGGAGGCGGCCCGGCCGGGTCGAGCATGGCTTCCTACCTGGCCAAAGCGGGCGTCAAGTGTGTCGTCTTCGAGTCGGAGCTGTTCCCGCGCCCGCACGTCGGGGAATCCCTCGTGCCTTCGTCAACGCGAGTCTTCAGGGAGATAGATTTCCTGAAGCAGATGGAGGAGCATAAATTCGTCCACAAGTACGGGGCCGTCTGGACTGCCGCTTCAAATTTCAAGGACTACTCGCATGGGTGGGAAGGCTTGGAGACAGACTGCCAGGCCAACGTCCGATTCGACGAGCGCGAGCAGCCCGGCGTAGATCAGAACTATACCTACCATGTTGATCGAGCCAAATTTGACCTCGCGCTTCTGCAACATGCTCACAAACTGGGCGCGAGCGTCTACGAAGGCATCAGGGTCAATCGCGTAGAGTTCGATGGCGGCAATCATCCGCGCGTCCATTTCTCAATGGCGAAGAAAGAGATGGCCGTGAGCGTCAAGCTTGTGGTTGATGCCAGCGGGCGGCGCACCTTCCTCGGCAATCAACTGAAGCTGAGAATGCGCGACCCTGTCTTCGACCAATATGCCATCTACACCTGGTTTGATGGTTTCGACCGCACGGCCGTCTCGGGCAAGAAGAAGGAGGACTACATCGTCATTCACTTCCTGCCCGTGAGCAATACCTGGGTCTGGCAAATCCCGATCACCGAGACCATCACGAGCATAGGCGTCGTCACGCAGAAGAAGCATTTCGCCAAGAGCCGCGCCTCGCGCGAGAGCTTCTTCTGGGAATGCGTCGCCACGCGCCCCGAGCTGCTTGAGGCGTTGAAGAAGGCCCGTCACATTCCGCCCTTTTACGAGGAGGGGGATTACAGCTATGCGATGAAACAGATTTGCGGCGACGGGTACGTGATGATCGGCGACGCCGCGCGCTTCGTCGATCCGATCTTCTCGACGGGCGTGAGCATAGCCCTCAACAGCGCGCGCTTTGCCAGCCGCGACGCGATTGAGGCGCTGCACAACGGCGGCATCACACGCGACAGCTTCAAGCAGTATGAGACCACCATTCGGCGTGGGACGAACAATTGGTACAACTTCATCTCCGTCTACTACCGTTTGAACATCCTCTTCACCGCGTTCATCAACGATCCGCGCTACCGCCTGGATGTGCTCAAGCTGTTGCAGGGGGATGTTTACGATGAGGAGGAACCGGCCGTCCTGAAAAGGATGAGAGACATGGTCAGCGTCGTCGAGCGTAATCCAGACCATGTGTGGCACAGCCTGCTGGGGGATTTGACCGGCAACGTCTTCAAACCTGTCTTTTAACTTTCAGTCCGGATGTCATTCTCCAGGGGTCGCGAGTCGAGCCTTCACACGGCAGGCTCAAACAGTAGGCGCTAGGTCTCGGCCCGCAGCCGGGACGGACAAACGCTTTTCTTCAACGTCTGAGAAAGGAGCTATCTCTATGATCGGTCATCGTCAAATGTTCCCTCCGGTTGACGCCCAAACTCTGGTCGAGCTGTTGCGGCGGCGGGCCGAGCAGCAGCCCCATCAGAAGGCTTATACCTTTCTCACCGGCAGAGAAGGAGAGAGCGTCACGCTGACCTATCAAGAGCTTGACGAGCGTGCACGCGCCGTCGCCGCGGCCTTACAGTCGCGCAGCCAAGCGGGTGATCGCGTGATCCTGCTCTATCCTCCGGGCCTGGAATTCGTCGCGGCCTTCTTCGGCTGCCTCTACGCGGGCACGGTTGCCGTCCCGGCCTACCCGCCGCGCATGAATCGGAGCTTCAATCGTCTGCTCTCCATTATCGGCGACGCACAGCCCCGACTGGCCCTCACCACGACGCCGATTCTCTCGAAGGTCGAGGCGCTGCTCAATGAGCCGTCCACGGGTCTGCATCTTGAGGGGCTCGGCTGGCTGGACACGGACACGACCGGGGTGGATGGGGCACAGGATTGGCGCGCCTCGGAGATCACTACGGAGAGGCTGGCTTTTCTGCAATACACATCCGGCTCGACGGGCAAGCCGAAGGGCGTGATGCTGACGCACGGCAATCTGCTGCACAATGCCAAGCTGGTCTACTACGGCGTGAATCATCAGCCGGGCGACCGCTACGTTTCGTGGCTGCCCACCTTTCATGACATGGGCTTCATGGCCGGAGTCCTGCAACCCCTGTACGGCGGGTTCGAGGTCATCCTGATGTCGCCCGTCACTTTCCTTCAGAGTCCTTTCAGGTGGCTGCAAGCCATCTCAGACTATCGCGCGACGACCAGCGGCGGGCCCAGCTTCGCCTACGACCTGTGTGCGCAGAAGATCACGGCCGAACAACGCGCGACGCTCGACCTGAGCAGTTGGAGCGTCGCCTTTAACGGTGCAGAGCCGATTCGTCGCGATACGCTTGAACGCTTTACGCAAGTGTTCGAGCCGTGCGGCTTTCGCTATGAAACCTTCTATCCCTGCTACGGCCTGGCCGAAGCGACGCTGATCGTTTCGGGCGGGGGCAAAGCTGCCCCGCCGGTGGTCAAGACGGTTCAGGCGAGGCCGCTTGAGCGGCACGTCGTCATAGAGGCTTCAGCCAACGATGATGAGCCGAGGCGGGCGCTGGTCGGCTGCGGCGTCGCCTTGCCGGAGCAGGAAGTTGCCATCGTTCATCCGGAGCTGCATACGGCGTGCGCGCCCGGCGAGGTCGGCGAGATTTGGGTTTCGGGCCCGAGCATAGCCCAGGGCTACTGGAATAACCCGGCGGAGACAGAGCGCATCTTTCAGGCGCGCATAGTCAACCGGGGCGGCGTCCGCTTCCTGCGCACCGGAGACCTGGGGTTCATGCAGGAGGATGGTGAGCTGTTTGTGACGGGCCGCCTCAAAGACGTAATCATCATTCGCGGCCTCAATCACTACCCGCAGGACATCGAGCTGACGGTCGAGCAATGTGACCCGGCCTTGCGGCCCGGCTGCGGGGCTGCCTTCGCGGTAGACGTGGAGGGGGTCGAGCGTCTGGTGATAGTGCAGGAAGTGGATTCGCGCCAGTGCCGCGACAGCGAGGAATTGATTAAGAGTATCCGGCGCGCTGTCTCTGAGGAGCACGAGCTACAGCCCTTTGCCGTCGTGCTCATCAAGCCGAAGAGCATCCCGAAGACATCAAGCGGCAAAATCCAGCGCCACGCCTGTCGCACAGGATTTCTGACAAACACGCTCAGCGTCATCAGCGAATGGCGCGCTCTGGCCGAAGAAGAGGTCGCGGCCTATTCAGACCGAACTCTGACGGATGCCGAGTCGCTGGAAGAGTGGCTCAGGATGGAGTTGTCCGCGAAGCTCCGCATAGACCCACAGCAGATTGATGTTGACGAACCCGTAATGCGCTACGGGCTGGACTCCTTGACGGCCATCGAGCTGGCGCACCGCATAGAGACGAGTCTCGGCATCAATCTCCCGCAGGCGATCTTGCTTGAAAGCCCGAGCATCTCGCAACTGGCCGCGCAGGTTCGCTCTCTGCCGGACTCTTCGGCGCAGGGCTGCGTGCTCTCGGCCGCGCCTCAGACAACTGGGACGCACAAGCTCTCGCACGGCCAGCAGGCGCTCTGGTTTCTGCACCAGATGTCGCCGGAGAGTGCTGCCTACAACCTGGCGAGCGCCTGGCGCGTGCATGGTGAGGTTGACGTGGACGCTATGGAGCGCGCTTTTGAGGCTTTGGTGCGGCGTCATGCCGCGCTGCGCACCTGCTTTACGACGCTCGACGGCAAGCCTGTTCAGCAGGTGCTTGAGACGGTCGAATTCAAGCTGCATTGGGAAGACGCTTCGGGCTGGACTGAAAGCGCGCTCAATGAGCGCCTGGCAGAAGAGATTCATCGCCCCTTCGATTTGGAGCAGGCCCCGCTCTTGCGCGTCAGGCTCTTTGCGCGCAACATCTCCGAGCACGTCCTTCTGCTCTCGGCGCATCACATCATCTCGGACTTCTGGTCTCTATCCGTCCTGATGCGGGAGCTGGAAAAGCTCTACACGGCGGAGAAGACGGGCATGGATGAAGCCTTAGCGCCGCCCGCGCTTCAGTATTCGGACTATACACGTTGGCAGGACGAGCTGCTGGCGGGCGCAGAGGGCGAACGCCTCTGGGACTACTGGCGCAAGCAACTGGCGGGCGAGCTGCCGGTCTTGAATCTGCCCGAAGACCACCCTCGTCCCGCTTTGCAGACGACCGTGGGCGCTGCGCATACTTTCCGGGTTGACCGAGAGGTGACGCGCGCTCTTAAAGCTCTCGCGCAGGAAAGCGGGGCGACGCTCTACATGGTGCTGCTCGCCTCCTTTCAAGTCCTGCTCCATCGCTACACCGGACAGCGGGACATCATTGTCGGCTCGCCCGTCTCGGGCCGCCAGCAGGCCGCGCTCGCCGGGCTCGTCGGATACTTCGTCAATCCTCTGCCGCTCAGGGCGGACATGTCTGGCGACCCCGTCTTCAGGCAGTTCATCGCGCAGGTGCGGCAGACTGTGCTCTCGGCCTTCAAGCATCAGGAGTATCCCTTTCCGCTGCTGGTCGAGCGTTTGCAACCCGAGCGTGACCCCTCGCGTTCGCCGCTCTTTCAGGTGCTCTTCACTTTGCAGAAGACGCCCGCGCACAACGAGCACAGCCTGGGCCCATTGGCGCTTGGTGAAAGCGGGACGAAAACGAAACTGGCAGACCTCCTGCTTGAAGCCGTCACGCCCGAGCAGAGAGTGGCGCAGTTCGACCTCAGCCTGACGCTGGCCGAGGACGCAGACTGCCTGCTGGCCTCTTTCCAGTACAACACAGACCTCTTCGACCGGAGCACGATCAGTCGGATGAGCGATCACTTCTGCGTCATGCTTGAGAGCATTACCGAGAACCCGGACAAGCGCATCTCCGAGCTGGAAATATTGACCGGGCGAGAGCGGCGTCAACTGCTCGAAGAGTGGAACGACACGGCGCTTGAAGTTGACGGCGCGAGCTGCATCCACCAGCTTTTCGAAGCACAGGCCGAGCGGACTCCTGAGGCGACGGCCCTCGTCTTTGAAGATGAGCAGCTCACCTTCCGCGAGTTGAACGAGCGAGCCAATCAATTGGCCCACTATCTGAAGGGCCTGGGCGTCTGCGCCGAGAGTCTGGTGGGCATCTGTGTCGAACGCTCGGCCGCGATGGTCACGGGGCTGCTCGGCATCTTGAAAGCGGGCGCGGCCTACGTTCCTATTGACCCCACCTACCCACGCGAGCGAATCGCCTTCACGCTGACGGATGCGGGCGTCTGTGTCCTCGTCACGCAGGAATCCCTGCGCGCCATCCTGCCCGAGCACCAGGCGCGGCTCGTGTGCCTGGACTCCGACTGGCCAGAGATCGCTCAAGAGAGCACGGCCAACGCTCAAACGCAGGTCGCGTCAGATCACCTGGCATATGTCATTTATACGTCCGGCTCGACGGGCAAGCCTAAGGGAGTGATGATCGAGCACGCTTCGGTCGTCAACTTCTTCGCGGGCATGGACGGGAGCGTCGGATGTGGCCCGGAGGATACCATGCTGGCCGTCACCAGCATCTCCTTCGACATCTCCGTGCTGGAATTGCTGTGGACTCTGACGCGCGGCGCACGCGTCGTCGTGCTCTCGGAGGAGGCATCCCACGGCCTGAAGCAGCAGCGGCCCCGTCGCGCGACGCGCGAGCGACCGCTGGGGTTCAGTCTCTTCTACTTTGCCAGCGCCGACGACAACGGTGTCGAGGACAAGTACCGTCTGTTGCTGGAAGGAGCGAAGTACGCCGACGCGCACGGCTTCGAGGCCGTCTGGACGCCGGAGCGCCATTTTCATGCTTTCGGCGGGCTCTATCCCAACCCGGCCGTGACGGGAGCGGCGCTCTCGGCCCTCACACAGCATGTCTCGATCCGCGCCGGAAGCGTCGTGCTGCCGCTCCATAATCCGATTCGCGTCGCCGAGGAATGGGCGCTCGTCGATAACCTGTCGAGGGGGCGCGTCGGTCTCTCTTTCGCCTCCGGCTGGCACGCCGACGATTTCGTCTTCTTCCCAGAGCACTACGCGGATCGGAAAGAGCTGATGTATCGCGGCATCGAAACCGTGCAAAGACTGTGGCGCGGCGAGACGGTCAAGGCGCGCGGGGGCGCAGGCAACGAGGTCGAGGTGAGACTCTTCCCGCAACCCGTGCAGCCCACGCTCCCCATCTGGATCACTGCCGCCGGAGTGCCGGAGACCTTCACAAAAGCGGGCGAGATCAGGGCCAACGTGCTGACGCACCTGTTGGGCCAAAGCCTCGAAGATGTGGCCGAGAAGATCAAGCTGTACCGTGAAAGTCTAGCCCGGCATGGCCACGACCCGCAGCAGGGGCGCGTCACACTCATGCTGCACACCTATCTGGATTCGGATCAGAACCGCGTCCGGGAAAAGGTTCGCCTCCCCTTCACCAATTACCTCAGAACCTCCGTCGGCCTGATCGCGAACCTCGCACGCAGTCTCAATCTCTCGCTCGATCTGAAGGCCATGAGCGCACGCGACATGGACGATCTGTTGGCCCACGCCTTCGACCGCTATTTCGAGACGAGCGCGCTCTTCGGTACTCCCGACTCTTGCCGCGCGATGATCGACCGTGTGAAAGAGATGGGCGTTGACGAGGTTGCGTGCCTGGTGGACTTCGGCATTGACGTGGACTCAAGCCTGGCCGGGCTGCGCCATCTGGACGCCCTGCGCGAGAGTTCGAGCCGCCCGCATGAGAGCGCCGATTACTCGCTCGCCGCGCAAGCCGTGCGCTACCGCGCGACGATGCTGCAATGCACGCCGTCCATGATGCAGATGCTCAGCTTGAACGCGGACGTGATGGAGTCGCTTGGGACGCTGCGAGTGTTGATGCTCGGCGGCGAGGCCCTGCCGCCGTCGCTCGCCAGGCAGATGAAGAGCACTCTGCCATGCCGCCTCTTGAACATGTATGGGCCCACCGAAACGACCATCTGGTCTATGGTGCATGAAGTCGGTGTGGTAGAGAGCACTGTCCCCATTGGTCGCCCGATTGCCAACACTCAAATCTACATCCTGGACGCCGCCGGGCAGCCGACGCCGACCGGCGTGGCGGGCGAATTGTGTATCGGCGGGCGCGGGCTGGCGCGCGGCTATCTCAACCGGCCGGAGTTGACCGAGGAGAGATTTATCCCCGACCGCTTTGCTCACATGCAGCTCGCGCGTGGCGGATTGCAAAAGCTTCCTGCCTCCTCCGAAGCCCATTTTGAGATTGAGCCGTATCAGACGACGGCCGATTTTCTCAAGCCGCAACCTCCGAAGGGCAACGGTCACGGCAACGGGCACGCGGCCAATAAGGCGCGACTCTACAAGACCGGAGACCTGGCCCGCTTTCGTCCGGACGGAAGCTTGGAGTTTCTGGGCCGCATGGATCACCAGGTCAAGATTCGCGGCTTCCGCATAGAGCTTGGGGAGATCGAAGCCGTGCTCGCCGAGCATCAAGGGGTCAGAGAGGCGGTCGTCGTCGCCCGTGAGGACGTGCCCGGTGACAAGCGGCTTGTGGCCTACGTCGTCCCCGAAGGCGAAGACGCGCCGAGCGCGAAGGAACTCCGAACGTTCCTCAAGGAGAGACTGCCCGAATACATGGTTCCCGCACATTTCGTGACGCTTGAGGCGCTGCCCTGGACTTCCAACGGCAAGATCAATCGCCAGGCGTTGCCATCTGTGGCCGGTAACGGCGCAGACCACAGGGCGGAGTATGTCGCGCCTCAGACCGGCCTGGAGCGCACCATCGCCCGCATCTGGCAGCAGGTTCTTCACGTCGAAAAAGTCGGCGTCCACGACAACTTCTTCGACCTCGGCGGCCAGTCCTTGCTGATGGCGCAGGCCCACAGTCAATTACGAGCCGCGCTCGACGTGAAAGAGCTGCCGCTCATCAAGCTGCTCGAACACCCGACCGTGAGCGCGCTGGCTCGCCATTTGAGCCAGGCGGAGAACGAGCCGGCCACGTTCAAGCAAAGCCAGGCGCGGGCCAGCAAGCATCGTGAAGGGCTGCTGCGTCAACGCCAGACAGTACTCATGTCCCGCTCCAAAGTGCTATGAACGACGCGAACACAATTGATTCACGCGAAGACCTAGACATCGCCGTCATTGGGATGGTCGGGCGCTTCCCCGGCGCAGACAATCTCGAAGAGTTCTGGCGCAACCTGCGCGACGGCGTCGAGTCCATCACCTTCTTCACGGACGAAGAGCTGAAGGCTTGCGGCGTAGACCCGGCGGCCCTGCGTGCGCCCAACTTCGTCAAAGCGGCTCCGGTGCTACGCGGCATAGAGATGTTCGATGCG
The DNA here is from genome assembly GCA_036389315.1 of Pyrinomonadaceae bacterium. Classification (GTDB taxonomy): domain Bacteria; phylum Acidobacteriota; class Blastocatellia; order Pyrinomonadales; family Pyrinomonadaceae; genus DASQYE01. The sequence continues at coordinate 60,049 of DASVQF010000043.1, forward strand.
GCGTTTTTCGGATACTCGCCGCGCGAGGCCGAGCTGCTCGACCCGCAGCACCGCCTCTTTCTGGAATGCGCCTGGGGCGCGCTCGAAGACGCCGGCTACGATGCCGGGCGCTACGAAGGGTTGATCGGCGTCTATGGCGGGACGAGTTTGAGCACATACCTGCTCTACAACCTGCTGGCGTCGCGCCAGGCCGCCGAAGACAGCTTTCAGTTGATGATCGGCAATGACAAGGACTTCCTGAGCACGCGCGTCTCCTACAAGCTGAACCTTCGCGGGCCCAGTCTGGATGTGCAAACCGGCTGCTCCACGTCGCTCGTCGCCATTCACCTGGCCTGCCAGGCTTTGCTCAGCTATCACTGCGACATGGCGCTGGCCGGCGGCGTCTCGGTTCAAGTGCCGCAGCGCACGGGCTACTTTTATCAGGAGGGCGGGCTGAACTCTTCGGACGGCCACTGCCGGGCCTTTGATGCCAGGGCGGAAGGGACGCTCTTCGGCAGCGGCGCAGGCGTCGTCGTCCTCAAGCGGCTGGGCGATGCGCTCGCGGACGGCGACTCGATTCAGGCTGTCATTAAAGGCTCGGCCATCAATAACGACGGCTCCGGCAAGATCGGCTTTACAGCGCCCGGCGTCGATGGCCAGGCGGAAGTTATCGCGCAGGCGCAGGCTATGGCGAACGTGGAGCCGGAAACCATCAGCTACATAGAGGCTCATGGAACGGGCACGCCGCTCGGCGACCCCGTCGAGATAGCTGCGCTATCGAAGGCTTTTCGTGCCAAGACGGAGAGGAAAGAGTTCTGCGCCGTCGGCTCCGTCAAGAGCAACATAGGCCATCTGGATGCTGCGGCGGGCGTGGCCGGTCTCATCAAAACCGTCCTCTCCCTCAAGCACAAGCAGTTGCCGCCGAGCCTGCACTTTGAAGAACCGAATCCGAGAATTGATTTTGCCGACAGCCCATTTTATGTCAACGCCAGGCTCACGGAATGGAAGCGTAACGGCACGCCGCGCCGCGCCGGCGTCAGCTCCTTCGGCATCGGCGGAACCAACGCGCACGTCATCGTCGAGGAAGCCTCCTCAGCCGCTCTTTCGAGCGAGTCGAGGCCCTGGCAGTTGCTCATGCTTTCGGGCAAGACGAGCGCGGCCCTGGACGCGGCGACGGCACAGCTCGCCGATCTCTTCGGTCAGCGCCCCGAAACGAATCTGGCCGATACAGCCTACACGCTTCAAGTCGGCCGGGCGCGGTTCGAGTACCGGCGCATAGCACTCTGCCAGGACACTGCGGACGCACGCGCCGTGCTCACCTCCTCAGACTCTCAACGCGTCTTCACGGCTTATCAGGAACAGAAAGAGCGTACGGTTCACTTCATGTTTCCGGGCGGCGGCGCGCAGTACGTCCAGATGGCCCGCGACTTATACGAGAGTGAGCCTCTCTATCGCGAGCACTTCGATCTGTGCGCCGAGATACTGCAACGCCGCTTCGGCTACGACGTGCGCCGCTGGCTCTTCGTGGACGCGGCGCGCGCCAAAGAAGCGGCCGAACAGATGAAGCGCACCTCGGTCGGCTTGCCCGCGCTCTTTGTGGTCGAATACGCTCTGGCGCGTCTCTGGATGGAGTGGGGCATCAGGCCCGAAGCGATGATCGGGCACAGCCTGGGCGAATACGTGGCGGCCTGCCTCTCAGGAGTCTTCTCGCTCGAAGACGCGCTGGCGCTGGTCGATCTGCGCGGGAAGCTGTTCGAGCAGTTACCGCGCGGAGGGATGTTGAGCCTGCCTTTGCCCGAGCGTGAGGTGCGCCCGATGTTAAAGGGGCAACTGTCTCTGGCCGCCATCAATGGGCCCGCGCAGTGCGTCGTCTCGGGCCCGGTTCAAGCCATAGAAGAGCTGGCGGCCGAGTTGACTGAAAAAGAGGTAGAGTTTCGGCGCATTCAGATCGACGTGGCGGCACACTCGCAGATGGTCGAGCCGCTGTTGCAGCCCTTCCGCCGGTTTGTCGAAACCCTTGAGCTGCACGCGCCCGCTATTCCCTTCGTCTCGAATGTCACGGGCACTTGGATCAAAGCTACAGAGGCCACAGACCCGGACTATTGGGCCCAGCATCTTCGTCAAACCGTTCAGTTCAGCGAAGGGCTCAGCCGTTTGCTTGATGAGCATGACCCGGTTCTGCTGGAAGTGGGCCCAGGGCAAACGCTGAGCGCGCTGGCCAGGCTTCAGATGGAGCGCGCGGGCTCTGCGGCTGTCTTATCTTCGACACGCCACCCTTATGATCGTCAATCGGACGTGGCCTTCCTGCTGACGACTCTCGGCAAGCTGTGGTTGAACGGCGTGGGCGTAGATTGGAAGAGCTTCTACGCAAGGGAGCAGCGCCGTCGCATCCCATTGCCGACTTACCCGTTCGAGCGGCAGCCGTTTTGGATAGCGCCCGGAAAGCAAAGCTCCGGGCTCGGCGGATTCCAGCAATCGCTCAGCAAAAAGAATGACCTGGACGAGTGGTTCTACCTCCCGTCCTGGAAACGCACGCTCGCGCCGAGGCCCGTGCCGGTCGAGAAGGTGGGCCCACGCCCCGGCTGGCTGGTGCTGGCCGATGACAGTCGCCTCAGCGCCCGCTTCGTCGAGCGATTGGAAGGCGCAGGATACAGCGTCACGCGCGTCCGGGCCGGAGAGCAGTTCGAGCGCCTGAGCGACAGCCTCTACACGATCAACCCTCAATCGGCCGAAGACTATAAGCGTCTGCTCGAAGAGCTATCTGAGGCGGAGGCCACGCCGAAGCATGTGGCGCACCTGTGGAGCCTCACGCCGGAGAGTCAACCGGCATCGGGCGAAGAGTTCTTCGCAAAGGTGCAGGAGGTGGGATTCTACAGCCTGCTGTACCTGGCCCAGGCCGTCGGCGAGCAGCAGGCGGGAGAGGCGCTTCGGATTTGGGTTCTGACCAATCACCTGCATGAAGTCGAGAGCGGAGACGTGATTGAGCCTGAGAAGGCCCCTCTGTTAGCGCCATGCAAAGTCATTCCGCAGGAGTTAGAGAACGTCACCTGCTCGCTCATAGATTTCGTGATCCCCGAGCCGGGCTCAGGCGGCGAGGAGCGGCTGCTCGATCAGCTTCTCACAGAGGTAGAGGCGACGCCCTCAGATTTCATGGTCGCCTATCGCCGCGCGCGACGCTGGGTGCAGCAGTATGAGCGCGCGCCCCTTCCGTCCGAAGCCGCGCCGCTCAGGTCTTTGCGCGAGCGCGGCGTCTATCTGATTACGGGCGGCACGGGCGGCATAGGGTTGTTGTTGGCCCAATACCTTGCCGAAACGTTCCGGGCCAGGTTAATTCTCGTCGCCCGCTCGCGCCTGCCCGAGCGCGCCGAATGGCCTGGCTGGCTGGAAGCCCACGACGCCGGGGAAGCGACGAGCCGCACGATACGAAAGATTCAAGCCCTGGAAGAGTCAGGCGCGGAGGTTCTGTTGCTCGCGGCGGATGTCGCCGACGAAGAGCAGATGCAATCGGTCTTGGCCCAGACGGTCGAACGCTTCGGAGAGTTGCACGGCGTCATACACTGCGCCGGGCTGGCCGGGGCCAAAGCCATCAGGTTCATCCCGGAAGTTGATCGCGCAGACTGCGAGCGACACTTCCAGGGAAAGGTCTACGGCCTCCTCGTTCTGGAAAAAGTTTTGCAGGGGCGGGAATTGGATTTCTGCCTCCTCTTCTCCTCCAATGCTTCGGTGCTGGGCGGCTTGGGCTCTGTGGCCTACACGGCAGCCAACCTGTTTATGGACGCGTGGGCCCAAAGCCGCAGCCAGAGGGGCGGGACGCCCTGGATCAGCGCCAACTGGGACGGCTGGTTAATGGGCGAAGGAGATCGGCTCGCCTCTGCTTTTGAAACCAGCCTCGACCAATTTGCGATGACGCCAATGGAAAGCGTCGAGGCGTTCGGCAGAGTTGTGTGCGGCGCGCCCGCCGGGCAATTGGTCGTCTCGACCGGCGACCTGGCCGAGCGGTTGAGCCTGTGGATTCGCCTGGACAAAGAGGCGCGCTCCATTGACGCCACGGACGAAGAAACGGCTGCTGCGCTGCATCCTCGGCCCTCGCTCGGAACGGCCTACGCGCCGCCGACAGACGAGGTGGAACAGGCCGTCATCACGATCTGGCAAGAGCTGCTCGGGATAGAGCAATTGGGTATTCACGATAACTTCTTCGAGCTGGGCGGAAACTCTTTAATCGGCCTCAAAGTGATCGCCAGGTTGAAGCGGGAGCTGAAGGTAGAGATTCCGGTCGTCGCTCTCTTCGAGGGGCCGACCGTGAGCGCGCTGGCGAAAGTGATCGGCCGAAACGAAGAGGAAAAGCCTGTGTTTGAGGAGGCGCTCAGTCGTGGCGAACGACGCCGCGAGAGGAGGCAACAGCTAGCTTGAACTGATCGCACGGTCGAAAGGGCGGCGGCCCTTTGGCCACGGCGGGGAAGGGAATGACGATGAAGAAAGAAGGAGCGCGGCGCATTTCAATCAATCTCGCACTATTTCTGATGGCTCTCGTCATGCTTGTTTCAACGGGGCCGTCAACCCGGACGAGAGCGGCGCTGAAGGGCGCGACACGGGCGAGCGATTCCGGCGATTGCATGTCACAGTGCCATATGAATATGTCGGATTGCCTCGGAAACGGCGGCGGCCATCAGTGCATGGATGATTTCTACGAATGCAGCCGTGGTTGCGATCAAATGATGCAGTAAAGAGTCGCCGCCACGAATTTCAACGAAAGCCGCATCAGGACTGATCGCGGAGGCCGCGCCTCGGCAGACAGGGCTTCGTATGCTTGGAACAGACATCGCTATTACCGGCATGGCAGGTCGCTTTCCCGGGGCCCGCAATGTGGACGAGTTATGGCGCAACTTGCGCGAGGGCGTGGAGTCCATCACTTTCTTCACGGACGAAGAGCTACGGGCCGAGGGCCTGGACGCTACGCTCCTGCGCGACCCCAACTACGTCAAGGCGGCCTCAATCATCGAGGGCCATGATCTATTTGACGCCGCGTTCTTCGGCTACACGGCCAGGGAAGCGCAATTGATAGACCCGCAGCACCGCGTCCTGCTCGAATGCGCCTGGGAGGCCCTGGAGACAGCCGGGTATGACTCAAAGAGGCTGGAAGGGGCGGTCGGCGTCTTTGCCGGTGCGACGATCAATACCTACCTGTTGCTCAATATCTTTTCGAATCCGGAGCTGGTCGATTCGCTCGAACCCGTGCAGATCAACGTCACTAACGGGGCCGATTTCCTGACGACGCGCATCTCTTACAAGCTCGATCTGAAGGGCCCAAGCTACCTGGTGCAGAGCGCCTGTTCGACCTCGCTGGTGGCCGTGCATATAGCCTGCCAGAGCTTGCTCAACGAAGAGTGCGATATGGCCCTGGCCGGAGGCGTTTCAATCAACCAGAAGCTGCGGCGCGGGTATCGCTACACGGAAGGCGGCATCGCGTCGCCTGACGGGCGCTGCTGCGCTTTCGATGCTAAGGCACAGGGCACGCTCTTCGGCAGCGGCGTCGGCATGGTGGTGCTCAAGAGATTAGAGGATGCGCTCGCGGACGGCGACTCGATTCAGGCCGTCATCAAAGGCTCGGCCATTAACAATGACGGGGCCTTGAAAGTGGGATACACAGCGCCGAGCGTGGACGGACAGGCGCAGGTGATTACAGAGGCGCTGGCGAACGCTGGCGTGGCGGCCGAGACCATCTCCTATGTGGAGGCTCACGGGACGGGAACGCCGCTCGGCGACCCCATAGAAGTCCAGGCTCTCACGAAAGCCTTCCGGGCGACCACGCAGAAGAAAGGCTTCTGCGCCATCGGCTCCGTCAAGACCAACTTCGGCCACCTGGACGCTGCCTCCGGCGTGACGAGCCTGATTAAAACCGCCCTCGCCCTCAAGCATCAGTGTGTGCCGCCCAGCCTGCACTTCGAGCGGCCTAATCCGAACATTGATTTCGCGGGCAGCCCCTTCTACGTCAACGCCAAGCTCTCCGAGTGGAAGCGTAACGGGACGCCGCGCCGTGCAGGCGTCAGCTCTTTCGGTGTCGGCGGCACAAACGCTCACGTCGTCCTCGAAGAAGCGCCGCCGCCCGAGGCGTCGAGTGAGGCGAGACCCTGCCAGGTGCTCGTCCTGTCGGGTAAGACCGGCACAGCATTGGAGTCGGCCACGGGCAATCTGCTCGAATACCTGAAGCAGCACCCACACGCCCCTCTGGCCGATGTGGCCTACACCTTACAGGTCGGGCGTAGAGCATTTGACCATCGCCGGATGCTCGTCTGCGAAACAGTGGCCGACGCCGTCCAGGCGCTTGAAACCTCCGACCAGGGACGCGTGCTGACTCTTTCGGAATCAGTCTCAGGTGACGACGCACCCGAATCCTCTCAAGATGAGGAAAGGCAGCAGCCGGTCGTCTTCATGTTCCCGGGCCAGGCAGCTCAGTATGTGAACATGGGGCTCGAACTCTACAGGACGGAACAGACGTTTCGCGAGCTGGTTGACCAATGCTCGGAACTGCTGCGCCCCCACCTCGGTCTAGACCTTCGGACGGTGCTCTATCCCGAAGCTGGCAACTGCGCGCAAGCCCGCGAGCAGATGAGCCAGACCTGTATCGCTCAACCGGCTCTGTTCGTCGTCGAATACGCTCTGGCGCGTCTCTGGATGGAGTGGGGCATCAGGCCCGAAGCGATGATCGGGCACAGCCTGGGCGAATACGTGGCGGCCTGCCTCTCAGGAGTCTTCTCGCTCGAAGACGCGCTGGCGCTGGTGGCGGCCCGTGGCCGGATGATGCAGCCGCTTGTCGGCGGGGCAATGCTTGCAGTACCGCTCTCCGAGACTGAGCTTCAGCCCTGGCTTAACGGGAGCGTCTCGCTGGCGGCCATCAACGGGCCCTCGCAAACCGTCTTGTCCGGGCCCGTAGAGGCGCTTGAAGAGTTGGCCGAGCAGTTGGCGGAGGAGGGCGTGGGCGCTCGCCGTCTGCCCACAAATTATGGTTTTCATTCTCAGATGATGGACTCGATCCTCGGCCAGTTCGCTGAAGAGGTGAAGCGGACGCCGCGTCATCGACCGCAACTGCCCTACGTTTCCAATCTGACGGGCACCTGGATCACCGAAGCGGAAGCGACAGACCCCGCGTATTGGGCCCAGCACTTACGCCGGACAGTGCGCTTTGCCGACGGCCTCCGCGAAGTATTCAAAAAATCGGAAAGACAACAACTCCTGGAGGTCGGGCCCGGACACACCTTGTCCAGAATGGCCAGGCGACACCCGTCAGCAACATCTAAGCGAGCCGCGCTCGCATCTCTACCGGCTCCTGACGACTCGCTCGCCGAAGCAGCTTACATGCTGACCACGCTCGGTAGGCTCTGGCTCGCCGGGGTCTCTGTTGATTGGCGGGGATTTCACACGCACGAGCGCCGCCGTCGTCTCCCGCTACCGACCTATCCGTTCGAGCGACGGCGCTACTGGATTGAAGCGGGCAAGCCTGAGCGGCGCAGCACAGTGACGGGGAGGCCGGGCGAGATGTTGGAAGGCGAAGCTGTGGGCCCAACGCCTGCGCCCCTCGTCGCGCATCATGACCAGAGGCCCCAGACGCTCCGCACGCCCTACGTCGCTCCGAGCACAGAGCTTGAGCGGAGCGTGGCCCATATCTGGCAAGAGATTCTCGGCATCGCGCCCATCGGTATCGACGATAACTTCTTCGACCTCGGCGGCGACAGTCTCATCGCCACGCAGGCCATGGCCCGGTTGAAACGTGAACTGGGGATGGAGATTCCCGTCGTGAGCCTTTACGAAGGAGTAACCATCAGATACCTGACCGAGCTTGTTCGCGCCGAGCAGAACGGTGAAGAGGGAACGCAAGCTTTAGCCTGTGCAGGCGACACGCGAGAGGAGCGCGTCTCAAGGCGCAAGCACTATCAGCAACAGCAACGCCTGAAAAAATATCGGTCAGGCGATGAAGCTCGCCTCCTCTAGCAGTGAGCAGAAAGATTCACCGCAATGTGTGTTAGCGCACAGACGTACTGCCCTGTTGGTTGGTTAACTCATCATCGAGTTGGGCATTCGAGGAGACGCAAGCATCTCGCTCACGCGCGGGCGGCGGCAGCAGAGATGCGCAGTCATCTTTCTTTCGTGAACATTGAAGATGACCCACTAGAGCACACACACCAGGCTAAGGCCAGCGCACGCTCTCTCTCGGGCAGAAAGTTCATACAGAGCCGTCGGTGAAGAAATCAAGACAACTGATCGCATCATTGCTTTGGGTTGGATGAACGAGATTGCGGGCTTTCACATGACGGATTGCAGATCGAGGTGATTGATTTTCGCCTCGCGTCTCTCAACTCCCGAATCTGCATTTGACGACTCAGCTATTCCTTTCAATCCGCATTCCGCACTCGAAGCGTGGGAGGACTCGATGGATGCCGCGACATCAATCAATCGTCTGAATGGTTCGGAGATCGCCATTATCGGCATGGTCTGCCGCTTTCCCGGCGCACGCAGCGTCGAGGAGTTCTGGCGCAACTTGCGCGACGGCGTGGAGTCGATCTCTTTCTTGAGAGATGAGGAGCTGGAGCCCTCCGGCGTCGATCCGGCGCAGCAAACCAACCCCCACTACGTCAAAGCCGCTTCGGTGCTCGACGAGGTGGAATGGTTTGACGCGGCCTTCTTCGGCCTGACGCCGCGCGAAGCCGAGATCATGGATCCGCAGCAACGCCTCTTCCTGGAGTGCGCCTGGGAGGCGCTCGAACAGGCCGGGTATGACCCGGAGACCTACCCGGGCGAGGTCGGCCTCTTCGCCGGAGCCAGAACCAACACCTACCTCTTCAACATCTACTCGCACCAGGAGATCGTCCGCTCGCTCGGCGCGTTTCAGATCGGGCTCGGAAATGATTTCGCATTCTTGAGCACGCGCGTCTCCTATAAATTGAACTTGCGCGGGCCGAGCTACTCCGTTCACACAGCCTGCTCCACCTCGTTGGTGGCCGTCCACTTGGCTTGCCAGAGTCTCTTGACCGGCGAATGCCAGATCGCTCTGGCCGGTGGAGTGGCCATCAGCGTTCCACAAAAGACCGGGTACATGTACCAGCCGGGCGGCATCGTCTCTCCTGACGGCCACTGCCGCGCCTTCGACGCCAAGGCGCAGGGCACTATCTTCGGCAGCGGCGTCGGCATAGTCGTCCTGAAGCGCCTGGAGGATGCGATTGCAGACGGTGACACGATCCACGCAGTCATCAAAGGGTCGGCCGTCAATAACGATGGATCACTGAAAGCCAGCTTCACGGCTCCGAGCGTCCAGAGCCAGACCGAAGTGATTGCCGAAGCCATAGCTCAGGCCGAGGTCGAGCCGGAAACGATCACTTACGTCGAAGCTCATGGGACGGGAACATCCCTCGGCGACGCCATCGAGATTCGTGCTTTGACCAAGGCGTTTCGCGCCCACGCCGATAAGAAGGTTCCGTGCGCCATCGGCTCGGTCAAGACCAATTTCGGCCACCTTGATGCCGCCGCCGGGGCCGCCGGTCTGCTCAAGACGACTCTCTCTCTCAAACATGGAATGCTGCCGCCGACGCTCCATTTTGAAGCGCCGCATCCGAACATAGATTTCGCCAATAGTCCCTTTTATGTAAACGCCCGGCTCTCCGAGTGGAAGCGTAACGGCACTCCGCGCCGTGCCGGCGTCAGCTCTTTCGGCGTTGGCGGCACAAACGCTCACATCGTTCTGGAAGAAGCCCCGCCGAGAGAGGAGTCCGGGCCTTCAAGGCTACAGCAGTTGATAGTCCTCTCGGCGCAGAGCCCATCTGCCCTTGAGACCATGACGGCCAATCTGGCCGCCCATCTGAAGCAGCATCCCGAATTGAAGCTGGCCGATGTGGCCTACACGCTGGGCGTCGGTCGAAAGGCGTTCGGCTTTCGCCGCATCCTGGTGGAGCGAACCGTTGACGATGCGGCATCCACGCTTGAAACCCTAGACTCGCAGCGCCTCTTCAGTCAATCTCCTCAAGTCAGCGATCCTCCCGTCGTCTTCATGTTCCCCGGTCAGGGCGCGCAATACGTCCAGATGGGGCTCGAACTCTACAGGACGGAACAGACGTTTCGTGAGCTGGTTGACCAATGCTCGGAACTGCTGCGCCCCCACCTCGGTCTAGACCTTCGGACGGTGCTCTATCCGAGCGGGGCCGACGAGGCGGCGGCCCAGGAGCAGCTCACACAGACCTGGCTGACGCAGCCTGCGCTCTTCGTCATAGAGTACGCGCTGGCTCGTCTGTGGATGGAGTGGGGCGTGCGCCCGCAGGCCATGATCGGCCACAGTATAGGCGAATACGTCGCCGCCTGTTTGGCCGGAGTTTTGACTCTCGAAGATGCTCTGGCGCTGGTGGCGATACGGGGCCGGCTAATGCAAGAGCTGCCGGAGGGAGCGATGCTGGCCGTCCCGCTCTCCGAGCAGGAGCTTCGCCCATTGATGAACGGCAGGCTATACCTGGCGGCGATCAATGAGCCGAGGCTGTGCGTCGCTTCCGGCCCGTCCGAGGCTGTGGCCGAACTCGAACTTGAGTTGGCCCAAAGGGGTTTGGCCTCGCGCCGCTTACAGACATCTCACGCCTTTCATTCGCAGATGATGGAGCCGGTCGTCGCTCCCTTCATGGAACAGATAGAGCGTCTCTCTCTGGGCTCTGTGGAAATCCCTTACATCTCCAATGTCACCGGCACGTGGATGAACTCGGACGAGGCCGCAGACCCCGAATACTGGGGGAGACATCTTCGCCAGACAGTGCGTTTTGCCGACGGGCTCGAAGTCTTGTTGAAGGAGTCGGGCGGGATTCTGTTGGAGGTGGGCCCAGGACAGACCTTGAGCCGTTTGGTCAAGCGTCATCCCGGCTGCCCAGCAGATCAGGTCGTACTCTCGTCCATGCGCCCGCATGACGGCGAGCAGTCGGACGAGGACTGTTTGATAACCACGCTCGGCCAACTCTGGCTGAACGGCGTGGGCGTAGATTGGCCCGGCTTCTACCGCCACGAGCGCAGGCATCGCGTCACGCTGCCGACCTATCCGTTCGAGCGCCAACGCTACTGGATTTTCCTTCAGTCTCAGCACGAGGCGCAGGCGGCAGCAGCGCCGGTCTCGTCAGGTAAGGAGCCGGACATTGCCGATTGGTTCTACCGCCCGTCCTGGAGGCCGACGCCTTTGCTCCGCTCGTCGAAGGCTGCGTCGAGGTCGCAGGAAAGAGAGTGCTGGCTGGTCTTCAGCGACGAGGGCGGGTTGGGAGCGGCCCTCGCCGTGCGGCTTCAGGAGGAAGGGCAAGAGGTCGTCACAGTCCTGGTCGGCGAACAGTTCAGCCAGGTCAGCGATACTGTCTTTACGATCAACCCGGAAGCGGCCGACGACTACCGGAGCCTGTTCCGAGAGCTCTGCGCTCAGGGGAAGACGCCGAGCGGGGTGCTTCATCTGTGGGGCATCACGACGAAGGAGACAGCCTCCTCAAGGCGCGAGTCTTTCACCACGGCTCAAGTGAGAGGCTTCTATAGCCTGCTCTACGTGGCGCGCGCCGTGCGCAGCGAAAATCTGACAGACCCCATGCAGCTCTGGGTGGTGTCGAACGGGCTGCGCCAGGTGGAAAGCCAGGATGTGCTCTGCCCTGAGAAGACGACTATCCTCGGGGCCTGCACGGTCATCCCGCAGGAATTCGCCAACCTGACCTGCCGCACCATTGACCTCGTCGTCTCGGAATCTGACGCCGATACGCTCTCTCTTCAGACCGATCAAATCATTGCCGAGATGGCCGCCCGCACAGGCGATGTGACGGTCGCCTATCGCGGCTCGCACCGCTGGGTGCAGAGCTTCGAGCCCATGCGGCTCGACGGCGAGACGGAGCCCATCAGACCCTTGCGCGAGCGTGGCGTCTACTTAATCACGGGCGGAATGGGAGGCGTCGGACTGCTCGTCGCGGAATACCTGGCGCGAACCGTGCAGGCCAGATTGATCTTGACGAGCCGGACGGCTTATCCGAAGGGAAGCGAGCGCGACGAGTGGCTGGCGACGCACGGGGAAGAAGACGGCGTGAGCCAGAAAATCCGGCAACTGCGGATGCTGGAAGAGCTGGGCGCGAGCGTGGAGGTAGTGAGCGCCGATGTCGCCGACGAGGGGCAGATGCGCTCCCTCATCGCGCAGATTTACCACCAGTATGGAGAGCTGAACGGCGTCCTACACGCCGCAGGCATCACCAGCGGCCCATCCCTTTATGTGCCGGTCACGGAGATCGGCCCCGCAGAGGCCGACCTGCAATTTCAACCGAAGGTTTATGGCGTCTACGTCCTGGAAAAAGTGTTGCAGGGAAGAGACCTCGATTTCTGCCTCTTATTCTCTTCCAACGCGGCAGTCCTGGGTGGCATGGGCCTGGTCGCCTACTCGGCGGCGAACCATTTCATGGATGCCTTTGCCTGCCATCAGAGCAGGCGCGGGCGCACCTCCTGGATCAGCGCGAATTGGGATCCGTGGCCCGAAGAGACGAAGAAATATGAGGGCGTGCGTACCAGCGTCGATAAATATGCGATGACGCCGGAAGAAAGCATGGAAGCCTTCAGGCGCGTCGCGTGCATCTCTCCCGACGGCCAGGTGGTTGTCGCCACGGGAGCTTTCCAGGCGCGGCTAGATCAATGGGTGAAGTCCAATCCTTTGCAAAGCGCGGCGGCCACGACCAGCTCCCCGGCCCCATTTTCAGCCCACCCGCGCCTGAACTTACAGATAGACTACGTCGCTCCGAGGAACGAAAGCGAGCGACTCATTGCAGACATCTGGCAGCAAGTGCTGGGCGTCCAGCAGGTCGGCATTGATGACAATTTCTTCGATCTCGGCGGCCATTCCCTGCTCATGATCCAGGTTCAAAGCAAGCTGCGCGAAGCTCTACATAAAGAGATTTCGATGGTCGATCTGTTCAAGTATCCGAGCGTCGGCGCGCTGGCCGAATATTTGAATCAGACCAACGGCCATAAATCTCAGACGGAGCCGGAGCAGGAGCGCATCGAGAAGCAGATTGAAGCTCTCAATCGTAAGAAAGAGCTGCGCCGGGAGCGGGCGGCCTTCTCTCCTGCCGAAGCCGCCTCTGTTTCCACCACGGCGCGGTCGGGCGTCCCCGCGCAGCCCGTGCAGAAAGCGCAGGGCAACAATGCCATCCTGAGCATGCTCGCCGAGCTTTCGGAGAATGGAGCCGACGAGTTTCTGGTCAAGCCGACCCGCATCAAGAGATTCGCCGCCGAAGAGGAGATCAACTCCTTCGGCGAGAGACTCGTCAACCGGCTGCGCGGAAAAGTGTCGAGCATCATGTACACGCCGCATCCCTTCACGCGCGGGGCCTTTGTCGTCGTCACGGGCGGCGCTGACGAGTCGCTGGTCGATTACCTGGCCGAAGCCTACCTGGACGCGCCGCCCGACGCTGTCGTCTACTGCCTGCGCCGTTCGGAATTGTCCGAGTTGTCGCTCGACGGCCTCTTCGTCCCGCCGAGCATCAATCAGAAGCCGCACCTGATCTACTGGCTCAAGCAGAAGGGGACAGCCCTCTACGGCGAAGACGTGCGCGAGCAGATTGGAGAGCCGACGACCGACCCGAGGCTGCTCTTAGAGAGCCACATTACGGGCTGCATGCTCTATATGCGTGAGCTGATTATCCTCCCGAGCCTGTGGAAGCAGAGATACGTGTCGCTGGTCAAGGAACTGGACAGACACCTGCGTTACCTGATGGGCACAGCCCTGCTCGTGCATCGCGAATGGGACGTGGAGGTGGAGACGCTGCCCCGGAGGTTCGAGCAGTTCTACCCGGACGGGCCCACGAACCGCGCCTTTCAAGAGCTGAATGCTCTCGTCCGGCAGGCGGAAGGTATGGAGGAGAGCGCCTGTCGCGAGTTGGCCCTCGAAGCCGTGTGGCAGTTTGAATCGTTTCTCCGTCATTTCAGGAGGTGCGTCAGATGAGCATTACCCTGGCAGATTATGAGCGTGCCCTGGACGGGTTCATCGCTGATGTCGCGGCGATGGAAGACGCGGCCGAAAGCCTGCTGCTCTTCGGCTCGATGGCGCGTGGCGAAGTCAATCCGGGGCAGAGCGACATGATGGATGCCTACATCGTCCTGCGTCCCGAGGTCTTTGAGAAGAAGGAGCGTTTTCTGGCATCGCTCGAAAGCATGCTCAAGTCCTGCGACCGGCTCGGCAGCACCGGCATCCCTTTCCATCCTTTCGCCTACATCGGCTCGGATGAGGTCGAGTATCTTCCGGCCCGCGCCTTTTCGCTCTTTCCCTTCGAGCCGCTGACGAAAGTCGTCTGGGGGAAAAATGTTCTGACCGGAATCACGGACGACACGCCGACCAATCACGTCTTGAACCGGACGCGTTTCTTCGAGGCGCGCACCATCGTCCACTTCCAGCTCGCGCCCTATCTGTACAGAGAGTCGCTCACAGAGCGCGAATGCCGGGAGATCGTTCCGGTCTTGCTGGCCGTCAGAAAAAACACCTACATGGCCTACATGGCGCTCACAGACAGATCGCCGGACAAGCTGGCCCCCATTAATGAGCTGGTCGAGATGTTGCCGGGCCTGGACACGAGCGTCGTCAAAAGAATCGAGGTCTTAAAAGAGCGACTCAGCACCAGCCTTGATACAGAGGAAGTCCGTCGCCTCGTCAAAGATGCCCTCCTCTTTATAGAGGATTTACACGCACGGGTTCTGGCCAGGCTGAATGCGGGCAAGGCTCTTGAAGCAGACTAGGGAGGGGGATGAAGGTGTCAGTCAATTTCATAGAGCAGACCGCCGCTTCAGTTCCGGTCGAGCAAGCGCTCAAGGTGATGATCCTGTCGCTGGAATATTCTCCGAAGCTGAGCGGGGGTGTCGGCACACACGTCATGGAGATGTCCAGGGGCCTCGGTCGGGCAGGCCATCAGGTGACCGTCCTGACCTTTACGCCGGGCCAGGCGAAGACGCTCTCCGAATCTAACGTGCAGGTGCACATGATCTCGCAGAGCGGCGCTGAGACCGAAGGGACGGAAGGCCGCTCGATGGTGCAGAGCATTCTCGATTTCAACAGAGATGTTGTCAGCTACGGACGCAGTCTGATCGCCGATCTGGGGCGGCGGCCCGATCTCATCAACTACCATAACTGGATGACCTGGCCTGCCGCCCGCGAGTTGGGGCAGATGTTCGGGATTCCCACCCTGGGGACGATTCACTTTCTCTCGGAGCCGACCGAAAGGTGGTGGGGGCAGACGCCAGACCCGGAGATTGTCCGTCAGGAAGATGAGCTGTTTCGCAAGGCCGAGCGGTTCATCATCGTCAGTCAATCGATGAGCGACATCGTGCAGGCTGCGCACGGCGTCGCAGACGAGCGCATCTCCGTGGTCTATAACGGGCTGGATGTCGAGCCGTTTATGAACCCGCTGTTGAAAGCGGAGGAGGTCGAGCGTCTGCGTCGAACGGTCGCCGCAGACGACGAGAAGATCGTGCTCTTTGCCGGGCGCTTGAGTCCCCAGAAAGGGATAGACGCGCTGCTCTCATCGGCCGCGCAGGTCTTGGCCGAGTACCCGAACGTCGTTTATCTCGTCGTCGGGGAGCCGGACACGCGCGAGATGGTGCCGGTCATAGACGGATTGTTTCAGCAGTTTCCTGCGCTCCAGGATAAGGTCAAGATGTTGGGCAAAATGGCGCGCCCGCAACTGGCCACTCTCTTTCAAGTCGCCAACATCGTCGTCATCCCGTCGCTTTACGACACCTGCCCGTACATGACCGTCGAAGCGATGGCGGCGGGCGTGCCCGTTGTCGCCACGCGCGTCGGGGGCCTGGCCGAGATGGTCGTCGATGGCGAGACCGGATTGCTCGTCACCGTTCATCCGGCGGAGGGGCGGCATCGTGTTGACGTGGATGAGCTGGCCTCGGCCCAGCTCAGGTTGTTGCGTGATGCGGGGCTGGCCAGACGAATGAGCAGCGCCGGGCGGCGCAGAGTCATGAGCCACTACACACTGGACAAGATGGTCGAAGAGACTGTGCGAGTCTACCGGCGGGTTGTGGCCGAGCAGAATATGCCCCATCGAAAGTTGAGGCGGATGGCCCGGATGTGAAGCCACAGGCGAGCCTTCACAGGTGGGCCCATCGAACGCTGGTCAATATTTCTCAATTAACAATCGGAATGATGTCCTGATAAAGGAGACGAATGATGAGTCAAGCGCCGACATCCAGTGCTATTGAAGACATCGCCATTATCGGAATGAGCGGACGGTTTCCCGGAGCCAAAGGTATTGCGCCCTTCTGGGAGAACTTGCGAGACGGGGTGGAATCAATTTCCTTCTTCTCGACCGAGGAGCTAGCCGCTCGCGGTGTTCCCAGCTTCATGCTGAACAACCCCGCTTTCGTCAACGCTGGCGCTTTGCTCGATGACGTGGAGATGTTCGATGCCAACTTTTTCGGCATCAATCCGAAGGAGGCGGAGATTCTCGACCCACAGCAACGCCTGGCCCTGGAATGTTCCTGGGAGGCGCTCGAAAACGCCGGTTACGACCCGGAGCGGTATCCGGGATTGATCGGGGTCTTCGCCAGTGGCAGCCCGAGCGCCTACTTCCTCTACAACCTCTATCCGAACCTGGAACTCAGGCTCTTGCTGGGCAACTTCCAACTGACGCTCAATAACGACCGCGAGTTTTTGTCCACGCGCATCTCCTACAAGCTCAATCTCAAGGGGCCGAGCGTCAACGTCCAGACGGCCTGTTCCAGTTCTCTCGTGAGCATTCACCTGGCCAGCCAGAGCCTCTTGAACTACCAGTGTGACATGGCGCTCGCCGGAGGCGTCTCCATCAGAATGCTCAAGGGCGGTTACGTCTATCAGGAAGGCGGGATCGTCTCGCCCGATGGCCATTGTCGCGCCTTCGATGCCAAGGCGCAGGGCACAGTCTTCGGCAGCGGCGTCGGCATGGTGGTGCTCAAGAGATTAGAGGATGCGCTCGCGGACGGCGACTCGATTTACGCCGTGCTCAAGAGTTCGGCCATCAATAACGACGGCTCGGCCAAGATCGGCTACACAGCCCCGAGCGTTGAGGGGCAGGCCAAGGTGATTGCCGAGGCGCTCGCCATCAGTCGCATCGATCCAGAGTCTATCTCGTACATAGAAGCCCACGGGACGGGAACCTCTCTCGGCGACCCCATAGAAGTCGCGGCGCTCAACGAGGTCTTTCGCGCCAAGACGGAAAAGAAGGGTTTCTGCGCTCTCGGTACTGTCAAAACCAACGTCGGGCATCTGGATGCCGCTGCGGGCGTGACCGGCATCATTAAGACTGCTCTGTCGCTCAAGTCCGGGATGATTCCGCCGAGCCTGCATTACGAGCAGCCCAATCCGCAGATAGATTTCGAGAACAGCCCCTTTTACGTCAACACGCGGCTCTCCGAGTGGAAGCGTAACGGCACTCCGCGCCGCGCCGGCGTCAGCTCTTTCGGCATCGGCGGCACAAACGCGCACGCTATCCTTGAGGAGGCTCCGCCAAGAGGAGAATCCGGCGAGTCGCGCCCGTGGCAGTTGCTACTGCTGTCGGCCAAGTCCGACACGGCGCTGGAGGCCGCGACAGGCAATCTGGTCTCGTACCTGAAAGAGAGCCCAGACGCGAAGCTGGCCGACGTGGCCTATACGCTTCAGGTGGGCAGGGGCGAGTTCCAGTACCGACGAATGCTCGTCTGCCGGAGCGTTGACGAAGCGGTCGCCGCCTTAGAGAGCCTGGATCACCGGCGCGTCTTTTCGTCCTCCGTCGAGACCAAGCACCGTCCGGTGGTCTTCATGTTCTCAGGGCAGGGGTCGCAATACGTCAACATGACCCGTGGGTTGTACGAGTCCGAGCCGGAGTTTCGCAAACAGGTCGATCTGTGCTGCGAGCTGCTGCGCGTGCCGCTCGGGTTCGACTTGCGCGAAGTGCTCTACGCGGGCGAAGAGCGCGCAGAGGAGGCGACGCAGAAGCTCAGCCAGACCTACATCACTCAGCCCGCGCTCTTCGTCATAGAGTATGCGCTGGCCCGTCTCTGGATGCAGTGGGGCATCAGGCCCGAAGCGATGATCGGCCACAGCATAGGAGAGTACGTGGCAGCCTGCCTCTCAGGAGTCTTCTCGCTCGAAGAGGCGCTGGCGCTGGTGGCGAGCCGTGGACGCTTGATGCAGGAGATGCCTAAGGGAGCCATGCTCACCGTTCCGTTGGCGGAGGCTGAGCTTCGGCCCCTGCTCAACGAGAGGGTCTCAGTGGTGGCGATCAATGGGCCGTCGCTCTGTGTCGCGGCGGGGCCGACCGCAGAGATAGACGCCTTGCAGCAGACGCTCGCCGCGCAGGGTGTGGCCTCGCGCCGCCTTGTGACTTCGCACGCCTTTCATTCGCAGATGATGGAGCCGATCTTAGAGCCATTTACCAGGCTGGTCGGCCGTGCCGCGCTCAAAGCGCCGCAGATTCCCTACATCTCGAATTTGACGGGCACTTGGATTACCGAGGCCGAAGCGACAGACCCCGCGTATTGGGCCCAACATCTGCGGCAGGGCGTGCGCTTCGCAGACGGATTGCAAGAGCTGATGAAAGCGCCCGATAGAATCCTGCTCGAAGTGGGGCCGGGCCGCACGCTCGGCACATTGGCACGCCAGCACCCGAAGCGAACGGCCGGACAGCCTGTGCTCTCCTCCGTGCGCCATCCGCAGGACGAGCGCGCCGACGAGGACTTCCTGCTCGACGCCCTGGGCCAACTCTGGCTGGCGGGTGTGAAGCCGGACTGGGCCGGTTTCTACGCGGGGGAAAATCGGCATCGCATCTCGCTGCCGACCTACCCGTTCGAGCACAGGCGCTATTGGATTGAGGAAGTGAAAGAGGAAGGGGCTGCGCGCTCCATGAAAGGCCCGCTCACCAAGAAGCCGGACGTGGCCGATTGGTTCTACCTTCCATCCTGGACACGCTCTGGGCCGCTCAATGTGTTGAAACGAGCCGGGACTACGGCCGAGCCGCCCTCGACCTGGCTCGTCTTCGCCGACTCATGCGGGATAGGAACGCGCCTCGTCGAACGCCTTGAGCAGACGGGAGAAGATGTCTTCACGGTTCTGGCCGGAGAAAAGTTCGCGCCCGTAGGCGAGCGCACCTACACGCTCAATCCACGGCAGGCGGAAGATTACAAGAGCCTGCTCAAAGAGCTTCGCGAGCGAGGCAAGACCCTCGGACGGTTGGCCCATCTATGGAGCGTGTCTGAACTCTGCGCAGAGAATGCGCTCGAAGAGGCGCAGGCTCTCGGATTCTACAGCCTGCTTTATCTGGCCCAGGCCATCGGCAGCGAGGGGCTCACGGACTCACTTCATCTCGGGGTTGTCTCTAATCAAGTCCATGAAGTGAACGTCGGCGATGAGCTGTGCCCGCAGAAAGCCACGCTCCTGGGCCCATGCAAAGTGATCCCGAGGGAATACGCCAACGTTACTTGCCGTAGCGTTGACATCACGATTCCCGAAGCGGGCCCCGCGCAGGAGCTTTTAATAGAGCAGCTCATCAGCGAATTCAGAGCCGAGACGGCCGACGCCTGTATAGCCTATCGCGGAGACTATCGCTGGACGCAAACATACGAGGCTGCGCCGCTCGACGCCCTCGAATCGGAAGTGCCTTTGCGACCAGCGGGCGTTTATCTAATCACGGGCGGCACGGGCGGCATCGGTCTGACGTTGGCCGAGTACCTGGCTCAGGCTGTGCAGGCGAAGCTCGTGCTGTTGAGCCGCTCGGCCTTCCCCGAAAGGGCCGAATGGGCGGCGCTCGCAGCATCAGAAGATCAGCAGGACGAGCGTGTCAGCCGAACCGTCCGACAGTTGCAACAACTGGAAGCGCTCGGCGCGGAGGTCTTGGTGCTGCGCGCCGATACGACCGACGACGAGCAGATGCGCGAGGCCGTCCGCCAGACAAAGGAACGCTTCGGCGCGCTTCATGGCGTGGTTCATGCGGCCGGTGTTCCCGGCGGCGGCTTGATCCAGCTCAAGACGCCTGAGATGGTCGAGGCCGTGCAAGCGCCTAAGGTCGAGGGCCTGTTGGTGCTGGACGCCGTACTGGCCGACGAGAGGCCCGATTTCCTGCTGCTCTGCTCCTCGGTTGCGGCCGTCATGGGCCCACTCGGGCAAGTGGACTATTGCGCCGCTAATGCCTTCATGGATGCCTTCGCGCTCTACAAGACCAGGCGCGATGGATTGTTCACTGTCTCGGTCAACTGGGATGCGTGGGATGAGGTTGGCATGGCCGTCAAAGCTGCGGAGAAGTTCGGGGCCCGGCCCAAAGCAGAGGCCAAAGCGGAGACTGTCGGCGAGACTGCGCCGCCACAGCCCACCGCGCCGCAGCCCGCACAGAGCGCCGAGCAGAACGGTCACCATCCTTTGTTCGACAGCTATGCGCCGGAGGGCGAGGATGAAATCTACACCTCGCGGCTGAGTGCGGCCAGTCATTGGGTGCTCGATGAACACAGGATCATGGGCAAGCCGACGCTGGTTGGGACGACCTATCTGGAAATGGCCCGCGCCGCCTGCCAGAAACATGCTGCCGACGGCCCGCTGCTGGTCAAAGACGTAGTCTTCGTCGCGCCGCTGATGGTGGCCGAGAGCGAGACCAAGGAAGTTCAGACCGTCATCCGACGGGCGGGCGACAGCCTCGGTTTCACGATCAGAAGTAAAGTCGGCAGCAATGGCGACGGGCGTTGGCAGGATCATGCCCTGGGCACGGTGCTGCGCGCAGACTCCGGGCCCGCGAAAAAGCATTCTCTGCCGGAGATCATGGCGCGCTGTCGCGTGGATGAGATCACGGTTGCGCCCCCGAAGGCTGGCAACGGCTCGGGCGCTGAGCGATTGACCCAGCATGGGCCCATGAGCTTCGGGCCGCGATGGGCCAACCTGAGAAAAGTGTATGTCGGGCAGAACGAAGCTTTGGCCTACCTTGAGCTGCCGGACGAGTTTGGCGCAGACCTCGGGAGATTCGGTCTGCATCCGGCGCTCATGGACTTGGCGACGAGCTTCGCCCTCTCTAAATTGCGAGGCGAGGGCTTCTACCTGCCCTTCTCCTACAAGCGGTTGAAAGTGAGCGCGCCGCTGCGCCAGAAGATTTATAGCCATGCTCGCTATAACGAGGACGCTTCGGGCTCAAAAGAGGTGATCGAGATTGACCTCGTGATTATGGATGAGGACGGCGTGGAGCTGGTTGAGATCGAAGGCTTCATCATGAAGAAGGTCGGCGATCGGGCCACTCAGGCGCTCGGTGCGAAAGGAGCTGCGGAGGGACGAAACGGCAACGGGGCTGCGGCCACAGCGCCACCGGCGAAGGGCTTGATGAGCCTGAAAGATGCCATCCTGCCCGAGGAAGGAGTCGAAGCGTTCCGCCGTATCCTCTCAAGCCGGAGGCTCTCGCAGGTGATCGTCTCGACCGTCGATCTGCCTCAGCGGATTGAGCAGGCCAGGTCGTCCAATTCCTCCTCCCTCCTTGAGAAGCTGGAAAAGAAGGGGCTCACCTCTCAGACGATGCACCCGCGCCCGAACGTGAGGACGGCCTATGTCGCGCCAACCAATGAGCTGGAAGAGAAGGTGGCGGAAATCTGGCAGCGAGTCCTGGGCATAGAGCAGGTCGGCATCCACGATGATTTCATAGAGCTGGGCGGACACAGCTTGCTCGCCATTCAGCTCATTAAACAGTTGGAGGAGGCTTTCCCCGTGAGCCTTCCGGCCGAAACCATCTTCAAAGCCCCGACCGTCGCCACGCTGGGCGAGGCGATTCTGCTCTCTTTGGCCGAGCAGGAAGACACGGAGCGGCTGGCGCAAATCCTGGAGACGGTCGAGCAGATGTAAGGCGTCTGATTCGAGCCGGCGATTTCCTTCCACGACGCGCGCCTGAATTTTTTGATCGGAAGCGAGACCAAAGGAGAATTCCTATGAGCACTGTCACTGAGCGCATTGCAAATCTGCCGCCGGAGAAGCGCGAGATTCTTCTCCAACGACTCCGGGAACAGTTCGCCATTAAAGTTCCGCGCGAAGCCGCGCCGCCGCCGCCGGAACAGAAGAGAAAGATTGTTCCCGGAGCAGAGACCAACACTCGTCTGGATATACCGCAGCCGGGCCTCCTCGACAGCCTCGCCTGGCGCACTCTGCCGCGTCAGGCTCCGGGGCCCGGCGAGGTCGAAATTCAGGTGCACGCGGCGAGCTTGAATTTTCGTGATGTTATGATCGGGCTCGGGATTTACCCGACGCCGCCCGGCGTACCGCCCGTCATGGGCAGCGATTGCGCCGGGACGATTGTCGCCCTCGGAGAGGGCGTTGAGGGGCTGCGTGTCGGCGATGAAGTGATCGCGCTCTGCTCTAACTGTTACAGCGGGTTCGTGACGGCGGCAGCCCATACGGTTGTGCCAAAGCCGTCGAACCTGACGTTCGAGCAAGCGGCGACGATACCCACGGTCTATGTCACCAACTGGTATGCGCTCAATCACCTGGCCAGGCTCTCGCGCGGCGAGCGGCTATTAGTTCACTCTGCTTGCGGCGGCATCGGATTGGCGGCCATTCAAATGGCCCGCGCGCTCGGCGCAGAGGTCATAGCGACCGTCGGCACGCCGGAGAAGAGAGAGTTTCTACAGGCTCTCGGCGTCGAGCATATCTTCAATTCAAGATCATTGGAGTGGGCCGATGATGTGATGAAGCTGCCGGAAGGCTCGGGCGTGGACGTAGTCTTGAACTCTCTGGCCGGGGAAGCTATTCCCAAAGGGCTCTCGATCCTGCGGCCGCTGGGCCGCTTTATAGAGCTGGGCAAGCGCGACATTTATGCCGACAGCCCCATCGGATTGCGCCCCTTTTATAAGGGTCTCTCTTACTTCGCCATCGAGCTGAGCCCGCTCATCAAGCTCCGGCCCGCAGTCTTCCGCGACCTCTTCTTGCAGGTCGTGGAACGGTTCGAGCAGGAGATTTTCAAACCCCTGCCGCAAAAAGTCTTCTCGGCTTCGGACGCGGCAGATGCCTTCAAGTACATGGCGCAGGGCGTGCATATAGGCAAGATCGTATTGACGATCAAAGACCAGCCCGTCTGGGTTCTGTCCGATGCGACATAGGTGACGTGCGTCCGCTGAGAACCGGATGTCACAGGAGCAAGTTGATGAGCGACCTCACCAAGAGGATTAGCACTCTGTCGCCCCGGCAGAGGAAACTTCTATGGGAGCGCCTGAGACAGAACGGGAGTCACGGTTCATCAGCCCTCATTCCACGCCAGAGTCGCACCGAAAACTTCTTTCCGCTCTCTTTCGCTCAAGAGCGTTTGTGGGTTGTCGAGCAACTCCAACCCGGCAACCCGGCCTATATCATCTCGGCTGCTGCCGGGTTCAACCTTCCAGTCAAAATCGCTGTGCTTGAGCAAAGCCTCAATGCCATCGTCCAGCGTCACGAAATATTACGGACGACCTTTCCGGCTTGTCATGGCAAACCTGTTCAGCGGATCGCTTCTTCAATGATGCTGACTCTTCCGGTCGTGGACTTGCGACACATTCCGGAACCTTACCGGGCCGAGCAGGCCGCGCAACTGGCGGCGGAGCAAGCCCGACGACCGTTCGACTTAGCCAGTGGGCCTTTGCTGCGCACGAGACTGCTCCGGCTCAGTGAAGACAGGAGTGTCACGCTCATCGCGCTCCACCATATTATCTTTGACGGTTGGTGTACCTCCCTGCTTGTGCAGGAGATGATGGCGCTCTACGCGGCGTT
Organism: Pyrinomonadaceae bacterium; assembly: GCA_036389315.1. Taxonomy (GTDB): domain Bacteria; phylum Acidobacteriota; class Blastocatellia; order Pyrinomonadales; family Pyrinomonadaceae; genus DASQYE01. Next base: position 83,768 of record DASVQF010000043.1, read on the forward strand.
CTCTAGAGGGCAGCCCTCGCCCTTACCTGAGCTGCCGATTCAGTATGCGGACTATGCCGTGTGGCAACGCGAGTGGTTGCAGGGGGAGGTGCTGGAGAGGCTCCTTTCCTACTGGAGAAAACAGCTTCAAGGGCTTTCTCCACTTGAGCTTCCTCTGGATCACCCGCGACCACCTGTCTTTCGCTACCGGGGGGCAAGAAAAACGCTCCCGCTCTCGAAAGACCTCACACAGGCGCTTCACACCTTGAGTCGGCAGCAAAACGCTACCTTGTTTATGACATTGCTGGCGGCCTTCAAGACCTTGCTGTACATGTACACGGGACAGGACGACATTGCCGTGGGAACGTCTCTTGCCAACCGGACACGAGCTGAGACAGCCGGGCTCATTGGCTCCTTTGTCAACATGGTGGTGCTTCGCGCGAATCTTGCCGGCGACCCTAGTTTCCTCGAACTGCTCCGGAGAGTCCGGGAAGTTTGCCTCTCGGCCTATGCTCATCAGGACTTGCCATTCGAGAAACTCTTAAAAGAGTTGAATCCGCAGCGAGACCCGAGCCGAAACCCACTGTACCAGGTGGTCTTCCAGATGAATAACACTCCGGCCCCCTTTGGAATGGCTCCGGGTGAGAACTATGGCCTGCCTGAATCCGGCTACCAGTGGCTTGAGACGGGAACGGCGATGGCCGAATTGAACATGCACATCGATCCAGTCATGGCAGGGCCGGATGGAGGCTCGACTGCGTGGAATTGTGTTCTGGAATACAGGACAGACCTTTTTGAAGACGCCACGATTGGTCGGATGCTCAGACACTTCCAAACCCTGCTCGACCAGATCATCGCCGATCCCACAAAGCGCCTCTCACGCCTGCGCTTCTCCCCGGACGCAGAGATCAATTGTACCGCCACGGATTTCGCCGAGGCCAACCTCAATTAAGGAATGAACCATGCTTCTCGAATGTCATGAGACCCGGCGAGAGGTCAGCCGCAGCCGATGCGTTCACGATGTAATAGAAACGGCAGCCGAACGCTGGCCGGAATCAATAGCGGTCATCTGCGGCTCCGAGCAGATGAGCTTTGGTCTCTTGAACCGGAAGGCCAATCAACTGGGAAGATACTTGCGCCGCCTGGGTGTTGGGCCCGAGGTGCGGGTCGGCATTTATCTGGAGCGATCAGTGGAAATGGTCTTGAGCGTCCTGGCCGTCTTGAAGGCCGGAGGCGCTTACGTGCCGTTAGACCCGGGCTATCCGTTGGAGCGTGTGGCGCTGATGTTGGAGGACGCTGGGATCGCCCTGCTGCTGACACAAGAAGGGCTGGAAGAGCGGCTGCCGGCGCACCTGGCGCACACGGTACGGATTGATGCGGATTGGCCGAGCATTGCTCAAGAAGCCGAGGAGAATATAGGGGCCGAGGTGGAACCCGGCCATGCCGCCTATGTGATCTACACATCAGGTTCGACAGGCAAGCCGAAGGGAGTCGTGATCGAGCATCAGGGCGTGTGCAATTTGATGGAGGCGCAGCAAGAGGTCTTCAAACTGCAACCGGAAGATAGGGTTTATCAATTTGCTTCCCTGAGCTTTGATGTCTCGGTCTGGGAGATGTTCGCGACTTTTCAGGCAGGGGCGACGCTGTGTCTGGGCACGGGTGGCGCGTCGCACGCGGCGGGCGCAGAGTTGGCGCAGTTGTTGCGCAGGGAAGCTATCACTATGGTGACCTTGCCGCCGTCAGTCTTAATGACCATGCCGGCCGATCCGCTGCCGGCCATGAAAAGATTGGTGGCGGCGGCAGAAGTCTGTCCTGCGGAGTTAGTCGAGCGGTGGGCAGGAGGGCGCAGGTTTTTCAACGCCTACGGGCCGACAGAGATAACTGTGTGCGCAACAGTGGCCGAGTGTTCGGACGGCGAGCGTAATCCGCCCATCGGCCGCCCGCTTGCGAATGTGCAGGTCTACGTGCTCGACCAGTTTATGGAACCACTGGCGCTCGGAGAGGTTGGGGAGCTTTATATCGGGGGAGAAGGGGTCGCCCGAGGCTATCTTGAGCGGCCCGAACAGACTGCCGAGCAGTTTGTGCCGGATTCGCTGAGCGGGGAGCTGGGGGGAAGATTATACAGGACGGGAGACCTCGTCCGGTTTCTTGAGGATGGGAATATAGAGTATGTGGGCCGGGTGGATCATCAGGTGAAGATTCGAGGCTTCCGGGTCGAACTGGGGGAGATTGAAACGGTGCTGCGGCAGCATCCGGATGTTCGCGAGGCAGTGGTCGTAGCGTCTGATGATGGCGTGGGGCAGCGGCGGCTTGTTGCCTACGTGGTGGGCCGTCAGGAAGCGGCAGCCAATGACAGCCAGTTGCGCGACTATATGCAGAAAAAGCTCCCTGCGTATATGGTTCCCGCCGTCTTCGTGCGATTGGACGAGATGCCACTGAATCTGAACGGGAAGATAGACCGGCACAAGCTTCCGGCTCCGGACAATCTGCGCCCGGCCTTAAAAGCGTGCGTCGCACCACGAACCGATCTTGAGCAGGCCATCGCGAACATTTGGCAAGAAGTCTTGCAGTTACCGGAGGTCAGTGTCCATGACAATTTCTTCGAGCTCGGAGGCGATTCGCTCCTCCTAGTCCAGGTTCACAGTCAGCTAACAGAGGCAGTGGAGACCAATATATCGGTCATGGAACTGTTTCAATATCCATCCATCAACTCCCTGGCTAAGTACATGAGCCACGAGCCGGGCCAGGAGCCTTTCGTGCAACGAAGCCAGAGCCGAGCGGCGATGCGTCGAGAGTCCATGAGGCGGCGAAATCCCGTCAAGGAGGCGGACGGTGCAGCCTGGAATAGTTCTGATGATGAAGATACGACTGTCTATAAGGTTGTCGTAAATCACGAAGAGCAGTACTCGATATGGCCGGAATATAAGGTGAACCCTGCGGGGTGGAGAGATGTCGGAAAAGCAGGCCGGAAGGCGGAATGTCTCGCTTACATTAAAGAGGTCTGGACGGACATGATGCCTCTGAGCTTGAAGAAGAGGATGGAGGAACGGGCGAAGAATCCTTCACGGCCGCCCACGACCCCTGCTCCGAACCGGCCTCGCGCAAAGAGTCTGGTAGATAAAATATGCGAAGGCATCCACAGGGTCGAAGCCAGCCTGTGCCCGGAAAAGAGCGTCAAGCCATTCAAGGAAGCAATTGACCGCAATTACCTGCACATCAAGTTCACAGACACCAGAGGCGGGACAAAATTAGGAGTCAGACTCGACACTGAGTCATGCGATTTCAGAGGCGCGGACTTTGAGAATGGCACGGGCACTGTCCACGTTGAAGGTGGGCTCACGCTTGATTGTGTGAAGGTCAGGTGCATTGCCGACATAGACCTGGCAACGCTCGAAGGCAAAGGACACCTCGTCAAGGTGGAGGAGCAGTCAAATAGCTGAAGACCAGGATTGTCGGCATGCCTGTCGTTGACCAGGCCGGGGGGCCACTTCAGGAGGATTGCGATGAGTGACTGTGCTCTGATTGAAGCTGTCAAAGCCGGCGAATATGCGAAGGCGGAGGCGTTGATCGCCGGCGGCGCTGAAGTAAACGAGCAGGACGAACAGGGATGGACAGCTCTGAATTTCGCCGCGGGCAGGGGACATCTGGCGCTCGTCAAGCTACTTCTGAAGAACGGCGCTGATCTGTTCAAGGTGGGGGAGGATGGCCGGACGCCCTACATGATTGCCCTCGCCGCGGGCCACATCTCAGTCGTCAAGTACCTGAGGGAGGTTGAAGAGGCGTCTATCGTAGAGCGCCCCGAACAACGTCTCCCACGCCCCTATTGCAGGGCTTACATGCTAAGCGAGCTGAAGGGATATAGCGGCTGGGACGAAACGAGAGCCGATTGGAATGAGAAGGTGGTTTTCATTCACGAGGATTTCACCGTGACGAAATCTATGTGGCAGAACGAAAACGTCATCTTTAAGAGCCTCGACGCGGCATGGAAAGAATTCTGCATGGATTCACTGAAATTCAAAGCTCCTGAGGATCTGGACTTGATCGAGCCCAGGGAAAGCAACGGTTGATTAAGAAGGGGCGGGGAACTCAGTTTAAAGAGCGTGCAGACGAGAGGAAAGCTATGGCGACTGAACTCTTCTATTTGCGGCCCAATATCAAGATGGAGCCATTGGTGGATCAATGGTACGCCTGGCCGCACCTGATCCCGCCCGCAACTTGTGCCAGGAATATTACCGAGCGGCACTTGAAGATCATGGACTCCTATATCAGCGCGCCGCAAATCCATGCCAACGCCGTCAGTAATCCCGGCCTGCTCGGCGGGCCGTTCATAGATTACGGCGGCTGCCGGGTTGACGAGATAAGAGCCTTGAGAGATCGCACCAAAGCAGAGCGGGAGAACTTGATCCATCTCTCCCATGCTATCGCCGAGTTGGATCGTATGCTGAGAGAGGAGGCCAAAGGTTATAGCCTGAATGCGCTATACAGCCGCGTTCCCGAAGCGTTGAAGGGATATGTCGAGTTGGTCTACGACCTGAACAACAATCCATCATTTCGGTTGATCGAAGGTCTGCTCTACCGGAGTCAGTATTATGACCGCTGCGCGCAGAGCCTGATGCTCTCGATTGTCACAGGTGATGAGCGGGCATTTGTCCTGAGCACACCACGACTGGGGTCGGAGAACACCCTTCATCTACGAATTCCGTTTGACGATGAGCGCATCGACGAATTGTTCAGATTGAAGACCGCTCCGCAACCGCTGGCGACGATTCGAGAGTTTCTTGAAGTTCCTGATGCGTCTGTCGATCTACTAAAGCGGATGCTGACTACTGAGCCGCCGCCGCCCTGCGAAGGCTACTCAGGCTATGGTTTAAGATGGCGCTATTTTGGTCATGCCTGTGTGCTGTTGGAGACCCGTGAAGTGAAGATTCTGGTCGACCCGGCGATCAGCTATACGTATGAAAGCAGTCTCCCGCGCTATACCTATCAAGACCTGCCGGAATCAATCGACTATCTGATTATCACGCACAATCATCAGGATCACGTCCTGTTTGAGGCGCTCATGCAGATCAAGCACAAGGTTAGATGCTTCGTCGTTCCCGGAAACATGGCCGGTTCCTTACAAGACCCTTCATTAAAAATGACGTTGCAGAAGATCGGCTGCCGGAACGTGATTGAGCTCTCGGAGATGGAACAGTTGACGGAAGGTAATATCAGTATCGTCGGCATTCCCTTTCTGGGCGAGCACGCTGACCTCAATATCGGGACGAAACTGGCCTACCTGCTGAGAATAGGCTCTTACTCGATGCTGTTTGCCGCCGATTCATGCAACCCGGAGCCCAGGATGTACGAGCATCTACGTCGCGAGGTGGGAGAGATAGACGCCTTGTTCGTCGGGATGGAGTGCGATGGCGCGCCGCTGAGCTGGCTCTATGGGCCGCTGCTGACCCGCAGTATGGATAGAGGCATGGATAGGTCGAGGAGATTTGCGGGCTCCGATTGTGAACAGGTGGTTCAGATTGTAGACCAGCTTAAACCGAGTGAAGTTTATATCTACGCCCTGGGACAGGAGCCGTGGCTCACTTACATCATGAGTCTTAAGTACACGGAGGAGTCCAAGCCTATTGTTGAATCTAACAGGTTGATTCGTGAGTGTGCGTCCAGGGGCAGCCGCGCCGAGCGATTGTTCGGGCAAAAGGAAGTCCTGGTCGAGAGATGACGCAAGGGCGGGGCAAGGGAAGCTCGGGATCGCCCCGAAATAGGTGTTAGAGAATGAAGGACGCAGATCGTTCCGGTTCCATAGAAAACAGCATCGCGGTCGTCGGCATGAGTGGCCGGTGGCCGGGAGCCAGCCATCTTGATCTCTTCTGGAAGAACCTGCAAGAAGGGGTGGAATCAATCACGTGGTTCTCGGACGAAGAGTTGGAATCAGCTAACGTCCCTGAGTCGCTGCTCAAGAATCCCAGCTATGTCAAGGCCGGGCCAGTCCTCGAAGGCATAGAGCTGTTCGACGCCTCCTTCTTCGGGATGAGTCCGAGAGAGGCCCAGCTCCTAGACCCACAGCATAGACTGTTCATGGAGTGCGCCTGGGAGACGCTCGAAGCGGCTGGCTACGATCCCGAAAAGTATGCGGGTTCGATTGGTGTTTACGCCGGAGTCGGCTGTAGCACCTACATGTTATCCAACCTCTATCCGTTGATGACAAGCATGGGCGTGATGGGGCTTCACGAAATTCTACAGGCCAATGAGAAGGATTTTCTCCCTGTTCGCGTCTCCTATAAATTGAACTTGCGCGGGCCCAGTCTCAGCGTGAGCACGGGCTGCTCGACATCTTTAGTGGCAATTCACCTCGCCTGCCAGAGCTTGCTCAATGGCGAATGTGATATGGCTTTGGCTGGCGGTGTTTTTGTGAGAGTGCAGCAAAAGACAGGCTATTTGTATCAAGAGGGATGGCCGTGTCCCCCGGACGGACACTTAAGAGCCTTTGATGCCAAAGCCCAGGGGACAATTTTCGGCAGCGGTGTGGGCATTGTTTTGTTGAAGAGATTCAGGGACGCTCTGGCTGATGGTGATGACATTCAAGCTCTGATTAAAGGCTCAGCCATCAACAATGACGGCTCAGCGAAAGTCAGCTTTACCGCTCCCAGCATTGAGGGTCAGGCCGAAGTGATTGCCGAAGCCCTGGCCGTGGCAGGCGTTGACCCGGAGACGATCACTTACATAGAGGCTCACGGGACGGGAACACGCTTTGGCGATCCGGTTGAGGTCGCCGCGCTGACACAAGCGTTTCGCGCCTACACAAAGAGGAAAGGGTTTTGTGCTATTGGGTCAGTGAAAACTAATATCGGCCATCTGGATGCGGCGGCCGGGGTGACGGGCTTCATCAAAACTGTGCTGGCGCTCAGAGATAAACGGCTGCCTCCGAGCCTGAACTTCGATCAACCCAATCCACAGATTGATTTCGCGGGCAGTCCCTTTTACGTCAACACCAAACTCCGGCCCTGGCAGGCGGCCCCGAAGCCTCTCCGGGCTGGAGTCAGTTCCTTCGGTGTGGGGGGGACAAATGCCCATGTCATTCTTGAAGAAGCACCGGAGCGGGCCCCCTCCGGCCCGTCACGTCCCAGCCATTTAGTAGTCCTCTCGGCAAAGACGAGCGCCGCCCTGGAGAGTGCGACCGCTCAGTTGGCTGATTACCTGGCGCGCAATCCTGAGATCAATCTCGCTGATGTCGCTTACACGCTCCACGTGGGCAGAAAAACTTTCAGCTACCGACGGATGCTGGTCTGTCAAGAGGCTGAGCAGGCTGCGTCGGCGCTACAAACACTCGACCCGAAGCAGGTTGTGACGCATCTTCAAAGACCCGGATACAGACCTGTCGTCTTCATGTTTCCGGGCGGCGGCGCGCAGTACGTCCAAATGGGGCTCGAACTCTATCAAACGGAACGAACCTTTCGCCAACACGTAGACATGTGCGCCGCAGGGCTGATGCCGCATCTGGGCCAAGATATTCGCCAGGTCTTGTACCCCGAAGCAGAGGCCGTGGAGGAGTGCGCCAAACAGTTAAAGCGGCCCGCCCTGGCCTTACCGGCCCTCTTCACTGTCGAATACGCTCTTGCTCAATTGTGGATGTCATGGGGCATTCAGCCTCAGTCGATGATCGGCCATAGCCTGGGTGAATACGTGGCGGCCTGTTTAAGTGGAGTCTTCACTTTGGAAGATGCTTTGGCGCTGGTGGCGCTCCGGGGACGACTGGCCGAAAAAATGGCCGGAGGGGCGATGCTCAGTATCCCGCTCGCGGAGACGGAGATAAAACCCCTGCTGGGAGAGAGGCTGCACCTGGCGGCGATTAACGGCCCTTCGTTCTGTGTGGTTTCCGGCCCCGTTGACGAGATCGAGAAAATGCAAACGTGGCTGGCCGAAAAGGGTTTGGAATATAGCCGTCTCCATATCAACACGGCCGGGCACTCAGAGATGCTTGAGCCGATCCTGGAGGAGTTCGAGACAATGGTCGGTGAGGTAGCCTTAAAGCCACCCCGGATTCCTTACATCTCGAATGTCACGGGAACCTGGATGACGCAGGCGGACGCCACGACTCCAACCTATTGGACAAAGCATTTGCGCCAAACCGTCCGCTTTGGCGATGGCCTTCAGCAGTTGTTGGGAGAGTCTGCGAACATTTTGTTGGAGGTCGGCCCAGGGAACACGCTGGCAACCTTAGCCCGCCAGCATCCTGCTAAGGCGAAGACGCAGGTGGTGCTTTCCTCGCTCCGTCATGTACGGGAGCGGCAATCGGATGTTGCGTTCATGTTGAAGACGTTGGGTCGCCTGTGGCTGGCTGGAACAGAAGTTGATTGGGTAAGTTTCTATCTTTCGGAACGAAGGCATCGCCTACGCTTACCGACCTACCCGTTTGAGCGTCAACGCTACTGGATTGACTCGCAAAGCACTTCGCAGCACGTCAGTCATCATCCGGGTGAGGGAAGCCGGAAACCGGACGAAACGGATTTGCAAGCCGTGCCCGAGCCTTCAATGTCTACCTATCAGCGACCCGACTGCCTGAATGCGTATGTGCCTCCGGAGACAGAGACGGAGCGAGGTCTGGCTGTGATCTGGCAAGACGTGCTGAAAATCGAGCCGCTGGGCATACATGATAACTTCTTCGAGATGGGGGGGCACTCAATGCTGATGATTCAGTTAAGCGCCCGACTCCGCCGGACTTTTCAGGTCAACATCTCTTTGCACCGCTTCCTTGAAGGCCCCACGATTGCGCAGCTAGCCGTCGCCATTGAAGAGGCTCGCCATCAACAGAAGGAACTGATGACTGTATCCAGGACTCAAGATGTCCTGGTGAGGCTACAGACGAAGGGCAGCAGGCGACCGTTTTTCTGCGTGCATCCGGCTGGCGGGACTGTCCTCTGCTACGCCCAATTGGCGCACCTCCTCGGTACAGATCAGCCGTTCTATGCTCTTCAAGCCCCGGACACTCATTCAGACGGCGACACGGAGCCTCGCATCGAGGAGATGGCGGCCTGTTACCTGGCTGAGGTGCGCGCTATTCAGCCGGAGGGCCCATACTTGTTGGGAGGGTGGTCGCTGGGAGGGAATATCGCCTTTGAGATGGCTAATCAGTTGTCTGAGCAAGGGCAGGAGGTCGCCTTGCTGGCGATGTTTGATAGTCATCCGCCAGCGACATACAACTCACAAAGGGATTCCGGGGAAACGAACATGCTCGCGGCCTTCATCTGGGTCTTGTCCCTGTATATGGGTAAGAAAGATCCGCCAGTCACCTGCGATGAGCTACAGGCGCTCAACCCCGATGAAGGATGGAACTATATCAAAGAGCAGTTCGAGAAAAAGCAGGTCTTACCTGACGGGATGGAATTTCAGGATGTCTATGGCTTCTACCAGAGGTGGAAGAGTCATGGACTGGCCTTGCGAAACTACAAACCACACCGGATTTATCCAAATCAACTGACCCTTTTTCAGGCCACTGAAGGCCATCCCGAAGGACTCTTGGGATTGACCGGCGTTGATTTGCAGAGAATCGACACGCAAGCCTGGGCGGCTCTCACGTCCGAGCCGCTGGCGATCTATGACGTTCCGGGAGACCACTACACAATCGTTCATCAACCTCATGTTCAAGTGTTGGCACAGGCATTGACACACTGTCTTGAGCAGGCTCAGCGACAGGCGAGACCTTTGGAGGTACTCAGAAGATGATCGCAAACACGGGTACTGTACAAGGGTCGTGACGCAGGCCATCCGGGTCAAGCCGGTGCGGACGAGTTCCGCAAGGGAGGCATTCCTCTTTCCTGACATCACGGATGCATAGGCAAAGGATTCGTTTAATGAAGGCTCGCGGATTACGAACTCTTCTTATCATCTGGGCCGCAAACCTGATCTCGATGTTCGGGTCGGGGCTCACGGGCTTCGCTATGGGGGTCTGGGTCTATCAGCGCTCGGGCTCTGTCACACAGTTCGCCTTAACGGTTCTGTCCGGTGTAGTGCCGGGGCTGCTCGTCACGCCTTTTGCGGGTTTCTTTGTTGATCGCTGGCCGCGTCGCTGGGTGATGATCTTAAGCGATGTGGGGGCTGCGCTGAGCGTGCTGACCATAGGGCTGCTGCTACTGTTGGGCCGCTTTCAAGTCAGATACTTTTACGTAGCTCTGGCCGTCGGCGGCGTCTTTGGCGTCTTCAGACAATTGGCCTTCTCGACCACCCTCCCGATGCTCGTCCCCAAAGAGCATTTAGGTCGCGTCAGCGGCTTGTTGCAGATGGGGTACCCGGCCGCGCGCATTATCTGCCCCGTCGCGGCTGGCTTGCTGCTCGCAATCCTCCCAATTCATAGTGTCATTCTCATAGACTTCTTCAGCTTCTTCGCCCCTATCCTGACGATGTTGGTGGTGCGGATTCCGACGCTGGAACGGAGCGCGGAAGGGCGTGAGGGCAGAGGCTCTTTCTGGGATGGGCTCAGCGCCGGGTGGGCATTCATCAGCAGACGGCGCGGCGTGCTGGTGCTGCTGCTCTTCTTTATTATCATCAACTTCACGATGGGCCTGGCCCACGCCCTCTATCAACCGCTGCTGTTAAGCTTCGCGTCCGTCAAGATGGTCGGCCTGATGTCAACCATCTCGGGCTGTGGCCTGTTGTCGGGCAGTGTCGTGATGGTGCTTTGGGGAGGGCCGAAGCGGCGCATGCGGGGCATCTTCGGCTTTGGGCTGCTCTACGGCTTGGGCCTCGTGACGGCCGGGCTGCGGGAATCGGTTCCGCTCATTGGTATGGCCTTCTTTGTGACGGTCTTCGGTGTGCCTCTCATCACGGGTTCGATGCAGGCTATGTGGCTGCGTAAAACGCCGCCAGACCTGCAAGGGCGCGTCTTCGCGGTGTGGACTATGATCCTCAAAGCCTCTCTTCCGCTGGCCTACCTGGCTTCGGGCCCGCTGGCCGACCGTGTCTTCAGGCCGCTACTGGCAGAGGGCGGCCCGCTCTCCGAAAGCGTCGGGGTATTCATCGGCGTGGGCCCGGGGCGGGGCATAGGTCTCATGTACGTCACCATCGGAATCGTGGTCATGCTCACGACCACAGCCAGCTACCTGCACCCGAGGTTTCGGCTGCTCGAAGACGAGCTGCCGGACGTGACCGCAGATGAAGCCGCAGATAAGACCGCAGCCGCAGCCGCCCCGGCCAGCATCGAACAAAGTTACGCATAACATATTCTCCTGCGAACCCTCCGGATGTAGAAGCCTAAGTTTCGCCCAAAATAGCGCAGCGATGCTTTCGTAATTTACAGCCAACAATGAAGGCTGCCGAAGAGACACTTGAACTTGATGAAAAGCAGCGACAACGACCATCTTCAGATGAGTCCAGAGGTATGCCCCTGAAATCAACAAAAGAATCCGTCCCCAGTTGAAGCTCGCCGCCGCTTCATAGCGTATCGACGAAACCTATATCAAGGTCAGCCAGCAGTGGAAATACCTCTCCCGTGCGGTAGACAAAGAAGGACAGACTATTGAATTCCTGCTCTCAGCAAAACGTAATATTCCCACAGTAAAACGTTTCTTCAAGAAGATGATCCGCGCCGGTCATCGGAGGCTTGCGTTCTCCATCTCGGTAGACAGACATGCCTCCTACCCTGATGCTCTGACCACTTCACAGGAAGAGAAAGTGCTGCCGAAAGCTTGCAGACTTAGAAGGACGAGGTACTTTGACCAATATAGTCCGAACAGGATCACCGCTTCATCAGAAGAAGAAGGAGGGCGATAATATCTTCTGGATACACAAAGGAGCAGAATTTGAACTCTCGACAGGATTCCTCCCCGTATAACTACTCGTTACAGCCTTTCTCAGCACAAAGCCTGCGGTGAGCCTTACTAGAACTGTATTCCCACTACGCAGAGCCGCCTCTTGGCTTATGGACACCAAACCGCTACCACCGTTCCTGTCCCGGCGTGCCCAAGGTTGGAATCATAACCGGGGTTGGTCTTAACGATTACAATCCGTGAGACGTTGCCCGAGATGATCGAACCCGTCTTGGTGATCGAACTGGACACAATCACGGCCATGTAGGAAGGGAGGCTGCTCGGAGGCCCAGAGCTGTTGCCAGGGCCGGTTGTCCATGTGCCGCCACAGGTGGCCGGACTCGTGCTGGTCTGATTCGCAAAGCCCTTGAAACTCGACGGGGCCGCGCCGCCGCTCAGCGCATTCATCTTTAACCATTGCGCGCCCCAGAACGTCACCTGCCGCCCCACTGCCGCGTTTAGATCACCGATGATAAAGCTCCCTCCGGCAGTCCCCTTTGGATAGTCGAAGATCAGCGTCGCGGCAACGCTCGCTGACGGCAGGTAGTTAGCGTCCCCGGCGAACCTGCCCAAGACCGTCCCAGGGCCGAGCGGCTGCGCGACCCTTTCGATCCGGCAGCTCGCAAGGCCCGCCGCATCAGTCGTCGCAGCACACGCCTGCGCGCTGGCCCCTTCACCGAGCGTGAGCGTGAGTGCGCGGTTCGCGACCGGGAGCGAGTTGGAGTCGAGCAGCGAGGCGGTCAAGACCACCGGGCCGCCATTGGCGAACATCTTGCCATAGGTTATAACGCGCGAGGTTGCCCTGCCGACCGTCAGCGTGGCCGTGCCGTCACCGGCGGCGTGCCCCGTGTCGCCCGAGAAGCGGGCCGCGACGGCGTTCGGGTATGTGCCCGCGTTGATGCCGGCGAGGCTGACATTCGCCAGGGTCGCGACGCCGCCGGCGTCCGTTCTGGCGACGCCGACAGCTACACCGTTAAGAGTGAATGTCACGTCCCGGCCGCCAAGCGGCGCATCATTCGCCGTCAGGCGGGCCGACAGTTCAACCGTCCCCCCGTAAGTGCCGGAGGCAGGCGACACGGACAGCAGAGTAGGCGTGATAGCGCTGGCCTCCCACTCGGTTGTGACGGTGTTAGAGGTCTGTGACCTCCCTGCGGAATTAACGAACCTGGCGACGACGGTATCCGTGCCCGCGCGGCTCCCGTCGTAGGTGAACTGCGCCAAGCCCTGCGCATCGGTCGTCGTGGTGCCGCTTAGACCCGCATGCGGCCCCGAGAGGACTTCAAAAGTTACTTCGCGCCCCTGAAGAAGGTTGCCGCGAGCGTCCTGTGCGGTCACCGTCAAGGTGTGCCGCGCGCCGACTTCGTGCGAGGCCGAGACGGGCGTTAAGACTATCCCCTCGCCGACGACGGCGGCCGTGTTCTGGAGGAAGAATGCGGCGAAGAAGATGTTATCGTCGTTCGAAGGATTACTCGTGGTCACGGTCAGCTCGGTGTCGCCGGCGTTGACGAAAGGTCTGAGGTCGTATAGCTCGTCGTCGGCCCTCGGCTGCCTCGGAAGAGCGTACGGGTCTGAAGGGTTGTCGGTGCTGTCGCCGAGCCCGCCGACGGTCAGTAGCGCGCCGTTGGCAAGCTCGCCGTCGTCCTCGCCGCCAGCCGAGGTCGTCATGCGCCTGCCGTTAACGTCAATCACGCTGTACTGCTGGGCGCGCTCGTCCTGGTGTCCGAAGGAGACGCCGAGCGACATCGTGAGCGCGGAGTCGGGGTCGCTCAGGTCGAGCGGCTGTGCGAAGCGCAGCGCGAAGGTGTCGCCCGTGGTCTGCTGCGCGCCGAAGAGCAGCGCGGCCGTGTTGTCGCGCGTCTGGTTCGGGTCGTCGAAGATGACGACGAGGACTTCGCCCTCCGACATGTTTGAGTTCTCCTCGCGGAGCGCGAGCTCTACCCGTCCGGCGGGCGACGCGTCCAGCTTCGCCTTGACGATGTCCGTCACCTCACTCCAGAAGTTGTACGCCCGTATCCCGCTCGGCGTGGCGATCTCCCAGGGCACGGCGACGCCTTCGAGCTTAACGTCGTCGGGGCGCAGAAGGTATCTGAAGAACCCCCTCGACGCCGCCGCCATGAATGCGCGCCTGACGGTAGCGCCGGCGGGTTTCTCCACCTTGAGCGTGCCGTCGTGCTCCGTTATCCCGAGGCCGCTGACGGAGGCGCTGATCTTGCCCGTCTCCGTCACCACCGGCTTAATCGAGCCCTCTGTGACGGTCGGGTAGAACCCGATGCTTTCAATGGCCTCGCCGACCCCGCTCGCGCCGTCGTCGTCCGTCACAATGAGCTTGGCGCGGTAGACGCCGGGGGCCGTGTAGGTGTGGCTTTCGTACAAAGTCACGGTGCCGCCCGTCTCTGTGAAGGTGGCCGGCGTGGTCGTGCCGTCGCCCCAGTCCCAGACGCCCGTATGCGTGTCGCGGACGCCGTAATCGAAGAAGCTGGTGGCGGCCGTTACGGTTTGGCCGGGCGTGAAGAGGCGGTTGTTCGTCGTGAAGCCGACCGGGAAGACGGTCGGCGCGGCGTTCTGCACGTTCATGGGCGCAACCCCGGAGGCGACCCCGCCACGGTCGTCGGCGAGGGTCACCCGAATGGTGAACTGGCCGTCGTCCGCGTAGTAGTGGTTGGCGAAGATCGTGCCGGAGCCGCCGTTCTCCTGCACGAAGAGCGGCTGCACGGGGGAGCCGTCGCCCCAGTCAATCATGCCGCTGTGCGTGCCCAGCGAATCCGGGTCTGTGAAATAAGCGAAGAAAGAGCCGCCGCCCTCATATGTGATGTAGTTGGAGAGTTGAAGGACGGGCGGGGAGTTGCTGAGTCCGCCGCCGCTGCCTATGGTGAGGCCGAAGGTGCGGGAGGCCGTCCCGCCGTCGTCGTCCGAGACGGTCAGGGTGATGGTGTAAGCGCCAGGCGCGGCGTAGGCGTGGCGGCCGCCGGCGGAGCCTGAGCCGCCCGCCTCTGTCACGGCCGCCGGGCCAGCCGCGCCGTCGCCCCAGTTGATCTCCGCCGTGTGCGTGTCGCGGACGCCGGGGTCTGTGAAGCCTGCGCTAAAGACTATCTCGCCGCCCGCCTCCTCCAGCGACGCGCCGCCGATGGCGGGCACGAGGTTCCTCACCTGCACAGTCAGCCCGCCGACGCCGGCCCCACCCTTATTGTCTGTGACGGTGGCCTTCGGGTTATAGAGGCCGTCGTCGGCGTAAGCGTGAAAGCCGATAACGATGCCGTTGCCGCTGCCCGTGCTGTCGAGGATGTAGCTCGGGCCGCCTTTCGCGTCCGGGATCGCGCTCGGCGGCGAGCCGTCGCCCCAGTTGATGGTGGCGGTGTGTGTGTCCTGAAGGTCGGCGTCGCTGAAGTCGAACCAGTAGGCGCTGTTGTCCCCCTCTACTGAACTGGCGTTGCGTCCGCTGACGGAAGGGATGGCGTTGGCGGGGCCAGCCGACCATCTGACCGTGGCGTTGTTGGAAGCGGCCGTGCCTGCCGTTGCGGAGAGAATATCGTCACCTGCGTTGCCCCCGGCGTAGCTGAAGGTGGCGACGCCTCCCGCATCGGTCGTAGCGGTCAGCGACGCTGGGTTCACTCCCTTCACGCTCAACGCGACCGACACGCCCGCGACCGGCGCGCCGCGCCCGTCGGCCACGCTGGCACTGACGGTGTGAGTCGCGCCGACGGAGAGGGACGCGCTTGCGGGCGCGAGTGAAATGCTCTTCGGCGCTCTGCTGTCGGCGACCCACGCGGCCTCCCGCGCAAAGGTCTCGAAGGCGGGGATGCTCGCCTCGATAGCGGCGGCGGCGTCCTCGGCGATGGCCTGTACAGAGACGCCGACGCGGGCCCTGCCCAAGTCGCGCGTATAGCTGGCGCGAATCAGGTCGATCTCTTCTTGATTGAGGCCGGCGGCGACGAGTTGATTGACTTCGTCCTGCGTAAAGCCGCTGGTGCGGACTCGCTCAAAGACGCCCGACGCGGCGTCGAGGTCGGGCTGTGTGACGGCCGGGTCGTCTACGTCCGCGTCCGCCGCACGCGTCGCGCCCCACACGCGAAGGGCCGCGGCGCTCTCCGCCATCTCTTTGGTTAGTGCGTAGCCGTAGTCGGCGGCGGCCTGCGCCTGGAGTCGCGCCGAGTTCTCGTCGCCAGCCTCGACCGCGCCGAGGTATCGCTCGTAAGCCTTGAGCTGCGCGCGCCCGTACGCACGCTGGCGGTCTAGGGTCGTGGCGAGGCGGTCGGTGGCCGCGTCGCCCGTGACGGGGAGCGTCGTAAAGTCCGGGTGAACGACCACAGTGTAGGTGGTGTCGGGCGGATCATTCTTTATGTCCAGATACATCTGCTGCGCGCCGCAGGAGAGTTCTTTCGCCAGCGCGAAATAGGGCTTGTATGCGGCGGTCGAGACTCCTCCGGCGGCAACCGTAAAGCCAAGCCCGTACCCGAACCCGACGACGAGCAGGCCGGCCTCCCACCCCCAGTCGTTCCGCTGCTCGTTGATGTCGTCGGCCACTTTCTTGGCGAAGAGGAAGCCGCGACCGATCTTCGGTTTCTTAAAGGTGCTCGCCAGCTCCAACGACGCGCACATCTGTCCGAAGCCTGTGAAGCTCTGCTCCGCCCTGGCTTTCCACGCCGCGACAACCTGATCGCTTATGCGCCGCTGTGCGGCACAGCCCTGGTCTGCCAGGTCGCAGGGGGTGACTGTGAAGGGGAAGCTGAAGAGCTTGTAGTCGGGGTCGTTGTCTACGGCGAGCAGCCGGTAGGTTCCTGGGGGCAAGCCCGGCGCTATCAGCGTCCACTGGAGCGAAGAGTCAGAGATGACCGTCTTGCAATGGCTCTCGGTGCCGTGCTCATCCACCACGCAGATCGCGCCACCCTCGATGTCAGATCTGAAGACGGCGAAGATCGGGTCGGCTGTGGTGAACTGGTCGGTAGGAGCGCCGCTGTCTTCGTTGGTCGGCTGCACCGAGAAGACCCTGGCCGAGGCCGGCGTGACGAACAGGCCGGCGAGGTTCCCCGTTATCAGGGTGACGATTAAAAGAGTGGTAAGGGCGCGTCTCATGGTTTCCTCCGGTCAGGCTTGGAAGTTCTGGTGAGGCGGAGACAGTTCACCGCCTGTCGGTGCGGCCGCGCGTGAGCGCCCGCGTGTGAACGTGACTGAGCGGCCGTGGCTTCGGCGGCTGAAGAAGACCTCGCGTGGGTGCGAGGAATTCGGCTAAGCGGCCTGCGTCGGAACAAGCCTGAGTTGACGAGTGGTAAAACTGGTTGGGAGGCGCGAGGAGCGCAGAGCCCATGCCCAGACTTAAATAACCCTGCCTGTGCGTCAGCGTCCTAAGAGCGGGTAGCGTTAACGTGAGTCAACCTGCCGTAGTCCTAGTGAGGCGGTCAATATAAGGAAGGCAGTGGCCGTTTGTCAATTAAATGAAGGTGGCGGTAGTGGTTCAATATGAGTCAGAGAAAGAAATTAAGCCGCCACCTTCCGGCTGCCGTTGCAGCGAGTGATCGGCTCCAGAGCATCAACCAGTGCTAGTGAAGTTAAGAGCCTGATGTCGGGATGAGTTTGCAGTCGTAATACGCGCTCGTTTGATTGTGCCTGCTGCTCAAGCCACACATCTAAGCTCTTGATCCGTTGGTTAAACTCCTCGACCAGTGAGGGCCATTCCTCCCGCTGACGTGCCATCGCCGCGCTCATCGGCAACTGCCTGAACTCTTCACGTCCCTTCTGACTCAAGAGCCTTGAGCGTCCCGCCGAACCGGCGCTGAAAGCTAGTGCTTGCAGACTGTTCTTGGCACGTGTCCGCATCTGCACCAGCTTGTGACGGTAACGCAAGTGCCGCAGCACCTCGCGGCTCTCCACTGAAGGACGATGTAGTTGAGGGAACTCTCCCTTGAGCAAAAGGTCGAGAATGAGACCAGCATCGCGCCGATCATTCTTGCGGCCTGCGCCGGGCGACTCGCCTGATCTCAGCCGCGTCGCTGATGAGCACCTGATGGCCGAGACCCTCCAACAGTTCGATGAACTATGTGCTATATCGGCTGGCCTCTAGAGCGACGATCAGATCGCCCTTGAACTGAGAGTAGAAGCTGCGGACAGCATCCTTCACATGATCTAGCTCTGTTTGATGGATCTGACCATCTGCTGTCTCACAGTAAGAAATAGTCTGTTGACGTGCATGAAAGTCAACGCCACAATAGACTGACATAGGCACTCCTTTGCGGTCTCATGCGCAACAGGAGTGTATCGCAGCTCACTAGTGAGTGGGAGATGTCTGCTTCATAACATCAGAACAGAGCTGATCCGCTGGCGCAGCGCAAACGCATAGCGACGTGGTTGAGCGGCGGGCGCGCAACAGCTAAGACCTGATCCCTCGTCTCCCGGTGTAGCCAGAGCCCGATGGCTGCTCAGATAAGAAAGTGCCGGCGAGAATGCTCTCGCCAGCACAGAAGCTCAACTGCGTTTTCGTGAGCGTATAAAAAGGTTCTTTGGGGAAGCGCGATGAAAGTGTGAGAGTGCCAACTATTTCGGTCAGTCTGAGAGCAACGCGCCGCCAGCCTTCACATTCGTTTTCACTTTCATGGGGGTATCCTTTCTTTTAGAGATCCTAGCTCTTCTTTTAAGACCTAGTACTCCGGAGACGAGATTTAGCCGCCAGAGACGATGAAGATCAGCAGCCGGCGAGGAACTCCCCGTTAGCCTCGATCTCCACCATTTCACGGGCCTTGACTGATCCTTATGGGGTGAAAGATGAACGGCATTTGAATGTACCGTAGATAAATTATTCCCCTGATGGGTAAGCGCCGCCAGCACCGGCCTTGACGTTGGTCTTCACTTTCATGGGCTTATTCTCCTTTCCTGAAGTATTCTATGGCGTCACAGGCAAAAGGGGAGGGCAGCAAGGATGCTCTCCCCGGTACTGACGCACTCCTACTAACTATCACAGATTTTTACTGCTCGTTGTGGGATAAAAGGCATTGGGGGAATCCGCCTGACCTCAATTAGTCCGTAACCATCACGCCGCCGGCCTTCACATTCGTTTTGACTTTCACGGGCGTATCCTCCCTTCCATATCATTCCTCCGTTTCATAATAACCGCCTGACCCTCGCGGGAGCGTGCCGACGCGCCCGGAGACGGCGACTATTTATGAACCGGCTCGCGCGTAGATATACCTGAAAAGGTTTGGATAAGTCATTAAGCCCGGGCTAAGTTTTTATGAAATACTTCCTAAGCCGTCAGAGGAAAGGCAAGAGCAGGCGCGGTCAGGGATGAGCGATGACGACTAAGGTTTGTGCCCTTTTGAGAACGCAGGTCAGCGCGAGGCGGAGATTCTCCGGGTCGAGCGCGGCAAAGCTTTCGTCTAGCACGACCAGTTCGGCATCCTGTAGCAGCGCCCGCGCGATGAAGAGGCGACTTCGCTCGCCGTGCGAGAGCTGCCAGCCGCTTTCGCCGATCATCTGCTCGAACCCGGCTGGCATACGCTCCAAAAGTTGGCCCAGCCCTAGCTCTCGGCAGACGACCTGGGCCTCTGCAACGTCCTCCTGCCGTGGAGGCCACCGGCGACCCATCAGCAGGTTGAAGGCGAAGCTTTCGGTCAGAATGTGGTTCTCATGAAACTGCGGCGCGGAGACGGCCCTGCGCCGCCAGCCGTCAGACCCGAGGGTTTGGCGATCTAAGCCGTCGAGCAGTAAAAGTCCCGCGTCAGGGGCGCGCATCCCAGTCAGCAGTGACGCCAAGGTGGATTTCCCGCCGCCCGAAGGGCCCTCTAAGAGTACCTTATCACCGACACGTATGGAGAGGTTGCAACCTTTAAGCGCGGGCTCATCGCGCCCTTCATAACGGAACGTCACGTCATGGGCCTCTACGAGCATACTGCGATGAGCCTGTTCCACAGAGTCCGCGCGCGCGCTGGCGGCCGCGAACGAAGGCAGCCCCTTGTTCTCCGGAAGTCTACTCGCGCGGAAGAAAGGCTTGACCTGTTGCCAGGCTATCCCTGCGGCAGCGAAAGTCGCCAACCCTTCGCCCAGCTTATCGAAAGCCTTTCTGATGAGCAGCACCCCGCCCAAGCTGATCGCGAGACTTTCGGGCGAAGCGCCGCCGGAAGTGAACGCAGGGATGATTCCGCACAGGCCCAGGATGAGCCAGCCGCGCGGCGCGAAGATCATCAGGAGCTTTACGTCGTGATCGGTGCGAGACGACAGCTTCAGATAGGACTCCAATGATTTGTCTTCGTTCTCATGCCAGTGCTCTTCCGATTCCTGCGCCAGGCGCGTGCGATAACCGGCCATCACCTCCACCAGATGATGCGTAATGTTCAGGCGGGCGTTAGTCCACGGAAGACGGCGGCGGAAGAAGCGCCAACTGTGTAGGGCGAGCAACGCAGTCCAGACGGCCAGCAGTAGAACATGCAGCGCGCCCCCTGCGCCGAAGGCCAACACGACGCCTCCCAGCACCAGCTCTATAAGGGAGATGAGCGAGAGAAACCCGCCGAACAGTGCCAGAGACTCTACGGACTCGCCCTCGAAGACGCGGCTCAGCAGGTGTCCGACACCTTCGTGACGCATCTCTTCCGGGTTCATGCGTAGCGCCCCGTAGAGCAACCTTTGCTTGAGAAGCCCGCCAGTGACGACGGAGAATAGGGCCGCCGACCAACTATAGAGCACTCGGAAAGGGATGATGGTGACGAGCAGAAGTATCCACGCGAAGAGCCACCCGCGCTCTAGCTTTCCGCCGAAGGTGGCGCGTCCCAAGAGCCACCAGGATAAGAGCCATAAGGCGTACTGTACGGTATAGGCGGCCGCCGTAAGCAGTAGCCTTCGCGGCAGGCGAAGGGCGCTCGCTTGCCGCCAGATGCTCTCGCCGGGCGAGAGGCGCATTACCCAGCAGTCGCCCAGACGCTTCCGCCCCAGGCGCTGGCGCAGCAAACCTGCTTCGGCCTTTGCACGCTTCCCCTTTGAGATGCCCAGCCCTCGAATCAGGCTCTCGACCTCCTGCGAATGCGGCTCCTCCACGGCTCTGCGCAGCGCACCGTAGATCAGAGACGCCGGAACCTGTCGCACCTCGGCGTCCGGTGTGATGAGCGATAGGGAACGCTTTCCGCTCTTCAGGAGCGCCAGGAATTGAGGCTCGCCTTCGGCATGTACTTGAAACAGCGAAGGGGCCGAAGACCTGACGACCTGTTCGACCGTGGCGTAGCGAACCTCTCTAGGCTCTGCCTCGAACCCGAGCCAGTCGGCGGCGGCCACTATCCATCGGCCGAGCGCTTCGCTGCCATCGCAGAGGGCCGTGGGCGGCGGCGCAAGCGTCGCAACCGACGCAAGAAGACCGCTCTCGCGTCCCAGGGCTTCGAGGGCTTCTCCTACTCTTGAGACGGGCCAGAACAGTTGATAGCTCTCATCGTGCCGCACGCGTCGTCAATGCCTCCTCGGATAAATGTCTGTCCTGAAGCTTCAAACGCCGCCACTCACGGCGAGACCACAAGCCCACTCGCACCTGCTCTTCCGCCTCAAGCAAGGCGCGATAGCGTGAGCCGGGGTGAGAGGCGAGGCGCACGGGCGAGTCATCCTCTACGATTTCGCCTTCGTGTAAGACCACTGTGCGAGAGAAGGTCTGCATAGCACTCACGTCATGACTAATGCAGATCAGCGTGGCATCACACCACAGCCGGCGTGCGCGTTCCAGCAACGCGCGCCGCCGATCACGCTCAAGCCCGCGAAAGGGCTCGTCCAGAATGACCAGCTTGGCGCTCGCGCGCATCATGGCGCGCCCGATTCGCACGCGCTGCCCCTGTCCGCCAGAGACGAGCGCCCCGCCTTCGCCCAGCAAAGTTTGCAGCCCGTCGGGCAGACGCTCCAACACGTCCAATAGGTCTGCGAGTTCTATAACCTGGCTGACGGGCGCGTCCTCCTTCTCTTCAGACCCGTAGCGTAAGTTTTCAAGAAAGGTTCGATTCCATATCTGCACGGCCGGATCAACCCAAGCCGTCTCGCGCCGCAACTGCTCCAGCCTCTGACCGTCCAGTTGCAGGCCGCCGACCAGCACGCTTCCCGTCGCCGGGCGCTGCCAGCCGAGCAGGAGACTGACCAGCGTAGATTTACCCGCGCCCGAAGCGCCTGCGATAGTAAGGTGTTCGCCCGCGCCGATTGAAAGGTTGATATTTTGTAGGATGGTATGTCCGGCGGCGCGCACCCGTACATCCTTGAACTCTATTGAGACGCCGCGCGCAGAAGTCTGCGCGACCATTGCTTGCTCCGGCGCACCGACAATGCTCCGGGATAGCACCGTCTCTTCGGGCGCGCCGAGCGGTTCTAGAACGCGCAGCATGACGTTTCGATAATCCGTGTACTGGCGCGTGAGCAACGCAATCTCCTGGCCCAGGACGGGAAGGTTGAGCACCCAATAGGCGTATAGCAGCAATCCGCCGGACTCGCCTGAGCGTGCGAAGTAATTGAGTATCAGCCAGCAGGCCAGCCCGAAGCCGGCGCAGAATTGCAGTCCCTCGACGACGACAATCGCGCGTTGTAGTCCTAGAAAAGCGCCGGCCCACTCTATGACGCGACTCTCATGCTCGCGGCGGACTGCCCGAGCAGCCCCGTGCGCGCGCACCGCGAACAGACCTACGAGTGAGTCAAAGTAAAAACGGCTCAATCCTCCATTGTGATTGCGCACGCGAAGGTTTCGCTCAAGGAGTACGGGCTGCGCCACGAGCGGCAGTCCGATGATGAGCGCGGCCGCGAGTATCGCCAGGGGGGCGCTCGCCGGGTCTAGCCAGATAAGCCCTGCGGTCGTCAACATGATCTCAAAAGTTACACGCAGGAAGAGCGTGCTCAAGACGGGCATCAGGCGTATGCGGTGAGAGCTGTGGCTGCGCTCTGCCATGTCTGAGATCAGGCGGCTATGAAAGTACCTGTCACCCAGGCGAGGTATCTTTCTCATAAAGAGCATCCGCAGGCGCGTCTCAAGGCCGCGCCCCAGTCGCAAGACCATGCTCGTCATAGGCAGCTCTAAGAGCATGAGCGATATGACGAAGAAGAGAAGCGCGCTGATCGCCCCGAGCTTTTGGCCCGCGAGGTTCAGCTCGCGCCCGATGTCGAAGAGGCCGCGAAAGAGCAGCGCTTCGATGGTGACGCCGCCTGCCGAAAGTAAGAGCGCGAGCAGCAGACAGAGCAGCGTGAAAGGGCCGTCAGCAGTGCTGAGTCTGATGAACTCCCTGATCGGGCGACTCGGCGGCTCTCTCAGTGCCGAGGCGAGCTCGGACGCAATCGGCTCTCGCTCTTCGGCGGCTTCGGATAATGCGCTCTTTGTCTGCTCCTCCGTCTTTTCGCGCCGCCCAGTAGCGCGCACCAGCACAGCTCCCTTCAAAAAGAGCTGCGCCTCTCCATCTTCGTCCGCGGGCGCAACGCGGACAGACCAGAACTCGGAAGGGATGACCTGTTCGGGGTCTGCACTTTCGGCCAGCGTGCGCTGCGTGAAGCGCTCAACGACGCGCGCAGCCTGTCGTCCGCGACTGATCGCGCCGGAGTCTGTGACCGCTTCGACCATGCGCACAGATGCGTCCAGAGCGGCGAGTGGAAGCCAAAGCGCGTCATCGAGCGCCGCCTGCATCATACGTTTGGCCGTCGCGCCCGAAACCCCCAAGGCGGCAAGCCGCCCACGCAACGCGCCGAGGAACTCTTCCGTCCCAGCCCACTCACGCCACGCCGCCGCCGGAACCGCAGAGGTGTGTAGGTAAACCTCTTCCAGAAAACTTTTGGCCGGAACCCAGCGGCGGCCTACCGCCGGATCCATCAGTTGCAGCATGGGCCCATGCCGCCGCCAGACGACTACGAAATGTGTGGCGTTGCTGGCGCGGCGAACGACTACGATGGCGGGTAAGGTTCGAGCCTCAGGCCGTAGCAAATGATCGGGCGGAACCATGATCTGCTCGGCCTCTATGCCAAGCTGTTGGGCCACCTCTTCCATCGTGTCTATGGAAGTGCCGTCCACGCTGGTCTGACATGCTTCGCGCAGGCGGCCGTAGCTGGCCTGAACGTGGAAGCCTTCGAGCAGACACTTCAGCGATGCCGGGCCGCAATCCATCGCGGATGTCTGCACGACCTCCGGCACAAGTAGCCGCCGACCGCTTGACGAGGGTTTGGTCATCACTTAAGCGCCCCGGTTGACCCTGTGCCGCGCGCCTGCGGCGTGGAGAGGAATTTCACAGCCCTCAGCAGAAGCGTGGCAGGTGAAACCCGCTCGACTTCGATTTCAATAGTGCCGGGTAGGCCGTGCTGCACAGGCACCGGCGAAGAAGAGCTGTTTTGGAGAGCAAGCTCGACGCGAATCTTACCGTCGCGTACTTCGCTGGCTACACTGGTGACGATGGCCGTCAGAGTCCCGTACTGAGTCCAGGGGAAATTCGCCAGCCGCATGTGAGCCGCTTGTCCCGAGCGAACGCGGCCGAGCGCTTCGGGTGAGAATTCCGCGACGATCTTCAGCCCGCCTGACGGAACAATCGTGCCCAGCTTGTCGCCTTCGCGCAAGACCGCGCCGGACTTCGAGCCGGCGACCTCACCTAGCTGCCCCGTGGCAGGCGCGCGAATGACCCTCCTCTCAATCTCATTGCGGAGCCTCTCGATGGTGGCGGACGAGGTCGCACGCTGCCCCTCCAACTGCCCGCGCTCACGCAAGAGCTTTTCGATGTTGGCGCGGCGCTCGGTCTCGCGCGTCTGCTGCTCTCGCTCCATGCGGCTGACGCCCAATTTCAGGCTATCAACGGCCGCGCGCTTGCTCTTCGCCTCAGACCTTGCGCGCAGTACTTCCATCTCCGAGATGATGCCCTCGTTGAAAAGGCTGGATAAGCGCTTGGACTGTTCTTCTGCGTACTGCGCGGCCGATTCTGCCTCTTCAACGCGCGCACGCGCCTCGTCGAGCGCGACGAGCCCGGCACGTCGCTCCTCGCCTATGGCCCGCTCCTCGACGGCGATTTGAGAGTTGAGAGCTTCTATCTGCGGCGTCAGGGAGGTGAGGCGGGTCTGCTCCTCGCCGAGTTGCAGGCGCTCGGCGCTGGTGTCCAGTTCCGCGATCACGTCGCCGGCCTGCACCTCCTTGCCGACCGTCAGGTCTGCGTTGACGACGCGGCCTGCGACCGCCGCTTCAACCGTGTAACCGGCCTGAGCCGCCTCCAGCCGCGCCGTGTCGCTCACCTCATAGAGAGGGACACGGGCGAGGAAAAGCCAGGCGAGCCATGCGCCCAGGAGTAGAAGGGCCAGTAGCAGCTTCAATATCGAGCCAGTGAAATTGTCCGCATCTATCGCGCGCACGTAGCGCTCAAAAGTTACGGGCATCTGCGAGCCGCCGCTCAGCCGGGTTGGAACTTTCATCTGAATTTCCGTTGAATGGTTGATGCTGTCGCGCTCTCAAGTAAGCTTCGAGGCGACAGCGTAAGCTTTGCCCGAATATTGGCAGTCACGAAGCTCTCTCACTTCAGCGACGAAGCGATACCCGCACTTGGGCACCGTCTCGATGTACTCTCTCGCGGTCGGCCCCTGTCCGAGCACTTTCCGAAGAGCGCTCATGGTGACGGTCAGGTTATTCTCCTCGACGATGCTGTCCCCCCAAACCTCCCGCATGATCTGCTCCTTGCTCACCAGATGTCCGCTATGCTGAACCAGGAGCAGGAGCAGGTCGAATATCCTGGAGGTCAGAGGGACGGCCTTTCCGTCTCGCAGTAGGCGACGCTCGCCCGCCTCCAGGCGGAATGAACCGAACTCGTAGGTCTGTAGGTCGCGCCGGAGCACGCCTTGAAGCTCCTTGAGGCGGGCGCGTGCTTCCTCCAACTCGCTTGCGCGCGAGACGAGGCTCTGCTGTAGATGTAGCACACGGACACCGACCTGCACGCGGGCCTTGACTTCGCCTATCTCGAACGGCTTCGTCATGTAGTCGTCGGCCCCCGACTCTAAACCCATGAGCGCATCCTTGACCGATTCTTTCGCCGTCAGCAGAATGAGGTAAGGCGGTATGACATAATGCATAGAGCGCACTCTGCGGCAGACCTCTATGCCGCCCATCCCCGTCATCATCACGTCCAGGATCGCGATGGCCGGCGTCCCAGGATTTTGAAGAGCGGAGAGCACCGATAACCCGTCTTCGACGATTAACAGGTCATAGCCTGGCTCGCGGAAAGTGGATTCGAGCTGGCGGCGACCGCCCGCGTCATCTTCAGCAATGACTAATCTCACCATGACCTTGTAGTCATCCAGTGTGACAAAGCCTATCCCACCGCCAGGAGGCTCACAGCCGGCCGAAGTTCAAAGCCCGCCTTAAGGTTCTGATGCGTTGGATCAAGAGCAACAGAGGTGGCTCCGAAGTGGTCGTGCCGGCAAGTGCAGACCGCTCTGGTGAATTCGGTCGCATGATAGCAACATGTGCCGGAGGCGCTTCCTAAAATTTACTAAATTTTAGGAAGCGGAGCCGCTGCCTCGATCAAGGAGTTGTTATGAACGAGAGTAAGGCTGAAGAGGGTGTCTGGAGCTAAATGCCCAAGCGCCCCGTCTACTATTCGGGCAATCCGAGGCGGCGCAGTAGATATGAGAAGCGCGGGTCTGGGCGAAGATAATCAAAGACAGTGTAAGCCTTAAGGGTAGCCAAAACATGCGATCTTTCCTCATACAATCTTTCCAGCAGCTCGAAAGCCTTCTCTTTCTCCTTCAGTCCTATATATATGAACAGAGGCGCGAAAGTAGGCACATATCTTTCCTGAGACTGCTGTTGCAACTCCGCAAGCAAGGTCAACGCCTCGTCGAGCCTTCCCAGGGTTGCATAGACATAGCCAAGCAATCCTTCCGTCTCGAGGTCACCTGTGAGAGCAATACATTTTTTTAACTCGCTTATGGCCTCTTCGTATGCGCCCTTCTCAAAGTAAATCAGTCCGACAACGCCGTGAGCCCACGGGAAATTTTCGTCCAGCTCAATGGCTTGGTAGCAGTATTCAATCGCCGCATCATACTGTCTCTTGATCAAAAAAATTCTGGCGATCTGTGTGCAGACAAGTGGCGAGAGCGGGTCTAGTAGTTGAGACCGCTTGGCGGCGGCCAGCGCCTCATCCGTTTGGCCCTGGGTGATCCAAAAGGTAGCGTACCAGAAGTAAGCTTGCGCGGAATTAGGGTCTAAAGAGAGCGCCTGCTCGAATCGGGTTTTGGAGCTTGGCCAGTTCAATGAAATTAAGTCCACTATCCCCAAGGCGGCATAAGCTTCGGCCAAAGCGTCGTCCACTTCCAGGGCCCGAGTCGCTGCTCTTCTTGCAAGGGGAAGAGTCTCTTCGGCGGGCAGTATGTTCCAGGAGGTAAGGCTGAGAAAACAGGCGGCCAACCCAGCGTAGGCGGGCGCGTAGTTCTGATCAACTTTAATTGCCTCCTCAAAATAATGAATTCCTTTCTTGATCTCCTTCTCAGTCCGCTTGTTCCAAAAGTAACGCCCCTTCAGGTAAAGACTATAGGCCTCGATGTTGTTCGTATAGTGGTTAACGAGATGCAGTTTTTGTTCGCTTGTCAGTTTGAGGCGCAGGCTTTTCGATATCTCTTCGGTGATCTCCCTTTGCACCAGAAAAATATCGGAAAGCTTGCGCTCGTAGCGTTCGCCCCAGAGTTGCGAGCCG
Organism: Pyrinomonadaceae bacterium; assembly: GCA_036389315.1. Taxonomy (GTDB): domain Bacteria; phylum Acidobacteriota; class Blastocatellia; order Pyrinomonadales; family Pyrinomonadaceae; genus DASQYE01. The sequence goes on from DASVQF010000043.1 coordinate 111,180, forward strand.
TCTTCGACTTTGACCAGCTCCACTCCGATGATTAAAAGGCCATGCACCCGTCGAACCGTCCCAACCAGCACGGCCTCTACATCCAGTTCGGCCCCTGCCTCCTGAGGCTCTATTTCCCTGCGCCGGAGGCGGAACACGGAACTACGGGCTAGAACCCTGAGCTGTGGGAGCCTCGACATGCTGTTGATTATGGTCTCCGTAACACCATCAACGAAGTAGTCTAGATTTTTGTCTTCTTCCAGATTGATGAAAGGCAGCACGGCCAGTGAGCTGACCGCATCGGCCGGGCCGCTGGACAATCTCTGCTCCAAGAAAAGCTTTTTCTCAGGCCGCTCGGTCGCCGTCTCACCAACAGCCCCCCCGACGAACCTGTAGCCGCGTTTTGGAACTGTCTCAATATATTCTCGCCCGACGCGACTTTCGCCCAGCGCACGTCGCAGCGCGCTCATGCTCACAGTCAAGTTATTGGCTTCGACGAAAAGGCCGCGCCAGATATGGCGCATCAAATCTTCTTTCGTCACTAATTGCCCGCTTCTCTCGACCAACAATAAAAGGATGTCAAAAAGTTTCGCCGTGAGGGGTACTACCTCCTCATTACGGAAGAGTCTGCGTGCCTGCGCGTCTAAACGGAAAGGCCCAAACCTGTAGACCTTAGCATTCATACTTTCTAAGCTCAGTTCTCGTCACGACGCTCAGATTTCATTTAAAATCCGAGGCGCGCCTGTGCGCCTTTATTCAGAAGAAGATGCATAATTCGATGCATTTATTAACTCTACCCGAATATTTGTGCAAGGACGCAGGGAAGAAGAAATGGAGCCTTGCTCGCGCCTATTCGGCTTTAGTCGGGCTTCCGGGCGGATGGTAAAAGAAACCGATCCAAGTATAATGGAGTGGATGTTTTCGACATGCTCCAAAACATCACGTGTGGTAGCCGCCTGGCTGCCGCTGTGCCTCGTCTGGGTATTCGTTGCCTGCGTGTCTTTGTGCGCGGCTCAAGCTGACGCCTGTGAGAAGCCTGCGGCGGAAAAGAGCAGCGTCTCGCACGAGGCGCGTCATTGTCCCGTCACGGAAGCCCTAAACGGCGTCCTTCCGGAACGTCAGCGGGTTTCACCTCAAGTAATCGCCCGGGAAACTCTGCTGGCGCAACCTGAGCCGTCAGTTTGGCTTATTCCTTTAGGCGCACAAAACTCTCCCGTAGATTCTTCTTCTGACCCGCCGCTAAAACTCCTCCGCATGCTTCGCATTTAACCTGACGCTCATTCTCTGCCTTTAATCCACATTTTTTTCGCGCCGCCGACATGTGTCTGCGGGGGCGTAACGGTTTTCGTGAATTTACCTTTAATTCAAGAGGTTAAGAGATGAAGCAGGTTATTCTATTTCTCGCTATATTCTTCACGGCGCAAGTGTCATTCGGACAGAGTATGTTCACAGTAACAGTCAAAGATGAGGTCACCAAAGGGCCGGTAGCGGGCGCGACCGTGACGGTCAAAGATACAGGAATTACGGCCATCACCGATGCCCAGGGCACTGCTCAATTATCAGGCGTCCCCGATGGGGAGCAGACCGTCATAATTTTTTCCCCTGGCTATGAGTCTAAAGAACTGAAGCTTACTTTTCCTATCGTCGGCCAGAGTGAAAATCTGATTTTCATCAAAGTCACTAATGAAGTCGGGGTAGTGACCGTCACCTCTACGCGCACGGGCCGTGAGATTGACGACGTGCCGACGCGTGTTGAAGCCATTGACGAGGAGGAAGTGGATGAGAAGAGCAACATGCGCCCGTCCAACGTCTCCATGGTTCTAAATGAGAGTACCGGCATCAAGGTGCAGCAGACTTCCGCCACTTCCAACACGCAGAGCGTGCGCATACAGGGGCTTGACGGAAGATATACGCAGCTCCTCAAAGACGGTTTCCCCGCCTTCGGAGGGTTCTCCGGCAGCATTAGCCTTCTGGACATCCTGCCGCTCGATTTAAGGCAGGTGGAAATCATCAAAGGGCCTTCGGCCACATTCTACGGCGGGGGCGCTATTGCCGGTGTGATTAACTTCATAAGTCGTGAGCCTGAAGATGCGCCCGTGACCTCAATCATCTTTAACCAGACTTCGGCCTGGGGGACGGACTTCTCTCTGTTTAATTCGAGGAAGTTTGAGCGCTTCGGCTACACACTGCTCGGCTCCGTCAACTATCAGAAGCAGTACGACGTGGACGACGACGATTTCACGGAGCTGCCCAGGACGAACTCTTTCGCCTTCGCCCCGCGCCTCTTCTTTTATCTGAACGATAAGACCCGCCTGGTTGTCGGCAACTCGACCTCATATCAAAACCGGAAGGGCGGGGATGTCTTCGTCATTCGCGGTCAGGCCGATAGCTACCACCAGTATTTCGAGAGGAACAAATCATTCCGCAATATCACGACCTTCCAACTTGAGAGGGAGTTTGAGGGCGGGAGCCGCCTTGTAGCCCGCCAGAGCCTTGCTTTTTTCAACCGAGAGATAGAGATTCCCGACTACCTGTTCGAAGGCCGCCAGTTTAATTCCTATACGGATATTTCGTATCTCCGCACGCTTAATAATCATGTGCTCGTATTCGGCTTCAATGCCGTCTATGACGGGTTCGAGGAGAGGGCGAACGCCAGCACTCTCATCCCGCGAGACGAAACGAGAACGACATTCGGCGGGTATATTCAGGACAGCTTCGATGTCACTGCAAAGCTCTCGCTCGAAGCTGGCTTCAGATTAGACCACCTGAAAGACTACGGCACGTTCCCCCTGCCGCGCGTCTCCGCGCTTTATAGGTTCACCGACAACCTGAGCAGCCGCGTGAGCTTCGGCTTAGGCTATAAAGCGCCGAGCATCTTCACGGAAGAGGCCGAGACGCTGCTGTTCCGGAACGTACTGCCCATCGGAAATACTTTGAAAGCCGAGCGCAGCCGGGGCGGGACGCTGGACGTAAACTACAGGAACACTATCGGAGAGAAGTTCTCCTACTCGCTCAACCAGATGTTCTTCTATACGGAGATCGTTGACCCGCTCGTACTGCTGGAAGCCACCGGCGGCACGTTCAGCTTTATCAACACCTCTCAGCCCGTCAGGAGTAAGGGCTTTGAAACCAACGTGCGGCTTTCTTACGACATAGTAAAACTGTTCGCGGGCTACACCTTCACCGACGCGAAGGCGAAGTACTTGGCGGGAAATCAGGTCTTGCCGCTGACGCCGAAAAGCAGATTTAACTCAGCCCTGCTGTTTGAGAAGGAAGAGAGCTTTAAGGCAGGCATCGAAGCGTACTACACGAGCAGCCAATTTCTGACCAATCGCTTGAGGGCAAGGCCGTACTGGGTGTTGGGAATATTCGGCGAAAAGATGTTCGGTAAATTCAGTCTCTTCATTAACGCCGAAAACATCACCGACACTCGCCAGGGACGATTTACTCAGGTAGTCTTTCCGCCGCATCAAAGGCCGACCTTCAGCGAGATTTACACTCACACGGAAGGACGGGTTATCAACGGCGGCATTAAAATCAGGCTCTGAAAGGGAGAGGGTTACAAGGTCATCGCCGTACAGAATCCGCTGACTTATTTGGCTGATGACATTGCCTCGACAAGACGCGCGGTGGCTCGCATCGAAGGGAACTGTATTGTCGTCGGCCGTTCGTGGGGCGGCTTCGTTATTACTGAGGCGGATGATGACGAAAGGGTTTCCGGCTTAGTATTACACGCTCTCGATCATCGCGCACGCCGGGCTGGGGACGAATAACGTGGACGGCAACACGCGGCTCTGCACGGCCACGGCCGCACAGGCTTTGAAAGAGAGTTTCGGCTCCGACGGCCAACCCGGCTCTTACTCAGACCTGGACGTTGCCGATTGCATACTCATGGCCGGCCACAACATGGCCGCCACGCAGACTGTCCTCTGGTCGCGCGTTCTTGACAGACGTGCGAGCGACAATCCGCCGAAGCTCGTCGTCATAGACCCGCGCAAGACCTGGACGGCACAAGAGGCCGATGTTCATCTTGCGCCGCGCGTCGGCACCAACGTCGCCCTCATGAACGGCCTGCTTAATCTGGTCATAGAGGCGGGCAACATCGACGAGGATTTTATAGAAGAGCACACGGTCGGTTTTGAAAAGCTGGAAGAGACTGTGCGCGAGTACACGCCCGAGAGAGTGGAGCGGATAACGGGCGTCCCGGCTAAAACCTTGCGTGCTGCGGCTCGATTGCTGGGAAGCGCGGAAAGGCTGTTCTCCACAGTTCTTCAGGGCTTCTATCAATCGCACCAGGCCACTGCCGCCTCCGTTCAGGTCAACAACCTCAACCTGATTCGCGGCATGATAGGTCGGCCCGGCTGTGGTCTCCTCCAGATGAACGGCCAGCCGACCTCTGAGAACACGCGCGAGACGGGCTGCGACGGGGAGTTCCCGGCCTTCCGCAACTGGCATAACCCGGATCACATTTACGATCTGGCGGAGCGCTGGAACGTAGACCCGAAGCAGCTTCCTCACTGGCACCTGCCTCATCACGCGATGGAGATTTTCCGCAACGCGGAACTCGGTTCGATCAAATTCTTATGGATCATCGGCACCAACCCTGCCGTCTCTCTGCCTGAGCTTCACCGCATCCGAAAGATTCTCGCGCAGGAGAACCTCTTCGTCGTCGTTCAGGACGCTTTTCTGACCGAGACTGCCGAGTTGGCAGACGTGGTGTTGCCAGCGGCCATGTGGGGCGAGAAGACGGGCACGTTTACGAACGCCGACCGTACCGTGCACATCTCGCACAAGGCCGTAGAGCCTCCCGGAGAAGCCCGCTCCGACCTGGACATCTTCCTGGACTACGCGCGGCGCATGGACTTCCGCGACAAAGACGGAGAGCCTTTGGTCAAGTGGCCGGACGCCGAAGGCGCGTTCGAGCACTGGAAGATGTGCTCTAAGGGTTGGCTCTGCGATTACAGCGGGCTGAGCTACGCGAAGCTCAGTCGTGGCTCCGGCATTCAGTGGCCCTGCAACAAGGAGAATCCGAAGGGTAAGGAGCGCCTTTATACGGATCACATCTTCCCGACAGCCGCCGAGCGCTGCGAAACCTACGGCCATGATATTGAAACAGGCGCGGCCAGAACGCCCCAGGAATATAAGGCCAATGACCCGAAGGGGCGAGCCATCCTCAAGGCTGCGCACTATAGCCCTCCCCTGGAGGAGCCGGACGAGAACTATCCTTTCTGGCTGACAACGGGGCGCTTGGTTTACCACTGGCATACCAGGACTAAGACCGCACGCTCGGCCGAACTCAATGAGGCCGCGCCGGAAGTCTTCGTCGAAATCTCTAAACAGGATGCCGAGCGACTAGGCATCCAGGAGGGCGACATGCTCGAGGTCGCCTCACGTCGCGGCGTTGTCCGGACATCGGCCAAGCTCTCCGACATCATCCCCGGACACGTCTTCATCCCGTTTCACTACGGCTACTGGGACGAGGGAGGTGACGAGCACATACGTGCGGCCAACGAGCTGACGCTCACGACCTGGGACGCGGTGAGCAAACAGCCTTACTACAAATACGCAGCCGTCAAGGTGCAGCGGGCCGGGGCGGAAACCGTTTCGGAGAAGGTGACGGACGTGGCCGGCAAGCTGATGGACAAAGCCAGCGAGTTGACCGATACCCTGATGAGTTCCGCGCACAAGGAGCGCACGCGCGTCTCCGACTATATAGGAATCCTTCTGGAGGCGAATGAAGAGTTCGCCAAAGCCTGCGGCTCCGTCATGTCTCACCACCCGGAAGAGGCAGAGATACAGATGGGCATGACGAAGCTCTCGGAGTTCTCAACGGAAGCAATCGCGCTGCTTCGCCCCTTCACTGAAAAGTACGGCGCGCGCGACGCGGACGCATCGGACGACCTGCGCGACACGCTCTTCCCGGCCGTGCGTGCGGGCTCTTTCGGCGTCCTGCGCGACCTGCATAGCCTCTACCTCATGGCCTCTCAGATTCACATCGCGCTCACCATAGTCATGCAGGCTTCAAAGGAGTTGCGCGACGAGCAGCTTCTTGACGTGTGCATGCATCTGGATGAGCAGAACAAGCGACAGCTCGCCTGGCTCTTAACGCAGATAGAGCACAGAGCGCCGCATACGCTTGTCGTGCCTCAATAGAAGTAGCTGTCTCGTTCCGAAATTGACGGCATCGCCTTTATCAGCTTTGCACATTTATTCAGAAAAGCCTGCATAACGGGGTCTGCATCATCACGATGTCGACCTGGACACTTTCGAGCCCGTTGACGCGATCCACCCACGGGCCCTCGACCGCCGCCTCGCCTTCTTTCGTCATGCCGAGCGCGGTGAAAAAAGCGATAGCGGCTGCAAGGTCTTCGACGACGACGCTGACGTGGTTCAATCTCTTGATCGTCATGTCCCTAGTATAGCAGCGGCCGGGCGCGGCGGAGTCCAGCGCCGCCCGGTTCGACACCTGGGGCCGTCCGCCCTTGGGCTTCGGCGGCTCCGGCGGGAGCAGCGACGCGGGTGCGCGCCCATGCTGGGCTTTGCCTATATACATCAACGGTGGCGAGCGCAGAGCGCGGCGAGTAACGCCGGGTATTTCCCTTAGTATCCCTCCTCATTATGCTCCTTTAATCTTTCCCTTGACCTTCTAGGGAAGATGTGCGACCATGCACCCCCAGAAGCGAAGAGGAGGGACGATCAGTGACGAAACAGAGGCCTGACCTGCCGCAGGGCACGCTCGACCTGCTGGTCTTGAAAGCGCTCTCTCTAAGCCCGATGCACGGCTACGGGGTGGGGCAGCGCATTCAGCAATTAGCCGAAGACATGCTCACAATCGAGGAGGGGACGCTCTACCCGGCGCTCTACCGCATCGAGCAGAAGGGGTGGATCAAGTCGGAGTGGGGCGTGTCGGAGAACAACCGCCGGGCGCGGTTCTACAAGCTCACTCGTGCAGGGCAGAAGCAACTCTCGGTCGAAGAGTCGCAGTGGGAACACCTCACGGCGGCCGTTGCCAAAGTACTACAGGCGACCTGAAGAGGAGGCTAAGAGATGGCGTGGCGGAAACTCTTTCTGGCGAGGCTGCGAGCTCTGCTCGATAGCGAGACGGTTCATCGCGAGATTGAGGAGGAGATGCGCTTCCACCTTGACATGCGCACTGAGGAGAACATCCGCCGTGGGATGTCGCCGGACGAAGCACGGCGAGACGCTGAGAGGCGGTTCGGGCACCTCGCGCGGATCAAGGAGATGGGCTACGAGGTGAGAGGTGGCGGTATGTTGGAAACACTCTGGCAGGACTTGCGATACGGCTTGCGCATGTTGTTGAAGAACCCCGGCTTCACGCTGGTCGCCGTCCTCGCCCTCGCGCTCGGCATTGGTGCCAACAGCGCCATCTTCAGTGTGGTCAATTCGCTGCTGCTCCGACCGCTGCCGTTCGAGCAGCCCGAAAGGCTGGTGCAGGTGTGGGAGACGAGCGCGAAGCTCGGGCGTAACGAAATCACCGCTTCGTTCCCAAACTTCGAGGACTGGCGCGATCAGAATCACGTCTTCGAGCAGACGGTCGCCTACTCGGCCTGGTCGTTCAACCTGACGGGCACGGGCGAGCCCGAGCGGATTCGCAGCGCCATCGTCTCGCCCGCCTTCTTTTCCACGCTCGGCGTCAAGCCTATCTTGGGCCGCACGCTTCTGCCCGGCGAGGACGAGCCGGGCAAAGATCTTTCCGTTGTCATCAGCCGAAGACTCTGGCAGCGCCGCTTCAACGCCGACCCCGGAGTCGTCGGCCGTGGCGTTGATCTCAACGGCAAGAGCTTCACGGTGGTGGGCGTCATCGCCGAGGCCCCAGACCTGCCCGGACTGTCGGACGACACGGAGTTGTGGGCTCCGGTCTCCCAGGGCGTCGGGCTCACGGAACGGCGCGCCCATTATCTCAAGGTGATCGCGCGCCTGAAGCCGGGAGTCGGCCGGGAGCAGGCGCAGGCGGAGATGGACAGGATCGCCGCCGAGCTGTCGCGTCAGTACCCGGAGGCCAACGCCGACCGTGGCCTGCGGGTCGTCCCGTTACAGGAGCAGGTCGTGGGCAACGTGCGGCCGGCGCTGTTGGTGCTCTTGGGCGCGGTCGTCTTCGTGCTGCTCATCGCCTCGACCAACGTGGCGAACATGCTGCTGTCGCGCGCGGCCTCGCGGCAGAGGGAGATCGCCATCCGCACGGCGCTGGGCGCTGGGCGCTGGCGGCTCGTGCGGCAACTGCTCACGGAGAGTCTGCTGCTCGCGCTCGCCGGCGGCGCGGCGGGGCTGTTGCTGGCGCTGTGGGGCGTAGACCTGCTCGCCGCGTACGGCCCCTCGGACTTGCCGCGCCTAAAAGAGGTGGCGCTGGACGGGCGGGTGCTCGCCTTCACGTTCGCTGTCTCGCTGCTGACGGGCCTCGTCTTCGGCCTCGTGCCAGCACTCCAGGCGTCGCGGCCCGAGTTGAACGAGACGCTGAAAGAGGGCGGGCGGAGCGCGACCGGCGGCGTGGGCCAGCGGCGCGTGCGAAGCCTGCTGGTCGTCACCGAGGTCACGCTCTCGCTCGTGCTGCTCATCGGCGCGGGCCTTCTGCTCAAGAGCTTCTTCCGGCTGCAATCGGTCAACCCCGGGTTCAACCCGCAGGGCGTGCTGACGATGCAGATCGACCTGAGCGGGCCGAGCTATCAGAGGGGCGCGCAGCTCATCTCCTTCCACGACCAGCTCCTAGAGCGCGTCAAGGCGCTGCCCGGCGTCGAGGCGGTTGCCACGACTTCTTTCGTGCCCATCGCGCCCGACGCCGAGTTCGCGCGCCTCAGCTTCGTCATCGAAGGGCAGACGCCCGGCCCGGCGGACACTCCCGTCGCCTTCTACAACGGCGTCAGCCCCGACTACTTCCGGACGATGCAGATCCCCGTGCTGCGGGGCCGCGCCTTCGACGAGCACGACGTAAGGAAGGCTCCGGGCGTCGCCATCGTCAACGAAACGCTCGCCCGCAGATACTTTCCCGGCGAAGACCCGGTCGGGCGGCGGATGACTTTGAACGACGATAACCCGACGGAAGAGGATTGGGCCACGATCATCGCCGTCGTCAAAGACACGAAGCCGCGCGAGCTTGCGGGCGAGCCCGTGGCCGAGATGTACATGCCCTACGCGCAACGGCCCGAGCCCGGCATGGCCCTGATGATCAGGACGACGGAGCGCCCCGATGCGATAGCCGCCGCGGTGCGCCGCGAGGTGCTGGCGATTGACCCCGGCCAGCCGGTCTATAGCGTCAGGACGCTGCCCTCAGTGATGTCGGAGGCGGTCGCCACGCCGCGCTTCCGCACGTACCTGCTCGGCGTGTTCGCCGCGCTCGCCCTGGTGCTGGCGGTGGTGGGCATCTACGGCGTGATGAGCTACGCGGTCACGCAGCGCACACACGAGTTCGGCATCCGCATGGCGCTCGGCGCGCAGGGCAAGGACGTTTTGAAGCTCGTCGTGGGCCACGGCATGGCGCTCGCGCTCTCCGGAGTGTTGATCGGTCTGATCGCCAGCTTCGCCCTGACGCGCGTGCTCTCCGGCCTGCTCTACGGCGTGACGCCGACCGACCCCTTGACATTCGCGTGCGTCTCGCTGCTGCTTGTGGCCGTCGCGCTCGCGGCGTGCCTCATCCCCGCACGGCGAGCGGCGAAGGTTGATCCGATGGTGGCGCTCAGGTACGAGTGAAAGCCGACAGGCAAAAGGTCTGTTCACGCGCAAGTGGTGTGGGCCATTCGTTGATATTAATTTGGGCGAAAGGTGGGTACGTACAGGGCACTTTGCGCAAATATTCAACTGGAATGAATAGATGACCATGGATTATGCAAGTTTTCCTGAATATGTGTGCAAAGCTGTTTCGAAGAGTAATGCCGGTCGTGGATATGCTTAACAAGAAGTACGGGAGGGATACAGTCAGGTGGGCCCGCGCTAAACCGGGAGGGTGGTGGAAGACGCGGGCTGCACGATCCTCACAGCACTACACAGCAGGGGAGATGGGCCCAGAGATATGCACCTGAGATTAATAAAAGAATCCGTCCTCATCTGAAGCTGGCTGGTGCCTCATACCGATTGGATGAGACATACGTGAAGATGGGCAAGCAGTGGAAATATCTTTATCGCGCGCTGGATAAAGAGGGTCATACGATCGAATTTATGCTCAGTGCCAAGCGCGATATTCCTGCGGTAAAACGCTTCCTCAGGAAGATGATGAGAGCTGATCATCGCAGACTACCTTTCTCAATCAGCGTGGACAAACACGCTTCTTACCCTGATGCTTTCGCTGCCTCACAAGAGGAGAAAGTGCTGCCCTTCGACTGCAATCTAAGAAGAACAAAATACTTGACGAACATCGTGGAGCAGGACTACAGATTCATCAGAAGGAGATGGAGAGCGGTGCAATGCTTTCGCTCTTTCCACACCGCCGAGCGCACACTGGAAGGAATTGAGGCGGCGCACATGATGAAGAAGGGTCAACTGAAGAGGATCAGCGGAGAAGATGTAGTAGGCCAGACGAAGTTCGTCTAGAGCCTGTTCGGGGTCACTGCCTGGTGGGAGCCATTTCGAGATTCTTCTCGCCTCTCGTCAATGTTTGCAACACAGCCCTTTGTAGGATTTGAGAGGAAATGAAGCGGTCACCCTAAACGATTTGACCCTCTCCTGTTATGCCCACACTAAAGTTCCGTCCAGTGAGAGGGTGTCTGAAAAGACGAAAAGCTCGCGAGGACTTTTCAGACACCCTCTAAACGCCATTTACTGAAGGCTGAGCAGGACTAGAATTTCACCCACGCTGCCCGTTAAAGGTTCAAGCGCCTTCCCAATGACTGTGCCCGGACGGTGTATCTGTACGCCGCCCACCTCGATTGGCACCGACGGCATCGCCACCCCTGCCCGGTCACTCGTCACAAGCAGGTCGCCGATGCGGACGGGTCTGCGCGTCGCGTCCACCTTCACGCGCACCCTGCCGGTCGTCGCCACCATCACCTTCCCCTCACCAGCCTCGCCGAGCGTGATCCCCGACTTCGCTGAGACGACGCCTGCGACCTTCGTGTCATAGGTCGAGATGGAGGCGACAACATGGTTCGTCCGTTCAGGGTCAAGGGTAACGACCGTGCCCGCCGAGAGCCATTCGGTCGAGGACACCCACTCGGCCACATCTTGGTTCGCCGCTGTGAGGTTGCCGTCCACCAGCACGTCACCTGCGACGTGCAGCTTAGCCGCCGGCGCGGACGTGCCGATGCCGACGTTGCCTCCGTTCGGATTCAAAAGCAGACCGAAATTCGTGGACAGGTTAGTGCTGCTGGTGGCCTGAATCCACCCATAGCCTGGTGACCCGCCGAATCCGAAATCGATCACTCCCGTGCCACTGCTTTGGCTTAAACGCATGATCCCGGTCGGAGTTGTGCCCGACGTAGCGGGCAGCCCGACCACGCCCTCGGCTTCAAGTTTAAGGTCAGGAGTATTCGTCCCGACGCCGACGTTTCCTGCGTTCTTGTTGTAGATGTTAGCGCCGCTTGTTTCCCACTGTTGCTGTGCGAGCGTCGTGCGCGACTGCCCGAAAACTAACAGCAGGATGAGTGTCGTGAAGACGTAAAGGTGAATTTTGAGGTGTTGGGAGCTGGATTGGTCGATGAAGTTCATGGTCACATCTCCTTTGCAGTTAGGTGGGTCTACCGTCGAAAGCGGTCGGCGCTGTGGAAGCGACGGCTGCTTCATTTAACGCGATTGCGGATACCTGCCTGTGTCTGGCTCAGATTGATTAGGGTGACGTTCGGTGTCAGCGTCAGGTTGGTGTAAGGGTCGAAGACAGCCTGAACTACCCAGGCGCGGAGTTGAGGGCAGTCCGTGTTATCTGGTTATGTAAGGTCTTAACGGGAACTTCGGGCGCGGCTAAGAGAATGGTTACGTAGTGAAAGGTTGTGTGCCGCGTCGAGGTGAAGCCCCGCCGCCCCTTGATGATCCCGGTTGAGGAACCAGCGGCGCAGAGGACTGCGCCAGCGGAAGTTAAAACAGCCGAGAAGTGGGAAAAGGTTATTCCTCATTGTAGAGGGATGTCAGCCAGAATCTGCTGTGAGTGCTCAATCACCTCGCCGTTTCTTAGGTATTCAGCAATGGGCATCTTTGAGAATGTTATGCAACATAACACTTCCCTATGTGGTATAAACCTGCTGGAGCCGAAACAGGCATGGCAGGGGCCAATCCGCCCCTGAAAAAACGCTTGTGGGGCATCCTAGAGAACCGAAAATGACCGCAGAGCTTGTCAGAGCCGAAAAAGGGATCATGCTCCCGGCCATCATCGCCGGCTAAGGCCACAGGGCCAGCCATACGATTTTTAGAGTTCTTCACCGCCAACATCAGAAATCCAAACACGCGGTTTTCATACATGCGAGCCATCAGCCCCTTTCTCGCCTGGTGCGAGGAGCGCGGCCTAGAGCTGCGCCAGGTCGAGCCGGTGGCGGTCGCGGCCTAGCGGGCGCGAGGCTTTCGTTTTACCCCCTCATGCTTTACGCCGGAAGGCAACTGTCCAGGCAAGTCTAAATTATCGTCCGCAAGAACGTCCAAGTAAACATTCGCGAGGCGGGCATATTCTAGAAGTATCGAGAGTGGAGGTTCCCTCTGGCCCAGCTCGTAGGCGGAGATGCTGGCGCTCGTCGGTGTATCGGAAGCGGAGAGCCGCGCGACCATGCCGTCCTGAGATACTCCCAAAGCATGCCGTATGCACAATAGCTTTTCGCCGAGGCGAACGGGTTTGGGCCGCGCCGCTCTTCCCATCAGAAACTACCTCCAAAGTAGGACTCTTTTCGGAGATGTTTGCCTCCCATCCCCCTCTGAACGGCTACATTATCGAAATTAAGCCGCTTGTTATTATGTCAGATATGACATAATATGAGCTGTGCAATGACGCCACTTGATAAACCACTGGTGTGGCTGCGCGGTGAAGTTAAGACTCCTCCCTTCTCTCTGGAAGCAAGGCTCGAAGCCGGAGTCCTCCTCAGGAGATTGCAGCGCGGTGAGACTCTCTCGCTGCCACACTCAAGGCCGATGCCCGGCATCAGCCCGCGATGTCATGAACTACGGATCGTGGACAAGAATAAGACGTGGCGGATTATTTACAGGGTCGACCGGGACGCCATCATCATTGTTGATGTCTTCCAGAAGACTACTCAGCAGACGCCCAAACGGGTGATTGATGATTGCCTACGACGACTCAGGCAATACGACGCACTGTCATGATGTCAGGAGTATGTAGAAGATGAACACGGCAAAGCGCAAACGTCTCGAGGCGGTGGGCTGGAATGTCGGCTCGGCCGCAGACTTTCTGGAACTGTCCCCTGAGGAGGCAGCCTTCGTAGAAGTCAAGCTCCGGCTCAGTGAGAGCCTCAGGAAGCGACGCAAGGGTCAGAAGTTATCGCAGGATGCACTTGCCAGGAAGATCAGGTCGAGCCAGTCGCGCGTGGCCAAGATGGAGGCTGGCGACCCGACGGTTTCCATTGACCTGCTGATTCGAGCCCTCCTGGCAACAGGAGCTACTCACAGAGATCTTGCCAGGGCGGTAGCTTCGTCTGGCAAGTAAAGATTTTGTACTCGCCGCAGGAACAGTTGCAGATCATTCGGAAACCTGGGAGAGGCTGCTTAAATTCGCTCGCCCGGAAGAATTCTCACGAATTTAATCCGATGTTTTGAAGCTCTGTATCAGCAATGATCCCCTCCTGCTGCTTTCCCCAACAATTCAAAACTGGTTCAGGATACCGATAGCTAAAGCTCTGCGAATTCAAATGTTTTTCGCCTGCACAAGCTATTCGGCAAAGCTGCGTAAGCAAATATATTCTCTTAAATCAATCTGAATTATAGCTGATTGCAATTGGATGTATCCCAAAGTAAGCTTTCGGTCATGAGAGCTTACTCATTAGATTTACGTCAACGAGTCGTCCGCGCATACGAGCAGGGCGAAGGCTCGATTTCAGAGATTGCCACGCGCTTCGGCGTCAGCACCCCCTTCGTCAAGAAACTGCTCAGGCGCTGGCGTGAGACTGCCGACCTAGCCCCACTGGCGCACGGTGGCGGCAAGCCCAAAGGCCTCAGCGCACGCCAGCATCAACTGCTGAAGCGCAAGGTACGCGAGCAATCTGACATCTCCTTGGCCGAGTTGCAGAGCTTGCTCGATGAACAGGAGTCGGTGCAAGTCCACGTCTCGACCATCAGCCGTGCTTTGGCTTCAATGGGCCGGCCGCTCAAAAAAAGAGCCTGATGGCTGGCGAGCGCAACAACCGCAAGCGCGCCTGGTACTGGCGGCGCATCTCTTTGCTTGACCACCGGCGGCTGCGCTTCATTGATGAAGCCGGGGTGAGCCTGGCGATGACACGGCTCCGAGGGCGTGCTCCTCGCGGCCAGAGAGTCACAGAGAGCGTGCCGCGCAACTACGGCCCACAGACTTCGCTGATCGGCGCGCTGTCGCGCTCGGGTGTCGAGGCTGTGATGACGGTCGAAGGTGCGGTTGACACCTTAGCCTTCAAGGCCTACTTAGAGCAGGTCTTATGCCCGACCATCAAGCGAGGCGACGTGCTGGTGCTGGACAACTTGACGGCGCACCACGCCAGCCGCATCGAAGAAGTGGCCGCAGAGTGCGGGGCCGAGGTCATCTGGCTCTCGCCCTATTCGCCGGACTTCTCGCCCATTGAGCTGATGTGATCAAAGATCAAAACTGCGATGCGCGCAGCCAAGGCGAGAACGCGCGAAGAGTTGGAGCGGGCCTTCACGGCGGCGCTCGGACTTGTCACGCAGTCTGATTGCTTGGGTTGGTTCTCGCATAGCGGTTATCAGGTTACATCCAATTGCAACTAGCTATAGTTCTCTCGTCACATTCAGTAGAAAGTGACTGGGTACAGCATGAAGCACGTCTAGCCCGCAAGCTGGAACGGGAAACCAAGCGCGACGTCCTCTGCCCGGTAGCCCTCGACGACGCCTGGAAAGACTGCCACTGGCCAGAACGCCTCCGCGAGCAAATCATGGAGTACAACATCCTGGACTGAGCATGTATGAGTTGAATCTGAAGCCGAAGTTTTGGGCTCAAGTGGCTTAATCTCTTCTCTGGCGGGGCGTGGTGATATGCTACGCCCCTGTAGGAGCGTGCTACTATGGATGTAATAAAACTGCGGAAAGCGCTTGCTCTGCTTCAATCACTTGCAAGCTCGCTGCAAGGCGCGATCAATTTCATCAACTCTCTCGTTCTCGATCACGGCGCAACCACGCTGCCACTCGTTGAACCCGAAATCTGACCTGCCATCCCACCTTGAATAAAATCCAAAAGTGACCACGGAAATAGACCCGCCAGAATAGATAGTGCAGCCCGCCTATCAATCCCCACCGGGAAAGGGCTTCGCTTGAGAGTTGCCCAAAAACCCGGCAAGCTGCCCAAAAACTTCTCTCTTTTAGGGACTTTTTAGGCAAAGCCACGCTGATCTACAAAACAAAGGAGTGCGCTGCTGGTTCGCTCCCGAAGACATCAAGATCGGAGACAAGTTCCGCACACGCATTGACGAATCCATCAGAGTCTACGACAAGCTCCTCCTGGTGCTATCTGAGAACTCAGTCTCTAGCCAGTGGGTGGAAAAGGAAGTAGAAACTGCGATGGAGCGTGAACGGGAACAGAACAAGACGATGCTCTTCCCCGTCCGATTAGACGATTCAGTAAACGAGATCAAGGTGGGCTGGCCGGCAGACATCCGTCGCACGCTCCACATCGGAGACTTCACCCACTGGAAAGAGCACGACTCTTACCAGAAGGCATTTGATAGATTGATTCGGGATCTCAAAGCTGAAGAGAAGAAGAGCTAACCATGAATTTTGACGTAATATATAGCGTCATTTAGGACTTCGATATAGCGTTCGGCGCTGACGTGTGAGGATTTTATGACCAATAAGAAAAGACCTCAGCTTAAAGATACAGCCAAAGAACAGATGCCGCCCCCGATTGCCATCGGCCACGTCACACTCCACGTCTCCGATGTCGGCCTCGCAGCCGACTTTTACGAGACTCTGGGACTGCGTCCGATCTTGAATCGAGAGGAACTGGCGATCCTCGAATTGCGCGGCGGCACACACCTAGTTCTGTTCCGAGTTGAAGGCAAACCGAAGGTCGGCCCAATTCGCGACTTTGATTTTATGGTCGAAGACATCGAAGCCGCTCACGCAGCGATGGAGAGGGCCGGGGTTAGGGGGACGGCCATCTGTGAAGATCACCTTGCGGGTCATCTCTGGTTCGAGGTTACAGACCCGGATGGCCATGTGCTCAAAGTATTTTCGAGCCATACCGGGGGCCGACCTGTGTAATGTGTCTTGCGGGGCAGATAAGGTAGTTTTGGGTTGTCGTTTGACAGGAATCATCCTCGAAGCGCGCCTAACCACTCATTCAACCGGAGCGCGAATAGCATTGCTTTCATGTGCGAGACTTTGTTAGTTATCATGGTTGGTCGCGCCCGGTTGATTCAGGCGTTAGGCTGCTTCCCAGGGATTTAGCTCAAATCGACTAAACGAGGTTTTTCTCCGCGAGGTGTTTTCTTCCCTTTTCGGCGAGGCCGTAAGTTGGTGGGCCTGATTCGTTAGCGTGTTGTTCAAGGTAGCCGTTGCTGACCAACTCATGAAGATGAGTTTCGACCTCCTCTGCGCTCAGATCCAGCGCCTGCGCGAGAGCGGCGGAGTCGCCGCCCCTGCGAGCGAATTGGAGAAGGATGCTGGTAGCCGTTTCATCAGGGTCAAAAAGTTCGCTCATGATCATGCTCCTTTTGGGGAGGAGACTATAGCATAAGTGAGGGGCGTACAGGCTCCGTGCGAGAAGTTCTTCGATTAAGGCGCGCCTAACAATTCATTTATCTTCAGCTTGTCCGTACCGGCGTTGAATGCGCGCCCGGTTAATGCGGGCCTTAGATTGCTATCATTAGTGAATCTATAAGTATAAATGCAACACCTGTAATGTTCGTTGTAGAACCCCGAAAGTGAAGAGGCGCCCTTTGCTCGAAATCCGATAGCCGAATTGTCCTGGAAGAGGCGCCAGCATGAAGGTGAGGCTTCGCTGGCTTTGTTTGCGTATTGCAGAAGTAGAGGTGGCGAGCCATCCGACTCGCCACCTCTACTTCTCAGGGAATACGTCATTCGACTTGCGCCGTTATGCTTACATCACGTCAATTTTTGCGGACGGAAGTCTTGCCGGTGTCCGCGTTATAGAGCAAGGTGAGTTTTTCAATCTCGGTCAGGTCCAGCCCGTACCAGTTCACGGGCGGGTCCTTTTCATAAGGAGCTGCCCATTCCACCCTGAGATCCCACTTAGCCGACCTGGCCTTAGGACTAAAGGTGATATCCAGAGCCGCCCCGCTTTTGAACGTCCTCCCGCGAAGGACTTCCATATCATCCGTCCATTCAGGGTTGTTGCTGGGGCCGATATAAACCCTCTTAATGCTATAGCCTGTCTCGTTCACGAGGCTGAAATCGAGTGCCTCATTCTGAGTAGCGTTGAAGACCGTGGTAGTTGTAAAAGCCTGCGAGGTGCGGGCAGATGATGAAACCAAGATGCTAAGCGACAGGACGGCAAGTCCAATGGCGAACACTGTACGATGAATTCTAGACGTTTTCATTACGTTTCCTTTCAGGGGTAGATGGGATTCACGGGCAGTAAAGAATCAAAATTCCGTACCAAGGCAGTCTCGACTAAGGCATAAGACCCTACGTACCAATAAGGCAAGTTGTCGGGATTTACATATGGCATAGGGCGGCTGAAACACAGTATTTGCAATGTGACCCTGTGTCAAGACTTATTTAGCTTCTAGCTTGGCTTGTATGATAAAACTAAAATGGTGGAAAGAGATATTGACTGTCCGTATCAGGAAATAAAGAATGTTGGTTGCTATCCAATGTTTGCGTGCCGGATACGTATAGTCCAGCAATTGTTTGGTAAAGGAAGAGCAGAAGTATATCCTCTTGGCAGATGACTTCTGAACGTAAGGGCGCAATTTAACAATTCACTCAACCCAAGACCTCAATAGCGCACTCAACCACTCACTCCATGTGATAGCTTCTGCATGTAGTTATAAGGTCAGCGGGAAGTGAGCCACGATGACGAAAAGAAGAACAGAGAGGAGAGTGACCATTACCGGTGAGCAGCGCCGACGGTTGGAGCGTCTCTGGTTCTACTCGGCAACTATGGGCCAAAGAGCACGCGCGGCAATCACAGCTTCATCCTGGGCCTTCTAGAGCACGGTGTAGACGCGCGCTCCTTTTGCACCAGGCGAACTCCCAAGTCTAAGATCCCCACACCAGAATGTGAGGCGGCCGTCGATGCAGTTCTGTCTATGACAAGCGGCTCTGTGTCAGACGATGAGGGGGCAAGAGCCAGTAGCCTTCGAGTGGTCAGCAGCGCACCTTCTCACAGGCGCTCCGATCCAGACCCGGAGATGAAAGCCATACTTGACGACCTGAGAGGTCGTTCTATGGTCAGGCACGAGCTGCTCGAAGGTGACGGCGAGGCGGCATAGGAAAGGCAGCAGGAAATGAACAGGTTCGAAGACCGGCAGAGAACATGTGTTGATTGTGGTGGCTCGCTTACATGGACAGCCGTTGAGCAGGAGTTCTTCCATGAGGAGGGGTTCAGCGATCCGCCGAAGCGGTGCAAGGACTGCCGACAAATGAAGAGGGATCGCCGCGTCGATCAGAAAGGCGGCAACAGATAAGCGAGGAAGAACGCCAACGACAAATGGATTTTATTCTTGAACAGCAAGCACAATTCGCTGTCAATGTGGAGCGGTTGCGCCAGCGTGTCGACACTCTGACGACCAATGTCGATGGACTCCGTGAAGCACAAGCGCGTACGGATGAGACAGTGTCGCGGATCGCCACGCAGGTCGAGCAGATGGCGCGCCAGCAAGCACATATCAATGAAGTGGTGGCTGTGATCGCAGACGCTCAGCCTCATACGGACGAGCACTTAAATGCTTTGATAGATATTGTTCGGGGCGAGCGGAACGGTTCGAGCTAAACAGGACACGGGAGCTTTCTAGATTTTGTGTAAGTGGCGTTAATCAACTGTTCAGACTTGAAAGGGCTAGATTATGCCACCGATTAGACCCGAACTGCTGAAAGACTATAAGAAGCCGGAAGACTTACTCGACCAGGATGGTCTTCTCCAACAACTCACCAAAGCTTTAGTTGAGCGCGCTTGAGATGGAGAACTGACTCATCATCTCGGCTACGAACGCCATGTTTCCGAATGATGAAGCAGTGTTCAAGCTGATGTACCCGGGGTTGAAGAATATCAGCCAGCGGTGGACAATGCCGAGGGGGATTTGGTGGAAATGAATGCTCTTCGATTCTGCTTTCTGTTTGTCCTGGTGACGATATCGCTCGTCGTGCCCGAACGGCCTGTGACGGCCCGATCTGTCGATCCGAAGCTTGAGCGAGCGGTTCGCAAGGCCAATTCAGACTGGGAGAGAGCCGTCACGACCGGCGATGCGGCTGCGATTGCCGCGCCCTATGCGGATGACGCCGTCTTCGTCTTGGTTGATGGAACTTGCATCCGTGGCCGGGCCGAGATCGAGAAGATGTACCGCGAGGGATTCGAGCGCAGGGGCCTTGCGGCTTCCGGGCGAATCGAGTCGAAGAGGCTGGTCGTCGACGGCGACTTGGCGTACGAATCGGGCTACGGTGAGGTCAGGCGAGTGACAGGGGGCAAGCTGTCGAGCAGCGGCGGACGATATCTGACGGTGTGGCAGCGCAGGGCCGATGGCGAATGGAAGATCATCCGCAACATCGTCTTGCCGTGAAGGAGCCTACGGTCAGCACGCCGCCGAGCAAGCGGATGTACACGAGCCCGCACGTTCGACCCATTGCGTTCCTGCCAAGTGCCGTGCTGCGGGCCGGGTGATCCTTGACGTGAGGCCGACAGTGGAGGATTGAATCGTGCAGGCTGAACTAAGTAGACTGGAAGAGCAATTGGCGAGGGCGCTTGCGGGTGAGGCGTGGCATGGCCCGTCCGTCCTCGAAGCCCTTGAAGGCATCTCTGCCGAGCAGGCGGCGGCGTATCCTCTCGTCGGCGCGCACAGTATTTGGGAGCTGGTTCTGCATCTGTGCGGCACGTATGGCTTGGTACTGCGGCGGCTCGGTGGTGACGGGAGGCAACTGGCGGAGTCTGAGGATTGGCCTCCTGTTCCGGAGCCCAGTGCCGAGAACTGGAGTGATTCCCTCCGCGTGCTGAAACAACTTAACGAAGAGCTCATAGATGCAGTAAAGAGCTTTCCTGCGGAGCGTCTGGACGAGCCATTGGTCATGGAGTCTCCCTACACTGCCTATACGCAGATCATTGGCGTGACGCAGCACAATCTCTATCATGCTGGTCAGATAGCCCTGCTGAAGAAGGCGCTGAGGTCAGAGGGAGCGCAGAGGAGCGGCCAGGTCGATGGAGCAGCCTAACAACTCATTCGACTGATATATTCCATTGACACCCCGCACTCATACTCTTACCCACTCGCTATTGCGATGAGCGAGACTAAAGCCTCACAAGTTCACCGACCTACCGGAGAGCGGTAACCTATGGCTCTGAGGGTGATGAGGCGGTCAGGAGCGGCAATTATCAGCTTTTTTGATGTTAGACTGCTTCCAGCAGTAAAAGTCAACTATCGTCGAAATATACTGCCACTGGCGATCTAATGAGCGTTGGGCGTCTGTTGAGTGTAAGTAATTGGAGGAAACCGAATGCTGAGCAAATCACCCTGGAGAAAACTCTTCCTTATTGCTTCCATGTTGACTCTTGTCTCTTGCGACGGCGGGACGACACTCACAGGTTTCGTGCGTGACACAAATGGGCAGCCAATTGAAGGAGCTTCGTTGAGGCTCGAAAGTCCTAGTGGCTCAAAATCAGAAGTTCTGAGTCACGCTAATGGTTCTTATAAAACATCAATTTTACACTCGCCATTCAAAACCAAGTTGATTGTTACCGTATCAAAGAAAGGGTATAAAACTTACAGGCAAGAGTTTCCATCAGGCGAACTTCAACGAAAATATGATGTGGTGTTGGAGCGCGGTGAGTCATGAGGAGCCGCCCAACAACTCATTGAACAGGAGCGCGAGTTAGCTTGCTTGTGATCGTCAACTTGAATCTATCGGCCTTGCGTGCGCCCGGTTAATGCGGGCGTGAGGTGTTACCTGTAAATTAATGTAAAAGTTATTGCGCCATCGTAAATTATTGGCCCTAGTTATTCTCTCATCCGTAACATTCGTAATAATATCTCATGCAAGATTTGTCGATGAAGTGTGAGGGAGAAGACCAATGATCAAATGGCCTAAGGTTCTGTGCCTTCTGATTTTACTCCTGCTTCAGCTACTAATACCGAAAGTCACATTAAGGGCCAACGCCCAAGCTCTTAAAGAGAAGAAGCCAACCGAGAAAGCTACACAGAGTTCGAGGGCACAGGGCGTGGAGGAGGGCTATGTTTCGACAGACGATGGAACCCGCTTGTTCTACCAGAAGGTGGGTCACGGCCGACAAACAGTCATCATCCCCGGCGCGCTTTTCTTATTTAATAACCTCAGACAGTTGACTGAAGGAAGGACGTTAATCTTCTACGATATGCGGGGGCGCGGCCGTTCGGCATCCATCCCGGACGACCGAAAAAGCGAGATGGTGAGCATCTATCACGACGTTAAAGATGTTGAGAGGATCAGACGGCACTTCAATGTCGAGAAGTTCAGTCTGATCGGCTATTCCTACCTCGGTCTGATGGTGGTCATGTACGGGATGGAACATCCGGGTCAAGTCGAACGCATAGTGCAGATGGGGCCAGTACCACTCAAGTTCGGCACTAAATATCCTGACTATTTAACAAACAGTGATAAGCTAGCGGAGATTGGTGCCAGCCCTGACGAAATTGCTAAGGTCGAAAAGATGCTTGATGAAGGGTACGACAAGAGCAACCCGAAGGACTTTTGTGAAAAGCAGTGGCAGGTGACGAGGTTCAGGCTAGTGGGCAACCCCGCTAATGTAGATAAACTCGGACAAGGACTATGCGATCTGCCGAACGAGTGGCCGGTGAACCTCGGCAAGCATTTTCAGCATTCCTTCGTCTCAGTTCAGCGTCTCGATATTCCCAGGGACAAAGTCGCGCAGGTCTCCATCCCTGTCTTAACTATTCATGGCACTAAAGACCGCAATGCGCCCTACGGGGCGGGGCGAGAGTGGGCGTTGATGTTGCCCGATGCGCGCCTGCTGACGGTCAAAGGCGCTGCCCATCAGTCATTCGCGGAATACCCTGAAGTCGTTCTACCTGCCATTAGAACCTTTCTCGACGGGAAGTGGCCCGCTGGATCGGAGAAAGTGACGGCGACAAGCCAAAGATGAACAGAACAGCGCGACCCAGGGAGCATATTATATTCTCCACGGCTTTGCCTAACGGGAGGCTTTTGCCCAACGGGAACTTCTAAAATACTCCCGTTAGGCAAAGCCAATCCACGGTAACACCCACTTTCCGATGTCGGATATGAACAACCTCGAAATCGCAGACCTCACGTCCAAATTTCTTAAGGAGAAAAGTTTGGATTGACAGGTCTCCCCCTTCTCGAACAAGCGTACAGTCCCTTTGAGGCCCTGACGGGATTTCAACATCGGAAGGCGAGTGGTATTATCCAGGGCACACGACAGCAACTATCTGTAAACGTCCAGATCATGCTGGGCGAGCTGAAGGGCATGCGAGTGAGATCAAAACCGGGCGCGGCCCGGCAGCGATCACATCTGCCACCCAACTGTTTTCTTTAGGCCGCCCCGTGCGTGGGGCGGTTCGTCATGGGCCACGCCGTCAGGTAAATGGAAACGCTCAGCGATCCGGACTACGCGCGGTCAGAAGCGCGAGCGGTCTTAAAGGCCGCCACCGCGCTCTGGAGCGAGGTGGCGATACGGGCTACAGGCATTTGTTACCACAGGCTTCGGCGGCGCGATTTCGTACCGTCAGTCTCTGCGGCCGGGAAACCGGTTTGGACAAATCGGGGAGTGAATCTTAAATGAAAGACTATTCGGACGAGACCTCGGGGCCTGAGTTGACGGCCGACGAGGAGGCGCTCTTAAAGGAGATGCCGACGTTGACCGACGTGGGCCAAGCGCGACGCACCTTCCTCGGGCAGACGATCACAGGCAGCCTGGGGCTATTTGCGCTCATGCTGCTGGAGAAGGAACAGGCGTTAGCCGCGCTCGGCACATCACCCGAGGCGGTGTTTGCCGCTGCGCCCGCGTTGGAAAATCCCGTCAAGGTCGTGCTGAAGGTCAACGGCGCGACGAAAACCCTCGAACTCGATTCGCGCATGGTACTCCTGGACGCCCTGCGCGAGAGGCTTGAGCTTACGGGGACGAAGAAGGGCTGCGACCAGGGCCAGTGCGGGGCCTGCACGGTGCTCGTTGACGGGCGTCGCGTGCTGTCGTGCCTGACGCTCGCCGCCACGCTTGAGGGTCGTGAAGTCACGACCATCGAAGGACTGGCGAAGGGCGAGGAGCTGCATCCCGTACAGGCTGCCTTCATCAAGTACGACGGCTTCCAGTGTGGCTACTGCACGCCCGGACAGATTTGCTCGGCGGTGGGCCTACTCGAAGAGGCGCGGCGAGGAGAAGTTAGTCACGTCACTGAAGATGTGACCGCGCCGGTCAGGCAGCTCACGGACGACGAGATTCGAGAGCGAATGAGCGGCAACATCTGCCGCTGCGGCGCTTACCCGAAGATCGTCGCCGCCATACAGGAGGCGCACTCAGGCCGCGAGACGGCGCGCACCTGGCGCTTCGTCGAGGAGGAAGAGCTGGCCCGCGTCAGGAAGGGAGGCGAAGCAGATGAGACCGTTTAAGTACGTGCGTGCGATCAACGCGGATGAGGCTGCCCGCGCGGTAGCATCGAACCCACAGGCGAAGTTCCTAGCGGGCGGTACTAACATTCTCGATCTGATGAAAGAGGATGTTGAGCGCCCGAACGAACTCGTTGACCTGACGCGCCTGAAGCTCGCCGAGATCAAGACAGCGCCGGGTGGCGGGCTCACCATCGGCGCGCTGGCGAAGAACACGGACACCGCCAACCACCCGCTCATACGGAAGAACTACCCGCTCCTGACGCAGGCCATTGTCGCGGGAGCCTCGGGGCAACTGCGCAACATGGCGACTAACGGCGGGAACCTGATGCAGCGCACGCGCTGCCAATACTTCTACGACACCGCTATGCCCTGCAATAAGCGCGAGCCGGGCAGTGGGTGCGGGGCGCTCGAAGGCTTGAACCGCATTCACGCTATCTTCGGCTGGAGCGAGAAGTGTGTGGCAACGTACCCGGGCGACATGGCCAACGCGCTCTACGCGCTCGAAGCAGTGGTGAGGGTCAGGAATGCCGAGGGGCGCGAGCGCACGATACCTATCGGCGAGTTTCATCGCCTGCCGGGCGACACGCCCGAGCGGGACAACAATCTCCAGCATGGCGAACTCATCACGGCCATCGAGCTGCCGAAGTCGCCATTTGCGAAGCACTCCTACTATCTGAAAGTCCGTGACCGCGCGAGTTACGCCTTCGCGCTCGTCGCGGTGGCCGCCGCACTGGAACTAGACGGCGGCAGGGTTAAGCAGGCGCGCATTGTGCTCGGAGGTGTCGCCCATAAGCCCTGGCGCAGCCCCGAGGCGGAAGCCGCGCTCTCCGGCCGGCCCGCGTCAGAAGAGAGCTTCCGCAGGGCGGCCGAGGCGGCGCTCAAAGACGCGAAGCCGCTGGCGCATAACGCCTACAAAGTCGAGTTGGGGAAGCGCGCCGTTGTGCGCGCGCTGATGCGTGCGAGCAGACTGGCCTAATAGGCCCCGAGGCTGCCGCAAGACTTGAACCGGGAGGGAATGTGATGCCGAGATATATCGGGAAAGAGATGAGCCGCGTGGACGGCGTGGCGAAGGTGACGGGCAAGGCGAAGTACGCGGCCGAGTTCCGCGCGCCGAATCTAGCCTACGGCTTTATCGTGCTGGGGAGCGTGGCCAAGGGCACGATCAGGGCGATAGACACGCGGGAGGCCGAATCTGCCTCGGGCGTGATCCGCGTCTTCACGCACCTGAACGCGCCGAAACTCGGGCCGAAGGCTTCGACGGAGTACGCGCCGCCGCGCAACGCCAGAGAGCAGGACAAGTCTTTCCGCGCGCTCCAGTCGGACAGAATCTACTTCAACGCGCAGCCCGTGGCGCTCGTCGTCGCAGAGACCTACGAGCAGGCCCGGTACGCGGCGCGTCTGGTCAAAGTTACCTACAACGCGGAGAAGCACACAACCGACACCGAGGCCGTGCGCGAACGCGCGCGCGTGCCCTCGCAGGGGCCGCCCCCGCGCCCGCGCGGCAACCCGGAAGAGGCGATGAAGAGTGCCCCCGTGAAAGTTGAAGCCGAGTACCGCATTCCCATAGAGCACCACAACCCTATGGAGCCGCACGCGGCCGTCGCCGTCTGGGAGGGCGACCGGCTGACCATCTTCGACAAGACGCAGGAGGTCTACGGAGTGCGCCGTCACCTCGCCTCGCTCTTCAACGTCCCCGAAGAGAACGTGCAGGTCATCTCGCCCTACGTGGGCGGCGCGTTCGGCTCAAGCCTCAGGCCGAACTACTACCCGTCGCTGACGGCGATGGCGGCGCGCGAACTCAAGCGGCCCGTCAAGGTGGTCTACACGCGCACGCAGATGTTCACGGGCCACGGCCACCGCCCCTACACGATCCAGAAGATCGCGCTCGGGGCCGAAGCGTCGGGGAAACTCTCCGCGATGATTCACGAAGCCGTGCATAACACCTCGACCTTCGAGGAGTTCTCTGACAACACCACCGGCTTCACGCGCCAGGTCTACGCCTGCCCTAATCTCTACGCGCCGACAAAGATCACGGACACAGACCTCAACACCCCGACCTGGATGCGCGCGCCCGGGGCGGTTTCGGGGATGTTCGCGTTGGAGTGCGCGATGGACGAGTTGGCCTACGCGCTCAAGATCGACCCGCTGGAACTGAGGCTCATCAACTATGCTGAGGTAGACCCTGAGAGTGGCAAGCCCTTTTCGAGCAAGGCGCTCAGGGAGTGCTACCGGCTCGGCGCGGAGAAGTTCGGCTGGAAGAACCGGAAGTTCGAGCCGCGCTCGATGCGCGACGGGCGGCTGCTAGTCGGCTGGGGCACTGCCACAGGCGTCTGGGGCGCTTTCCAGTCACCCGCCACAGCCCGTATCACATTCCGAGGCGAAGGCACTGCGCATGTCGTGAGCGCCACGAGCGACATCGGGCCCGGAACCTACACGGTCGTCACGATGATCGCCGCCGAGTATCTGGGCCTGACGCCCGAGCGCGTCCAGTTCGAGCTGGGCGACACGAAGTTCCCGCGCGCCCCGGCGCAGGGCGGCTCGCAAACGACTGCGAGCGTCGGCTCGGCCGTGCATGGCGCAGCCCTGGCCGTCACCGCACGGCTGTTCGCGCTCGCGAACCAGGACGCGAACTCGCCGCTGAAAGGGGCTGTGGCCTCTGACGTAGAGATGCTCGACGGCCGGCTGCGGCTCAAGAACGACCCGTCGCGTTTCGTCCAAATAGCGGAAGTTATGAGGCACAACAATCTGACAGAGATCACCGAGACGTTCGAGTCGAAACCGTCGGAGGAGCGCCGCAAGTACGCGATGCTGGCGCACGGCGCGCAGTTCATAGAAGTGAAGGTAGACCCTGACCTCGGCACGGTGCGCGTCACGCGCGCCATAGAGGTCACAGCCTGCGGCCGTGTCATCAACCCCAAAGCTTCGCACAGCCAGGAGATCGGCGGCGTGGTCTGGGGCATCGGCATGGCGCTGACAGAAGCGACCGAGATAGACCACCGCTACGGCCGGATCATGAACCCGAACCTCCAGCACTACCACGTGCCTGTCAACGCAGACGTGCATGAGGTCGAGACGCTCTTCGTAGAGGAGGACGACCAGATAGTCAACCCGCTCGGCGTCAAGGGCATGGGCGAACTCGGCATGGTCGGCATCCCGGCGGCCATCGCCAACGCCGTCTTCCACGCCACGGGCAAGCGCATCAGGGAGCTACCGATTACGCCGGACAAGTTGCTGTAGAGAGGGGGCAGGCTTATGAACGAAGTGCGAGCATTAATCGAAGCGTTCGACGCGGCGAACAGTAGAAGCGAGCGGTGTGCCCTGGCAACTATCGTGAGCGTCGAGGGCTCTTCATACCGGCGCGCGGGCGCGCGGATGCTGGTCTGTGAAGGAGGAACCAGTACCGGCACGATCAGCGCCGGGTGCTTAGAGAGCGACGTGATTGAGCACGCAAAGCGTGTTATTAAGGCAGAAGAGGCTGTGCTCGTCGAGTACGACACCGCCTCGACGAGCGACGAGATGGCGTGGGGGCTGGGGCTCGGCTGCAACGGCATCGTGCGCGTGCTGGTCGAGCCGCTCGCTCCCGGCTCACTCTACATCGAGATGCTGAGGCGTTCCTGCTTGGCGAACGCTGCTCCCATATTGGTCGCGACCCTTTATCAACACACGCCGTCGGAGTCGGCAAGGGATGCGGCCCGAATCGAAACCGGAGCGCGCCTCTTCCTCAACGAGAATGGGGACATCAGCCGCGAGAAGTTGAGCGAGCGTGTGGCCGCGGTGCTCGAAAGCGAAGTACGAGTTCTGTCGCTCGGAGGGGAGACCTCCGGCGCTCGCACCTATGATGTGGACGGCGGCGCTGTCAAAGTATTGGTTGAAACGCTCCTGCCCCCCGTCCCGCTGATTGTCTTCGGGGCGGGTCATGACGCGCTGCCGGTCGTAGAACTCGCGCGCAGCCTCGGCTGGCAGACGGAGGTCGTAGACCCGCAGGCCCGCCCCGCGAGTCTCTCCCGGTTTGCTACGGCCGACAGGGTCATACTTGCGCGCCCTGAAGACACGGGAGCGCAGGTCTGCGTTACGCCGCGGGCCCTGACGCTTCTAATGACGCACAATTACTCGCACGACCTGGAGTTGCTCAGATTCCTGTTGGCCTCCCCGGCGCGCTACATCGGGGTCATGGGCCCACGGAGACGGACTGAACGTCTGCTCAGTGAGCTGGCGACGGCCGAAGGCACGCCCCGCCTGGATGAAGCGGACATGACACGCCTTCACTCTCCGGCCGGTCTGGACATAGGAGCGAACACGCCCGCCGAGATCGCTCTGTCAATCATAGCCGAGATGCGCGCTGTGCTGGATGGGCGGCGCGGCCGGATGTTGCGCGAGCGCCGGGGCTCCATTCACGGGAGCGCCACAGACGGCGAGCGCGTGCCCCTGGCTGAGGCCGAGGTCATGCCTGTGGCGGTGGCTTGAAGCGGCGAAGGCTGACTGCGGAGGACATTACCAGAGTGGTCGAAAGCAATCGGGTGGGCGTCGGTGCTGTTGTCCTGGCGGCGGGGTCATCCTCGCGTATGGGCAGCCCTAAGCAGACTCTTCAATTCCGGGGCGAGAGTCTGCTCAGGCGCGCGGCCCTCGCCGCGCTGGACGCAGGATGCCATCCTGTAATCATAGTGACGGGCGCATACGCAGAGCTGTCCAGACGCGAGCTGGACGGGCTCGACGTGCGAGAAGTGTTGAATACCGGCTGGGAGACCGGAATGGCTTCATCAATCCGCATGGGCATCGAGGGGTTAGTCAGCGCAGAACCTAACGCGGACGCAGCCGTCCTGATGTTGTGCGACCAACCTCACGTCACCGCCCGTGTTATATCCGGGCTCGTAGCCGCGCACCGCGCTACCGGGAGGCCCGTTGTCGCCTCAACCTATGGCGGAAGTTTCGGCGTGCCGGCCCTTTTCAACAGAACGCTCTTTGCCGAGTTGACGCGGCTCGAAGGCAAGTCGGGCGCGAAAGAGGTCATCAGGAGACACGCTCAAGAGGCGCACTTCTTATCCTTCCGGAATGGTGAGGTGGACGTTGATACTCCGGATGATTTCTCGCGCCTGATTGAAAGGGATGTCGAACAATAACAAGCCTACTTAGGGGCTGAATAAAGGGCCGGTTAGTTCCAGATATGACGGCACTCGATGGATGGGCGAACTTCTACTTCATTGTCGGCCCCAGTGCCGGCGCGCTCCTCGTCAAGGAGCATTACGAGTTCGACCCGCGGCGCTTCCTGGCTGCGCGGGCCGGCGGGAGTGCTGCATGACGTGATCGTCGCCCAGGAGCATCGCGGCCGAGGCGTGGGCAGGCTGCTGCTCGGGGCGACGCTTGAGTTCTTGAGGTCGCGTGGTGTTTCGCCGGACGATGATCGAGATGACGCTTGAGCTCGTCGGCCCTGCGTCTTGAACGCCCCCAATTCCACAAAAATGAGTGGCTAGAGAAGAGTGAGCCTGTAATGAGACGCACCTGCTTGCCTTCGCCTTCAAGGACAGGCAATTCATCCGCCCCATGATGTGCAAAGGCGGGAGTGGTTTCCTCAAACCGCCGAGGCAGTGCTGCACAGGACTGCATACCGAGGAGGTTCGAGCCAGAAGCCCGAGCTTCCTGCGGCGTGCGCTCCGAATGCGCGATGCCGCTACCTGCGGTCATTCAGTTGACCTCGCCCGGAGTTATCATCTGAATAGTACCAAGCGCTCATAACCCCTCCAAAGCTCAGGCCAGATCGAAGAGCATGATCTCTGCATCTTCGCTCGCGCTGATCTTAAGCGACGTTTCCTCGCTGACGGCCGCCCCGTCCCCTGCGCCGAGTTTGTGCCCGTTCAGCTCGACCCTGCCTTTGACGACTTGCAGCCACGCGTGGCGGCCCGCTTCGAGTTGGTGTTCGACTGTGTCGCCGCCCTTGAGCAGCGCATTGTAGACTGACACGTTCTGGTGAATCTTCAAAGACCCTTCGCGGCCGTCGCGCGACGCGACCAGTCTCAGCCTGCCTGTCTTCTCTTCAGGGGCAAAGAGCTTCTGCTCGTAGCCCGGACGGATGCCCTCCGCCTCCGGCAGTATCCATATCTGGTAGAAGTGCACCGGCTCCTTATTCGACGCGTTCATCTCGCTGTGGCGCACGCCCGTACCGGCCGTCATGCGCTGCCACTCGTGCGGCCGTATCACTTCGCCGTTGCCTATGCTGTCGCGGTGGCCCAGACCCCCCGAGACGACGTAAGAGAGTATCTCCATGTCGCGGTGGCCGTGCGTGCCGAAGCCCTGTCCGGGAGCCACCCGGTCTTCGTTAATGACGCGCAGATCGCGGAAACCCATGTGGCGCGGGTCGTAGTAGTCGCTGAATGAGAAAGTGTGCCGGGTCTCTAGCCAGCCGTGGTTGCCGCCGCCGCGTTCGTTTGCTGGTCTTATGCTAATCATCGTCCTCTGTTCTCCTATGGTTGTAGTTATGTTTCCGGTTCGATCAGTACCGCTAATGTCTTCACTCGGTAGCCGGCTTCGGTGCGGGCTGCACAGCTTCGAGCCGGAGGGTGATCGTGACCTCGTTGCCTACGTCAAGGCCGCCGCCCGCAAACGTGTTGCCATAGTTGATCTGGAAGTCCCGGCGGTTAATCCTGGTTTGGGCCTCGACGCCGAAGCGGGTGTTGCCCCAGGGGTCTTTGACCGCGCCCGTGATGGTGAAGGGAAGCGCCACCGCCTTCGTCACGCCTTTGATGGTCAGGTCGCCATGAAGCACGTAGCCGTCCTTTCCTTTCCGCTCAACGCGCGTGCTCTTGAAGGTCATCTCCGGGTACTTCTCAGCCTCGAAGAAGTCTGCGCTGCGCAGGTGTTTGTCGCGCGCCTCGACCTCAGTGTCTATGGACGCCACCTTCGCCGAGAACTCGACCGACGATTTGGTGATGTCCTTGTCGTCGAAGCGAATCGTGCCGGCGAAGTCCTTGAAGCGTCCCTCGACCCAGTTGATTTCCAGGTGGCGAACGGCGAAGCCTATGAGGCTGTGCGCCGGGTCTATCTTGTACTCGCCGCCGGGCACGGGCGCGTATGAGACCTTCGCAGCAGGGGCTTGAGCACTGACAGTCGTGTTGGTCACGCCTGCGACGAAGGGAATCATAAAGAGCACCGCGAGCGCCACGGCGACGATTGCGTATCTGAAGCTTTTCATCTTGTCTCTCCTAAGAAGTTTCACTGGTTATTAGTTCAATAGACACAGGAGGAGCGCCTGACGCGCGCCCTGTGCCGAAGTTAAAGTCATGCCGATACAGCCTTGACCGCCTCTGCGAGCGTAGCCGTCGGGTGACCGATGAGTTCGCGTAGATCATCACTTTCGGTGTACAACTCTCCCCGCTTGATGCCTAAGTCGGAGTCTGCGAGGACGCGTGCAAAAGGCTCAGGCACTCCGAATCCGGCGAGCGCCTCGGCGTAAGCGTCGGCAGGCATGTCGCGGTAGACGACCTCTCGGCCACTTTGCCTTGCAACCTCCGCAGCCAACTCGCTCAGCGTGAAGGCTTGGTCGCCGCCCAACTCGTACACATGGTTCCAGTGCTCTTTTCCGGTCAGCACAGCGGCGGCCGCCTCGGCATAATCGGCACGCATTGCGGCGCTCACACGGCCGTCGCCTGCGCTCCCCATAATCAAGCCATGCTCGCGCGCCTGCCTGATGGCGCTCGTGTAGTTCTCGAAGTACCAGCCGTTGCGCAGGATGACGTAATTAAGGCCGGATTCGCGGATGAGGCTTTCGGTGGCCTTGTGTTCGGCGAC
The DNA here is from genome assembly GCA_036389315.1 of Pyrinomonadaceae bacterium. Taxonomy (GTDB): domain Bacteria; phylum Acidobacteriota; class Blastocatellia; order Pyrinomonadales; family Pyrinomonadaceae; genus DASQYE01. Next base: position 142,812 of record DASVQF010000043.1, read on the forward strand.
TAACTGCATCTGCGAGCGGTCGGCGTTCAGGATGCTCGTATAAGCGAAAAGTTTGACGCCCGCCCTCTGGGCCGCGCGCAAGACGTTCTCGTGCTGCGGGAGACGACGGCCAACTTCATTGCCTGAAACGAGCAGCAGCCTGTCGATGCCCTTCAGTGCTGTGTCGAGCGTCTCCGGGCGTTCATAGTCCGCCTCGCGCAACTGCACACCACGGGAAGCCAACTCCGACGCCTTGCCAGTGTCACGCACCAGGGCGACGATCCGATCAGCCCGAAAGCCCCGCCCGAGTAACGCTTCGATGACCAGCCGTCCAAGTTGACCCGTAGCGCCCGTCACGGCGATTAACGATTCAGTTATCTGTCTCTCTTCCATCTCAAGTTTCCTCACCTCTCCTGTATGAATCGACGCTTACTCTTAGGCCGCATCCTGCCCGAAGCGATAGCTTGAGACTGTGAGCGCCCCGAAGAACGAGTCCTCGTGGTAGACGCGTACGCCCGCTTCCTCCTCGGCCGCGCCGACCGCGACCATCAACGGTATCAGGTGGTCTTCGTCCGGGTGCGCAAGCCGCGCCGAAGGGCCCTGGGCCCAGGCGCGAAGCCTTCGATTCCTTTCCGCAGAAACAGTCCCGCAGACAGCATCCGTCAGCCACGCGTCGAACTCGCGTGACGGCTGTTGTCCGGCATCACCGAACCGCCGCAGGTTGTGGTAGCTGAGCCCGCTCGCGACGATAAGCACACCCTCGTCGCGCAGCGGCGCGAGCGCACGCCCGGCGGCGAGGTGCGCTTCTACGTCGTAATCGCTCCTGATAGAGAGCTGTAGGACGGGCACGTCTGCCTCCGGGTAGATGGCCGCCAGCGGCGCGAACGTCCCGTGGTCGAACCCACGCCGGTCATCGGCCCTGGCACTGAAGCCCGCCCCGCGTAATAGTTCCTGCACACGGCGCGCGACCTCGGGCGACCCCGGCGCTGGGTACTTGATACGGTATGTGAACTCAGGGAATCCTGAGTAGTCGTAGATCATCGGCGGCTCGGGGCCAGACATCACAGTGAAGTCGCGCTCCTCCCAGTGCCCGGACATCACAAGCACGGCCTTCGGGGTCGTCCCAAACTGGCGCGGCATATCTTTCAGCGACGCTTCAAGCTTGTCGTAGACTCCAGGCATCTGCGCCTTCAGCCAGGGCCAGGGGCCGCCGCCGTGCGAGATAAAGTAAGTGGGGAGCCGCCGTCTCTCTTTTGTTATGTTTTCCATCATTCGAGTATCTATGTTGCACGCTAAGTTGTTATAACAACTATCATGATAAAAATTTTTAGGTTTCTGCCTCGCGCATGGCCTCAAGCAGTTCGTTGAGCGCCTTCAATCGCTGCTCGCCGAGGTGTCCGGCAAGCTTAAGGTGGCTCTCTTGCATGGGACTATCCAGTTCGGCGAGAATTCTCAGCCCCTCGTCCGTAATGCGCGTGATGACGACGCGGCGGTTGTTCTCAGGGCGTTCGCGCGAGATGAGGCCACGCCGCTCAAGCCGGTCAAGCAGGCGCGTAATGTCCGAATCCTTTGTCACCATCCGCTCGCTTATCTCCCCGCAGGTGAGCCCCTCCGCCCCTGCGCCGCGCAGTATCCTGAGCGCGTTGTACTGCGTGGGCGTCAGTTCCGCTTGCTTCAACACTTCAGCCCCGCGCGAGCCGACATACTCGGCCGTGCGCGCCAGGTTGAGTATGACTTCCTCCTCCAGGCTCGCGAAAGGCTTCGTCTGCTTCAACTCCTCTTGTAACTTCGTCACCATGACGGGAGTATACTCGTTATAACGACCATCGTCAAGAGGCAATTCGCCTCGACGACTGTTCGGGAAATTTCTCCACCCCTTGAAAATAGCTTATGATGGCCCCGTTAGCGAATAACCATTTGCGTGAGTCCGATAACCTTAGGCAATCCGCGGGTCACCCTCAAATTTGGTGCAGGGTGCCTGCAAGTAATTGTCATCAGTAGCTTTGCCGGTTTCAGTCAGTCTGACCGGAAAACTCTGTAAGTTACACAGCTTCAATCGGTTGCCGGATTTCTTAGCACCAAAAGTGCGG
>DASVQF010000044.1:0-38933 GCA_036389315.1 Pyrinomonadaceae bacterium
AGAAGTTTCATGGCGTGGCAGCGCATACCTTCTACTTGCACTTGAAAGAATGTGAATGGCGCTTCAACATGCGCCACAGTAATTTGTATCAGGAGTTGCTAAAGTTGTTGAGAAAGCATCCGCTTTAGCTACTCTAGCCCCATTCTTATAATGGACGGCTCCGTAGATGCCCGGCTGGCCGTCTGGGCGTATGACCTGATCTTCGCGGACTCTGATCCAGCTATTGTCATAGACCTCCCTGGAACCGAGCGTGCGCCAGGGATTCTTTGTCTCATCGAACGTCATCGGATTTTAAAATAGCGGCTTTCGAGCGGTCGGCGTGTCTAAAAACATCCAGGAGGGCGAGGGTGATGGCCAGGACGACCGGGCCCAGCACTATGCCCAGGACGCCGAAGACCTTCAAGCCGCCGAGCACGGAGAAGAAGATGAACAGCTCATGCAGCCTGGTTCTCTCCCCGACCAGCTTGGGGCGCAGAAAATTATCGACCGTCCCGATGACCAGAGAGCCCCAGGCGACCAGAATAAGCGCCTTGCCCCAGTGGCCCGTGATCCCGAGGTAGATGGCCGCCGGAACCCAGACCAGGAAAGAGCCGGCCATCGGAATCATGGAGAGGAAAGTCATGACCACCGCCCAGACGATTGCCGAGGGCAGGTCGAGCGCCCAGAAGGCTAAGCCTCCGAGCGCGCCCTGTATGATCGCTATGACCAGCACCCCGTAGAGACTTGCGCTGATGACATCGCGCGTGCGCGCGAAGATCGCTTCGCTCTGCGCCCTTTCCAGCGGCAGCATCTCCGGCAGCGCACGCATGATTCGCTCGCCGTCGCGAAACAGGTAGTACATCGTGAAGATCACGAAAAAGACCTGAACGACTGCCCCGACCAGGCCGCCGACAAAGCCCAGCGTGCTCCCGGCTATAGTGCCGCTCAACCCCTTCAAACGCTCCATCAGGAAGTCCTGCGAATATAACTGGTCAAGGTTAACGTAATGGCCCAGCCATCCGATGAAGCGACCCAGGACGGGCGAGTTGGTGTTAAGCAGCGTGGCGGCGTTCGCCTGTATGCTCTGCAACGCTCCGCTCATCTCCCTGACGAGGGCCAGGGTGATGAGCGTCAGCGGCAGCAGGATGACTATGATAACGAAGAGGCTGGAAAGGAGCGCGCTCGTCCCAGGTCTGCGCGTGCGGCGCACCAAGCGGCTGTGGACTGGATAAAAGAAGATGACCAGCACGGCCGCCCACGCCAGCACGTTGACAAAGGGCTGGAGCATCAGCCAGCACAGGTAGAGCGCGACCGCCGTTGCCACCAGCAACGCCAGCATGCGCGCGTCAAAGTTTTGCTCCCTCATCTTTCGCACGAACTTCAGTCCCGGCACTTTAACATACCTGGAAAGCTTTTGTGGCCTTCCTTCAAACTCACGCTCCGCGAGCAACCAACAACCCTCCGGTTGACGCCAAAGCCTGGCCGCGTGTTAACATCAAACCGCTTCCAGCAAAGAGCCCCCGTAGCTCAGCGGATAGAGCATCTGCCTTCTAAGCAGAGGGCCGCACGTTCGAGTCGTGCCGGGGGCATCAGCTAATAGGCGGTCGATTTTCGGGGGCGCTTGTCAGTCAAGCGCCTCCTTCGGTATGATGTTCGAGCGATAATCCAAAGAGTTTGCGGCGGCTATAGTTCAGTCGGTTAGAACGCTTGATTGTGGATCAAGAGGTCGTGGGTTCGAGCCCCACTAGCCGCCCCAGCACTTCTTAGATAGAAAGAGCGAACTCCCAAAGGGAGCCGCTCTTTTTCTATTTGTTGATGGCGTCGCTCAGTCTGCGGGCGAGGTCTGCGTCGAGGTTTTTGAGGAGGTTGTATTGCTCAAGGGCTGCCGCCTTGTTGCCGAGACTGATGAAGGCCAGGCCGAGGCTGTAGTAGGCGTCTGCGAAGTCAGGCTTGAGGTGGATGGCCTGTTTGTAGGAGCCGACCGATTGTTGAAAGAGGTCTAGGTTGCGATAGGCTTCGCCGAGGCCGTAATGGGCTTCGGCGTAAGTGGCCCGCAGGGCGAGCGCGCGACGCAGTGGGGCCAGCGACTCGCCGTAGCGCCCCATCATCAGATAGGCGTTGCCGAGGCCGAAATGTGCCTCGGCCACGTTGGGCTTGAGCAGCGTGGCTCCCTTGTAAGCATCCAGCGCATTCTCGTAGCTGCCGCTGTAGAGGTAAGAATCGGCCAATCCCAGCATCGCATCTATGTTGCTATTATTCGCGCGTAGCGCCTGCCTGTAAGCTTCGGCGGCCTCCTTGTATTGGCCCCTATCGAAGTAGGCGTTGGCACGCTCGGTGTTTTCGTCCGTCGCCACGGGCTGACTCTCTTCCGCGTCAGTCTCGACGGGCTGCGGCTGCGCACGCCTGCGAACAGCAGTGTTGCCTGAGCTTCTTCTCGCGGCGCGTTTGATGGCGGGCGTGGCCCCGGCGCGAGTGGCGCTCTGCGTTTGCGTTCCCGCGCTGCCGCCGCTATTGCCGCTCGTACCGGCGCTTCCAGTCGTGTTGGCCCGGCTTCCACTGCCCGCGCCGCCGCCGGAGTTTCCAGTTCCGACCGGACGCCTCTGGGCGCTCACGAGGGTCATGCTACAGAGCAGAAGAAGGGATGCGGCGAAGATAGTTGAGAGCGAACGTGCTGGCGACTTGCTTTCCATTCTCACCTCCGGGACGTGGCCGGTTCTGGATTGATAAAGGCAAAGGTGCAGGCGAGGGATGCTCTGCGGATGATTAAGCGACGGACTTTCGATCCTTGACCCGCGCAGAATACAACGAGGCGAAGGCTTGCGTAAAGACCAGCCCTGTCGGGCTCAAAGACCGTGCGACGCCCCTTTGCGCTCTGTTATAATCGCGCGCCGAATTCACAGCCGGGCCGCTCCCTTTTCAGAGAGGAAGAACGTTCACCCCCATGAAACACTGCCCCAACTGCTATGCGACCTACGAAGACGATTCGCAAACCTATTGCACGAACGAAGGCACGCGCCTCGCGTCCGGTTCCGCGCCGCGCTCGCAGCCGCAGCCGACGATTCTCTCCCCTTCACAGGGGAGCGGCGACCTCACTGCCTCGTCCGAGTTCTTCAGGTCGGGCGGCGCGGCCAACTCATGGAGCGGCTCAGCGCCCTCGCTCGGCGGACAGAAGCCCTGGTCACAGGTGACGACCGAAACTGCGCCAGCGCCGCGCAGGTCTAATCTGCTGTTGATGGCGCTCGTCGGGCTTGCGATGATAGTCGTCGGGCTGTTCGCCGGTCTGTGGCTCGCGGGTCGCAGGCAGACGACGGCGAGTGAGGCTGCTACTGCTCAGCAGCGCGCCACCGAGCTTAAACCGGACGCGCTCTTAGCGGAGTTGAAGGATGTCGAAGGGAAGATGACGGAAGCGAATATCAAGGGCGATAAGGCGACGCTCGAACGTATGCTCGCCGAAGATTACATAGCCATCGCGGCCGACGGCAAACCCTACAACAAGGCGCAAACCCTGGCTTCGATGGAGCCGGCCGCGTCCGTCACCTCATGGAGCATAGACGGCGCTAAGCTGCTCAGCTATGGCAAGGACGCTGCCACGCTCACCGGCATCATCACCTTCAAGACGCGCGAGATGGTCGAGCGGCAACAGTTCACGGACACCTTCGTCCGGCGAGACGGGCGCTGGCAAGCCTTCGCCTCGCAAAGCACCGTGCTCAAGAACTACTGAACGTTACTCGCCTCCGTACTTGATCTCCATCCAGCGAATCTGGATGCTCGAAAACAGGAGCACCAGCCCCGTCATGAGCAGCAGCGTCGGCACGGCGACCCAGGCCGGAGTCGGCTCCGCCACGATGGCGAAGGGCCCTTCCGAGAGCGGAAGCGGCATCAGCGATTGCAGGTAATGAATGACGCTCAGCTTTTTCAGCACCGGCGGCAAAAGAAAGTTGATGAACTCCCAGCCGTAGACCAGGAGCGCCGGAATTACTGGGTTGCGAAACAGTAAGCCGATCAGCAGAAAGAGCGCGCCGTAACCAGCGCAGGCCAGGACTGTGATTGCCAGATAGGTCAGCCCGTACTTCAACCCGTTTCCCTCGGAGAGAAGCTGAAGGCTCGCGCTGTAACCCATCGGCAGGTAAAGCAGCACGAGCGAGATGAGCGTGGCCGAGCCGAACAGGATGACCGAGGTCAGCAGTCCCGAAAGGTATTTTCCCGCCACCAAGACCTCGCGCCTAAGCGGCGAGAGGAAATAGTAATGCAGGCTGCGGTCTACGACTTCGCCACGGAAGAGGTTCATGAATATCCAGGCGCAGCCGAAAAACAGCACCGTCCTCAAGATCAGAATCTCGAAGATGTTGGCGAACATCATGTTGACGAACGCAGGCTCGCTCCTGCCTCCGACGCTCGGGGGGATGAGGGCTATCGCGCCGAAAATCAGGACGGGCAGCAGCGCCAGCAGGTAGATCAGCACGGCCCGTCGGCCCCGGAAATTTTTCTTCACCTCAAGCTTGAGGATGCTTGCGACTTGGCGCAGCCAGAGGGCCCAGGGGAGCCCCTCTGCGCTCTTTGTGACGACGCGGGCGTCGGCCCTGGTGCTCATGACGGGTTGCCTCCTTCGGAGCCGATCAAGTACTGGTAAACGGCGTTCAGATCATCATCGACGGGAGCCACGGACTCTACGCTCAGGCCCTCTTCCAGGACGACCTTGTTGAGCAGTAGATAGAAGCGGTCTGCATCCCTGGTCTTGACGAAAAGGCCGTGCGCGTCCGTATGCAGGCGCGCTTCGACGACCGCATCCTGCGCGAAGACCCGAGCAGCCAGAACGCCCGGCCGATCACAGCGTATCAGGATTTGCATCGGGTGCTCTTCCATCTCGTCGCGGACGCCGTGAATGTCGCCCTCCGCGACGACGTAGCCGTTATTGAGCAGCACTACACGGTCGCTCATCATATCAACTTCGTGCAGGATATGGCTCGAAATTATCAGGTGCAAGCCTTCTGCCGCGAGGTGGCGAAAGAGATTGATGCTTTCGGCGCGTGCCATCGGGTCGAGGCCGTTGAGCGGTTCGTCAAGGATGAGCACAGTGGGCCCATGCGCGATTGACTGGCCGAGGCGTATGCGCTGCCGCATGCCCTTGCTGTAGCCCGCCACTTTCCTGTCGGCTGCTTCCTGTAGACCGACACGCTCAAGCGCGCGCGTCGTCAGCTCTTCTGCCTCGGCGCGCGTGTAGCCATGAACGCCCAGGAAAGAGCTGATGAACTGGCGGCCCGTCATCCCGCTCGGAAAGGAATCGAACTGCGAGCAGTAGCCGACCTTGCGGAAAAGCTCCTCGGGGCGGTCTGGCGTGATGCCGAGAATCTCGATGCGGCCGCGTGTCGGGCGCAGCAGCCCCGTCATCAAATTCATCAGCGTCGTCTTGCCCGAGCCGTTTGGGCCCACCAGGCTCGTGATGCCCGGCGCAATCGAGAGATTGACGCGGTTGACGCCTAGAATCTCGCCGTAGAATTTCGAGACATCGTCGAAGACGATCATCTGTGATGGGCTTTCCGTCATCCGCGCACCACCTCGTAAGCGCGCACCCGGCGCGCAATCACCGCCAGGCACAGGGCGGCCAGTATGAAAAGGACGAGCCACGCAGTCCAGAGCGGCGGCTCTATGAGCACTACGTTCATGTATCGCCCGTTGACCATTCCCTGTATGTGGCCCGTCTGCCGCTCGAAGATGCCGAACAGTCCCATCCACACGGCACGTATCAGCGCGCGCAGGCTCAGGAGATTTCCCCAGCGGGTGAAGAAGATGTTATTGACGATCTCTCCGAAGACGGACGGAATAAAGAAGAGGCCGAGCAGTGCGGCGCTCGCCGCCAGACGCCACTTGACCAGCGCCGAGATGGCCTGCGACAAGAGCGCGAGCAGCAGTATCCAGACGAGGCTGCCCAGCAGAATAGCGCCCGCCAAACGAAGGTTCGCCGCGAACCACTGTCGCCCTCCCAGGTAAGACTGGAAAAGAAATAGCAGGAGCCCCGGAATCCACGTGATCGCCGAGAGCAGAATCAAGACTACGCTCATCTTGCCGAGCACGTATTCGGCGCGCGTGAACGGGCGGCACAGGTAGAGCGGCAGCGCGTTGTTCGACAGATCACGCGAAATCAGCGGTGGGCCCACCAGCAGGTTCAGGAAGAAGGCGAAGAATCCTTGCGTGGCGACGAAGGTGTAAAAGAAATCGGCGTCAATCGGAATCAAATCCCCTATCGTCATCTTCATAATCACCTTCGCGCTCTCGTTGTGCGGGAGGTAGATGACGATGGCTGCGACCAACGGATAGATGAGGCAGGCGATGAAGAAGCCGATCATAACTTTAGATTGAAAGACGCCCTGCAAGGCGTGGCGCGGGATGACCAGAAAGCGCGACCAGAGCGGCGTCATCTCGCCCGCGTACGGCCTGTAGGTGTGCTCATATACCGCCATTATTGCCGCCCTCCATCGCTTTCAGGAAAATGTCTTCGAGCGAGTCGCGCTTAAAGTTGAGACGGCGAATCTGCACCTGCCGCTCGGCAGCCATGCGGTAGAGGTCTGTGATCTCCACCTCGTCCTGCAAGACCAGCTTGATGCGGCGCGCGCCCGTGATCGCGTATTCACAGCCCGTGCGCGCGATGGCTTCGACGAAGGGCTGGCCGTCGCCGCGTATCTCCATCTCAAGAAAGCGGCGGTTGGCCCTTCGCTCCTCTTCCAGGTTGCAGTTGGCGGCGATGCGCCCGTCCTTCAAGATCAGAATCTCTTCGCACGACTCTTCGACATCGCGCAGCAGGTGCGAGGAGAGCAGTATGTGGGCCTCGCCGCTGTCGCGTATCTCGCGTATCAGGCGAATCATGCGCTGGCGCGTCGGAGGGTCTAGGCCGTTGGTCGGCTCGTCCAGGATGATGAGCTTGGGCCCATGCACGATAGCCTGGGCCAGCTTCGCCAGTTGCTTCATCCCGAGCGAGTAGGTGTCCAGGGTGCGATAGCGCGCCTCTCCCAGGCCGACGTAAAAGAGCGCCTCGTGCGCGCGCTCAAGCGCGGCCTCGGCGGGCAGGCCCGATAGCTCCGCCATCATACTGACGAAATGGACGCACGACATTCGAGCGATGAAGGAATCGCGCTCAGGCATGTAGCCTATGAGGGCGCGTATGCGCTTGGCGTCGCGCCGTATGTCCTGGCCGAAGATGTGGGCTGTGCCCGCCGAGGGAGGGTGAAATCCGAGCAGCGTATGAATGAGCGTCGTCTTGCCCGCGCCGTTTGGGCCAAGCAAGCCGATGGCGCGCCCCCCGAGCGAGCCGCGCAAGTCTTTGAGGATCGGACGGCCGCCGAACTGCACGCTCAATCCTTCGAGGTCTATAACCGGATTCATCAAGTCGCTCTCTGTCTCTTCCGACATCAAAGTTCTCTGTCTACTTACGCCAGCGAGCGGGCGATGGTTTCCGCCCGCTCGCTGGCGTATGCTCAATTGTGCGTGCCCGTCATCTGCCCATCATGGCTTGGCGTTCTTCCCCGTCATGGCCTCTTGCATGATGTGCTGGATGGCGAAGGCGTTGGGCAGGCCCAACAGGCTGCTCGGGCTCAGGCCGAAGGGCCCGCCTTCAGTGTTCGAGGCGAGCACGATGCGGTCGCCCTGCGCGTAAGCATAAGCCAGCGTCGGCGGCGTCGAAGCGCCCAGCGAGCGCACGGCCTGCTGCTGCTCCTCGGTCATCTTGCCAGACTTGGCCATCCGCTCGGCCAGCGGCTCGATCAAAGGCGCAAGGTCATGATAGAGGACGGCGGAGAAATTGGCATTCCCGTCCGAGGGGAGCTGCGCCGTGAATCGCGGCGAGCGCAGGAGCGTATAGCCCGATTCACGATACCGAAGCGCGCGGTCAATGAGCGCCCTGCTCGGCGCGGCCACCAGGTAGCCGTCCGCGTAAGCGTAATGGACTTCCAGGCCGAAGTCCACGGACTTCAAGGCGTAGAAGGTGCGCCCGCCCACGTCCGTCTTCTCCCATTGCAGACCGCCTTTGCCTTCGCGCGCGGCCCACTGATTCAGTTGCTCGACCACGCGCTCGAAGGTCTGCTGCAAGCGCGCCTGGTCGTAGACCTCGAAGACCATTTTCCACGAAGGCGTCGGCAGTATAGGCCCATCGATGGCGAAGGCGAACTCTCCGCCGAGCGGCGCGGCGAAATCGTTGCGGATGTTCAAGCCGCGCTTGGCCTCCATCTCCTGCAAGTCTTTGCGCAGCTCGGGCGAGGCAGTCTCCATAAAGGAGAGCAGGTCGTCAACCAGCGCCGTCGGCTCTTTGACGACGAAGGCGGCCACCACGTTCGCGTCGGGCGAAACGTAGGAGAGCGAGCCCAGGGGCCCGGGGGCGGCAAGCCAGGAGGCTATGCCGCGTCGCTGCTCGTTGAAAGTCAGGCTGGCGCGGCTCTGCGTGTGGCCTTCCGCATCCTTCTGCTCGACGATGAAATGCCTGAGGTCTAGCAGCCCGAGCTTGCGATAGGCTTCGACGCGCGCCGCTTCCTCCTGAGATTTTTCGCTGACGGCGCGGGCGATGATCTTCTCAAGGTCTGCGGCGACAATCAGGCCAGCGCCGTCGCGGTAAATGTCAGCTATGCGCGCGTAGAAGGGCGTGGCCGTGAACGCATTGCTGCTAGGCGACTGCACAGTCTGTTGCAGCCTTTGCAACTGCTCAAGCCTGGGAGCGGCGGCAAAGAAGTCGTTCTGTATCCAGATCAGAATCTCGTGCGGCGGCCTGGCGGCGTCGCCCGTGGCCGCAGTGTTCGACGGGTCGTCAACGATGCGGACGATGGGCCCATTCTTCGCGAGCAGGTTGAGCGCCTTGACCTTCTGCTCGACGTAGGGACGAAAGCCTGCGGAGTTTTTCAGCTCGCCGAGGACTAGGAAGTTGTCCGGCTCGCCCTTCTCGTTCATCTGAGCCGAAGCAACGACCTCGGCCCCGAGGTATTCGCCGAACTCGCGTATCTGCGAGATCATCAGGTTCAAGCCGGGGCCGCCGCGCTCTTTCGCCTGCTCTGCTTCCCACCACTCGCGGAGTGCGGGATTCTGATTGATGCGCTCCTGCATGATCCTGTGCGACTCGCTCAGGCTCACGCTCAGGTTGGGAAGCGCGGCGTAGAGCACAGTCCCCTCAGGCACGAGGTTAAGGAAGCGCGAGGAGTAACGAACTTCGGGGCGAGCCACCTGGCGATCTACTTCCCGGCGCAGCGAGGCCAGCTCCGTCATCATTCTCAAATACTTTTCCGACTTGCGGCTCCACGCGATCTCGTCCTTGATGGGAACCATCTCAAGGCTGGCCTGCGTGGTCGTCTGGTCGCCTGGATGAAGCACGCGCTCGTCACCTGCGTGGTTGACGTGAACCTCGCCCTCTACGACCGAGACGCGCGAGCCCTTCGTGCCGCTGTTGACGGAAAAGATGGTGCCGGTCACAGAGACTAAAGAATCTGGCGTCGCCACGTAGAGGTGTCGCTCGCGCTGCTTGGCTGCCTCGACTATGACGTTGCCGCGATCAAGGTGAACGGTCACGCCCTGCGCGTTCTCGGAAACGTAGAACTCGGAGCGCTCCTTCGTCTCGACGAGCGAGCCGTCTTCCAATCTGACGACGGCGTAAGCGTCCCTGGCCGTGCGAATCTTTTCGCCTTTCGGTATCTCTTCGCCGGCTTTCAGCTCGCGGCTCTCAGTAGCGGAGACCCTGTAGACCGAGCCGCCAGTCTCGACGACGGTCGCGCGCGCCTCGCCCGAATTGGAGAAGCGCCGGAGGATTGTGAAAGCCCCGAGCCCGAACCCGACGACCAGGACGGCAGCCACGGCCCAGCGCCACACCGGCTGCGAAGAGATTGTGCGAGCCCTGTTCGATTGAGCGGATGCGCGGGTCGCTGCCGGGGCGTTCGTTTGACGGCTGCGCGCCTGCTTCAAGGCTTTGCGGCAGGGGATACATTCGTGCGTGTGATCTTCGAGGAGGAGCGCGCGGGCTTCCGATAGCTGGCCGCGCAGGTAGACCGGGATCAATGTCTGAAAATCTGCGCACCCTTCGATCAACTCGGCCGGGGCCGCTTCCGTCTGCGTGTCGGCTTCCTTCATGCGCTCTGTAGAGAGCCTGGCCCAGACTCGCGCGGCCGCCTCGTCAACTATGCCGGGGTCAATCTCTTCGTTTCTCATGCCCTCGATCACTCGATCAAGAACGGTGTCGGCTGTCTCAGGTTTGCTATGCTTCATGATGTTTCTCCAAATACTTGCCGATCTCTTTTCGCAAGCGCGCGCGCGAACGGTGGAGGACGACTGCGACGACCATTTGAGAGGTGCCGAGCAGCTCGGCTATCTCGCGATTATCGTAGCCTTCAAAATACCTGAGCGCGAAAAACTCAGCGGCCTTCGGGCCGAGTCGCGCGACGGCCTCTCTCACCAGCAGCCGCAGCTCGCCGTCAGCATGCAGGGCTTCGGGGCCGCTCTCTGCGCTCGCAATCGCATCAGGCTCGACCTCTTCCAGAGTGACTGAAGGAGCGTTGCGGCGGCTGCGAACGATGTCCAAAGAGGCGTTGACGGCGGCGCGCACAAGGTAGGCTGCCGGGGACGGCAGCGAGAGGCTCTCCGCCGCGTCGCGCCGCACGAGCCGCAGGAAGACTGTTTGCAGTACGTCCTCGGCGTCCGAGGCGCTGCCCGTAATGCGATAGGCTGTGCGGAAAATCTGTTTGTGGTGCTCGTGAAACAGGCTCTCCAACTGGTCTGGCGGATTGGGGAGCGGTCTCAGGTGCATGGCTGTTGCTGGCACTTCATCCTCCTTCACGGCGGTCTCTACCTCTATAAACGGTGGCGGGAGGAGATTATTAACACTCTTCGGGGAAAAATTTTTCAGGCCGGTTATTGTAAACCAATCAGAGTCTCTGGCAGGCAGACCTTTCTGCGTGTCTGGCACTCACGGCTCTTCCTTCTAACAATCCGTTCACTCTCTCGCACACATTCGCGCGCCCCTTTTAGTGCGATAACATACATTAAACAAATGGCCGAAAATTCCTCGGTTTTAGGCCAATATATTCATTGACGCTAAGTGTAGAGGCGCATAGAATAGCGAGCCACTAAGGAGGACGACTTCCGTGAGCAAACTAAAAGTCCGTGTCAACAGATCAAGGCCGGAGTCAATGACCAGGCAGATTACCGATCAGCTTGCCGGATTGATTAATACAGGTGTCCTCGCAGCCGGTGAGATGTTGCCGAGCGAACGCACGCTGGCCGATACGCTCGGGGTCGCGCGCAACGTAGTACGCCGCAGTTACGATTACCTGATGTCCGGCGAGTTGATAGAGGGGCAGGGTCGTCGGGGCCGCCGCGTTCGCGCGTCCGGTTCGGGCAGGAGCGCAGCCAGTGGCAGTTCGGGGCGAAAGCGCAGCGCTGCCGGTAAGGAGACGAAGAAAGGGGCGTCCGGCAAGGGCGGGAAGAAAGCTGGTAAAAGCTCTGCCAAGAGCAAGACCAGGAAGAGCAGATAGGCAAGCACCCGAAAACTCTCTCGATCTACACACGAGAGCTTTGGCCGAAACTCACACGAACCAGGGCACCCATAAGCTTTAACACAAGAGAACGCCCAGCAGGACAAATACTTCGGCGCTTCCGGCGAGCCCTTGCGAGGCGTTCTGACCTGATAGTCTACACCTGCGTATGCGTTAAGAATGGCGAGCCGCTCAGGGCGCGTCCACGTACTGTTCTGCCCACGCGTGGGCCGAGCACGCTGGACTTAATCATCGAAATACACTACCTTCACTTACTTCGAGCCGAAGGCCGCCGGAGCGACGCCTCTCGATTAAACACAATCTCATCCCGCCGTCTGTTTGGCGCATATTTCCCAAAGGCACGGGCCCCAAATCTTCCAGGAGGTTTCAGTTTAAGAGCTGATGAGCACGGTTCCCAATAAAGTTATCTATTCGATGGTCGGCGTCGGCAAGTACTACGATAAGAAAGCCGTCCTCAAGGACATCTATCTCTCCTATTTTTACGGAGCCAAGATCGGGGTCATCGGCCTCAACGGCTCGGGCAAAAGCTCGCTGCTCAGGATACTGGCCGGAGCGGACAAAGAGTTTGTGGGGCAGACTGTGCTCTCGCCCGGCTACACGGTCGGGCTCCTCGAACAGGAGCCGCAACTGGACGACGCCAAGACCGTGCGCCAGGTGGTTGAAGAGGGCGTGCAACCTGTCGTCGACCTGCTCAAGGAGTACGATGCAATCAACGAGAAGTTCTCCGAGCCGATGTCGGAAGATGAGATGACGGCTCTGCTGGAACGCCAGGGCGCTGTGCAGGAGAAGCTCGACGCCGTGGACGCCTGGGATTTGGATTCGAGGCTTGAGATGGCGATGGACGCCTTGCGCTGCCCTCCCGGCGAGACTCCCGTCAAGGTGCTCTCGGGCGGCGAGCGCCGTCGCGTGGCACTCTGCCGGCTGCTCCTGCAAAAGCCAGACATACTGCTCCTGGACGAGCCGACCAACCACCTCGACGCCGAGAGCGTCGCGTGGCTTGAGCATCATCTTCAGCAATACGCCGGGACGGTCATAGCCGTCACGCACGACCGCTATTTTCTCGATAACGTCGCGGGCTGGATTCTTGAGCTTGATCGCGGCCAGGGCATCCCCTGGCAGGGCAACTACTCCTCCTGGCTTGAGCAGAAGCGCACACGCTTGCAGCAGGAGGAGAAGACAGAGACCGAGCGGCAGAAGACCCTTGAGCGCGAGCTGGAATGGATCAGGATGTCTCCGAAGGGCAGGCAGGCCAAGAGCAAGGCGCGCATCAACTCCTACGAGGCGCTCTTGAACCAGGAGAGCGAGCGGCGGCGTCAGGACTTGGAGATTTACATCCCGCCGGGCCCGCGCCTCGGCCAGGTCGTGATAGAGGCCGACGGTGTGACTAAGGCTTATGGCGAACGCCTCCTCATCGACGGCATGACGTTCAAGCTCCCGCCCGGCGGCATCGTCGGCGTGATTGGCCCAAACGGCGCTGGCAAGACTACGCTCTTCAGGATGATCGTGGGGCAGGAAGAGCCGGACGCCGGAACGATTCGCAAAGGCGAAACGGTCGCGCTGGCCTACGTTGACCAGAGCCGCGACGCGCTGTCTGCGGACAAGTCTGTCTGGGAAGAGATTTCCGGCGGGCAGGAGACAATCGCTCTGGGCCCGAGGCAGGTCAACTCTCGCGCCTATGTCGCGCGCTTTAACTTCGCGGGCGCAGACCAGCAGAAGAAGGTCGGGATGCTCTCGGGCGGCGAGCGCAACCGCGTCCATTTAGCCAAGGTCTTGAAAGAGGGCGCTAATGTGCTGCTGCTGGACGAGCCCACGAACGACCTTGACGTGAACACCATGCGGGCGCTCGAAGAGGCGCTGGAAAACTTCGCTGGCTGCGCCATCATTATCAGCCACGACCGCTGGTTCCTAGACCGCATAGCCACGCACATCCTGGCCTTCGAGGGCGATAGCCGCGTCGTCTGGTTCGAGGGCAATTACTCTGACTACGAGGCTGATCGCCGCGCGCGCATGGGCGCAGCAGCCGATCAGCCGCATCGCATCAAGTACCGCCAGTTAACGCGCGGCTGATGATTTGTGACGGAGGGAGATATAATAGAGACATGAACGATAAGAACGACTTTTTCGACGACATTATCGGCGACGAGACCGAAGCAAATGAGTTCGACTTTACGGACGAGACCGGCGAAGAAACGGAAGAGACCGTCAGCTTGCGTACGGTCGTGATGGCCAAAGAGGAGATGATCGCGCTCCTCGGCCTCAAGACCTCTGCGCAGGGCGGGTTAATCATGCGCGTAGACCCGCGCGAGACGCGCCCTGCCGCCCAGACCTACGACGACCCGGCGGCCGCAAGCCTCTGGTTCAGGCGCAGCCTCTCGACCAGCAGGCGCAACGGCTGGCAGGTGATCTACGACGGCGAGCCTTTGTTCGGCTGAGATTCCCCAAGCGCCTCACACGCCTGGAAAGAAATTTAACAGGAGAGGATTGTCAGGATAAAGAAAAAGCAATCACTGTTTTTATCCTACCTATCCTCTCCATCCTGTTAGATTCTGCTTTCCGTCTCCTGCTGTAGATGACTGAACCAATCGAGACTGAGACGCGCGGGTGGCCGAGTGCGTGGCGCTGGTGGGTTGGGCCCGCTTTGCTGTCGCTCGTGCTGGCGCTTCTGTTCCTAGACCCGTTCGCGGGCGATTGGGATGCGCTCGACTATACTGTGCTCGCCGTCAAAGGCGAGCCGTCTTCGATGATCCTCGGGCGGATGCTCTTTATCTTCACCAACCACCTCTTGTGGCGCGTGGCCCACGCTCTCTTCGGTCTGCCGGTAGAGCACGCTTACCTGCTCTTCAAATACGCCGTCGTCATCCAGAGCCCGCTCGCCGTGATCGCCTGGTGGGTGCTGGCGCATGACCTGACGGCTTCTGTCCGTGCGGCGACGGCAGCCGCGCTGCTCATCGCGCTCTCTCCCTTCTTCATCATCTACAGCGGGCAGGCGATGACGGAGATTCCCTCGCTCCTGATAGTCGCCGTCGCGCTCGTCCTGCACCTGCGCGGCCTGCGCGCGAGAAGCATCTGGATGGTACTTCTGGGCGCGAGTCTGCTGGGCCTCGGCGTCAACGTGCGCGAGGGGGTCGCCCTCTTTGCGCCCTGGCTAATCTTTGCGCCGTTGGCCTGCGGGTGGAAGCTCACGCGGCGCGAGGTCTTGGTGACGCTCGGCGCTTGCCTGCTCTTTACCCTCTGCGCCTTCGGCCCATTCGCGACCTGGTGGCTGCTCAACATAGATTATTATCGCAAGTCATGGCACGGGTGGGTCGAGCTGACGCGGCAGGAGTCTGCGCGTCATCCCGTGACCTTGGCGAACATGTGGCGGTTGCTCCACTTCTTTTTCATCGCCGCGCCGCTCTCGCTCGTGGCCTTTCCCGTAGCGGCTCTTCAAGAGTGGCGACGGCGTGCGCTCTCGCCGCTGCTGTTGCTGGCCGCGCTCGGCACGGTCGCCAACCTCTCGCTCATCATCCACTACAGCGTAGTGCTCAACGGCCGCTATCTCTTGACGGGAGCGCCCGCGCTTGCTCCTCTCGCCGCAGATTTTTTCATGCGCGCAGAGTTAACGAGATGGAAGGATGTGCGGCGCGCGTTCGTCTTCGTGCTGGCGGGCATCTTTTTCACGGCCGCCCTGTTCGGGCTCTACTCCTGGCCGATGAGCAGCCTCTACGTCAGGCAGCGGGCGTTGGCGAAAGAATATCGAGCCAGTCTCGCGCTCGTGCCTGAGGACGCAGTGTTGATCGCCGGCAGCCAGACCGTCGCCGTCACCTACTGGCGCGGCCTCGGCGCTGGCCGCTGGGAAGTGATCGGCAGCGGCGGCACGTGGCCCGGCGAGCGCCTTCCCGAAGTGATCGAAGCTTATCTGCGCGACGGCCGCAGAGTCTTCCTCGACGCAGACCCGCGCTGGTGGGCCGATACCGGCTGGCAACTCGCAGAGACGCGCATGCTCGCCACCATAGAGCCGCGCTTCCGCTTTCGTCGCGTCTCCCAAACCATCTACGAGATCAGGCCCAGAGACGACACCACCGCCGACGACCATCCGGATTTGCAGGGGCTAATACCTAAATGATGAGCGATCTCATCGTCAGCCCGCCGAGTTTCCATAATTTCGCTGATTCGCTTTAGCTGAGCGCCGCGCTATGAGCGCGATGGGCAGGCCGACCAGGAAGGCGTGCGCGATGAATGCGGGCAGAAATGTGCGTAAAAGAGTGGGCCTCAGACCGATGGCTGAAAGCGGGACGACCAGATAATTCATCCCGAGGTAAGCGATCAGCCCGTATATCAATCCGCTGGCGACGGGTCGTTGAATTAGCACAGGCAATTTCAGACTTGCCAGGTAATAAACTGCTGCGATGCATGTCGCGACGACGAAGTGAAGCAGAACGCCGAGCAGAAAAGTCCGTATGCCGTCTTCGTATGATGCCCTGCCGAGCAGCCCCGCCGCTACCCCCTGGAAGATTCGCAAAGGCTTGACGCCCAGTATCGCGCCGTAAAAGATCAGCGCGAACAGCCCGTCCAATACTGCTACGACCAGGCCGCCGTACAGGATCGTGTCAAGAGCGCCGGGGCGTGCCAGGAGAGGTGCGCCCGCACCGGAATGTGTGACAGCATGCTCGCTCATCTTTTTCTCTTTCGTCTGAACATTCATCATTGCTTTTCCAGTGCGACGCGGGCCAGTGTGGCGAGGATTCTGGTTCCGGCGCGAAGTGTGCCGCCGATGGTTCCCGAAACTTTCGATTCGCCGCCGATGCGGCAGCGATGGTCAACGGGCAGTTCAAGGATGCGTAAACGTGCGCGCGCCGCTCTCATCTGCATCTCAAGATTCCAGCCATACGTCTCTTCGCGCATCCCCAGGCGGTCTAGCACATCGCGGCGAATCGCGCGGAACGGACACATATCAGTGTAGCGAACGCCGTAGAGCAAGCGCAGCAGCAGTCCGGCGACACGCCCGGCGAAGACCTGTTGAAAGTTCATGCTGCCGGGCTCACGGCGGCCGCGCGTGCGCGAGCCTATGACGAAATCGTGCGTCCCGGCGCGGATGGGCCCAACCAGCCTGGACATCAGCTCCGGACAGTCGCTTCCGTCTCCGTCCAGAAAAACGACTATCTCACACTCCGGCCCGAGCGCACGCACGCCCGCCATGCATGCGCGGCCGTAACCCCTGCGCGGCTCCGAGACGACGCGCGCGCCCGCCGCACGCGCCCGCTCGGCGGTCTGGTCGTCGCTGCCATTATCGACGACGATCACTTCCCCGGCCACGTCGCGCGGGATGGCTAAGACTACTTCCGCTATGCAAGCCTCTTCATTGAGGGCGGGAATCACGACCGAGACACTGTGCTCGGGTGACGTAGCAGCCACGTTAGACTCGCCTTTCATATCAGACTTTCACTGCTCAAGACACGCGCCCGCCCGCCGCCCATTCGCCACCGATAGCGCCACAGGTAGAGCAGGCACATGAGCGCAAACGGAGCGTAGAGAAACGAGTTGACGACGAGCGTTTGATCTCGCGTCTCGCCGAACCAGAACAGGTAGAGCATAAAGGCGCTCGCCGTCAGTGCGAAGACCGGCGCGAAGGGCACGAAGCAGAGGAAAGGGATGAGCCAGGCGAAGTACCACTCATAGCGCGGCGAGAGCAGGATGGTGAAGGCCGCAGCCAGGACGAAGGCGCGCTTTACGAAGCTCCGCTCGCACTCCTCGCGCTTGAGAAAAGACCACAGGGCCAGGGCCGAGAGCGCGAGCCCGGCGAACAGTATGTAAGCCGCGCTCGGCACGCTCTCACTGCCTAACAGCCTGCGCGCCAGGCCCAGCAGAAAAAATCTGCTGCCGCTGTGCAATCCTTCTTCCTCCGTATATCCGGGCAGGTATCCGAGCACGTTCCCTAAGCCGACGCTCAGGTACGGCACGTAGGCCAAGACGATAGTGATGACGAAAGCGACAGGCATCTTCCATCCCCAGCGTTTATAGAGCGCCGGAAAGAGCACGAGCGGAATCAGCTTGACGAGCACGGCGCAGGCGAGCGCGACGCCCGTGGCCGCCTCCCTGTTGTAGCGGCGCGCGAGCAATGCCAGGCAGATGAAAGCTATGCTGATGGCGTCGACGTGGCCGCTGCCCGCAAACTCCCAGACGACGAGCGGGTGCCAGGCATAGATCACTATCCGCTGTAGCGGAAGCTCGAACGAAGCGAGCAGACCCACGAGCGCCAGCAGCGCGAGCGCCTCGAACCCGACCATCGTCGCTTTCATCCACACGACGGACTCGCTGACCCTCGTCGTCCCGAAGTAAATGGCCTGGGCCAACGGCGGGTAGATGGTGCGCGCGGACTCGCGCCGGTTGATCTTCGGATAGATTTCTTTGTCGCGCAGTCGCGCTAAATGTTCGTCGGCCGGAATGTACCTGTAAGGGTTGATGCGAGCGGCCTGCACGCGCCCGTCCCAGATGTAGCGGTAGATGTCGTCCGAGAGAAAAGGCGCGTGATAAAGAATGGCGAGACGGAAGAGGGCCGCGAAGACGACGACTATAATCAAGGTCGAGCGCGAGGAGGCGCGCGCGCGAAGGACGGCCCAGGAGGCTACGACGTAGAGCGCCGATTGGGCCAACATGAGCGGGATGAACCAGAACAGATCATTGGCGCTGACGGTCTTCAACCCGCGCTCATACATCTCGTGCAGGCCGAGCCCGAGCAGCAGGAGCAGCAGGTTCGTCCAGCTTAGAACCCCGTGTTTTATCAGAGCGTGCCACAAGCTCTTCATATGGCGGCCCCTGTGGGCGCTTCCTTCGCCGGCCAGACGCGTCCTCGTCCCTCTCGCTCGATGAGTTGTGACAGAAAGCGGCGCGTGTGCGCGGCCTCGTATCCTCCGAGAGCCTTTCTCGCGCCTTCTTCCCTTCCGGGCAGAAACAGCTCGTCACAGAGGCGGCCGAGCGTCACAGAGTCGTCCACGTCATACCAGGGCGGAAGCAGCGCGACCGCGAGACCTATCTCACGAGCCCGTTCGATGCTCTCTTCGAGCACGAGGCTGGTGCTCCAGGTGATCTGCTCGAAGAGGCGACGGTGCGCGCGCTTGAGGCCGATGAGGTAGTACCCGCCGTCGTCCGATGGGCCAAGAACGACGCGATCACCCGGCGCGGCGAGCGCCCTGACCGCTTCGGCCAGGCACGCGCGCGGCAGCGTCGGGCTGTCCGAATCAATCAGGCAAAGCGACTCGTAGCCGAGCGCCAGTAAATCCTCCGCCGCATGAAAGAGCCTCTCGCCGAACGGGTCGCCGCGCTGCGCGACGAGCTTGAAACCTTCCGCGAGCAGACCGTCGAAGGCGCGCTCACTTCCCACGGGAGTGTAAACGGCTACGCCCTCGGCCGGTTCCTCAAAAGTGACGCGGGCGATATTCTCGGCTGTATCGCGCAGGAAGCAGACGCTCAGGGCCGCCGCCTCGTCGTCGCTGAGCGGCGGGACTAATCGCGTCTTGACTGAGCCGGCGCGCGGCGCTTTTATCATCACGCCGAGGGCGCACACCCCTCTCTGCGCAGGCTGGCTTGACGGGTCTAGAACCGTGTAGGCAGTTTCCATCCCTCTTCAGTCGCGGCTCGCTCGCGCAGTTTGTGTCGTCCTGTGAACTATGCCCTTGGCGCGCATGATCTGTTCGGCGGCGGCGAAGTAATCGCGCACATCCGACTGCTCGCGAATCCAATCAAGGTAACGGCCGATGCCTGTCTCCAGGTCAACCTGCGGCTCGTAGCCTGCGGCGCGTGCGCGCGTCGTGTCGGATGTTAAGTGGCGCATCTCGCCGGGACGAAACTCGCCCTGCGCGACCGGGTCTATGTGAATCCCCAGGGCTTCGGAGATCAGTTGAGCGACACGGCGGATGGTCACGGCCTGCCCGCTTCCGATATTGACGGGCAAGCCGTCGAGCGCGTCCGTTGTCGCCGCGAGCAGGTTGGCGCGGGCTATGTCTTCGACGAAGGAGAAATCGCGGGTCTGCTCGCCGTCTTCGTAGAGCACTGGCGGCTGGTCGTTCAAAAGCCGCGTGCAGAAGATGGCTATGACTCCCGTGTAAGGGTTGAAGATGGACTGCCTGGGCCCATACGTGCAGGAGTAGCGCAACGCGACCGTCGGCACACCCGTCTGCCTTCCCCAGGTCAGCACCAGCCTCTCCTGATCGACCTTCGTGATGGCATAGACGGTTTCGCCGCCGATGGGCGCGTGCTCAGGCGTCGGCGCTTGCTCGGTCTGAAGGCCGCAGTGCGGGCAATGAACTGTGAAGTCCCCATTGCTCAGTTGCTCGACGGGTCTGACTGTCGGAAAGACAAGGCCGTGGCTGGGGCAGAGGGCAGCGCCTTCGCTGTAGACGGCTTGCGAAGAAGCGACGATCACTTTCTTAACCGGCAGGTTCTCGTCGCGTATGATCTCAAGCATCTGCGCCGTGCCGAAGCTGTTGACCGAGACATACTTTCCCATCTCGGGCATGTAGCCGCCGTAGGCCGCCTGGTGAAAGACCACGTCTATGTCACGCAGCGCCGCCCGAACCGTCTCGCGCTCTCTAATATCGCCTTCGACGAACTCCGCCTCGGCCGGTATCCACTGCGGCCTGCCTCTGCGGTGCGTCTGCGGCTCAAGGTTATCCAGAATCCGCACGGCCCAACCTTCCTTGAGCAATAAGTCAGCGACGTGCGACCCGATCAACCCGGCCCCGCCCGTCACAAGAGCACGCCTTCCGCTATTCGATCTCGCTGCCAAAGCCACACTCCCCCGCCGAATCCTAAATTTAACTCTTCTTGAAATAGAGTCGTAATGTACAACGCTCCCTCGCGGATTGCCAAGATATTCGGATTCACCTTCGATGAAGGTGCGATACAATGACGGTAAAGGAGAGAATGTCTGATGGGCGAGGAAACGGAGCAGGAACCCATATCGAAGAAGAGGGTGATCTACCGGACGGCGGGCATGGACGGCGTGAGCGTGCGGCGAGACGTGGTGTACGGCGCGGCCGACGAAGCGGCGCTCATGATGGACATCTACTATCCGAGCGGGGCGAGTGTCGAAGCGCGCATCCCGGCCGTTGTCATAGTGGCAGGATTTCCCGACCCCGGATTCGAAGCGAAAGTCGGCTGTAAGTTCAAAGAGATGGGCTCAAGCGTTTCGTGGGGAGAGTTGATGGCGGCCTCCGGCCTCGCGGCGATCACTTATAGTAATCGGAACCCGTCGGCCGATATTTATTCATTGCTCGAATACGTGCGCCGTAGCGCCGCCGCGCTCCGGATAGACGAGCAGAGGATTGGTCTCTGGGCCAGCTCCGGCAACGTGCCGCTCGCGCTCTCCGTGCTGATCGGCGAAGGCGGCGAGTATCTGAAGTGCGCAGTCTTGTGCTACGGCTACATGCTGGGCGTCGCAGAGGTGGCGAAGATGTGGGGATTCGCCAACCCTGCCGAGGGCAAAGCGGTCGCAGACCTGCCGCAGGACTTGCCCCTCTTCATCGCCAGGGCGGGGCAGGATCAGATGCCAAGCCTGAACGACAGCCTAGACCGCTTCATGTCGGAAGCGTTGGCCCACAATCTGCCCGTTACGTTCGTCAATCACCCGACGGGCCCGCACGCCTTCGACCTCCTGGACGACAACGAGACCTCGCGCGAGATCATCCGGCAGATACTCGCCTTCATGCGCTTTCACCTTCTGGGCCGTGCGGAGCGATGAAAGGAAAGCTATGGAGTCAGAGGTAAGCGTCAAAGATATTATCATCCGAACGGAGCTGCGGCCGGGCGACATAGGCTACGTCACGTACCTGCACGGGATTCTGTACGCGCGGGAATATGGCTACGGGATAGAGTTCGAGTCTTACGTGGCGGCCGGGCTGCACGAGTTCTATCAGAATTATGATCCTCGCAGGAGTCGCGTCTGGGTCTGCGAATACGGCGGGCGGATGATAGGTTTTCTGCTGTTGATGGACAGAGGCGCGGCGGCCCAGCTCAGGTACTTCCTCATCCTTCCCGAATACAGAGGCATAGGGCTCGGGAAAAAGCTCATCGAGCTGTACATGGAATTCCTTCGCCTGTGCGGTTACAAATCCTCTTATCTCTGGACGACGCACGAGCTGGACACTGCGGCCAGCCTCTACCGCAGGCACGGATTCAAGCTCGTCGAGGAGAAAGAGTCCACGGCCTTCGGCAAACCTCTCGTCGAGCGCAAGTACGAGCTTGTAATTTAAAAGCCGCGCCCTTCTTTCGATAAAAAGCGTGCGTCCGTCGCCCGGTCTTGGTAATATGGGTGGCACGAACGGTGCTGACCGACGATTGAGCAGACCTGGCTGGGCGGGCCTGCGGACGACCTGCTCTTCGAATTCAAAACGTACAACACGCGCTCTTCATTCCCTTTTCCATGAGAAGGTAGAACGCTCTCCTGCTTTCAAGAGAGACTGTAGATGTATAAGAACCTCGTAGAAATGCTCATCGAGAGCAGTGCTGATGGCATTCTGGCTTTCGACCGCGATTGTCGCTACACGCTCTGGAACCCGGCTATGGAGAGACTCTCCGGCCTCAGCGCAGCGGAGGTGCTCGGCCGGTGCGCCTTCGAGGTCTTCCCTTTCCTGCGAGAGACAGGCGAAGACCGCTACTTCCACCTCGCGCTCGAAGGCAAGAGCCCGACGGCCACCGACAGGGCTTTCATCATTCCGCAGACCGGCCATCGTGGCTTTTTCGAGGCCCGCTACGCTCCGCTGCAAGACGACGCGGGCGAGATCACCGGCGGCCTGGGCATCATTCGCGACATCACGGAGCGCAAGCTGGCGGAGGAGGAGCACGCAGCCCTGATTCGGGAACAGGCCGCGCGGCGCGAAGCCGAGACGGCCGAGCGCCGTTTCCTCGAAGAGCTACAGGAATCTGAGAAACGCTTTCGCCAACTGGCCGAGAATATAGACGAGGTCTTCTGGCTCACAGACCCAAGCTCTTCAGAGATCATCTACATCAGCCCGGTTTACGAAAGAATCTGGGGACGCTCGCGCGAGAGCCTGTACGCTGCCCCCCAGTCTTTCCTCGAAGCCGTGCACCCGGATGATCGCGAGCGCGTCAGAGCCGCCCTGCCCCAAAGGCTCGCGGGCACTTACCAGCAGGAGTACCGCGTCGTCAGGCCAGACGGCTCTGTGCGCTGGGTCTGGGCCCGCGCCTTTCCGATTCGCGACGAAAGCGGACGGGTGACGCGCATCGCAGGCATCGCCGACGACATCACGGAGCGCAAGCTGATCGAGGCGGACATACGCGAGCAGCGCGAAGTGGTCGAGACGGTCAACCGGATAGGCCAGATTCTCTCGGCCGAGCTTGACCTGCAACGCCTGGTGCAGGCCGTCACCGATGCTGCGACCGAGTTGACGGGCGCGCGTTACGGCTCCCTCTTCTACAACGTCCTGGACGAGCGCGGCGCGACCCACACGCTCTACACTCTCTCCGGACTGCCGCGCGAAGTCTTCGCCCATTTCCCCACGGAGCGCGCCGCAGAGCTTCTCGGCTCGGCCTTTCGCGGCCGCAGCGTGCTGCGCATTGGCGATATCAACCGAGACCCGCGCTACGGCGAAAGCTCGCCCTATTACGGAATGCTTGAGGGCCAAGCGCCCGTCACGAGCTACCTGGCTGTGCCCGTCATCTCGCGCTCGGGCGAAGTGCTCGGCGGCCTCTTCTTCGGCCACCCCGAAGCGGGAGTTTTTTCGGAATACTCCGAGCGCCTGGTGGCCGGGCTTGCAGCGCAGGCGGCCATCGCTATGGACAACGCGCGGCTCTACGAAGCTGCGCGGCGCGAGCGCGTGCTGCTCGAAGAGAGCGAGAAGCGTTACCGCTCGCTGGCCGACGCCATGCCGCAGATCGTCTGGACGGCGCGCGCGGACGGCCACTTTGACTACTACAACCGGCGCTGGTTCGAATACACGGGCCTCACGGAAGAGGAGAGCTTCGCAGCGGAAGGATGGCGGGCCGTGCTGCACCCCGAAGACGTGGAGGTTTGCCGCGAGCGTTGGTACAAGTCCATCCGGACGGGCGAAGAGTTCAAGTCGGAGCTGCGTTTCAAGCGCGCCTCGGACAGTAGCTATCGCTGGCACCTGGGCCGCGCCCTGCCGATGCGCGACCGGGAAGGGCGCGTTCTCAAGTGGTTCGGCACGAGCACAGACATTGACGATCAGAAGCGGGCCGAAGAGCACCTGCGCTTCGTCGTCGAAGCGAGCGAGATACTCTCGGAATCTCTCGATTATGAATCGACGCTCTCAAGCGTGGCGCACCTGGCCGTGCCGCAGTTGGCCGACTGGTGCGCCGTGGACATGCTCGAACAGGGGCAGAGCTTTCGTCGTCTGGCAGTGGCCCACACAGACCCGGCGAAGATAGAGCTGGCGATGGAGATCGAGCGGCGCTATCCGACAGACATGAATGCGCCGCACGGCCTGCCGGCAGTCCTGCGCACGGGCAAACCGGAATTTCTGTCCGAGATCACGGACGCCGTGCTGGTGGAGACGGCCGAGGACGAAGAGCATCTGAGTTTGATGCGCCGGCTGGGCCTGAAGTCTTACATGGTCGTCCCGCTCATCGCGCGCGGCCGCACGCTCGGCGCGCTCACCTTCGTCACGGCCGAGTCGGGACGGCCATACACCGAGGCCGATCTTTCGTTCGCCGAAGACCTGGCACGCCGCGCAGCCCTGGCCGTTGACAACGCACGCCTCTACCGCGAGGCGCAGGAGGCCAACCGCACCAAGGATGAGTTCCTCGCCACGGTCTCGCACGAGCTGCGCACGCCCCTGACGGCCGTGCTCGGGTGGGCCCGCATCCTGCGCACGGGCTCGATTGACGAGGCGACCACGCAACGCGCGCTTGAAACCATCGAGCGTAACGCCAACGCGCAGGCCCAGCTTGTCGGAGACCTCCTTGACGTGTCGCGTATCATCACCGGCAAGCTGCGCCTGGACGTGCGCCCCATAGACCTCAAATCTGTCATAGACCAGGCCGTCGAAGCCATCCGCCCGGCGGCCGAAGCCCGTGGCATTCACCTTCAAGTGATAGCAGACCCGCTGGCCGGGCCAGTCTCCGGCGACCCAGACCGCTTGCAGCAAGTGGTTTGGAACCTGCTCGCCAATGCCGTCAAGTTTACGCCGCGCGATGGGCGCGTCGAAGTGCGGCTCGAACGCAACGACTCTTACGTCTCGATCATCGTCAGCGACACCGGCATGGGTATCCGTCCGGATTTCCTGCCCTTCGTCTTCGAGCGTTTTCGACAGGCCGACAGCACCAGCACGCGACAGTACGGCGGGCTCGGTTTGGGGCTGGCGATTGTGCGTCATCTGGTAGAGCTGCACGGAGGGCGCGCGCGCGTTTCAAGCCCGGGCGAAAACCTCGGCGCGACCTTCACGGTCGAGCTGCCGCTGATAGCGCCTTCCATCGAGAGCACAGCGCCGGAAGAACGCGCGCTGCTCCCGGCCGACGAGACCCTGGCCGAGTTTGACGGCGGGCACATGCTCGACGGCTTGAGAGTGCTGGTGGTGGACGACGAACAGGACGCGCGCGAGCTGGTCTCCACCATCCTCGAACAACAGGGAGCCACGGTCACGACCGTCCGCTCCGCCGCCGAGGCGCTTGAGACGCTCACCCTCATTCAACCCGACGTGATTATCAGCGACATAGAGATGCCGAACGAGGACGGCTACGCTCTGATTAAGAAGATACGCGAGCTTGAGCCGCAGGAGGGCGGGCGCACGCCTGCCGCCGCGCTCACGGCCTACGCCCGCACCGAGGATCGCATGCGGGCGCTCCTGGCGGGCTTTCAAATCCATCTTCCCAAGCCCGTCGAGCCGGCAGAGCTGATCGCCGTCGTCGCCAACCTCGCGGAGCGCACGGGCAGCCAGCTCAAGCAAGGCTCAGCCGGAGAGGAGCAACATGACGAGGGATAAATTCTTAGCTGCCGGCGGGAGCGCCGTTCTTGCCTGCCGGAGCCGGTTCGGACTTGATCTTCGAGAGATTCATGGTCAAGTACATGTTGATGTCCCTGGAGAGACACTCGATCAATCCGACCTGCGCTTTCGATTTAGAGTCGGTATCGGTTAGCTCCTGCGCTATCTTGAGCGCGAGGCTGACGTTCTGCGTGAGAACCAGCTTTTGATGGTAGTGGGACATCTCCGAGACCGTGCGGTTGTAAAGATAGAAGAAGACGGTCGCAATAAATTCACCGAGCAGACCCGAGATCGTCGTGATGTAAGCCGGCGTCATCTTATCGCTGCTCCCCATGTACATCATTAAAATCCCGATCACGATAATCAGCAGAGAGACCGAAGCCGCGACCGACGCGAGCATAAAGCTGCGATTGGCCTGCACCTGTGTTTGCAGGTAATACTTGTCTATATACTTGAAGTTGATCCGCACCAGGTTGGTAAAGAAATCTTCGCTCAACTGCTCCTGAAGCGCATTTATATCTCTCTGGATGCTCTTCTTTTCCGTGAGCTTGGAATAGATCTTGTTGAGGAAGTAAGCCGAGACGTGCACGACCGAGGCGAAAATCAGCACGCCCCCGAAGATGACCAGGATGGATGCGATCCCTATGTCGAGCAGTCCGAAGAGAGATAAGATGCCGAAAGAGATGATCTCAAGCACCAGCACTGTGATGAGATAAGCGCGCCAGGAAAACCTCGTCAGGTCGCCTGCCATCCTGTTGATCGGCGGTTGGGCCACAGGAGGCGGCGGGCCATTTCGCGGCTGCTGCGCGGTCGGGGGCTGCGCCGCGCTGGAGACATTCACGTCCGGTGGAAGCTGAGTGCTCATAACTATCTCGGGGTTGAAAATAACAGACTCAAAGGTGAAGCGGCCGGAGCGTGGAGCGCAGCTCAACTCCCCGCTAGACTAAGCCCGCGCTCACGATGTCTTCCGCCAGAGGCCGTTCGCCTTCGCACGCGAGCGTCCGCCTAGCTCTGACCAGACCTCTTTCCACAGCATAGACCAGTTGATCGCGAGCCGGGCGGCTCCACCAGGCCCAGCCTTTAACGGGCAGCAGCACCAGGGTCGTGCAGAGCGCAGTCTGCAAGGAGGAGCCGGGCGGGCAGTGGCGCGCTAAAACTGAATCCAAACGCTCGACGAGCAGAGGATGTGCATAGGAGGGCCGGCCTTGTCGCGCCAGGGCCTTCCCGGCCAACTCACCCGCACCCGTCGCCGCGTTAAAGGCCAACACCTTATCCGGCTCCTTAATCCATTGTTTCGTCCCCTCAAGCAGCAGATTCAAGTCGTCTATGGCGGCCAGAGTTTCGTCACATTTGCCGGTGCAATTCTGCGTCACTATAGTTTTCAGTGCTTGCAGGTCGGTGATGGCCCGCGCCGTCAGGTCGGCGGCCGTCGCGCGCGCTTTAACTGCCTCGGCATGCTTCGAGAGATGATTGTCGGCCACGACAGCCGCTTGGCTGGCCTCTTGCAAGTAGTCTTCGACGCTCCCGATCCTTTCACGCAAAGCATTGACCAGCGCGCTCGTGCGCTTTTGGGTCTCAATGATTAGAGCCTGCTGTTCGGGGATTGATTGGTGGACGAGTTTCACGATCTCGTTCAGGATGCGCGAAGCATCCGTGCTCAGCACGTTTTCGCCCGCCGGAAGCAGGTTCTGCGCGGTTCTGCCGACTTGCTCGCCGACCAGCGCCCAGCCGGTCACGAGCGCATTGATTTCCACCGTCGGGACAGACGAGGCAATAAGTCTCGCATGCGCGCGCCCGACTTCTGTTAACTCCCGCATCTGCTCGACCTGAGCCCTCGCCCTGGTGCGCGTGATCTCTTTTTCCAGTTGCCCGACGAGGTTCTTTAACTGGTCAAACAACTCGTTGCAGCCTCGCGTCACGCTTCTGAAATCACTCTGGACTTCAAAGCTGACGTGGGATTGAATCTCCAGCATCATGCTGTAAAAGTGGTTCAGCGCATCCGAGGCGGACGGCTTACCCGTACAGCCCTCCTCCGAAAAACCGGCGCTCGTGGCACGCCCTTCCGGTATGCAGAGTAGCGCCAGCCCTCCGACCACCGAGCGCGTGAGGAAAGTGCGACGTATCCGATCTGTCTGCTGCGTCGAAGGATCGGACTCAAGCTTCTGTTTTCGCATTTTTGACTCCTTTACTGGAAGCTGACCGGCCGACAATATCTCAAGAGACGAGAAGTCCGCTGATCTTTAAAGGATCGTGCCGTCAGTGGGCTAGCCTGCGCGGGTTAGAATTGAGCCAAAGGGTGAACTTAAACGCGGTCAAGGTCGCCGATTGCTCGTGAGAAATCCCTCAAATAATAGGTAACAGTCCAGGCGACAAATGAGAGACGCCGTAAAATGTGTGCAACATAGTCCGGTTAGGGGAATATGTCAATACTTTTGCGCACCGCAGGCGCAAACCGGCAGCAGTAAAGGTTATTGAGTAAAGGGGCGGGCGGCCTTTAAGGCTTAGCTTCCGGCTTGTCAAGCTCGCCTCTGGCTTCGAGCCAGGCGCGCTCGACCGCTGGCGTGACGAAGAACTGCTGGAAGGCGAAGTTGCGCACCCTGTCCTCGCCCGCGAACCGCACGCGGAAACTTTCCAGGTTGACGGCCTTTCGCGTCTCTTCCAGATTGAGCCCGCGCTTGACCGCACCTTGCGTCTGCGTCAGGGTGGATTCCAACAGCTCGATCAGTTGCGAGATATACTCTTTGTTCTTCTGCGCGGGCCCATGACCGGGAATGATCGTCTCGGCCGGGAAATCGCGCAGCTTTCTGAGGGTTTGAATCCACTCGCCCAGATATGACCCGAACGAGAAAGGGACGGGGTTGACCACCAGGTCTCCCGTCATCAAGACCTTCTCCTGCGGCAGGTAGACCACCAGGTCGCCGCGCGTGTTGCCTTTGCCGAGGTAGAGAATCTGTATCACGCGCTCGCCCCTGTGAAGCGTCAAGCCGCTTTCGATGGTGAGCGTCGGCGGCAGGGGCCTGACGGCCGCAAGCTCCGGGAGGAACTCTTTTAGCTGTTTGATCTGGTCGGCCGTGAAAGCCCTGTCCTGCTCGGTCATGGGCTGGCCGTCTCTCCTCTTGCCTGCCGCGAGCCTCGCTTCGGCGTCCTGGATCGTCTTGGGCAGATTGGCCTGATCGTCCTTCAAGCTCTTGGGCCCACCCTGCGTGATGAAATCTTCGCGCGTGTTCTTATGCGAGATGAACTCCACGCCGGGGAAGGCTTCCATGTAGACCTGGTTGCCGAAGATATGATCGTCGTGCCAGTGCGAGTTGATGACGTAGCGCACGGGCTTGTCCGTCAGCTTCCGAATCTCCGCGAGGGTCGCGCGCGCCGAAGCGGGCGTCGCGTTGCTGTCAACGACGACGACATCCCTTTCATTGATGATGATGGTCGAGTTGCCTTCGACGGGGACGGCGTAAGGGTTCGCTTGAAACGACGTGTAGACCCCGTCGGCGATCTTGACCATCTCGTATTTGCTCGTCTGGGAGAGAGCGATAAACGGATAGATTATGATGGCGGCGGCCACAAGGCAGAGTTTGACAAACATCTTTCGGTTCCTTTCCTCCAGCGGCGCGGGCGCTCAGGCGCTCAGAGCGTAACTTAGCGCGCAAGTGCACTGCGCGTCTTGAACCGGCTTAACGCGGCTGGAACAGGATTAGCGCCGTCGCGATTAGCGTGACGTGAGGGTGGCCCTGTACTGGTTTGGGGACATGCCTGTCTGGTGTTTGAAGGTTCTGGTGAAGTGGCTCTGGTCTGAGAAGCCGGCGGCGAAGGCTATCTGGGCCAGCGAGAGCTTGGACGAGGCCAGCTCTCTGCAAGCGTACTCGACGCGCAGCCGCCGCGCATACTCTCCAACGGTGCAGCGATGAAAGCGGCGAAACTCGCGCGCCAGGTGAACCGGATGCACGCCGACCGACTGCGCGATGGTCGAAAGTTGCAGGCGCTCTGAAAAGTGCTCGTGCAGGAGGTCTAAGACCTGCCGGAGCCAGCGGGGCGGGCGGCTCTCAGCCCTGTGGCCCGGCGAGCGCGAGATTTCACCGAGCATCTCAAGGACGAGCCCTTCGATAATCAGCGGCGAGGACGCGTCTAGATGACCGTATTCACGATAGAGCTTCGGCAGCAGCGCCCCTAAAGCCCCTCCCTTAGAATGCACGGGCGTCTCGACGGGCGCGCAATATTGCCGCGCATGCTCAAGCCAGCGCGGCGCAATCTCTATACTGAACACGCACATCCCGGCGCGCGAGACGATCAGCCGGTGAGCGTTGCCCGCCGGAAGAAAGTCCCACGTCAGAGGCTCGAAATAACGCGACTTGCCGCCGTATATCTCCCTGCAAGCCCCCCGCATCGCCATACAAAATCTAGCCACCTCATGCTCATGCTCAGACACGCGCGTATGAGGCGCGTAAACTAAATCCCACAAACGGAATCCCGCCAGGCTCCGGCTCGTCGCCGACACGCCGGGAAATTGCTTCAGCGGCAGCCTTGACCCGGCAATAGCCCTTCGGCCTTCGAGCGCAGCAGCTTGTTCCATCATACCTGCTCTATACGTCCGGCCCCCTCGGATAGTTACGTGAAAAATTTCTGTTTCATCCGTGAAATTTTGTTCCATTCCCGCCTGAAACATGTTATAGTGCCCGCATCTTGAGACGCTTCGCACCTTCGGAAGGAGGGCGTCGACGCTGGATTCAAAGTCCTGTCCCCCACAGAGAAGGAGCCGTAACCGGCACTGAAGAGGAACGAACTATGACACACACAACGAGACCGAAAGTGAACCCGCTCAGCCGCCGCCCACGTCAGCAGCGGCTGGTGATGGCTGTGCGCGGCGGAGCCGGCGCAGGCAAGAGCCACTTTATACGCAGCATGTCCGAGGCCGGAATCGGTCGCCTGTGCATCTTCGACGTGGAGCGCAAGGCACGCCTGCTCAAGGGCGTCGGCCAGCAGTTCGATGCGCTTGAGATTCATCATCCGGACGAGTTGCCGGAGTTCATCGACTGGGCCCTTTCGGGCGAAGGGCGCGATCAGAACTACGAGTGCTTCGCCCTGGATTCCTGGGCGGCCTATTTCAGCGCCAAGCACAGCGAAGTGGTCGCGGCCGTGCGCGAGCGGACGGGTGACCCGCTGGCTCAACCCAGTGCGGAAGAGTTGGCCGCAGACCAGATGATCCTGCAAGGCGTCCTCCGGCGGCTCTGCATGGAGAGCGGCAAGTCCGTGGTCATCGTCGATCAGATTCCGGCCAAGGGCAAAGAGGCCAAGGAAGACAACGAGGTGGGCCGCGTGCTGCCGATGACGGCGAGCGGCCTGGAATACTTCGTGGACATCATGGTCGAAGTCTCGCTGCAAGAGCGCGAGGGCGAGATCGTGCGCGTCTTCCAGGTCGTCAAGAGCAATAGCCAGGCTTTCGAGGTCGGCTATGAATTGATTGGCGACGTGACGTTCAAGGATTTTCTGGATCACATGAAGCGCGAGGCCGGAACGGAGCTGCCGATGGAAGCGCCGAAGCCTTCGCCCGTGCCCGAGACGCTCGAAGAGAAGCCCTCGCCGCTCAGCCTGGTTCCGCCGCCGATGACCATACAGGAGTTGATCGCTAAGGCGGAGCAGAACGGCTTTAAGGTGGCGGACATTGTGACGGGAGCCAAGCTCTACCACAGCCAGCCGAACATCTATCGCCTGACCCCCGAGCAGATCGCAGACCTTGACCGGCGCATGACGGCCCGCGTCGAGAAGCTCAAAGCGACGCGCGGCGATAGTGAAGTCCCCTCCAAGCGCGAAAGCGCTGCCAACGAGGCCGGAACAAAGACCCCGGCCACGCGTACCCTCAAACGTGCCTGAACAAAATGATGAAGGCGGAAGGCCGCGAGGATGACCTGATAGCTTAACTCTTGAACTTCATCCTTCCGCCTTCATCATTCCTGCTTACCATCCGCGCTGAATCTCCCAGCGGTCTACGACACGCTGGCCCTCTTCGACTACGTTGTAGTGCGTGTGCTGGGCTGCCGTCAGGCAGGAGTGGTTGGCCAGCACTCTGAGGCGTGTTCCGACTTTCAGCCGATCAAGCAGACTCTCATCAGCGACGCTGACCTCGCCGTGCTCCTGCGAGAGAGAGCCGACGCGCAGGCCCAGAGCCTTGCCCTCTACGTCGAGCACGTGCCCGTAGCCGCACTCCTCGTCCAAATCCACAGCGCCCCTGTCTTTCGAGAGCGCAATCGCACCGGCATCTATGACCACCTTGCGACGCGTGCGGTCACGATGAATGACGGCCGCGAGCACTGTCAGGGCGCAGTCGTCCAGGCTACAGCTTCCGATGGCCGCCTGAAACGCGTCGAAGAAGATGTAGTTGCCGGGCCGTGCTTCGTCCACGCCGTCCAGGTGATCTATGGCCGTGATGGTCGGCGTGGAGCCGATGCTGACCGTCGGGACGGTAATACCTTCGGCGCGCAGGCGGGCGGCGAACTCCGTCATCAAGTCCCGCTCGTGCCTGGCGATACTGAGGACTTCTTCCCTTGAGCGGCAATGATATGAATGGCCCGCGTGCGTCAGGATGCCTGCGAAGCGCAGGTTTGAAGAGTCCATGATGAGGCGCGGGATTTCAAGCGCCTCGGCCGTCGTGGGCTCAACGCCGCAGCGATGATAGCCGCAGTCAACTTTCATGAAGAGGTCTAAGGTGACGCGAGCGCGGCGCGCTTCCCTGTTGAGACTGTTAGCAGTCTCGGCGTCGTCCGTGAGGAGCGAGAGGCGTTCACACTCTCTCGCCAGGCGGATTGCTTCGTCGAACTTTCCGGGCTCTATGGGCACGGCGTATGTAATGTCCGTGAAGCCGTGCGCGATGAAGGCGCGGGCTTCGGCGAGCGTGGAGACTGTCAGCGCGCCGCTCTCGCCTGCGGTCTGAATGCGCGCGACCTCTACGCACTTATGAGTCTTGACGTGCGGGCGAAGGCGTGCTCCGCGTTCGCCGACGCGCGCCTTCATGCTTTCGGCGTTACGCCGCACGCGCTCGACATCGAGCAGAAGCGAAGGGGTTTTCAGCTCGTCAATGCTCGTCATCATAGTCAAGGGATTTTTGCGCCTCCGTTCTTACTCTTTATCTTTATCATCGAGCCGTCCGAACAATCAAGACGGCGCTCGTCCGCGCACAGACGTTGACAGCACGCGTGGCTTGACAGCCTCCTTCCCACCCGCATAGAGTCGCCCGAGTGTTTCGTCCGAAGCCGTCATACGAAGGAGTCATGAGAGATGCCTGAAGAGCAAAGAACGGCGAGCAATTCGCAGACCTACGTGGCCGATGCCGAGGAGTTTTCATTCGAGACCCTTGAGCAGGAGAACGGGCAGGCGACCGTGATTCGTTTCCGCCTGGAAGACCCGCGTTACCAGGCCGGAGATGTCCTGGTCGTCCTATCGGGGAGCGACATACATTTTCACGGCATGATCGGCAGCCTGGCTGACGGCTGGGCCACGGCCTCTGACCGGCGCGGCTCGTTGCTGCCCGCCACGGTTCAATAGCGCGCAACTTCAGGGCAAGCCCGGCTCCCGAGGAATAATTGTGCAGGACGCGCCTGAAAGTGTTATTCTTACGGCCCGGAGAGGCTCAAGGGAAAAGGGCTCCGGCCGCGATTTCAGGCTTAAGCTGTAGAGCCCGGGCCGCCTTTCTTTTGATTCCCTCCGGCGAGCAAGAACCTTCCCCGCTGGCTCCCTTAAATTCGTGGAGGCTCTCGATGAGACGCGCTTTCAGCCTGTTGTTTCCCATTCTCCTCGTCGCCACGACCCTCCAAGCGCAGGAGTTGCGCTCGGCTAAGGATTACGTCAAGCGCGGCATCTCCCGTTTCAGCAAGGGCGATATTGAGGGGGCCATAAGCGATCATAACAAGGCCCTGGAGCTGAACCCGCGCCTGGCCGAAGCCCACTACAACCGTGGCAAGGCGCTGCGGGCCAAAGGCGACCTCGACGGGGCCATAAGCGATTACGAGCAGGCCATAGAGCTTGACCCGCGCACGGCCAACAACAACCGCGACATCTCGCAGGCTTACATCAATCGCGGCTTCATCCGCTCCAACCAGCTAGACCTGGACGCAGCCATAGGCGACTTCAATAAGGCCATCCGTTTCAACGAGAAGGATTCTGACGCCTACTTCAAGCGCGGGCGCGCTCTGCTCATCAAAGGCGACCTGGACGGGGCCATCGCCGATTTCAACCGCAGCATCAACATAGACCCGCACAACCCGCTCTATTATGCCGAGCGCGGGTTGACATGGATGCATCAGGGGAACGACCGCGAGGCCGAGAAGGATTTCGATCAGAGCATACGCCTCAACGGCGACACAAAGCTCTTTCTTGAGCTGCACATTCTTGAGCTTGAGATTCAGATCAAGGAGATGAAGCGCCGTCAGGCCGCCGTCCAACAGAAGATAGCTTGACCCTCAAGAACCGCCGCCGTTTGATCGGGCCAGTCCGGCGACCAGCGAGGTGAGGCGTGCAAGCTCGACAGGCTTGGCAAGATGTTCATGAAAGCCTGCGGAGAGCGCCTGGCGGCGATCCTCCTCACCGGCATAAGCCGTCAAAGCCACGGCAGGCAGCGCAGGCCCTCTACCCTCTTCCATCGCCCGCACTCTGCGAATCAGATCGTAGCCGTCATCGCCCGGCATCCCGATGTCTGAGACGAGCACGTCCGGCCTGGACTCTTCAAGGGCCGCGAGGGCCTCGGCAGTGGACGAGGCGGTCGAGACCTCCGCGCCGCATTGTTCGAGCGCCTGGCGCACCATGTCGCGCGCGTCCGCCTCGTTATCTACGACGAGCACCTTGATGCCTTCGAGCTGAGGATGCCCGTCAAGACCTTCGGCCCCTTCGCCAACAGACTTATAGGCGACGACCTCCGCCTCTGCTTCCGGTCGCATGGCCCTGACGGGCAGATCGAGCGTGAAGGTCGCGCCCCTGCCTTCGCCCTCGCTTTCGGCCGTGACGCTGCCGCCGTGCATCTCTACGAGGTGGCGCACGATGGCGAG
The DNA here is from genome assembly GCA_036389315.1 of Pyrinomonadaceae bacterium. Classification (GTDB taxonomy): domain Bacteria; phylum Acidobacteriota; class Blastocatellia; order Pyrinomonadales; family Pyrinomonadaceae; genus DASQYE01. The sequence continues at coordinate 34,465 of DASVQF010000044.1, forward strand.
GCCGAGGCCGAGGCCGCTGTGTGTTCTGGTGCTGGTGCTGTCGGCCTGCCGGAAGCGGTCGAAGACGAAAGGAAGAAATTCAGGATTGATGCCCTGCCCCGTATCGCGCACTTCGATCCGCGTGTGCGAGCCCACGCGCGACAAACGAACCGTGATGCGTCCCTCCTTCGGCGTGAACTTCACGGCGTTCGACAATAGATTCCAGATGACCTGCTGCAAGCGAGTGGCATCGCCCCAGGTAATCGCCGCCTCCCTGTCGATGATGGTCTCGATGCGAATCTGCTTGGCTTCGGCCGCCGGGTGCACTGAGGCTATGGCCGCGTCTATCACCTGTTCCAGATCGAAGGGGCGCACGTCCAGGCGCAGCTTGCCCGTAATGACGCGCGAGACATCCAGGATGTCGTCGATGAGTTGGGCCTGCGCGCTGGCGTTGCGCTCGATGGTCTCAAGGGCCTTGGCGCGCGTCTCTTCGTCCAGCTTGCCGGAGCGCAGGAGGCTGAGCCAGCCGAGCACGGCCGTCAAGGGCGTGCGCAATTCATGAGAGAGCGTGGCGAGGAACTCGTCCTTGAGGCGGTTGGAGGCTTCGGCGCTGGCGCGTGCGCTGCTCTCAAGCTCGAAGAGGCGCACGTTCTCTATGGCGACGGCCGCGAGGTTGGCAGCCATCCTCATCGCCGTCACGTGCTCTTTCGTATAAGCGGCCAGCTCGTAGCTCTGCACCTCTATGGTTCCGACGATGCGGCCCATCACGGCCAGCGGCGCTGCCATCGAAGATTGCGGCAGCAGTCCGTTGTCGACGCCGACTTTGACGCGCGGGTGCCCGCGTGTCGCCGCAAGGTAATCGTCCGTGATGATGATCTCTCCGGTCTTGACGGCGCGCGAGTTTGGGCCATCCGTCGAGATGGGCATCGGCGGCAGGTTCGTCACGTCCACCTCTTCGCCGTCGCCCCAGCCGTAAGCGGCCGTCCGCACTTTCCGTTTGTCGTCGTAGAGGGCTATGAAGATGCCTATGCAGGGCATGGAGGCGCGTGTGAAATCGAGCAGCGCGCGAAAGATGGTGCGCAGGTCGCGGGCGGTTCCGAGCGCCTGGGCCAAAGGGGTCAGGCGCTCAAGCAAGCTCTCGTATTCCGTGATCGCGTGTTGCTCGGCCGCACGCAGCGCCTCTTCCGTGGCCTTGCGCTCGGTGATGTCTATGGAGATGCCGACGATGCCGACCATCTCTCCTTCGTCGTCGTAGATCGGCGTGTCAGTCACCAGCGCCGGGAAGGTCGAGCCGTCTTTGCGCTGCACGAGCATTTCGCCCGACCAGCTACGGCCCTTCAGCAGCTCTGACATGATCGCGGCCGCGCGCTCATGCGCAGACTCGGACGGAGTGGTGTCCACTATGTTGCGGCCGAGGATTTCGACCGCCGGCCAGCCGTAGAGCTTTTCCGCGAAACGGTTCCAGTAGATGATCCCTCCGTTCAAATCCGTGGCGATCACGGCCTGCTCCACTGTGTCGAGCAGGTGGGCCTGAAAGCGTATGGCCTCTTCGGCCCGCTTGCGCTCGCCGACCTGCTCTTCAAGCTCGGCCTGCCGCTGCTGCGCCGTCAGCGCGTTCTGCTCAGCCCGACGGCGTGCCCTGTGCATCTCCTGGCTGAGGAGCGCGCCGATGGTTCCGACGCAGAAATAGAGCGTGAGACTGATGATGTTGGGCGCGCCCTCAATGGCCAGCGAAGCGCGCGGCGAGACGAAGAAATAGACGGCCGCTGCGGCCCCCAGAAACAGCGTGACCAGGGCCGGGCCGAGCCCACAGGCCCAAGCCGTAAAGAGCACGGCTATGTAATAGGTGACGTAGGGCGCGGTGTTTCCAAGAAGCGGGTGAAGAAGCAGACGCAGAAGCGTGGCCAGCAGGACGGCCACCAGCGCGAGGCTGTAACGCTGCCAATGGGGGCGGTTGATTGTCTGCATCCATCAACTCCTTGCTCGAACAGACGCCGCAGCGCCGGAGGGGATTCCGAGACTATAAACCCGGAGTGGAACTGTTGAGCGATTGAATTCAGGCTCTTTTGCTTTTAGGAAAATCGCGGCGGCTCTCTTCTCAATTCAGCGCGTGTAACCGGCCGGGTGATCTATCTCCACGTCAGGCATCTCGGCCTTGACTTCGATGCGGTGGTATCCCTTGTTCGGATGCGTCGAGAGATAGGTGATCGCCAGTTGCCTGGCGAAAGATTGGCCCAGCTCGCGCAGGAAGGGGTCAAAGCTGACGGGCGCGCCCGTGCCCTGAAAGAAGGCTCGCCCGCCCGTCTCGTCCGAAAGTTTTTGCAGCGAGCCCTGGCCGTTGCCGATGAGGAATTGATTACCGCTGGAGGCGAGCGCGACCGTCGGCACATAAAAAGAGTAGACGGCGACGCTCATTCTCTGCGCCTCTTTGATGGCGCGCTCAAGGTCTATGCTCTGGCCGGGGATGGAGCTTTCCTGGCCGCGCGAAACGTCCAGGCCGTCCGAGACGACGAGCATGGCGCGGCGTCCGGCCGGCAAAGACTCGAACCGCTTGAGCGCCTCACGTATCTCGACGTACGGGTTGAAGGGAGCGACGCCGGCCGAGCCGACGGGGATGCGAAGCGCCGAGGCGGCCCGGTCGAGATCGGTCGTAAACTTCTGGCTCACCTGTAGCGAGCCGCTGCGGATATAACCGACCATCACGCGCGAGCCGCGCGGCAGGCGACTGATGAACTCTTTCATCGCCTTAATATCATTGCTGATCGAAGGGACGGAATCATCCTGGACGAGGATGGCGACCGAGAGCGGCGCGTTGCTGATGGAGCGCACGGAGAGGATGCGCTGTAGGTCGCCGTCTTCACGCACGATAAAGTCACCCACAGGCATGACCTCCTGCTGAATCCGCTTGCGCCCGCGCTCACGGATTGTGATCGGAATCGTCACCGTGCGGACGCCGCCGCGCGACCCTTGACGCCCGATCATCGGGTCATCCACTTCCGAATCGCGCGAGCGCTTCTGAGCGCCGGCAGTCGTGCCCAGCGCCGGGCACAGCAGCGCGGCCATTAGAAGGAGGAATGAAAGTCTGCTCTTTTTTCTACGCATGGCTTTTCGGGCCTCTCCGTTCGTGACAGTCGCAGGCACTCCATTATACAGGGTGAGACGGCTAAAGCGGATAGCGCGGCCGAAGGGTTTCGCCCGGATTGGCTAACGGCGGCCCCTCAGAGTATGATTTTAACCGAGCTTTAAGGCAGCGCGAGGCCGGAGTGGAGCGAAGATGAGTAAGACTGGCACAGGCTACGAGATTACCAGGCGAGACAGGCTCGTCGCCTCTCTGCTTCAGGTCGCACCGTGGCTCTCCTTCTTTCTAGTGGCCCTGCCCGCGCCCCTGGTCTTTCTCCTGCTCTATTTGACGAGCGTGCAGGAGGCAGCCCTTTATGTCCTGCTGGCGCTCTCTTCGCTCGCCATCGGCTCGGTCGCCGGGCTGATCGTGATGATTACGCTCTTTCTGTATCGCAGGCATTGGGCCAAGCAGATGCGCAACAAGCTGGCGGCCGACGGCATCACCGCAGACGAGCTGCCCTGGTTCATGCCCGAATTGACGACGGCCGAGAGAAAGGCCCTCAAGGAGATGGAGGGGCGCGATCCCCTCTTGGCCGACGCTTATCGCGAGACGTTGGCCCAACGCCTGACGGCCACGCGCGTCGTCGCCACGGCCAAGCGTGACCTGCTCGCCGTCGAGCGGCGTCTGAATCGCGTCGCTTACCTTCAGGGCGCGGACACCACCGTGCTGAGGGAAGAGCTGCGCGCAGACCGCGAGCGTCTTGAGCAGGCAAAGACTGAGGGCGCGCGGCGTAAGGCCGAAGCCGAAGCGCGACTGCACACGATTGAAGCGGCGGCCAGTCGCGGCGCAAGCTGGACGGAGATGAACTTCGCTTTGCAACGCCTGAGCGCCGCGAGCGAGCACGTCCCTCTCGGGCTCGAAGCGGCGCGCCTTGAGCAGCAGTCTCGCGAGGATGCCAGCCGCGAGCTGCGCGAGATTGAGAAGCGCACGATTGAGAAGGGCACGGCGCTCGGCGGCGAAGGATAAGTGAATAGAGCCTCACCGCCCAGTCAAATATTTGCATCAGGGACGAGGAGCAGCAGCAGATGAGCGAAGGTGCGCCGGGCGCGACCAGTATCAGCTTGATTCGCATGGACGAGGGGCGCTGGCGCGTCTTCATCGACGGCACGGACATGGGCCAATCATTTCAATTCCCCTGGGACGCGCTGCAATGCGCGCTCAACGGTTCGCTCACGGGCAAGCCCCTCGACGGCCTGCAAACAATCGAGGTGCGGGCCACCACCACCACAGACCAGCACAGGCTCGCACGCATCCGCGCCGCACAGGCCGAACACCGCGCCCTGCTCGCAGCCCTACGCGGCATAGACGGCGAAGGAATATAAAGGCAGTGACGAGTGGCGAGTGATGAGTGACGAGATAAAAGCTTTGC
>DASVQF010000045.1:0-189443 GCA_036389315.1 Pyrinomonadaceae bacterium
GAGCCGGTGGAGCGCCGGATAAAGCGAGCCTTGCGGAACCTGAACGACGCCGCGCGAGACCTGCTCTAAGCGTTGGGCAATCGCATAGCCGTGAACAGGGCCGAGCGCGACAATCTTCAAGATCAACAGATCGAGCGTGCCTTGGGGAAGGTCTGATTTTATTTGCGTCATAAACAATGCCTCCGTCTCCTACATATTAGGGGAACACGTGTAGAAGCACAAGGTATATTTTAGTACGGTAAATCTACAAATTAGTTTCATCCGGGGTTTAACGTAATAGGCGGCACAAAGTGCCACTTATTGTGTTAAATCACAGCGGCGCATGACGCGGACGCCAGCGCGCCAGTCTTCGTTGAGGTCGAAGCGATAGACGGGGATGCGCGGGTTGATCGTGCGCGCAAGTGTCGTGAAGGTCGTGTGGAAGCTGAGGGTGGGCGCGACCAGGTAGACGAGCGCAGACTCTTCGGCTATGCGGGCGTCGCCGAAGAGTTGGGCGTGCGCGAGGTTGCCCGCGCGCCTGTGTGCTTCGACTCTGCGCCAGTAGTCAGCGCCCTGAATGACGTGTTCGCGGTCTTCGCTGACCTTCAGCTCTATGACGACGAGGCGGCCGTCCTGTCTGAGCGCGAGCAGATCGACGGGCCTCGACCAGCGTGGCGCGTCATGCGAGGCGCGGAACTGCGCGTGGAGCGGGGCCAGCCGCAGTCCCGGGTCGAGCCGCTTGATGTCGCGACGCAGTAAGGATTCGAGCCATGCTTCGGGTGCCAGCCTGTAGAGGGCATGTCTTGGGTCGGGCCCATCGGCCCTGCGATGCTCGCGGAGTTGCTCCAAGAGATGGGCCAGGACGGGAGCCGTGCTTTCGTCCAGAAGACGCCGGGGATGTACTTCGGCGACGCCGAACCACACGCGCTCCGTACCCGTTACGCGTCGCACGCGCGCAAACGGCAGCCCGTGATAACGCAGCGTCTCGCCGTGACGCGCACGCACTATGTCAATAGCGTCGGGCGCGAAGGCGGCGATGCGCGCGGCGCTCCGGCTCGGCTCAGGTGACGACGGAGAAGGACGCGCGAGGCGAGCGCGCCGCTGCCTGGCCCATAGCTCTTCGAGCGTCGGACAGCGCGCTCTTTTCAGCGCGAGCCACTCGTCGTCCACCTCGAAGAGAGAGAGACGGGCGCGCAACTCTTCGCTAAGGAGCGAGAGGCGCTCGGAGAGCGGCGCTAGATGTTTGCGGTCGGCTATCAGCCAGAGCTTAGAGGTTAGCGGCGAGCGAGCCCTTTCGCAGGAGCGCAGGAACCAGACGAGCGTCGAGCAGAAGAAAGCATCCACGTCGTAGGCTTCGCCCGCAGCGGTGACGACGCCGCTCACAGCTATGCGCCCTTCACGCCAGCGAAGCTCTATGCGCGCGTAGCGACCGGACTCGCCGCGCCGCGCTCCCCTGTTGAGGGCCACGCGTGAGACCTTTGCCCCGGCTTGGCAGGCACAGGCGAGGCGCGCCAAGTGCTCCGCTCTCTTGCGACGCGCGGCACTGATGATCGCGCTCGTCTCTTTAGTTGAGGGGGCTGAGGGGCGCGGGACAAGCTCAACGAGCGCGCGCTCTGCTCCCGCGCGCCGCTTCGCTTCGAGCAGGAGGCGCGCGCCCGTCCATTCCCAGGCCGTGACGTGCCAGGAGCGCACGCCCTCTTGCGTCCGGCAGGTGAAGATCAAGCGCCCGTGGGCTGTGAGCAGCTCTATCTCGCTCCGCCGCAGAGCGAGAAAAGCGCGCCCCTCGCCCGGCACGTAGAACCATTCGCCGTGCGCCCCGAGCAGCTCAAGTATGCGCCGCGAGGCGGCTTCTATTCTCTCTCTGTTTGTGAGGCGTTCGAGCATTTGAGTGAGGGCGAAAACGGCAACGGAAAAGGTCAGGTCAGAGCTTTCATATCTTCATCCCTGATTCCTCATCCTTCATCCCTGGCTTTTCCCTGTGTTAACATCTTACATCAATCACATGAGCGCATCATAAATATTTCCCATTCGAGGAACAAGAGGTCATGAGGCACGTTTACTTAACGGGTTCCGTCCGCACGCCCATTGGGCGCTTTGGCGGGACGCTTGCCGGTTGGACTGCGGCTGACATGGGCGCGGCCGTGGCGGCAGAGAGTCTGCGTCGCGCACGTCTTTCTCCGGCGCAGGTGCAGCAGTCCATCTGGGGCTCGGCGCGGCAGGCGGGCGGTGGGCCAAACGTCGCGCGCCAGATCACCTATCGCGCGGGCGTCCCCGAAAGCGTGCCCGCCTTTACGGTCAACCAGGCTTGCGGCTCGGGGCTGAAGGCGATCATCCTCGGCGCGCAGGAGATCATGCTCGGACGCGCGGAGAGCGTGCTCGCGGGCGGCACCGAAAGCATGTCGCGCGTTCCCTATTACGCGGAGGGCGCGCGCTTCGGGCTGCGTATGGGAAACGTCGAGCTGGTGGACGGCATGTACCGCGACGGCTTCAACGACCCGCTGTCGGGTTTGGTGATGGGCGAGACGGCCGAGAACCTGGCCCGCCGTTACGAAATCTCGCGCCACGAGCAGGACGCATACGCTTTGCGCTCGCAGCAGCGCGCCGCGGCGGCCATCGAAGCCGGACGCTTTCAATCCGAGATACTGGCGCTTGAGATCAAGGGAGGCAAGAGGGACGAGCAGAGCACTTTCGCGCGCGACGAGCACTACCGCGCCGGCACGACCATCGAAGCCCTCGCGAAGCTCGCGCCGGTCTTTTCAAAAGAAGGCACTGTGACGGCCGGGAACTCTTCGGGCATCACGGACGGCGCGGCCGCCCTGGTCTTGATGAGCGAGGAGGCGCTCAAACAATCTGGCGCTGAAGCAGAGGCGCGCCTGGTCGATTACGAGGTCGCAGGCGTCGCCCCGGAGATCATGGGCATCGGCCCCGTACCGGCCGTGCGCGCACTGCTCAGGCGTCAAGGCTTGACGCTCGACGAGGTGGACTTGGTGGAGCTGAACGAGGCGTTCGCGGCGCAGGTCATAGCCTGTGACCGCGAGCTTTCGTTCGACCCTGAGCGCTTGAACGTCAACGGCGGAGCCATAGCTTTGGGCCATCCGATTGGCTGCACGGGCGTCCGCATCACGACCACGCTCCTGCACGAGATGAAGCGGCGCAAGGCAAGGCGCGGCCTCGCGACGCTCTGCGTGAGCGGAGGGATGGGCCTGGCGCTGCTGGTCGAGCGCGTCTGAAGTAACGTCTGGGGTAACGTTCGGGTTCAGCAAGGAGAAGAATAGTTTCTATGCCTGTTCATCACATACCTATTCAATACATGAAATTGAAGCTCGGAAGACGAAGACTATGCTTTTTAACCTTAACGCTGGCGCTCGCGTTTGCCTTCGCGGGCTGCAAGCGTTCTGGCGTCGAAGGGAACGCGAACGGCGCTGCTACCTCTAACGGCAACTCCACTGTGACGGCCGATAACACCGTCAAGACGCCGCCCTTCTCTACCAAAGAGCCTGAGCGTTACGAGGCGACGATGGTTGTGACGGGCAGCCTCGGCGGCGGCGGCGACGCGGCAGCCGTTCCCGGTCTCTCCAACCTGCTCAGCCGCGAGATGAAGATCGCGCGCGACGGAGACCGCAGGCGCGTCGATTACGAGCTGATACCCGGAGCCCGCATGACCAACCTGCAACTACCGGCGGGCAACTACACGCTGCTCCATTCCAAAAAGCTCTACGCCGAGGTCAAGCCGGGCGAGGCTGGCGACGTGATGAGCGCCGCCAGAAATCTCCCTTCGGACTTTTCGCCCGACAGGCTTGTTAACGAATCGAACACCGGAGCGACTTATGAAAGGCTCGGCACGGAAGACGTGAACGGCCGCACGACGACCAAGTACCGCGTGACCATCAAGGGCAAGGGAGAGGCCAGCGCCGTGCAGACCGAGACCATCGTCTGGGTGGATGAATCTCTGGGGATGCCCGTCCGCAGCGAGACCACTTCGGCCGGCGAGCAGGCGCGCGGCTCCAAGCTGACAATGGAGCTGCGCAACATCAAGCAGGAGGTTGACCCGTCGGCCTTCGAGCTGCCGAAGGATTACAAAAAGGTGACGGCCGACGAGATAGCCCAGCAGATGCTCCCTTCGCTGCCCGGCCTGCTCGGCGGAGACCGCGAAGAAAGGCCCGCGACGCGCAGAAAATAGAGCCAACGCGGGCACTTTGGCCTGCATCCGACATGGGCGGACAACCGCGAGGGTGAATGAGAAAACCTTTGAGCTTGAACAGCAGCGCCCTTATCATTCGTCCTTGCGTCGTTCGTCATTGCTTTTCTGAAAGGTAAAAATTTAGTGAATAAGAGAATCTATTCCTCGCTCTTGATATTGGGGACGGTCGCGTTTGTAGCCTTGACGGCCCTTCAGGCTACGGCGCAGACCAGGCAGAAGACGGCGACGGTGGCAGCCGCGTCGGCCAGTTCCTTGCTGCCAAGCCTTCCCGCCTCGGACGTGGCGATGTTCGTCGATGTCGAGAAGGTTTTGAACGACGCTTTGCCGCGCGCTCTTGCAGGCGATAAGGCCAGGCTGGCGCAGATCAATTCGGAGATAGACAGTTTCAAGACGCGCTACGGGATAGACGCGCGCCAGTTCGAGCGCGTGGCCGTCGCCCTTCGTTTCAATAATCGCTCGCAGCCGGTCGTCACGGCCGACACTGTTTCGCTCGCGCAGGGGCGCTTCAATGCCGGGGCGATGATCGCCGCCGCGCGCCTCGCCATGAAGGGCAAGTACCGGGAACAGAAGTACGGCGGGCAAACCATCTACACCTTCAGCATCAACGACCGCGTGAAGTGGCTCGGGCTCCTCAACATGAGAGTCAGCGATGTCTCTATCGTCGCGCTCGACTCGAACACGCTGGCTCTAGGCGACCTCAACCTGGTGCAGGCGGCCATAGACGCGCACGGCGGGCGCGGGCGCATCTCGCCGGAACTGGTGCAGATGGCCACGCGTCGCGGGGACGCGATTCTCGGATTCGCCGCGACTGTTCCCTCTTACGTCTCGCAGAACGTCGGTTTTGACAACGAAGAGATCAGCAAGAGCATACAGTCCATTCGTCAGGCTTACGGCTCAATCGGGACGACGGCCACAGGCTTCGACATGCTGATGGTGGCGCGCACGGAAAGGCCCGAACAGGCCAAGAACCTGGAGGATTCCTTCGCCGCCCTGAAGCAGTTCAGCAGCTTCATCATCGCACAGCTTCCGGCCGACAAAGGCAAGCTCGCGCAGAACGTGGTAGACAATATGAAGGTCACGACCGAAGGCAACGATCTGCAAATCCGCCTGGAGGTCGCGCAGACAGACATCGCCAGCCTCGTGCGTATCTTTTAAGACGGCGCGCACGTCCGAAGGGGCGCGGCTCCTCATCACATGCGAGTCGAACTCAGCAGCAGGAAACGAAAGGCCATTTGTGCCGGCGGCACAGGTGGCCTATTTCTGTTGACGGAGGTTTTCCGTTAACACAGGGCCGTGGGCCATCGTCTTTAATATCGTCAAAGGATCGGATTAAGCTTTCAGAGGTCAAAAATCATGAACAAGAGATTTCAAGCACGCTTTGGCGCACTCATGCTCCTGCTCGCCGCCATTCTCCTGACGAGCGCGCAAGTGGGTCAGAGAGTCACGGCGACAACCGGCGCGAGCCCGGCGGCCTCGGCCAGCTCTCAACTAGCCGCGCTGCCCGCCTCGGACTTCATCATCTTCGTAGACACGCAGAGACTTGTGGCAGACACGCTGCCGAACTTTCTGGCGGGCGATCAGGCTCTACTGTCCAAGGTCAACGCCAAGCTCGACCGATTTCAAAAAGAGTGCGGCGTTGACCCGCGCTCCTTCGACAGCCTCGCCATAGGTCTTCGTTTTCCCGCCACCGGAACGGGCCACGACATGAGGTTCGCAGCAATCGCGCACGGCAGGTTCGTCGCCTCAGACCTGATCGAAGCCGGATTCGCCACCGCCAAAACCAGGGAGAACATCGGCCGCGAAGAGCAGGTCTACGAAGGGAAGAAAATCTTCGTCCTGACCTCGGCGCGTGACCGCGCGGCAGCGGAAGATGGGCCAACGGCTAAGACAGAGCGGGCGGACGCGCGCAGGATGGCCGTCGCAGAGTTGGACGGCAGCACGATTGTTATGGGCGATCTGGAAAGCGTCCGTGCGACACTCAATCAGAGCATGGCGCGCGTCGATCAGGGGTTGGTTGATCTGGCGACGCGCAATTCAAACGCCGTCGCCAGCTTCGCGGGCAATCTGCCGCCGAGCCTGGCGCGCGGATTCGGATTCGGCAATGGCAAGGCGGCCAAGCTGGCCTCGTCCGTACGCCAGGTCTACGGCTCGGCCAGCACGGCCGGAACAGAGGCCCAGACCCTCGTCGCCGCGCGCACCGAAAACGCAGAGCAGGCCCAAGACATAGCCCAGGCCATCAACGGCTTGAAGCTCCTGAGCAAGTTCGGCATCGGAGGCCGTGGCTCAAGCAAGGCTCAAGCGGAGGCGCTCTCAAGCCTGCTCAACAACCTGACGATCACTTCACAGGGCAACGAAGTCGAGTTCAAGCTCAACGTCACACAGCAAGAGATCGCTCCCCTCATGCGCAACTTCTAAGCCGGTTAGGACAAGCCCCGGAGAAACGAAAGAGCGGCAAGGATGAAAGCTATGCCACCTTGCCGCTCTTTCGTTTCTCCGGGGCTCAATACTATTTTCTTCATCGCGTCTTCCTCAAAAAGCTGTAGTATCGCAGTCGCAGGCGTTCTTCTAATCTTTCAGGTACGCAAGAAGGATTTGGATGATCGATAGAGGAACTGTGGCCGCCGGGGGCGACGGCGAGGCGGAGGCGCGCGGCCCGTGGGCTGGGCGTAGCAGGATTATCAAGTGGGCCATCATCGTGGCCGCCGCTCTGGCCGTCGTAGCCATCCCTGTCCCCGAAGGCATCACGGCGCAGTCCTGGCGGCTGCTGGCCATCTTCGTCGCGACCATCATCGGCGCGATACTGCGGCCCGTGCCGGGCGGCGCGATGGTACTGCTCGGGATCACTGCGGTCGCGCTCTCGGGCGCGCTGAGCGTCGGCGAAGCCTTGCGCGGTTACGCAGACCCGATTGTGTGGCTCGTGCTGGCGGCCTTCATGATCTCGCGCGGGATGATTAAGACGGGCTTGGGCCGGCGCATAGCCTTTCATTTCATTCGCGCCATCGGTCGGCGCTCCATCGGTCTGGGCTATGCGCTGGCCTCTACTGACATGCTGCTGGGTTTGGTCGTGCCTTCGACGGGAGCGCGCTCGGGCGGCATCATCTTTCCCATCGCCAAGAGCCTGGCCGAAGCCTATGACTCGGAGCCTGGGCCCACGGCGCGGCGCTTGGGCGCGTTCCTGATGGCGGCCCTCTACCAGTGCGACGTGGTGGTCTGCGCGATGTTCATGACGGGGCAGGCGTCCAATCCCCTGATCGCCAAGTTCGCCGCGCAGGTCACAGGCATCGAGCTGACTTACAGCCGTTGGGCCATCGGCGCAATCCTCCCCGGACTCATCTCGCTCGTCGCAGTGCCGCTCCTGGTCTTTCGTCTCTTCCCGCCGGAGATCAAGAGGACGCCTGCGGCCGCAGAGTTCGCCGCCGCAGAACTCCGGCGCATGGGCCCAATGCGCTGGCCCGAGAAGGTCATGCTGATGGTCTTCGGCCTGGTCGCGGCTCTCTGGATCGTGGGCGATAAGCTGGAGTGGATGACGGGCGGACGCGTCGGCGCGCTTCATTACGCCGTGGTGGCGCTCATTGGCATCTGCGTGCTGCTGTTCAGCGGCGTGCTCGACTGGGAGGATGTCGTGAGCGAGCGCGGGGCCTGGGATGTCTTCATCTGGTATGGGGGCCTGGTGCGGATGGCCGAGGCGCTCGGCGAGACAGGGATTACCCGTCGCTTCGCCGAAGCTTCTGCCGGGTTGGTTAGCGGGTGGAAGTGGTGGGCCGCGCTCGGCGCACTGCTCTTGATCTACTTCTACGCGCACTATGCCTTCGCAAGCATCACGGCCCACGCGACCGCGATGTACATACCGTTCCTGACCGTCATTCTAGTGGCCGGAGCGCCGCCCTACCTGGCCGTCCTCTCCCTGGCTTACTTCTCCAACCTGGACGCCTCGCTCACGCACTACGGGACGACGCCCGCGCCGATCTGGTTCGGCGCAGGCTACGTCAAGCAGCGGACGTGGTGGTGGATAGGGCTCATCGTCTCGCTCTCGCACCTGCTGATCTGGACAGCCGTAGGCTTTCTCTGGTGGAAGCTGCTCGGCTGGTGGTGAGAAAAAGAAAAGGAGGAAGGGTGAATTAGAAGACAGTCATCTTTAATTCATCCTTCCTCCTTCATCATTTTTATGGTTGGCCGGGGATTTGTGGCGGGCGGCGCGGGAGGGCTGCGGGCTCGTCCTCGGAGATTTTGGCGAGCACGTCCTTGTAGATCGTGATCCGTCCTTCGCGCTGCATGCGCGCCTGCACACTTGTGATGTAGTCGGCGAAGACCTCGTTGCGGCGAGCCGACAGTGCTGACTGAGTTAATTGATCGCGCTGCTTGGCAAACTCCGCGAGGTCTGCTTCCGTGCGCTTGGTGACGCCGATGACGACCCAGTTGTCGCCGATGCGGACGGGAGTCCTGGTGACTTCGCCTTCCTTCAGAGCGTAGACGGCATCGTCTGCGGCCGGACTCGTTCCGGCTTCGCCCAGCGGCGAACCCAACTTGTAGCTCTCTTCCGTCTTCGCCTCAAGCCCAAGCTTTTCGGCGGCCGCCTTGAGGTCTGCGGCGCTCGCGACACTTCCTGCCAGGGAGTTGGCCTGCTGCTCCAACTGCTGCTTGGCCCGCTCCTGCTTGAGTGCCTGGGCCACCTTGTCCTTGACCTCGTCGAACTCAGGTATGCGCGGCTCCCTCTTGTCTAAGAGCATCGGGATGGCGAAACCGCCGCGCACGCCCGTGCGCGCTCCCACGTCGTTCGGATTGTTCAAGGGCGCAATGGCGTTCTCGAAATTCTGGTTGTTGCCGATATTCGGCACGTCGTCGCCCGGCTTGACGTAGGGCGTCTCCTTCACCATGTCCGCCGGATTCATGTTCGCTTCCCCGGCAAGCTCCTGCGCGACCTTCTGGAAATCCCTGGTCTCCTTCAAGCGCGCCTCTGCACGCGAGGCCAGTTGCGCGGCGATGGCGTAAGCGCGACTGTTACGCTGCGAGGCCAGCAGCTCAGGCTTCGCGTCCTCGAATGTCTTCGGCACTGCGGGGCCGCGCCGCAGGATGTAGTAGGCGTTGCCGGACTTGAACACCTCCGTCATCTCGCCCTCTTGCAGGTCGAGCATGCGGTCATAGACGGGATTGGCCTTGTTCGGATTACGCTTGACGGGCGCGGCGAGCCAGCCGCCGCCTTGCGCCGTCGCAGCGTCCTCAGAGTTTCCCTTAGCAGCCGTCGCGAAGGCTTCTTCCGTAACGCTGCCCCCTCCGGCAGCGGTGCGAAGCTGCGTGGCCAGGGCCTCGGCCTTCTGCCGCACGGAGCTGTCCAGGTCTGGACGGGCGACTTTGAAGATAATCTGCTGGACACGCACGCCAGCCTGTTTTTTATCCGGCGCGAGCGCGTCGTAGGCGGCGCGCAAGTCCTCGTCGGAAATCTGCAACTTCTCGCCGGCCCTGGCCTGATCTATGTAGAGGTAGCGAATCTTTTTCTGCGGTTCGAGGATGCGGTAATCCGTCTTGTGCTGCTCGAAGTAAGCGCGCACCTCGTCGTCCGACGGCTGTATCTTCTGCGCCAGCTTGTCGGCCGTCACGGGCACGTAAACTACCTGGAAGCCCGTGTTCTTGCGCTTGTAATCGTCCTGCACCTCGGCCTCTGAGACGCGCACCCCGGCCGTCACGAATGCCTGTAGCTTTTCGGCCGCGATCTGGTCGCGAATCTGGCGCTCGAACCGCTCGATTGAGCCGTAGCGTGAGATGACAGACTCTTTGTAGCGGTCGAAGCCGACGAATTTCCCGCCCGCGTCCCTGAACTGTTTGAGCAGCTTATCGCGGACTTCGCCGTCCGAGGCCGCAAGGCCCAGGCGCTCCGCCTCCTGCGCGATGACGCGGTCGCGTATGAGGCCGTCCAGGAACCTTTTGTCGCCGCCCAGTTGCGCAAGGCTGATCTGGCCGCCGAACATCTGCATATAGCTGTCCTTGAGCGTTTGCAGGTCGCCGACCGTCACGGACTCGCCTCCGACTTTGGCGAGCACTTCGTTACTGCTCGCCGGAGTGGCGTTGGCGCTGTTGCGGCCCGGCGCGTAGAAGATCACAAGAGAGACCGCCATCATGACGGCGAAAAGGACGATGATAAGGCCGCGCGTCCGTTCCAGACGGCTAAAGAATTTGAGCATGACTAGACTATTTCCTGAACAATGAAGTTGGCTCGGTCTAAAGAGGAAAGCTGACGGCCGACTGTGATACCGGGCGCGTCAACCACTACTCGCAAATGGCAAATTGTAGCGGACAGAGAGGCTGCCTAGCAACCGCGCGTGGGGCGGCCAGCCCCTTCATCGCTCAGGCAGGCGCTTTTGATCGGCCGGGCAGGGCGAGTGCCCGTGTCAGGGCTAAGGCTCCTCAAGATCAAGCGGTTGATTGCGTGCCGCGCGGGTGCTATGTTATCCCGACAATGAACATGACAGAGATGAATCATTCCCTGTGGGCATGGGTGGGCTTCAACGTCTTCATCCTCGTCATGCTCTTTATAGACCTGGGCGTTTTCAATCGTAAGGCCCATGCCATCACCTACAAGGAAGCGACCATCTGGAGCGTAGTCTGGATGACGCTCGCGCTCGTCTTCGGCGGGCTGGTCTTCTGGCACCTGGGCAGCCAGAAGGGGCTCGAATATCTCACGGGCTACCTGATCGAGAAGTCGCTTTCGGTCGATAACCTGTTCGTCATCCTGCTCATCTTCTCTTACTTCCAGGTTCCGGCCAAGTACCAGCACCGCGTCCTGTTCTGGGGCGTGCTGGGCGCGCTCGTGATGCGCGCGGCGATGATCTTTCTGGGCGCGGCGCTCATCAATAATTTCAAGTGGATTATCTACGTCTTCGGCGCGTTCCTGGTCTTCACAGGCATACGCATGTTCCGGCAGGAAGAGACCGAGATTCATCCGGAGAAGAATCCGATCGTTCGTCTCGTCACGCGCTACGTTCCGATCACGCACCATTACGAGGAGGAAAAGTTCTTCACGCGCGTCAACGGAAAGCTGACGGGCACGCTCCTCTTCCTGGTCTTAATCATCGTCGAGGTGACAGACCTCATCTTTGCCGTCGATTCCATCCCGGCCATCTTCGCCATCACGACAGACACCTTCATCGTCTACACCTCGAACGTCTTCGCCATCCTCGGCCTGCGCTCGCTCTATTTCCTGCTCGCCGGGGTGGTCGAAAAGTTTCATTACCTGAAGATCGGGCTCGCCATCGTCCTCACATTTATCGGCACCAAGATGCTCGTCGTCGCGGCAGGGATTCACGTCCCCATAGGCATCTCGCTCGGCGTCGTGGCCGTCGTGCTCCTGGGCTCCGTCGCCGCCTCCCTCATCTGGCCCAAACAGGCTGAAAGAGACATAGACGTTGACCTGCCGGAGAATTTCCGCCGCCCCTTCAAGGACGTAGAGGATACCGATAAAGAGATGACGGGGACGGGCGACCGCCGTTGAAACCCCTTCAAGAGCTTTTCATTTCCGCCTTTTGCCCCTTTCGCCTCCCCGCGTGCTCGGCCCGTGGCCAACGCCGTAAATGATGCTTGAACCGACCTGCGCGCCTGTGTTAACTTCTTCGAAGCAGGTAGGGATTTCCTAATTACCTGTCAGGAATTGCCGAGCGCGTTTCCGAAGCTCTTCAGCAGGACAAGGCCGCCCCGTTTCGCTCCTGAAGTTTTCCGCCCCACTTTTGACTGCGGTCTCACCTCTCACAATTCGTTATGGCTACTAAACACGGTCGCTTCGATCTGGACTGGTGGATCATCGAGAAGCGGCAAATCTATCTCATCACGACGCTTCTCGTCCTGAGCCTGATCGGCGCGGGTGCGGGCCTCTACGTCTGGAAGTACGGCTCTCCCTTTAAGGCTAACGCCACGGTGGCCGCCGGGCCGGCCGGAGCGCGCTTTATCTCTTACGAAGGCGATGTGCGAGTCATCCGCGCGGCGACGCGCGAGACTGTGGCCGCCAGCAGCCAGACGCAGCTCTATCCGGGCGACACTGTGCAGACGCAGACGGACGGGCGCGCGCGCATCACGCTGGCCGACGGCTCCACGCTGGTAGTGCGTCCCAACAGCACCGTCATCATCCGCGAGAATACGAAGGTCGAAGGCGAGCAGCGCACGCAGGTTCGCGTCGCCGTAGACACGGGCCAGATTAACGTCCGCACCGAGCAGCAGCAGGAAGGCACGACGAACGTCGTCGAAACGCGCCAGACCCGCAGCCAACTGGCCCCTGAGACGGGCGCATCCTTCGGCGTCAACTCCGACAAGACTGAGGAGATCAGGGTCGCTTCCGGCCAGATCGAAACGACCACGGCCGCCGGCGACAAGACCATCGTGCGTAACGGCGAATACGTCTCGATCAACCAATCGGGAACCCTGGCGCGCCGGGAGCGCCTTTTGGAAGTGCCTCCGCCGGTCGCGCCCCGTAACCTCGAAAGAGTCCAGGCCGGAGAGGGAGGCTCGGCAGACGTTTCCCTGCGCTGGCAGCGTCCCGCGTCGGGGACGCCCGCGCACTATCGCGTAGAGGTTGCGACCTCGCCCTTCTTCGTCGCCGCCGGGCGCGTCATAGAGCGCGACCAGTTGATCGCCACAGAGTTCAACGCGAGTGACCTCCGGCCCGGCGATTACTTCTGGCGCGTGCGTGCCACGGCCTCTTCGGGGCAGACCAGTGATTGGTGCGAGCCGCAGAAGTTCATCGTCTCGCCGCCCGGCCGTGGCGAGCGCGTGGCCGTCTCTGGCGTCACTTTCGACTTCGTGGGCGGCAACGTCTACATCGTGCGCGGACGCGCGCCGCGCGGAACCACGATTCGCATCTTCGGGCGCGAGACCTTCTCGGCCGCCGACGAGACTTTCCAGCTTCAGATCACCATCCCTTCGGACGCGCGCGAGCTCGTGCTCGAAGCGCAAGACCCGCAGGGCAATAGCGAGCAGTACCGTATCCCCATGACGGGCGGTGCGCCACGACAGAAGAGGTAGCGTATAGGGCTTTTTTATGTCGAAGCACGTGGTTTTGATGGCCGAGACGATGGGCGCGCCCGCGCTGGCGCTCAGCGAAGCTCTGCGCGAAGCGGGCGTCGAGGTGGCCGTCTCTGCCGAGCGTGGCTTCGAGGTAGCCGTCAAGACTGAGCCGAACGGAGGCGACGAGGCGACGCCCCTGGCCGTGCTCTACGAGCTTGAACGGGAAGCCAACACTATGCAGCTCTACGCCGTCGTCGAGCGCGCCACGCTGCTCTGGCCCGATGTCCCTCTGGTCGCCTGCCGTCATTACGGCAACGGGCACGCGAAGCCCGGCCGCGCCTCTTTGGATGACGCGGCGCTGAAGCGGCTTGGATTTAAGGCCGTGGCCGCGAGCCCCGCGCAGTTGCCCGCGCTGCTCAGGGAGATGGAAGAGCGCGGGCGCACGGGCGACCTACAGCTTCCCGTCAGCATAGCCAATCTGGCCGACCCCGGTTCCCTGCTTCTGCCTCGCGGCCTGCGCAACCGTATCCTGCGCGCAGCCTTCGAGCTTGTCGCCTCGCTTCATTTCGCGACAGATCAAAAGAGCGCCGCGCAGACCGCGCTGGCCGGGCTCGCCTCGCTCATTCCCGCCCAGCGTTGGGCCATCTACCTGACGCCCGAACAGAGCGGCGCGGCCGAGACGGATAAGCTTGAGCCGCTCGCCGCGCGGGGCCTGACCGAGAGCACGCGCGCAGCTACGGAAAACGACTGGCGCAAGGCCCTGATGGGCGATGCCCTAATGCTGAGCGGGGCGGAATCGAAGGCGGCGCACGAATGTGTGATGAGCGGCGAGACCGTCCGTCGGCGCGAGAAGGGCTTGCGCGTAGTGGCCGTGCCGCTGCTCGGCGGCGGCGAAAGGGTGATGGGCGTGCTCGAAGCCGTCCGCGAGGGCGAAGGCGCGCGCCTCTTCTCTCAAGCCGAAGCGTCGCTTCTGGGCGCGCTCGCTCTTCCGATAGCCTCCGCGCTCTCCAACTCCGTCCGCATTGCCGAGGCCGAGCGCCTCTCGCTGACCGATGACCTGACCAAGCTGCATAATGCCCGGTTCCTGCGCCAGTTCCTTTTGAGCGAGATCAAGAGGGCGCGGCGCTACGGCTCCACCGTCGCGGCCTTCTTCCTCGACATAGACGATTTCAAGAGCATCAACGACCGTCACGGCCACCTCGTAGGCTCTCACGTCCTGATGGAGATGGCCTCTGTGATTCTCTCTTCGGTACGCGATACGGATGTCGTGGCCCGCTACGGCGGCGACGAGTTCGTCGTCATCCTGCCGGAGAGCGCCCTTGAGCAGGCGCTTCTGGTGGCCGAGCGCGTGCGCGTGCGTGTCGCCCAGCATCAATTTCACGGCGGGCGCTCGCTCTCCCTCTACCTGACGGCCAGTTTCGGCGTCGCAGCCTTTCCCCTTCACGCGCAGTCGCCGCAACAGTTGATCGCCTGCGCTGACTCGGCCATGTACGAGGCCAAAGCGGCCAACAAGAACTGCATCAGGGTGGCCGCCACCCCTCTCGCGCCAACTTTTTGAGAAAATAACGGGTTCGCGGTAGCCAATCACTGTACTTCGGTGTATCTTAAAGAGTTCGCTCCTGTGCGGTGAGCGCCCGTCCGACTTGCAAGCGTATCCTGCCCGACCCGACCCGGCCAGGCTTGTGTGCGCCAACCGCTCAACCCCTTCAGAGGCGCATACTTCATCAACAAAGATATGGACACCTTAAATGGCCTTTAAATCAGTCTTCAGTCTCTTCTCCAGCGACCTGGCAATAGACCTCGGCACAGCCAACACGCTCGTCTATGCAAAGGGGCGCGGCATAGTCGTCTCCGAGCCGTCAATCGTGGCGATCAATAAGATCACCAACGCGGTGGAGGCCGTCGGCCGCGACGCCAAAGAGATGTTGGGCCGGACGCCCGGCAACATCGTCGCCATCCGTCCCATGAAAGACGGCGTGATCGCCAACTTTGAAGTCACGGAAAAGATGCTTCAGCACTTCATCCGCAAGGCCCACAACGGCAAGACCTGGGTCTCGCCCCGTGTTGTCATAGGCATCCCCAGTGAGATCACGCAGGTCGAGCGACGAGCGGTCGAGGACTCGGCCTATCGCGCCAAAGCCTCGGAAGTCTACCTCGTCGAAGAGGCGATGGCGGCGGCCATCGGCGCAGGGCTCCCGATCACCGAGCCGCACGGCAACATGGTCGTAGACATCGGCGGCGGAACCACAGACATTGCGGTCATCTCGCTCTCAGGCATCGTCTACTCCCGAGCTGTGCGTGTGGCCGGCAACGAGATGGACGAGGCGATCACACAGTACATCAAGCGTAAGTACAACCTTTTGATCGGCGAGCGCACGGCCGAAGCTATCAAGATCGAGCTCGGGTCGGCCTTTCCCCTGGACGAAGTGCTGACGATGGAGGTGCGCGGGCGCAACCTCATCGAGGGCATCCCGAAAACGATCACGATCACGGACGAAGAGGTGAGAGAGGCGCTTTCGGATTCCGTGGCGACGATTGTCAACGCCGTGAGAGTGGCGCTTGAGCGCACCCCCCCGGAGCTATCGGCGGACATCGTCGAGCGCGGGATTGTTTTGACGGGCGGCGGGGCGCTGCTGAAAAACCTTGACCGTCGTCTCTCGATTGAGACTGGCCTGCCGGTCTCGCTGGCCGATGACCCGCTCTCTTCCGTCGTGTTGGGCACGGGCAAGATGCTCTCGGATTTTAATCTCTTAAAGCGCGTCAAGTGGGACAACACGCTGACGAGCGGAACGTAAAGACAGAAGGCTCCAGACCGGCATCCGGCATCTAACATCTGACATCTGATCTGTTATGGCTGTCATGCGGACACAAAGGGAGATCAGGCAACGGGCCCCGTGGTGGCTCGTCGCGCTGCTCTTTGTCAATCTGGCGCTGATGGCCTATGACGCGCGCGACAATGTGACTAAGCAGCGTGTGATACGGGTCTGGGCCCAGGCCATAGTCGCGCCCTTTCAGCGTGTGACGACGGGCGCGGGCGGCGCTGGCGTCGGACTGGTGCAGCGCCTGGTCAACCTGAAGAACGCCGCCTCGGAGAACGCCGAGCTGCGCCAGCGCGTCGAGCAGATGCAGGTAGAGCTTTCAGAAAAGCGGATGGCCGCCGACGAGAACGCGCGCCTCAAAGAGCTGCTCGACCTCAAGGAGAAGGGCCAATATCAGATGGTCGTGGCGAGCGTCATCGCCCGCGACCCATCGCTCTGGTTCGACACCGTGACGATCAATCGCGGCCGCCTCTCCGGCATCGAAAACAACATGCCCGTCGTGACGCCGAGCGGCATTGTCGGGCGCGTCGTGGCGACCAGCCCGTGGACGGCCGAGATCATGCTGATTACGGACGAGAAGGCTGCTGCCGGGGCGGTCGTGGGCCAACTGGGCCAATCCAACGCCCTGGGCTCGGTGCGCGGCCTGGGCGCGGGCGGCCTCGTCGAGATGCATTACGTGCCGGGCCTCGAAGAGGTCAATGTCGGCGATTACGTGACGACGACGGGCCAGGACGGCATCTATCCGCCGGGCCTGAGCGTCGGCCAGGTGGTCGAAGTCAAGAAGGGCTCGGCCACCGTCCCGCACATCATTCGCATCAAGCCGAGCGCGCGCCTGAACGCCCTGCAAGAGGTGGCCGTGCTGCAATACAAGCCGCCGCAGCGCGTCGCGCCAGACCAGGCGTTGCCGAACGTTAACAAGGGGGGAAATAAAGCAGTGACGAGTGACAAGTGACGAGTGACAAGCAAGAAAAAGCCTTCACTCGCCACTTGTCACTCGTCACTGATCACTGCTTTTAAGCCATGCGTCATCTGAAAATCGCGCTGGTAGTCGCCCTGGCCGTCGTCCTGCAATCGTCGCTTCCGGCCATCTGGCCTCCTCTCGTCTACGTCGATCTGCCGCTCATAGTCGTCGTCTATTTCGCCTTGCAGCGCGACCCCTTGCAGTCTTTGGTGATCGGCGCGGCCGCCGGGCTCGCGATGGATGCCGTGGGCGGAGGCGGGCTGCTCGGCGCGGGCGGCTTCTCGAAAACGCTGGTGGCATACCTGATCGCTTCGCTGGCGACGCGCGTCATGCTCGATAACCCTCTGGTGAGGATTCCAGTGCTGGCCGGAGCGGCGCTTCTGGATTCGCTGCTCTTCGTCCTTCTGCATCGCATGCTGAGCCAGCCCTCGCTCAAGCCTTTCGCCGAGACGGCCTCTTTCAAGCTGATCGGCACAACCGTCGTCGGCACGCTCATCATCTACATCCTGGACACGTTCTTCAGCGACCGCGCCCGCCAGCGTCGCCAGTTCGCCTGGCGTCGCAGAGTCGCCCGCCGCAGCGTCAGCAGCCTGAAGCGAAGATGAAAGGTAATTGGCAAGCGACGCGTCAGCAATCAGTCATAACAGTTTGAGTGGTTTTATGGATATAATGAAGTTGGGTCAGGTACTTCGCGCTCCGGCGACTTCTGGTAGTTATGAAATTCGAGGATGATTCACAAAACCTGCGGCTGCGGCTGCGGGTGATACAGATTCTAGTGATCCTGCTGCTCGCGGTGCTGGCCGTGCGTCTCTACGTCTTGCAGGTGATGAACGGCGCGTATTACGCCGAGAAGGCCGAGAACCAGCGCATCCGGCTGCTGCCGATACCTGCGCCGCGCGGCGTCATCTTCGACCGCAACGGCAAGCTACTGGTGGATTCTCGGCCGATCTACAACGTCATCCTCTCGCGCGAGGACATGAAGGGGAAGGATTACCGGACGCTCGTCGCGCCGCTCTCAACGGGGCTCGCCGTTGACGAAGAGTTCCTGCGCGAACGCTTCAAGGAGGTCGAATCCCAGCCGGCCTTCGAGTCGATCCGCGTCAAGGAGAACGCCTCGCCGGAAGACATCGCCTGGGTCGAGGCTCACACTTTGGAATTCCCGGAGCTGAGAGTCGAGCCCGCGCCGCAGCGCCGTTATCCGGAAGACGGCGTGTTGGCCCACGTCCTCGGCTACGTCGGCGAGATCAGCCCGGAGCAGTTGGAGCTGCCGCGCTACAAGGATAACGGCTATCGTCCGGGCGACATCATCGGCAAGGAGGGCTTGGAGGCCGTCTATGACGATTACCTGCGGGGCCGGGACGGCTATCGCAAGGTGGTAGTCGACAGTCGCGGCCACATCCAGAGCGAGATCGAGCGCGTCGAGCCGCAGCCGGGCCAAGACCTTGTGACGAGCATTGACCTCGACTTGCAGATGGTCGCCGAGCAGCGCCTTCGTGACTCGCCCTCCAAGCGCGGCGTGATTATCTCCTTAGACCCGAACAACGGCGAGATATTTGTGCTCGCTTCCTACCCGACCTTTGACCCGAACCTCTTCTCGCAGCGCATCACCTCTAAGGAGGGACGCGCCGAGTATGCCGCCTTGAAGCAAGACCCGCGCACGCCGCTCATCAACCGCGCGGTGCAGGGTCGTTACCCGCCCGGCTCTACGTGGAAGATACCGATGGCCGTCGCGGGACTTCAGCAGGGCGCGATCACGATTGAGCACTCGAACCTGCTCTGCGGCGGCGGCATCACCGTCGGCAACAAGTTCACGCGCTGCATGGGCAATCACGGGACGCCGGAGCTGCGTTATGCGATCACGAAATCCTGCGACGGCTACTTCTATCGCCTCGGCCTGAAGATGACCATCAAGGGCATCATGGAGATGGTGGACGAGTTCGACTTCAACAGGCGCTCAGGCATAGACCTGCCGCACGAAGTCGTCAGTTGGACTCCGTCGCCCGAGTTCAAGGCCCGCTTCAACCCGCGTGACCCTGAGTGGCGCGACATAGACACCGTCTACGCCTCGTTCGGGCAGGTCTACGACATCATCACTCCGATCTCCCTGATTCGCGCCGTGGCTGGCATTGCCGTCGGCGGCAAGCTCTACGTCCCGCATCTTCTGAAAGAGGCGCGCGAGGTCAGCGAGGTGGGCCCATTCCCCGCCCGACCGGCGCATACGTTCGACCGCCCCGCGCCCAAAACCATCCCCATCCCCGAAGACCAGCATCACGTGGTCGTGGAAGGAATGTGGGGTGTGGTCAATAATTTCGGCACGGCGGCGCGCATCAAGATGGCCGGGTTCGACATCGCCGGAAAGACCGGCACGGCTCAGGTCGTCGGACTGGGCAAAGACACTGGCGAGAACAAAGACCACGCCTGGTTTGTCTCTTACGCGCCCGCCTACAAACCGGAAATCTCGGTGCTGGCCCTCATCGAAAACGTCGGCTTCGGCGGAACACACGCGGCCCCTGCGGCGCGCGCCGTCTACGACGAATACTATCGCAAGACGCGCCACGAGGAGCCGCCCGGAGCCGAGCAGATAGCCTTAAAGCAGTGATAAGTGACGAGTGGCGAGTGACGAGCAAGAAAAAAGCTTGTCACTCGTCACTCGCCACTTGTCACTCGTCACTTGTCACTCATCACTGTTTTCTTATGGCAGCAATTTTAGAGAGACGTGGCTTTCGTGATTTCGACTGGCTGCTGGCCGTGCTGGCCGTCGGTATAGTCATCTTCGGCACATGGCAGATTCACAATGCGCAGCCGCTTGAGAGTTACGCGCAGAAGCAGTTGATCGGCCTCGGCGTCGCGCTGGTGGCGATGCTGGCCGTGGCCTTTACGGACTATCGCAAGCTGGTGCAGATCGCGCCGGCCTTCTACGTCTTCGGACTCGTCCTGCTGGTCATCGTCCTGATTCCCGGCATCGGGATGAAGATTAACGGGCAGCGATGCTGGATCAAGCTGCCGGGCGTGGGCCAATTCCAGCCCTCTGAGTTCGTCAAGATTCCCACGGTGCTGATGCTCGCATACTTTTTCGGCAAGCACCGGCAGGGCCCGCTCGCCTGGAAAGAGCTGGCCGTAGGAGTCGGCATTCTGGCCTTGCCGGTCGGGCTCATTCTGCTTGAGCCGGACGCCGGGCAAACCCTGACCTACTTTCCGCTCCTCGCGGTCGTGCTGTTTCTCTCGTCTGTGCGGATGTGGATGGTCATCGCCGCTCTGCTGTTGAGCATCATCCTCATCCCGACGGCTTACACGGTCGGGGTCAGGACGGGCAAGATCAAGAACTACCAGCAGGAGCGCATTAACGTCATCCTAGACCCGGAGAATGCAGACCGTCGCGGCTTCGGTTATCACACCTGGCAATCCATCCTGACCGTAGGCAAAGGCGGAATATCGGGCACGCGCGCGTCCTCGGAATATTCGCAGAGCCGCCTGAAGTTCCTGCCCGAGCCGCACACCGATTTTATCTTCGCCGTGACGGCCGAGACCACCGGCTTCATCGGCTCGATTCTGTTGCTCCTGGCCTATGCGCTTCTCTTCTCGCGGCTGATTTCCGGCGCGCGGCGTGCGCCAGACCGCACTGGGATGCTCGTCATCATGGCGATTGTCGGGGGCCTGGCCTTCCAGCTCTTCATCAACATCGGGATGGCGCTCGGCATGCTGCCGGTGATCGGCGTGCCGCTGCCCTTGATGAGCGCCGGACTCTCTTCGGTGCTCGCCACCTTCATCGCCATAGGCTTTGCGATCAGCGTCCAACTGCGCCGCTTCGTCAATTAAGAGCCGCCAAAAAAAATTGTTGCCATAAAACGGGCGCGCGCGGTGTTTACCTGACGTAGACCACAGCATACTCGTCTGCTCGGAGTTCGCCATGCCATTTGCCAGGCCCATCTCAATAGTATTACTCCTCGCCCTCTTCTGTTCATTGCCAGCCGGAGCGGGCCTCGGCGCGCAGGACAGCGGGCGGAAGCAGGAAACCCTTGCGCAGCTTGAGAGAGTTATTCCGCAGTTGATGAAAGACGGAGAAGTGCCCGGCCTCTCCATCGCCCTAGTCCGTGACGGGAAGCTCGTCTGGCAGCGCGGCTTCGGCGTCAAGAGCGCGCTGACGAATGAAGCCGTCACGAACGACACGGTCTTTGAGGCCGCTTCGCTCAGTAAGCCTCTGTTCGCCTACGCCGTCCTGCGCATGGTTGATCGCGGCCTGATTGACCTGGACGCGCCCCTGACCAAATATCTTCCCGGGCCTTACGTGGAGGGCGACGCGCGTTTGAACCAGATCACGGCGCGCATGGTCTTGAGCCACAGGACTGGATTTCCCAACTGGAGAGCGCGCGGCGGGCCTCTGAAAATACATTTCACTCCCGGCGAGAGGTTCAGCTATTCGGGCGAGGGCTTCGTCTATCTGCAAAAGGTTTTGGAGCACCTCACGGGCCAACCGCTCGATGCGCTGATGAGAAAGCTTGTGTTCGAGCCCCTGCGGATGACGAGCAGCAGCTACGTCTGGCAGGAGCGGTTCGAGCGGCTGAAGGCTACGGGCCATGACGGGGCCGGGAACGTGACCGAGCTACGCAAGCCTGCGGAGGCCAACGCCGCCGCGAGCCTGCACACGACCGCAGGTGATTACGCGCGCTTCATGATCGCGATGATGAAAGGGACTGAACTGAAGAGCGAGACGCTTCGTCAGATGCTCTCGCCGCAGGTCAAGGTGGACGAGGTCGGCGCAAACAGCATCGCGCGCCGCACCGGCAATCTCTCGCCCTCTATCTCGTGGGGGCTCGGCTGGGGTTTGGAGCAGAC
This sequence comes from Pyrinomonadaceae bacterium, assembly GCA_036389315.1. GTDB lineage: Bacteria > Acidobacteriota > Blastocatellia > Pyrinomonadales > Pyrinomonadaceae > DASQYE01. The sequence continues at coordinate 21,779 of DASVQF010000045.1, forward strand.
CGGCGACCGCAGAGCCTTCTGGCACTGGGGCAAGAATAACGACGACGTGCAGTGCTTCACCATCTCTTTCGCGCGTGAGCGCACGGGGCTGGTCGTCTTCACCAACAGCGGAAACGGCCTCTCCATCATCCCTGAGATAGTTGAGCGCGCGCTCGGCGGCCCCGCCCATCCGGCCTTCGCCTGGACGAATACAGAACCTTATGACTCTCCGGCCAGGCTCCTGTTGAAAGCCATACTGACGGAAGGCGCTGAGGCCGCGCTGAAGCGATACCAGGACGAAAGAAGGGCTCGCCCCGACGCGGCTTTGAGCGAAGCGCGGATGAACGCGCTCGGCTACAACCTGCTGCAAAGAAAGCGTGTCAGGGAAGCGATTGAGGTCTTCAAGCTGAACGTCTCGGATCATTCGGAGTCTGCAAACGTCTACGACAGCCTCGGCGAAGCCTACATGATGAGCGGAGAGCGAGAGCTTGCCGTCAGGAATTACAGGCGCTCAGTCGAGCTGAACCCCGACAATGCCAATGCCGTCGAGATGCTGAAAAAGCTTCAGAGCCAGTAAAAGAAAGCGCGCTCCCAGAGAGTTGAAAGCCGGCGCTGTCTGAGCCTGCCTTTTAACTGCGCTCGCCTTTTCCCTCCGCTCTCGGTTATACTCGCAAGTGCTCGCCTTGCATGCGCCCGGCCGCTTTCGACCGAGGCGCTCGTCACCGGGAATCATTGTTGTCAGGAAGACTTCGGGCCAGCAGTAAACCTCTCAGGTGGCTTCATTAGAGAATCAGGCGAGCGAGATTTTCAAGGTCGAATTTGTCTTCGGCCTGCTTTTGATTCTTGGCATCTGCCGAGCAGTCGCAAATCTCTTTGCGGCCATCACCCAGCCGGTCGGCGCGCCCCTGGAAGAGCGCGCCCGTTTCGGAAACGGGCCGGGAGCGGGAGCAATAGTAGTGCTCCGGCTCTGCGGTCGCCGGGCAGGTCTTCGAGCCTGGGCCCTTCTCTTTCGAAGGGTTTCGGCTCCCTGCGGACGAACGCGCGGGTGGTTGCCGCCTAAGGAGAGTTGGGGCGCGCCGGGCAAACTTGGGGATTCCCTTTGGATAGGTCTTATTTCTCAGGCGCACGCTGCGCGGCACGCAAGGTCGCACGCCGCCTCGGCGTCCGCCGTCTCACCGACACCGCTTCGGGAAAGACTGTGTCGGCCTGCGGGGTCGGCCCTCTCACTTTAAACTTAACGACAGCGCGTGCGGGCCGTGTGCGGCTCGCCAAACGTGACACGCGAGCGCGTCTCGCCCCCGCGCGGGGCTGGCAGGCTGCGCTCGGCCGCCACTTCACAATATCAACACGATGGTCACGACAAAACGCTTTTCAGTCGAGCAGAATTCCGAGGAGACTTCTGAACTCTCTTCGACGGCGCGGCGTTTTTTACGGTCTTCGTTTCGGGGGTAAATTTTAAGAGGACATGGCTAAAGAATTGATCGTCAGCGTCAATGGACGCGAAAAAAAGATCGCCATTATCGAGAACGAACGCGTCACAGAGTTCTACATCGAGCGCGGCGAAGAGAATCAGGGCATCGTCGGCAACATCTACAAGGGGCGCGTGATGCGCGTGCTGCCCGGGATGCAATCGGCCTTCGTTGACATCGGGCTTGAGCGCGATGCCTTCCTGTACGTCTCGGACTTCTTCGACGAGGAAGAAGAGTTCGAGCGCATAGTGCTGGATAAATCCAAGAAGACGGACGTGACGGCCGCCGAGCGGGCCGCGCACGAACGCATAGAGCAGGCCAGAGTCGAACGCGAGCATCACATAGAGGCCACGCAGGAACGGCTCGAACCGCTGCACGAGGCGGAGCACGCGGCGGCCCCGGTCGAGATAGAAGCCGAAGAGGAAGAGGCCGCCGAGACGGAAGAGCCCGCCGTGGAGGCCGAGGAGCCGCTCCTGGCGGTCGAGGCGCAAGCGTCGGTCGCGGAAGAGACGGAAGAGACGGGCGGGCGTCGGCGCAGCCGTCGTGGCCGTCGTCGCGGGAAAAGCGGTGAGGAGCAGCGCGGCGGCGCTCAGCCCTCCAAGACATCCGCCACGGAGGAAGAGGGCGCGGCCGTCAGCGCGGCTGCGCTCGAAGAGGAAGTCTCCACGCCTTTCGTCGTCGGGGGCGGCGAGTTCGAGCGCGTCGTGGACGAGGATGAAGCGGCCGCAGAGAACGGCGAGATGTTCAAGGATGCCAGGCTGCAAGAGCGCATCTTCGACCAGATTCACGCCGTCGAGTTCGACATCGAAGACATACACGAGGCGCAGGTCGGCTCGCTCCTCAACAGCGGCCTTCCTTCGGACGCTTCCTTCCAACGCATAGACGACAGCGACATAGCGCCCGCCGACGAGGAGAGTGGGCCCACCGCTCCCGTCCAGCAGGCCGTCGCCGCTCACGTCACGGACTTCGTTGACGAAGTGGCGCAAGACGCTATGAGCACGCAGAGCTTCGAGCGCGTGAGCGATGACGAGAAGTTTGCCGAAGGCGTCGGCTCGGAGGAGACTGTCGGGGCTGAGACCGAGCAGCCGCAGCGCGGCAAGCGCGCCGCCTCGAAAGCTTCGCGCTCTACGGGCGCAAAGAAGGGGCGGGCGACTAAACAGGCTGCCGCCGCCGATCAGGTGACTGAAGGCGCTGGCGAAGAGGCCGCCGCTGCTCCGGCTCCGACGAAGCGCACGCGTAGCAGCAGCAAGAAGGGCGCTACGGCGACCAAGACCGCCGCCAAGAAAGGCGCTGGCAAGAGGTCTGCAAGCGCGACGGGAAGCCGCAAGCGCCGCGCGACCGAAGAGAGCGGCGGCGAAGGCGAACTGGACATGGCCGTGCTCGAATCGGAAGGTGAGCGCGCCGAGACGACGGACAGAGTCGCATCGGAGGCCGCCGACGAGGCTCATTTCGAGGCGGGCTCGACGGGCGACGCCGAAGCCTATGAAGACTCCGAAGCGAGCCTGACTTCCGGGCGCTCGCAGGCCGAATTCGCCACGCGGCGCGGCGGGCGTCGTCGCCGCCGTCCGGGCAAGCCGCCGGAGGCGGGCGCAGAAGACAACCGCTCTAACGGAAAAGACGAAGAGGCCGAAGACCCGCCGGAAGCCGAAGAGAGCGCAAGCGCGCACACGCCAGTGCCGCCACCGCCCCGCCAGCAGGCAAGACGCGACCAGCAGCGCACAGAGCGTAACGGACGCGATGATCGTCGCCAGGGCGGCCGCAGCGGCGGGCGCGAAGGCGGTGGCGGCGGTGGTCGTGACGGAGGTTCGCGCCGCGACCGCCAGCAGCCGACCATCACAGACCTCCTGCGCGAAGGCCAGGAGATTCTAGTCCAGATCGCCAAGGAGCCCATCGCCAAGAAGGGCGCGCGCATCACTTCGCACATCGCGCTCCCGGGACGCTTTCTGGTCTACATGCCGACGGTTGAGCATGTCGGCGTCTCGCGCAAGATCGAGTCGGACGGCGAGCGAGCGCGCCTGCGCAAGCTCATACAGGCCATCCGCGCCGAAGAGGATGTCCCTTCGGGCGGCTTCATCGTGCGGACTGCGGGCGTCGGCATCAGCGAGGAAGACCTGCGCGACGACGCGCGCTACCTGGTACGCACCTGGCTTGAGATTCGCCGCAACGCCGAGAAGACCAAAGCGCCCGCCCTCGTTCACAAAGACCTGGACTTGGTGCAGCGCATCCTTCGCGATCAGTTGTCGGACGACTTCACGGCCATTCGCGTTGACTCCGAAGAGGAGTATCGCGAGATCGTCGAGTTCATCAATCGCATCCAGCCCCGCATGGTCAAGCGCGTCAAGCTCTACACGCGCGACGAGCCCATCCTGGAAGCCTTCGGCGTGCAGGCCGAGATTGACAAAGCCATCAAGCCGCGAGTCTGGCTGCGTTCAGGCGGCTACCTGGTCATCAACCAGACCGAGGCGCTCGTCGCCATAGACGTGAACACGGGCAAATTCGTCGGCCGTGGCGGCACACGCCTCGAAGACACGATCACGCGCACCAACCTCGAAGCCGTCGAAGAGATTGTTCGGCAGATACGGCTCCGTGACCTCGGCGGCATCATCGTCCTAGACCTCATAGACATGGAGGACAGGCGCAACCGCAACCGCGTCATGCAGGCTTTGCAGGAAGCCTTGCAGGGCGACAAGTCTCCGACCAAGGTTCTCTCCTTCAACGATTTCGGTCTGGTGATTATGACCCGCAAGCGCGTCAAGCAATCCCTTGAGCGCACGCTCTGCGCGCCCTGCCCGTACTGCACGGGCGCTGGACTGGTCAAATCCCCGCAAACCATCTGCTATGAGATTCTGGACGAGGCGCGCCGCCTCGCGCGCTCTTTGGATGGCGACGGCATCAAGCAGGCGACGCTCCGAATCAATCCGGAAGTGGCCCGCGCGCTTCGTGGGCCCGAACGCGACGTGCTGGTGGAGATAGAGGATTACCTCGGCGTCCTCGACATCACGAGCGACCCGCAGATTCACCAGGAGCAATTCGACTTCGCCTTTATCTAAGGCGGGAGGAAAAGCCCGGAAGGGGCGAGGGGAAGATAGCTGATAGACGTTAGTCTGGGCTACCATCCCCTCGCCCCTTCTCTGCTTGTGCGCGGTTGGGCCCATCGGGCTTATCCTTCAAGGACGAAAACCTTGACAATTAAGAGGCATGGTTTTACAGTCTGCTTAGCCTAATTCTTTGGCACAATCTGTTGCTCGCCTGTGTGCGAGGGTTTGAAATTTCTGCGCCGAATACTTCTGCTTAGCAACTCCAATGGTGCTTCCGATTCAAGGTGAGCGCCCCTGAAATTACTTGCTATCTTCCAACGATGCCGGTTCAAGAGCGCGCAAAGCTTCTGAAATCGCATCTCCGATTTCCGAGTTGAATTTCTGACGCCTATCACGGAGGAAACGATAATGCTTTCTCAGCCGGGATATTCCCCTCGCTGGTTACTGGCTTTGGCCGTGTCGCTGCTCGCCTCTCTTTCGCTGGCGACTTCCGCAAAGGCTCAAGATACAGTGACCGGCGCTTTCGAGGGCCGTATCACCAACAGTCGCACGGGCGCTCCCATCGCCGGGGCTTCCGTGCAGTTCATCAACCAGGCGACCGGCGTGCCCATAGCCAAGCGCACAGACCAGGACGGACGCTTTTATCAAGGCTTGCTTCAGCCAGGCACTTACATCATTCGTGCCACCGCGCCCGGTTTTAAGACGGCAGAGATTGAGCGCCGCCTGCTCGCCACGCAGAATAATCGCGTCGTCCCAGTACCCGTCACGCTCGACCCGGAGACGGTTCCGACGACGACCACCACGACGACGGACACGACAACTACAACCACGACGACCACTACGACGACGACCACGACTCCGACGACAACCACCGCCACTACTTCGCCGACCGGCGCTGCCTCTCAGCAGACAGAGGAGGCCAACATAGAGGCCGCCATTAACCAGACGGACGCGCGGCGCGGAGGCGCTTTCACAGAGCGCGAAATTTCTACGCTGCCGCTCGGGGCGACTACCCTGGTGCGCTCCTTTGACGAGCTGGCGCTGCTCTTACCGGGCGTGGCCCTGCCGCCGCAGACGACCGGCGTCGCGGGCCCGGGCATTGGCCCAGGCGTCGGCTCCGCCGGACAGTTCGCCGTCAACGGCCTGCGCTCGCGCGCCAACAATTTCACAGTTGACGGCTCGGACAACAACGACGAAGACATTGGTGTTCGCCGTCAGGGCTTTTTCTCCCTCATCCCGCAGCCCGTCGAGTCGGTGCGCGAATTCCAGGTCATCACGCTCTTAGCGCCCGCGCAGTTCGGACGCAACATCGGCGCACAGGTCAACGCCATCTCCAAGTCCGGCACGAGCGGGACGCACGGCACCATTTACGGCTTCTTCAATTCGAGCCAGTTGAACGCGCGCAACTTCTTCGACACGGTGGGCGGCAACACCCTGACTCCGCTCACAGCCGGCGGCCGCCGCGTAGTCTTTAACTGCCCCGTAGCCTCTGGCGTCGGCTGCCCCACGGCCAACGTCATTCTCAACAACGGCGACCAGGATTCGTTCACGCTCGTCCAGGGCGGCTTCGCGTTCGGCGGGCCGCTCGACCCGGATCGTGGGCCCACACGTCCGCGCCGTATGTTCTACTTCATCTCGATGGAAGGGCAGAACCAGAACGCCAACAAGGAAGTGAGCTTCGCCGTCCCGACCATCGAGCAGCGCGGCGCGTTCAATTCGGGCGCGCGCGGCATCAGCACTAACCCTTTCACGGGCCAGACCGGAGGCAACGGTTTTCCGACCACTGTTTCGGGCGACGCCATCTTCAGCTTCTTCCCTTTCCCGAATAATCCGAATGGCATCTACGGCGCGAACACCTTCACGCGCCAGTTGCCCGCGAGCGCCCAGGGCAAAGTCGCGTCGGGTAAGTTCGACGCCAACTTCAGGGCTCTGGGGCGTGAGCACTCCTTCACGGCGCGCTACAATTTCACTTCAGACTGGCGCGACATTCCGGCGGTGGGCGGTGCGCTCTTCGCGCGCGTGCGCCCGCGCGTCCGCACGCAGAACTTCTCCACCTTCCTTAACACAGAGCTGAGTGGGCCCAGTTCCACCAGCCCGGTCTTTAACCAGATACGTCTCTCCTACGGGCGGACGCGCCTCAATTTCGACGAGGGAAGAGACATAGAGTACCTGCTGCCCGTGCGCCGCCGGTTCAATAATCCGGAGGACGCGCAGTTTCTCTTGAACGCCCGCTTTTTAGCCAACGACACGCAGCCCTCTTCTGGCGTCGTGCGTTACGACACCTTCGCCGCCGCCGGGACGGGCGAGACGGAGACGGAAGACCTGGGCCTCTTCGGCAACCTGCCCGCGCTTGGGCCCGTAGGGCAGATCATCATCGCAGGCTTCAGCCCCGTCGGCGTGGATGTCTTCAACTTCCCGCAGCGTCGCGTCAACAACACTTACCAGTTGGCCGACACGCTCACCATGCGCCGAGGCACGCACAGCCTGGCCTTCGGCACGGACATTCGCCGCACGGAGCTTTTAAGCGCGTTGCCGCGCAACTCTCGTCCGCTGCTCACCTTCAACGGAGCGCCGCGCATCATCTTCAATCCGACGACGGGAGCCTTCAGCTTCGCGCCCAACGTGACGGGTGCGCCGAACCCGTACGTGTCGGGCGCGGACTTTGCCGCTGCCGGTGCGCCGAGCGGCGTCTTTCAATCAATCGTCCTGCCGGGCCGCGACGCCAACATCTTCCTGCGCTATTACCAGTTGAACTTCTTCGGGCAGGACGAATGGCGCTTGAGCCCCAACTTCTCGCTCTCCTTCGGACTGCGCTACGAGTACAACACGCCGCCGAAAGAGGTCAACAATCTGATCGAGGGCACGTTCGGCGCTGCTCTGCCGACGGTCGTGCGCGGCCTCGCCAACTTCATAGACAGCCGGACGCAGATATACGAGCCCGACCGCAATAACTTCGCGCCGAGGGTCGGGTTCGCCTACTCGCCCGACCTGTTCGGGCGCGACCACACGACGGTCATCCGAGCCGGATACGGTCTCTTCTACGACCAGATTCTCGGCGCTGTCGTCAGCCAGTCGCGCAACGTCTTTCCCACTTTCACGACCATCAACTTCGGCGGCGGGTGCTGTAGCGTGACGGGCAATGACCCTTTCTCCGACGAAGGCTTCAACATCTTCAACCCGCTTCAGACTTTCCTGGGCGGCGTGCCGATCATCCAGCCCGGCACGCTCAACACGCTCAACCCGGCGCTGCCGCAAACCACTCTGGTCAACGCGGTCTTCAATAACTTCCCCTCCAACGGGACTGGAAGACCCTTTGGCGCGACGCTGCCGAGCCGCCAGCTTGAGACGCCTCTGGCTCATCACTATTCCGTCACCTTCGAGCAGCAGCTCAGCGCCGGCATGGTCGTCTCGGCCGCTTACGTGGGCACGCTCGGCCGTAACCTGCTGCGCTTCACCTCTCCGAACCTTGGGCCCAACTTCCTGGTCGTCCCGGTCTTCTTTACGCCCAACGGCAGCTCTTTCGGCGGCGGCACTTTCAGCGGCATCACGCTCGACCCCGGCTCGCTCACACCGGGCGCGACGCTCACCTCGGGCCGTCCCATCAACACCATCGGGCCCGTCAACATCTTCGAGACCACGGCCGAGTCCCGCTACGATGCCTTGCAGCTACAACTGCGCGGCCGCCTGCGCACCTCCTTCCAGTATCAGGTGGGCTATACCTTCTCCAAGACCGAGGACGATGTCTCGGACGTGTTCGACCTGGCCGGAGCGCCCGCTCTGCCGCAGAACAGCCTGACCTTTGAGGGCGAGCGCGCGCCGTCCAATTTCGACACGCGCCATCGCTTCTCTTACAACTTCATCTGGGACTTCCCGACCTTTCGCAATCGCGGCGGGGCTTTTCGCGCCTTCTTCGGCGACTATCAACTGGCGAGCACCGGACAGTTCCAGACGGGCCAGCCCTTTACGGTCAACTCGCTCTATGACATCAACCTGGACGGCAACCTGACGGATCGCCTGAACTCGACTGCGGGTCTGGTCGAGACGGGCAATCGCGCTCAGCCTTTACAGTTCACGGGCTCGAACACGTTCGCGCTTCTGGCTCCCATCGGTCGTGACGGCAGCGTCCGGCGTAATACCTTCCGCGCCGGAAACGTCCTCGACCTGAACCTGGCGGTCATCAAGCGGTTCGTCTTCAGCGAGCAGCGCAACATCATGTTCCGGATGGACGTTTTCAACTTCATCAACCGCGTCAACTACGGCATCCCTGTGCGCTTCCTGGAAGCCCCCGGTTTCGGCCGGGCGACGGACACGATCACGCCCGGACGCCGTATTCAGTTCGCTTTGAAGGTCAACTTCTAGCCCGAAGTTCCGGAGGGGCGCGCCCGTGTGTTAAGCTCCACGTTCGATTGGAGGCCAAACGGAGTCGCGCCCCACATCCATTTAAGAGTTACTCCCCCGATCCTTCTCGCCTTTCATGGGAGGTTTCAAGAGGCCATGAGATTTTCGCCAGTCCCCAGATTCATTGCAGCTTTAACGCTTTTGACAATTGCGTGCGCGGCCGCAGCCTCCGGGCAGGACATAGTGGGCGGCGCGTCCCGCACCAATTTGAGCGGCGGCGGCAGCAGCGCCGCCAGTGGGCCCAAGCGCCCGCGCACACAATACGTCACCAACACGCGCACCGTGATCGTCAATAGAAACGTGCCCGTGACTCCCAACAAAGGCTCCCTGGTAGTCTCGGCCGAGCCGCGCGCCACCATCGTCGTCGAGCCCGTGCGCGGCGGAACAGGCGACGAGGGCGAGGTTCCGGCAGACCGCCGCACGGCCACCTTCAACGACCTTCTGCCCGGAAGATACCGCGTCGCCGCAGCCCTCGAAGGCTACGAGGAGGCGAGCGCCGAAGTCACTGTCGTCAAGGGCAAGGCTTCAGACGTGACGCTCAACCTGCGGCCCATCACTTACAACGTCCAGATCAACGCCAACGTGCCCGCAGGCGAGATACGCTACGCGCCCGTCATCGCGCGCACGGACGCCGCGACGGGTCAGCTCAAGTATGAAAGAGCGCCCGGCGATGCGCGCGTCACTCCGATCACCAACGGACGAGCGACGCTCGCCGGACTCCGGCCTGGCACTTACGGCCTGGACATTCGCTCGGACGCGGTCGGCTACGAGACGCTACTGGCTTCGATCACGCTGCCTGGGCCCACAGACATCCCTGTCGCCTTGCGTAAGCTGACGAGCAGCAAGACGCTCGCCGCCACCTGGATCAACCTCGAAGGCTGGGACGCGCCCTCGGGCTGGCGGGCCCAGGCGCGCAAGCTCCTGGTCGCGGGTCGCGGCATAGGTCTCCCGCGCGAAGACGAATACCGCTACTACTCGGACTTCCAGCTCACCAGCGATGTCAGGATGCTCAACGGCGTGGCAGCCTCTTTCGTCGTGCGCGCACAGGACGCGAGCAACTATTACCTGATCCAGTTGACGGGACAGAACGCGGACGAGCCGTTTGTCCTGCGCGGCTATGTCGTGCGCGGCGGGGTCGCGCAGCGCATGGGCGCGCCCATCCCCCTTGACGCCTTCACGCAGACGCTCAAGGCCAACCAGTTCTTCAACGTCACGATGAAGATGGCCGACAACAGCCTCAAGGTCTCGATCACGGACAGCCAGACGGGCGACGTGCTGCCTTTGGGCATCCTCACAGACCCGGCCCGCAACTTCCGCATCGGCGGCGTAGGGATTGCTGCGCGCGACAATGAACAGAACGAGATCGGACGCTTCATAGTCTGCGCCAATCAATGCCCGGAAGGTTAAAGGCAAACGGGAGCCGCTCCCGAAAAGGTCTTGAAAGAAGATGAGACGGCGCGCACTGTGGGCCTAAGGATTTGCCCCGGCGCGCCGTCTCATTTCCGTTTCGCTTTGCGTTCAGACGCACAGGTTGGGACTGCTCGTCGGCGCATGTTATAGTGCAGGTCGGTTGTCGTGCGAGAGGAAATTTTTTCAAGCCGGGTAAGTTCAGCAAGGGGAACGTATGAGCACGTCTCAGGGGCGGAAGTTATTTACGCCGCTAAGGGTTTATAAGATGGGCGTGGTCGAGAAAATCTGGAAGACGACCGTGGCGGCCGGAGCAGGGATGGCTGCGCTCGCGGCCGTCAACGCGACCATTCGCCGTAACGCCGCCGAGCCCGAGGAGGGTGCGCTCGGCGGAGAGCCGCACATCTTCTCCTGGCCGCACGGCCGCATCTTCTACAAGGAGGCCGGAACGGAGCAGACCGGGCCGCCGCTTCTCTTCGTCCACGGCGTCGGCGCGGGCGCGTCCTCCTTTATGTGGCGCAAGAACTTCGACGCGCTCGCCGCAAACTTCCGCGTCTATGCCCTAGACCTCCTCGGCTTCGGTTTCTCTGACAAGCCCGCGCACGTACATTATTCGGCAGACCTCTACGTCGAATTGATCGCGGACTTCATACGCGAAGTCGCGCGCCAGAAGACCTGCATCATCGCCAGCTCGCTCGGCGCGGCCTACGGCGTGCGAGTGGCCGCCGAGCATCCTTCGCTCGTTGAAGCCCTCGTGCTTGTCTCGCCCACTGGCGCGGACAACCTGCGCTCGCGGCCAGGCATGACGGGCGCGGCCTTCTACGGCCTGCTGCAATCGCCCGTGCTCGGGACATCCTTCTACAACGTGATGGCGAGCGAGCGAAGCATACGTGACTACGCGCGCAAGCACCTCTACTACGACCGTCGCCGGGTGACGGACAGAATGGTCGCCAACTACTACGCGACGAGCCACCAGCCGGGCGCGCAGCATGCGGTCGCGGCCTTTCTTTCCGGTTACCTGAACACGGACATCCGCACGGCCTTTGCGCGTCTGACGCAGCCGGCGACCCTGGTCTGGGGCAAGCAGGACGAGACCAATCCGCTCGATCAGGCAGCAGAGCTTTTGAAGCTCAACCCGCGCGCCGCGCTCGAACAATTCGACCGCTGCCGCATGATGCCGCAAGAGGAGCATCCCGAAAAATTCAACGCCTTAGTGCGCGACGCCCTCAGCCTGCGCTCCGCCGCCTAGAAAAGTGAGCGCGGCAGCCGTGGTCTTCAATGCGCCGCTCTCTCCTCCGTTTGACCTGCGAGGTGGTTCCGCCAGTTTATTACTCGTGCTTGAAGAACTTGATGTTGGGCAAGTCGGCGAAGCCGTCCCGCAGGTGGCCCATGTTGAAGTTACTGCTCCCGGCCTGAGCCGTCGCAGGGCCTCTGCTGTTGATGCTGCCCGGGCGAACCATGACTATGTGGCCGTGACGGCCTGCTATCGGGTTGCGCCGCACGGCAACGGCCGGCTTGCCTTGATTGGCAGCCGCCTGCGCCCCTTGCTCGTCGGTCTGATTCCAGCCGTGCGCGCTGCCAAAATTCTCAAGCCAGCGCTGCGTGCCGTTGGCGTTGACCTCGCTGGCACCGGAGGTGAACGGCTCCATGATCTGGCTCGCGGAATTGATCCAGTGTGGAATCTGCGCGCCCATCGCGCGCGTTACATCCCACGTAAATATATTGCAGAAGGTCGCCTGGCCCGTCCTGATGTAGCGCGGATTGTGCCCGACGGCAAACTGGTTGAGCACCTGATCGTAAATATTCCGCTGGCGTTTGCCGGGATCGTTGGTGAGCGGCGGGAGGATGAGGTCGGCGCGATTAATCGAGACGGTTGACTGGGCCGGGTGGATGCCGTCGAAAGCTCCTGTCTGATCGTCATCATCCGAGACAGGCTCCGGCTCATCGCTCGGGATATTAATCACATCGCCGATCATGATGAGGTTGGGGTTGGCTATCTGCGGATTGACGGCCAGCAGTTCTTGCAGAGTGATGTGGAATTTGTTGGCAATCTTGGAGAGAGTCTCTCCGGGTCGTACTTCGTGTGTATCGGCGATCTGAGGCATGGCTGCTCTTCTCCTTTGGGATTAAGAATAGCCGCCTTTTAAAAGAAGCGGCCTCGGCAAAATCTACGGATGTCTTCCGTGATAGGCATCTCCGTAGACATGTGTCCGAGGCCGCGAAATATTTCAGCCCCAACTCAATCAGCCATCAGCACAGCCAGCCCACACGGAAAGGAAAAGCCAGAGCGGCGCTCGTCATGAACACCGCGCTGGCTTCTAGCTGCTGTTCGATTTACTTACGCAAAGCGGAGCCCAAAAGGACAGAGATGGCGTATGTTGCACTCCGCCAACCATCATTAAGAGCAACAGTGTGGCAAACGAAAGGCGGGAACCACCTGACAACCACGTTATCAAGGGGTAGGCCGACAGCCATATCCCCATGAATGCCACGGCGTTCGCAAACGCCGTCGAGGTGTTTCGCCGAAGCGCCTTCGCAAGTAAGCCGGACGCAGCCGCTCCCGTAAAGAAGATGATAATGGACAAGGTAAGGCTCATAATCACCATCCAAAGATGCCCTTCACGGCGCGGGTGACGCCAGCGCCGCCACACCGCGAGAGCACGCACACAGGCGTAAAGGTTCCGGCGAACGCGCACGATGCTGTCGTCCCGGAGCAGACGGCGGCACTGCATTTCATCCAGGCTCTTACTGCCGGCGGAGGATCACAGGGGCAGCGTCACTGACGGTAACGATAATCTCCACCACGGTCTCCGGCTTGCGGAGCCATGAAACTCGCCTTCTGGAATATCGCGCCGTCTGAACGGGCCATTTGCTCAAGGTACGGGTTATAAGAGCCTGAGTTGTCGTAGACCCCCTCGTTCGGGTCAAATGAAGGGCTATACTGCTGCCAGTCGAGTAAGATTGTAGGCGGAGTAGCTTGATTTTGAATAGATGTACCTAATTGAAAGCCGGTGTACATACCTTCCTCCCAGCTTAGATAGGGCACTCCGCCATCAACGCCGACCTCGTACCTGGCCTCCCAATCGTATGTGCCGGGCACTTGCGTAAGCACCACTTTGGCCGTGTCATCGTTGACGAAATTCCCGTATTCATCGTAAGCAGTGATGACTACGGTTCCCTGCCACTCGCTGGGAGGTCTACGGTCGGGATGAGGACGACCTCGCCTTCCGGGCTGCTAAAGCGATCCTGACCCGGAAGAGCGGCCTTCTGGAAAGGGGCCCGGTGCGAGCCCATCTGTTTCAGCAAAGAGGCTGTCTCCGTATCCGACACCTTGTCGGATATGACAATTGAGTTCTCTATTTTAGGTTTGTGCGCTCTCTTCTCAAAGAGAGAAAGCGCCTTGCGCAAGTTTTTGTTGTTCCGCTTGAGCGTTTCAACACGAGCAACGGCTTCCACAATCAATCTGCCATCAGGACAGTCAGTTCGCGCAGCGGAGTTGATTCGTTTGCGTCGCCTTTCACAGCCTCTTCGCGATGGACGTGGCGGTAGAGGATGTCGCGCTGCTGAGGGGTGAAGCCCGCCTCGCGTATCAGGTAGCGCAGCATCTTTTCGTCCGCGCAGTTGTGCGCGCCCGCCGCCGAGACGACGTTCTCTTCAATCATGATCGAGCCCATGTCGTCGGCCCCGAACCGCAGCGCGACCTGGCCCAGACGCAACCCTTGCGTGAGCCAGGAGGATTGGATGTGCTCTATGTTGTCTAGGAAGAGGCGCGAGACCGCTAGCATCTTGAGATAATCGACGCCCGTCGGCTCGTCCTTGATACGGCGGCCGAGGGCGGTGTTCTCGCGCTGAAACGTCCAGGGGATAAAGGCCGTGAAGCCGCCCGTCTCGTCTTGCAGGTCACGTACGCGCTGAAGGTGGCGCACGCGATGCTCAAGGCGGTCGCCGATGCCGAACATCATCGTCGCAGTCGAGCGCAGGCCCGCCCCGTGCACGGCGCGCATCACGCCGAGCCATTCGTCCGTCGTGCACTTGGTCGAGACGCGCTTGCGCACCTCGTCGTCCAGAATCTCGCCGCCTCCGCCCGGAAGACTGTAGAGCCCCGCCGCCTTCAGTCGCGCCATGATCGTCTCATAGGAGAGGCCCGAGATGAGGTGTATGTTATGAATCTCCGGCGGCGAGAAGCAGTGCAGTTGAAAGTCAGGGTAGCGGGCATGAAGCTGGCGCAGGAGGTCTTCGTACCACTCAATGCCGAAATCCGGATGCAAGCCCCCCTGCATCAGGACGCCCGTGCCGCCCAAAGCGATTGTCTCGTCAATGCGCGCGCAAATCTCCTCTATGCTCTGAACGTAAGTGTCGGGCGCGCCGGGGCGGCGATAAAAGGCGCAGAAGGTACAGACGACGTTGCAGACGTTCGTGTAGTTGATGTTGCGATCAATGATATAGGTGACTACGCCCGAAGGGTGTCGGCGCTGGCGAATCTCGTCGGCCGCCACGCCTATGCGCGCGATGTCGTTCGATCCGAGCAGCCGCGCGCAGTCCTCAGCCGTGAGACGCTCGCCCGCCAGAACGCGATCAAGAATTGGTTGGATGTCGTTCGTCTTGCTCATCAAGCTCTCACCATCTTAAATTTAAGAGACCACAAATCTTTCGGAAAGCAATTTCGATTCCAGCCCGCTCTCGAAAGCTTTCACATGGATTATCCCCAATCCGGCAGGCAGACCGCAAACGGCTATTGGCAAAACGCTAAAAGTTACGCGTGTCGCTTCCCCGCGCCGCCCTCACACCTCGTCAATCCACTGCAAAGGGCGCAGCCTGGGAATTACTTCGTGTTTGCGCGCCAGCTCATAGTAGAGGCTCAAGCCCGCACGCATCTCTTCGTCGAGCTTGAAAGAGATGCTGTCCAGAAGATATTCGCGAAGCTCGCTTCCGGGCAGCCCCAACATATCTTTATAAGAGTCCACGATCTCTTCCACGCGTTCCAGCCCTTCGTCGCGCGCGCCCGCGAAATCAATCGCCCTCACCCTCCACGCCGCGTCGCGCCGCGCCATCCACATGGCGAAGACGAAGCCGAGGCCCGTGTGCTCGCGCCAGAGCGTCGCCAGGTCATAGACGCGCAGGGCGCGGCGCGCGAAGGTCATCGCCGGGTCGCCGATCAGAAGCGCAGCGTCGCTCGTCTCAAGCATCCGTTCCAGGTCTGGCTCGCTCGGCCGCCACTCGGGCTCGACCTGTAAGAACTCGCGAAAGATGATCTGCACGAGCGCGGCCGAAGTGCGCGAAGTGGTGTCGAGAGCCACGCTTCGCACGTCTTTCAGCTCCGCGCCGCGCGTCACAAGGACTACGCTGCGAACGCGCGAGCGCGCGCCGACGCAGACGCCCGGCACGACGACTATCTCGGGGATACGATGATATTCGATGACGGGCACGAGCGCCGCCGACACCTCTGCTCGGGCAAGCATCTGCGCGCAGCGAGCCGGCGCTGTGTCCGTCAAAAGCCGCATCTCGGAGTGCCCTCGGCCGTGCATAAAGCTCCAGATGAGCGGCGCTGAATTCAAATAGCTCGAAGCTGCCACGCGCGGCGCTTCGCCGTCTTTCACCTTCACGCTCTTTTCTGTTTCCCTCATCAATCTTCAGCTCAGCTCTCGAAAAGAGATGCTAACACACACCTCTTTCCCTTTCACCTTTTCCCCGTTTCGCCTTATATTGAAGCCCATGCGAATCATAGACGTGAGCGTGCCCGTCTCCGACGTGATGCCGACCTATCCGGGCGACCCGAGCGTCGAGATAGAGCAGTGGTCTGCGCTGGCGCGCGGCGACACGTCCAACGTCTCTCTGCTCCACCTGGGCGCGCACACGGGCACGCACCTGGACGCGCCCGCCCATTTTATCGAAGGCGCGACGCCCGTCAGCGCTCTCTCCCTCGACCTGCTTATAGGCGAAGCCCGGGTCGTAGAAATCCCTGCGGACGTGCACGCCATTGAAGCCTCGCACATCGAGGCGCAAGCCCTCGAAGGCGCGCGCCGCGTGCTCTTCAAGACTCGCAACTCTGCATTCTGGGCCAACATGGCCGAAGGGTTCAGGACGGATTTCACTTACATTACGCCCGAGGCGGCGCGCGCCCTGGTCGAGCTGGGCGTAGGGCTCGTCGGCATAGACTATCTCTCGGTCGAGCAGTTCAAGTCCGGCTCTTTCGCAACGCACATCACCCTGCTCTCGAACGGCGTGGTTATCCTTGAGGGCCTGGACTTGCGTGAGGTCGCTTCGGGCAAGTATGAATTGATCTGCCTGCCCCTGCGCTTGGCCGGCGGCAGCGGCGACGGGGCTCCGGCCCGCGCCGTCTTACGCTCCTATGATTAGAGCAACGAAACGCGAAAAGAGGCGCGAAAAGTTTGCGCGGGCGCGAGCCTCTCTCGCGGCGCGCTCCATACCGGAGCTGATCGAGCTGCTCGGGAGCGCCGACCTGCGGACACGATTCCTCGCAGAGATGTGTTTGCGCGACGCCACTTCCACCTGACTCAGCTTCCAGCCTGCGGCTCCGCAGGCCGAGCGAGAACGCGCGATTGAAGAGTGGCGCAAGTGGTGGAGCACTCATCAAGAGAGTTTCAAGAAGCGATGGACAAATCAGCAAAAGAGAGAAGCAAGCCGCGCGTAAGGCCGCAAGAGGCCGCGCGCGAGGTTCAGGAAACGGACGCCTATCGCCAGCGCGTCTACGAGATAGTGCGCCGTATTCCGCCGGGGCGCGTCATGACCTACGGGCAGATAGCAGAGCTGCTGGGCGAAGGCTACACTGCGCGCACAGTGGGCTTCGTCATGCACGCCGCCGACGAGGAGACTACGCCCTGGCAGAGGGTCATCAACTCGCAGGGCGCTTGCTCGACGGGCCGCGTCATCCTGCCGCCGGACAAACAGCAGCGCATGCTCGAAGCCGAGGGCATAGAGTTCGATGCGCGGGGCCGCTGCGACCTGGGACGCTATCGCTGGATACCTGAAGAGGAGACGGAAGCGCGCCGCCTCGAAGAACAGGCTGAAGGCCAGCAGAGCCTCTTCGGCGAATAGCTCCTCCTACACGAATCCAGAGAGAACGTGAATCATGAATAACGATCCCATTCAAACACGCACGCCTTACGAGATCAGCACGCCCCGTTACTCGGTCGCGCATCACATGGTCACGACCGCCTTCGAGCTGCCGCACTTTCGCGTCACACAGAACCTCGGCGTCGTGCGCGGCATAGTCGTCCGCTCGCGCAACGTCTTCGTCAACATCGGCGCGGCATTCCAAACCCTGGTCGGCGGAAACATTACCGCCTGGACGCAACTGTGCGAGCAGACGCGCAAAGACGCCTTCGAGATCATGATCCAGCACGCCACAGAGCTTGGAGCCAATGCCATCGTCGGCGCTCGTTATGATACGACCGAGCTTTCGACCAGCGTGACAGAGGTTCTGGCCTACGGCACGGCCGTCGTCGTCGAGCCCACGGACGGCGCAGACAGCTACCGCTCATGAAAGACGACGACCTGCGAAAGCTCACGGACGAAGAGACCAGGCGGCTGCACGAGATTTTCGCCGAAGTCCCATACGCACACCTGCTCGGCATGGAGCTTGAAGAGGTCGAGCGCGGCGCGGCCACTCTGACGATGGAAGTGCGCGACGAGTTGCGCCGTAACGGCGGCGTTACACACGGCGGCGCAATCGCCTCGCTCATAGACTCTGCGGCCGCCTTCGCCATCATGACCCTGCTCGAACCGGGCAAATCCACCACCACCATCGACCTCACGGTGCAGTTCCTTCGCCCCCTCCTGGAAGGCAGAGCCCGCGCCCGTGCCCGCGTCCTGCGCTCGGGCCGCCGCGTCGCGGTCGTCTCGGTAGAGGTCACGGGCCAGACAGAAGTGCTTTTAGCCACAGCACTTACTAGCTATCTGATGCTGGGCTGACGGGCTTTCCCACGCGCCGCAAAACGATGGCCGGAAAGTTATAGACAAAACCCGTTAATTCATGTAAAAATGGGTTTGCCTTGCTGTTCGGTCTCTGTCCGGGCAGCTTCCGACTGGTTCCGTTAGTCTTTGACGAGTGCGCGCTCTCTTCTCCTCAGCCGCAACCACCGCCCGATGTATTCCCTCTATAACGCACTGCTAATCCAACACTCGAAGCAGCTAACTTCCGTTCGCTGTGCCGAGCAGACGATTGCGCAGATTCACCGTTACTTTGAGGACGTGGTGCTTGAGAACAACCTCTCGGCGCTGGTCATCGAGAGCCTGCCGCCGTGTGCTGAAAGGTCTCTGCGCGACCTGGCGCGCGTGCGCGAGATCGGGCGCGCGGCTCATCACGCCTTCTTCTTCGTCTCGCACGGGGACGCCCTGAACGAGCTGCCCTTGCGCATGAGCGAGCAGGCGCGCGAGCCCATTCTGCTGCGGCGCGCCGAGAATGACAGGGTTCACGAGCGATTCGTCGTGATCGCCGATGCACGCTTCTCCGCCCTGCTGGCTTCCGTGCGCAGTATGGACGAGGACGGCGCGGACGCCGAAGGCGACGAAGTGATCTGGACATTCGAGCCGGACGTGGTCTACTCCGCGCTTGAGTATTTGATGGCGCGCGTGGCTGCCGAGCGTCCTTTCCAGGCAGCGGGTTTCTCGACGGCCGTCAAAAGCTCCATGCCGAAGGCGACTTCGCTTCAACTGACGGTGTCTGTGACGACGAAGCTGGCGCGACTCTTGCAGGAGCAGGCCGGGCGCGAGGTGGCCGTCAACCGCATCGCCACGGCCATCCGCAACTCGCTCGAACTGGACGATATACTGCAAACGACCGTCAACGAAGTGGGCCGAGCACTCAACGTACAGCACTGCGCGCTGCGGGTCGAAGGCGAGGCCAGTGGCCCTGCGCTGACCAACTGTTATTTTCGCGACGGCGCGCAGAGCGAGAACGCCGAAGAGACGGATTTGATTAACGACCTGGATTCTTACGGCGCGCGTTTGGCTACGGGCCAGAGCCAGAATTTTGTGCTCGACGGGCGCGGCGACGCTGGGGCGCAAACCGACTGCGTGCGGCCGCTGGCCGTCGTTCCGCTCTTTTATCAGGAAAGATACATGGGTGTGCTGCTGGTGCGTTCGGACGACCCGGCGCGCAACTGGCAGGAGAACGAGTTGTTGCTGCTGCGCACGGTGGCCGATCAGGTGACGGTGGCCGTCAATCACGCGCGGCTCTTCGCGCAGATGCAGCAGCAAGCTCTCACGGACGGCTTGACCGGATGCTTCAATCGTCGTTCGTTCGAGCTACAGCTTGAGCGCGACATGCACCTGGCGACGCGCATGCGCCAGAGCGTCTCGCTGATTCTTTTAGACATAGACAATTTCAAGCGTGTCAACGACACCTACGGGCACGAGGTAGGCGACATGGCCTTGCGCGTCCTGGCCGAGAACCTGCGCGAAGAGCTGCGCGGCGTAGATACTGCTGCGCGCTACGGCGGCGAAGAGTTTGCCGTCATCCTGCCGCAGGCGGGCGTGGATGGCGCTGTCGTCGTGGCCGAGCGCCTGCGCGCGCGCATAGAGCAGATGGAGGTTCCGGGCGTGGGCCATATCACGGCCTCGTTCGGGATAGCCTCGTTTCCGCTCCATGCTTCCTCGCGCGACGGGCTGGTGGTGAGCGCCGACCGCGCGCTCTATGACGCCAAGCACATGGGGCGTAACCGCGTCTGCGTCGCGCCCGAGCCCGACCCGCCCATTGACGTAGAATCCGTGGCGACGGGCGAGCCGATTCCGGGCGCGGGCGACGCGGCGAGCGACGAGACGATGGTTGATGACAATACTGCTGACGAGCAGATGGCTCCCACGGCTCCGACAGTTTAAGCCCACGCCTTCGGCGCACCCCGATTCTTCCCTTTCTCCTTCGCTTTACCTCCCTCCGAACTTTTTCTTCATCATCCCCGTAGCATGAACAGGGCCCGGCGCGACTGGCGTCCGGGAAGAAAATCGCGCATCATAGTCTCTTGAAGCGACTCTTCCTCGGCGGCATAGTCGGCCTTTGGGCCCGGAGCCGCACGGCGCTCTTTTGTTTATGGATGATCTGAGAAAATTCGCGCGCTATTTTCTGCCCTACAAAAAATCGCTCATCACGGGCATTCTCTGTATTCTCGGCTACACGCTCTTCAGTCTCTCGATCCCGCTCATAGTGGGCCGCGCGGTTGACGGGTTGCGGGCCGAGGTCACATGGTCGAAGCTCACCCTCTACGCCTTGACGACGCTCGCTGTCAGCATCGTCGGCGGCATCTTCCTTTTCTTGCAGCGCCGTATCCTGATCGGCATGTCGCGCCACGTCGAGTACGATTTGCGCCGCGATTTCTACGCGCACCTGGTTGACCAGCCGCTCTCGTTTTTTCAGGAGCATAGGACGGGCGACCTGATGGCGCGCGCGACCAACGACCTGGCCGCCGTCCGCCAGTTGGCCGGGCCGATGATTATGTACTCGCTACAGACGCTCTTTGTGGTCGTCGTCATCCTGCCTTTGATGTTCAGAATCAGCGTGCGCTTATCGCTGCTGCTGCTGGTGACGATGCCGCTCGTCTCTCTGACGGTCAAGTATTTCGGCCAGCAGGTGCACATACGCTTCGATAAGATTCAAGACTTCTTCGCGCAAATCTCTGCGCGGGCGCAGGAGAATTTTACGGGCGTACGTGTCGTGCGCGCTTATGCGCAGGAGGGGAGGGAGATCGCCGCGTTCAACGAGCTGAACCGCAAGTATGCCGAGCGCAACTTGAGCCTGGTGCGGATAGATGCCGCTATGCGGCCGCTCATACAGTTCTTCGTCGGCGCTGGCTTCGTGCTCATACTGTGGGTCGGCGTTCCTCTGGTTATCAACGGCTCGATGACACTGGGGCAGTTCACGGAGTTCAATCTTTACCTGGGGCGTCTGGTCTGGCCGCTCATAGCTCTCGGCTATGTCATCAATCTCTACCAGCGCGGGACGGCGAGCCTCAAGCGCATCAACGCGACGATGGCTGTCGTGCCTGAAATCGCCGACCGCAGCGACACACGCGAGCAGCCTCCGATTCAAGGTCGCATAGAGTTTCGCAACCTGACGTTTCGTTATCACGAGCACACCGAGCCCGTTCTTCGTGACATCAACCTGGCGATTGAGGCGGGCCAGACGGTCGCGTTTGTCGGGCGCACCGGCTCTGGCAAATCGACGCTCGCCAATCTGGTGCCGCGCCTCCTGGACGCTCCCGAAGGGACGGTCTTGATTGACGGCGTAGGGGTGCGCGATTACCCGCTCGCGCAGTTGCGCGCCGCCATCGGCTATGTGCCGCAGGAGACTTTCCTCTTCAGCGACGCGCTGGCCGAAAACATAGCCTTCGGCGTCGAACATGCCGGGCGCGCAGACATAGAATGGGCGGCCGAGATCGCCGGGCTCTCAGACGACATACGCGAGTTCCCCGACGGGTTCGAGACGCTGGTGGGCGAGCGCGGCATCACGCTCTCGGGCGGGCAGAAGCAGCGCACGGCGATTGCGCGGGCCGTCTTGCGCCAGCCGAAAATCCTGATCCTCGATGATGCGCTCTCGTCGGTCGATACCTATACGGAAGAGAAGATTCTGGCTCGCCTGCGCGGCGTGATGCGCGACCGCACGAGCCTGATTATCTCGCACCGCATCTCGACAGTACGCGACGCAGATCTGATCTGCGTGCTCGACGAGGGGCGCATAGTCGAGCGCGGCACGCACGAAGAGCTGCTCGCAATGGGCGGCGAATATGCAGACCTGTACGAGCGTCAACTGCTGGAAGAGGAGCTGGCGGCGAGCTGAAGCGCCGGGTGTTTGAGGAGGATGCTATGAATCCTATGAACCAAGGAGCGAAGGGCGAAAACATGGACGCGCGTCATCGCACGATGCTGACGCTGTGGGCTGCTCTGCTGACGTCGGTCGGGCTCTACTTCTTCCTCACGCTAATGATCGAGCGTCCGGCT
This sequence comes from Pyrinomonadaceae bacterium, assembly GCA_036389315.1. Classification (GTDB taxonomy): domain Bacteria; phylum Acidobacteriota; class Blastocatellia; order Pyrinomonadales; family Pyrinomonadaceae; genus DASQYE01. The sequence goes on from DASVQF010000045.1 coordinate 44,022, forward strand.
AGTGGCAACGACAACAACGACATGCTCTTCTGGGTCTTCCTGGCGGCCAGCATCCTTCCCCTGCTCCTTTCCTTCGTGCTCAAGCGCAAGCTGTTGGCCCAATCCGTCGCGGAGCAGCGCCCCCATCTTGTGCAGACCGCGATGCTTTTGGCCGTGGCGCTCTGCGAGGCGGTCGCTCTCTTCGGGCTGCTGGTTTTCTTTACCACCCGGACGCCCTTTTACTACGTCTTCTTTATCATCAGCGCCCTCTGCATACTGCTGCACCTGCCGCGCAGAGATCAATTACTGGCCGCTTCCTACAAGGGACAGGGCTTTTAAGAGATAGACTGGAAGAAATTCATCGGACAATGGCAACTGCGGTCAAACAATTTCACGAAGAAGAAGCTATCGGCAAGACCTACGATTTCCGGGTCACGCGCCGCCTGCTCGGCTACCTGAGGCCATACGTGGCGGCGCTCTTTCCCGCCCTCGGCCTGACGCTGATCCTCAACCTGCTGCGCACCACGCAGCCGAAGTTCACGCAGTACGCGATTGACTGGTTCATCCTGCCGCGCGCGACTGCGGGGCTGACGCTCTTCGCGCTCGTCTACGTGCTGGTGTGGGTCGTCATCTTCGTCTTCTCATATTTCCAGGCCGTGCTCCTGAACACTGTGGGCCAACGCGTGATGTACGACATGCGCAGCCAGCTTTACGCCAAGCTGCAACACCAGGAGGTAGCCTACTACGACCGCAACCCCGTCGGGCGCATCATGACGAGGCTCACGTCGGACGTGGATTCCTTGAACGAGCTGCTGACCTCGGGCGTGATCGAGCTGCTGGGCGACGTGGTGATGATCGTCGCGATTGCCGCCGTGATGTTCTGGATGGACTGGCGCTTGACGCTGGTGTCGCTCGTGACCGTGCCGATGCTGTTTACGGCGACGAACTGGTTCCGCAAGCACGCGCGGCGCGGCTACGACATGGTGCGAACGCGCCTGGCGCGCATCAACGCTTTCCTACAGGAGCACATCTCTGGCGCGCAGACCGTGCAGATATTCAACGCCGAGCTGAAATCGCGCCAGCAGTTTCATCGCATCAACGACGATCACCGCAACGCCAACATCGAGACGATCTTCTATTACGCGGTCTTCTTCCCCCTCGTTGACCTGATCGGCGCAATTGGCGTCGCGCTCATCATCTGGTACGGCGGCTGGCGCGTGATGCAGAACACGCCCGAGCACACGGTTCTGTCGCTCGGCGCGCTCGTCGCCTTCATCCAATATTCGCAACAGCTCTTTCAACCCATCCGCGACATCTCCGACAAGTACAACGTGCTGCAAGCTGCGGTCGTAGCCTCGCACCGCATCTTTAAGACGCTCGATCTGCCGATAGCCATCACGACGCCCGCCGCGCCGAAGAAGCGCGGACGCGCCCGGGGGAGCATAGAGTTCGAGCGTGTCTGGTTCGCCTACAAGGACGAGGAGTGGGTCTTGAAGGATGTCTCCTTCCGAGTAGAGCCGGGCCAATCGGTCGCGCTCGTGGGCCACACGGGCTCAGGCAAGACGACGATCACCAACCTCCTGATGCGCTTCTACGACGTGCAGCGTGGTCGAGTGCTGCTGGACGGAGTGGACGTGCGCGATTGGGACTTGGAGTCGCTGCGCGAGAATTTCGCGGTCGTCTTGCAGGACGTTTTCCTCTTCAGCGGCACGGTCGAGAGCAACATCCGATTGGGCCGCACAGAGATTCCCAAAGAGAGAGTCGAGTGGGCGGCGCACGAGGTTCACGCAGACCGCTTCATAGAGCGGCTGCCTGCGGCTTACGCGATGGAGGTCAAGGAACGCGGCGCTGGCCTTTCGGTCGGGCAGAAGCAGCTCATCTCGTTTGCGCGCGCGCTGGCGTTTGACCCGGCGCTGCTCGTCCTGGACGAAGCGACCAGCTCGATTGACACCGAGACGGAGCAGTTGATCCAGCAGGCCATCGAGCGCGTGATGCGTAATCGCACGTCTGTCGTCGTCGCGCATCGTCTCTCGACCATCCAGCGCGCAGACCGCATCATAGTGCTCCATCACGGCGAAGTCCGCGAGCAGGGCTCTCATCAAGACCTGCTGGCCGTGCGCGGTCTCTACTGGCGTCTCTACAAATTGCAGTACGCAGACGGCGCGCGCTCCGAGCGTGAGCCGAGCGAAGAGCCGCTCGAAGAGGGCTTGCAGTTCGGCGATATGGGCGATGACGGCAGCCTGGTGGCCGAGAGCGATGCCATATGACAGGCGCTGCGGATCGGGTGTAAACTGTGCGCAGTACCTTCGGCTGGCGCTTCCCTAAAACGGAATTTCGATCTTGTAAGGAGTTAAGGTGACTATGACCAAATATCTCTTATCGCTCACGCTGCTGGTTGTCGGCAGCATAGCGTTCGTGGCAGCTAAAGCGAACCCGGCCGCCGCCCCCGACATACCGGCCGTCGGCGCTAGCGCCCCGGAGTTCACGCTGACGAATAACGAAGGCAAGCCGACGAGCCTCAACGAGTATCGCGGCAAGTGGGTGGTGCTCTATTTTTATCCCAAAGACTTTACCTCCGGCTGCACGCTTGAGGCCCATAACTTTCAGCGCGACCTGGCGAAGTATGAGCAGGCCGGCGCAGTCATTCTAGGCGTCAGCGTGGACACGGCCGAATCGCACAAGAGCTTCTGCGCCAAGGAAGGCTTGAGCTTCAAGCTGCTTTCAGACCCCGAAGCGAAGATTTCGGCAGAGTACGGCTCGCTGATGGAATACAACGGGGCCAAGCTCTCCGCTCGTAACACCTTCATCATCGACCCCAAGGGAAAGATTGTCCAGGTCTTCACCAAGGTCAAACCGGCCGGGCACAGCGAAGAGGTGCTGGCCGCGCTGGCCAGTTTGCAAAAGCAGTGAGGTTTCGCATTCAATCAGCAAGTATAACTGTCGAGGAAGGAGGACAACCATAGTGGCAGGAGATCATAAAGGTGAAATCCAACAGAAGGCGGCCCGCATTATTGATTGGCTCAAAGAACACCGCTCGGAGTTCGAGGGGGAAGGCATTGCCGAAGAGAGCCTGGCCGCTTCGACCAGCCTGAGCGAGGACGAAGTGAGAGAAGCGGTTGACTATCTGGAAAACCATGAAGATGTCGTCCGATACCCGCAGGGCGACACAGCGCCGTCTCGCTTCCTGCTCAAGCCCGCACGCAATTGGGCCAACATACGCGAGGCCGCCGGGACTTAAAGCGCGTCTTAGAAATAAGAGAAGGGGCGATGCAATTGTCGCCCCTTCTCTTATTTTTGAGCGATGCTCACAGGCGTCGCTTAGGACTTGGCTGCCTTGAACTTGTCGCCGTTCTCCTTCTGAAGCTTTTCGGCCTGCGCTTTGAGTTCGTCTACCTCTTTCTTGAGCCGCTCGGAGCGCGACTTGACTTCGGTCTGCTTATCGCGCGCAGCCTTGCCCGGCCTCGTTGTAGCGTCTTGCCGCGCGGCTATGAGGTCTTTGAGCGCGGCGATGTGCGCGCCGTGTTTGCGCATGTACTGGGCCCGGACGTTTAAGTATTCCTGGTATTTCGCATCGACCTTGAGCTTGCTGGCCTGTTCATATTTGTCTGCGGCCTCACGCGCGTTCTTCGCCGCCTCGTCATAGAGCGCCACCTGCTCGTCGCCCAGCTTCTTGGCGCGCGCCCTCTCCTTCCTGGCGGCGTTGATCTCCTCATCCTTCTGCGCCGCCTCCTTGTAAACATCCTCGACCTTAGCCGCGAGCGCGTCGGCCTCGCCCTCAAGCTTGTTCGCCTCCTTCAACTGCGGGTCGTCCGCCTTCGTGAAGTATTTGCAGCCGGGAGCGAGCAGCAGGAGCACGACGAGCGGCAGCCAGTAGAGCAGCCGCGAACTCTTCCGATTAAGCATCTGTTCGGTCACCTCATAATTTTCTCTATGCTCTCGAAGGCACTGGCGAGGTGGCGAGACAATACGACAGCCGGCCGTCTCGGTCAAATAATATTTGAGCCGGGCGAAAGGGAGAGAAGCAGCGGCGGGCGCTGGCCCACAGGCTTTAGCCACGCGGCTTCATCGGGATCAGGCTATCTAGCGATTTGTAGATTTGCAGATAGATTTGGGTCTCGCGCGGAATCAGCGTGCGCCACGCCGCGCCGCCACGGTTGATATAGCCGGGCAGGCGCGCCGGGTTGGAGTTGTATCCGGCGGCCAAAAGCTCAGGCTGTGTGGCAATCTTGGCCTTGAGCGCGTAGTCCACGTCCGGGTCTGCCGCCAGCAGCTTCCAGGTGTCGTTCATGTAGAGCAGCATGGCTTCCAGGGCGTTTCCGTGATTACGCATCCCCGCGACGAAATCCGGGTTGAGACCTATCCCTGGATGCATGCGCCGCAACATCTGGTAAGTGGACGGAATCATCTGCACCATGCCGCCCGCTCCGGCAAAGCTCACGGCATAGCGATAGGTGTCCAATTCATTCAGAGCGTAGAGCGCGAATATCTCTTCGTAGAGGGCGATGCGATTCTCGCGCCGGAAGCGGTCGTGATCCGTATGCTCGACTATGCACAATCGCTCGGCCACGTCCAGGATGCTGGGCGAGATGACGACGCCCTTATCTTTCAGGCGGCGGGCCGCGAGGTCTACCATCGTCCGGACGTAGGACTGCCCGGCCTTGACCACGTCGGGCGAAAGCAGCGCCGGATGGCCCGAAGTGTAATAGGCCATCTCCTGAAAGCGGCCGCCTCGCTCAATCGGATACTCGACCAGGAGCGGCGCAAGGCTGCGGCCCGCTTCGTCAAAAAGGGTCACGGCCGTATTGACGCCGTTGGCCCGCAGGATGCGCAGTTGCACGCGGGTTCCGAGCGAAGTGTTGATCTGCGCCTCCGCGCCACGACTGAGGAAAAGCTCTTTCGGCAGCGAGAGGAGATGGATTTTCCCTGTCTCCTGATCGAGGGCCGCGAGCGTGACGAAGTCAGTCGGCGGAGTGGTCAAAGCGGTCGGCGTGGCCCTGGACTTCAAGAGGCGCTGCGCCTCCGTCTTGCGCTGGCGTATCTTGTCCATCGAAAGATGAAGCGGCGTGACGGCCGCGGGCGCAAGGCTCGGGCCCACGCGCGAGAGCGGCGGCACGGACGTGGGCGCTACGACGCGGGGCGCAGGGGCGCTCGCAGGCGGTGTGGTTGAAGGCATAGCCGTCGGCTGCGTTCTGGCAGGAGACGGCGTGACGGCTGGCGACCGTTGTCCTGCATCCGGCGAGGGCTCCCGCCTGGGCTGCTGTGTGGTCACTGTGCGCGGGCGCGTCTGTCCGGTCGCAGGCGTCTGGGACTGTGCGTGCGCCGCGACGGATGCTAAAACGATAAGGGTCAACGTGACGGTGGGGCTCTTCTTCATAATCAAACTTTCGGTTTCGGTAAAAGGGCTTGGGCCAGCCCTCGTCTTGGAGCTGGCTCACCTAAGATTCATGCTGGCGGCAGCGGGTTGTTCCGGCGCGCGCGGGCATGGAGTATAACAATTTTCGGCGGCTCGGATAAAAAGAAGCGGATAAAAAGAGGACGCGCCACCTGTGAAAGTGGCGCGCCTTCGGCTTATCCGCTTGTTGAGTGGCCTTTGCCTGGGGAATCGTTAGTCTACTGCGAAGCCTACGTTGACGACCGCCGTGATGTCCTTCTCCAAAGAAGAGGTATCGTTCATGCCGGAATCCGAGACCTCGTTAGAATCGGCAGGCGTGATCTGCATGACGCCCATGCGGGCCGTGCGGACGCTGCCGATCTGGCTGCCCGTGCTAGAGGCTATCTGCTGTGCGCGCACCTTAGCGTCTTTGGCGGCCTCGGCCAGCATCTCTATCTTTAAATCGCCCAGCTTCGTGTAGAGATACTCGGGCGGGTTGGATTCGAGCAGGATGCCCTGATTAATCAGCTCCGTGGCCTCGCGCGCCAGGCGCTCGATCTTGTCCACGTCGTTCGAGCGCACCATTAACTCCTGCCGCAGTGAGTATCCGGTGATCTCGCCTGTCTCTTCCCCGTCGCTCGTCTTCTGGTGCAGCGTCGTCGAAGAGATGGACGAGATGGTGATCTGATTCTCGGCCACGCCCTTCGAGATCAAGTACTGTTTGACCTTCGGGACATTCTCAGATAGCGCCTTGTAGGCGTCGGATAATTCCGTGGCCTGATAAGAAACTCCCGCGCGCCAGACGACCAAGTCTGACTTGATGCGCTTACGAGCAGAGCCCGTCACGGTGATCACCTGCTCGCCCTGCTTGGCGTGCGTGTAGGCCCATGCGCCGACGATTGAGGAAAGCACCAGCGCAACCGCCAGCGCGAACCCAGCATTAAAAACATTTCCGTTTCTTTCGATGTTCATAAAAGTGTGTGGCACCTCCCAATGCCGCCATCTTAGACGCACGCCGCCCGTGCGCTTTGCCTAGTACGGCGCACGCCCGCCTACTGTGGCTAACCACAGTGCCGCTCTTTTGGAAGGCGTTTGGAAAGCAAGGTGGGAAAGGATTTAGATTTCGCGCAGGCTTCCGGCCAGAGCGCCGACGGCCGATTCCGCGAGGTCGCTCAAAGCGCCGGATTTCTGCATCAGCCGAAAGCGCGTGCCGATCATGTGGCCGACGCTCAGGCCGAGCGCGGCGTCGAGCGCGCACAGCTCTTCCGAAAGTGCCCGCTGCGAGACGCGCTCGAAGGCATGCTGCAATTCGTTCGTCGCCGAATTAACGCCTTCGAGCAGCAATACTTCCACCTCGGGGCCGCCGCGCGCGCGCCGCCGGGCGTGCTCGCGTAGACGTATGCGCGCCTCATCCTGAATCTTTCCAGTGGCGAGGACGACCAGGTGCGGGCTCTCCGTCTCGACCTGCTTTTCGAGCGCGTGGCGCGCGTGCGAGGCTGAGAGGTCGCCGTCTCTGAGGATGAAGAGGAAAGCTTCGCCGCAGACCTCTGCCATCATCTCCGTCTCGCCATCTGTCGAGGATGGGCCCACGACGATTTTCGATTCCGGCAGGCCCAGGCCGCGCAGCACAGAGTAAAGCCGAGTCGAGAGCCAGGAGCCGTTCTCCAAGAGCCTGGAAGCCGTATCGGTCGGGACGATCAGCTCGTCCACCTTCTCGTCGGCGATCATCGCGCCGCACTCGCTACAGATGGCGTTGCTGGAAGTAATCACATTGAGGGCGTCGGGCGAAGGCAGGCGAAAGAGCGAGCGGCCGACTTTACGGCAACTGACGACGACCTCGCGGCGCAAGAGCCCCGCGTCCGAGAGACGACCGACGAGCGCCTCCGTGCCCGCGTCCGTCTCAGCCTCCGGCTGAAGGTCAGAACCACGCAGGCTCGACTGCGATTCCCTGATGCGCCAGAGAAAACGCCTCGCCCCGGCGTCCTCCAATAGCTCTACGGCGCGCAAACGCTCCGCAGCACTCTCGCTGCGCACCTCCGAAGCCTCCTGCGCGCGTCCTTCCCTGAAGCGCGCGAGACCCTTGACGGCCGCAGGCTCGCGCGCGCGCCAGGAGATGTCTGCGGTCGCCGCCGCAGCGTTCTTCCCCGTCCCGCCCACGCCTCGACGCGTAGCTTCCAGCGCGTCTCGTACGTTGCGACAGAAAGCGTCCAGCGACCGCGCGGGCGCTTGCGTCTCGGCTTCGTAGATGATCCCGGCGCGAATTCCGGAAACGTCTCGCTCCTCGTCGCCGAAGATGAGGAAGAGCACGAAATCCTCGAAACAGAAAACGTCTCCGCGCACGTAGGGTGAGTCCATCTCGACGGGGGTCTGTGCGGCTATGGCCTGCTCCATCTCTGCCACACGCTCCGGGCCCGACAGCGCCAGCTCGAAACAGTGCAGGCGCGCCGAGCGGATCAACGGCACGAGCCCCTTCTCTTGCAGCTTCTCCAACAGCAGCAGGCGAGCGCGCCCGTCCAAGTGTTCATCCGAGACTCTGCTTTCGATAAACAGCATGGCTGCTCTCCTTCCCTGACGTGTGCCCGGTGGTTTTGTGCTTCGGGCATGCTATCACGCAAGGGAGAAGAATTTCTATGCCCGTGGGCCCCGAAACGCTTTCAGATTGACCGATTGTGTTTCGTGATGGGACGTGTGTACGCTCATGCTTCACAGGCTGGGCCCATAGCGAGCCGCCGCCTGAATCCTTTCCGTCCGTTTATTAAAGAACTGTCATGACCTGTCACGAAACAGTCACATTGCTTCTTGTAGCATCGCTCCCCGCCCGCTAGAATGCGTCTCGTGGTCAGGTAATACCACACCCCCCTCATCAAAAAGTAATCAGAAAGCAATAAGAAATTTTAGAAGGAGAGAGTTACTCCCCGTCTATGGTGATTAATAAACTGTTCCCCTGCATGCTGGTAGCATGTTTTGTGCTCAGCGTGCTTGCCTCCACGGCCCAGGCGCAGAGCGCCGCCACTCTTCAGACACAGGCCACAACCACAGCGATACAAAATAACGGTGCGAGGCGGCTCGAAAGCGACCCCGTCATCATCTCGCTCGCAGAGCCCACGCGGCCGAGGACTGTCGGCGCTGCTGCGATGACGAGCGCCGCGCCCGCTTCAGTGACTTTCGATCAACTGTTGACGGCGGCGATAGACCAGCGCATCGGCGCGCCCTACGTGTTCGGCTCGGCTGGGCCCAACGTCTTCGACTGCTCGGGTTTCGTGTGGAGCGCATTCCAATCTGTCGGCATTCGCTTTGATCGCGGCAGCGCGCGCTCTCTGTGGGCCCGGTTTGCGCCTGCGCGCGGCGAGGAGCGATACAAATTCGGCACGCTCGTCTTCTTCAACGGCTTGACGCATGTCGGCATAGTCGCCGACGAGCATGGCTTTTATCATGCCTCGCGCAGCCACGGCGTAGCCTACGCGCCCTTCAACGATTACTGGGTGAGCCGGATAGATGGCTTCCGCCGCATCCCCATGCCCACGCCGCTTATAGCCGAATAACTCTCTTAAAATTCACCTCGAAAAAAAATACGACGGGCCAACACTGCTGTAGTGTTGGCCCATCGCACATGGCGAGCATTCTCTCCCCTTACTGCTCGCCGAAGCGCTGCCGGTTCTCGGGCGAGTAGACGAATCCGAAGACCAGCGTGCGGTAATCCCCTGTCGAATTCAGATAACCGACCCAGTGGTTGTAGCCGTGATCGTCCGGGTCGCGGCGCAGGTATCCGAAGTATTCCATCGTGACGAAGGCCCGGTTGAAGGAGCGGACGTAGACTTCCGCGCTTTCGACTATCTCCCTCAAGACCTGTGCGCGAGTCTTGCGGCCCTCGGCCAGGTCGTTTACGAGCGCGTCACGGTTGGCGATCGTGACTCCGGCCGTCTGCAAGAGCGCGTCAACGAATGCACCGGCCGTCTGGAACTGGTCGTAGCGGTCGCGAAACTCCGCCCGCGCCATGAACTCCGCGATGAAGGCGACCTTGTTGGCTTCCTGCTCGGCCGCTGTCTGCGGGCCGTTGAGGCGCGCCATGTCGGGAGTGAACTCTGCGAAGCGCGGACGGCGGCCCAGGGCTGCTTCGTAGAAGCGGTAGATGAAGAAGCCTCGCTCCTGGAACTCAGGCGAGCGGAAGAAGGCCGAGGAGACTTCCACGCGATCACAGCTCTGGTCGTTCGAGCCGAGGCGTCCCTCGTTGTGGCAGCTCTCAAGGGTGCGCGTCCAGGCGGCCAGTCCCGGCGCGTCCGGCTCGCGGTTGAGGAAATCGCGATAGTGCTGGCGCACGAAGAACTGCGTCCCCTCAAGCGGATTGCCTGCGCCCGCAGTCGTGTCGTTATCCACGATGGTCACGACGGCCGACGAGGGCGTGCCGATTGAGCCGCTGTTGCTGGCTTCGATGATGAAGACGTTGAGCGTCTCATTGCCTTCGACGAGAGCGTCGTCTGTGACGAGGATCGGGAAAGTCCTGGTCGTTTCTCCGGCGGCGAAGCGCAGGCGGACGAAGGCCACTGTATAGTCTGAGCGGTCTGAAGCAGTGCCGTTGCTCGTGCCGACATCAACCTTGGCTTCGCGCGTAGTGTCGCCCGTGCGTGTGACCGTGATGGCGACGCTTCCCTCGCTCTCGCTGACGCTGTAGGCGGCAGAGCTAAAGCGCGCCGTGTATCTTTCGTCTCCCGGCGAGGGAGACGGCGAAGGCGAGACGGACGGCGACGGTGAAGGTGTGGGCGACGGGCTCGGCGTCGGCGTCGTTCCCGGTGTGCTTCCGGCGCAGGCGGGCGGCGCTGTGAGCGGCTCAATAGCATCCTCTCCCGTGACCAGCCCCATGCGGCCGCCGCCGACTACGCGCCACCTGGAAGAGTTTGTGCCGACGACTGCGCTCGCCGAAGCAGGCTGCACGAGGGTCGCCGTCTCAGGGCTCTCGCGCCCGATGAAGGGATTGGACGCGCTGACGATCATGACGCGGCCCAGCGAGTCAAGGCAGTAGAAGAAGCCTTGACCGAGCGTGTGCTGAATCTCTATGGTCTGATCCGGCTCCATCTGAAAGATGCCGCCCTCGCTGCAATCCTTGGCCTGTATCTTCATGTCTATGCCTGGGCCCGAGCGCCGGAGGACGAGCTGCTCGCTGTTGATATTGACGCTCAAAGGGCCCGTGAGAATCTTGCCGTGCAAGGGCTCTTTCGAGGCGAAGATCGTGGCCGGGCGATTGCCCGTGATATTGCTCGTCAAGGTGTAGTTGGTTACTTTGAACGTGTCTAGGTTGACTGTGAATTCGACGAAACGCCCGCGCACGACGGCCGTCATGCCGCTTCCGACCGTCAAGCCAGTGTCCTGCGTGCCGCTCAGTGCGCGACCGTCCGAGAGCGTGACGGTGAAAGTCCCGCTGCAATCCTTGTCCGCGCCCAACACTTGAGAGACGGCGGACGTGGCGAACATGAAAGTGAGAAGCATGCAAGCCATCACGGCCTTGCGAAAATATTTGAAGTATCCGGTATCGCTATTTATCTGAGTTGATCTTTTCCCCATGAGCGTGAAAACCCCTTCCGACTGTAATTCCCGAACAGCTTGATTGCCGTCCTGGGCCAACAGTTCAGCGAGCGCGACGGAAAATACATGCGGGGCGAAAAAGTTTTTTCCGCTTCGCGCCGAGCGGGCGCACTAGACAAGCGCGAACGGCGCGGCCTATGCTGAGCGGGCACGTGAGGCCGCTCGATGACCTGCCCTCTATGGAAATAAGCGATGAGAAGCTATTGAAGGATTGCCGGAGCGGCGACCAGGGCGCTTGGGAGACGCTCGTCAATCGCTACCAGCGATTGATCTACGCCATCGCGCGCCGCGCCGGGCTTGATAGCGATCAATCGGCGGAAGTCTTTCAGGAAGTCTTCACGACGCTCTTGGAAAAGCTGGACGATATAACGCAGCCCGAGCGGTTGCACGCCTGGCTTGTGACGACTGCGCGGCGTAAGACCTGGCGACTGTTGAGCCGCGAGAGCCGCTGGCAAAAACCGGGCGCAGAGGGCGAAGAGGCGGAGGATGCGCTGGAGGCGCTGCCCGACGCCGCCGCTCTTCCGGACGAAGTGCTCGTCCGCTTGGAAGAGCAGCACAGGGTTCGCCGCGCGCTCTCTGCCCTGGATGAGCGTTGTCGCAAGCTCTTGACGATGCTCTTCTACAGCCCGGAGCCGCCGCCTTACGAGGAAATCGCCAGGGCCATCGGCACAAAAGAGGGGAGCATAGGGCCGACGCGCGCACGCTGCCTGCAAAAGCTGCTGCGCCAGCTCGAAAATTAATCTCCCGCAATGTATTTTTCCCAGCGCCCCCCGCACTGTCCGGGTGTGAGCGGGCCCGAGAGAGAGTGAGCGGCCCCAGGTCAGCCCGGAGCAAAGGCATGAAGAGAAGATCGCAGCACATTCCGTTCAGAACACTCGCCGAGATGGCCGAAGACGGGCTCGCGGGCGAAGAGCGGGCGGCTGCGCAGAGCCACGTCGCAGACTGTTCGCGTTGCGCAAGCCAGCTAGAGCGGCTCGTCAAGACCGTCGACCTGATGCGTACGGACACGGCCGAAGACGCTCCGCCCGAGGTTATAGCTCGCGCCGTCAACCTGTTCCGCCTGCGCTCTCCGGCCGAACCTCGACCTTCGCTCGTGCGTCGCGTGCTGGCCGCGCTCAGCTTCGACAGCCTACAGCTTGCGCCCGCCTACGGCGTGCGCTCCGGCTCGACGGCGGCACGCCAGCTAATCTACAACGCCGGAGAGAACGACCTGGACTTGCGCCTCACAAGTAAGGACGAATCGTGGATCGTTTCGGGCCAGGTCTTGGGCCAGGGATGCACGGGCGGCGAAGCCCTGTTGCAGGGCTCTTCGGGTCAAGCCATCGCCACTCTGAACGAGCTGTGCGAATTCGCGCTGCCTCCTGTTGCTTCCGGCAGTTATACTCTTCACGTGCGTTTCAATGATGTGGAAGTGGAAGTCCCCGACCTTGAATTAAGGGCATAGGATGGATCGTACGGAGCTGGCGGCGCGTCTGGTCGCGGCGGCAGACACGGCTGAGCGTGAAGCATTGCTCAGGCAGAACTCTGCCCTCGCCGACTGCTCGCTCGCCTACGCGCTCAAGGATATTTGCATTGACGGCTTCATCAGCAACCCTGCGAGCGCGACCGGCGCGGCCCGCTCCCTCAAACTGTTGGCCCACCTCAACCCCGATGCGGAAATCACTGCTCTTGCTGCCTGGGGCGCAGGATTTGAGGCGCTCATCAACGGACAGATAGAGCGCGCGCTCTCTCACCTGGACGACGCGCGCTCGCGCTTCCTCTCGCAGGAGAAACCGCATCAGGCCGCCGCGACGCAGGTGCTCAAGCTCTACGCCCTGGCCTTGCTCGGACGCTACGACGAGGCGATTGAGTGCGGGCTCGGCGCGCGTCAAGTCCTGGACGCCTATCAAGATCAGGTGGCAGCGGGCGTCATCGAGCAGAACATCGGCAACATCTACATCCGGCGCGACAGCTACGAGCGGGGCGAGCAGTTCTTGCGCGCGGCGCGCGAGCGCTTCGCAGCTCTCGGCGATCAGAAGCGATTGGCCCAGATAGATAACAACCTGGCCCTCACTCATACCCTTCAGCATAAGTTTCGCTCGGCAGAGCGGCTCTATGACGAGGCTTTGCGTCGTGCCGAAGTCTCGGGGCTCGCCGTCACGCAGGCCGAGATAGAGGCCAGCATGGGCAACTTGGCGCTCTTCCAGGGACACTACACGAGCGCGCTAGACCTGCTCGAACGCTCCCGTCGCAGGTACGCCGCACTAGGGATGCCGCACCAATCGGCCGTGGCCGAGCAGGAGATAGCGGACGCTTACCTGGAGCTTAACTTAGCGCCCGAAGCGGCCGAGATTTACGAGCGCGTGACAGAGACTTTCGCGGGGCTCGGGATGCAGGGCGAGCGGGCGCGCGCGTTGGCCCAACACGGTCGCGCCAAGATACTGCTCGGCCACACGCGACAGGCGCACGCCCTGCTCGCAGAGGCGCGCAAGCTTTACGCTGCCGAAGGCAATCGCGTCGGCGAGGCGATGGTGACGTTGACGGAAGCGCAGCTTCATCACGCCGAAGGCAGCTATGCTAAAGCCCGCCGGGCGGCCAGGCGTGCCGAAGCCCCGCTCGCGGAGGCTAACACCTGGCGTCACCTGTTGATGGCCCGCTGGCTGCGCGGTGAATGCGCGCGCGCCGCAGGGAATCTGCGCCAGGCGCGCACACTACTGCGAGCAACGCTGCGCGACGCAGAATCTCAGGCACAGCCGCAAGTGGCCCAACGCTGCTACACCTCGCTCGGCCTGATCGCGCGTGCGGAGGGCGACGCGGCTTCGGCCGAAGCCTACCTGAAAGAGGCCATAGCCTTAATCGAAGAGCTGCGCGCGCCCTTACCGGCCGAAGGATTTCGCACGGCCTTCTTTTCGGACAAGCTGACGCCCTACGACGAGATGGTGCGCCTGTGCCTTGAAGCAGGCCCGTCGCAAGGGACGCGCGAGAGAGAAGCTTTAGGTTTTGTCGAGCGCGCCCGCTCGCGCGCGCTGGTGGATGCGCTCGCCGGAGCGCCCGAGTCCTTGCCGCAGCCGCGCGATTCCTTTGAAGCGGAATTGATGGCCAGGCTCGAAGAGTTGCGCGAGGAGCTGAACTGGTTCTACAGCCGGATCAACCGTCCGTGGCAGGGGGAGCCGGGCCGTAGCGCGACGGACATGCTTGCGCTGCACGAGGCCGTGCGCGAGCGCGAAGCCAGGACGCTTGAGATCACGCGCCAGCTTCAACAACGCCGGGGTGAGGCGGGCGTCTTCCTCTCGCGCGTCGAGAGCCTGGATATTGACAGGCTCCAAAACCACCTGGGCCCACACACGGCGCTCGTCGAATACACCAGCCTTGACGGAGAGTTGCTGGCATTCATCCTGACGGACGAGCGCCTCGAAGCGGTGCGCCATCTTCCCAGCGAAGAAGAAGTGGGCGCGGCGCTCGAACAGTTCAGGTTTCAGATCGAGACGCTGCGCCACGGCGCTCAGGCGTTGCGAAAATATCTGCCCGAGCTGGCGTTGCGCGCCCGCCGTCATCTCGAAACCCTCTACGACCTGCTGCTGAGACCCATAGAGGAGCGCCTGGGCGGTCGGCGGCTTGCGGTCGTGCCGCACAGGGCGCTCCATTACGTTCCCTTTCATGCCCTGCATGACGGAAAGGGTTATGTCATAGAGCGCCGCGAAGTCTCCTACGCGCCGAGCGCCATAGTCCTCACACACTGCCTTGATCGCTCGGAGCATCAGTTCGATAGCGCGCTGCTCCTGGGCGTGGCGGACGAGCAGACGCCGCGCATACGTGATGAGATCGGGCTGCTCGCCCCGCTCTTTTCAGAATCGGTCTCGCTGCTTGACGAGGCCGCGACCATCCGCGCTCTGCGCGAGCATGCAGGAGGGGCGGACGTGCTGCACCTTGCCTGTCACGGCCAGTTCCGGCCCGAAAATCCCCTCTTCTCATCTTTAAGACTGGCCGACGGGTGGCTGACCGTGGGCGACGCGTACAGCCTCGCGCTGCGGCGTTGCGGCCTTGTGACTTTGAGCGCCTGCGAGACAGGGGTGAGCGCCGTTGCGCCGGGCGACGAGTTGACGGGGCTGGCGCGCGGATTCTTCTCTGCGGGAGCGCCGTCGCTACTGCTGAGCCTCTGGACTGTGGACGACGAAGCGACAGCCCGCCTGATGGCCCGCTTTTACGAACGCCTACGCGCGGGCGCGCGTCCCTCCACGGCCCTGCGCCAGGCACAGCTCGGCCTGTTTGAAGAACAGCCCCATCCCTTCTTCTGGTCTCCCTTCGTCCTCGTCGGCCGCTGGTAATTGAGCCGATTTGCTCTCTTTTCACCCTCGTTCTCAGCGAACTACAGGCACTTTCCCTGCATCTTTATTCTTTCGCCGCCCGACGGCGCGAAGGGCAATATTTTCCGCGCCATACTGTATTTTTCGTCCCCCTACATGCACTGTATTTCCAGAGGAAGAGATTCCGGCCGAGCCGGGTCTCGCCTTTAACCTATTTATTTACGGCCTTTAAGATCAAGCTGAGGGTTTTACTGAAAGGCCGGTCTCTATCGTCTTAGAGAGATATTAGAAATGGGGCCCACGCGCCGCGAAGTTATATCTTTAATCGCTCTTTTACTGCTCGTAGGGGCGGCGCTGCTCTCTATTATTCCTCAATCCTTTACAGCGCGCGCCGACGGCGAGGGTGATTTCGTCCCCGGCGAAGTGGTCGTCAAGCTCGCACGCGCCTCAGACCTGCCCGCAGTCGCCTCGCAATATCATTTAGACCCCACGCCGCTAGACCAGTTCGGCTCAAGACCCATCTATCGCCTGCGCATCACGGACGGCGCGGGCGTAGAGCAGCGCGTGGCGCAACTGCTCGCAGACCCGGCGCGCGTCGTCTACGCCGAGCCCAACTTCATCTCCGTCCCGCCCGAGGGAGGCGGTCTTTCCTGGGGCGGGGGGCTCTCCTGGGGTGGCGGCGGCGACGCAGGGGCCTACAGGGCGCAGTGGGCTCCGCAAAAGATACACCTCGCGCAGGGCCAGCAGGTGACGCGCGGAGCAGGAGTCCGCGTGGCCATCCTGGACACAGGCGTTGACGCGACGCACCCGGAGCTGGTCGGCCGTCTCATCTCCGGCTTCGACTTCGTTGACATGGATAATAACCCGAGCGAGGTCGGCAACGTGCAGATTGGCCCATACGGGCACGGGACGCACGTCGCCGGGCTGGTCGCGCTCGCCGCGCCCGATGCCAAAATCATGCCGATCAGGGTGCTTGACGAGCGTGGTGTGGGTAACGTCTGGGTGCTGGCCGAGGCCCTGGCCTACGCGGTTGACCCGGACGGGAACGCTGCGACCGACGACGGGGCACACATCATCAATATGAGCCTCAACACGCTGCGCCGCACGCGCCTCCTGTCAGACCTGCTGGCGAAAGTGTGCAGCGACTCGCCTGTGCCCGGCGAGGATGACTTTCCGGCTCTGGGCAATCGGGGCTTGATCGTCGTCGCCTCGGCCGGAAACAGGGGAGGCACTGTGCCCGAATACCCTGCGGCCGAAAATATCAACGGGCTCATAGCCGTGGCCGCAAGCACAGATCAGGACGCTTTAGCGACCTTCTCTACGCGCGGCTCCTGGGTGCAGGTGGCCGCACCCGGCGATGCTATCCTGAGCAGTGTGCCCGGCGGCGGATACGGCACATGGCGCGGCACTTCTATGGCTGCCCCGCTCGTCGCGGGCGAAGCGGCGCTCTTGCGCGCCCGCTATCCGAACCTCAGAAACACCAAGCTCATAGACCACATCAAACGCACCTCCGCCCGCATAGACGGCCCCGTGCAGGCGCGCATAGACGTGGGCCAGGCGCTTCAGACTCAGCCCAAGATCGCCTTCGTCCAGTTCAGCAGCACAAGCGGTTATCAAGTCAGCGAAGATGCGGGCCGCGTCTCCATCACTGTGACGCGCAGCGGCGACGAGATTGATTCGACCTCTTCGGTCAGCTACGCCACGAGCGACACTGCCGGGCTGAACAACTGCATCACTTTCAACAACGTCGCTTCCTCGCGCTGTGATTACGCGACCGTCGCCGGAACGCTCACCTTCGCGCCCGGAGAGCTGACGAAAAGCTTCTCCATTCCGCTCGTTGACGACGCATACGCCGAAGGGAACGAGACCTTCACGGTCTCTTTGAGCAGCCCCGTCGAAGCCGAGCTAGGCCAGGCGAGCACTGCGACCATCACCCTCCTCGATAACGACGGCCCCGTCGCAAACGGTAATCCGATAGACCGGACGGACTTCTTCGTGCGCCAGCATTACATAGACTTCCTCAACCGCGAGCCAGACCCCACGGGCTTCTCCGCCTGGGTGCATCGCATAGAGTTCTGCGGCCAAGCGGGCGAGCCGCCTCCGCCCTGTGACCGTGTCGAAGTTTCGTCGGCCTTCTTCCGCTCGGCGGAGTTTCGGGAGCGAGGATATTTCGTCTACAAGTTTTATGCGGCGAGTTTGGGAAGGTTTCCGCGTTATGCGGAGTTCATCCCTGACTTGGCCAGAGTCAGCGGATTCCAGACCGCCGAGCAACTGGAACAGAGCAAGCAGGCGTTCGTCACGGCATTTGTGTCGCGCCCTGAATTTCGTAATCGCTATGACGCGCTCTCCAATAGCGCATACGTCAACGCTATCGTGACGACGGCCGGGGTGACGCTCGCAAACACCCAGGCGCTCGTCGATGCGCTCAACACGGGGGCAAAGACGCGCGCGCAGGTCTTGAGAGAGATTACAGAGAGCCAGCAGGTGGACGCCAAGTTCACGGTCGAGTCGTTCGTCGTGATGCAATACTTCGGCTACTTGAGGCGCGACCCCGACGCTCTCTACCAGAACTGGATACAGACGATGAACGCCGACCCGTCGAACTATCGCCAGATGGTCAGCGGCTTTATGAATTCGGCCGAGTATCGTTTCCGCTTCGGCCAGTGAGGTACTTGTACGCTCTTCCGGAAGGCTCAGCACGGCGGGTCGTGCTGAGCAGGGGGAGAGGAGGCGTCAACTAGGGGGTCAACGCCTCCTCTCATTGGGTCTCAGGTCAGTAGCGCCTGCTTGCAGCGGGCGCTACTGGCTGTTAACGATTATTAAGCGGGGGTGAGACGAAGCCTGCGCGGTGTTCCGGGTCGCGCGCTTCCCACACGACGGCGATCTTGTCTATCGCCACGTAGCACATCATGTGGTCTTCATCCTTAAGATGTAAGACGCCGCCCTCGACCTTGACCACCTCGCCGCGCAGGCTAGAGGCTCCGCCGCAGAAGATGTCTATCTTGCGCCCCGTCATCCTCGAAAGAAATTCCTGCATCTCTCCTTACCTCCGAAAAAGCACCGGCCCGCTCTTCAAGAGCCAAAGCGCGCGCCCGTCGTGCGGGTCAACTCATTTACCGTTACTGCTGCCCCACTCCCAGATTCTTTCGCTCCCGTTCGCGTCCGAGACGACGCGCTTCTTGACCTTGCGGAAGGTGATCTGAACCAGCGGCAGCACGTCCTCGTCATCCTGCTGCCGCCGCTCGAACTGCAACAGGTCGTAGTAAGAGCAGCGCGTGCGGTCAGGATATTCGCGGCACACCTGCGGGCGGCCGTGATAGATCGTACAGCCGCGCGTCTCTGGATTAATGAACTGGCACGCCTCGCCGAAGATGTGATCTTTCTTGCGGCGCAGCACCCTCTCGCCCGAGGCGGCGTGTATCTTCGTATAACGTTTCTCCGCCACCTCTACGGGCACGCCGAAATACTTCGCCAGGCGATTGAGGTCGCGCTTTGTCACCTGCACTCTCTCGTAGACGGAGCAACAAAAGGCAGGACACTTCGAGCAATCGTAATGAACTTTCGGCTGTTCGTCCGTGATGGTTCTTCCCATTACCTTCCCCTTTGCACAATTTTCGATGAAAAATACCTGAATGGGCCCAAACGCTCCTCGGGAAGCTGCCGCCCGGGTCACTTTCAGCGCCGCTTCGACCTCTTGTATTCCTCGCACAGCAGCTCCATGAACTCCGCGCGTCGTCCGTAGAGGCGCTTCGGCTCGCGCGGCTCGTGCCTGGCTAGAGCATACGCCGTTATGACGGGCAGTGCCACTGTCGAATCAACATAACAGACCACGGCGTCCGGCAAACGGTCTGGATCGACCTTGCCCCACGAGACGGCCTCGCCCGGCGTCGCGCCCGAAAGTCCGCCCGTGTCGGGCCGCGCGTCCGTCACCTGTAGAAAATAGTCGTGGCCGCGCTCGTCTATGCCGAGGACTTCCTGAATCTGCGGCTCGGTTTGAAGCATGAAGTTCTTGGGGCTCCCGCCGCCGAGGATAAAGACCGCGCTCTTGCCTCCGTGCTTCGTTCCCTTATCGCCGCGCCCGTGAATCGCGCCGCGCTTACCCGCCAGGACTATCGCCGCCGTCTCGTTCACGTCGAGCGATGGGTCGAAAGAGAGCTTATTGCCTTGCAGCGCCTTGGCCGCGACGTTCATGCCGATGGAAGAATCCCCCGGGCTCGAAGTGTAAATGGGAACACCGTATTCATAGGCGGCCGCCAGCAGCGACTTGTTCCGGATGCCGAGTTGTCGCTCGCGCTCGTGCACGTAGCGCCCGCACAGGTAATGGAACTCTGCCGTGGACATCTGTTTTTGAAACTCTTCGCCCTCGATGATCTTGCGAAAGAAGGCGTCCGTGTCGAGCAGCACCGAGTAATCGAAAAAGATGTCGTAGATACGCACGACCTCTTCTTCACGCAACAGGATGTCGGAGACGTGCGTGTTGCCCTGATGCATGGCGAGCGCGAGGCCGAAGTGCGTATCGTGATAAAGGTTCGCGCCCGTCGAGATCATCCAGTCCACAAAGCCCGCCTGGATGAGCGGAATCAAGGCCGAGATGCCGAGGCCCGCAGGCGTCAAAGCCCCCGTGACGGAGAGCCCCACGGTCACGTCCGGCTCAAGCATCTTCTGCGTGAAGAGCTGGCAGGCTTCGCGCAATCGGGCGGCGTTGTAGGCCAGGAAGGATTCGTCCACGAGGTCTGCCAGAGTGGTCTCGGGCGTGATCGGTCGCGGGTCAATGCGCTTTCCCTGTAAGAACTTGCTTCTCTTCTTTCCCATTCTCTTCCCTCTTTTTCGCTTTCTCTTCGAGACTTCTGATGCTGGCGCGCGCGGCGCTGCGCAGAAGGTGAATAGCTTCGCGCTCGTCCACGGCCCGCAGGTGCGGAGCGGCGCGCTCGTCGCCCAGCACGCCCAGAGCTTTAACGGCCGCGAGCCGCACGCGATAAGCTTTGTCTTCGACCAGTTCGACCAGGCGCTTGTAGATCGAGTCGCGCTCCTCCGCATACTCTTTGCCGAGCGAGGCCAGGGCCGCGACGGCTGCGACACGCACAGAAGGTGGCACGCCGTAAGCCGTATGGTCAATAGCGAGCGGGACGCCGCGACGGTCGCGCGCTATCGCCAGCGAGTCGAAGACGGTCGCGCGCAGCACCTCCTGGTAAGACGTGCGGCCGAGCACGCCGATCAAAACATCGTAAGCGTCAGCGCCCGACGAGTGCGCCAGCGCGCGCATCGCAAAGGCCGAGACGAAATAGCTCTTGTCCTCTTCAATCGTCCGCTTGAGGGCCGAAGCCGCGCGCTTGTCGCCGCGAAAACGGCCGAGGGCCCAACAGACGGCACGGCGTACGCGCGCTTCCGCGTTGCGCTTCAAAGCCATGATGAGCGCGTCGCGAGCTTCGGCCGTCCCCATGTCTGCGAGCGCCACGGCCGCACTCATTCTCACGCCCGCCGCCTCGTCGCGCAACAGCGCGCGGCGCAGAACGCCCGTCACTTCCTCGTCCTTGAAGGCGGCCAGGTCGCGCGCGGCTCTCATGCGGGCCGTGAACCAGGGGGCGCTGACGAGCTGGTAGAGAAGCTCCTGCTTAGATTTTTCGTGGCGCAGAGTCTTCAGGATGTGATCGCCGCCGTCGAAGAGGACGCAGGCGGGGCGCTCCTCTAGGGAGAAGTAAAACTCCTGTTCGCCCCTTTCGACCATGACGTTGAATTTACGACCCCGCCGCCTGGGCCCAAGCACTTCGACGCTGACGGGCATGCGAAAGAGCGGCGTGCCGTCCGTGGTCTCCTGCACCTGCCTGACCGTGACCCTCAGCGTGCGGCTCGCGCCGTCGTACGTGTGGCTCACCTCGAACTCAGGATAGCCGCGCGCGTAGAGCCACTGGTCGAAGAACCAATCCAGGTTCCGACCCGTCACCTCTTCGATGGCGACGCGCAGGTCGTTCGTCTCGACGCTCTGCCACTCATGCTTGTGCGCGTAGTGGCGGAGCGTGCGAAAGAAGTCTTCGTCGCCCAGCACGTAACGCAGCATTGAGAGCACCAGTGCGCCCTTCTGATAAGCGTGGCGGTCGAAGACCTCCATAGGGAAATCGTAGCGGTCGTAGACTATGGGGCGGCGATAGCGCTCACGGTCTTCCGAGAGGTAAGAGTTAAGCTCCTGAATCAGTATGTAGCGCGCCTCTGCGGGGCCCCCGGCGTGCTCAAGCCAGAGCGCCTCAGCATAGGTCGCAAAGCTCTCCTTGAGCCAGAGGTGCTTCCAGGCTCTAGGCGTCAGGAGGTCTCCCCACCATTGATGGGCCAACTCGTGGGCCACCACGTCATGGCAATTGAAATCCAGCTCCGTCGCTTCGTCGTGAAGAAAGCGGTCTGAGTGCGTCGTGGCCGAAGTGTTCTCCATCGCGCCGTAGATGAATTCGTCAACGACGACTTGCGCGTACTTCGCGAACGGGTACGGGTGGCCGAACAGTTTTGAGAAATGACGAATCATCTCGGGCGTGCGGCCCATCAGGCGGCGAGCCTCCGCGCCTGTGCCCGGATAAGTGTAATAGGTTATGGGAAGACCGTCGCGGCCGCGCGCCTTCAGCTCTTCGAATTGGCCCACGACGACGGAGACCAGATAAGCCGGATGTGGCTCGTCCTGTCGCCAGTGAAACCTCCTGCGGCCGCGTTTAGGGTCGCGCTTCTGTGAGATGAGCCGTCCGTTGGAGAGCACGGTGAACTGTTCGGGCACGGTGATGATGGTTTCGGTCGTCTGCCGCTGGTTGGGCGCGTCCGTGCAGGGGAACCACGCGTGATTATCTTCGGCCTCGCCCTGCGACCAGACCTGCAAGGGCTTGCCTGGATAGCTCTCGTCCGGGCGGACGAAATAGAGACCGCGACGCGGGCGCGCGCTGTAAGCGAGCTGCAAGGTCACGGCAGCCCCGCGCCTGACGGGGCTGCCGAGCGTGACTACGAGCTTCTCCTTAAAGCTCTCGAACCCGAGCCTGCGTCCCCGCTGCCGCACTTCACGCACGCTAAGCTCCGAGGCGTCAAGCTCCACCTCCTGAAGCTCGTCGCGAAAGCTTGTGAGGGTGATGGTGGCCGTGCCTTCGACGAAGGTTTCGGCCGGGTCTAGGTTGAGGGCGAGGCGGATGTGCTTGATGTCGAAGTCGCGGCTGCGCGTCTCGTTCGGCTGGGCCTCGGTCGGCTTCTGCGCCGGGGGCGGCGTCTCGTCGTAAGGATTGAGCGCCGCCATGTAACGAGGATCGAAAAAGACGGGATGAAAGAGTGCGTCTCTTTGAGGTGGCAAAGCTGGTCTCTCCGGGATTAGAAGCGATACTGGTAACGAGCCGTCAGGCTGCGGCCCGGCCCATCTATTCCCCAGCTCGGCCCGCGATAGCTCTGGTCAGCGATATTCTCAAAATCGAGCAGCAGCTCGTGATTCTCGTCGAAGCGAAATCCGCCGCGCACGTTCAAGAGCCCGTAGCCGGGAATGTAGGTGAAGAGCGGCGCAGCTTGTGCGCTGCCGAGCACGCGCGACTGCACCTGCGCGAGCGTCTCGCCCGTTGCCAGCAGCCGGTCGTCGGCCGTGCCGAAGCTCGCGTCCGGCCCTGGGCCCGTGAGTCCTCGCACGCGAGCGCCGTTATTGAAGAAGCTGGCGATGTTCGAGCGCGAGCGCGCAGCGCCCGTGCGGCGGTCGGCCAGGTCTAGGGAAGAGAGACGCGACTGGCGGTCGGCCAGTGTCGTGTAGCCTTCAATCCAGTAGCGACGCCCGTGCGGCTGGTAACGCAGGCGCAGGAACGCGGTCGCGGGCGGCGTCCCGCCCTCTATGTTGGGCGCAAGGCCCGTCGCCCTGTCTTCGGCGCGGATGTAAGTGAAGTTGCCGCCGAAACTCCAATCCGAATTGAAGCGCGCGTCCAAAGTGTATTCCAAACCCAGCAGGCGCGCGTCCGAGAAGTTGGCCCGCACCAGGACGGGCTGGGAGAGAGCGAGCGGCACGAAGACCACGCCGTTCGCTAACTGGCTGACGATGGGCTGGTCGCCCAGGAGTTGGCCCACAGCCCCTTGCGGAAGGATGAGCGCCTGTTTAGTAATCGCCTGGTTGATGTCTATGAGGAAGGCCGTGAGGTCTGTATCGAAGCGGCGACGACGATAGCGAACGCCTACGTCGAAGTTAGTGCTTAGCTCGGAACGCTGGCGCGCAACGGGGAGGCCGGTAGAGACTGCGCTCGCACCTGCACTCGTCCCAATAGTTCCGCCCAGAGCGGCCGCCGCGCTCGAATCAACCTCGAAGCCGTCGCCCGTCAAGCCGAGCGTGCCGAGGTCTGTGATATTGGGTGCGCGAAATCCACGGCTATAGTTGAAGACAAAGCTTAGCCCCGCAGCGGGCGAGACGAGCAGGCCGAAGCGGCCCGAGAAATCGCTCACGCGCAGGCTATCGTCGGGAAAGAGTGGGCGGCCTGCGACGAGGGGACTGTTGGCGGCGCGCGAACGATACGAGGCGACGTTGTAGCGCAAGGCCCCGCTCAATCGCAGCCTCTCGGGGATGACCTCGTACACGTCCTGCGCGTAAGCCCCTGCGAGAATGTAGCGCGCTTTGTCCGGCACGCGAGGCCGCGAGGCCGCGACAGAGCCCGTCGCCGGATTGAAAGTATAGGCGGGCGCATTGACCCGCTCGTGATAGAGGTCTGCGCCGACGAGAAAGGTTTGATTGCCGGTGAGCTTCTTATCCAGAAAGAAGCTGAAGCCGAAGACGTTCGTGCGCTCGTACTGGTGCGTAATGCTCGCTAAGGGGTTTCCCTGCCCGCCCTGGTTGACTCGCTCCTCGCGCTGGCCGTTGTAGGAGAAGGTGAACGAGCCGGTATCGAAGAAGCCGAGGCCCTGTTTGATGTAGCGCGCGTAGAAGAGGTCTAGCATCAGGTTGCGCAGGTCTGCTACGAGGTTGCCGTCGCCGCCGAGCGTCTGGTCGTAGCGCTTGCCTCCGTCCTGCTGGCTGCGCTGGTAATGAAAGATAAACTGCTCTCCTGCGCGCGGCGCATAGTTGAGCTTCACCGTGCCGCCGTACTGCGTAAAGGCCGTGTCGGTCAAACGCTCCCCGAGAATATTTGAAGGCAGACCGAGAAAGCGCGTCAGCGAAGAATGGCTGTCAATACCGTCGGCGGGGCGTAGCGTGTTGACGCGGCGTGTAGCCAGGTTGGCCAGCAAGCCGAAGCGCCGCGTGCCGTGGGTCAGAAGAGTATTACCGCCGAAGGAGAGGTCTGCGCTGGTGAAGAAGGTATTGAACTCGCCGTGCGTCTCGGGTGTTGGGGAGCCGAACTCCGGCGTGCGCGAGATAAGCTGAAGCGTGCCGCCGAGCGAGTCGGAGCCGTACTGCGCGCCGTTTGGCCCACGCAGGATTTCGACTGCGCGCAGAGAGCTAGGCTCGTTCAGGTTGAAGAAGGTGCTGATGCCGCCGCGCTGCGCGGAGGTCGTGTAGCGCACGCCGTCCAAATAAGTGGCGACGTTCTTTCCCGTCAAGCCGCGCACAAAGATGCCGCCGATGGTCGGGCTCGTGCGCTGAAGAGAGACGCCGACCTCTTCGTCGGCCACCTGAGCCAGCACGGCCGTCGCGCGCAAGCGTATGGCGTCATCCGTAATCACGTTGACGGCCTGTATGACGTTGTCCCTGTGCTCGACCCGGCCGGTCTCGGCCGTGACCGTGACGTGCTCTGTGACCTGATTGACTTCCAGAGCGACCTCTACGCTGACGGTCTCGCCCGGAGAGACCCTGAAGGCTACGCGACGGCGGCTGAAGTCCGGGCGGCTCACGAGCAGGACGTAATCGCCCGGCGCAATATCTGTGAAACGAAAGCGCCCCTCGCCGTCGGTCTCGGTCATTCCCTGCAAGGCTTGCTGCGAGGAGATGATGGCGACCTTCGCCCCGCCGATCAGAGCGCCGCGCGCGTCCGTCACCAGGCCCGTCACCTCTCCGCCCTGCTGGCCCTGCTGAGCTTGTGCGACAGCGGGCGCGAAGAAGATGGCCCACACAAATATGAGAGCCGTGCAGAGCATGCCCGCCTGGGCCCTCATCCGCCTTGTTCCGTTCAAGAGATTCTCCCCCCTTCTGATATGGAAGCGCATCCCGCTCAAGGGTACTCGTCCGAGCCCTGCACCCAGATGAAAGATTGGATGTCTATCATGTCGCGCGGCTTGAGGTCGCGCACGTCGCGGCAGACGGCGTTGGCAAACTCCAAAAGTCCGGCGTAAGTCTCCCACGAAGGCTTCGATTGGTAATGAAAGTCCCAGCCGTAGGCGCGCGCCGCCGTGCGTGTGACGTTCGGCTTGAGGAAGACGTGCCAGCGCGGCTCGGCTATGAAGCCGAAGACGGTGACGACGGGCCAGGTCAGCACTCTCGTCTGCCGACGGGGCAGCGCGCCGACCACTTCGCACCACCGCTCGAACTTACGCTGCAACGTGCCCTCGCCGTAGATAAAGTCGTAGAGCCCTTCGGCGAAGAGGCGTGCGCCTTCGGGCGGCTTGATGGCATCGCGGATGGCCATCTTCTCGAACGAGAAGAGGAGGTTGGTGCGCGACTCAAGACGGACGGCGCGGGCGGCTATCTCGCCGTAAGCGCGCTGGCGCAGCAGCGCCTTGTAGTCAGCCTCGTTGAGCCCTTCCTTCCATTGCTCATGCGCGGCCCACTTGTAGTCCCTCTCCCACTCAATGTAGGTCTCGTCGCGGAAGCCGCCCGGAAAGTAACGCAGGAATTTGCGACGACAGCGAAGCGCCCCCGCCGATAAAGTTTTCGATTGTGCAGTGCGGACGGCTTTGCCGGTAGCCACTCTTTTTCACCTCCTCGAAACTCATTCGGCTTGCGCTTCCTCTTTCTCGGGAGCGCGGCGCAGGCGCAAGCGGTTGATGCGGCGATTGTCGGCTTCGAGCACCTCTACGTCGAGGCCGCGAAAGGTGAGCCGCTCGCCGCTATGAGGGACGTAGCCCAGTTCGCTGATGACCAGACCGGCGATGGTCGTAAAATCGTCGTCTTCGATCTCCATATCAAAGAGCCGCTCGATCTTGCCGATCTCTGTCGAGCCGAGCACGTCATAATAGCCATCGTCGGATTCGACTATCTCGACTATCTCCTCGCCCTCAGTATCTTCGTCTTCAATCTCGCCGACGATCTCTTCCATGATGTCTTCGACCGTCACGAGGCCCGCCACGCCGCCGTATTCGTCAATGACCATCGCGAGCTGCACGTGGGCCTTCTGCATCTCTTCCAGGAGGTCTGCGACGGGCTTGGTTTCGGGAACGAAGTAGACGGGCCTCAAGAGCGAGGCGATCTCCTCCTGCTCCCGGTTCTCCGGCCAGCAGACGAGCAGGTCGCGCACGTAGATCAGCCCTTCGACGTTATCAATCTGCTCGCGATAGACTGGGAGGCGTGAATATTTCGACTCGATGATGATGTCGCGGGCCTCGCGCACGGTCGCATTCAGGGGAAGCGCGACGATCTCGGTGCGCGGCGTCATTACCTCGCTGACGCGCGTATCGCCGAACTCTATGATGGACTGTATAAGCTCGCCCTCTTCCTCTTCAAGGATGCCCTCCTTCTCGCCGACATCTATGAGCGCCTGAAGATCGTCGCCGTTATCTTCCTCATCGTCGTCCGTCAAGACCGGCTGCGGGCGCTCGCGCCGCATGCGGTCGAAGGAGCGATGCCAGGGGCCCGCGACGAACGAGATCACGCGATAGAAGGGCCGAACCGGCGGCAGCAGAAAGAGGAGCACGCCCTCAGGATTATGCAGCGTGATGAAGCGCGGAATGACCTGGCGAAAGACTAAGGCGACAAGTATGCCCGCCACCAGGGCTATCAGGATGAAGTGCGCGTTGGGAAAGAGGCGCTGCGAGATGGAAGTAATGAGGACGGCCACCGCGACCAGTAACATCTGACTCGCCGCCGAGAGCGTGAAGCGAAAGCGCGGCCGGTTCTCAAGTATCTCTTTCAGAAAGGGAGCAGAGCGCGCGGCGGGCTGCTCTTCGGCCTCCGCGATCAAGCGCCGCAGGCCCACATCACTCAACTGGCCGAACGCCATGTCAACCGTGGCGAGAAACGTCAGCGCGACCAGCAGCACACAGGTGATACCTATCTCGATTTCCATAGAAGAAGCCGCCGGAGCCGCTCAAGCCCCCAGCACTCAGCGAAACCTTAGTCGCTGATAGCTGAACGGCTGATTGCTGACGGCTCAAGCATTATATGCCAAGTCGGCGGCGAAGGCGCAGTTCCAGCCGGTTCATCTCCCCCCCATCCGTCTCGTGATCGTACCCGCACAGGTGCAGAAGCCCATGCAAGACTAGCTGCGCCACTTCTTCGTCAAACTCCAACCCGTGCTCCCGAGCCTGCCTCGCCGCCTGCTCCACCGAAATCACCACATCCCCCAGCGTCTTTCCCTCAGGCGTCCCGCCCTCCACCGCCTCAAACTCATCCTCCCCCGCCGGAAACGACAACACATCCGTCGTCCCCCTCTTCCCCCGCCACTTCCTGTTAAGCCCCCGCATCACCCTATCCGACACAAACGCCACCGTCACCCCCACGTCATTCGCAGCAGGCACAACCCCCAAAACCCTCTCCACAAACTCCCGCCACCTCTCACAATCCACCACCACCTTCCGCTGCCGATTAACAACCTCAACCATCCTTCCCTTCCTCGCCCTTCTCAGCCGGAGGCAAATACAAACTCTCCAGCACCGCCCTCTTCTCCTCCGGCGGCATAACAGCTAACTTCAAGCAATCCCGCAGCAAGTCAGTGGCGTTGAGATAATCGGCCAATCTCGCGTCTTGCGAGTCTGTAAAATCCCACTCATGCCCAATGTCTCTGTGCTTTATCATCAAAGCTCGCCATTTATTCGAGAACTCATACCACTCTTCGGCACTGGCATTTTCGATTGGTATTGAAAGTGCGGCCAGTTCATCTACAAGCTCATGCAACTCTAGTTCTTGGGCCATATTGGTAACTTGTGCAATAGTTTTGGTAACATGACGATAACGTGATATGTCATGTTCGCGAGCCATGATCCGTGTCTCAGCACGAATGTTATCAAGTTGAAGATCAAGATCAAGATGACGGTCGCGGTCGTGGTCGCCGATACTCTCCGGGTCGAGGTCAAAGTAGTGGAAGAGGATTGAGTCACTAAGGTTAGGACTCAGGTTTAAATAGAAAAGATCAAGGGATAGATAACCAGGGCGGATTAACACTGGACTAGCTTGAATTGAAGCTGATTTATTAGCTGCCCACGACAGCAATGCCCGCAGTTTTTTATCACCTTCCAGCAACTCATCGACGGTGCGCCGAAAGATCATCATAAATTGGCTGGCATCCTGTAACAGGCTTGTCGTCAGCAGAAACACTTCGCGCCAGCGCCTGTCCGCGCAATGCTCTCTGACTAGATTCGTCAATGTGCCTTTAGCGACAATGTATTTGGCTGTAAAGTACTCCTGAAAAGTCAGGTGCGAGAAGGAATATATTTCGCGGGCGCGCTCAACGAAGATGCCATGTTGGGCCTCCATTGCCTTGAGAATCGTTTCGCCGTCGGTCGTCTCGTCGGTGTTGTGTGGGGGGACTTTCTTGACGTAATCGGTGATGAGTCTTTCGAGTTCAGTTTGAGGAATGAAATATTGGTTTTGCTTGAAAGTCTCATCCGCGATGTGGGCCAGCATGTTCTCTTTATGGCCCAAGGAGAGCTTGCGGTACACTTCGTCGCGTTTAATCCTGCGGGATGAGTCCCATTTCTTCAAGAGCGCGTCTATAGCTTCTTGGTAAATTTCGACCCGTCTCTGCGGAAAGGTTAGTGTCTCGTTAAAAGCAAGGCATAGCAATGTTAGAAGCAGTGGCGTACGCGCTAGATCACGCAAGCCCTTGTTGTCACCTTTCGCAAACTCTTTCAGAAATTTATCGCGAGTCTCTTCGTCATTGTGAAACCAGTTGCCGACGAATTTTTTAATTTGTCTCTCAGTAAAGTCGGCGATCTCTACGTAGGTGAAGGGTTGAAAGGAATAGTCGCTGGCGGCGATGCGGCAGGTGATAAGGCATTGCGTGCGGTCGTACTTTTCGACGAAGTTGTTGATCGCGCGCATCTGCTTGTCCCTTTGCCCGCTCTCTTGATTGACTTCGTCCAAGCCGTCGAAGAGCACAATGGCGTTCCCGGACTTCAGCAGTTCTTCGACAAAAGGCTGCGCTTCGGGAAAGTCGCAGATGTCGAAACGCTCCGTGATGAAAGGCAGTAGCTTCGAGCCGGAATCTGACCACTCTTTGAGCGAAACGAAGATGGGGATTTTATCGATGTTCTGGTCAGCCGCCTGTAGAGCTATATATTTAAGGAAGGTTGTTTTGCCCGCGCCGGGCTTGCCGAGGATAAAGAGGTTTCCCTTTTCTCTGACCAATCTGAGCCCATTGATTCTTTTCGCTTCTGGCGGAGGGGCATCCGGGTCTGCGGACATCTGTTTCAAACGTTCAATATCGAAACGTGTAAAGGCTGTCGGCTTATCCAGCATGTAGGCATCTGTGAAGATGTCATCGAGGGGTACGGGCTCACTCATGCCTATGATCTGCATCGTGCCGTAGAGCTTCTTTATCTTAGCGCGATACTTCTCGGCCGCATCCTTCCACCTGAACTTATCCCAGCGGCTTTTGAGAGCGCCCGCAGTTTTACTTGTGACGGTCTCGCCGTACTTGTCCCAGAGCCATGCGCCAGCGGTGAAAGGGAGTGAAGACATGGTGTATCAAGACTCAAGGAAAGAGAGTTCTTTAAGGTTTCGGATTACCTGTTAAAGATTCTAACCGGCCGGTTGAATACTCTAGGAAGAGTCCTAAAGATTTTAACGGCTTGCCGGATATTCTAACCGGGTAGTTAAAGTTTCTAACCGGCGTCGTACTAGATTCAACCGGCCTGTTAGTAATTTTAATCGGCGTCCTACAAATTCTAACTATCTGCCTAGAAATTCTAACGACCCGGCCCGTTCTCTTAGCAGTCGCGTTACTAATTTTAACGGGCTTGCTGATTTAATTTAACGGCCCGGATTATCAAATATTGCTTTTGCTCGTGTGCTGTTCGTAGGCTTTGATAATCATCTGGACGAGGCGGTGGCGGACTACGTCCTTTTCGGTGAAGTAGACGAACTCTATGCCCTCGACGCCGGAGAGCACGCGCTGGGCTTCGATGAGGCCGCTGCGTTTGCCTTGCGGGAGGTCTATCTGCGTCACGTCGCCCGTTATGACGGCCTTCGAGCCGAAGCCTATGCGCGTGAGAAACATCTTCATCTGCTCGCTCGTGGTGTTCTGCGCTTCGTCCAGGATGATGAAGGCGTCCTGCAAGGTTCGGCCGCGCATGAAGGCCAGGGGCGCGACCTCTATGACGCGCTTCTCCAAAAGCTTTGTGACCCGCTCGTAGTCAATGAGGTCGAAGAGCGCGTCGTAGAGAGGGCGCAAATAAGGATCAACCTTGTCCTGTAGATCGCCGGGCAGGAAGCCGAGCTTTTCGCCTGCCTCGACCGCCGGACGGGCCAGCACGACGCGGTTGACCTGCTTCTGCATCAAAGCCTGCACGGCCATCGCCACGGCCAAGTAACTCTTGCCCGTGCCCGCCACACCTATGCCGAAGACTATGTCCTTGTCCTGAATGGCTTCGATGTAGCGGCGCTGCGTGGCCGATTTGGGCGCGACCTGTTTTTTGCCCGCAGGGTTAAAGCGCGCCTTCGTGAAGTAGTCGCGCAAGGTGTAGGCGCGGTCTTCGGCGATCTGCGCGAAGGCTTCGCGCAGCTCCTTGTCCGTGAAGCTCTTCCCTTCCGTGAACAGGTCTGAGAAGTCTTCGAGGATGCGCTCGACCGTGGCAACATCTTTGGGGTCGCCGTCCACTGTCAAGTCCTGGCCGCGCGCGTTGATGCGTACGTCCAGGAGGGATTCCAGGTATTTGATGTTCTGGTCGTGAACGCCGAACAGCGTTTCCAGACCTCGCGGTGGAAGCTCAATTTTCTTCAAAGGGAAAGGCAGTCTCCTTGTCATACGACGGAATTAGAACCACGCCGGAAGGGAAATGAGGATCGGGGCAAATAGGCTCGCATATCAGGGTCAAAAGTGACGCTACTACATGGCGCTCGGAAGTGTCAATTAGTGAGAGGAAACCTGGAGAAAACAAGGGAAAAGGCCCGCCGCCGCCGCCCCTCGTCTTGACATGGGCTGGCGGGCTCCCTATACTTTGTCGCTTGTGCCCGGGGGCTGAAACTCATCTGTCGGGAGGCCCGGCAAAAGTAGAGCAATTATTGAAGACCTGTTGAGCGAACGGAGATTTTTCGGATGCCTAATCATAAATCAGCGGAGAAGCGCGTGCGCCAGAATGAGAAGCGCCGCCAGATTAATCGTAGTAATCGGACTCGTTTGCGCACGGCGATTAAGAGGCTGCGCGCGGAGCTGGGCGGCGGCGGCGCTTCGGAGCTGCTGCCACAGACGATTTCAACCATAGACAAGGCCGTACAGAAGGGCGTGCTGCATCGTAACGCCGCCGCGCGCTACAAATCGCGGCTCACGACGAGCGTCAACCAGGCGGGCGCGAAGTAGCCTGATCAACAGCATAGCTTTCGAGAAGGTGGGGCGGGTCGAAGAGGTTTCGGCCCGCCCCACCTTTCCCTTTTCTCCCGATGGCCACAGCCTTCAAGCGGACAGCTCGCAGACGAGCAGCTCAAGCTGCAAGCGCGGCGTGGCCTGCGAGGTCTTGATGGCCAGGTCTGCTTCGGCGATGCGCTTGATCGAGCGCGCGAGGGCTGAAGCGTCGCTGCGGCGGGCTGTGGCCAGGAACTCTTCGCGCTTACTGTAAGGCATGGCAACCAGCCTGAAGACCTCCTGGTTCGGAGCGCCCCTCGACATCAGCTCTTTGGCGAGCGCGAGCCTGTGATAATTGCTCGCGATCAACCCGATCAGCATCAGAGGCTCCGCGCCGTCGTCCAGCAATCGCTCTAAAGTTTGCAGGGCCCGCTTGCGATTGCGCGTGATGAGGTGATCTGTCAACTCGAAGTTCGATAGCTCGCGCGAGCGCCCCACCAGGGAGTCCACCATCTCCATCGTGATGAAGCCCGTCGAGAGAGCCGAGGCCGCCAGCTTGTCCAGCTCGTTCGAGAGCATGCGAACGTTCGGGCCCACGAGCGCGATGATCTGATGCAGAGTCCTTTCGTCCGTCTCGACCTTCAACTCCTTGAGTCGCCCCCTGGCCCATACGGCCAGCTCCCTATCATCTAGTGGCGCGAACTCCACGCTCACGCAGGCGTCCAGAAGTTGCTTGCTCAGCCTGCGCCTTTTGTCCAGCTCGTCCGCGATAAGGATGACTACACTGGACTCGACGGGCCTCGTGACGTAACGCATGAGCGCCTCTTCGTCCGCCTCGCGCAGTCGATTGAAGTCTGCGATGCGCACGACCCTCTTCTGTGCCATCATCGGAAGCTGCTCGGCCGTGGCAATCGCCTGCTGCACGTCAACGCTCAGGAGGCTGTAGCTCGTCTCGTTGAATTCGCGCAAGGGGGCGTCCTTGAGCGCCGCGTCGCTGATGGCGCGCGCGGCGCGCTCTCTGAGGTAGCTCTCAGGCCCGAACAGGAGATAGAGCGGCGAGAGCTGTTTCGCCTTCAGCGCCCGGCGCAGCTCTTCGCGCGAGAGGGTGCTCATCTCTCTTCCGTCACTCCGAAGCCGTTGATTAAAGTGGAGACGACCGACTCGGCGAAGCTGCGCGCGAGGCGCTGCACGGCCGGGTCTTCCTCGTTGAAGAAAGAGCGCGGGTCGTTGGCGAACTCGAAGTCGCCGCGAAAGACGAAGTTCTGATTATCGTAGAGCACGCGATTCTCCACCTGATCGCGCACGGTCACGGCCGCAACAATAGTGACCTCGAAGGTACGGGCCCGCCCGCGCTCGTCCAGGAGCACGCCGCCAAAGCTGAAGCTGCGGATAGAGCCTTCGATGACGGCATCAGCGCCCTCGCGGTCGCCCTGCACGCGCAAGCCCCGCCCGCGCCGCACGATCTCCTGAATGACGGCCTCGCTGAAGCGCGATTCGATCTTGTAACGCAGGGCCTCGTTCTGAAAGGCCGGCACGGCGACCGTGCGAATGTGCTTCGGAAGCTGGTTCTTCGTCACGGGCTTGTAACACTCCGCGAAGCCTGAGACGAACAGCAGCAGCGTGCAGAGCGCACAGGCACGCCAGAGCTTTTGCATCAAGGTCATCAGTTATTCTCCGTTCCAAATCTGTCGGGGACGCGCCCGTATTCTAGCCGCTCGCGCGCTTGATTGCATCAGCGACGCGCACGGTCTCGCGCGCGGCTCGCAGGTCGTGCACGCGGACGATCTGTGCGCCGCCGAGGACGGCCGCCGTGACGGTCGCCATCGTGCCGTAAATGCGCTGCTCGACGGGCGCGTCTTCGAGCAGGCGGCCGATGAAAGACTTGCGCGACGTGCCTATGAGAAAGGGGAAGCCCGGCAGGCGGCTTCGCAGGTCATCGAGACGGGCGATCAGCTCTAGGTTCTGCTCCGCGCTCTTGCCGAAGCCTATGCCTGGGTCGAGGACGATTGAAGCAGAGGGCACGCCGCGCCGCTCGGCCATACTCGTGCTGCTGCGGAGCGAGCGCGCTACTTCCCCGAGAATGTCCGGCACGGGCGGAAGCCTGTGCATCGTCGCGGGCGTCCCGCGCGAATGCATCAGGACAAGGCCCGCTCCCGTCTTAGCCACCTCGTCGGCGATGTGGAAGTCGAAGCGCAGCGCAGAGATGTCATTGATGATCTCGGCTCCGGCCGACACGGCGGCGCGCGCCACTTCGGCCTTCGTCGTATCGACGGAGATGACCACCTCGGTGTCGCGCGCGAGCTGTTCGACGACGGGGATGATGCGGCGCATCTCCTCTTCGGCCGTGACGGGCTCCGAGCCGGGCCGCGTTGATTCGCCGCCCACGTCTATGATGTCCGCGCCTTCGGCGATCAGTTCGCGCGCTCGCCCGAGCGCCCGCTCCGCTAAGTAGAACTGGCCGCCGTCGCTGAAGCTATCGGGCGTGACGTTCAAGATGCCCATCAAGAGCGTGCGCTCGCCCATCGGTAGAGTGTGTCGCGGCAGCTTCCACTCGTGGCTCATAAAGCAAAAGTAAACCAGAGAAGGCAGAAGTAGAAAGCGAAAAGGGAGGATGAAAAGCCGGGCTCTTCATCCTCCCCTGTGGAGTCTTACCTTTTTCGACTGCCGCACTAGGCCGTTGCGGGGCCGGTGATCGGTGGCAAGATAGGCTTCAAGGGCTTGACGGCGGGCTCCTTCAGTTGCGGACGCTCGTCGTCATGCGGAGCGGGCGGCTGATCGTCGTCGAGCGGGAGCCCCGCCACGATGCGACGAATCTGCACGCCGTCCAAAGACTCGCGCTCCAGCAGCGTTTCGGAGAGGCGCACCATCGTATCGCGGTTCTCTTCGATGATCTGCTTGGCCCGCTCGTACTGCTCCGAGATGATCTTCTTGACTTCCTGATCGATCTTGATCGCGGTGTCTTCGGAGAAATCGCGGTGCTGCGCTATCTCGCGGCCGAGGAAAATCTGCTCCTCCTTCTTGCCGAAGGTCAATGGCCCAAGCTCGGACATGCCGTACTCGCAGACCATCGCGCGCGCCAATTCGGTCGCACGCTCGATGTCATTTGAAGCGCCCGTCGTAATGTTGCTCAGGAAAATCTCCTCGGCAATGCGGCCGCCCATCAGGATGGCAATCTGGCCCAGCAAGTACTCTTTGGAGTAGTTGTGGCGGTCGCCCTCGGGCAACTGCTGCGTCACGCCGAGCGCCATGCCGCGCGGAATGATCGTCACCTTATGCACTGGATCGGCGTTCGGCACTTTCAATCCGACCAGGGTGTGGCCGGCTTCGTGATAGGCCGTGATGCGCTTCTCTTCGTTCGAGATGACCATTGACTTGCGCTCTGCGCCCATCAAGACCTTGTCCTTCGCCAGCTCGAAGTCCGGCATCGAGACCAGCTTCTTGTTGTAGCGCGCGGCGTTCAAGGCTGCCTCGTTGACCAGGTTCGCCAGGTCAGCGCCGGTAAAGCCGGGCGTGCCGCGTGCGATCACGCTGATGTCCACGTCCTCGCCCAGGGGAATCTTGCGCGTGTGGACTTTGAGGATGCCTTCGCGCCCGCGCACGTCGGGACGAGAGACGACGACGCGGCGATCAAAGCGTCCGGGGCGGAGCAGCGCCGGGTCTAGCACGTCCGGCCTGTTCGTCGAAGCGATCAGGATGACGCCGTCGTTAGACTCGAAGCCGTCCATCTCGACGAGCAACTGGTTCAAGGTCTGCTCGCGCTCGTCGTGGCCGCCGCCGAGGCCCGCGCCACGGTGACGACCGACAGCATCTATCTCGTCAATGAAGATGATGCACGGGGCGTTCTTCTTGCCCTGCTCGAAGAGGTCGCGCACGCGCGATGCGCCGACGCCGACGAACATCTCCACGAAGTCCGAGCCGGAGATGGAGAAGAACGGAACGTTTGCTTCACCGGCGATGGCGCGCGCCAGCAAGGTCTTTCCGGTTCCCGGCGGGCCCATCATCAAGACGCCTTTCGGAATGCGGCCGCCGAGCTTCTGGAATTTCTGCGGCTCCTTGAGGAACTCGATGATCTCCTGCAACTCCTCTTTGGCCTCTTCGACTCCGGCCACGTCCTTGAAGGTGACGCGCTTCTGCTGGTTATTGAGAAGCTTAGCGCGCGACTTGCCGAAGGAGAGAGCCTTGTTGCCGCCCGACTGCATCTGCCGCAGCATGAAAATCCAGATGCCGATGATGAAAAGTATCGGAGCCCAGCTCAGCAGCACGGGCCAGATGAGGCTTCCGCCCCCTTCCTCTTCAACCTTGCCGACCTTCTGCTCGTTGCTGTTTTCGGCTTTCTTGCTCGTCGCCAGCGCCATCAGGTCTCTTTTGACGAACTCGTTGGCCAGCGGCGTGCGGTAATTCTTACCGGCAGTATCGACGGCCACGACCTCGGATTGCTTGACGGTCATCTGGCTGATTTCGCCCTTATCGATTTTCGCGACCAGTTCCCCATAGGAAAGCTGGCTCGTGTCCTTGCCCTGCGGGTTCACCAGGAACTTGTAGAGCAAGAGCGCGCCGACCACTATGAACAACCAGAAGATGATTTGTCTCGCCGTAGAACTCAAAATGTTTCAGTGCCTCCGATGCCGATCATACCCCATAACGGCATCCTTTGTCGCTCTCCGAAGTTTACCGGCCTTCGCGCCTCAGGGCCGGAAGGAGAGCGAATCCAACTTTTTCCGGCCGGAATTTCAATAATTAAGATGCCTCGCGGCTTACCCGCGTTGTGCCTTTTCCCGAGCCTCACTGCCCCTTACTCCGCGAAGGTCGCAAGGTAGGGCAGCTCCCTGTAACGCTCCTGAAACCCTAAGCCGTAGCCGAACAGGTAGCTTTCATGCGTCTCGAAGGCTCGCCACTCGGGGCGCAAATCGAGTCGCCGCCGGTCGGGCTTATCCACTAGCACGCACAGCCGCACGCTGCGTGCTCCCAGCGCGCCCAACTGCTTAATCAAATATTCCTGCGTCACGCCCGTCTCCAGCACGCCTTCGACGAGCACCACGTCGCGGCCCGTTAAATCCATACGCGTGCTGAAGGAGATGTCCTGTATGCCGCCCAGGGATTGATGGTCGTAGCGCAGGAAGGCCGTGCGGACGGGCGTCCTCAAAGCGCGCAAGAGGTCGGCCAGGAAGACGAAGCTGTCGTCAAGGGCGGCGAGGATGGTCAGCTCTCTCGCTTCGGAAGCCTGAGCGATTTCCCGGCTGAGCGCCTGCACGCGTTCGGCGATCTGCGCCGCGCTGTAAACCTCTTTAATCTCGGCCATCAAATCGCCTCTTTCCTAAAGAGCCCTGAGAAGGAAAACGAAAAACCGCTCGCTTTCTTTCGGCGGCGGCTCGACAAGTCCTGATTTTAGTCGCCGCCGTCCCCTTTTTCAACTCTTTTAGCATGAAAATAGAGGCGTCCGAGCTTTCGTCTGACCCGGCTTCCGCCCGGAAGCACGGCGACGCGCCCTCCCCTCTCGCCCTCAAGGAGCGCCTCGACCGCCAGCAGGTGCGTCATCTCCAAACGTCTGAGGTCGCCGCGCCCGCGCCCTATCCATTGCCGCAGCGCACGCCTGCTGAGTGCTGGCGGCGCACCTTTCAAAACATCTATCCGGAGCGGCGAGACGGCTTGACGGTCGTCCAAGCTCGCCTCTGAGAGCAGCTCCGTTGCGGCCGCTTCAAGCGCCGCGGAGTCTTCGCGCAGCAGCTCGGCCGTGCGCGCGAGGGCTTCGACCACTCGCCCATTAAAGGTCTGCATCAGCGGCAGCAAGCTCTGGCGCACGCGCACGCGCGCAAACCTCTCGTCCGTGTTCATCGCGTCCACTCGCCACTCTCTGCCGCGCTCCCGGCAATAGCTTTCAGTGTCGGAGCGCCGCGCCCAGCGCAGCAGCGGCCTTGCGAGCAGCACCTCTTGCCCTTCAGCCAGCCAGCGCACGCCGTCCATGCCGCTCAAACCCTCGGCCCCGCTCCCGCGCAGCAGCCGCAGCATCACAGTCTCGGCCTGATCGTCCAGCGTGTGCGCGACCAGGACGCTGTGGGCCTGCCGCTCCGCAGCCGTCGCAGCCAGGAACTCATAACGAGCGCGCCGCGCCGCCTGTTCCAGATTATCGCGGCCCGCCTCCGCAACGGAAGCAACAGAAGCGCGCCCGAGCGCGACGGGGAATCCGAGGCTCCTGCCCAG
This sequence comes from Pyrinomonadaceae bacterium, assembly GCA_036389315.1. Lineage (GTDB taxonomy): Bacteria > Acidobacteriota > Blastocatellia > Pyrinomonadales > Pyrinomonadaceae > DASQYE01. The sequence goes on from DASVQF010000045.1 coordinate 81,998, forward strand.
CTCTTCGACCCAGAGCGCGTCGAGGCGTCCCGCCTCCGCACGCAATCCGTGATCCAGGTGGGCCACCGTCGCTTCCAATCTCAACCGACCGGCCGCCAACAACTCTTCCAGCGCCAGCAGCAGCGCCACCGAATCGGCCCCGCCCGACACGGCCACGACCACCCGCTCCCTCTCGACAGGCAGGGCCAGACGCCGCCACTCGGCAAAGAGTCTTTCTGCGAAGCGCGAGCACCTCGGATTCCTCACCCGATCATCTTTCTTCACAACATCCACCTGCGCACGATTGTCAGCCGTCCGCCCTCTGGCGGTCAACATTAAAAGGCATGCTCTTTGCCATCATAGTTGCTCTCTGTCGAGAGGCCGGCCTGCGGGGCCCTGAATTCTTGCCATAAAACGGGCGCGGGCGGTGTTTACTTTTGCAGAAATGGGAAACGCATTTTGCGATTACGGACAACTCTGTCCGCACACTTTCGGAGAAATAGGAGAGCCCAGATGAAGACCTTTCAGGATTCACATGCGGTTAGCAGGCGGCTCGTGCTGGCGCTGGCGGTCTTGGCCCTGACGCTCGGCTGCGCCCCAGTCCGCTACACGGCAAGCGCGCTGGCGCAGGCCGACGCGTTCACGGGCCAGTGGATGATTGAGCTTCGCAAAGGCGACGACCGTGTACACATGACGCTGCGCTACAGGTCAAACGAGGACGGGCGCGGCTTTAACAGCACCACGTCGTTCGAGGTCGAGCCCGCTCAGTTGCAGGGGCTCACGCGCGAGCAGGCCATGTCGGGCGGCTCTCACGTTCAATTCCAGTTCAAGCGAGATGCCGGGACGCTCAACTGCGAAGGCTGGTTCAAGGACGGCAGCGGCTCGGGCCATTTCACCTTCACGCCCGCGCCCGGCTTTGCCGCCGAGCTGAAGAGCAGAGGCTACGGCGTGCCCACTGCCGAGCAGCAGTTCTCGATGGCCATCGAAGATGTCAGCCTGGCCCTCATCGAAGAGCTGAGAGTGCAGGGCTACGAGCGCCCGCCGCTCGAACAACTGATACGCCTCGGCACGCACGGCGTCAGGCTCGATTATCTGAGGGGCCTCAAGGCTATGGGCTACACCCTCGGCTCGGTTGAAGACCTCATACGCATGCGCGACCACGGCGTCACACTGAGCTTCATACGGGAGCTTGCCGCGGCCGGGTACACAGAGCTTCCGGCCGAGACTCTCATCCGCACACGCGATCACGGCGTCAGCACGAGCTTCATCAAAGAGCTGAAAGCGGCCGGCTACGACCGTCTCCCGTTGGAGCAGTTGATCCGCATGAGAGATCACGGCGTCAGCACAAGCTTCATTAAGGGGCTGGCCGGGCTCGGCTACACGCAGCTTTCCGTGGACGAGCTGGTCAGGATGAGAGACCACGGCGTCACGGTAGAGTTCGCCAAGGAGATCAAGGAGCTTGGCTACGAGCAGGTGACTACGGAGCAACTGATACGGCTGCGCGACCACGGCGTCACGGCAGACTTCATCCAGCGCATGAAAGCGCGCGGCCTCGGCAACCTCTCCCTGGAAGAACTCGTCAGGCTCAGAGATCGCGGCGGCGAGTAAAAAGTAATGATGAAGGCAGAAGGCGGAATGATGAATGAAAAGACAGATAGCTTTTCATTCATCATTCACCTTGCAGCATTCATCATTGCTCTTCAGCGACGATCATCGTCCCCGTGCCTTCGTCTGTGAAGACTTCGGAGAGCAGCGCGTTGCGGGCCGAGCCGTTGATGATGTGGGCGCTTTTGACGCCGCGCCTGAGTAGGGCGACGATTGCTTGCAGCTTGGGAATCATGCCGCCCGTGGCTGCGCCCGAGTGCACCAGGTCTTCTGCTTGCGCGATGGTCAGGCGCGAGAGCTTGGTTTCGGGCGCGCCCTCACGCAGGAATATTCCGTCCACGTCCGAGAGCAGAATCAGCTTTTCGGCTTCGAGCCGGACGGCTATCTCAGTGGCGATAGTGTCGGCGTTGATGTTGAAGACCATGCCTTCCGAATCCGCGCCGAGCGATGAGACTACGGGCAAGTATCCCTGGTCGAGCAGCACGCAGAGCAACCTGGAATCAATCCGAATGACATCGCCGACGTGGCCGAAGTCAACGTTCTCGCGCTCACCCGTCGCGCGGTTCAAAATCTCTTTGGGCGGGCGGCGCTCAGCATGAACTATGTTGCCGTCAACGCCCGAGAGGCCGACCGCCTCTATGCCGCGCTGGCGCAGGGCCGCCAGGATGTCCGTGTTGATCTTGCCCGCGAAGATCATCTTGGCCATCTCAAGCGTCGCGTCGTCGGTCACGCGACGACCGTTGATAATCGTCTGCTCGACGCCCAACTGCTCCGCCAGCTCCGTCAACTGCTTTCCGCCGCCGTGGACTACGCAGACGCGTATGCCGACCTGATGAATGAGGGCCAGCTCTTCGGCCAGCGAGGTGAGATTGGCCCGGTCTTCCGTCGCCTTGCCCGAGAGCTTGACGACGAAGGTCTTGCCCTTGAAGCGCTGGATGTAGGGCAGGGCCTCGCGCAGGAGGTCTAGCCGTAATTGATTGTCCACCTGGGCGTCCGTGCGCGGGCTGGTCATCACACTCTCTCACCTCCGAGGAGTCGCTGCATGATGGCTTTCTGTACGTGAAGGCGATTCTCCGCTTCGTCTATGACTACGGAGCGTGGGGAATCTATCACGCCGTCTGTGACGACGACGTTGCGGCGCACGGGCAGGCAGTGCATGAAGATGGCGTCCGAGGTGCGAGCCATCCGCCGCTCGTCTACAATCCAGTGGTCGCGTGCGCCAGCGCGCTCCTCCAAATCCTTCTCCGGCGCGCCGTAAAAGCGGCTCGCGCCCCAGCTCTTCGCATAGACAGCCTCGGCTCCGTCGAAGGCTTCGTCCATCTCGTTCGTCACGCGAACCTTGCCGCCCGAGCCTTCGGCCACACGCCTGACCTCATGCATCAACTCCTCATCAAGCTCATACCCGGCGGGGTGCGCAATCGTCAGCTCGTGGCCCATCTGAGCGGCGGCCAGCGCGAAGCTGTTCGGCACGGCCATCGGCAGCGGCTTCGGATGCCAGGCCCAGGCGAGCACTAGGCGCTTTCGCCCCCGTCCCAACTTCTCGCGCACGGTCATCATGTCCGCCATCGCCTGACACGGATGATGCATGGCCGATTCGAGGTTGATGACGGGCACAGGGCTGTAGCGCGCGAAGGCCATCAGCACGGGGTCGCGCCGCTCCTCCTCCCAATCCTTGAGCGCGGCGAAGGTGCGTACGCCTATCCCGGCGCAGTATCTTCCGAGCACGCGCACGAACTCCGCCACATGCTCTGTCTTATCGCCGTCCATCACCAGGCCGTCTCTGTGTTCCAGAGTCCAGCTCGTCCCGCCCGGCTCCAACACCACCGGATTGCCCCCAAGCTCGTAGACGCCGACCTGCATCGAAGCGCGCGTCCGCAAAGAAGGATTAAAGAAGACGAGCGCCACCGAGCGCCCCGCGAGCGGACGCTCCCTCGGCTCATCCCCACGCTTGAAGGCAAGCGCCGCCTCGACAAACTCGTCAAGCTCCGTGCGCGTCCAATCCCCCGTCGTCAGAAAATCTCTTGGCATCAGCTTCAGCCGGCAACCTCTTTCAAAGTATCTGCGAATAGATCAGCCTCTTCCGGCTTCAAACAGAGGGGCGGCAGGAGTCTCAGGACGTGCGGATCACTGGATGTGCCTGTGATGATGCGTCGCGCGAGGAGGGCTTGATGAATGGGCGCGGCCTTCTCTTTGAATTCGATGCCGAGCAGGAGGCCGCGTCCGCGTACGCGCGCGACCTGCGGAACCGCTCGAAGGCGCTCTCTCAAGTGTTTCTCGACCGCGCGGACGTTCTCAAGCATCCTGTCGGCCTCAATCGCTTCGAGCGTCGCCGTGACGGCCGCCATCGCCAGCATCCCGCCGCCGAAGGTCGTGCCCAGATCATTCTCCTTGATCGCAGAAGCCACAGCCTCGCCCACCAGGCAAGCGCCGACGGGGAGGCCGCTCCCGAGGGCTTTCGCCAGCGTGATGATTTCGGGGACGACGCCCGCGCCCGCCTCGCTTCCGGAGAAGAACCACCCTCCCGTGCGCCCTATGCCCGTCTGCACTTCATCGTAGATGAGCAGGATGCCGCGCTCTGTCGCCAGCTCGCGCAAGCCCCTGTAGAACTCCGGCTCGGCCATCACCACGCCGGCCATAGACTGTATCGGCTCAAGCATGATCGCCGCCACCGTCTCGTCCGCCACAGCGCGGACTGATTCCAGCTCGCCGAACTCTGCGCGCAGGTGGCCCGGCACGTTGGGCCGTCCAAGCTCGCGGTATTTGCCCAGGAACGTCGCGCTGATCGAGTCGGCCGTGCGCCCGTGAAAGCCACCCCCGAAAGTGATGATCTTCTCGCGGCCCGTCACCATCCGCGCCATACGCATGGCGTTCTCGTTGGCCTCGGTTCCCGAATTACAGAAGAAGGCTTTGGTGAGCGCGGGAGGCGCGATGGAGATTAGACGCTCGGAAGCGCTTGCGCGAGCGCTCGAATAGACCAGGTTGGAATAGAAGAGGAGGCGCTCGGCCTGCTGACGGATTGCGGCAACCACGTGCGGGTGGCAATGGCCCGTCGCCGCGACCGCGTGCCCGCCGTACAAGTCCAGGTAACGCTCGCCCTCGCTGGTCTCTATCCAGGAGCCTTCGCCTCGCTCGGCCGCCAGCGACATCTTCTTATACGTCGCCAGTTGATAGTGCTCCTCCAACTCGGCAATCTCGGCAAATGATGTGGTGGTATCTGCTTTCATGGATTACTGCCCGTTAGTAGGAGTCCGGTCTTTTCGTCCAGGCCGGCCATCAGGTTCATGTTCTGGACGGCCTGGCCCGCAGCGCCTTTGACCAGATTGTCGAGCGCCGTGAAGATGACCAGATTGAGCCCGCGCGCGGCAAAGCCTATGTCGCAGAAGTTGGTCGTCTTGACCCAGTTGATGTCGGGCGAGCCTTCGACCAGACGAACGAAGAAAGAGTCCCGGTAGAAATCTGCGAAGAGGTCGCGGGCCTCCAGGCTCGTCAAGCTCTTTTTCGTCTCGACGTAGATGGAAGCGAAGATGCCGCGCGCGACCGGCAGCGAGTGCGTCATGAAGACCAGCTCGCTCGACCAATCTCCGACCGAGCGCAACTCCTGCTCTATCTCGGGCACGTGCTGGTGCGTGAAAGGCTTGTAAGCGTAGAAGGAGTTCATGCGCTGCGGGTGGTGCGTGTTGGCCGCCGGCTTAGCGCCCGACCCAGAGGAGCCTGTCTTCGCGTCAACGACAACAGCGCGCCCGCTCGCCAGGGCGTTGGCGGCCACGAGCGGCGCAAGCCCCAACAGCGCGGCGGTCGCAAAGCATCCGGGGTTGCTGATACGCTCAGCCTCGCGGATGCGCTCGCGGTTCGTCTCCGTCAGCCCGTAGACGAACCCTTCTTGCTCCTGCATGGCCGTGTGCTCGCGCCCGTAATGCTCCGCAAACAGCGCCGAATCCTGAAGGCGGAAATCGCCCGACAGGTCTATCAGCTTCACGGCGGGCGGCAGGCGCGGCATGACCTCCATTGCCTGCCCATGCGGGAGCGCCAGGAAGAGGAAATCCAGCTCGGAGAGGCTCTCCAACTCCTGCGGCGCGCGCTCGAAGCGCAAGGGCGTCAGCCCGTAAAGATTCTTATGCACTTCGCCGACCGTTTTGCCGGCATGCTCGTTAGCAGTGACCAGCGCCACTTCGACCGACGGGTGCATGAGCAGTATGCGCAACAGCTCGGCCCCGCCGTAACCGGAGCCGCCGAAGATGCCGACCCTGATCTTCTTCATCAGCTCTGAACCCTCTTAGACGCGCGCCGCCAGTTTAGTCAGTTTCGACTGCACTATCCGAAAGAGCCTGGCCCCGTCGCGCCGCGCATTGCCCGCCGGAACCTGGAACTCCTGCTCTATGTAATCCTGGCCCATCTGCGAATCGGTCACGGAACCGGCGATCACGTCCGGCTCTACGCCGCGACGACGGAACAGCTCTATGCCGCCCCAAGCGCCGACGTAATCGGAAGCGCAGAAGACCAGGGCAGCGGTCGCTTCGCGCAGCTCCCTGTCGTCGAAGACCGAGTCAACCGAGTAGCCGCCGAGGATGCCGTCGCCCAGCTCTATGACGATCAGGTCTGGCGCGTGCTCGTTCAGGCGCGCGATGATCGCCTTCGCGACCGGCGCTAGGTCGCCCGCTCCCACGGTCGAAGGCAGGCCGCAATCCAGAAAGCTCGCCGTCGCCACAGCGCCGTGATCGGCCATGTTGAGCGTGTCGCGCAAACAGGCTACGCCCGACAGCTTGGCTCCGGCCACGCGAAGGCCCGCGCGCGTCGCCTGCTTAATCAACTCCGTCGCGGCGAAAGTCTTCCCGCTGTTCATGCAGGTTCCGGCGACGAGGATGAGCGGCGCAGTTTGGCCCAAAGTCTCGCGCACAGGCAGCGCAGCGTCGGAGATATTGCGCGCGCGACCGCTCTCGTCACAGGCAAAGCCGATCAGCTCGACCGTGATCGCATCGCTCAGGCTCGAATGATGTCCGGTGCAACGGCCGATCACGCCGCCCATGTTCAGCAGGTGCAGTCTATCGCCTGATTGCACAGACTCCGGCACGTCGCCGACGAAGCCTTTCAGCGCGCGACGACGGCCCAGCACGCCGATCATGATGTCGCCCGGGTTGATCTTCGCGAGCCTGCCCGTTGGCAGCTCTAACTGGTTATAGGTTGCGCTGTCCGTGAGAGCGCGCACCACGACCACGTCGCCCGCGCGCGCCCTGACCGAGGAAGAAGCGCGTGCGACCGCGACCGTCTTTGAGAGGCCGAGAGGCGAGGCGGCAGAGCCGATCTTGTCCGCCTCCAACACGGCCACGCTCGTCTCGAATATTGAATCCACAGCTTCCGTGATACGCATCTCTGTTGAGACTCCCTTTTCCATCGGTCGTCAGCTTACCGGGCCAATCCCTTCAGCCGCAGGCGCAGCGCGTTGAGCTTGATGAAGCCTTCGGCGTCGCGCTGGTTGTATATCTGGTCTGCCTCGAAGGTCGCCAGTCGCTCGTTGTAGAGAGAGCGCGGAGCGCGGCGGCCCGTCACGGTGGCGCTACCGCGATAGAGCTTCAGGCGCACGTCGCCGGTGACATCCTTTTGCGTCTCGTCAATCATCTTTCGCATCAGCTCGAACTCCGGCGCGAACCAGAATCCGTAGTAGATGCTCTCGGCGAACTTCACGCCGAGCGAGTCCCTGAGCCGCACCACCTCGCGATCCATCGTGATCGATTCCAGAGCGCGGTGCGCCGTCTGCAAGACAGTCACGCCCGGCGTCTCGTACACGCCGCGCGACTTCATCCCGACGAAACGATTCTCGACCAAATCCACGCGGCCGATGCCGTGCGCGCCGCCCAGCTCGTTCACAGCCGCGAGCATCTCGACCGGGCCCAAAGCCTTGCCATTCAGGCGCACGGCCTCGCCCCGCTCAAAGCCTATCTCGATATATTCGGGCTCGTTCCTGGCCTCTTCGGGCGCTTTCGTCAGTTGAAAAATATCTGCCGGCGGCTCTCGCCAGGGGTCTTCGAGGATGCCGCCTTCGTAAGAGATGTGCATCAGGTTGCGGTCTGTCGAATAAGGCTTCTCGGCGGTCGCAGTGACCGGGATGTTGTGTTCGGCTGCGTAGGCTATCAAATCCGTGCGTCCCTTGAATTCCCATTCGCGCCAGGGAGCGACGACCTTGATGTCAGGCTCTAAGGCATAGTAGGTCAGCTCGAACCTGACCTGGTCATTGCCCTTGCCCGTCGCCCCGTGCGCGACCGCGTCTGCGCCTTCCTTGCGCGCAATCTCTATCTGACGCTTGGCGATGACGGGCCGCGCCAGAGATGTACCGAGCAGGTAGACGCCCTCGTAAACAGCATTGGCTTTAACAGCCGTCCAGACATATTCGCGCACGAACTCCTCGCGCAGGTCTTCCACGTAGAGCTTAGACGCGCCCGTCTCCCTAGCCTTGGCTTCCAGGCCCTCAAGCTCTTCGCCCTGGCCCACGTCCGCGCAATAGCAGACGACCTCGCAACGGTAACGCTCCTTCAGCCAGCGCAGCATTACCGAAGTGTCCAGCCCGCCCGAATATGCGAGCACGATCTTCTTGATATTCTTCTCAGTCACTTCGCCTCATCCTTCGCACCGAAAATCTCCCAGACCTTCTTGATAGTCGCGCGCTGGCTCTTCCGGTCGCTGACGGCTATGAAGACAGTGTCTTCGCCGGCCAGCGTGCCGACGATCTCAGAGAGAGCCGCCCGGTCAATCTCGACCGCGACGGCCGAGGCCAGCCCCGGATAGCACTTCGCGACCACAAGCGCGTCTCCCGCCATGTCCAGGCTCAGGAGCCCACGCGCCGCCGCGCCGTTCGACCCCTTCGGCAAGGTGTAGGCTCCCTGGTGTTTGACTATGCCCAGTTCCAGCAGGTCGCGCGAGACGCTCGACTGCGTGGCCTCGACTCCCGTGCGCAGCAGCAGCTCTCTCAGTTCCTCCTGCGTGCCGATGCGCTTGGCCCTTATCAAATTCAATATCTTTTGCTGTCTCGTCTCTTTGTTCATCGCATCTTTATGCAAACAATTTGCATAACTTGTGCATAGATGCATAAAATAACAGTCAGGATGCATAGAGTCAAACCAATTTGGCTGCCGGCGGAGCGCCGTCCTGTACAATGAAGCGCGAGAGAAAAGAACGGGGAGGCTTGCGGCACTTGAGCGAGACTAAAAACTTATGGGGCGGGCGTTTCAAAGGCGAGGCCGACCCCGGCTTCGTCGCCTTCAACCGCTCTTTCGGCTTTGACCGAAGAATCTTCAAAGCGGACGTGCGCGCAAGCCTCGCGCACTGCGAGGCGCTCGCGGGAGCAGGCGTGTTGACCACTTCAGAAGCGGCGCAAATCAGGAATGGACTTCAGACGATCCTCAAACGTGCCGCGACCGACCCACGTTATTTTGACGAGCTGCCTTCGGAGGATGTCCACTCCTTCATAGAAGCGCGGCTCGTCCAGCTCATAGGCGACGCGGGCCGAAAGCTTCACACCGGAAGGAGCCGCAACGATCAGGTGGCGACGGCGTTTCGTCTCTGGCTGCGCGAAGAGATCGACCGCATCAGTGATCGTGTGCGCGCGGCGCAGGGCGCTCTGCTCGATCTGGCCGAGGCGCACCGCACGGCAATTCTTCCGGGCTACACGCACCTGCAACGCGCGCAGCCGGTGCTGTGGGCTCACTGGTGCTTGGCCTATTTCGAGATGCTCAGGCGCGACCGGGAGCGCCTCGGTGAGGTGCGCCGCAGAGTCAACGTGCTGCCCCTCGGGTCTGCTGCGCTCGCCGGCACTTCTTATGCGATAGACCGCGAGGGCTTGGCCCAAGAGCTGGGCTTCGAGTCTGTTTCTCGGAACAGCCTGGACGCTGTGAGCGACCGGGACTTCTGCGTGGAGTTTGCGAGCGCCTCTTCGCTCATCATGCTGCACCTGTCGCGTCTTGCGGAAGACATCATCCTTTACGCCACGACGGAGTTCGGCTTCCTTGAGCTGAGCGATTCGGTAGCGACGGGCTCAAGCATCATGCCGCAGAAGAAGAACCCGGACTCGATGGAGCTGGTGAGGGGCAAGGCCGGTCGCGTCTTCGGGCACAACGCCGCGTTGCTGGCGACTTTGAAGGGACTGCCGCTCGCCTATAACAAGGACATGCAGGAGGACAAGGAGGCTGTCTTCGACACGGTTGATACAGTCGCGATGGCGCTTGAAGTGACGCGGACAGTGCTCGGGAACCTTCGCGTGCGTGAAGAGGTGACGCGCGTGGCCGCCCGGCGCGGTTACATGAACGCGACGGAGCTGGCCGATTACCTGGCCCGCAAGGGGATGCCTTTTCGCGAAGCGCACGATGCGGTCGGGCGCATCGTCCTCAGAGCGATAGAGCGCGGAGTGGAGTTGGAGGAGCTGCCTCTGGAAGAGATGCGCGCCGTCTCGGCGCTGATCGAAGAGGACGTGTACGAAGCCCTCTCACTCGAACAAACGCTTGCGACCAAATCACAGCCGGGCGGAACTTCTCCCGCACGTGTCGCGGAGGCGCTTCTGGAAGCGCGCGCCTCTTTAGCAGCCGAGTAGAGTCAGAAGCGACGCGGTGAGCCGGAAGCTTTATGCGCCAGGGTAAGCTTCTTTGATGCAGGATCGGCCGCCAAGCTCAAGTCAACTTTTTCTTGACAACCTCTGAACGGAATTCTATCTTTTGCACCTGTAGCCCATAGTTTCCGTTGACAAGAGTCTCACGCCTCTTGAGGGCTCCAAGCTCCTGTTAACCTTACACCCGCGAGCAAGGAGAAGGAAAATGAGCAAAAAGAAGGTTCTCACAGCTTCTTTGCTGGCGCTCGCGCTGGCATTTTCCATTTCAAGCGGCAGCATCGTCCAGAGTTAAGCGGACGTGGACGAACAATTCCCGTCAGGGAAATGGGCGTTTAGCGCGCATCCTTACTATGGCGCTAATCGGGCATCACGGCCGGTGGTGGTCATGGGTGTCACTTCGGATTTGGCAAAGGGGATGAGGATCACGAAAGTAGCTTTATTCAATCGCTCGTCCAAGCCTGTTGAGTCATTAAAGCTCGGGTGGTATCTCACCACAGCGCGGGACAAGAACACCGTCTTGAAGCATGGGCAGACTCCATTCATCACGCCCTCGGGCGGGCTTCCGCTCAATGTCGAGAGAGAGATAGAGTTCAACGTATTCTCTTTCGGCAAAGTTGCCAGGCTGCTGGCTAAAAACGGTGCGCTCAACGGCGACTTCCGCGTCCAGGTCGTAGTGGATGAGATACGCTATGAAGACGGCTCTACGTGGACAAGAGAAGAGAAGAGGCAAACTCTGTGATGGACGCGGCCCATCACGCGACCGCTAAGCCTGCGACACAAAATCCCAGCAGTCGTCCCTTCCAAATGTGCCAGGCTTCCGCGACGCAAGGCGGGACTGTTAGATATTACTGGTGTACAAGCAGTCAAGACATCGCGGAGTTCTGCGAGAATCACTCCACCTATTGCACCAACAGAGTGTGCGGCGGCCCCGTCGGGCCGTAATCTTGGCGTTGGTTGAGTATTTTCTTTCAGTCCGCAAAGCCGCCGTGGCTGCTGATTAGAGCACGGCGGCTTTATCTGCTACTAGCGATAACTCAACACCATTCTTTCGGCGGTAATCTCTTCATTCGCCAAGGTAGGCTTCCTTGATGCGCGGGTCTGCGGCAAGATCGGCCGAGGGGCCCTCCATGACGATCTGGCCGGTTTCGAGCACGTAGGCGCGGTCTGAGTGTTTGAGCGCGGCGTGCGCGTTCTGTTCTACAAGCAGGATGGTCGTGCCCTTGCTCCTGATCTCTTCTATGGCCTCGAAGATGGTGTGAACGACGAGGGGCGCAAGTCCCAAAGAGGGCTCGTCCAGGAGCAGCAGGCGCGGGCGCGACATCAGCGCCCGTCCCATCGCGAGCATCTGCTGCTCGCCGCCCGAAAGCGTTCCGGCGCTCTGCCCTTCGCGCTCCTTGAGGCGCGGGAACATCTCGAAGACGCGCTGCATGTCTGAGGCTATCTGGCTGCGGTTCTTTTGCAGGTACGCGCCCATCTGCAAGTTTTCGCGCACGGACAGATTGGCGAAGACGCCACGCCCCTCGGGCGACATGGAGATGCCGCGCGCGACCAGCTTGTGCGTAGGCTTGCCGCTGATGTCTTCGCCCTCGAAGATGACGCGCCCCTCTGCCGGCTCAAGCAGTCCCGTGATGGTGCGCAGCGTAGTGGACTTGCCAGCGCCGTTTGCGCCGATCAGGGTGACGACCTCGCCCTTCTCCACCTTCAAAGAGACGCCGCTCAGCGCATTGATCGCACCGTAATTGACCGAAACATTTTCGAGAGTAAGCATAAGAGAGCTGTCGGCTAATCCCCTAAATAAGCTTCGATGACTTTGGGGTCGTTCTTGATCTCTTCGGGGAGACCGAGGGCGATTGACTTGCCATAGTCCACGCACTGTATGCGCTCGCACACACCCATCACGACTTTCATGTTGTGCTCGACGAGCAGGATGGTGAGACCGAAGCGGTCGCGTATCTGCTTAATGAGCGCCATCAGGTCTTCGGCTTCAGCAGGGTTCATCCCGGCCGCCGGCTCGTCCAGCAGCAAGAGCTTCGGCCGCGTGGCCAGGGCGCGCACGATCTCAAGACGGCGCTGGCTGCCGTAAGGCAGGCTCGTGCCGCCTTCGTGCCGGAAGCGCGCGAGGTCGAAGATTTCCAGCAGTTCAAGACAGAACTCCTCGTGCTCTCGTTCGTCGCGCTCGTAGCGGGGCGTCCGCAGCACTGCGTCCGCAAGGCTCTGCTTGACGTGTATGTGGCAGGCCGTCATCACATTTTCCAGCACGGTCATCCCGGCGAAGAGCCTTATGTTCTGGAAGGTGCGTGAGACGCCGCGCGCGGCTATCTGGTAAGGACGCAGGCCGTGAATCGGTTTGTCCTGAAAATAGATTTCGCCCGCAGTGGGCTCATAAACGCCCGTCAGCAGGTTGAAGACAGTGGTCTTGCCCGCGCCGTTCGGCCCGATCAGCCCGTAGATTTCTCCGGGCCGCACATTCATGTCCAGCTCTTTGACGGCGACGAGCCCGCCGAAGCGAATCGTCGCCTTCTCGGTTCTCAGGATGGCCGCGCCGTTGCTGCTCGTCGTTGTCGCCGTTGTCTGGCTCATCTGTGCGTCCCCGTGCCCTCCTTATCAACGCTGATGGGCCCACGCGTGTCTTCGGCGGTAATCTCTTCGGCCTCCGTGCGAGTTTTGGCCTGCCTGCGCGCGCGCCATCCCTTGAACGGGTTGAGGCCGCCGAGCAAGCCCTGCGGCCGCATAATCATCAGGATAATCAGCAGCAGCGAATAGATAATCATCCGGTACTCTGCCAGGCCGCGCAAGGCTTCGGGCAGGATCGTCAAGGCGACCGCCCCAAGGATGGAGCCGACGATGGAGCCGAGGCCGCCGAGGATGACCATGATGAGAATCTCTACGGACTTGAGAAACTCGAACGACTTCGGATTGAGATAGCCGTCGAAGTGCGCAAACAGCACTCCGGCCGCCCCGGCCATCGCCGACGAGATGACAAAGGCCATCACCTTATAACGCGTCGTATTCACACCCATAGCTTCGGCCGCCAGCTCATCCTCGCGAATCGAAATCAGCGCGCGCCCGAAGGCCGAGTTGGTGATGTTGTGGACGATGACAATGGTTGCGACGGCGACCAGGTAAATCCAGAAGAAGCTTTTGACAATCGGGATGCCGGAAAAGCCGCGAGCGCCGCCGACGGCGTCAATGTTATTGATGAGGACGACGATGATCTGGGCGAACCCGAGCGTCACAATCGCCAGGTAATCGCCCTTCAAACGCAGCGACGGCACGCCCACTACGAGCCCCGCGATGGCTGCCGCGAGCGCGCCGATCAAAGTCGCCAGGCCGAGCACGATGACCCAGCCCACGGTCGCCCCGCCCAAGCCCTGGGCCAGCCGCTCGCCGTAATTGACCGTAAAGTAAGCGCCCGCATATGCGCCGACGGCCATGAATCCCGCATGGCCCAAAGAGAACTGGCCCGTGTAGCCGATAATCAGGTTGAGCGAGACGGCGAGCGTAATCGCAATCCCCGAGAGCATGATGATGCGGCGGTGAAACGGGCTGATGCCGAAGCCCCCGATGCCGTTGGCGAACAGATAGTCAACGCCGTATAGCAGGGCTATGACGACAACGGTCAGCAGTAGATTGCGTGCAGTGCGAGACATAAATTAAATGATGAAGGAGCAATGCGGAATGCGGAATGAAAGACGAACTGCTTTCTCTTTTAATTCATCATTCCGCATTCCTCCTTCATCCTTGCTCTTCAGACTTTTTCCTGAGCGACCGAACCCATCAGTCCCGTGGGCCGGAAGATAAGAATCAGTATCAGTATGACGAAGGCCACCGCATCGCGATACGTGGGCGAGACCCCTACGTATTGGCCGTAGCCGACGATCATCGTCTCCGTAATGCCAATGAGCATCCCGCCGAGCACGGCCCCCGGAATATTTCCTATCCCGCCGAGCACGGCCGCGACGAACGCCTTCAATCCGACAAGGATGCCCATCAGCGGGTCTATGCGCGGGATGCGGATGGCGACGAGCACGCCCGCTGCTGCGGCGAGCGCCGAGCCCAGAGCGAAGGTCAGCGAGATGATGAGATCGGTGTTGATGCCCATCAGCTTAGCCGACTGCAAGTTGAACGAGACGGCGCGCATGGCCTTGCCCGTCTTCGTGCGATAGACGACGAACTGTAGGGCGACCATCAGGATGATGGCTATGATGAGCACGATCAAGTCCTGGTTGGTGATGACAGCGCCGCCCGGCAACTGTATGTTGCGCGAGGCGATCAACTGCGGGAAAGGCTTCGGGTCGGCTCCGAATAGCCACTGCCCGCCGTTCTCTAAAAGGAGCGAGACGCCGATGGCCGTAATCAGGGCCGTCAGGCGCGAATACTTGCGCACGGGGCGATAGGCCAATCGCTCGATCAACATCCCCAAGAGCGCGCAGATCAACATCGCCAGCAGCATGATGAGGAGCGCGTTGATGAGCGAAGGCTCGCCGCCGCCGACCAGCCCGTTCGAGATCAGTCGCCCGAAGCCGCCTGAGCCCGGATTAATTCCGAGCCCCTGGGCCGCGCGCACGCCGATCCCGTTCGCCAGGTAATAGCCCATGAAGGCCCCGACCATGAAGACATCGCCGTGGGCGAAGTTAATCAGCTTCAGCACGCCGTAGACCATCGTATAGCCGAGCGCGATCAACGCATAGATCGAACCGAGCGAGATACCGTTGATAAGCTGTTGAAGGAAAGTACCCATACGCGCCCTGTGCTCCGGTCTTCCAAGAACTGACGTAAGGATTTGGATTGATGGCGAAAAAAGAGCCCCCCAGCCATCCGCGCAGCTTGCAGGAGCGCGCTCCTGCAAGCTGCAAAATTTTTCCGGCCCCTGTCCCTGCCTCCGACACCTTCCGCTTTACGGCCTCGAAGCTGTAGCCCTGGGCGAGGCTGAAGCCGCAGGCGAGACGGCAGGTGAAGCACCCGCAGCGGGCGATGCGCCAGTGGCAGGCGACGCACCCGTAGCCGGTGAAGCGCCGGCAGCAGGCGACGGGCTCGCGCCCGGTGACGCGCTCGCACCAGGCGATGCCATGGGCGAGCCGCCAGTGCCTTCCGGTATCACTCGGCCCGCGACGTTGTACTTGCCGCCCTCGCCGATTCTTATCATGACGATGGGCTTGACGGCGTTGCGCTCGCTGTTAATGGTGACGACGCCCGTGACGCCTGGGAAGTTGGTCGTCTTGGCCAGCGCGTCGCGAATGGCCGGGCCGTCTGTGGAGCCTGCGCGCTTGATGGCGTCAAAGAGGATGCGCGCGGCATCATAAGCGGTCGCGGCCAGAGCGTCCGGCACACTGCCGTAGCGCGTCTTGTAGTCGTTGACGAACTTCGAGACGGCCGGGTCAGGGTCGTCTACAGAATAGTGATTGGAAAAGATGTCGCCGATGAGGGCCTGGCCGCCGATCTGCCAGAGCTGCTGCGAGTCCCAGCCGTCGCCGCCCAACAGCGGCGCGTTGATCCCTAGCTTCTTGGCCTGCTGTGCGATCAATCCGACCTCACCGTAGTAGCCCGGAACGAAGATCACGTCCGGGTTCTGCGCCTTGATGGAGGTCAACTGGCCGTTGAAGTCCGTATCGCCTTCCTGGTAGGACTGCTCGACGACGATCTGCCCGCCGTTCTTCGTGAAGGTCTCGCGGATGAATTGGCCCAGGCCCACGGAGTAGTCGTTCTTGCGGTCGATCAAAAGTCCTGCGCGCTTGGCGTTCAGGTTCTTGGCGGCGAACTCGCCGATGGCTGCGCCCTGTATCGGGTCTGTAAAGCAGGTGCGAAAGATGTAGTCGCCCTTGCGCGTCACTTCCGGGTTGGTCGAAGAGGGAGAGACCATCGGTATCTTGGCGTTCTGGGCAATCGGCGCGGCGGCAATCGAGCGCGAGGAGGCGACCTCGCCGAGGATGGCGTTCACGCCGTCCTGTGTGACGAAGCGCGTGACGATGGTCGCGGCCTCCTGCGCGTCCGAGCGGTCGTCCTGCACGACCAGCTCGATCTGTTTGCCGAGGACGCCGCCCTGAGCGTTGGCCTCGTCGGTCGCCATCTTGATGCCGTTGACAGACGAGATGCCAAAGTTGGCCGTCGAGCCCGTCAGAGACATGAAGACCCCGACCTTGACTTTGTCGCCGCCCCCGCCCTGCTGGACGCAGGCTGCTCCGGCCAGGGTCATTAAGAGGGCGAGCGTCAGGGATACAAATTTTCTCATAAGTTTTTAATGACGGTGCGGCTTTTCCCAAGTAGAAAAGCTCGCCGTGCTCCTTTCAGGTTGCGCGTCTCGGGCCGGGAGCCGTCCGCTCTTGTGCGAGCGACTCGGGGCGCGTTTTCGTTTCTACAAGCTAGGGCCCAGGGTGAAGCGTGAAATTCACTGCAAAATTTGGTTGGCCGAATAATACGCGATTTACCGGCGCTTAGCAAAACACTCTTTCCAGACGCAAGCCTCGCCGCACGACGGCCACCGACCACAGATGAAGGGGAAGACGCGTCGGGCATTATACCCAATCACCGGCGCGTGTCGAGCATTTATAAATTTATCCTTGTAAAATTCAGCCGTTATGCTTTGCTCAGGGAGAGGCTCGTGACCCAGCGCGGGGCCGCGTCGGTTTTTTGGCGGAGAATGAGGTTGAGCTGCGCCGTGTGATGCTGGACGTGGCGCATGTTGTCCAGCAGTAGCTCCGCAAAGCTCATCTCGCCCCAGGCGAAGCGGCACGGCTCGCCCGCGCGCTCCTCCGTCAGGGCTTCGATCACCGACTGGCACTTCTCGCGCCCATGCTTGAGATAGTCTTGCAGCTCCGCTTTCGTATAGACGCGCTCGGGCACAAGGCCGCGCGGGTCTAGCTCGTCCAGGTTGTAAGGAGCCGGTGGCTCGAAGCCTTCGGTTGTGCCGGACAGGTAGAGGTCTAGGAAGAAGAGCGTGTGATAGACGACGTACCAGAACTCTGGCTGCTCGGAGCGGTCGCTCCACACTTCTTCGGGACAGGCGGCCACGGCGTTTTCGAGCATTAAGATGGCGGCCCCGAACTGCTGCCAGAGGATTGTTCTGAGGTCGATCATTGGCTCGCCGCCTCTTTGATGCGGCCCGAGAGAGCCGAGAGGAACCTCTTGCGGTAGCCTTCGATCAGGTTCTCGACGTTCGTTTCCAGCTCGCTCTCCGAGACGCCCGTCGCGATCAGGCTCGACTTCTGTAGATCGATCAAGGTCATCAGCATCGCTTTCAACTCGATCAATTTCATACCGATGATCGAGAACGCCTCGGAATTGGACTGGCTCTCATCGATCATCGCGTGCATCTGCCCGAAAAACTCCGTGTCTGGCTGTCGGTCAGGCATAAAAAGGAACCCCCTCTTGTAATGTGAAGGCTGAACCTTAACAGAACCGCCAGGGTTTTTGTAGCCATCGGGAACTTCTAGGTTAAGCGGCGGCTGTGTCATACTCTGGCTCAAAGCCACAGAGGGAGGAAGATCAAGGGATGGCTGGCAAACATTCCGGGGGCGAGATTCCGCGCCGCCCGCTCGGGCGCACGGGCGCGGAGGTCTCGGCGCTCGGCCTGGGCGGTTATCATCTGGGGTCTGTCAAGAGCGTGCGCGAGGCCGTTCAGGTCGTTCACGAAGCGCTTGACGGCGGCGTTACCTTTATGGACAACGCCTGGGAGTATGCCGAGGGGCGCAGCGAGGAGTTGATGGGGCGCGCGCTCGAAGGAGGGCGACGGCACAAGGTCTTTCTGATGACGAAGGTCTGCTCGCACGGGCGCGACCGCAAGACTGCGCTGCGCCAGCTCAAGGAGTCTTTGCGCCGTTTGAAGACCGATTACCTAGACCTCTGGCAGATACACGAAGTCATACATGAGAATGACCCGGAGCTGCACTTCGCGCCGGGCGGCGTCATAGAGGCGATGGAGGAAGCGCGCGAAAAAGGTTTAGTCCGCTTCCTCGGCTTCACGGGCCACAAAGACCCGGCGATTCACCTCGCGATGCTCTCCAGAGATTATCCGTTCGACACCTGCCAGCTTCCCCTTAACCCTTTCGACGCGACCTTCCGCAGCTTCGAGCAGCAGGTCTTGCCCGAGCTTAACCGTCGTGGCATAGCCCCGCTCGGCATGAAGAGCATGTGCGGCATGGGCGACCCCGTCCGACGGCGCGCTGTCTCGCCCACGGAAGCCTTGCGCTACGCCATGAGTCTCCCGGTAGCGACCACCGTCAGCGGCATTGATTCGCTCAAAGTGCTCCGGCAGAACCTCCGCGTAGCGCAATCGTTCGAGCCCATGACGGCCGAAGAGATGCAGGCTCTTCGCACGCGCTGCCGAGCAGCAGCCGCCGACGGCCATTTCGAGCTTTACAAAACGTCCAAGAAATTCGACGGCCCGCCCGGCAGACGGCAGCACAACTTCCCTTCTACGGATGAGCTGGCAGCATGAAAGAGTTTGAAGAGAAAGCGGGCGGACATGCGCCGCCCCTCGGCGATATGGGCGAGGACGATTTTCGTCGCTACGGCCGCGAGATAGTCGATTGGATCGGCCGTTATCTTGAGCGCATCGAAGAGCGGCCCGTGCTCGCGCAGGTCTCGCCCGGCAGTTTGCGCGCGCGGCTTCCCAGCGAGCCGCCCCGGCAGGGTGAAGCGATGGAAGCCATACTGGCGGACGTGGACGGCCTCATTGTGCCCGCGCTGACGCACTGGAATCATCCGAGCTTCTTCGCCTACTTCGCCACTTCGGCTTCCGCTCCCGGCATCTTCGGCGAGATGTTCAGCGCCGCCTTCGATGTCAAGGCGATGCTCTGGCGCACCTCGCCCGCTGCCATCGAGCTGGAAGAGGTCGCTCTCTCCTGGCTCAGGCAGATGATGGGCCTCCCTGCTGAGTTCGACGGCCTCATCTACGACACGGCCTCTGTCGCGAGCATGCACGCCATCGCCGCCGCGCGCGAGCGCCTCGGCCTGCAAATTCGTGAAGAAGGCATGAGCGGGCGCGCAGACCTTCCGCTCCTGCGCGTCTACGCTTCAGACCAATCACACTCTTCGATTGACAAAGCCGTCATCGCGCTCGGTTTGGGCCAACGATCATTAAGAAAGATTCCGAGCGACACAGAGTTTCGCATGGATGCTGCGGCGCTGGCGCAGGCGATAGAGGAAGACAAGCGCGCCGGTGTGCTTCCCTTCTGCGTCGTCGCCACGGTCGGGACGACTTCGACGACGAGCATTGATCCCGTCCCGGCCATTGCAGACCTCTGCGAAGAGCATCAGCTCTGGCTGCACGTTGATGCAGCCTATGCAGGGTCGGCTGCGGTCGTGCCGGAGATGCGCCGCGTCCTCGAAGGCGCTGAGCGCGCCGATTCGCTCGTCACCAATCCGCACAAGTGGCTCTTTACGCCCTTCGACCTCTCGGTGCTCTACTCGCGCCACCTACCGATGCTGCGCCGCGCCTTCTCGCTCGTGCCGGAATACCTGCGCACGGTCGAGGCAGATGAGGTGCGCAACGGCATGGACTACGGCATACAGTTGGGCCGCCGTTTCCGCGCCCTCAAGCTCTGGATGATTATTCGCTACTTCGGCCACGAGGGGCTGGCCGCGCGCATACGCGAGCACTGCCGCCTCGCGCGCCTCTTCGCCAAGTGGGTGGAAGAGGCCGCGCCCCTGTGGGAGACGCTCGCGCCCGTTCCCTTCAGCACGGTCTGTTTCCGAGCCTGCCCGGTGGGCCCAAGCGATGCAAGCCCAAGTGATGAAAGCGCCGAGGCGCGCTCCGCACGACTCGATGCCTTCAACGAGGCGCTCATGCACCGGGTCAACTCGGCGGGCGAAATGTTTATCTCGCACACGCGGCTGCGCGAGAGGCTGTCGCTCCGACTCGCCATCGGCAACATACGCACGACCGAAAGACACGTCGCACGCGCCTGGCAAATTTTACAGGAGCAGGCCCGCCGGAGAGACTAACAGGAAAGGTTAAGCAGAGAGACGGTGCTGACTCATATAGTCGTCTGGAAATACCGCGCCGACATCGCACAGGCCACGCGCGAAGAGCACATCGCGCGCCTGCGCCGCTTGCCGTCCCTCATCACCGGCATAGAGAGCTTCTCGGTCGGCTCCGACGTGCTGCATCTTCCGCGCTCTTACCACACGGGGCTCGTCGCGGTGTTCCGAGACCGCGCAGCCCTCGATGCCTACACCATTCATCCCGAGCACGTCCGGGTAGCCGACTTCGGGCGCGCGGCCAGCGAGCACGTAGCCTCTGTTGATTTCATCACCGAAGATTGAAGCGATGAAACGGTGGAAAAAAATCGTCCTCCTGCTCGCGGGATTGATACTGCTCTCGCAGCTTCCCTTTGCCTATCGCCGTTATCGCCTGGGCCAACTGAGCGCAGCCATCCAGCAGCTTAACTCTCAACGCTCAGCGCCACAGTCCGAGGACGCCTACACGGATTATCGCGGCTGCATACACGTTCATTCCTGGCTCGGCGGGCACAGCACTGGAAGCTTTGAAGAGCTGATCGGTGCGGCCCAATCCAACGGCCTGCACTTCGTCGTCATGACGGAGCACCCGGCCAAAGACTTCAATACAGCCGAGATGACGCTTCAGGGCATGCACGGCGGCGTGCTCTTCCTCTCTGGGAGCGAGGTCACGACCTCGACCGGCGTTGATCGCCTGCTCGTCGTGCCCGGAGACGGAGAGACGGCCCCGGCCTCTCAGCCGACGCAGGATGTCATCAACCGCGAGCAGGCGCGCGGCCGTCTGAGCTTCGTCGCTTACCCGCAGCAGTTCCGTAGCTGGGAGGCGACCGGCTACAGCGGCATAGAGGTCTACAACCTTTACACGAATGCGCGCGAGATCAGCTACCTCTTGATGTTCTTCGACGGCCTCTGGTCGTACGGGAGTTACCCGGAGCTGCTCTTTGCTCGCTTCTACGAGCGGCCCGCCCGTGCGCTCGCGAAATGGGACGAGCAAGTGCTGGCGAAGAAGACTCGGCTCGTCGCCCTGGCAGGCAATGACGCGCACTCTAACGTCGGCCTCAGTTTGGGAGATGCAGCGGGCAAAAAGTTCTTGCAGATTAAGCTAGACCCCTACGAGCGCAGCTTTCGCATCGTGCGCAATCACGTCCTTGTAGAGCGTGACCAGCCCTTGACGGCCGAGACGCTTCTCACGGCCCTGCGCGAAGGCCATAGCTACATCGCTTTCGATCTCTTCTGCGACGCCACAGGCTTTACTTACACGGCCGAAAACCGCGTCGAGCGCAAGCTCATGGGCGACGAGATAAGCGTCGAAGACGGAGTCCGCCTGACGGTCAGCTCGCCCGTCAGCAGCCGCTTCGTCCTCATCAAAGACGGGCAGCGCGTCGCAGAGCAGCAGCAGACCATGCGCCACGAGTTCTTCGTCAATCAAAGGGGAGCTTATCGCGTGGAGGTCTACTTGGACGCGCTCGGCGCGGCGTTTCGTGACCGGCCGTGGATTATCAGTAATCCCGTCTATGTCCGTTGAGGAGGCGGCTGGATTCTATTTCAGTCCCGCGCCGCAATATCCTCGCGGGCATTCTTCGCCCGGACACGACATCGCCCCACCCAGGCCGGTATTGCCCTGTGGGGCGACGGAGCGCGTGCCGGAAAGCTCCGGCACTATATTTTGGAAGCGGTGCTTAAGCTCACCGACTGACTGTAGAGGGCCACAGTGTCGGGCCCTACGCTCTTAGCATCCCTAGTGTTTGGTGGAATGCCTTGAGTACAGCTTCCTGTACGTTGAACCAAGTGACACGAATTCTATTCATCTCGGCCATGAATGTCAAGCAGCATCTTGACCGAATCCGAAGCATACGTCCCATCCTACGCTTCGCCTACTTTTCGACCGTCACGCCGCGCCAGAAAGCCACGCGGTTGGCGATCTGCCGGGCAGCCTCTTTAGGCTGCGGATAGTACCAGGCAGCGTCCCGGTTCACATGATCTTCGACCACCACGTCGTAATAGCTGGCCTGGCCCTTCCAGGGGCAAGTGGTATGCGTGCTGCTCTCGCGGAAGTGCTCGCGCTTGAGCGCCTCGGGTGGGAAATAGTGGTTCCCCTCGACGACTATGGTGTCGTCGGACTCGGCCAACACGGCCCCGCGCCAGATCGCTTTCATAATGCTTCACCCGCTTCACCTAGTTTCGGCCATCGCCGCGACGTAGCAGCCGATGGCTGTCGCCGTCAACGGGTCTTTGGCCATCCGAATATCGGCAATCTGAATGGGGAGGTCTGCCGTCTTCAAGAGCGACTCGAACTTCTGCTGGAAGCCGTTCGGCTTGGCCGTCCCGCCCGAGAGCACTATGGGGATCGGGCGATCAAGCGTCGGCAGGTGGCGCGAGCCCTCAAGCTCTTCTCTGAGGCGCGAGATCAAGGTTTGCAGCACGTCCTCGTAATAGATATGCAGGGCGCTGGAAATCTCGTCCCTCGGCTGGCGCGAGAGGTCAAGAGTCTCTTCCTTCATCAGGCGCACGCGCGTCGAGGTCTCGTTCAAAACGTCCGACACGCTCTGGTCAATGTAGTCGCCGCCCTTCGGGATGCTGAAGGTAATCATCGGCATCGACATGAACGAGACGCAGACGTTGCACATCCCGCCGCCGAAACTGACGCCGATGCCGGTGAAGTTCTCGTCCTGCAATTCGGAGAGGACGACCGCCAGGCCCTCGTTAACGGGCTTGGCCAGGTAGCCGAACGATTGGAGCAGGTTCTTCAGGATCGCTTCGTGATAGACGAGGTTGGACTTTGCGCCCTCGCCCTGGCCCGGCACGCTGTAGCAGAGGACTTCGCCCTTGCGCGCGCGCGGGATGATCTTCTGAATAATGTCGCGCAGGATGTGCTGGCTCATCTTCTCCTGCGGGTTCAGGACGCCGTGGCTCATCGGACGGCGCGGCACGGTGTTCATGAAGCTGGCGAAGAAGTCCGAGTCGTTGCCGTAGACATAGAGGTCTTTGCCGTTGCGGTCGTAGACCATGT
This sequence comes from Pyrinomonadaceae bacterium, assembly GCA_036389315.1. Lineage (GTDB taxonomy): Bacteria > Acidobacteriota > Blastocatellia > Pyrinomonadales > Pyrinomonadaceae > DASQYE01. Next base: position 105,139 of record DASVQF010000045.1, read on the forward strand.
TCTTCTGCTGAAGCACGTCTTCGGCCATCTTCGAGTATGGAACCGTGACGAAGGCGTTGAGCTGCGATTGGGTCTCTTTGGTGCTCGGCCCTTCGGCGAGCACTATCCGGCTAGTGCCGATGTCCAAGCCTACGGCACCCGTTCTGACAGTCGTGGCATCGGGCCTAGAGGAGCCCGCCACCTGGCTTTTATCTTCCATGTTTTCTCCGTCTCAAGCGTTTTTTCCGGAGCGCACGGGCCCCTTCACTCAAGGCCCGACTCCGCGCCCCACTATCCAAGGATTAGAATCTCGATATTAACAGAGACGAGCGACGGGCACACACAAACAGACACGCTCTCTCACAGGCTCGCTCCCCCTCGAACGCCCTCGTCGCCGCACGCCTTGAAATAACCGCAGATTAAAGTTTAACCGCACCGCCGACAAGCCTGGCTATCGGCCCTGCGCGCTTTTATCGGCCGCAGGATGGGCCAATGCCGCATCCGTCGCCTCCGCCGTCTCTTCGCGCGCCGTAGGAGCCGTCGCGGTGGCGGTCGCCGTCGTGGCCGTCCGATCCTGCTGCCGCAAGCGGGCCGTCAAATCCAGTTGCTCGCGGTAGAGGTCGCGCATACGGCGGCGCAGCTCTTCGGCCCTTAGGCCGGATGAGGCGACGCGGCGCTGGAACTCTGCTTCGGCCAACTGTACGCCGGGCCACATCACGCCGTCGAGGCGCGCCAGAAGCTCGCCGTCGTAACTGAAACCGAACTCGGCAATGCTTGCGGGCGCGACCTTGTATTTGTCCGACAATCCCATCGCCTCGAACGGGAAGTTGCGTATCCAGTCGTGATGATAACCGATCAGCATGTTGCCGGGGTTGACCGAGACGAGGCCGTGCGTCACGCAGTTAGTATCATCTATCTGGTAACGGCTGCGCAAGATGGCCGTCAGCAAGCGCCCGGCGATCAGTTGCGCTTCCGTCAGTTGCTCGTCGCGGCCAGCCTCCGTGCTCGTCTCGAAACAGACGCCCAGGAAGCTCTCGTTCAGGCCCGCGTAAATGCTCTGCCGGTCGGCCCAGATGGAGTGGCCCGCGTGGTCTGCCGCCTGCTCGTCGCGCACGATACGATAAATCTGGCCGTAACGATCAATGACGTAGTTGTAAGACTTGTGGCGGCGCGCGTATTCCAGCAGCTCGCGCGTACGCAGCTCAATCGAGCTGTTGTTGTCGGCCGTGAAAGGGAGCAGGTCGCTTTCTGAAGTGTGATAGAGAATGCCTGCCGGCTCATGGCGTGCCTCGGACGCAGCCGCCGCCGCTCTCTGCGTGTCGCGCGCGAGCGCATAGTAGCCGCGCGCATGATTGTCCGTCTCGTAGTCCGTCTGTATCCGGCCGCCGTTGCTGTAACGCTCGTAATTATCCTTGCGCTCCACGAGCCAGACTTTTTCGGGCCGGTAATCGGGCAGGTACTTTGTGCCTTCGGCGGCCTGGGCCACGCCCACGCCGGGCGCTGAGGGGGCTGTGGGCCAACGCGAGGCGGGAGTCCTGTAGCGCTCGGCCAGGTAGGTGTTGGCGTGGCGCACAGACCACACGGCCATCGAGTAGAAACCGAAGAAAGCGAAGAGCAGCAGGGCTAAGCCCCCGGCGTAGAAGGCGCGGCGAGTCCGGTAGAAGGAGAAGCAGAGGCGCGCGGCCAGCGGGGCCTTGTGCTGGCGAATGAGGCGGCGGCCCTCCTCACTGGTGGTCGGCAGCAAACTGTTAAGCTCTTTCAGAATCTCGCGGTGAAGCTCTATTTCCAGCAGCCAGTCGTCCGCGCCGAAGCGTTTCAGGAGGGCCAGCAGGCGGGGGCGCTCCTGTAGCTGCTCGCGCCGGTTGGCCTGCCTGGCGAGCGTGCGATGCAGGAAGCGCAGGCGCACTTCCGGGCGCTCGAAGAAGTGCGCGTAACGCTCGACGATACGCGTATAAAAGAGCGTTTGATCTGCCGTGGTTCTCTGCTGCTGGCTCATATCCGGAAACTGCTTTTGAAACGGGACGGTCGGGGTTCTTCTCTCTAAAGCTTAGGGGCCGCGCGCTCTTTAATGTAGGCAGGCGGCTACTGGCCTTGAAATTCTGCGATCAGGAAGCTGTCGGCCGCGCCCCTGGCCTTCAGCTCTGAGGCGAAGCGCGCGGCCTCGTCGCGGGTTGTGAAGCGCCCTGCCTGGACGCGATACCAAGTGCCGCGCCGTGGAATCTCGGCCCGCACGACACGCGCTTCGACGCCGCTTGAGCGCAGACGGCCGGCCCGCTCATCTGCCTGCGCCGAGTTGTTGTAGGAGCCAACCTGGATTGTGAAATTGCCTGTAGAATTGCCCGTAGACGATTGGGCCACGGGAGCCGGAGCGGGCGCAGAAGAGGCGGCAGGCTCGCTCTGTGCGGGCTTCGATTCTGCTTTGGCCGTCTCGACGCTCGGCTCGGCTGCCGGGGCAGTGACAGCAACGGTGGCCGGGGCCGGACTCTCCTCTTTAGCCTGAGCAGCGACGGCGCTCGAAGCTTCAGGCGTTGCAGGCGCTTCAGGCGAGGAGGCGGGCGCTATGGCCTGCTCCGTCTTTTCCGGCGCAGTCGCGGTGGCCGCGCTCGTCGTCTCGGGCTGGGCTGGTAGGGCCGCAGACTCCTGCGGCCTTTGGCCCCAGCCACTCATCCTGTTGCCGAGGAAGTAGAGGGCGAAGAAGACCATGACGCCGATCAGCAGCAGCACGGGCGCGAGCCTGAGCCAGGCGCGGCCGTTATCGTAGTCGAAGGAAGAGGTCTCGGCCGCGCCGTAGACCTGCGGCCCCGTCTGAAGCGGGCTCTTTTCTCCGGCCGAGGCGGCCGCGTCACCCGGCAGAATGTACGTGCCCGGCTCTGTTCTGAGCAGCGTCTCTTCTTCTTCGGCACTCTCCGACTGCTCGTCAAAGCTCTCGTCCGGCGCTGAGAACTCTGCGGCCGGGATGACATCTTCGAGGACGAGCATCTGGTCGCCCGTCGGCTCGTCGGAGCGCAGCGGGCGTGGGATGTCCAGCACCTCTTCAAAGACGGTGTCGGCGCTTGGGGCGTAGGCGTTCTGATTTTCCATAATGCGTTGGGGGGCGACCGCAGCGGCAGCGGTCGTGAGCGTTGGAGTTTGAGCGCCACTCCACTGTCGCTGGTCTAGCGGCTCTCCGCACCGGGGGCAGGCGAGAGCGCCCGGCGAAGAGATGGACGACGCCTGAGCGTCAACCATGCTTGAGTAGTGGCACTTGGGGCAGATGGGTCTCATAAATCGGCTCCCATTCCATTTAATCGCCGTCTGTAGTCCGGGGCGAGACAGTTCTGCTCTTTTAATCCGACCGGACAAACCGAGACTGTATGAAAAGGAGGTCGCGCGAGTTCTTGACTGTTAAGCGTTGTAGGCTTGGTCGGTTAGTTGCCATCGACGCCGGATCAACACGGGTAGAAAATACCTTAAGCGTCTCGAAAAGACTGACAAGCTCTGGCGGTTAAACCCTAGATAGCACTAGGTAAACCCGACACCCCGCTATGTTAACGCGACCGAAGCGTTCAGGCAAGGCTTAATTGGGGCTACAGGGCCGAAAAAAAGGGAGCCGTGATGAATGAAAGGCAAGCTGCCCTGCATTCGTCACGGCTGCCTTCTGCTTTTTCCGTCGTCGGGGCTAACGGTCGCTGGCCCAGCGCGGCGTCTGCCGCTCGTAGGGTCTCCCGTGCTCGCTCAGCATGCGCGCATAACATTTGAGGCACATGCCGCGAGAGTCCTTGACGTTCGTGCGGCGAATGATCGTCCCGCACCAGGTACACTCGACTTTGAAATTCAGTCCCGTCTGTTCTCCTGCCCGACTGCCCATCCCCTTGATACCTCCTTGATGTCGATGCTCTACTTCTCGCCGTTTTTCACTTGATCTCTGACGACCTCTTTGGTCTCGATCTCGACGCGCTCGCTCCTGATGTCCAGGCGCAGCCGGTTATAGATGCTCATGTACTGGTTGGCGACCCAGACGAGGGCGAACTCGCCGATCAGGTAGCCGCGCCAGTCCGTGTAGAGCAGCTTGTAACGGGTCAGCACCAGGAAGAGGAGCGCGACGTAGTGGCTGAAACAATATTCGCACGTGAACAGGTAAAAGAACTTGCGCTGAACCAGGCGGCGACAGCTCTTGCTCTTCTCGATGCAGTACTCGCGCGGCTCACGAAAGACCTCTTCATGAGTCACCGTCCAGGCGACGCAGGCTATGGGAATGGCAAGGATGAAGAGCCAGATGATTTGTGTGCTCAGATTCATAAGCCTCGCCTTTGGGCCAAAGCCCCTCCTTGCGCTTCAGCCTCCCGGCCCGGCTAGCTGCGTTTTTGGTCTCCACGGTCGCCCTGCCCCGGAGGGACTTTCGTCTTCGCCTTCTTCCTCACATCCTGTGAGAGAGAGCGCCCAACATCGTCCACCTCGTCGAAGCGTCCCTTGCTGTCGCGGCGCACGTAGCGCTTGTCCGTGCCCGTGTCAATCAACTCACGCTTGCCCGATCCCTTTTTAGCGGCCATCGCTTAGACCTCCCCTTTCGTTCGATTGTTTCTGCTTTCAGCTCGCGGCGCGGCGCGCCCGGCCCTGTTTGCCCGCGAGGCTCTGCACTTTCTCTATGGCCTCGTCAAGACTCTGCTTCTCCGTGAGCACAGGCTTAAAGAGGTCGCCTTTGCGCGCGAGGCGCGTGCCCATATTTTTGATATGAAAATCCTGAACCGTAATGCTCGCCTCCTCGACCTCGCGCCAGGTGAGCGGCGCTGAGACGGTCGCGCCCCGCCTGGGTCTGACGGAATATGGAGCGACGACGGACTTGCCGCGCGCGTTCTGCATGTGGTCAACGTAAATCTGCCCGCGCCGCCTGCGCTTCAAAGAACGCTCGACCGTGGCTATCGAAGCATGCTCGCCCGCCACCACGCTCGCCACGCGCTCGGCGAACTCCGCCACCTGCTCATAACTGTAGCGCGGCTTGACCGGCACGTAGACGTGCATCCCGCGCGAGCCCGAAGTCTTAGCATAGCCCCGCAGGCCCAGGCGCTCAAGCACGTCGCGCACACCCAGGGCCAGCTCGCAGATGGTCTCGAACGAGATGCCCTCGCCCGGGTCTAAGTCGAAGACCAGCCAGTCGGGCCGGTCTAGATTCCTGACGCGAGAGTGCCAGGGATGACGCTCTATCGCGCCGAGGTTGGCCATGTAGAGCAGTGTCGCCGCGTTATCGCCGACGATGTAATCCACCTCATGCCCTTCTTCGACGGAGAGACGCGCCGTGCGTACGAACTCCGGCGCTTCGTTGACATCATGCTGATGAAAGGATGGCCCATTGATACCGTTCGGGTAACGCTTCATAATCAGCGCCCGGTCTTTCAGGTAGGGCAGAATGTATTTCGACACCTCGTAGTAATAGCGTATCAGGTCGCCTTTAGTGTAACCGTCCTCGGGCCAATAAACTTTATCCAGGTGCGTGAGCGAGACCACCGCCCCGCCGATCTTAACGACCCTGTCGCCGTCAAGTTTTTCCGTCTTGAAGAAACGGCTGGCCGAAACAGCCCGCGCGGCGTCTCTGGGCCCGGCGCTGATCCTTCGGACACCCTTCTTGGCCCGGCGCTCTTCTCCCTTCTTCTTCCCAGAGGCTTGACCGTCCTCTTCTTTCATCAACAGCTCCATGGCCCAGCCGGGCTGCGCGTACTCGTCGCGGCTCTTGATGAGCAGCCATTGATTCTCGCGCCGCCCCATCCGTATGAGATTGAATTCGCCTTGCAGCTTCCGCCCGTGCAGACGGAAAGCGAGCCTGCCCTTCGCGAGTTGTTCGAGCGCGTCCTGGCCCGACACAAGCTCGTAGCGCCCCTCGTCCCAGATCATGTGCTCGCCCGCGCCATAATTGCCTTCGGGGATGTGGCCCTGGAATTTCAGGTACTCGACGGGATGGTCTTCGGTCGGCACGGCGAAGCGTTTGACGGACGGGTCGAGCGACGGGCCCTTCGGCACAGACCAGGACTTAAGCACGCCGCCCATCTCCAAACGGAAATCGAAATGGAGCTTCGAGGCGTGATGCTCCTGCACTACGAAGCGATGCCGGTTCGATTTAGAGAGCTTGCCGCGCGGCTCCGGCGTGCGACGGAAATCCCTCTTTTTGTGATAAGCCTCAAGCCCCATATTGCTTAATTCTCATACACCCTCAATCCGTGAATGTTCGCTTACGACTCACTTTCACGCACGACCAGGAGGGGTTGGCCCAAACATATTCAAAAGGTATGCCCGCGCCCCGTAGCTGCGCCAAGCCTGGAACGAGCCTTGTGTACGTTGACGCACACGGCCCGCTCTCGACAGGCTTTAAAATCGGGTCTCGACTTTGTTACAGTCTAGCGCGCACGCCATGAAATTTTCCGAGCTGGCAGAGACCTACGACCGCGTTCAGCAGGCTCAGAGCGAGCCGCAGCGAGCGCGCCTCCTGGCAGACCTTTTTCGCCGCGCCGAGCGCCGCGCGGTCGCGCCCCTGGCCCATTTCACGGCGGGCGAGGCCGTTGAGCCTCAACTCTCAGATCAATTCGGCATCGGGCCCGGCACGATCCGCGCCGCCGTGGCCCAGGTGTCTGGCCGAGACCCTTCGGAGATTGAAACGGAGGTCAGGCACGCCGGCGACATGAGCGAAGTGGTCGCGCGCTACGCTGGCGGCAGCGACACGCTCACGGTAGAGGCCCTGTGGCGGCGCACGAACGCGGCGGCCCGCCTGGGCGAAGACCGCGCGAAGCTCGTCCGGCATGTCTTTCAGCACACCACGCCCTCGGGCGCGAAGTATTTCACGCGCATGGCTCTGAACCAGATGCGTATAGGCGTCGGCATGGGCACGCTCGCCAAAGCGATTGCCGCAGCCTTCGGCGTCGAAGCGGGCGAGGTCGCGCACCTCTACGCGATGAGCAACGACATAGGGCTCGTCGCCCGGCGCGCAAGCCTGGGCCCAAAGGCCCTGCGGCGCACGGGGCTCGCGCTCTTTCGTCCCTACCAGTTCATGAACGCCAACAAGGTCGAGAGCGCCGAGGATATTTTCGAGGCGCTCGCGGGCAAGCAGATCATCTTCGAGACGAAGTACGACGGCGCGCGCTTGCAGATTCACCTCCGCAGCGGGCGGGGGGGCGAAATCCGTCTCTACTCGCGCCGTCTGAACGACGACACGGCGAGCATGCCGGACGTGGTCGCGGCGCTCAGGCGGGCCTGGAAGGGGGGCGACGCGATCATCGAGGGCGAGGCTGTGGCCTACGACCCGACGCTGCGGAAGAAGCAGGCGTTTCAAGCCGTCCTGATGCGATTGGGGCGCAAGCACGGCGTCGAAGAGAAGATGCGCGAGATACCGCTCGTTCTGCACCTGTTCGATCTCGTCTACCATGACGGCGAAGACTTGATGCAAGCGCCGCAGCGCGAGCGCCGCCTGCGCCTCGCAAAACTTTTTCGTCCGACCGAGCGCGTGAAGATGACAGACTCGCTCGAATCCGACCACGTAGAGGAGGCCGTCCGCTTCTTCAAAGAAGCGGTCAGGGCCGGTCACGAAGGCTTGATGGCCAAAGACCCGGAGGCCGTCTACGTGCCTGGTCGTCGCACAGACAACTGGATGAAGCTCAAGCCCGCGTTCGAGACCCTGGACGTGGTCGTGGTGGGCGGCATCTGGGGCTCGGGCCGCAGGCGCGGCACGCTCTCAAGCCTGGTCGTAGCCGTCCTGGATCGCGACAAGTTCAAGACGGTCGGCAAGGTCGGTACGGGCTTTTCAGAGGAAACCCTGCGCGATTTGACGCGCAAGCTCGAACCGAAGATCATCACTTCGCGCGGCCGCGACGTAGAGATCGAGCCCGAGATGGTCATCGAAGTGGACTTTCAGGACATACAGAAGACGAGCGCCTACAGCGCAGGCTACGCCCTTCGCATCCCGCGCTTCAAGCGCGAGCGCACGGACAAGAGCACGCGCGAAGCGGACACCCTGGCACGCCTCAAGCGGCTCTACGACCAGACACACTGACAGACTCTCCCGGCATGTCCCGACGCAATAGACTTCCACGCCGATTTTATACGCGCGACGATACGCTTGTGATCGCACGCGAGCTGCTGGGCCAACGTCTGGTCGTGCCCAACCGTGAGGGCCAGCGCGTCTCGGGGCGCATAGTCGAGACGGAAGCCTACGTGGGCCCGGAGGACAGGGCCTCGCACGCCTTCGGCAATCGTCGCACCGCGCGCACCGAAGCCATGTTCGGCAGGGGCGGCATCGCTTACGTCTACTTTATTTACGGCATGTACTTTCAGTTCAACGTCGTGACGGGAAGAGAATCAGCGCCTCACGCCGTCCTCGTGCGCGCCCTTGAGCCGGTGGAAGGCATAGAGGTCATGCGCGCGCGTCGCCCCGTCAAGGATGAGCGCAACCTGACGGCGGGCCCGGGCAAGCTGTGCATCGCGATGGGCATTGACCTCAGACTTAATCGCGCAGACCTCCTGGGCCCATCCGTCTGGATTGAGAAAGACCTCAGCATCGCGGCCGCAGACGTGGCCTCGGGCCCGCGCATAGGCATTGACTACGCTCAGGAGTTCGCCGCCAAGCCCTGGCGCTTCTGGATTCGCGACAACCCTTACGTCAGTAAGATGAGCGGCAGGGTGGCGCGCAAAGCCTGAATGCTTAAGTCCGAACAGCCTGCTCCTGCGAGGGACGGATGCTGATGGGGACGGATTTGGAGGCGGGCGTGTTGCTCTTCTCCGCGACGCTGTCGATGGGGACGAGCACGTTCGCTTCCGGAAAGTAAGTGGCGGCCGAGCGGCGCGGGATGGAATAGGGCACGACCAAAAAGCTATGGGCCACGCGCTCGACGCCCCCGTAGTGGCTGACCAGGTCAACCGCCTCTCTTTCCCGAAAACCCGCTTCGCGGATGTCCTCGGGGTTGAGGAGGACTACGCGCCGCTCGCCCAGTATGCCACGGTAGCGATCATCCAGGCCGTAGATGGTCGTGTTGAATTGGTCGTGGCTGCGGATGGTCATCATCATGAACTGGTTGGGCCCAAGCTCATGACGCGGCAACGGGTGCGTGGTGAAGTTGGCGCGGTTCGTGGAGGTCTTGAAGACGCCTTCGCGCGCCAGGTTCGGCAGGTAAAAGCCGCCCGGCTCGCGCACCCTCCGGTTGTAATCCTCAAAGCCCGGAATCACCCTGCTGATCGCATCTCTGATGAGGTCGTAATCCACGGCCAGCTTTTCCCACTCGACGCGGCTCCCGTCTCCGAGTGTGGCGCGGGCCAATCGCGCGACAATCGCAGGCTCGCTCAGCAGATGCTCCGAGGCGGGCTGCAAACTCCCGCGCGAGCTGTGCACGATGCCCATAGAGTTTTCCATCGTCACGAACTGGGCCGAGCCCTCCTGCAAGTCCACTTCCGTCCGGCCCAGGCATGGCAGGATCAAAGCCTGCTCGCCGGTGACTAGGTGCGCGCGGTTGAGCTTTGTCGAGACCTGTGCTGTCAGGCGGCAGCGGCGCAGCGCCTCGGCAGTGTATTCGGTGTCCGGAGTCGCCGAGAGAAAATTGCCGCCGAGCGCGAAGAACAGAGAGGCGCGTCCCTCGTGCATGGCCTTAATGGCCCGCACCGTGTCGTAGCCGTGCTCAGCGGGCGGCTCAAATCCGAACTCGCGGGCGAGATTGGCGAGAAAAGCCTCGGTCGGCCGCTCCCAGATACCCATAGTCCTGTCGCCCTGCACATTGCTGTGGCCGCGCACGGGACAGACGCCCGCGCCAGCGCGCCCGATCTGGCCGCGCAAGAGCAGCAGGTTGACGATCTCCTGTATGTTCGAGACGGCGTTCTGGTGCTGCGTCAGGCCCATAGCCCAGCAGCAGATGGTGCGCTCCGAATTGATGTAAAGACGGGCGGCCTCCCTGATCTGTTCGCGGGGGATGCCGCTCTGCTCAAGTAGCTCTTGCCAGCCGACACTTTCAAGCGCGCGCGCGAACTCCGCGAAGCCCGCCGTCTTCTCTTCGATGAAAGGATGGTCTAGCACCTTACCGGGCTGCCGCTGCTCTTCGGCCAGCACCTCTTTCATAATGCCCTTCAGGAGCGCCACGTCGCCGTTGATGCGTACCTGTAGAAAGAGGTCTGACAACTGCGTCCCGCTGCCGAGCATGCGGAGCACTTCCTGCGGATGCTTGAAGCGATTGAGCCCCGTCTCGGGCAGCGGGTTGATGTGGATGATCTTGCACCCGTTGCGCTTGGCCGCTTGCAGGGCCGTCAGCATGCGCGGGTGATTCGTGCCGGGGTTTTGTCCGATGATGATGATGAGTTGGGCCAACTCGAAATCTTTGAGCGTGACGGTGCCCTTGCCGATGCCTATGGTTTCGGTGAGCGCCGTGCCGCTCGACTCGTGGCACATGTTGGAGCAGTCGGGCAGGTTGTTGGTGCCGAACTGGCGGACGAAAAGCTGGTAGAGAAAAGCAGCCTCGTTGCTCGTGCGCCCCGAAGTGTAGAAGACCGCCTCATTCGGAGACCGAAGCGCGTTTAGCTCCTCGGCCAACAGCTCGAACGCCTCAGCCCAACCGACAGGCTCGTAATGCCGACGGCCGCACCTGAGGAGCATCGGGTGCGTGAGGCGGCCCTGCTGGTTCAACCAGTAATCGGACTGCCGCGAAAGCTCTGCGACGCTCCAACGGGCGAAGAACTCGGGCGTGACGCGTTTGGTCGTCGCCTCGTCGGCGACGTGCTTGGCTCCGTTCTCGCAGAATTCCGTCGCTGATCGCTCCACGGGGTCTGGCCAGGCGCATCCCGGACAATCGAAGCCGTCCGCCTGGTTCAGCCGGGCGAGCGTCTTGAGGCTGCGCCATGAGCCCATCTCTTTGAAAGCGTAGCGGGCCGTGGACAAGATGGCCGCAGCGCCGCCCGCCACTTCGCTGATCTCTTCAAGCTCAATGCCTGTGAAATCCTCGGGCGGCTGCGCGCGCGCCAGTGTTGGGCCAATAGACGGGAATTCTCGGGCCGGGCTCGCACCGGCAGAGCGCGCTTCATGCTCGCCGCCGTCGTCGTCCTGCCCGTCCGAAGTGTAGTGGCTATGAGCGTTCGGCCCCCGGCTCTTCTCCACTCGCGCCTCTTCCGCTGCGTTCTCCGTTCCCACACTCCGATTACTCATAGCAGCCCCTTCAGCCTGAGCGTCCATCTTTATGCTTTCGCATTATACCAAGTTGCGAAGGGCGGATGCATGTTCCGAGAAGCTCAGGTCGCTTCAGGGCCGGGGATGAAGCGATAGCCTATCCCTCGGACGGTGATGAGGTGTTTGGGTCTTGAGGGCTCGTCCTCTATGTACTTGCGCAGGCGGACGATGAAATTGTCTATGGCGCGCGTGTCCGTGTCTTCGCGCAGGCCCCAGACATCTTCGAGCATGGCCTTGCGCGAGACGGCGCGCCCGGAGTGTTTGACGAGGTAACGCAACAACTCTGCTTCCATCAAGGTCAGGCGCACGGTGCGCTCGCGGGCGCGAATCTCAAGCGCGTCGAAATCAATGGTCTTACCGTCAAAGCTGAAACGGTCGTTCGCCGCCGGTGAAGGCTTGGGCCCGGCGGCTGTCGCTGCTCCCGCGTCGGCGTCGTGCGTAGGGGCCGCGCTCGCTTCGCCTGGGCCGGAGTGCTCGCGCGACCACTCGGAGCGGCGCAGCAGAGAGCGCAGGCGCGCGACCAGTATCGCCAGCTCGAAGGGCTTCGGCAGGTAATCATCCGCGCCCGACTCAAAACCACGCAAGACATCCTCGGGCCTTGAGCGCGCCGTCAGCATCAGGACTGGAATGCGGCGGCCTGCGCGCCGCAGCTCCGAGGCGACCGCGAAGCCGTCCACGCCCGGAAGCATGCAATCGAGCACGACCAGGTCGAACCGCTCGCCCTCCGAGCCGAGCAGCGCCAGGGCCGTCTCGCCGTCGCCCACAGTCTCAACCGCGTACCCTTCGGCTTCCAGGTTGAAGCGCAGGCCGTCGGCCAGGTGCTTTTCATCCTCCACGATGAGGACGCGTGCGCTCATACGGTTTATGCTCTGGGAAGTTGAATGGTGAAGGTGCTGCCCTGGCCGGGCCCGTCGCTTTCGGCAAAGACGCGGCCGCCATGTTTCCTGACCACAGAGCGCACGATGAAGAGGCCGAGCCCCGTTCCCTTGACGCGGCTCATGACGAGGCTCGGCGCGCGATAGAAGCGGTTGAAGATGCGTTTCAGATGTGCTTTCGGGATGCCGACGCCAGAGTCGCGCACGCGCACTGAGACGTGGCGTTCGTCTTCTCCCTCGACCGTCACTTTGATCTTCACCTCTTCGCCGGAATACTTGATGGCGTTATCTATCAGGTTCGAGATGGCGGCGCTCAGCTCTTCCACATCGCCCAAGACCAGGGCGCGGCCTTCGCCGTTCAGGGACTCTTTGAATTCGAGAGCGCCTTCGGGCAGGTGGTAGCGAGTGCGGGCCAGCTCAAGGTTCTCGCGCACCATTACGCCGAGGTCGATCATCGCCGGGTTCAGCCGGCGGCGGCGCTGCCCGCTCTGCCCGGCGCGCAAGACCTGTTCGACCGTGTGGAGCAGGCGCTCGCTGTCGGCCAGCATCACCGCATAAAACTCTCTGCGCTTCTCTTCCGTCACCTCCCTGGTCTGCAAGGTTTCCAGGTAGAGGCGGATGCTCGTGATCGGAGTCTTCAGCTCGTGCGTGACGGCATTGATGAAGGCGTCGTGCTGCTCGTTGCGCCTGATCTCCCGGACGAGGAAAGTTGTGTTGAGCACGAGCCCGCTGATGATGACGCCGAAGAAGATGATGCCGAGGATGAGAAAGGCGACCTCGCGCCAGTTCAGGAGAATCCACCCGACGTTGAGCGCCACGGCCAGCGCCACCAGGCAAGAGCCCAGCGTAATGAAGAAGACCACCGATTTGCGACGACCGCTGACACGCATAACGGAGGTATTGTAAATGATGAAGGAGGAATGGTGAATGCGGAACGAAGAGCCGTAGCCTGTCATTCATCCCTCATCCCTTCGTCACGCTGCTTTGAGCAGGTCTGCCTTGTGCGACTGCTCGCCGCCCAGGTTGACGAGCTTGATTGATTTGGCGAGGCCGAAGAGCTGTAGGGCGCGAATGCCCCACCAGTTGATGTCTATTTCGTACCAGGCGAGGCCGTGGCGCGCGGCCGTCGGATAGGCGTGATGGTTATTGTGCCAGCCCTCGCCGAAAGTAATCAGCGCGACCCACAGATTGTTGGTCGAATCGTCCGAGGTCTTGAAGCGGCGCGCGCCCCACATGTGCGTCGCGGAATTGACGAGCCAGGTCGCGTGCCAGCCCACGACGATGCGCAGAAAGATGCCCCACGTCAGCATGGGCCAACCGCCCACAGCCAGCAGCAACCCGCCCAGCGCGATGACGGGGACGAAGTACCAGCGGTTGAGCCACACGTAAAAAGGGTCTTTGACGAGATCGGGCGCGTAGCGTTTGACCGTCTGCGCGTCATGCTGTTGGGCCGTGCCCTTGAGCATCCAGCCGATGTGTGACCACCACTTGCCGTCGCGCGGGCTGTGCGGGTCTCCCTCCGTGTCCGTGTGTGCGTGATGAATGCGATGCGTCACGACCCACGAGATGGGCCCACTTTCGAGCGCCAGCACGCCGCACATGGTCAGAAAGTATTCGACCGCCCGGGGCGTCTTGTAGCCGCGATGCGTCAGGAGGCGGTGAAAGCCCATGCCGATGCCCATCCCCGAAATTATCCAGAGCAGGACGGTCGCGGCCAACGCCTGCCACGAAAATAGAAAGAGCGCGGCGATTGCGCCCACGTGAAAGAGCACGATGAAGCTCGCCGTAATCCAGTTGATGCCGCTTCTCGTCTGCTTGGCTATGATTTGATTGCGCATAAATATTCCTCACCTCGGAAAACGTTTGGCCCAAAACCTTAGATGTCAGGGGATGCCCTTATCCTACCAAGCTTGAGGCGGCGTGAATGTAATAGTTTTGTAAGCAGTGCCGGGAGGGGACGGAAGTTGGGCCCACGCGAGCGGAGATTCCGTGATGAAGCGACGCGCAGCAGAGACTATATCTCTGCGGCACGCCGCATGTGGTGGCTCTATTCTTTTACTTTCACGTTTCTGTTACCGCTGCGGAGACGGTCTTGCGCCCGTCGATGATCTCGGGGCGAATGCGGTAAATTTGCACGTCATTGGCGCGTCCCCAGACATCTATGCGCGTGGCGTTGATGGCGGGCGTCAAGGTCGGATTGGTGAGGGTGATAAGCTGCATGGCGCGCTCTATCTCATGGGGCGCGGTCAGGCGCTCGGCATGACCTGTGACCATCACGCTCTGCCAGTGCAGCGGGTCGTCTATGTGTTCGACCTGTAGGCAGACCTGCGGGTTGGCATCTATAAAATCGGTCTTGGTTCCCTGCGTGGTGAAGATATAGACGTTTTGCTGGTCGTATGAATAGTTGATCGGCACGACGTACGGGCGGCCCTCGCGCGCGCAGCCCAGATGACCGAAGCCTATGCGCTCAAGCAGCGCCCGCATCTCCGCTACCGACATGTCTTCGATTTGCAGCATATTCCTCTCTCCCCTGTTCTATCAGTTAAAACGGTTCGCCTCGCAAGTTCTCCGGTACGGGCGCGCGGCGCGTCAGGCAGCGTCTCGCAGGCCCTTCAGAGTGCGACTGAGGACGGCGGCCGAAGCATGCAAGCCCTCGCGCTCGGCCCCGTTCAAAGGCAGTTCTATGACGTGCTCTACACCTTTGCGTCCGACCACGCAGGGCAGGCTCAGGTAGACGCCCTCTATCCCGTGCTGGCCATGCGTCTGTGTAGAGACGGGCAGCACAGTATGCTCGTCGCGCAGCACGGCCTCGCAGATTCTCACGACGCAGGAGGCTATGGCGTAAGAGGTGTAGCCCTTGCGCTCTATGATGTCGGGCGCGGCACGACGAACGCGCCGCAAGAGGTCGTCGAAGTCCACGGGGCAAGCCGAGCGGGCGCAGAAATCCGCGAGCGCCACGCCGGCAACGTGCGCGGCGCTCCAGGCTGCGATCTCTGAATCGCCGTGCTCGCCTATGATGTAGGCGTGTATGGAGCGCGCCTCCATCCCGAGAGCTTCGCCGAGCATGGCGCGCAGCCGAGCCGTATCGAGCACCGTGCCGGAACCTATGACGCGCTCCGTGGGCAGTGAGGAAACCTCCTGCGCGACCTGAGCGAGGATGTCCACAGGGTTGGTCGTCATCAGGATGAGCCCGGCAAAGCCTTCGGCCATCAATCGCCGGACGCAGTCGGTGATGACTACTGAGTTACGGCCCAGGAGGTCGAGCCTGGTTTCGCCCGGATGGCTTCCGACCCCGGCGGCGATGACGGCTATGTGGGCCCGCGCGGCCTCCCGGTAGTCTCCGGCCCAGACGCGCACGGGGCGCGCGAGCGGGACGGCGTGTTGTAAGTCCATGGCCTCGCCTGCGGCGCGGTTCTGATCGGCGTCGAGCAGGACTATCTCGCGCGCGAAGCCGCCGAGCAGCAGCGCGTAGGCGACGCTCGCGCCGACGTGGCCGCAGCCGATGACGGCTATGCGATTGGTCAAGATGGAAGCGTTGGTGTCGGTCATCGCGTCCAGTTTAATCAGAGTGCTCACAAGAAGGCCAGCGCCCACATTGCGCGCCGGGAGCGGGCGCGCGTATCATTCCCGGCGGGAATAAATTTTCAAGAAGAGGTTTGAGGCGAAGATGGTTGATCTTGTACATCGCCCGCGACGGCTGCGCCGGACAGAAGCTTTGCGCTCGCTCGTGCGCGAGGCGCGGCTCACGCGTGAGAATTTCATCCTTCCCTTATTCACCTGTCCGGGCGAAGGGGTGCGGCGCGAAGTCTCTTCCATGCCGGGCGTCTTTAACCTCTCGGTGGACGAGACCGTGCGCGAAGCCGCGAGCGCCTACGAGCAGGGCGTGCCCGGCGTCATCCTCTTCGGACTGCCTGAGAAGAAGGACGAGATGGCTTCGGGCGCTTACGCCGAGAACGGCATAGTGCAGCAGGCCATCCGCGCCCTGCGTCGCGCCGAAGCCAACATCGTCATCATCGCAGACACTTGCCTGTGCGAATACACTTCGCACGGCCATTGCGGCGTCGTGCGGCGCGGCGAGGTCTTGAACGACGAGTCCTTAGAGTTGCTCGCCCGCACGGCCGTCAGCCAGGCCGAGGCAGGGGCGGACATCATCGCACCCTCTGCGATGATGGACGGTCAGGTCGCGGCCATTCGCGAGGCCCTGGACAGCGCGGGCTTCGAGCACATCCCCGTCATGGCCTATGCTGTGAAGTACGCCTCGGGCTTCTATGGGCCCTTCCGCGAGGCGGCCGACAGCGCGCCAGCCTTCGGAGACCGGCGCGCGTACCAGATGGACTCGGCGAACGCGCGCGAAGCTCTGCGCGAGGCCGAGCTTGACTACTCGGAAGGCGCTGACCTCCTGATGGTCAAGCCCGCGACCTGCTACCTGGACATCCTCAGAGTGCTGCGCGACCGCTTTGACCTGCCTTTGGCGGCCTATCACGTCTCGGGCGAGTACGCGATGATTAAGGCTGCGGCCGAGCGCGGCTGGATAGACGAGGAGCGCGTCATGCTTGAGACCCTGACGAGCATACGCCGCGCAGGCGCGGACATCATCCTCACCTACTACGCGCGCGAAGCCGTCCGCGCCCTCGAAGCCGGAAGGCGCTAGATGAGCCCTCATTTGATCTCGACTTCTATCGGCCTCACTTCACGCTCGCTGTAGCCTGCCGGGTAGTTGGAGATGTTTATGCCGTAAGGGTGCTCTGCGTCCGTGCGGACTGTGAAGCGTATCTTGAGGGGGACTCCGCGCGCGGCCTGCGTCCTCAGCCCGAAGGAATCTATGCGCCATTCCTGCGTGACGGCGTGCTTCGGGTCTTCGACCGCGACGACGCGCGTGCCGTAGTCCGTGCCGTTGATTTGCAGCGACACGCTCGTCTTGATCTCCGACGGACGCGCGTCCACGGGCAGAACGGGCTGAATGTGCGCGCGGACTGTGATCTGGCCGACGCGCTTGTACTTCTCTCTTTCGGGCACGATGTACTCGACAAATCCCATGCCTGCGCCCCAGATGTAGCCCTCGCCTCCGCCCAGTTTCTCGAAGCGTGCCGAGGCGGCCATCTCAGGCTTGAAGCGATAAAAGAGTGTGCCGTCCGCTCGCCAGTCCACCTCGGGGCGAAGGGCCGGGTCATTGGCCGGTCGCGTGAAGGAGAACTGGCGCGGGATGAGGTGCTGGTCAGCGTTGAGGAGCCAGCGCGGCGGGCTCGCCTGCTGAAGCGAGGCCATCAGGTCTGCGCCGCGCTTGATCTCGGCGCGCACGGCCTCGTCGCGCGCAGTCGTGTAGGTGATGCCGTAGCCACGCGCAGGGTCGGGCGTCAGTATCCAGTACATCGCGCCGCCAATGCCTGAGCGCGCCGAAGCATCAAGGAAGGCGCGAAACCACTCGACCTCGGAAAAGCCCTTGTAGCCTTCCGGGCCCACGTTGAATTCGCCGATCATCAGGGGCTTGCCCAAAGCGAAGGCTGCTGCCGCGCGGTTGTCTATGAACTCCCTGAGCGCCTCCGGCGACTCGACATAGCTGTCGTGATCGTCGCGCGGGTAGTTGTGTACGTCGCAGTAGTCTATGTTCGGGAGCTTGTGTTCTTCGAGCCACTCGCGCCGCTCCCAGGAAGTTCGGTAGCCCCAGATGCCGGGCGTCACCAGATGATCCGGGTCTAGGGATTTGACGTAGGCGCTCATCTCCGCGACCCAGGCGCGGCGCTCGGCCCAGCGGCCCGTCACGGCCTGCGCCTCGTTCATCAGCTCGTAACCCATGATCGTCGGGTCGTCGCGATAGAGCGTGCCCGTCACTGTGTTGCGGCGCGCGACTATGCGCTCGACGTGCTCGCGGTAGAGCCGCCTGGTCGTCTCGTTCGTGTAGAAGAGCATGGCGCGCTCGACGTTAATGCCGTAAGGCTTCTTATCGTCGGCGGCGTCCGCGACGCCAGCCCACTTGAGATACTGCGTGACGCCGCCCGTGTCGCGCCACCAATTGACGAGCGTCAACTGCACGCGAATCCCGTGGCGCGCAGCTTCGGCTATGACCTTGTCGAGGTGCACGAACTCTTCTTCGTTCCACTCGTCGGGCTTGAAACGAAACGGGTGCTTGCGCGGCCAGTCGGCGCGGTCGCCGCCGACAGATTTCACGTCGGAATCTTCGCCGCCCTCGCCGTTGGCCCACACCCTGACGACCCGTAGGCCCTGGCGCGCGGCCTCGCGAAAAGTCTCCGGCATACGTTCACGGTCTTCGTCCCTGTACATGACGGAGATGTTCGCGCCGACGAACCGGAACGGCTCTCCGTCCAGGGTGAACGTCGCGCCGCGCGTGCCGATAAAGCCGCGTCGCACAGGCCGCTTCCCCTCCTCGCGTCGCTGCGCGGCAAAGAAAATCGCCGCCCCCACAACAAGCGCGAGCGCGGCGTAAAGAATAGTCTTCTTACCCATCACCAAACAAAAATTCTCAAAGATGCGCGACGACCCGCGAGAGCGTGCCCGAGAAGGCTTTAGCGCGGGTCTGTCAGTCTAATGAAGCCGAGGATGGCGCAGATGGACGCGAGCACCACAAAGAGATTGAAGAACGCGCCGACGCTCAAGGCCAGGTCTGGGTCATTCTGAATGGCCGCGACGGCGAGCGCCAAAAACTGCAAGTGATAAATGATGAGGCAGACGGAAGCCAAAGCGAACCAGCGCGTCGAGGGCCCGAAGGCACGAGCGCGCGCAAACCCGAGGACGGCGGCGATAATCCAGCCGACCGTTCCGGCCGCCAGCAGCAGCACGACGACGACCCCGAAATAGGCCGGCTTAGTGTAGGTCTGCGCCAGCAGCGTCGTTAAAAGCGTTGCAGTCATTATCAAAAAAAGCCTCTCCTCAGGGCGAATCTTCTGAGCTTAAGCGAGGGGGCCGCGCCTGGGCGTTAAGAAAACAAACCAAAGCGCCGTTTGCGCGCCGGGCAGGCCGCTCGGCGACTTGTGGAGCGCAAACGGCGTCGGGTTCTCGCTCACGGATGAATGGGGGCAGCGCACACTTGGCGCTCGCACCCTTCCGCAGAGCAAGGCGTGTGCGGCCTGCCTCCCGCCCGGTTCGGCCTTTCGGCCACCCCTGAGCGTGAGCGGGCCGCAGCCGCCTTACTGCGTGATATGTATCTCCTCTTCCTTGTTGACGCGCCGCACGAAAAAGATCAGCGCGCAAATAAAGGCGACGACTGTCGCGGCGATTGCCAACCACAAGTGCGTATGGCCCCCCTGCGGGTCTACGTAGGTGGCAAACCTGTAGAACTCGTAGAGCGCGAAGATGGAAGCTGGTAGTCCTATGACCCAGGTCAGAATGTCAATCAGGCTCTTCATAATGAACCTCCGGCGTTCTCGTTAAGTTTGATATATAAAGGAAACCGCTAACGACACTGCGCAAAGTTCACAAGAGAACCGCCTGGCTGAAACCGGCATTACTCACCAACAAGACGGTTGTGCTTTTATGCATGTGCATGTTACCGCCACCGCGCATGTGAAAGCAACCCCCTCGAAGGGCCTCTCTCCGGGAGAAGCGCCCGACCCTCTCTCTGGATTTATTATTTTGATGGAGGTAAAGTGTTTTCGGTACTCCTGACCTCAGCGAAAAGCATTCGCTCACTAGCATCTTTGCCGGAACAGCGGAACAGGGTCGATGAAGCTCCTCCAAAGTCTCCCCGATTTCTTGCAGCAGTACAGCGACAACAAACTGGTGATTGCGCTCGCCAGCGCCCTCGCGACAGTCCTTCTCACGAAGCTCCTGCCCTACGTCTGGTCGAAAATAACCGGACTTACGACCTGGCTCGGAGCATTGCTCGGCGGCCGCCTCGCCTTCCGCAGCTTCGAGCAGAACTACCTGGACTGGGTCGTCACAGAACTGAGAGAACTTCGCCTGACGGGCATCGTCAGCCAGGACACGACCAAGAAGCCGCAACTGGAACAGGTCTTCGTCTCGCTCAAGGTCGCGCCCCGGAGAGAGCAGCTAACACCTGAAACGGACAGAATAACAGATGAGACGCTTCCCCTATGGCTGGCTTACGCCTACCAGTCGTTGGCCCATGGCCGACCACTAAGAAAGCCCGAAGGTCTGACGCTCAATCCGCTAGCTATGAACGAGGTGATCGAAGGGCTCGACCCGGAATCTGCGCATCTCTTCAACGCAACGTTTTCAGCGGGAAGGAAAGCGCATCGAGAACGGCTCAAAGAAATAGTGGATGACCTCGGAAAGTTCGTTGAAGCTGAAAGCTCCGCTACACGCGCTGCGAAGGAACTGGAAAGCCTCGATGCAGAGGCGCAGTTGAAGAAGATACTTGAAGAGCACCCGCGCATAGCCATCCTGGGCGGGCCGGGGGCGGGAAAGACTACGCTCTTGCAGCACATCGCCCTGGCCTATGCGCGAGAGAGGGCGGGCGATAAGGGGTTGCGCCGTCGCGGCATTCTGAAAAAGAGGCTCGGCGTCAAGCGGTGGCGGCTCCCGCTCTTTATTCCTTTGATTAGCGTTGCCGGTAAGCTGGCCCGGACTGATGAGACGGGCAGAGTGCCTTCCATCATCGAGGTCTTGCCGAAGATTCTACCGCCCGACCTGCAAGCAGAGAGAATCGCCCGCGAATACTTCACCCACCAGCTTGAGAAGGAGAACTGTATCGTCCTGCTCGACGGATTAGACGAAGTTCCGACAGACGAAGAGTTCAGGGCTGTGGTGCGCGCAATCGAAAGCCTGGCTCTGCGCTACAAGCAGAACCAGTTTGTCATCACCTCGCGCATAGCCGGTTGGCGCAGCGGAGTCAACGCCGATTTCCAGCTCTTCTACGTCAACGATCTGACGGACGAGCAGGTCAGCCTCTTTATAGATAGCTGGTACGCGGCCGTCGAGCGCAACGCCGTCGTCGGCCGTCTCGAAGACGAAAGCGCAGCGGAGCGCAAGGCCAGGGAGAGGCGCGCGGCCGGGCGCGCAGGCGAGTTGAAGGTGGCGCTGCGCGAAAACGAGGGCGTGCGCCGCCTGGCCACCAATCCGATGCTGCTCTCCATCATCGCGCTCGTCCACCGCAGCCTGGCGACGCTGCCCAAAGAACGCAGCAAGCTCTACGATCAATGCACCAACACGCTGCTTGAGCAGTGGGACATTTCCAGAGGCATACGCGTTGACGATACCAATCTGAAGCTTGAGCAGAAACAGGCCATCATGCGGCGGCTCGCCATAGCCTTTCACACGGGCGAGATAGGCGAACGAAACGGCGGGCGAGAGGCGACGCAGGAGGAAGTCTTGCAGATCATCTCGGAGCTGCTGCCGAGCCTCGGCCGCTCCGAAGATGAAGCGCATCGTCTGCTGCAAAGATTGATCGAGCGCAGCGGCATTATCGCCGAACGCCGTCGCGGCGTGGTGGCCTTCGCCCACCATACTTTTCAAGAGTACTTCACGGCGCAATACCTGGCCATTGGCGAGCACATAGAGCACAGGGATTTTCTCTTGTCCCGCGAGCGATTGATGTCGGACTGGTGGCGCGAGGTAATCCTGCTCTATGCCGGTTTGATCTCAGACACCAGCACGTTCCTTCACTCCGTCTATGACCCACGGTTAGATGATCTCTGTCGTCAGCGGCTACGCCTGGCCCTTCTGTGCCTGGGCGAATCGGTAAAGGTCAGCGACCCTGAGCTGCGGCAGGCGATCATCTTCGAGGCTCTGAAGGTACGAACGCAGGGCCGCATCAAAACCGTCGCCGCGCCCATCTCGACAGAGGAGTTCAATTACCTGACTGCATGGGCCAAGTCCGAGGCGTGGTACTTGAACGCCGCGATCATCACCGCGCAACGGGCCAGCGATGCGGAGCAAAGGGCAACTGTGCTGGAAAGGCTGCGGGCCGCGCTCATAGACATACAGGCCCCCGTCCGCCTTGCCGCCATCGAGTCAGCCAGCTTTCTCCCCGCAGAAGCCGTCATCCCGGAGATCATCGCCGACCTGAGGCCGATGGCCTCTGACCCGGACGATCAGATTCGCGCCAGGACGCTGCGCACCTTCGCAAAAATTGACAACTCCGCCGAGACCTTACAACTCCTCGCCAAAGGGCTGCGTGACCGAAGCTCGCTTGTCGTGGAAGCGAGCATTGAAGCTCTTAAGGACTTCGATGTCAGCATCGCAGACGACGGGCAGCTCATATCCGTTGTGGGCCCGATGTTGACGCACGGTGAACTAGAGGTTCGACGTATTGGAATGAGAGTTTTCCCCTACACTTCAAAGCATGCAAGTGAGGAGCAGGTCAATGCCTTTCTTCAGCAGGCAAGATTTGATTCTCTTGATAGAGAAGCTGATGAAGCTTTAGAGGCAGTATTCACAAGCGGAGCGTCCGAGCTTCTGGTAAGTAAAGCTCTTGAGAGTCTTCCATCATTTAGTCGTTATCAAGTGCGCGATATTGTAAGGGCTATCGGTAATTCAAGTCCGGACGCAGTCCGCAGGCATGATGCCGTCAGGGCCATAACCTCTCTGCTCGCATTTGAAGACGACCTCTCTTGGGCCGACGGCATTACAGTACCATTTATGTCTTTAATCCCGCCCCTGATAGAAGAATCGTTGCTGAAGTTAAGTCGTAAGGGCCTTGCCGCCGAAGTGACCGAAAGGCTAACTGCACTGCTGGATGCCGAGAGCAGTAAAGTACAGGTGAGAGCCATCGGCGCTCTCTGCCGCCTCCATGAGGCTCACCCTGAGATTTCCCTTCCCGAAGGAGTTGAGAGCAGGCTGCTCAAGCTCCTGGACGACGACCCGGCAGCGCGCGCAGACGCGTTGAGCATTCTTCCATACGACAGTATTAGAGACAGGCTGAAAGCGGAACAACAGCAGCAGATCAGGATGAAACTGCTTGCCTTGATAGATGACCGGGACTTAAAGGTTCGTACCGCAGCGCGGCGGGCGTGGGGAACTTTTGGCAGTGCAGAGTTCAACTCTCAAGTCATAGACGCGTGCCTGCGTGATCTCAATAGCAGAGATTTTAAAAGAATAGATGCGGCTCTACGTACGCTTGTTTATTTACCGGGGATAACGGATCGAAAAGATATTTCGCAAAAGCTGATGAAACTGGTCGTTAAGAGAAGACCGTTCGGAATATTACACCTTATACCGCCCTATTATAATTTAGCACTGAGCCACAATATGGATTTCCGTCTTCGAGTCATCGAAGTCTTGACAGAGCTGATGCTGGAAGATGTACCTGAAGAGCCCTTCGACAGTGTTCTAAAGATGGTTCCGTTATCGGATTATTCGATAAGCTACCTGAGAGACTCGATAACACCAACATTGGCTAAGGCAGGCCAATATTTGCCGCCCTCTTCTGTCGTAGATAGATTAGCCCCTTTTTTACAGAGTGATAAAGCCACGCATAGGGTTTTCGCCTTGTATCTAATGGCGGCTCTTCCCTGGAAAGTGGTTCCGCCTACAGCCATCGCTCACTCCATAGCAATGCTCGATGATAAGAATCAATGGGTACGGCTGGAAGCCATTAATACGGCCAGGCCGTTATTACAACTAACACAGGCCAAGAGCCTGCTTTCGGCAGCGAGAAAGAGACTTGAAGATGAGGTCGTAGAAGTGAGAGCGCGCGCCTGGACTGTAATCGAAGAATATAACAGGGAGCAGGGCGTCTGGGCTTAAGGGATTGCGTCCGGATTAAGGGCCGCATCCATTCGGGCTCAAAGGATGATTCGCTTGTCGCCTGCGCGGCGCGTCAGGCGCTCGCGATCAAAATATTCAAGCAGAGGGATGGCGTACTTGCGCGTCACTCCGGCCATCTCCTTGAAGGCGGCCACGTCAATCGTGCGCTCGGGCTCGCGACGGGCGGCGTACTCTTTGAGCCTCGCCTTGAGGCCGTCGAGCGCATCCGCGTGAAAGAGAAGCTCGCTCTGTACGCGCACGAGCAAGCCCGCTTCGATCAGCAGTTGTAGAATCCGGCGGGCATGCTCGCGCGAGCCTGCACCTCCCGCCCGCTCAAACGCCTCGTCAAGAGTCGGCGGCTCAAGCTGGCTCTGCCTATAAATCCCTTCCAGGCGGTCTCTGAGCGCCGCGTCCTCCGCGCTCAGCGAGAGCCTGTGCGAAGCTGCGCAGATGACATCCTTCTCGGAGCGCAGAGCGCCCGCTCGTTCCAGGTGAGAGATGACCGCGCGAAAGATTTCCGGGGCCGAGTGGGCGAAGTGGCGTTCGCGCAGAGTCTCGCGCAGCAGGCCGCGCGCGAGCGGCTCGCGCTCGTGGAAAGCCTCAGTCTCTTTGAGCGCGCGCTGGGCCAATGCGTCAAAGCTCGCGCGCGAGATCAGCAAGCCTTCCGCATCCACTGCGAGCCCGCGCGCGATCACCTCTCTCGCGGCGCGCTCAAGCACTCGTCTGCGCCAACCCGTGCGCGCCAGCAACTCCGCGCGCCTCAGGCCCGCCTCGCCCGCCGTCTCAATGAAATAGGCCAGGCGCGAAGGCTCATCCATATCGCCGCCAGCAGAGATGGACGCGAGCCGCGCTCCGACGCGCAACGCTTCGCGTCCCCTGTGCTTGGCCGCGAAGGGGTCAATGACGCTTCCGCCCGCAACGGTGCGCGAAGGCGAATAAGAACGGATGATGAAACGCTCGGAGGGCAGCGCGACCACGGGTGATTCCAGGCGCAGTTGCGCAAAGCCCTGTTCGCCCGGCGCGACCTGGCCCGCGCCCGCAAGCACGCGTATGCGCCCGAGGACTTCGGCCGCCCCGAGGTGTACTCTCACGCGCGCGCGTGAGCGCAAAGCTCTGGGCGCGCTCTTCAAGACCTCAAGCCGCACGTCCATGATCTGCGTCGGGCGCAAGCGTCCCTGCGGCGCTAAGACCATCCCGCGCTCGATGGCGCTCGCCTCGACGCCGACGAGGTTGACGGCCGTCCTCTGCCCAGCCTCCGCACGCTCAACTGCGCGTCCGTGCACCTGCACGCCGCGCACTCTCACGCGAAGGCTGGCGGGCAACAGCTCCATCTCATCGCCTTCGGCAATTTCTCCGGCGACGAGCGTGCCCGTCACGACCGCGCCGAAGCCGCGCATGGTGAAGGCGCGGTCAACGGGCAGGCGCGCGACTGTCAGGCCGTTGCGGCGCGGGACGGTGCGGGCCGTCTCCTGAAGCACGCGCTTCAGCTCTTCGACGCCTTCGCCCGTGCGCGAGCTGACGGCCACTATGGGCGCTCCTTCGAGAAAGGAGCTGGCCACCAGCTCTTCAGCTTCGGCGCGCACAAGCGAGAGCAGCTCCGCGTCAACCATGTCCGTCTTCGTGATGACTATGAGGCCCGTCCTGGTTTCCAGCAGGCGGCAGATTTCAAAGTGCTCGCGCGTCTGCGGCATGACGCCTTCGTCGGCGGCGATGACGAGCGCGACCAGGTCTATGCCGTGCGCGCCCGCCAGCATGTTCTTGACGAAGCGTTCGTGTCCCGGCACGTCCACGAACCCTAAGCGCAGGTCGCCCAGCTCAAGCTCCGCGAACCCGAGGTCGATGGTGATGCCGCGCCGCTTCTCTTCCGGCAAACGATCAGCATCCACGCCCGTCAGAGCGCGCACCAAAGAGGTCTTTCCGTGATCTATGTGCCCGGCCGTGCCGACGATGATCGAACGCATAAAGACAGTGATGAGTGACGAGTGACGAGTGACGAGTAAGAACAAGCCGGTTTCAGCTTGTCACTTGTCACTCGTCACTTGTCACTGCTCTTATTGAGTGATCTCGAAATCTATCCACTGTGTCGCCGTGCTGTTTTTGCCTTTGGCGAGAAGGTCTGTGACAAGTATCTGTAAGACGTACTCGCCGGGCGTCATGTCTTTGCCGAGCCGCAGGGCCCCTCCGGCGATGAGCCGTTTGAAGTCCGTTTGCGCGTTCAGGTCAAAGGGCCTGGACGCGCCTGTAAAGATGGGACGGCCCTCGCGGAAGATTCTCACCTGAGTTTGCAGTTGCGGGCGCATGCCTGCCTTGTCCAGGCGCGCGTTAAAGATCAGGTAGTTGTATTCGAGCACCATGCCGCGCTTGAAACGGCGCACGACAGGGTTGGCCTCCGGGTCTTCGGTGTCTGTCGCCTCGTCAGCGCCCGGCGCGGTCGCCGCGCTCCCGCTCACAGTCGCAGCCGTCGCAGCAGCAGCGGGCGCTTTAGTTTTCGCCCCTTCGCCTGTGCCGCTCATGACTATTCCGGAGAGCATGAGGCGGTCTTTGTCCACTTTCGGGACTTCTATGAACTGGCTGGCCGAGCCTACGCGTTCGGACGCGGCATCGCGCAGGGCCGCGCGCAACTGGTAAGCCCCAGGCTTCTTGACCGGCAGATTAACCGTGTAGGTGAAGCCGTCGCGCAGCGCCCGCTCGTAGACATCCGGGCCCATCCGCAGCGTGTAGGTCTTGCTGATCTGGTCTATGACCTGCCCGTTGTCGCCGAACGTGATAATCAGGATGTCGAGCACAGACTTGTTCCACCCGTCCGGCTCCTTCGTAAAGGTCACGTCGCGCCCCTTGATGTGCAGTATGGAGCGCACGAACGCGCCAGCCTTCTGATCGTAGCCGAAGAGCGAGGTCAAGCGCAGGTCTAGGCCGTTGGAGTTGAAAGGCGAAGTCAAGGCGGCCGCCAACTGCTCGGCGCGCGTGCGCGCAACACCGCGCGCTTCCCTGTTCTCGACTCCGTAAAAGCCGCTGCGAGTACGGACGTTGAATCCCGCGCGCCGTACCTTGACCTTCAGGTTATGGAAGCGGCGGCTGCCGGTCTTCGGGTCGAAGGTCGCGTCATCGGGCCGGTAGCCGATCAGGTAGAAGCCCTTCTGGTCGTCGAGCACGCGGCGCACGCCCGCGCTCAGGTCGTTAGTATTGTGTATGGAGAAGCCGCCCGTTTGACGGGCCAGAAACTCCGGCCCATTCTGCGACTCGAAAAAGTCGCTGCGCCTGTCCGAGAGGGCCTGCTCGATCTGCCGCGGATTCATCCCCGCCAGATTGTCTTCGGCCGAAAACCCGAGCACCTGTAGGCCGCGCGGGTCAACCGTGTAGATGACCACCGACGCCCGATTCGCCAGATCGATCAACCGTCGCAGGGCTTCGATCACGCGGTCGCGCCGCTCGTACCCAGCAGTGCCGCGATCATTTCCGCCCGACGAGCCCAGGTTGGCCCTGTCGAAGAGGGCGAAGCCGTCCGTGATGAGCAGCACGGATTTGCGGCCGGGCAGCTCCCTCAGCCCGCGAATAATGTAGTTGAGCGCGCCGAGCGTGCCGACCGTGAAAAGCTCTTCGCGAAACTGCTCCGATTGGTCGGCCAGACCGCGCAGGCTTGCGCCCGACGTTGCGGAGTCGTCGTTGCCGTCTGCGGAAGTATTATCGTCAAGCTCCCTGCCGATAGGGGCGAAGGCGCTGATGCCTGCGCGCCCGCTCGGGTTCCAGCGCACGCGCTCGATGGCCGCGTAGAGCTGCCGTTTATCGGAAGTGAATTGCTGCAAAGCGCCCATCCCGCCGCCCGTGCGGATGATCGCCACCAGGTCTGTCGGCTGCATCTGCTCGTCAACGAACTTCTTGAGCGCGCGCCGTGTCGAATAGGCGCTCTCGAAGGAGAGGCCCAGGTCGTCTACGACGAGGGCTATGGTGCGGCGCACCTGTTCCGGGCGCAAACGCACGGGCGGCACAGGCGGCGCATTCTTCTCTTTGGGCTCGGGCCTGGCAACCGGCTCGGCAGGAGCGGTCAGGTTCGAGACGTAAGAGAAGTTCGTGATCTTCTGCGGGCGGTCGTCTTCCAGAATCTCGAAATCTTCCGCCGTCAGGTCTGTCACCTGATTCCCCTTCTGATCCGTCACCACGACATCCACCTGCACCAGATTGGAGGTAATACGCACGACCTCATCCGAATCCTCATCGGGCGCAGGCGTCTGTGGAGGCCGCTGTCCCGTGACAGTCGCAAAGGGCGCAAAGAGAGAGAGCATGAGAAGGATGAAAAGCGAGGCGTGTTTGTTCATCTGTCCGTACTCCTCCCGGGGAGAAAGATGTTTCGCGGTCAGAGGCGCTGGATTTTCATGATCTAATATGAGAAGCTGCCCTCTGACCAACATTGCTGGGGGTGGATAAATAATGCCAGAGCAAGCGAAAAAAGGCGACACGGCACAGGTTCATTATACAGGCCGCCTGAAAGACGGGCAGGTCTTCGACTCTTCGGAAGGCGGCGAGCCTTTGGAGTTCGAGATCGGCGCGGGCAACGTCATACAGGGTTTCGACGAGGGCGTGCGCGGCATGAGCCAGGGCGACAAGAAGAGAATAGAGATCGAGGCCGACGAAGCCTACGGGCCGCGCATCGATGCGCTCGTGCAGCAGATAGCGCGCGAGGGTCTGAACCTTGATCGTGAGCCGGAAGTCGGCATGCAGCTCGGCCTGCAAATGCCGGACGGGCAGGAGATACCCGTCACGATCACCGAAGTCACGAAGGATTCGATCACGCTCGACGCCAATCATCCGCTCGCCGGACAAAAACTGATCTTCGACATAGAGCTGGTGAAGCTCAAGCAGGGAAAGCCGGAGCAAGAGGCTGAAGGAAGAGAGAGCGGAGGAGCCGAACAGTAGAGCCTCGGCCGAAGAATCGAAAGGGCCCGAAACCGTCAGGCTGCATTTCGCCTGCAAGGCTTCGGGCCCCTTCTGTTCTCTTCTCGCTCAAGCTCTTCTCAATCTTCGTCATCCTCGGGCCCGACGCCGAAGTAGCGCATCCATCCGTCCACTTCCCCTCTTCCCACCCCGGCCCCGTTCTCCACTTCCGTCTCGCCTTCAGCCTGCGCGAGGGCTTGCTCCATGCGCCGCCGAAACTCGCCCGCGCGCAAGACCTGCGCGCCGCACCGCCTGACGTAATCCCCAAGAGCCCTATCGGAAGTAACGACCAGGAGCGTCCGCCGCTCGCGTGCCGCTTCCACCAGCCCCTTGATCCGCTCGTCCGCGTTCGATCCCCGCACGGCATAGAAGACGCGCACGCCCCTGTAGCTCGATCCGTCGCCGAAATGTTTTTCCGGCGCACCGTCAAAGACAACCGCCACGCGCACCCCCTTCGCCTCGGCAAACCGCGCCAACTCGTCCATCAGAGCGCGCCGCGCCGCAGGCTTGTCCCTGTGCCACCCGACGCGCTGCGCCATCACATTGTTGCCATCCACCAGATAAGACATAAACATTAACGCAGCAGGAGGAACGATAGCGGACGAAGTGAGGGCTGCGCCTTTCACTCCCTCTACATTAATTATTACCAGAACGATTCGGCCTGAGGAAGGACGAGCTTGAGGATTGACAATCCATTATGGCGGGAGTAGATTGTCGGCGTTTCAAGCTACCTGTTAACAAGAGATTCACTCTCAATGGAGTCTCTGCTGTTAACCTCACTCTAAAGCCAGGCACGACGCAATGCTCGGGTGGAGTATCATGCGACAGCACAGCATTCCCGCACCATGCGCAGGGGCGTTAAAATCTCTCATCTCATGAGGACTGTCATGCGCCTTGCAACTTTCGTACATATTTCAGACCTCCATTTCGGACATCTTGACCCCGTGTCACTAAACGCCCAGGCTCCCGGTCTGTGGGCGAAGCACAGCGGCTTTGACGGCCTGCTGGGCCACAGTTACAACTCCTTACGCAAACTCGCGGACTGCTTTTTGCAGATGCGTAAAGATGAGGATGCCCGCCTCATTGTGACGGGAGACTTGACGACCGTCGGTCATCCAGACCAGTTCGATATGGCGAAGATGTTTTTAGGAGGGAAATTAGTATTTCCTAAAGGGAGTCCCATTGGTCTGATGGCGACGGACTGGAGCGAGAGGGGCGTTGCTGGAAATCATGACCACTGGCCCGGACACGCAGGAATCTGGGGTGGGCCCACCGGCGGCTTAATCAGTACTTTCCCGACCATGCCTTACGTTAACGACCCTCCTCTACAGTTAGGAAAGAGCCACGTGCTGAGATTTATGGGTATTGATACGGACGCCGACGTGAATCCCAAAGGAACAGACAGGTTCCTGGCGAGAGGCTCTTTTACCTCAGATCTCACCAAGCTGGAAAACGAGCTGAATCTATTACCCCTGCCGGCAGAGAATGAAATCCGCGTGCTGTGTCTTCATCACTCCCAGGAGCTTAACAGCATTAACCCCGCGCTTCAGATGGATGCCGTTTCGCGTGATGCGCTCCACGACTTTATCATTGACCGCGACATAGCCGTCTTACTCTGCGGGCACGTTCATACCCCTCCGGTAGTCAAATTTTTCAATATTACCCACCGGACTCAACAGATGTCAGGTAGTTTTCTCGAAGCGCGATGTGCCACGACCACTCAAACCAGCACGCTTCCCTATAGCTGGCGAACGATTCTAGGCAACAGGCCGAGGCGCATTAAGCGTATGCCGAACAGCCTGCTCGTCCATCGCCTGTCTTTGGAGGACGGAAAGATTTACTGGGAGACAGACCTATATTCAGAAATGCCCAAAGGATTTAAAAAGGTCGCGTCACCGCCTCCGAATATCATCGTAGATAACCACGTGAAGGTGTGGCCGCGACCATAAAGTGCGGCCACGCTGCTCGGCCGCCCGTGGTCATGGCGCAGCCGGTGCTGACAACAATATCCGAAGCGATTGCCGGAGTGCCGCTCTTGATATTTT
The DNA here is from genome assembly GCA_036389315.1 of Pyrinomonadaceae bacterium. Lineage (GTDB taxonomy): Bacteria > Acidobacteriota > Blastocatellia > Pyrinomonadales > Pyrinomonadaceae > DASQYE01. Next base: position 135,786 of record DASVQF010000045.1, read on the forward strand.
ATCCCGTCGCAACGCTCCGGCAATCAGCCATACATCTACCAGGCATGCGCGACCTGTCGAAACGCCCATCGCTGGTACAAATTATCGTAGACTTCATCTGTCCGGACTAGTGAGACGCCCGCTTCCCTGGGGCTTGCCTGAAAGCCGCTGAACAAGAAAGGTTTGTATCGAGCGACTTGCACAGACCAGCCGTAAAGCGCGCGCGCCGTACATTCACTGACCACCTCCGACACTCTCTCGATCTCATCAACTACGAGTTCCAGATTGAGAGGATTACTATCACCGCCCACGGCCTCGACGCTCTCCATCCCGAGCAGCACCGGCACGTCCCGATGGAGCATCTCATAATGCACCAGGCGGCTCAGCAGAGATGAGACGGCCTCGGTGCCATAGAATACCGTCAGCGGAGTCACACCGTAAGGAATCAGTCTCTCGCTGTGGGGCATCCCGGCCTGTACAGAGACTTCCTCTATCAGTTCCCGCCTTTCTTCCATATCGACCAGTGGAGCGCGTTGAAACCATCTATCAATATCCTGTAGCTCCGCAGGGAGGTCTGCCATGAGCGTCTCTCTGAAGGCTAGCCCGATGGCCTCTTCCTCCTCCTGGTTGGCATAGAGAAGCAGGCTGACCGCTTCGTAGTTCTCGTTCTCTTCATACCTTGCCGGGGTCATGGCTTCGTAGACCTGGGCCACCCATAAGCGGTCTATTCCCTGTATCTCGTCCTCTGCCAGTCCCATGAACTCGGAGTGCTCCAGGGCAGACAGAACTTCATCAGCGTGCTCGCGCACCTGCTCCAAGAGCCCTTCATCGCCGGGTGATCTGAGTGCTCTCTCAAGAAGCTCGTGGGGTGAGACTGAATTTCTTTGAGGTGTCATCGTATTTCTCCTTAGTTGCCCACGCCTGGGAGGGTTGTAATACTTCAGCGCGCCTGTAAGTAAATATATATTCCGCGAATTAGCCTCTCGTACCTGATGCGTAGTCAGCCCAAGATAGGCGGCCGTCTCGTCAATCGTTCTCTGATCGCGCCATAAAGCGAGCGCCACTTTCCAATCTCGCTCAGGCATGCTCCAGGGCTTATCCAAATAAACCATCATCCGGCCGAGCGCTTCGACCAGCGTTTGTCTGAGCGCGTAGCGCGACATCGAGAACCGCCTGGCCAGCATCCTCTCGGCCCGAGGCTTCGAATAAAGATAGCGGCTCAGAATCTCTCGCTCACGCGAGGGCAGACGTGAGATAGCTTCCCTGACAACCTCTCTGCTCTTTTCAGGCGGGAGATGTCGCTCATCGTCTTCCTCCTCCTGTCCGCCATGCATCAGGTCAAGTTGCTCGGGCGCAACCAATGAACTCTGCAACCGTTGCAGTTTCACTATGCGCGGCCTGGCGAAATGAATGAAAGCCCCGTAGACATAGGCATCGAATGTCCCCTTAGACGGATCGAACCTGAAATGAAGCCCATTCCAGGCTTCCAAGAAAAAGTCGTGAATCAGATCGATGCCGTCCCACGGAGTTACGGTAAACCCCTGGCGCGCAAGCTTCGCCAACGCATCCAGCAGGTGCGGGCGCAGTCTTTCATAATCCGTCTCCGTAAATACTGCGTCATTCATTCGCCATACCAAAATGACCCGACGCGCCACCGTACCTCATTAGTACAACTGCTCCGTGGCAGAGCAATTGCCTTTACATTAGTATATTGCGCCAAACTGAATTTTGGCTGAAAAAAACTGAATTTTGGCTGAAAAAAAGATTTCAGTTGAATCTTTCTGCTCCCAATCACAATTCAGCCTTCATATTTTATCATTTCCATAGTCGCAGTATTCGACCACGGGACAGCGTTCGCACAAAGGGTCGCGCGGGCGGCAGCAGTGCCGGCCGTGGCGTATGAGGTTGACGTGGAAGGAGTAGAACTTCCCCTTCGGGACGAGCCGGTTCATGATCTGGTGCGCGCGCGCGTCCGTGCATTTTTGCGGGATGAGGCCGATGCGGCGCAGGATGCGAAAGATGTGCGTGTCGAGCGGGAAGACCTCTTTGCGGCAGGCGAAGAGCAACGTGCAGGCCACGGTCTTTGGGCCAATGCCGCGAAATTGTGAGAGGTAGCGGGCGGCCTCCTCAGCCGAAAGCTCGTGCAGGAAAGAGAGGTCTAGCGTGCCGTGCTCCTCTTTGATCTGGCGCAGCAAGCTCTTGATGACTGTGGCCTTCTGGTTGGCTAAGCCCCCGGAGCGAATCGTGTCGGCAATGGTCGCCTCGCGCGCGCGCAGGGCTTGCTCCCAGGTGGGGAAACGTTTCTTCAGGGCAGCGAAGGTGCGATGGCTGTTGGTGTCGCTCGTCGCCTGCGAGAGGATGATCTGGACGAGCATGTCGAGCGGATCACTCGCGCGCCTGTTTTCAGGCACGCCGTAGGTGCGCTCAAGGTTCTGTATGATGTATTGCAGCGGCTTCTCCGGGCCGGCCGCAGGCTGTTCGGTGTGGGCCGCCTTACGCGGCGAGGACGCGCTCATAGAATTCTATGTACTGCGGAATAACCAGGTCTGTGCTGTAGCGCGAGACGGCCGAAGCGCGTGCGCGCGCTCCCATCTCGCGCCGTAAATCGCCCTCCTTGACGAGGCGCGCGGCGTCCGCGCTCATCTTCTCTATATCGCCCAGCTCGCTCAGGTATCCGGTCTCGCCGTCGGTGACGACTTCCGGAATGCCGCCCACGCGCGAGGCTATGACCGGCACTTCGCAGGCCATAGCTTCCAGGGCCGCAAGGCCGAAGGACTCCTGCTCCGAAGGCAGCAGCAACACGTCGGAAGCCGAAAGATAATCGACGATCTTCGGCTGTTTGCCGACAAAAGAGCAGTGCTCGTAGACGCCGAGGCAGCGTGCGCGATGCTCCGCATTGGGGCGCTCGCTCCCGTCGCCGACCATCACCAGCCGCGTCCTCACGCCCCGCTCAAGCACGCGGGCCAGTATCTCCACGCAATCCACGGGTCGCTTCACGGGGCGAAAATTTGAGACGTGAACCAGCAGCGGCGCTCCGTCGGGCGAAAGCTCTGCGCGAAGCTGCGGCACACTGTACCGGCGGTAGTCGGTCGCGCAGATGAAGTTCGGAATGACGGCGATGTTATTGAACTGGAAAGTCTCGGCCGTCGCCTGCTTCAAGTAATGAGAGATGGCTGTGACCCCGTCCGACTGCACTATGCCGTAGCGCGTGATGGGCAGATAAGAGCGGTCAGCGCCGACCAGAGTAATGTCTGTGCCGTGCAGAGTAGTGATGACCGGAAGACGACGCTTCGGCTGAAGCGACTCGCGCGCAAGGATCGCGCTGATCGAGTGCGGGATGGCGTAATGGACGTGCAGCAAATCCAGGTTTTCCGTCTCGGCGACGGTCGCCATCTTGGTCGCTAAGGCCAGCGTGTAGGGCTGGTGCTCAAACAGCGGGTAGGACATCATCTCGACCTCGTGAAAGCGGACGCGCTCGTTCAGCTCCGTCAGGCGCGTCGGCAGCGCAGAGGCGATGAAATGTACCGTGTGGCCGCGCGCGGCCAACTCTTTCCCAAGCTCTGAGCCGACGATGCCGCTGCCGCCGTAGGTCGGATAGACAGTGATGCCGATGTTCATAAAAGCAGAATTCAGAATACAAGACTCAGGACACAGAAGAAAAGCTCTCAGCCTTTCATTCTGTGTCCTGAGTCTTGTATTCTGAATTCTCCTTCTTAACAGCAAGAAAGCAGGCGACCCTCGCAATCGCCTGCTTCTTGCCTCAACTTGTCTCACCTGTAAAGGGGGGTCAAGCGAGGGACAGAGTATAGTCCCACTTTCCCCTTTTGGCAACAATTCTTTTGTTCTGCGGCCCACTTTTTTTTGCTCTGCCGCGCAAGGGGGCCGAAAGGGTTTCGGAGAATCCCGGAGATAAACGGTTACTTCCGACTTGGCGCGCTCACGGGGGCGGTTCGGTGTTCTGCCGGGAAACAGGTATAATGGCTGCAATCGCGAATAATTTTTAAGACGCTTGTCCGAGCGTTTGTACGTGCGGGCTGGCGAAAGAATGGAGATCATAGAGTGCCTAAGATAAATGATATTGTAGAGACGCCCAATCCCAACGCCGTCAAATTCATCCTCAAAGAGCCGGTCAGCAACGGGACGGCTCACTCTTTCCCGACGGCCGAATCGGCCCAAAACGACAGCCTGGCCCGCTCGCTCTTTGAAGTGGGCCACGTCGTCTCGGTCTTTTACATGGATCGGATGATAACGGTCGAGAAGGAGGAGGAAGGCGACTGGGACGAGCTGTTGCCTGCGCTCGCGGTGCCGATTCGCGCGGCCGAATCAACCGCGACGGCCGGGGCTGCTGCGGCTGCTGCTGCGGCCGTCGGAGGCTCTGTGGCGGCAGTCCTGAGCGACGACCCGCGCCTTATGAGAATCAACGAGATACTGGACGAGAAGGTGCGCCCGGCCCTGGCCGGTGACGGCGGCTGGCTGGAAGTGATGGGCCTCAAGGAGCACACGTTGACGATACGCTATCAGGGAGCCTGCGGCAGTTGCCCCAGCTCGCTCTCAGGCACGCTGATGGCCATCGAAGGGATGCTCAAGCAGGAGGTTGACCCGGAGATAGAGGTCGTCGCCCTTTAGGGCTTAGCAGAATTTAAACAGGATGGACAGGATAGACAGGATGAAAGAGAAGCATTGCTTTTCATACTGTCTATCCTGTTCTTTGTCGAAAGGCATTTCGGTGATGCTCTATCGTCGGATAGGTCTACTCTTCTTTCTGCTCATTTTTATTGCGCCGCTCCGGCTCGCGGCGCAGATTCCGCAGGACGCCCGGCTCAGAGAGCTTGACCAGTATGCTGTTAAAGCAATGCGGGAGTGGGCGGTTCCCGGTCTGGCGCTGGCGATTGTCAAGGACGACCGAGTAATCCTGGCCAAAGGCTACGGCGTGCGAAAGCTGGGCGAGAGCGCGCCCGTTGACGAGCGGACGATCTTTGCCATCGCTTCCAACACGAAAGCCTTCACGGCCGCCGCGCTCGCCATACTCGTAGACGAAGGACGCATTAAGTGGGACGACCCTGTGACGAAATACCTGCCCGGCTTTCAGCTCTACGACCCTTACGTGACGCGCGAGCTGACCATCCGCGACCTGCTCAGCCATCGCAGCGGCCTACAGACTTTCGGCGGAGACCTGCTCTGGTACGAAACCACTTACGACCGCGCGGAGATTCTGCGCCGCGTCCGCTTCCTGAAGCCGGCTTCGAGCTTCCGGAGCCGCTACGGCTATCAGAACATAATGTTTCTGGCCGCCGGGCAGGTGGTCGCGGCCGTCACCGGCCAGAGTTGGGACGACTTCGTAAAGGAGCGTTTCCTAGTGCCACTCGGGATGACGCGCACCTCGACGAGCATCAAGGCTTTCCAGAACACGGACAACATAGCCGCGCCGCACAACGAGCTTGACGGGCGGCTGCGCGTAGTGCGCTACAGCAACGTGGACGGCATGGGCCCGGCCGCAGGCATCAACTCCTCCGTCGCGGACATGGCCCGGTGGCTCAGGCTTCAGCTCGGGCGCGGAGCTTACGAGGGCAGGCGCTTCTTCAGCGCGGCGCGATCAAGAGAGATGTGGTCGCCGAACACCATCGTCCCCATCTCCGAGCAGAGCGAACGCTTTAACCCGACGCGCCATTTCTATCTCTATGGCCTGGGGTGGTTCCTGAGCGACTATCACGGGCGCAAGGTCGTCTCGCACACGGGCGGCCTTGACGGCATGATCTCGCAAACGGGGATGATGCCGGAAGAGAACCTGGGCGTTGTGATCTTGACTAACAGCGAGACGCCGCTCGCTTCGCTTCTGATGAACAAGGTCTTCGATACTTTCCTGGGCGTACCCGCGCGCGATTGGAGCACGGAGATGGTGGCCGGTTACAAACAGGGGCGCGAGGGCGAAGCAGCCGAAGAGCGTCGTCTGGAAGCGGTGCGCGTCGCGGGCACGAAGCCTTCGCTCGCGCTCGAAAGCTACGCCGGAAGCTACTTGAGCGAGCTCTACGGCGAGGCTCGGATTACGGCTGAGAACGGCAAGCTGGTCTTGCGCCTCGTGCCAGCGCCCAACTTCGTCGGCGACCTTGAACACTGGCAATACGATACTTTTCGCGTGAAGTGGAGAGAGAGCGTCAGCTACCCTTTCCCCAGAGGCTTCGTCACCTTCACCCTCGACGCCCGAGGGCAGCTCGACGAGATGAAGATAGACGTGCCCAACCCCGATTTCGATTTCAAGGAATTAGAGTTCCACAGGAAACAATGAGGAAGGATGAATGAAAGACAAGAGGCTTTTCATTCATCCTTCCTCCTTCATCCTTGCTTTTCGCTCCACCAATTCCTGAAAGCGCGCGGCGTCTTCGAGCATTCGCACGTTGTTGAAGAGGACGTAAGAGGTCTGCCCGTCGGGCAGCATTTCATAAAGCTCTTCCAGCTCTTCGGGTTCGTAAACGTAACGGAATCCTTTGCGGCCATGCAGGCGAAAGTAGCAGTCCTCGGGTGTGACCGTGCGCGTCGTGAAAGGGTCTACGACGTGCGTCAGCCCAAGCTCGCGGCAGAGTCCTGAGACCAGCTCGCGCGGCCACTCCCCGCGCGGCTCCCAGAGAAGCCTTAGCTCGCCGGGGCGCTCTATCTCTCTGAAAAAGCGGCGCAGGCGTCGAAGGTTGGGCGGCGTGGGCTTGAAGCTCGCCGGGCATTGAAAGAGGACGCGGCGCGCTTCCAGGGCTTCGGCACACTCAAGCGTCATGGCCCAGGCTTCACGCACAATTCGACTCGCGCGAAAGCCGCCCGCGCCCTCCCGCTCTCTCTCGGTCAGCTCTCGCTTCAGCCGCCTGTAGACGGGGCTTCTGGCCTCGTGCGTAATCAGCATCCAGGCTTTCAGCGTGAACTCGAATCCCTCGGGCGCTTCTGCGCGCCAACGCTTGAGCGTTTCGGTCTGTGGCGGTTGATAAAAGGTCTGCTGCACTTCGACCACAGGGAAGTGCTCCATGTAGTCACGCCGCGACGTGCGAAATCCGCAGCATCCTGTCTTGACAGCGGGCGTCACTTCAAGAACTCTTTTTCGAGATAGATCATTTGCCCTACGTGATGATGAAGGTGTGCGGCGCAACGCAGGAAGATGCTGAACCGATCCTGAACTGCGTCGCCAGCGCCGGTGGCGGAATACGCCTGCGACCAGCTCTCGGCCGTCTGTCTTTCGAGCGTCGCCGTGACCATCTCCACAGCTTCGTCGAACCGCCTCAAAGCCTCTTCTTTCGACGGCGGAGAGGGCTCCGTAAACTCACGCTCGCGGTCGCGGACGTAGCCCGTCCCGGCCACCTGCGCGCCGATGTAATAGTTCAGATTGCCGGTCAGGTGCAGGGTCAGGTGGCCGAAGCTGTTTCCATAAGGATAAGGCTTTGTCCAGAACTGCTCTTCCGAGAGATTTTCGGAAAGAGCGCGGACGCGCCGGGCGAAATCTCTGTAAGCATGAATGAGCGCGCTCGTAATCGTATCCGACAGCCTCTCCATTCGGTTTCCGAAACCTCCATCTTATTTCAACCGGCGGCGGGCCTCGGCCGGCAGATATATTCTGCTCACGTAATCCGTCTTCTCATAAGAGAGATGGCAGCTTGCGCAATCGGCCAGCTTGCCCCGCCTGACGATCTGCGACGCAGCCCCGTCCAGCACCAGATATTCCCAATCGCCGTTCTGCGGATTGTAGCCCTTCTCGCGCTTAATCATAGCCGTCAGGAGTTCCGGCGTCCGGCTCTGCCCTGTGCTCAGCTTCTCCTTGACGATCATCGAGCCGGTGGGAAATTCCGGGGTGAGTTGCAGCATCATTGCGCTGCGGCCCGCCTCGTTCACGTAAACGGAGATGAACTTGTCTTGATGAGGACTCTGTGTGACGGGCGCGGGCATGGGCGCGGCGCAGAGTGCGGCCACAGCCGGCAGCATCTTCACCGGGACTGGATTGACCAGCGTCCACTTCCTGTATTGAGAGAGGCTCTCTAAATCCGTATCGGCCCCGTGTTGCTCGGCGCGCGGCTCAATCGTCGTGAGCGTCGCGGAGGAGTAGGCGGATACGGCAATGACGAAGATCGTGAGCGATAACAGGGCGAGCTTGATTTTCAACCGGCGGCTCATAAATTCTTCCTCCTCGCTTTCTGAGGAGTAAGGATAAATCAACGCTGAGAGAGATGCTACCGGCAGACGCGCGCGCGGGCGAGGAGGCTTTCAAAACTCGCCCATAGTTTCAAAAGTCGCCCGCCCGTCAGGCTTCGGCCTTCTGGCAATGTTTGCAGAGCGGTATGTCTGCGGGCTTCTCGACGACGATCTGCGCAGAGGCTTTGCCGTTGCGAAATCTTATCAGATCGGCGCGGCTGGCCTGCGAGCCGCAGGGCGCTGGCGCTTTGCCGCTCTTGGCATCCTCAAGGATGTGGCATAGCGTACCCTCTCTATTGAAAAAGTACATGGCGCACCTCCAAAGAATAGGCTCAACGACCGATTTCTGTACGCTCCTCTATTCTTGATGGAGGCAGCGAGCAAGGCTAATACCATCGCCGCGATGCCCTTGTTCATGAATTGTTGAAAAGTTGCTGAGAGAATGTAGAGAGGTTTGTGTGAACTGCTTCACCGCTTCAGCTCACTCGCCGTCGTCCCTCGGCAGCGTCTCCACCAGATGATCGAAGCCCAGCCAGAGACTCCAGCTATGATGATAGAAGGCTATGGGAAACAGTAGGGCGGCGGCGAACAGGAGCGCGAGGACAGCCTGGTAATAAGAGGCGATCAAGGGCAGGCAGGCCAGGTAGAGGGCCAGTATCAAAAGCTCCGTCGTGACGACGTTGATCGAGATCGCCCCGACAAAAAATCCCTCCTCGCGCTTGAAGTGCGAGCGGCACACGGGGCACTTGTCCTTGATCTTGAACGGGCGCTGAACGATTGAGGATTTGCCGCAGGCAGGACAATGCAGTCGCAGGCAACGCAGCAGCATGAGCAAGGGGCGTCGCTCTCTCTTGACGTTCTCTCCCACAGCAAACCTCTACGCCTTTCGTGTCTCCTCTAGCCGAGTAGCTGCTTGAGATGATGCTTCAGGTGCGTGACGTAATCCGTGACCAGAAACCGCAACGTCACGCTCTCCCCATCTTCGTAACGGCAAAGTGTGTCGAGCCGCTCGGCGGGGATGCGCGACGCGACGTGCAGTAGATGCAGGTTATAGCTTTTCCACAAGAGCAGCAGCTCGGCCCACGGGCGGCTCGCGTAGTCCTGGGACTTGACCCAGGACTGCTGCGCGTAACGAGTAATCAAGAGGTTGTCCGTGAACTGCGCCTTCACGAAGCGGTGGTGATTGTTCGCGGCCGAATCAATCAGGTGCCCGAGCACCTCTTTCCGAGACCACTTCCCCGGCGCGAGGGGCGCGTCCCTGTCCGCCTCCGCGATCTTCGACAAACCCTCGTAGGCGGTCTCAACCGTGCGCCCGAAATCTTCCAGCGTGCTTTGCATGGCTCTTTCGTCTCCGGCCCGTCAAAATTGAAGGCTAATGATAGAAGCTAACTCATCCAACATGCAATGGACGCGGCGCTTGAGCTTAAGCAGCGACCTGCGCTATACCTACGCGCGTGAGCGAGAGACCGAGAGTGAAAATCTGCTGCATAGCCGACGCCGAAGAGGCGCGCATGGCCATCAGGCACGGCGCTTCCGCCCTCGGCTTAGTGTCTGAGATGCCGAGCGGCCCCGGCGTCATCCCCGAAGCCACCATCGCCGAAATCGCACGCCACGTGCCGCCGCCCATCGCCACCTTCCTCCTGACCTGCAAAGAGACGGCCGCCCGGATCATCGCGCAGCAGCAGCGATGCCTGGTCAATACCATACAGCTCTGCGACCGCGTGCCTGCACACGTCTATGATGAGCTGCGAAGAGCCTTGCCCGGCGTCCGCCTCGTTCAAGTCATACACGTCGCGGGCCCCGAGTCCCTGGACGAGGCCCGGACGGTATGCGGCAAAGTTGATGCCCTGCTGCTCGATTCCGGTAATCAGAATCTTCCAATCAAGGAACTGGGCGGCACGGGCCGCCGTCACGACTGGACGATCAGCCGCGCAATCGTTCAGGCCGCCTCCGTCCCGGTCTTCCTGGCAGGCGGCCTCAACGCGGACAACGTAGCCGAAGCCATAGAGACCGTGCGCCCCTTCGGCCTGGACGTTTGCAGCGGCGTGCGTACTGGCGGAAGGCTCGACGAGGAGAAGCTGCAACGCTTCTTTGCTGGCGTCGGCTACTTTTCCTGATTCGACCCGGCGCGCGCTCCTGTGCTTAAATACCTGCCAGAGGAGTTCTGTTATGCAACACGAGAACACGCTCGATCAGGCGCGGACGGCGCTCGTCATCATAGACATGCAGGAGGCTTTTCGCTCCTCCATCTCGGACTTTGCGGAGACGGCGGCCCGCATTGCGCTCGTCGCTCACGCGGCGCAACTCCTGGGCCTGCCGCTCATCGTCACCGAACAGTATCCGAAGGGCCTGGGCCGCACGGCCACAGAGATCAGGACGGTCTTGCCCGCAAGCCTTGAGGTCATAGAGAAGACGGCCTTCAGCTCGTGCGGCGCGGGCCCCTTCGAGACGGAGCTTGAGCGCACGGGCGCGCGCCACGTCCTCGTCTGCGGCATAGAGGCGCACATCTGCGTCAACCAGACGACGCACGACCTGCTGGCGCGCGGCCTCAAGGTTCATCTCCTGACCGACTGCATCACGGCGCGCGCCGCGCAGAACAGACAGGTCGCGCTCCTCAAGATGCAACAGAGCGGGGCCATCCCCTCTTCCACCGAGATGGCCCTCTTCGAGCTGCTGCGCGACGCACGACACGAACAATTCAAGGCTATTCAGAAATTGATAAAGTAATCCGTTATTTGAGCACATGGACTTTTTATCTTCACTCAATCCGCAGCAGCGCGAGGCGGTCACACAGACCGAGGGGCCGCTCCTGATTCTGGCGGGCGCTGGCTCCGGCAAGACGCGCGTCATCACTTACCGCATAGCCTATCTAATCGCCGAGCGCGGGGTCGCGCCCCACCAAATCCTGGCCGTCACTTTTACGAACAAGGCCGCGCAGGAGATGCGCCACCGCGTAGAGCAGTTGTTGCGCGGAACGGCGCAGACGAGCGCGCCGCTGATCTCGACCTTTCATAGCCTCTGCGTCCGCATCCTGCGCCAGCACATAGAGGCTTTGCAGCAGGGCTACACGCGCTCCTTTACGATCTACGACCAGGACGACTCCGTGCGTCTCGTCAAGGCTTGCATTAAGGATTTGGGATACGACGATAAGCAGTTGGGCCAACGCGCCGTGCAGGGCGCGATCAGCGGAGCCAAGAATCGGCAGGGCGACGACGCCGCATCCTACACCGCGCGCGTCGAATACGGCGACGAGAAGCGCGCGGCGATTGCGCGCGTCTTTCGCCTCTACGAAGAGCGCCTGCGCAACAACAACGCGCTGGACTTCGACGACCTGTTGATTAAGACAGTCCAGCTCTTGCGCCGCGTCGAGGAGGTGCGCGCAAAGTATAACGACCGCTTCCGCTACATCTTGGTTGACGAATACCAGGACACGAACTCGCTGCAATTCGCGCTCATACGCTTTCTGACAGAGAAGCAGCAGAACATCTGCGTCGTCGGCGACGAAGACCAGAGCGTCTATCGTTGGCGCGGCGCAGACATTAGCAACATCCTCAACTTCGAGCAGCATTACCCGGAAGCGAAAGTGATCCGGCTCGAACAGAACTATCGCTCGACGCAGAACATCCTGGATGCGGCGGGCGCGGTTGTCAGGAACAATACCGAGCGCAAAGGCAAACAGCTCTGGACGGCCAACCCGTCGGGCGAGCGGATACGCTATTACCAGGCGTTTGATTCCGAAGCGGAGGCCCGTTTTGTCGCCGCGAAGATCGAGGAGCATCGCCGGGTTGAGCCGGAGATTCGCGCCGCAGTGCTCTATCGCACCAACGCGCAGTCGCGCGTCTTTGAAGAGGCGCTGCGTCGCGCGGGGCTTCCCTACAACATCGTCGGCGGCTTCTCCTTCTACGAGCGCGCAGAGGTCAGAGACATCATCGCCTATCTCAAGCTCGCCCTGAACCCGCACGACTCCATAGCCCTTCAGCGCGTCATCAACACTCCGCCGCGCGGCCTCGGCAAACAGAGCTTGGACGAGATTGCGCGTCGCGCGAAAGACTATGGCGTCTCGCACTGGGAGACGATTTCGATCATGACGGACAAGGGCAAGGGATTGACGCCGCGCACTGTGTCCGCGCTCAAGAATTTCCAGAACATCGTCACGGAGCTGGTCAGGGTGGCGACGCATCCGGGCGATAAGGAAGCCCCCGTCTCGGACGTGGTCAAGGCGGCGATCCTGGATACGGGCTATGCCAACTACTTGAAGGCCGAGAACTCAGACGAAGCGGAAGCGCGCCTTGAGAACTTGCAGGAGCTTGTCAACGCCGCCGTGGATTACGACGAGCAGGAGCAGGACGGCCTGCGCGACTTCATAGACCACGCCGCCCTGGTCTCGGACGCAGATCAGTACAAGCGCGATGCTCCGGTGACGTTGATGACCATGCACTCGGCCAAAGGTTTAGAGTTCCCGCTCGTCTTCATCGTCGGCATGGAGGACGGGTTGTTTCCGCACGCGCGCGCGGCCACAGCGCCCGAAGAGATGGAAGAAGAGCGGCGTCTCTGCTACGTAGCGATCACGCGCGCCGAGCGTTTCCTCTACGTCTCGCACGCGATGAAGCGCAGGGTCTACGGCGAAGAGATGGCCTCGGAGCCCTCGCAGTTCTTGAACGAGATGCCGCTGGATTTGATGGAAGACCTCTCGCGCGGCCCCTCTTGGCTCTCGTTTGCGCGTAACTCCTCGACCCTGGAGAACAAGCACGCCGCCCGCGCCCTGCGCGGCGAAAGCAGAGACGCGCGCGAGCGCACAAGATACACGGGAAAGACTTACGACAGCGCAGATTCGATAGCCGAGTTCTTCCGCCAGCGCAGCCAGCAGTTGGGCCAACCCGACAGCCTCAAGCAGACGAGGCCCACGATTGAGCGTCGCGGCCTGTCAGGCGCGGGCCCGGCAAAGCCTTCGCGCCCCTCCTCATCTTCCGCCGCAGCCCCTTCGGCGGCGGGCGGCGACTTCACGCCCGGCTCACACGTCCGCCATCCGAAATACGGCCGCGGCCTGGTGCTGCGCCGCGAAGGCACTGGCGACGCGGCCAAGCTCACGGTCAGTTTTCCGGGCTTCGGCCAGAAGAAGCTGATCGAAAAATACGCCGGCCTCGAAAAGGCTTAAAGCAGGAATAAACAGGGAGAGACAGGATAAAAATAGAAAGTATTGTCTTGCTTTATCCTGTTAATTTCCTTTCCTCAGTCCAGCTTGACGACGATCTCGTGGAGGATGGCCGTCACGCGCTCATCTATTTCCATGCCGGTCTCGTAGAAAGCGTCTGAGAGGCGGGCCAGGTTCGCCGATAGCTCGCTGCGGCTCTCGATCTCGCGGCAGGTTTCGAGCGCCTGTAATAAGAGGCGCTCTGTTTCGGCCTCGCGCTCTGTGGAGGAGTATTTTCCGGCGAGCTGGATGAGAGCCTGCGTCCTGTAGTCGGGCTGTGCGATCTCTTCCACTGCGGGCTCGGCTTCGGAGAGAAGTGCGAGCGCGCGTTCCTGCTCGTTCTGCTTGAGAAGCGATTCGCCGAGAGTCATGAGGGCGAAGCTTCTATAGGAAGGGTCTGCGATCATGTGTGCGAAGCGCGTGGCCTCGTCCACGCTCGCGGCGCGCAAAGCTGCTTTGGCGAGTTCGACGAGGGCGGAGTTTCTCTCATTCTCCGCCTCGATCACATGGGCCGTCCGCTTGGCCTCCTCGTAAAGACCGGCTTCGGCGTAGAGCGCGGCAATCTCCGTGAGCGTGCGGTATCCGGCCGTAGCGTAGCGGCGCGGGTCGTAAGACTCCTCTTCCGTGACCATTTGAAGAGCGCGAGAGAGCAGCTTCGGAACCTCTTCGCCGCGACCTGCGCGCCACTGCTCCGAGGCTATGCCGACGTGGGCCGCCGCCGCGTGAAAGGAGTCCTCAATCTGTGCGGCCACTTCCAGGGCGCGCTCCTGTTGGCCCACGCGCGCCAGCCCCATGCTCACCTGCCCGCGCGTGCTGTCCCTGTAAGCCTCAAGCTCTACCCTTTCGGCCAGGCGTGCGGCCTCGGCCAGAACCTCTTCGGCCCTCTCGCGCTCCCCGGCCTCGTCGTAGCGTATCCCGATCATGACGAGCATGCTCGCACGATCTTCCGCCAGCTCGATCAACTCGGCTTTGAGCCGTGCTTGAGACAAAAGCTCGGAGGCTTCGGCGTCTCGTCCGGCCTTCGCGTGAAGCGAGGCAAGCTCGGCCAGAGCCGAAGCAGCAGAGCCCTCGTCTTCGATGGTTTCGATGATCTCAAGGGCCTCTGCGTAGTCACCCGCCTCGGCGCATTTGACTGCGATCTCGACGAGCGTAGAGGAGGCATCTTCCAGCTCGCGCGCAAGCTCTGTGGCTCCGGGGCAGTCGCCCGCTTCGGCACGCTTGACGGCCACCTGCGAAGTGGCCTGGGCCTGAAAGCTCGGGTCTTCTATCCTTGAGAGCAACTGGAAAGCATAATCGCTCTGGGAGGCGGCGTAGGCTTTGACGACCGCTTCCGCGAGAGCGCGATCACGCGTGTAAGGGTCGCCGATGGTCTCTATGAGCGCGACGGCGAACTCCGTCTGCCCGGCGTCGGCGTAGCGCGCGGCCACGCCCGCCATCGCTTCAGCATGGCCCTCAAGATTATCAATCGTCTCGGCCACACGCGCCGCGCACGCGAGCAAGTCCTGCTCGGCCAGCTCGTCGTCAATCAAGTGTTCGGTCATCTCTTTAATCTTCTCGCAATGGTCTTCAAACTTGCACGCGTCCCCTACTCGGAGTCCTGTAGGAACCCGCCGCGAAATAGTTTCTGCCCGGCCAGGCTGGTGTAGAAGCCGTAGAGGGCGAGCGCACATCCGAGGCCGAGAACGATCAGCGAATTGGTCGCGTACCAGGCCGAGAGATTAGTGCTGTATGGATAGTTCGTGAGCGTCGTGAAGATGGCCATCACCATCAACATCAACAGACCGTAACGGAGCAGCACGAAGAGAAACACTGTGCTCGTCAGGGCAGAGACCGCCAGGTCAATCACCGGGTACTCGCCCGGCAGAGTCCAGAGCGCCGTCAGGCAGAGCCACAACAGAGCGACCGCCAGCCATTCCCTGCGCAGCAGGATTGTCAGCAACAGGAAGACGAAGAGGATTGAGAAGCCTGCGATAAGAGCGAACGTGCTGATGGTGATGATCGCTTCGCCCATGCCGCGCGCGCCGTCGAAAAGCTGCAACGGCAAAAGGGCTGGCCCACGCGGCGGCATTCCCAAAAGCCCCGGCAATTCCTGCCACAGGTAAAACAGCAGCCCCGTTGCGACGCCGAAAGCAGCGCCCACCAGAATGTCTTTCCCGATCAGAGGGTCACGCACGTCTCCGGCCAGAAGGCGGCTCCAGGCGATAATCCTGTGAGGCCAGCGACGACGCACGAACGGCTCAAGCGCAATATAAGCGAGCCAGAAGACGGCGGCGCGCAGCAGACCGACGGCCGTCCAGTCGAGAAAGAGGCTCAGCTCGGCCGAAATGGCCGGGATGTGATGCGCGAGCATGACCCATTCAAACATGCTCATGGCGAAGGTGAAGAGCGCGAGGCGAAACGCGCCGCGACGATCACCGCGCCCCAGCTTCAGATTGCGCCAAGCGAGCAGAGCCCCTGCGAGCAGCACCAGGAGCACCAGCGCGAGCGTGACGGCCTGGAAGACTCTCTCCGTCATCGAGACCTGTTGCGGCTCCTGCCGCGTCGGCGTATCCCACGGGACTATGACCTCGAAGTAGACGGGCTTGCCGCGATAGCCGGCGGCCTCTATGTGAATCGGAACCTGCGGCCGGTCAGGAAGCTTGCCGTCCCAGGCGGCGCGCGTGTCGCTGTAGGTCGCAGGAACCCAGCGCGACTGCACCTCCTTGAACTGATTGATGTCGAGGCCCGCTTCCGTAAAGAGCGTGCCCCAGTTGGGCGCTTCAGTCTTTCCAGCCGCGCTCTCTTCGACCTGCTGCGGGACGCTGTAGAAGTAGACCAGGCGGCCGCGCGTATCCAGCGAGACGCCGGCCATTCCGGAAGTCAGCTTCGGCGGGTCGTCGGCGCTGACGCCTCTGCGGCGCGGGACTAGGTACTGCGGGCTCTGGCGGTAGCGAAAGAGCACGGCCGAAGGTTGGCCCATGCTCAACTGCCGCCACCTCCCTGCGGAGCTGTCAGTCTTCTTCACATAATCGAGGTAGCCTTCCAGGTAGCCGAACTCGTAGGCCGAGTCGGCCGGAGCGTCCGCGTAGCCGAGACGGCCGATGATCTCCCGCGCGCGGTCGCGCAAAACGTCTGGCGATTTTTCCAGCGGCACATAGCCGTGTATGTTCAGCCGGGGCGAGAGGAACTGCGCGGCCAGTAGGCCGAGGAGGACGAAGGCGAGCAGCGAGACGGCGGCGGCGGGCCGAAGGCTTCCGGTCTTCTGCGCGCCTGCGACCATTTCCGGCGAGGGCGTCTCGCCCGCCGCGAGCGCGGCCGCGAGCGGGTCGCCTCCCGGCAGCGCGGCCGCCACTTGCAGCGCCGAAGCGGGACGCCTTTCCGGGTCTTGCTCAAGGCAGCGCAGGACGACGCGCTCGACCTGCGGGTCAACATCCCTGACGACCGTGGAAAGACTCGGCGGCGTCGCGGCACTCTTGCGCAGACGGATTAGCTCGGCCAGCGAGCTTGCCTCGAAGGCTCGCTTGCCCGTGAAGACCTCGTAGAGCACAAGGCCCAGGCTGTAGATGTCCGTCCGGGTCGAAAGCTCTTCTCCGGAGAGTTTCTCGGGAGCCATGTAGGCCGGAGTCCCGGCGCGCATCTCCTCGTCGGCGAACTCCTCGACCACCCCCGCGAGCCCGAAGTCCAGGATACGAACGTTGCCGTCGCCGTCAATCATCACGTTGGCGGGCTTGAGGTCGCGATGCAGGATGCCCCCTTCGTGCGCTGCTGAGAGCCCTGCGCAGAGTTGGCGCGCGACATCCAGGGCCTTATCCGAGGGCAGGCGGCCGATGCGCCTGAGCAGAGACGAAAGCTCTTCTCCCTTAATGAACTCCATAGAGAGGAACTGCTGCCCGTCCACTTCGCCGATGTCGTAAACGCGGCAGACGTTGCGATGCGAGACCTGGCGGGCCACTCTCACTTCACGATGAAAGCGCGCGAGCGCCGCGCCGTCCGTCGAGAGAGATTCGGGCAGGAACTTGAGCGCGACCGCCTGGCCCAGCTTGAGGTCGTCCGCGCGATAGACTTCGCCCATCCCGCCCTGGCCCAACAGGCCCGTGATGCGATACCGCTCGGCGAGGATCGTGCCGGGAACGAAGCGCGCGTTATCAATCGACTCGAAGGAGCGCGACGGGCGCGACACGGCGCGCTTCTGGGCCCTCGGCGCGGACGCCTCCTTTCCGGTCTGAGCGTCCTGCTGCGCGTCTGTGAACAGCCTGGTCGGCGTGAAGGAGTCTTCAAGCGCCGTCCCGCATGAAGGGCAAGACTGTCTGTCCTCGGGTATCGCCTGTGAGCAAGAGGGGCACTTCGTCATGGGCGGCGAATTGTATCACCTCGGCGCGTGGATGAGAAAACGGCTCACGGCGCTTCGTCGGCGCAGGCAAGAGGCCGGTTCGTGGCCGACCAAACCATATTCTCTATCCCGGAGCTGTTTTCTCATGCAGCCTCCTGAAATGTTTCGCCTCAACCTGCACGAACAGATAGGTAACGCTTAGAAGGTGAGGGCCAGCTTTGAAGTAGACCCACGGGTGTGGGGAAAACTTCTTGACATAAATCGTGTATTCAATAGAATACGGGCCGGACAAACTTCCTTCGGTCTCACAATTTGGGTTCGCGCTCAACTCGATCATCGGCACTCGCGGCCCATCCACTGCTAAACGGCCTTGCAGACCTCGTCACAGGTCACAAAGGAGATCACATGAGACGTAGAATCATCGCCCCAGGGTTAATGCTGGTCTTGGTGCTGACTTCCCTCGCGTTCCAGTGCGGCGGCGGCGGCGGCAACAATTCAAATTCCGATCCGAAACGGAGATATGTCAAGGCTCTGGACGACATGGCCGGAGGCATCAACGCGATGATTAAGGCGAAGCGCCAGTTGGCCCAGAGCGGACGCCTTTCGCGTGATGAGGAGCTACGGCTGACAAATCAACTCCTCACGGCCAACAACGCCGTCACGGCGGCTTTCAACATGGTCAAGTCACTGACAACCGTAGACGCGACGAACAAGCAGCAACTCGTACAACTGTTCGCTGCCGTCACGACGGCGATCAACGATCTTGGCACATCCCTGCCCACATTTGGCAACGCGGAGGCGAAGGAGAGGTTGCAGAAAATCTTCGCCGGGGTTACTGCGGCGCTGGCCATCATCAACACGCTACAGAACCAGACCTGACGAAGCGGACTGCTGCCCACGGGTTTCATCAACCAGAAAGCTTCTCAGACAAAAGTCCTGGCTTCAACCAACGGAGGTAACAAATCGTGAACTGGCTACAGATTCTTACGACCCTGCTGCCGCTCGTGCCCGGCGGTAACGAGGCGTCGGTACTGGCCCCCGTCGTGCTCGAACTGATTCAGCGCATCAAATCGCAGAGCAACATGACGACCGAGCAGATACTTGCGCGCGCCGGGGTGACTCTGGACGAGAATAAAAGGATGCTGCTCGAAGACCTTGAGCGATTGCAGAGCCAGAGCAGCACGGGCGGCTCAAGCGCAGGCGGCGGCTCAGGCTCCGGCGGCGCTACTGGCGGCGGCGGCTCGACCACCGGCGGCCCAAGCAGCGGCGGAGGCAGCAGCACGGGCGGCGGCAACAACTAAAAGCGGCGCGCTCTGAAAGTAAATCTCAAAAAGCCCAGCCAGGGAGCTACACTCTTGTCGCCCCGCGCTGGGCTTTTGACTTGCGCTCCGGGGCCGGGATTCACTTCCGCCGTGTATAATGGCGCGTGGGGCTGTGGGGCCCTTAGCGCGAGCTTCAGGAGCGAAGCTGATGGATAACGAAGCGATTGCCGAGCGATTCAACCGGCTGGCGAACCTGATGGAGATTCGCGGCGATGATCGTTATCGCATTCGCTCTTATCGTAATGCCGCCGAGGTGATCGAGACCTGGCCCACGCCGCTCAGGGTGATCGCCTCGGAGGCGGGCGCGAAGGGCTTGCAGGAAATCCCCGGCATCGGCAAGGCGATCAGCGGCAAGATCATCGAGCTGCTCGAGAAGGGCACGTTTGAAGCCTGGGAAAAGCTTCGCGCCGAGACGCCCGAGACCGTCCTCGACCTGCTCAGGGTGAGCGGCATAGGCATCAAGACGGCCAGCCTCCTACATCAGCAATTCAAAATCTCTTCGCTCCGTGACCTGAAGGATTTCGTCGCGGGCGGCGGCCTGGAGATGGTTGACGGGATCGGCGAGAAGAGCGCCGAGAGAATCACTGAGAGTCTCGCGCGCCTGTAAGAACCGAACGATTTAAGATGAGCGAACGAAGAATATCAGAGCGCGTGCGAGTCCACTTGAACGCCCGCTGGGAGGGTGTCCTGGCGCGGCGCGAGGGAACCATCAGCGACATCAGCTCCACTGGCTGCTTCATCCTCACTTCGGACGAGGTGGAGAAGGGCGAGCTGGTGCGCCTTGAGATCGAGACGCCGACCGGAGGCTGGCTTTACCTGTGGGGCGAGGTGGTCTACCTGATCGAAGAGATGGGCTTCGCCGTGCGCTTCACGGGCGCGGGCGAGAGCGAACAGGCGATGCTCGATCTACTGATCGACTACTACCGCGTCGAGCAGCCGAATCAACCGGCGACGTGAAAAAGTTTTCAGCGCCAGTTCTCCGACGAAGATGGCGACCATTTTCCACATCACGACGCGCGAGAGTTGGAAACGGGCCCAGGCGGAAGGAATCTACCGCGCCGAGTCGCTCGCCACAGAAGGGTTCATACACTGCTCTACGCGCGAGCAGGTCGTGCGGACTGCCAACAGGTTCTTTCGCGCTCAGAAAGGTTTAGTGCTGCTCAGCATTGATACTGACGGTGTCGCGCCCGAAATCCGCTACGAGAACTCTGAAGGCGACGGGGAGATGTTCCCGCACATCTACGGCGAGCTGAACACGACGGCCGTGAAGCGAGTTTCAGAGTTCGAGCCCGACGGGGAAGGTCTCTTCGCGCTGCCTGAACAGAGCTGACTTTAAGATGAGCGAAATCTTCGTCAGCACGGATGTCGAGACGGATGGGCCCATCCCCGGCCCTTACTCTATGCTCAGCCTGGGCTCGGCGGCCTTTCTCCCTGACAAGACGGTGGTCTCGACCTTCTACGCCAACCTTCTGACGCTTCCAGGCGCGGGCCAGCATCCCGCTACGATGGAGTGGTGGCAGACGCAGCCCCGCGCATGGGAGGCTTCCCGCATAGACCCGCAGCCGCCCCGTGCGGTCATGGGAGCCTACGCCGAGTGGCTCAAGGCCCTGCCGGGCGAGCCCGTCTTCGTCGCCTACCCCGTTGCCTTCGATTACATGTTCGTGCAGTGGTATCTCATCAACTTCACAGGCGAGAGCCCCTTCTCCTACGTCGCCCTCGACATCAAGACTTTCGCCTGGACGCTCCTCGGCACGCCGCTCTTCCACGCGACCACGAAATCCACCATGCCCGCGCGCTGGTTTGACCAGCAGCTTGAGTTGGCCCATCACGCCCTGGAAGACGCGCTCGACCAGGGACGCCTCTTCTGCAACATGCTCGCGGAATATAAGGAGAAAAACAGAAAGCGGGAGTGAAGGATTAAGCGCCCGGCTCTTCATCCTCCGCTTTCGCCTTTACGAAGCGACGGCCATTGCGCCTTCGGCCTGTCGCTTGACGATGACGAGCGTGATGTCGTCTGCGGCTGCCGTGCCTTCGGCGAATTTCGTGAGCGCGGCTTCGATGCGGTCGCGGATTCCTGCGGCCGAGGCGTCGAGGTTGCGTATGACCGTATCGCTCAGGCGCTTGATGCCGAACTCTTCGCCCTGTGGATTCTGCGCCTCCGAGACGCCGTCGGAATAGATGACCAGGACATCGCCCGGATAAAGCTGCGTGCGCCCTTCGCGAAACACGGCGTCGCGCTTAATCCCTAAGGGCAGGCCGCCCGAAGAGAGCTGCTCGACGGTTCCCGCCTGGTGCACGATCAGAGGCGGGTTGTGCCCGGCGTTGAGGAACGAGAGCGCGCCCGTCCTCGGGTCAAGCTCGGCGTAGAAGAGCGTCACGAAGCGGTTGGAAGGGATGTTATCGGCCAGGTAGCGATTGACTGCGCTGATGGTCGCGACCAGCGAATCGTTCGAGGCGGCCTGCGCGTGCACGGCCGCGTGCAGGCTCGACATCAAAAGCGCCGCTGCCGTTCCCTTGCCCGACACGTCGCCCAGGGTGATGATGAGGCGGCCGTCCTCGCGCTCTATAAAATCGTAGTAGTCGCCGCCGATCTCGTAACAGGAGAAGCTGATGCCCTGTAGCTCGTAGCCTGGGACTTGCGGCGGCGCGGTCGGTTGAAAGCGCTGCTGTATCTCGCTCGCCAGTTGCAGCTCGTGCTCAAGGCGCTGGCGGTCTATCTGTTCTTCCAGCAGCCGCGCGTTCTCCACGCGGATGGCCGCCACGGAAGCCAAAGTCGTCAAGACCTTCAAGTGATCTTCCGTGAAGCGTCCTTCCGCGAGAGGCGAATCGGCGTAAATGATGCCGAAGACTTTTTCGCCGACGCCGAGCGGTACGGCCAGGACGGAATGAATGCCCTGAAGCGTGGTCGTGCTGCTCATAAAGCGCGGGTCGTGCTGCACGTCGGAAGTGAGCACGGATTTACCTTTGCCGACCACTTCATCCATGATCGTGCGGCTGACGCGAATCTCTCCGACCTGGCCCTGGCGGTCGCGCAGGCGCGCGACGCTCACCTTCAACTCATGGCTCGCTTCGTCGCGCATCATAATCAGGCAGCGGTCGGCGGGTACAGCCTCGAAGACCAGAGCGGCGATCTGTTCCAGGGTTTCGTTCAGCGTCGCCGAAGCCAGCAGCGTCACGCCCACTTTGCTGATGAGGGCGAGCAGGTCGCTCTGCTTGTCCATGCGCTGGCGTGGCCGCTCCGGGTCAGGCTGCGTCCTGGCCCCTTCGATGGCTTCCAGGAGTCCCGAAGTAGTGCGGTCGGCCGAGTTCAAAGCGATGGTCGCTTCCATCTCGGGCTGCGACGTGTTGTCGGTAATCATCGTCGCGCCCATCAGGGCCGACTTGTCCTCAAAGACGATCTCGGTCTCGCCGATCTGTATGCGGTCGCCGGGCGAAAGCGGGATCGAGCCGCTCGCAGTCGAGCCGTTATAGAGCGTGCCGTTGGCCGAGCCCAGGTCTTGCAGGAAATACTCGTCACCCTCTTTGCGCACTTCGGCGTGCACGCGCGAGGCGAAAGGGTCTGGAATGCAGAGGTCGTTGCGGGCCGAGCGCCCGATGGTGATGCGCAGACGACCCAGGGGGAAGGTATCCGGGCTGCGGTCGGGATACTTGATAATCAGTTCGGGCATCGTCTTCGATTGAAAGCTTTCGGCTGTCTCTCTCTTCGGCAGCTCACTCTGGCTAAACGGCTGCGGACGGCTTCGAGTTTACTATTTCGAGCCCGTCTTCGGTAGCTGCCCGGCCCCGGCAAACGAAGCGCAGGCCGCCGAGGCGCGCTTCTCTTCTACGCTTCAGCGGCGCGGCTGTTTCTTACGCCGGTCATACTCTTTGCCGAGCGCCTGCACATAACGTGTAGCCTGGCCGCTGTGCGGGCCGCTCGTCGCGCGCGTAAAGTAATTGAGCGCGGCTCTCAGCTCGCCGTCGCTCAAGCTCTTCACGTCCCTTCCGTCGGAGTAGTACTCAGAGCCCAGGTAATAATATGCGTCGGGGACTGACGGAACGGCCGCGCGAAACTCCTCAAGCGCAGCGCGGCGATCAGTGGCCCACAATTGGATTCCGCGCTGGTAATGCTCCGTGGGCGAAACGGTCGGCGTCGTTTCGGTCGCGGCTCCCGTCACGGCGGGAGCACCGGCTTCGGGCGCGGGCGCGGCTCCCGGCACGGCAGGCGCTTGCGTTTCGGTGGGCGGGCCGGTCTGCGCCGCCGTCTCCGTCTCACGCGCGCGCACGGAGGGCGTGGGCCTCGGCGTCGCGGCGGGCGGCGGGCTCGCAATCGCCACCGGCTCTATCTGCTGTGCGCCCGCTTCCTGCGCCTGCGCGACGGGCTGCGCGCCTTCTGCCGCAGGAGGCGGCGGCGTCGTTGGGCCAACTGTGCCGGAAGCTTTCGATCTTCGCAGGGCTATAAAGGCCACCGTGATGACGACGAGCGCCAAGCCTGAGAGGATGAGAGCCAGGACTCGCCGGCTCACGCGACCCCGTGCAGGTGAAAGCTGAACGGGCGGCGCGTTGCTGCTGCTGTTGTTGCCGTCGGTCTCGGGCGCGTCAGTTGCGGCGGGCTCTGTTGTTGGAGAAGGCTCTGCTGTTGAAGCTGGTGCTGTCGTCGAAGCGGCGACCGGCGCTACGGGTTCATCCGCGCTCGTCAGAGGCGGAGGGCCAGCCGCCTCGCCGTCGTGCTCGCGGGCCACGCGCCGCAGTAACTCTTCCATCTCCGCGCGCTTGATTCTGGAAGTATGATCGTGGAGCCGCTGTGATTCTTCGGCCACGAGGCCGGAGGTGGCACGCCCCTCGTCCGTGAGCGGAGTGGTCGGCGCGACCGGCGAGACGACAGTGTTGGTCGTCGCCGCGTCCGCAGCCTTCAGAGGCGCGCCGCAACGGCGGCAGAAACGAGCTTCTAGTGCCGCACTCCTGGCCCCGCAAACTGGACATTCCCTTGGCATCCCTTTCTCTCTTCAATCCGCGACGAGATCAGTAGACGGAGCGCGTCGTGCGACGGCCCGTGTCACGCACGACGACCGTCCCGGCGATCACGTCATGTAAAGCCCGCCCGTTGCTATTGAAAGCCGCGATGAGGAATCCGAGCCCCAGCGTGAGCAGCGAGAGCGGGTATCCGACCAGGTGGCGCAAGAGCGAGCGCCCGACGCTCACGGGCTGTCCGTCCCTGCGCACGATACGCAGACCCGTCGCCCACTTGCCGATGGTTCGCCCGCGCCAGGCCGTCAGCAGAACGAAGTTGAGGATGCCTACGCCGAGCGCGATCAGGAGGCCGCCCGTCTCGGTCGCGTCGCCGGACATGCGCGCGCCTCCGCCCATGATGCGCGCCAGCAAGGTGCTGAAGGCCACGATGCCGATCAGGATAATGTAATCAATCAGCAGCGCCCCGCAGCGCAGCGAGAAGGGCGCGCGATACCTTTCCAGATAGGTCTGCACGGCAACGCCCGCCGCCGCTTCCGCTTGCACTAATGGTGTGGTCTCTATTCGAGCAGTCATTGAATAAGCACTCAGCCGTCAGCCATCAGCTTTCGCCGGGCCATAAAGGCTGCGTGCTGAGTGCTGAAAGCTTTTCATCATCCTACCAGAAAATGGAGCGTCGTTTCGCCGAGCCGCAGCTTGTCGCCGCTCTTCAGGGCGCGCGGCTGGCGCGGCGCGAGCCGCAGGTCGTCGTTAATGACTGTGCCGTTGACCGAATTCAAATCTTCTATGAGGAAGACCTCTCCGTCGCGCCAGATGCGCGCGTGGCGGCGCGAGACCTTCGTTTCGGGGTCGAAGCGCGAGAGGTCAACTTCGGGGAAGATGTTGGAGTGCGGGTCTTGGCGTCCGACCAGATTGCTCTCCTTCTGCAAAGGGAACTGGGCCGCCTCAAGCTCGGTCGTGCCGGCGACGACCAGCTTGGCCGTCGCGCGCCCCAGTTGGCGAAGCGCCGCGCTGGAGCCGACTCCGGCTAAGGGTTGACGCGCGCCGCAGTGTGCGCAGAAGACATCGTCGGCGGCGATGCGCCCGCCACAGAAACCGCAGAAGACCATCTCGGTCTGAATCGTCTCGCCGCCTATCTGCTGCCCCGGCGCTGCGCCGTAGCTCACCTCGCCGGCCTTGAGCCTTTCCAGGTGATGCGTGAGCGTATCGCGCATCTCTGCGGCCGAGCGGAAGCGCGCCTCCGGCTTGTGCTCGACTGCCCGCATCAGTATGCGCTCCATCTCGACCGAAAGCGCCGGGTTGATGGCGCGCGGGCGCGGGTTCTTCGTAAAGTCGAAGATGAGGAGCGGGTTGTCCTGCGGGTCTGAGCCCGTCAGCAGGTGAAACATCGTCGCGCCCAAAGAGTAGAGGTCAGAGCGCGGCTCGACCTTGCCGCTGAAGAGTTCCGGCGGCGCATAACCCATCGTCCCGACAGCCGTCACGCCCTTCTCCTGCTTCGTCACCCAGCGCGCGATGCCGAAGTCAATCAGCATCACCCGTCCACTATTGCCGTCAATCATCAGGTTCGCGGGCTTCAGGTCGCGATAGATGATCGGCTTCGGCTGGTTGTGCAGGTAATCCAAAACGTCCGCGACCTGTATGGCCCAGGTCGTGACCGTCCTCTCGTCGATGCGTCCGCCCGGCGCGTTCCTGAGGCGTGCCGCGATGTCTCCGCCCGAGATGTATTTCATGACGAGGTAGAAGCGGCTCGCCCCATCGTCGTAGAAATAGTCGTAGATGGTCGGAATCGAAGGATGCTCAAGCGAGGTCAAAAGCAGCGACTCGCGCTTGAAATCCGAGATCGCCTTGTCGTGCTGCGCGCTGTCTATGTGAGATTCGATCATCTCCTTGACGGCGCGCGGGGCATCGCCCAGGTTTCGATCTTTGGCCAGGTAGACGGCTCCCATCCCGCCGCCACCGATACGGCGCACGATCTCGTAGCGCCCGTTCAGCACAGTCCCGGCTTCCAGTTGCTTGCTGGCCGAGGGCTGGCGTCCTCCTGTAGAGCCAGCGCGCGCCGTCGGCGGAGCGTCGCCCGCACCCGTTCCCTCTCGCTGCATCTCGCCCGTGTGAGACGGCCGCGCTGCGGCGGCCTGACTACTCTGATTATTCTGATTGGCCTGTTCGGCCTGATTGGCCTGCACTGCTTCCTGCGGAGCAATCGTGTCGTCCAGTTGCGAGTCGCCAAGGATCGGCGCTGAAGGCGTTTCGGACGCAGAGGACGCGGGCCTCTCGTCCGAGTCCGCAGCCGTATCCCAGGGGTCACGCTCTGTGACAGGGAACGGCACGCCGACGACCGTGGCCGCGCTGGCGTCTGCGGGCGGCGCTTGAGGGGCGCTCGGCTGCCCAGCAGACGGGCGCTGCTGCGGCGCGCCGCAGTTGCCGCAGAAAGGATCGTCAGGCGTATGCTCTACGCCGCATTGATGGCAGGCAGACATCTCTCGATAGTCAGGTCTCAAAGGCTGAAAGTATCCCTCAAAGCCCCGCCCCGCTCTCACCGCTCGCGCGCAAGGGGCTCTTCGGCGCGCGCTCGTCTCACACGGCGAGCCCTCTCCTCGCGCGCCCGCGTCTCTCCGATTACTTAACGATATGAAAACGCAAAAAAGTCTTGCCGACAATAATCTCGTCGCCGTCGTTGAGAGGCTGCCGGTCGCCCGGCAAGAGCCTCCGCCCGCGATTGATAAAAGTCCCGTTGGTCGAGCCCAAGTCTTCTATGAAATATTTATCATTGCGGCGCATGATGCGCGCGTGGCGGCGCGAGACTTTCGCTTCGGGGTCGTCGGCGTCCAGGTCAACGTCCGGGAAGATGCCGCCGTCGGCGTCCCAGCGTCCGATCTGCGATTCGTCGTCGCTCAAGGGGAACTGCTTGCCAGCGGAACGTCCGCGCTCGATGACCAGACGAGCGTGCGCGCCGTCCATCATCGCAATCGAGCCGGAGGAGATGGCGTAAGGGCCAGGGCTGTTCTGCGCGTCGCTCGCGCCGTTCGGGACGGGCCCGTTCGATTCGTTCAGGCCGCCGCCCGCAGTGCCGCCGCCCGTGTCGCTCGTCCCTTTTTTCTCCGGCGCAGAACGAACCAAAGGCGCTCCGCACTCATCACAGTACTGCGCCCCGTCTATGTTTTCCGTATTGCACTTCTCGCAGGTAATCATAAGGTCAACCCTTGAACGCTCGTCCGGCGCTTTGAGAAGGCGTCGAACCCAGTCCGCGCTTTCGACAGGCCCGGAGCGCGAGAGCGTCCGTCAACACCCTCGGCGCGAGAGGGCACTTATTGTAACGCGAAATGAAAATAGTCGCCAACCACAGTTTTTAAGGAGTCCGAAAATCCGTTAGAATCCGCCGCAGCGCCGCCCCCGCTTTTCCGCTTTCAGGTTTTCCCCTACGGGCTTTCAATGCTTATAATTGAAACTGTGCGCGCCGTTCCGACGTAGAAGTTACGCTGGTGCGGGTTCGATCAAGGTTTTCCGAAAAATCGAAGTGCGAGCTTTTATCTGAGACCCGACTTGTAGAGTGGCCCTTTTTATCAGAAGGAAAGTGATTGAGATGGCATTAAGCCGTAGAAAGAAGATTATTATCATCGTCTCGGCGGTCGCCCTCCTCGGGCTGATCATAATCATCAGCGTCTTTGCCAGCCGCAAGGACGAGCCCGAAGTGACCGTCGTTAAGATCGAAGTCAGACCAGAGCTGCGCCAGACCGTCACAGCCTCGGGCGAAGTCCGCCCCATACAGTTCGTCAACATGACGAGCGAGGTGGCGGGCCGCATCGAAGAGATCTTCGTCAAGGAGGGCGACCTTGTGACGAAGGGCCAACCGCTCGTCCGCCTAGACCCGACTCAGCTTCAGTCCAACCAGCAGGCGCAGGCCGCCGCCGCGCAGGCCGCCATCAGCGACGTGCAGAACGCGCGCCAGCAAGTCCTGGCCGCCGAGAACAGCGTCGCGCAGGCCCAGCAAGCCCTCGTCGTCGCCGAAGCTTCCGTCTCCCAGGCGCGCCAGCAGGTCGTAGCCTCGCAAACCAACGTTGACCGCGCGCAGGTTGACCTCACCTCTGCGCAGCGCGAATTGAAGCGCACCACAGAGCTGGTGGAGTCCGGCGTCGCTTCCCGCTCGGAATACGACGTGGCGCGCGACCGCTTCGAGCAGGCCCAGGTCGCCCTGCGCACTGCGCAGGCAAATCTACAGACGCAGAACATCGCCGTCCAGGAGGCCATCGCACGCGCCAACCAGCAGAGAGTCAACGTGCGGGATGCACGCATCGGCGTGCAGCGCGCGCAGGCCAGCGTCTCGGCGGCCGAATCGCGCGCCAACCAGCAGGCAGCATTGCAACGCGGCCAGTCCAGCCAGTTGGCCAAAGCCACGCAGCTCGCCCCGCTCACGGGCATCATCGCCGACGTGCCCTCGAAGGTCGGTACATTCGCCGTCGCGGGCCTCTCGACCACGCCGCTTCTGACCATCGCCGACATGTCCACGATCAACGTCGAGGTCAAGGTGGACGAAACCGAGATCGCCAACGTCGAGGTGGGCCAACCCGCGAAGATCAAGGTTGACGCCTTCGCAGACCGCGAAATCACCGGCACGGTCACGCAGAAGACGCCGCTCGCTCTCGGCAAGTCGGCGACGACCGGCGGTCTCCAGACGCAGATCAACGTGCAGGAGGCGAAAGAGTTTCGCGTCGTCGTCCAGGTGCAGAATATGCCCGATGATATTCGCAACGGGTTGAAGCCGGGCATGAGCGCGACGGCGACCATCACGACGAAGGTCAAGCAGAACGTCATCGCCGTGCCGCTTCAAGCCATCGTCGAGAGGTCGCCCAACGCTCCCGCAGCAGGAGCCTCGCCCGCAGCGGCAGGCGGCGCGCCAGCACCCACAACGGCGCAGGGCGAAAAGCCCAAAGACATCAAGGGCGTCTACATTCTGCAAGGTAACAAGGTCAAGTTCGTCGAAGTCACGACGGGCATCACGGGTGAATCCGACATCGAAATCCTGAGCGGCGTGCAGGCGGGTCAGGAAGTCGTCACGGGCCCGAGCCGAGTCTTGAAGACGCTCAAGGAGAATCAGAGCGTCAAGCGGCAGGTGAGGAAGCCGGGCGACAACTCCAACTCCTCCGAAGGTAAATAGTCATGAGCGAGGCCACACTGACGATGCCGGAAGAAACGGTTGAAGCGGGCGTGCTCACGCGCGGCGAGCTGCTGGCGAGGGATGCCGTTCCCGCCTCGCTCATCTCGATGCGCAATATCTGGAAGACCTACGTCATGGGCTCGGAGAAAGTCCACGCGCTGCATGGCGTCTCCTTCGACGTGCAGAAGGGCGAGTACCTGGCCATCATTGGCCCGTCGGGTTCGGGCAAGTCCACGCTGATGAACCTGATCGGCTGCCTGGACACGCCCTCGCAGGGCGAATACTGGATCAACGGCAAGCTCGTCTCGGAGATGGACGACGACGAGCTGGCGCGCATACGCAACCAGGAGGTCGGCTTCGTCTTTCAGACCTTCAACCTGCTGGCGCGCGCCACGAGCCTGCATAACGTCGAGCTGCCGCTCATCTATGCCGGGATGAGTTCGGCCGAGCGACACGAGCGGGCCAAGCAGTCGCTCAGATCGGTTGACCTCGCAGACCGCATGATGCACAAGCCGAACGAGCTTTCGGGCGGACAACGTCAGCGCGTGGCGATTGCCCGCGCGCTCGTCAATCATCCTTCGATACTGCTGGCGGACGAGCCGACGGGCGCGCTCGACACGGCCACCAGCTATGAGATCATGAACCTCTTCGAGAAGCTGCACGCCGAAGGGAACACGATCATCGTCGTCACGCACGAGCCCGATATCGCCGCGCGCGCCCATCGCGTCATTTCGATCCGCGACGGATTGATTGAAAAGGACGAGCGAATCAGATAAGAGCAGTGACGAGTGAAGAGTGACAGGTGAGGAGCAAGCGGGTTCGGCGTCTTGTCACTCGCCACTTGTCACCCCCGGTCACTGTTTTTATGTTGCGCCTGCGCCTATCCTCCATCTGGGAATCGTTCCGCGTGGCGGTCGCTTCTCTTCGCGCCAACAAGCTGCGCACGGCGCTGACGCTGGTCGGCATCATCGTCGGCGTCTCGGCCGTCATAGCGGTCGTCACCATCATCAAGGGCCTGGACAAAACCGTCGCGACGACCTTCTCTTCGCAGGGCTCGACCGTCTTCACCGTCTCGAAGCGGCCGCAGATCATCACCTCGCGCGAGGACTTCATCAAGTTCAACAAGCACAAGGACGTGACGCAGGAAGACGCCGACGCCATTGCGCGCCTGTGCACCTCCTGCTGGCGCACAGGCACTACCGCCAACGCCAGAGAGCTTATCAAGCACGCCGATCAGAAGTCCGACAACGTGCCTATTCAAGGCGTCTCGCTCTCGATGTTCCAGATCAACGACATCAACGTGCAGGCCGGGCGCATCTGGTCTGAGAGCGAGCACGCCGCAGGCCGAGACGTGTGCGTCATCGGCACAGACATCATCACCAATCTTTTCAACGACGCGCCGCCCGAGCGCGTCGTGGGCCAGGACGTACGCATCGCCGGTCGCCCCTTCGAGATCGTCGGCGTGGCCGAGACCAAGGGCAAGATTTTCGGCTTCTCGCGCGACAACGTGATCTATCTTCCCTATCCGGCTTATCAGAAGATGTACGGCTCGCGCGACTCCCTCGTCGTCTTTATTCAGGCGGCTTCGGCCGAGCAGTTGGTGGAAGTGCAGGACAGCGTGCGCGCCATCATGCGCAATCGGCGCGGCAAGACCTTCAAGGACGAAGACGACGGCTTTGCGCTTGAGACGCAGGACGTGTTCCTAGACCTCTACGGCAAAGCGACCTCGAACATCTACATCGTGACCATCGGCGTGGCGGCGATCTCACTTGTGGTGGGCGGCATAGTGGTGATGAATATTATGCTGGTCTCGGTGACGGAGCGGACGAAGGAGATCGGAATCCGCAAGGCCATCGGCGCGCGGCGCAAAGATATTCTGCAACAGTTTTTGATCGAGGCCGTGGCCGTCTCAGCCATCGGCGGCGCAATCGGCGTGGTGACGGGGTTCGGGCTCGCTTACATTCTCTCTTTTCTGATAGGCTTTCCGCTTTTGGTGAGCCTGACTTCGGCCGTGCTCGGCGTCGGCGTCTCTTCTGTCGTCGGCATCGTCAGCGGACTGTGGCCCGCCTGGCGAGCCGCTCGCCTAGACCCGATTGAGGCTTTGAGGGCCGAATGATGAGAGGCACGCTGAAAAGCATCGCGAAGCGGCTGGCAATCGTTGCAGCTTCTCTATTGCTGCTCTGCGGCCTTGAGCTGGCGCGCGAGTCTTTCGTCTATCGCCGCGTCTCCAAGAGAATCGCGCAAGCGCACGCGCGCCTTAAGACCGGCATGACGAAGGAGGAGGTCAAAGAGATAGCGGGCGAGCCCGAAGAGGTGATCGAACGGCGGCCCGACGTGTACTGGACTTGGTCTGCGCGCGAGCACCAGGGCGAGCTGTGGCGGCGGCTCGGCATGACCGGCCCGCGCGGTCATTATGATCTGATCGTTCGCTTCGACGGCGAGCACCGGATAACGAAAATCTTCGGCGGGGTGAACTGAGAAGAAGAAGAGGCTTCGGATGAGGTTCGACGACATCAGGGAATCGGCGGCGATGGCCGTGGACACTTTGCGCACGAACAAGCTGCGTTCGTCCTTGACGATACTGGGCGTGTCTGTGGGCGTCATCACGGTCATCTTCATGGTCTCGATCATACAGGGCCTCAACCGCGCCTTCGCCGAGCAGATCGAATCGCTCGGCTCCAACACTATCTTCGTCTCGAAGTTCGACCCGAGCTTTGGCCGTCCGCCCGGACAGGAGGAGCTGCACCGCAAGGATTTGACGATGGACGACGCGGAGGCTATTCGTCGCGAAGCGCCCTCGATTGTCAGCGTCTCGCCCATCCATCGCATGATCGCTTCGACCGCGCGCTACGCAGACAAGCAGACGGACACGCCCATCCTCTTCGGCGTCACGCCCTATTACGAGTTCGTCCATTCGCAGAACGTCGGGCACGGTCGCTTCATCATTGACATGGACATGGAGGCGCGCTCCAACGTCTGCATCCTCGGCGTAGATGTCGTGCGCGCTCTCTTCCCCTTTGAAAACCCGATTGATAAGGAGCTGAAGATCAACGGCAACCCCTACCGCATCATCGGCGTGATGGAGCCTTTGGGCAACTTCTTCGGCCAGTCGCGCGACAACTCCATCTTCATCCCGATAACGACCTTCGATAAGTACTACCCGGACTTGCCAGCCCCGCAGGTCGTCTTCTTCATAGTCATGCGCCCGCGCTCGCGCGCCTACGTCAAGTCGGCTATGGACGAGGTGACCGACATCCTGCGCAGGCGGCGTCGTGTGCCCGTGGGCGCGCCCAATAACTTCGGCGTCTCTTCGCAGGACTCGCTGCTGGACATCTACAATCAACTGACGGGCGCGACCGCGCTCGTCTTGACGGCCGTCTCGTTCGTGGCGCTGATGATCGGCGGCATAGGCGTGATGAATATCATGCTGGTCTCGGTGACGGAGCGGACGAAGGAGATCGGCATTCGCAAGGCAGTCGGGGCGACGCGCCTCAATATCCTCTCGCAATTCCTGATCGAGGCGGTCGCTTTGACGGCCATCGGCGGCATCGCGGGCCTCGTCGTCGGCGAAGTGGCGAGCCTCTTGATGAACAAGTATTCGCCGCTTCCGGCCTACGTCCCGCTGTGGGCCATCGCCGTGGGACTTGGAATCTCGGCCGCGGTTGGAATCATTTTCGGACTCTGGCCCGCCTGGAAAGCCGCCCGCCTAGACCCCATCGAAGCCCTGCGCTGGGAATAAAGCGCCCGGGCGAGGTACTATATCCAGCCAGCCCCTAAAGCTTCTGTAAAACTTATCCCCTGCTCGACGCATCCAAGATTTCGCGCCCCCAGTTTGCAACCATAGACGACATTCAAACGTAGTAGACGCGAGTGAAACTTATCGAGACATTGAAACTTGCCCTTTCGGCTATCTGGGCCCACAAGCTGCGCTCCGTGTTGACGCTGCTCGGGATGATTATAGGCGTGACGGCCGTCGTCGTCGTCGTCTCTGTCATACAGGGCTTCAACTCCTATTTCGACGAGAAGATCGCCGGCATCGGCTCGAAGTCTTTCTCCATTCGCCGCTTCGCGTTCGAGGATTTCAAGGACACGGACACCATCGCCGCCGCCCAGCGCCGCAATAAGGATTTGACCCTCGACGAGCTTGAGTATCTGCGGGCGGGCGCGACCTACATCGGAAAGATCGGGGCCAAATCCCTGGCCACGCGCCGCCAGGTCAAGCGCGGCACGGAGATTCTCGAAGAGGTTCCGGTGGACGGCGCAACCCCCGTCATCGCCGACATAGATAACCTCGACATAGCCGAAGGGCGCTATTTCTCTGAAGCGGAAGCGGAGGCGGCGATGCGCGTCGCTTACATCGGCGCTGACATCGCCAACAAGCTGTTTCCGCCCGGTAGGGCCGTCGGCGAAGAGCTAATCATACAGGGCTTGCCCTATCGCGTCGTCGGCGTCGCCACCGCGAAGGGCACAGTCTTCGGCCAGCCGCAGGACACCTTCATCACTATCCCTCTCAAGACCTACGAGAAGAGCTTCGGCCCGCTCGTCAACCAACGCGCGCTCTACATCGTGGCGACCTCGAAGACCGACCAGACCTTTAACGACGCGGTCGAAGAGGCGCGCTTCCTGCTGCGCACCCGTCGCCATCTTGGGCCCAACGAGAAGGACAACTTCGGCATCATCACGCCGGACGCGATCACAGGGATACGCGACCGCATCCTCGGCACGGTCTCGATTGTCGCCGTGGCCGTGCCCGCTATCGCCCTCGTCATCGGCGGCATAGTGATTATGAATATCATGCTGGTCTCGGTGACGGAGCGGACGAAGGAGATCGGCATTCGTAAATCGCTGGGGGCGCGGCGCAGCGACATTCTCAAGCAGTTCATGGTCGAAGCCATTACGCTCTCGGCCATCGGCGGCATCGTCGGCGTCACGCTCGCCTGGGTTATCGGGCGCATCCTGACGACAGTCTTCTTCCCGACCTACTTGTCCATCATAGCTGTGGTCGTCGCCGTCTCCGTGTCGGGAGTCATAGGCGTGCTCTCGGGGATATTTCCGGCCTGGAAGGCCGCGCGGCTCGATCCGATTGAGGCGCTCAGGGCCGATTAAGCTGACGGCTGATTGCTTTTATGAAACTGATTCGCAGTGACATCTACGAAAACCTTTTGATGGCGCTCTCGACCTTGCGCTCGAATAAGCTGCGGTCGTTTCTGACGGTGGTCGGCGTCGTCATAGGCGTCTGGACGGTGATGGCGATTGCTTCGATCATCAGCGGCATTGATACGGCTGTCAGAAAAGAGGTCGAATCCTTCGGCACGCGCTCGATCTTCATAGCCAAGTTTCAACCCGGCATACGCATCGGCCGTCTCTCGCGCGAAGAGCGTATGCGCAAGGAGTTGACCTACGACGACGCGATGGCGATTGCCAAGCTCCCGGCCGTCGAGACCGCCGTGCCCTTCCTTGATGTCACGAACAACTTCTTCGGCCAGAAGATTCTGGTCACGGCCAACGGCAAGACGAGCGCGGCCGTGCAATTGCAGGGCACGCTGCCGGAGTTCGAGAAGGCCGGGACGCAGATCGTCATGGAGGGCCGCTTCTTCTCGCAGTTCGAGAACGATAATAACGAGCGCGTCTGTGTGATCGGCAGCAGCGTCGGCGAGAACTTCTTCCCCTACACCTCGCCCGTCGATAAGACTTTGGAGATCGCGGGCCAGGAGTTTCGCGTCGTCGGATTGCTGGAAAAGCGCGAGTCCTTTCTCGGCGGCAACGACGAGAACAACGTCATCTACATGCCGTTCGGGGTGGTGCGCAAGCTCAAGCCGAACGCCGACGACGTGTACATCATGGCCGTCGCTCGTCCCGGCCTGATGGACGAAGCGAAAGATCAGATCACAGACCTACTGAGGGTGCGGCGGCAGGTTCCCTTCGGCGCGCCCGACAGCTTCGGCATGGCGACCTCCGAATCGATCATCGAACAGTTCCGCGCCATCACGATGGGCGTCGCCATCGCCATGATCGTCATCTCTTCCGTAGGCTTGATGGTGGGCGGCATCGGCGTGATGAACATCATGCTGGTCTCGGTCACCGAGCGCACGCGCGAGATAGGCGTGCGTAAGGCCATCGGCGCGCGCCGGGCAGACATTCTCTGGCAATTCCTGATCGAGGCGATGACTCTGACGGGGATGGGCGGCCTTGTCGGCCTGCTGCTCGGGTGGTTGACGACGCTGCTGATACGCCTGCTCGTTCCGTCCTACGTGCCGCTGTGGGCTCCCGTCGGCGGCTTCGTCGCCAGCGTCGGCATCGGCCTTGTCTTCGGACTCTGGCCCGCCTGGAAAGCCGCCCGCCTAGACCCGATTGAATCGCTGCGTTACGAGTAAGAAGGGCAAAAGGAAAAAGTGAAGAAGCGTTGAGAGCTTCTCTTACTTTTTCCTTTTGCCTTTTTCTTATCCGATGACTGTGCCGGTGGCGGCGGCGAGGGCGACTTTGAGGACGACGAAGATCAGCCAGAGCCCAAGCACTATGGCCCAGGCCGCGCCCGCAGAGAGGCGCGCGACCTTGCGCAGGCCGAGCGCCGCCAGAAAGAGCCCGAAGAAAACGAAGATATCGAATGAGCCGAGCACAGCCGCGAGCACGGGCGACGCCTTCGGGTCAACCAGTATCCCCAAGTTAGCGCGCGCCAGGCTGCGGCCCGGCTGCATCGTCTCCAACTCCTCCTGCGATTTCAGGAAGATCAGGATGAGACTCACCAGAATCGTCATCACCGTCGGCGCGAAGCTCGAATAGGCCCAGACCGAGAGCGCCTGCTTGTAGCTTATCGAACGCCCCATCAACATCACTCCCAGCAGGTAGAGCGCCGCCCCGGCAGCATAAATGACCGCTATCGCAATCAGCGGCGAGACGTAGTTGATCGCCTTGACCGCCGGGTTCAGATAGATTCTGAGCGCCTGCTCCTTCTGCGCCTCAGACATCTGGTCTGCGCGCGGCGAATTCTCGATGGCCGCCCGCATGACGTTCTCGTAGCCTGCGCGCTGGAAGAAGACTATGACGAACAGGCAGGTCAGGACGGCCGTGATAAGGGCGGCGGCCAGAAAGCGCGGGCGCGCGCGCAATGATTCAAAGGTGCGTCCGGGCTCAAGGAAGATTCCGGTCAAGGTCTGGGCCGTCGTCATCTGTGGCCCATCGGGCGGCGGCTCTTGAGAAGCAGCGTAAGAATGGGGCGTCAGATTTGCCATGTTCGGATCACTCATAGTCGTTCTCCTCCTGGCTTCAGAGTTGCCACATCAGGCCGGGCGGTCGTGCGCTACGCTCCGGCCGGTATCGGTAAAAATAGCGCCGCCTGATACGTAACGCGGGCGGCGAGAGTTTCAGGCCACGGTCGGCGCGTCCATCCAACCGGGCACGCGTATGCAGGCGACCGTGTGGCCGGGCGAGATTTCGCGCAAGTCCGGGTCTATCTGCGCGCACTCGGCAACGGCCGCCGGGCAGCGCGTGCGAAAGCGGCAGCCCGACGGCGGATTGATCGGCGTCGGCACATCGCCTTCCAGGACTATGCGCTCGCGCTTGCGACCGGGGTCTGGGATGGGTATCGCAGACAGCAACGCTTGCGTGTAAGGGTGCAGCGGGCTCGCGTACAGATCGGCTGCGCTCGCCACCTCCACTATGCGCCCGAGGTACATGACGGCGACGCGCGTCGAGATGTGCTCGACCACGGCCAGCCCGTGCGAGATGAAGAGATAAGTCAGGCCGAACTCCTCCTGCAAGTCTTGCAGGAGATTGACGACCTGCGCCTGCACCGAAACATCCAGGGCCGAGACGGGCTCGTCCGCCACGATCAGCTTCGGGCTCAGTGCCAGAGCGCGCGCCACGCCGATGCGCTGCCTTTGCCCGCCGGAAAATTCGTGCGGGTAGCGATTCATGTAGTCGGGATCGAGCCCCACACGCCTGAGCAGCTCTGCGACCCTCTGTTTGCGCTCCTCCTTATTTCCGATGCCGTGAATCACCAGTGGCTCTGAGATGATGTCGCGCACGCTCATGCGCGGGTTCAGGGACGCATAAGGGTCTTGGAAGATAATCTGCATCTGCTTGCGCAGCTCCCGTAGCTCGCGCCGGTGCATCGCTGTCACGTCGCGGCCGTCGAAGACGACTTCGCCGGAGGTCGGCTCGATCAGGCGAAGCAGGCAGCGCCCGACAGTAGATTTGCCGCAGCCCGATTCTCCGACCAGGCCCAAAGTCTCGCCGCGCAAAATCTCAAACGTCACGCCGTCAACGGCACGCACCACGTCGTCACTGCCCTCGACGGCGAAATGCTTGACGAGGCGGCGCACTCGCACCAGCTCCTCCTGCTGCTCCCCTGTCGTCGCGCGCGCGTCCTCTGCCCGCGCAGCCCCGGCCTCGCGCGCAGGCACGCTCGCGGCCCCCGGCCGCAGATCAAAGTTTAAATTCTCTTCGGAACTCACGTCTTTACAAGAAAGGGAATTAACAGGATGGACAGGATAGTCAGGATAAAACATAAAATCAATGCTTTTTCTTTATCCTGACCATCCTGTCCATCCCTGTCTGCGTCTGCTTTGGCTATCTTTCCGGTTTAGGTTTCCTTCGTTTTCGTCTCGGCCTGATGATCTGCGGTGACGGCTGCGGCCAGGTCGAAGAGCACGCAGCGCACGCTCACAGAGCCCTCCAATTGGTAGAGAGGGATGGTGCCTTCCGTGCAGCGCGGCATCCGATATGTGCAGCGCGGCGCGAAATGGCAACCGGGCGGCAAGTCTGTCGGGCTCGGCACGATGCCTTCGATGGTCTCAAGACGCTCGGACTTAGCGACGTGCTCGGCCGTCAGCTTCGGTACGGAGCGCATCAAGCCTTCCGTGTACGGGTGCTTCGGCCGCGCGAACAACTCCGCTACCGGAGACTCTTCGACGATGCGTCCCGTGTACATCACTGCGACGCGGTCTGCGACCTCCGCGACGACGCCGAGGTCGTGCGTGATGAGCAGCACGCCAAGCTCGCGCGTGCGCCGCAGCTCGTTCAGCAGCTCAAGAATCTGCGCCTGGATGGTCACGTCGAGCGCCGTCGTCGGCTCGTCCGCAATCAGCAGCTTCGGGTCACAGGCCAGGGCCATGGCGATCATCACGCGCTGGCGCATGCCGCCCGACAACTGGTGCGGGTAATCGTCCACGCGGCGCGCGGGGTCTGGGATGGCTACTTCGCGCATCGCTTCGATGCTGGCTGCGCGCGCAGCTTTACGCGAGAGCCCACGATGGAGGCGAAGCGCCTCGGCAATCTGCTCGCCCACAGTGTAGACGGGATTGAGCGAGGTCATCGGGTCTTGGAAGATCATCGCTATGTCGTCGCCGCGAATCTCTCTGAGGCGCTCGTCTGTGGCCGTGAGCAGGTTCTCGCCGTTGAAAGTGATCTCGCCGCCGACAA
The DNA here is from genome assembly GCA_036389315.1 of Pyrinomonadaceae bacterium. Lineage (GTDB taxonomy): Bacteria > Acidobacteriota > Blastocatellia > Pyrinomonadales > Pyrinomonadaceae > DASQYE01. The sequence goes on from DASVQF010000045.1 coordinate 174,266, forward strand.
TGCGTCCGGGCGGCGCAATCAATCGCATGATCGAGAGCGCGGTGATCGATTTGCCGCAGCCCGATTCGCCAACCAAAGCCAACAGCTCGCCCTGGTCTATGTCAAAGCTCACGCCGTCAACGGCCTTGACCAGCCCGGCGCGCGTAGGGAAATGAGTCTGAAGATTTCGGACTTCCAGCAGATGCGACATAGCTGTTTTGCGCTCTCGTCCCGATTGTAAGCGATATGTTCCTGTCGGGGCGAGCGCCGAGCGGGCGAGGAAACCTGAAGTCAAGAACCCTTGACCCTGGCGAAGCGCCTGCGGGTCAGAAGGCGCGCGAGCAGCCCGAACGAGAAGATGCCCAGGTAATCAAAGAGTAGATCGCCCGCGTCAAAGGTTCTGTAGCGAATCAATATCTGCGAGGACTCTTCGAGGGTCACGACGAGCGCGACCGCGAGGCTGCCCCTCAACAGCTCTATCTTCCAGATTCGCAGCGTCCGGCACTGCAAGGCCATGTTCAGGAGAAAGGAGAAGAGGCCCATCAATACTAGATGGCCCAGCTTGTCGCCGTAAGGCAGTTCCCTTACGCGCCGGAAAAGCGGCTGGTACTGCTGCTGGTCGGCCAGAAAGACGATCACGCCGAGGAGGAGAAAATAGAGGCCCGTCAACCATTTCATGAACTTTTCTGTGCCTGTCCTTCCGATCAATAACCTTCCGCCCCGTTGACGCTTGGGGCCCGCGCTCTTTGCACAGACCCGAAGCGCGCTTTTTGCACCGGCTAGAGGCCCAGCCTGTCCATCTTCTCTTTCTCGTAATCGCCGTCTTCGCCCGGATAGCGCAGCAGGGCGTCGTACTTTCCGGTCTCTTTGGCGAGGGCCCAGACGAGGCTCTCGCCTGCGGGCAGCGTCTTCGGCGCGGAGTCAAAGACGGGGTCTTTGAAGGCTCGCTCGGCGTCAATGACCTTCCAGCCCTTGCCCTCGAACATGCGCAGGATGTCCGGCAGGAACAGCGCGTTCAGCAGGTTGTAATGCACGAGCAGAGTATGCCTGACGCTGCGGCCCAGGACTCTGCGCGCAAGGTCGTCGTAGAAGGCTGCGCGCTCCCAGATATGACTGAGATAAAAATCTCTGTAAGGCGCGAGGTCGGCCGTGGCTTCGGCCTTGAGGCGCTTCTGCATCCGGTCGTCAACGTACCAGTCGGAAGCGTCTATGGTGACGTGCCCGTTCCTGTAACCATGCTCTTTGAGAAAAGCCCTCAGCCGGTCGCGCTTCTCCACTGTGTTCCCTTCCTTCAGGAAAGGAAAGCGATAGAGCTTCCTGAAATGCGAGTAACCTTTCAGCAACTCTTCGGCGCGCAGGATGTCTGCCGAGTACTGGTCGAAGCTGACGCGCGCCGAATGATAATAGAGATGCGAGTAGGAATGGTTGGCTATGATGTGCCCGGCCCTATCCCACTCGCCGAGCAGGCTGCGGCCCCTCTCGTTGTCTATGAACTTGGCCGCGACAAAGAGCGCAATCTTAAGATGCGAATGTGCATTGAGCGCCGAGAGCAGGGCGCGGTTACGCTCCTCGGCCGTCATGCGCGCCGTGTCGCCCCAGTTAAAGTCGTCCACGGTAATGGCCACTTGCGGCGACTCCTTGACGGACGAGAAAACGCCACTGCGCAGGCCCAAAGATAGAGCGCCCGCCCCGAGCGCCTTCGCAAACTCCCTGCGGTTCATCCCGTGCGACATCACAGCGTCAGCGCCTCGCGGTATTCGCCCCAGACGCGACGCAGGCGATGGCTGATCTCGCCCACGGTCGCGTAGGCTTCGACGCAGGTCAGTATCCTGGGCAGCATGTTTTCAGTGCCGCGCGCCGCTTCTTCCAGGCGGATGAGCGCGGCTTCGACCGCTTCGTTGTCGCGCCGCTCGCGCAGCGCCCGGACGCGCTCGACCTGTGCGCGTTCGATTGACGGGTCTACGCGCAGGAGCGGCACGCCTTCGTCTTCTTCGGTCTGGAAACGATTGACGCCGACGACCACCTGCTCGCCGCTTTCGACCGCGCGCTGGTATCGGTAGGCCGATTCCTGTATCTCGCGCTGCACGTAGCCCGACTCAATCGCGCGCAGCACTCCGCCCACGGCGTCTATCTTTTCCAGGTAGTTGCGCGCGCCTCTTTCGATCTCGTCCGTCAGGTGTTCCAGTGCGTAAGAGCCCGCGAGCGGGTCTACTGTGTCGGCGACGCCGGACTCGTGGGCGATGACCTGTTGGGTGCGCAGGGCTATGCGCGCCGCAGTTTCCGTGGGCAGGGCCAGCGCCTCGTCCATGCCGTTGGTGTGCAGCGATTGTGTGCCGCCGAGGACTGCTGCGAGCGCCTGTATGGTCGTGCGTACGATGTTGACTTCAGGCTGCTGCGCAGTCAGGGTGGAGCCAGCAGTCTGCGTGTGAAACCTGAGCATCATCGAGCGCGGGTCGCGCGCCCCGAACCGCTCGCGCATCGTGTGGGCCCAGAGACGGCGCGCGGCGCGAAACTTGGCGATCTCTTCCAGCAGATTATTGTGCGCGTTGAAGAAGAAGGAGAGGCGCGGCGCGAACTCGTCCACGCGGAGGCCCGCCGCTATCGCCGCCTCGACGTAGGCGATGGCGTCCGCAAGCGTGAAGGCCACCTCCTGCACGGCCGTCGAGCCGGCCTCGCGTATGTGGTAGCCCGAGATCGAGATCATATTCCAGTTCGGGACTTCGCGCGCGCAGAAGGCGAACGTGTCCGTCACTAGCCTGAGCGACGGCGCGGGCGGATAGATGTATGTGCCGCGCGCTATGTACTCTTTCAGAATATCGTTCTGGATGGTTCCGTTGACGCGCTCGAACGAGACGCCCTGTTTGCGGGCGACGGCCAGATAGAGGCAGAGAAGCGTCGAGGCCGTCGCGTTGATGGTCATCGAGGTCGAGACGGTGTCGAGCGGGATGCCTTCGAGGAGGCGCGACATGTCTTCGAGCGAATCAATGGCGACGCCCACCTTGCCGACTTCGCCCATCGCGAGCAGGTCGTCCGAGTCGAGCCCGATCTGCGTCGGCAGATCGAAAGCCACCGAGAGCCCCATCGTCCCTTGCGCGAGCAGGTACTTGTAGCGCGCGTTCGATTCTTCGGCCGTCGCATAGCCCGCGTACTGGCGCATAGTCCAGAAGCGCCCGCGATACATGTTGCGGCGCACGCCGCGCGTGTAAGGATACTCGCCCGGCGCACCTAAGGAGCGCTCGTAATCAATCGCTTCCGTGTTCGACGGATTGAAGTCGTTGGGCAGCTCTATGCCCGAAGATGTCTCGAAGCGCTCGCGCCGCTCGGCGCGTGTGTTTGTCGCCATGTATTTCTTCCCCGGTCAAACTCTCCGAAAGCATAACTGTTAAGGCGCGCGCAAAGGGTGCTTGTGCCGTGAAGCCTAACATAGCGCGCTTCGGCCAAGCAATTACCGTTTCCTGTGACGCCCCGAGCGCCAAGCGAGTTGACCGCGAGCACGGGCGTCGCTTAGCATCAGAGGCGCGTACCCGTTAGTCCTGCGGATTAAATTTCGGCCAGAGGAAGCGGCCCAGTATTTTGGAGATCAACGACGAAGCCAAGCAGATCGTCAACGAGCTGGGCTCGGCCATCAACGCGGCGGTCGAGTGCTCGCCGCAAGTGGCCCGGGCCATAGAGCGGCTGCGCGAGGCCGGCTACGAGATGGAGCTGACGCTGCGCCTGGAAATCGGCCTGCGCCCGCACGACGACAAAGACGACCACGCGCACGGTGAGGGCGCGCTTGAGCTGACGGACGAAGACATGCGAACCCTGCGCCGCATGAAGATTCGCATAGACGGCGAATAAGCTGGCGAGGGTGAACAAGACGGCCGCCCGGTTTTCGACCACAGATGACTGATTCGACCTCCTCAATCAACACCATCCTCTTCGACTGGGACGGCACGCTCAACGACTCTGCCTTGAACGGCTTCACGGCCTTTCAAAAGAGCTTGGACGAGCTGGGCGTCCCCTTCACAGCGGAGTTCTACGAAGCCAACTACTCTCCGAACTGGTACACGATGTACGAGACGCTGCGATTGCCGCGCGAACAGTGGCAGCGCGCAGACGACCTCTGGATTCATCACTACGGCCTGGAACCGTGCAGGCTCGTCGAGGGCGCGCACGCGACCCTGACGGAGCTTCACCGGAGGGGCTACCGTCTAGGCGTAGTCACGAGCGGAAGCCATTGCCGCGTGACGCGCGAGCTGGACGAGATGTGCCTCGGGGCCGTCTTTCAGACGGTCGTCTGCAACGAGCACATCACGAACAAGAAGCCGCACCCCGAAGGCTTGGAGCAGGCCATGCGCTTGATCGGCTCGCAGGCCCCGGAGTGCTCCTACGTCGGCGACGCTCCTGAGGACATAGAGATGGGCAAGCGCGCGGGCGTCCACACGGTTGCCGTCCGCAGCGGCTACCCGACGAGCAAGCGCCTGGCTGCGGCCGGGCCGGACATCTATCTGGACAGGATTTCAGAACTGCTCACACACTATCCCGGAACTCGCTAGACGCTCTGGTGGACGCGCTTTGATTTAGGGCTAAACGATATGTTATCTTGTCTGGCTTTCAACCCCGCCGGATTTTTGCCTGACAGGCTTAATTAAGAGGAGCTGTTTAATAAAATTATGTCTACCAGTTATGGAAACGCGAGTTCGGACGGTCATCACGTGGGCCGGGTGGTGCAGATTATCGGCCCCGTCGTGGACGTGGAATTTGAAGAAGGACACCTGCCGCCGATCTACGAGGCGCTGCGCGTCACCTCCGAAGGATTCGACGTGCCGACCGAGATTAATGTCATCTGCGAAGTACAGCAGCACCTCGGCGAGGGCCGCGTGCGGGCCGTCTCCATGCTGCCGACGGACGGCATGGTGCGCGGCATGAAGGCCATAGACACGGGTGGGCCCATCACCGTCCCCGTCGGCGAAGGCACGCTCGGGCGTGTCCTCAACGTCATCGGCGAACCCGTCGATAACCTGGGCGAAGTCAAGGCCACGACCCGCTACCCGATTCACCGCCACGCGCCGGACTTTGACGAGCAGGCGACCGAATTGCAGATGTTCGAGACGGGCATCAAGGTCTTTGACCTCATTCAGCCCTTCCTGCGCGGCGGCAAGATCGGACTCTTCGGCGGCGCGGGCGTCGGCAAGACCGTGCTCATCATGGAGCTGATCAACAACATCGCCAAGGCCCGCTCGGGCTTTTCCGTCTTCGCCGGAGTGGGCGAGCGCACGCGCGAGGGCAACGACCTGCTGCGCGAGATGGTCGAATCGAAGGTCATCAACTTCGGCGAGGGCTTCTACAAGAACCTGGAAGAGACCGGCGCGTTCGACATGTCTAAGGTTGACATGCAGGCCATAGAGGAATCGAAAGTGGCGCTCATCTACGGGCAGATGACCGAGCCGCCGGGCGCGCGCCTACGGGTCGCTCTCTCGGGCCTCACGGTCGCCGAATATTTCCGCGACCAGGGCCTCGACGTGCTCCTCTTCATAGACAACATCTTCCGCTTCACGCAGGCCGGTTCCGAGGTCTCGGCTCTGTTGGGCCGCATGCCGTCGGCCGTCGGCTACCAGCCGAACCTCGCCACAGAGATGGGCGAGATGCAGGAGCGCATCACTTCCACCAAGACGGGCGCGATCACTTCCATTCAGGCCGTCTACGTCCCGGCCGACGATTACACAGACCCCGCGCCCGCGACCACCTTCGCGCACCTCGACGCCGTCACGGCCCTCTCGCGCCAGATCGTCGAGCTGGGGATTTACCCGGCGGTCGATCCGCTCGCCTCTTCTTCGCGCATCCTCGACCCGCGCATCGTCGGCGAGGAGCATTACCGCACGGCGCAGGACGTGAAGCAGATTCTACAGCGCTACAAAGACCTGCAAGACATCATAGCCATCCTCGGCCTCGACGAGTTGTCGGACGAAGACAAGCTGGTCGTCTCTCGCGCGCGCAAGATTCAGCGCTTCTTCTCGCAGCCCTTCTTCGTCGCCGCACAGTTCACGGGCCTCGAAGGCAAGTACGTCAAGCTCGAAGACACGATCAAGGGTTTTCGAGAGATCATTGACGGCAAGCACGACGATCTGCCCGAGCAGGCTTTCTACCTCGTCGGCACTATCGAAGAGGCCGTCGAGCGCGCCAAGCAGATCGCATCAGCATAAAGGGAATATGGCAGACAAGATTCAACTTGAGGTGGTGACGCCCGAAAGGCGTCTGCTTTCGGAGACAGTGGATTTCGTCAATGTTCCGGGCGCGAACGGCGAGCTGGGGATTTTGCCGGGCCACGTTCCGCTCATCTCGCAACTGCAAACGGGCGTGCTCTCCTACAGCCAGGGGGGCACTGTCCACCGTCTGCACGTCTCGGGCGGGTTTGTCGAAGTCAACGGAGACCGCGTCTCTGTCCTGGCCGAAGTCGCCGAGCGGCCCGATGAGATAGATGCTGCGCGGGCCAGGCTCGCACGCGAGCATGCCGAAAAGACCTTGAGCGCGTGGAGCGGCACGGAGGAGGATTTCGAGAAAGCGCGCGCTCGCCTAGAACGCTCGATGGTGCGTTTGCAGCTCGCCACGGGAGCGCCAGTCATCAACTCCTGAAGCGGCTCTGCGGTCGAGCGCGACGAGCGCAAAGTCCAAAAGCGGCCCGTGAAGAATTAGACTGCCAATACTTCAGCAGTCAATCCTTCGCGGGCCGCTTTCACGTCTGAAGACGCTCGGCCGCCGTCTCAAAGCTGGAACTGAGGCTCGCCGCAATCCTAACGCGAGCGTCAGCCGCACCTCTCCACGCACTTATTGTAAACGGAATTGGCCGCTTCGCGGCAGCTCTCGCGTCTGGCTTCGGGGATTTGCTCGCACTTCTCCAGGTGCTTGTCCTGTTTTTCCTTACAGTCCTCGACGCACCCCAGGCTGGCGGGCGCTGGACTGCTGCCCTTTATCAAGGCGCTCGACCCGGCTATGCCGAAGCCGCCGGTAAACGACAATAGAAACAGTAGGACTGCTAAGAGGGGGCGTTTCGGGACGAGTCTCATCTCTTCTCTCTCCTTATTTCTCGGATGCTCTGTTGTAAGCTGCGGTCGGGTGTCAGCTTTTTTCGCAGCACTCACGAAGGCTGCCGTTGTTCCAGGTGATCTAAAGCGGGTGGCGGTCTGGGCGTCGTCCGGATCACTTCTCCGAAGAGCGCATTATCTTTTCATTTCAGCCGCGAGTCAAACCCTTTCGCATGATTTCATGCGAAACGACCTGTGTTTCACACTTGAAACACAGGCCCAGGCGCGGTATAATGCGGGTCTCTTAAGTTGACAGGGTTCGAGCAGAGAGAGAAGGGGATTTAAGAGTTCATGTCACAAACGGCCGTCGAAGAGAACATGGAGAACATAGCCGGGGGGCCGCGCCCCATCGCCGGCGAAGCCACGCCGGAAGACGTGCAGGCCGAGCCCAGCTTGCGCCCGCGCCGCCTCAACGAATACATAGGGCAGACGCGCATCACCAGCAATCTCAAGATTTTTTTGAAAGCTGCGCGCGGCCGGCGAGAGGCGCTCGATCACGTCCTTTTCTGTGGGCCGCCGGGGCTGGGCAAGACGACGCTCGCCAACATCATCGCGACCGAGATGGGCGCTCCCTTAAAGAGCGTCAGCGCCCCGGCCATTGAGCGGGGCGGCGACCTGGCGGCGCTGCTGACGAACTTGCAGGAAGGCGAAGTCCTCTTCATAGACGAGATTCATCGCCTGCGCCCGCAGATCGAAGAGGTCTTATATCCGGCGATGGAGGATTACCAGCTAGACCTGATGATCGGCCAGGGCACGGCCGCCCGCTCCATCAAGCTTGAGCTGCCGAAGTTCACTCTGGTCGGTGCGACCACGCGGGCCGGAATGTTGACGGCCCCCTTGCGCGGGCGCTTCGGCATAGTGCAACACCTCGACTTCTATTCGCAGCAGGATTTGGAAGTCATCGTGCACCGCTCGGCAGAGATTCTCTCGGTCGAGATAGAAGCGAGCGGGGCGAGCGAGATTGCTCGTCGCGCGCGCGGCACACCGCGCATAGCCAACCGGCTCCTGCGCCGCGTCCGTGACTACGCTGAGGTCTTGAGCGACGGCCGCATTACGCAGGCTCTCGCACGCCGCGCGCTGGATGAGATGGAGGTTGATCGCTTCGGTCTGGATGAGGTTGATCGCAAGCTGTTGAGCGTGATTATAGAGAAGTTCGACGGTGGGCCCGTCGGCGTCGGTACGATCTCCGCCTCGATCAGCGAAGAGCGCGAGTCCATCGAAGAGATCATCGAGCCCTACCTGATTCAGATAGGCTTTCTCAACCGCACGCCGCGCGGGCGCGTCGCCACGCGCGCCGCCTACAAACATTTAGGAATCGCCATGCGCAGGAAAGAGGCGGACGCGCTGGCAAGCTGAAAATCCATTTTAAGTTTCGGTCGGGGTTATCCCCGGCCGAAAGAGACCGAGAGCGACGAGGCCGGAACGGATCGGGAGCCGAACCGGCCGCAGTCGCTCTCGGTATTTTTAGTCCCTACCCTCTGCCTTTATGGCCCCAAGCATTTCGGCGACGGCGCGCTCAAGGCCGACGAAGATCGAGCGGGCGATGATGTTGTGGCCGATGTTGAATTCGGTAATCTCGCCGATGGCTGCGAGCGGGCCGACGTTACGGTAGGTGAGCCCATGCCCGGCGGCGACTCTCAGGCCGTACTGCGAGGCGAGCGTGGCGGCTTCGCGCAAGCGCCTTAGCTCCTGCGCGGCCTGCATAGCGCCTTCCGTGTGGAAGTGGCGCGGAGGCAAGGTAGCTTCGGCGTAGACGGCCGTACACAGCTCTATCTGCTGTGCGCCGATCTCGTGCGCGGCCTCTATCTGTTGCGGGTCTGGGTCTATGAAGAGGCTGGTGATGAGACCGGCTTCGCGCAGGCGAGTGACCGTGGCGCGTACTATGGAAGCGTTGGCGCGCACGTCGAGGCCGCCTTCGGTCGTGACCTCGTCCGGCTTTTCGGCGACGAGGGTGACGGCGTCTGGCAAGACTTCGAGCGCGATGCGGAGCATCTCTTCGGTCGCAGCCATCTCGACGTTGAGATAGGTGGTCAAGGTCTGGCGCAGCACTCTGAGGTCTGTGTCCTGTATGTGGCGGCGGTCTCCGCGCAGGTGAACTGTGATGCCGTCGGCTCCGGCCTGCTCACAGGCGACTGCGGCGGCCACAAGGCTCGGCTCCGGCGCGCGTCGAGCCTGCCGGACGGTTGCGACGTGATCTATGTTGACGTTGAGTCGTGCGGTCATAATTTTAAGGAAATCTTAGGGGCCGAAGTTATCGGTCGTCAATTATAGCTCAAACATTCAGAAGCTCTGCCTGGCGTTGTTCCTGCTCCTCTGCGACGCGCGCGCGTATCTCGGCAATCGCCTGGTCGTAATGGCCGCTGCGGGCCAGGCGGCGGACGGTGTTGACTTCGCCGATCAGGCGCGGCGGGTCGCGCCAGATGCTCAGCTTGCTGCCATCGTTATGATCCCAGCGCACGGGTATCTCCTCAAGGCGCAGGCCCGCGAGGTGCGCGACGTACAAGTATTCTACGTCAAAGCCGAAGCGCTCGATGCGTGCGGCTTCGGCCAGGGGGCGGCAGACGTGCATGCGAAAGGCTTTGAAGCCGCACTGCGTATCCCAGAAGGGCAGGCGTGTCGCTAAGCGGACGATGAGGTTGATGATGCGCCCGCCCTGCTCGCGCCGCCAGGGCTGATGGACTCCGATCAGGCTGCGGTCGAGGGCGCGCGAGCCGAAGGTCAGGTCACGATGCCCGCGCTCGATGGGCCCAACGAGCTTGGGCATCTCCGTGATCGGCGTCGAAAGGTCTGCGTCGGAGAAGAGGGCTATGGGAGCCGTGGCTGCGAGGAGCCCGGCGCGCACGGCATTTCCTTTACCGCGATTGGGGCGGACGGGGATAAGAAGCGTGCTGACGCGGCCAGAGTCTTTCAAGCCCTCCTCGGCCACGCGCGCCGTGCCGTCGGTCGAGCCGTCGTCCACGACGATCAGCTCGCTCTCGCCGCTCTGCCGGTTCAGGTAATCGAGAATCGTCGCGAGCGTCTTGCCCAATCGCACAGCTTCATTGTAGGCCGGGACAATGATCGAAAGTGATGGAGCCATCCGTTTACTCTATTCCTGGTCTTTGCTGGCATTCTCGTCCTTCGGCGGGCGCGCGGACTGTGTGCTATATTTAAAGCCGGTCGTGCCCGGCCACCCTCTCGCGGGCGCTGGCCGCGCGAGGAGTCTGGGCGGTTTCGGAGCATAGCATGAGCAGGAAGTTCGGCATAGCGGCAGGCATCATCATTATCGTGGCGACGATCATCGGCGGAACCTTCGGCGGAGCCCGCACGCGCCGCCGCAGTAGCACGGCCCTCCCTTCGTCTGCCAAATCGCCTGCGGCCGCGACGGCAGAGAACATCGAAGGCGATTACGGCGACGCCATCGGGCTCATCCAGGACAACTACTCTGGCGAGATAGATTACGAGAAGGCCACGCAGGCGGCCATCCAGGGGATGCTCTCGACGCTTGACCCGCACTCGATGTTCTTCTCGCGGGCCGAGTATACGAAGCTCAAGGAAGACCAGGACTCGCGCTTCTACGGCATAGGCGTCACGATCCTGCAACACCGCGACGGTGTCTACATTCAATCGGTCGTCCCAGACACTCCGGCTTCGCGCGCGGGCCTGCGCTACGGCGACCGCATACTGGAAGTCGATGGGCAGGACGCGCGCAGTTGGACTAGCCAGCAGGTCTCTAACAAAGTTCGCGGCGAGAGGAGCGAGCCCGTTCAATTGAAGGTCGAGCGCGCAGGCTCAGAGGCTCCGCAGTATTTCACCATCATCCGCGACGCAGTGCCGCTGCCTTCAATCCGCAACTCTTTCATGATTCGCCCGGGCATCGGCTACATAGGCTTGACCGGAGGCTTTCAGCATACGACGGGCGACGAGTTGCATGACGCCATCAACACTTTGCGCTCGCAGGGCATGCGCCAGATCGTTCTAGACCTGCGGGGCAATCCGGGCGGCCTGCTCGATCAGGCGATTGACGTGGCGAGCGAGTTTCTGCCGCGCGGGCAGGTGGTCGTATCGGTTCGCGGGCGCGAGTACCAGCAGCCTATCCTTTATCGTTCCCACGGCAACGACACGGAGGACTACCCGCTGGTCGTGCTCATCAATCGCAACTCTGCTTCGGCTTCGGAGATCGTCGCCGGGGCGATTCAAGATCATGGGCGCGGCCTGATCGTCGGCGAGACCAGCTTCGGCAAGGCGCTCGTCCAAAGAGTCTTTAATCTGCCGAACGGCACGGGCCTGACGCTGACGACCGCGAAGTACTACACGCCTTACGGGCGCTCGATTCAGCGCGATTACTCGAACGGCTCGCTCTACGACTACTACGTGCGCCACGACGCGGAAGGCGAAGCGCAAACGGCCCAGCCTGTCAGGCCCGCTGCGCCCGCGCCGCAGCGGCCCACACAGCAACCGCCGCCTGTCACGCCAGCGCCCGCTCCGCCGCCGCATCCGCCGACCGGGCCCGCCGTCAAGACCGCAGCCGGGCGCATCTTTTACGGCGGCGGCGGCATCACGCCCGACATCGAAGCCCGCCTCCCGCAGCCTTCGCCCCTGCGCACGCGCATTATCGAAGCGGCCTTCTTCTTCACGCGCCAACTGGTCGCAGGCAAAATAGAGGGCCTGGAAAATTATCGCGTCGAGAAGATGGAGACGAGCCGCAGCCCGCGCGCGACCGATTACCCCGTAACTGATCGCGTCGTCGAAGCCTTTCGCGCCTATCTGCAACGCGACCCGACCCTGGGCCTACAGCCCGCGCAGATCGACGGCGAGCTGGACTTCGCAAAGCTGCGCCTGCGCAACGAGATCATCACGGCAGCCTTCGGCGGCGACGCCGGCACACGCATCCTCATCGAGAGCGACCCGCAAACCCTGCGCGCCCTCGAAGCCTTCCCCGACGCCAAGCGCCTGGCCGAAAGCACGCGCAACGGCGCAGCTCAGAGTTAGAAGTAGAGCAGAATCAAACAGGATGGACAGGATATAAAGAGGAGAGGCACGTCAGCCGTCTGAACTCTTTATCCTGTCCATCCTGTTCATTCCTCAATCCAGCACGCGGACGATCAGGCATTTCAGGTAGTAGGTTTCTGGAACGCTGATGAGGACGGGGTGGTCGCGGGCCTGCATTCTCTTCTCGACGAGCTGTATCGAGCGGCGCGCGTCACGGGCCGCCGCCGCGAGCGTCTCAAGAAACATCTGCTCGGACATGTGATAGGAACAGGTGCAGGTGACGAGCGCGCCGCCTCTTCTGAGCAGCTTGAGGGCGCGCAGGTTGATCTCTTTATAGCCGCGCCCGGCCTTGCTCACGCTCGCGCGATTCTTGGCGAAGGCTGGCGGGTCAAGGACTATGGTATCGAAGCGCTCGCCCGCGTGTTCCATCTCGCGCAGGGCGTCGAAGACGTTGGCCTCGCGGAACTCGACTTGGCCCAATCCGTTCAGCTCGGCGTTGCGGCGCGCAGCCGCCACGGCTTCCGCAGAGATGTCTAAGCCGAGGACGCTTTCGCAGGCGTGGGCCAATTGAAGCGCGAACGCGCCGTTGAAGGTAAAGCAGTCAAGGGCGCGGCCCCGCGCGACCTCTCGCGCGGCCAGCCGGTTTTCGCGCTGGTCAAGAAACGAGCCGGTCTTTTGCCCGCCGAGCGGCGAGACCAGAAAGCGCACTCCGTCCTGCATTATCTCAAGCTCCTCGGGCGCATCGCCGTAGAGGAGTCCAGTGCGCAGCTCCAACCCTTCAAGCTCGCGCACGCGCACGTCGTTGCGCTCGATGATGGCGCGCGGGCGCTCCGTTTCGACAAGCAGCTCGACGAGCATCTCCTTGATGCTTTCCGTCCCCTGCGAGAGTGTTTGCAGCACCAGCACGTCGTCGTAAACATCGACGATGAGCGAAGGCAGAAGATCGCCCTCGGAGTAGACGAGGCGATAAGCATTAGCGTCAGGCGCAATCCCTCTCCGCCTCCCGGCGGACTCTTCGAGACGCCTGCCCCACCACTGGCGGTCTATCACCTCGTCCTTCAGCGTCAGCAGCCGCAAGGAGATTTCCGAGCGGTCGCTATACAGAGCCCACCCGATGAACCTTCCGCGCGCATCACGCACGCGCACGATTGAGCCGCCCGCGACGCCCGCCGCCATTTGTATGTCGCTGCGGTAAATCCAGAGGTGTCCGGCGCGCGCTCGCTCTGCCCCGCGCTGTGTGATGGCGACGTGCTGTTTCATCTCTTAACCTTGAGGAAGCCAACGGACAAAATTTACCACAAAGACACAAAGGCACTAAGGGAGTGAATAGTAAATGGAAAAAGAAAATCCGTGCGTCCATTCACTATTCACTTTTTCTTAGTGTCTTTGTGTCTTTGTGGTTATAAGCTTGAAATCGCTTCCTACGAAGGGTAAGCTTGCCTCTGTATTAGCCCCCGCAAAGTTTTTGTGAATTCATTTACGAAGAGGAGTATATCTAATGCCGGAAGTTGGAGATATGGCCCCGGATTTCGAGTTGAAGAGCAACCTTACGAAAGACAAAAAGGTGCGGCTCTCGGATTTCCGTGGGCGTCAGAACGTCGTCCTGGCGTTCTACCCGCTGGCGTGGACGCCCGTGTGAACGGCGCAGATGCCTGCGTACGAGGCTGACCTCGAACGCTTCAAAGGCTATGATGCCCAGGTGCTGGGCATCTCTGTCGACAGCGTCCCGTGTAATGCTGCCTGGGCCAAGAGCCTCGGCGGACTCTCTTACGATCTCTTGAGCGACTTTCACCCGAAAGGCGAAGTAGCTAAGGCATATGGCGCGTGGCGTGAGACGGACGGCATCTCGGAACGCGCGCTTTTCATCGTGGACAAGGAAGGTAAGCTCGCTTACAAGGACATCCACGACATCGGCGATCAACCGGATAACGAAGATTTGTTTGAAGTGCTCCGCAAGCTGTAACCAGGAAGCGAGCGCTGTCTGAACGGCAAGGGCCAGCGGGCTGAACCCCGGATGCTTTTTAGGAAGCCGCTCCGGTTCAGCCCGTGTTTTCATAGGCTTTCAGCGATCAGCAATCAGCTTTCAGCAGTTTGGAATCTCAAATCGCAAATCTGAAATCACAGATAGCGCACAGCCGATAGCTGATTGCTGAAAGCTGATCGCTTAAGGAATTATCTTATGAGCACTCTGTCGAGAAAATGCGTGCCGTTCACACCGTTCGATGGCCAGCTTGAGAAAAGCACCATTGCCATCGTGACGGCGGCTGGGGTTCATCTCAAAGACCAGGAGCCCTTCAATATCGGGGACGAGCTTGGCGATCTGACTTATCGCGTCATTCCGCCCGACGTGGAGCGATCCGAGTTGATGGTGACGCATCATCATTACGACCATGAGGACGCAGACCAAGACATCAACGTCGTCTTCCCCATCGACGTGCTGCGCGACCTCATGGCGGAAGGCTTCATCGGCGGCGTCGCTAAAAAGCATGTCGGCTATATGGGCTATACTATGCAGTTGAAGGCGATTTATGAAGGGACTGCGCCGCAAATCGCCAACGAGATTGATAAGGGATCGCGCGCCGACGCCGTTATCCTGACGGGAGGTTGACCAAACGTCTGTCACCGCACGGTCGTTGCGGTCCAGCGCGAGATCGAGATAAGGGGTATCCCGACTGTGCTCATCACAGTGAGCCCGGAAGTTTCGGCGCAGATGCGCCCGCCGCGCGCGCTCTACCCGAAAGGCTTCAAGATCGGAAACAGCCTCGGGCGACCCGGCATGGCGGATTTGCAGCGCGCAGTCCTGCGTGACGCGCTCACACTGCTCACGGAGAACACGCGCCCCGGCGCAGTCGTCACACGCGAATATCCGGAATATGGCGAACAGTATGAACCGCCAAGAGTAAGAAACTAACGATGGACGACGGAAAAAGCTCTTATCGTCTATGGTTTATCGTCCATCGTCCTTGAGGCTTATGTATAAAACCATCGGCATAGTTACGGGCGGGGGCGACGCGCCCGGTCTGAACGCGGTGATTCGCTCGGTCGTGAAAACTGCTGTCGGGGAGTATGACGCGCGCGTGATCGGCATCGAAGATAGCTTTGAGGGCGTGCTGGGCCAGCCGCGCACGAGGGAATTGACACCTGCGGACGTCAGGGGGTTGCTG